>JAWKTT010000080.1:0-2014 GCA_041398965.1 Planctomycetaceae bacterium | reverse complement strand
CGACCTGGCCGGAGTGGCCCCGCCCAACAGCAACGAAGGAAAGAGCTTTCGGCCGGTCCTCGAAGGAAAACAACAGACGATCCGTGACGTCCTGTACGGCGTCTACTGTGGTGGGACTAAGCCCGGAATGCGTTGCGTCAAAGAAGGTGACTGGAAACTGGTGAAGTTCGACGTCCTTGATGGAACTGTGCAACAGACGCAACTCTTCAATCTCAAAGAAAATCCGCACGAATTCTTAGACGAGCATCATCACCCCGACGTCATCGCCCTAACCGGAGTGACCCCAGAACCGCATCAACGGAACTTGGCCACCGACCCCAAATACGCCGACGTTCTGGCGAAGATGGAAGCCAAACTCCTCGCAGAGATGCGGCTCCACAACGACCCCTATCGACTTTGGAATCAGCCACAAGACGAAGTCAAACAGGTCGCACCGGCAAAACCGAAACGGGCCCCCAAGAAGAAAGCAAACCCACAACCCGAGTAATCCGCGACAAGATCACAAACTTCACCTCTCGGAAGGCGGACAAGTCTGTCCATTGAAGCAGCCACCATGCGAGGAGGTCGAAGCGACCATTGGACGTCGTACAGGTCACGAACTGAACGCCACTTTGCTCGCTTTTTTTTAGCGACGGTGCATCCCACTCATCACCAAGGAGATGCCGTCCCATCAACCTGTTGGCCGTTGCCATACCCCGGAGGGTCTGCGACGTTCCGCCTTGATTCCCCCGGACTTTACGGGGTGGGGTCGGGGGGGGACGATGGAGGTGTCGTGTCAGTGGACAGCAGAGTGGGGGTGTCGATCGGGGGGGCGGGGGCCCGCTTTTGATTTGAACTTTTGGAGCGATTTCGCTGATTCTCCTTCGTCAGAGCAGACGAGCGGTGGCCGGTTGACTTCGGCAATGTCGGCGAAAACTGGGCGACCGACACCCCTACGGTCAGCAGTGAGTAGAAGAGGAAACCATACGAAAAGCAGGCTGCTCCTCCACAGATTCCCCCTAAGAAAATGTTCGAAGTGGCCTCTCGGGATAACATGGTCCCCAGTCCCTGAGCGACGCTACACATGAACAGGCCATTGATCAGCGAGAACAGGAGACAAACGATCCGCCAGCCCGACTGCTTACCGAGCGACCCTAACATCATTGCCCCCATACAACTGGAGAGACCTGCCAGATAAGCGACCACCAGAGCCATCGCGATCCCGAGGACGCTGACCCCTTCCAGCAAGACAGTGAAGCACAGAAACGGGGCCACAGCCGAAAAGAATGCTCCCATCTGAATCGACGCACTCTTCAGCTTGCCAAACACAATCGATCGAGCAGAAAGGGTGGTGATGGCGAGCATCTCAAACGTTTGCCCATCGAACTCGGCAACGACATTCTGAAACAGGATCGATGGGATGACAAAGCAGAGTGCGATGTTCAATGGGAAAAAGTAGTAGGCGAAGAACTCCTCCCCCAGGACCGCCAAGTTCGTCGACTCTCCCCCTGTAATCATCAACGCGATTGAGGAGATCCAGCAAGCCAGCAACAGCAGCATGAAGGAGATCGTAAATCCCGAACTCTTCAATGCCTGCCGCACCTCCCGGACCACAATCGGATGAAAACGGTCCCCCCAGCGTTCGGCGAAGTCGTCGAGGCGCTGAAGAAAGGGAGAAGACATCACTCGTCAAACTCGTGAGGAATACGAACGTTCGGGCCCGCAGGGAGGGACATCGCCTGGACGGCTGCATCATATCCTGAATGAGTCTCCCCCCGTCAATCGAATTTGCTTCTGAGAGGTCGCGAAGTGAAGATCCTTGCGAAATTTCTCTCGCGTGGCGGGGGTGCGATGGTCGATACTTTGGGTAGTTGACCGTCGTGCCATCCCCCTCGCAACGCTGGACGCGAGGAACTTCGTCCGCAGGATTTTCGGACGGATGGTGCTACAAGTCGGGACTATTTCTTTAGTTCTGGCACGACGCCGCGTCCGAGGGGACGCTTTTCATTGACCAGGATGGTTGTCAGGAGCCTGC
>JAWKTT010000079.1:0-2039 GCA_041398965.1 Planctomycetaceae bacterium | reverse complement strand
GCAGGCTTCCTCCCCACGGATCGTTGCCTCCCCGCAGTTGCCCTCGTCTCGTACTTGATTCATGCAGTTCAATGGAAGTACCATCACTCCACAAGACCTTCGTTCTCGTACAGGGGACTGGCCTCCCAAACAGGAAACGGCACCCCACAAGTCACACGCCATGCCAGGCGTACCCATGCCATGCACCGGAGTGGCGGTGGCCAGCGTTTTCTGAAATCAAAATCAACTCCCGCCACCCGGTGATGGCGGTCGTTATGCGGCAAAGCAGTCTTCCTCATCGCGACACAAAAAATATCGCGCCGTCATTTTGACTCACAACGAATCTCCTAGTCCCACGATGTCCGCATCGGACACTTTTATACGAACCAAGTCAAAAAAACGCTAAAGTCGCAACATTCGTGATGGTAACGACTTACGGAGAACATGTTGCTCTTCAATGCCACAATTCCTGCCGCTTCCCTCAAGTGGGGTTGGTTGAGCCGTCCGTTTCGGTCGATATTCACATTGGTTGTAACTCCTACAACATCAGATGTGGAATTCTGCGATGTCACGGACCAAACACTCTCAGCAAATCTTTCAAATTCGCCCACGTCTGGTGAACTTCTGTCTGGTTGCAGCGTTCATATCTTTACTCGCGGCGATACTCCTTGCAGTATATTCACTTCCGGCCGTTCCTTGGTTCTTGATTAGTTCGGTAGCGTTCGTCGTACTTGCATCACTGATACTCACTAATAAATCAATCAACTCAAGTGGATTGTTTTCTTTCCTCGGCCGCTCGAAGACTGTTCAAATGATCGAAAAGGTAAGCAAATCGTTGTCTGACCCTTCAACTGAATCTGGAAGCGACAAAGCCGCATAAGTCGGGTAAGGACGGTCATTGCTGACCGCCCTCCCCACACCACCGGACATGCGGGTCCGCATCCGGCGGTTCAACGAAGGTGGGAAGTCGAGTGCGACAGTTGCTTTCAGAAAGCAGGCTCGATGTTGGACTCATGGAGGACTGCTACCGTCAGAAACTGATCGCGTCGACTCAAGGCTGGTTGCTCGGCCCGCGCCGCAGTGGTTGATCCCGGTCGGGACATTGAACCTGTGGTCTCCGAGCCGACGCCGCCTGAACGAGACTGGTCGACTTGACCGAAGGGGGTCCATCGTTTCGAGTTGGCCGATGGATCCTCCTTGTTCTTCATCGTTCGGCCCTTCCCGACTCGATGGGACTTCGGACACCCTTACGGCAACAACCTTTCGCTCGGTGCCAGCCTTCGTCTTGTACTTCCCTTCTGAAGCAAAACATCAGATACTCATCTCCAGAAGTTACCAGCCTCGTACAGGGGACTCCCACCCCACAGCAACACGCCCCTGCCCGGCGTACACAACGTCGGTCAGACTTTTCAGCCTGACATGGTGTCGGTTGATGTCGAGGCAATAAGGCGAACGAGTTGCTTGTGTCCGGTTGGAAAGGCTGATCCACGGTCGTTTTGAACGGGCTGCTAAGTGACGTGCAACGGAAATCTCGGATTGATGAGGTTCGTCACGAGCCAAATCGACGGTGATGACAGTCTGTTTGAACTGAAGTTCCCGAGTGATCCGGCCAGACTCGGCTCGGGTCGTTCCCAGTCCATCGCTTCACACGATTCTCAGCAGGAGTAGGGGGGATGGCTTCGTGATCGAGCGTCGGGCGAGCGACGGCTGTGCGGATCGAGGGATCGACGCATAGAGTTTTCGAGGGCTCGATTCCACGGTTTCCGGGAATGCGTTAATCTCATCGCTCTGACGAAGGAGAGTCTCGCGATACCGAAACCCGTTTGGGCAATCATGATGATCAACGACCGAAGTCTCTTGTGCTGGGCCATGTTGTTTGCAGCGCTGGCGGACGCTTCTCCGATGGCCAAAGCTGCCTCCGCAGGTCCTGATCTCACTCAGGATCGATCGGTTGATCGGGAGCGCACATACAACCTCGGTGCAACCGGTTTGCGAGGTTGGATTTACAGTAAGCCGGAGACTCACTTTGACGGATTGCAAGGGCGAACGACGGCAACAAG
>JAWKTT010000078.1:0-2107 GCA_041398965.1 Planctomycetaceae bacterium | reverse complement strand
GTGGAGTGGCTGCGTCGATTGACTGACGGAGATCGTCGGTGAGGAGTGAACGTACTCGGCCCGCAGGTGACAAGATTGGATCAGTGGACTGAAGTGTTGTTTGCAGTTCGTCCCAGTGTGAGACGTCCGCAACCGTCAGCCGGGCGACCCCTTCGTTGTCAGCAATTGTTGACAACGCCGTCTTCGCTGAGATCAGCAACACCGGCAACAGGACCGGCAATAGGGACAACCACAGGGGTGGAAGCGATACCGCTTCGCTCGGCTGTTCGGGGGGAGTGTTCTCCGCCTCGCGGTAGGGGATATCGAGCTTGGCATCGAGATAGCGGCTGACGGCGAGACCGGCGATGGCCGCAGGAATCGCAACGAGTCCTCCGATCAAAATCATCAAGCCGACGTCGATGTTCAGGTTCGACGCCATCAGCAACGGACCGGGGGTCGGCGGGACCAGTGTGTGGGTAATGGCTCCACCGGCAGCAATCGCCAGGATCGACAGCAGGTAGTTTTTCTTCGTCTTGCGATACAACGAACGGGCCAGGGGGACCAGCAGATAGAAGACGGTGTCAAAGAAAACCGGGACGGCGAGGATATATCCACTCGACATCAACGCCCAGGAGGTTCTCTTCTCGCCCAGCATCCGGAGAAACGCCTGGACAATCCTGTCGGCTGCTCCACTGAGCATCATGCACTCGCCAATGATCGCCGCAAGAGCAATGACGACAGCGATGTTCCCCGCCGAATTCCCAAGCTCCCTCGCGACTCGGCTAATCTTGTCGGCGATCTCTCCGGGTGCCAACAGGCTGACGACGATTGCTGCCGTCAGCAGAGCGAGAAAGGCGTTCACACGGAAGACCAGGATGAGTCCGAGAACAGTCGCGATACCGATCGCCAGGATAAGCAGTGCGTCCATCAGGAAGCCGCCTCAGTGAGTAACAGGGAGAGAAGAAAGACCAGCAGACCGTCGAGCCATGGAAACGTCGGCCCGTCCATCGCTCAGGATGGATGACATAGTTGACCCGACACCGGGGGACTGCGTCAAACGAGTCCGTGAGATTCGTGACGTTCATACGTTGAATCTTGTCCCAGACATGACGCCGGGAGCAAATCGAGCGTGTCGGGTTGATGCACATGCATCACCACATTGTTGAGCAGCCTGATGACAAACGAAGGCCAGAGTTTTCCAGCCTGACGTTGTGCCGTTCGACGTCGAGGTCAAAAAGCGAACGAGAGACTCGTGTCAGCTTGGAGAACGGACGCACGATTGTTCTTGTTCAGACCGCTAGCGGCTGAGGCGGGTGAAGCGGTCGTAGGCTTCGTTCCAGGCATCGGTGTCGCAGGGTTCGAATCGGCGGAGATCGCTGGAGGCACGGACGACTTCGCGGATTTCGGCAAGCGTGCCGATGTCTCCTGCTGTGCGGGCTTGAACGAGGACGTTGCCGAGTGCGGTTGCTTCGGTCGGTCCTGCGATTACTGGGCGACCGCAGGCGGAGGCGGTGAACTGATTCAACAGATCGTTTCGGGAGCCTCCTCCGACAACGTGGATCACTTCGATCTTCTCGCCGGTCAGCGATTCGATCCCTTCGAGCACTTGTCGATACTTCAGGGCGAGACTCTCGAGGGCACAGCGGATACATTGACCATCGGTCTCGGGGACCGGTTGATTGGTCTGGGCACACCAATCCCGAATTTCTGCCGCCATGTCGTCGGGACTGAGGAAGCGGTCGTCGTTGGGGGCAACAAGTGAACGGAACGGCTCTGCGGCTTCGGCCAGCGCGGTGAGTTCGTCGTAGTCGTAGACCCGCCCAACTCGTTCGAAGGATCGTCGACTCTCCTGCACGAGCCAAAGTCCCATGACGTTTTTCAGGAGACGGTAGGTGCCGTCGATTCCCCCTTCGTTGGTCACGTTGAGGGCGAGGGCGGCATCACTGAGGATCGCCTCCTGCACTTCGACCCCGATGAGCGACCACGTTCCCGAACTGATGTAGGCCCACGACGCAGAGCCCGTTTTGTCTGTCGGGACGGCTACGACGGCGGCCGCGGTGTCGTGCGTTGGGGGGGCAACGACCGCCAGTTTTCCGAGTCCGGTCCGCTGAGCGACTTCGTCCCGCAG
>JAWKTT010000077.1:0-2552 GCA_041398965.1 Planctomycetaceae bacterium | reverse complement strand
GTTTTCGATAGCGATTGCGCGGAGGATTCGATCACCTTGGATGAACCCTGCCTGATCGGCGGCTCCACCGGGAATCAGGCTGCTGATATAACACCCTTCTCCCCCCAAGGAAGAGCCCTGAACTCCTAAGCTAGGGCCGCGAACTTGAACCTCGACATGCCCCAACGCGGAAGCTGCCAGTTGCACCGCCTCGCGAGAAACCGTGCTGTCTGTCGTGATGTAAACCTGAACTGGCGCGAGGTTTTGGAAGGTCTCTTCATTTCTCCGGAGCCGCTTAAGATGGCGCAGCCCTTCTTCACCTCCTTGCCAACGATCGGTAAAGAACACATTCCCGACAGTCAGGGGAATCTCCTTTCGTGTCTCGCGAATGATCTCAGCCTGGCTGAGCGTTTCGTCGAATTTTCTTTGAATCATTTCGGGTTGGGAGTCGCCATACCGCTGCATGAGATTTCTCAGCAGCCGATCTCGATCGGGGGCCATATCGACCTTTGCACCGAGTCGTTTCAGGTCGGCGATGGCTCGTTCATGTCGAACGTTTTGCAATCGCGAGAGCGCACTCTGTGCCCGGACCGAGGCTCCGACATCCTCAACACCGGCCAAGGCCTCAAGTTGCATCGCCACTTGATCCATCTCATCGGTCTTTGTGCCTTGCAGTTTCAGATAGAGCTTGACGAGCACTTCGACCGACCGCACCGCCAACTCGGGGTCCGTCGACTGCGCCGACTCCCAGAGATAAGGGGCCGACGCCACGCCGTGACAAATGAGGTCGACTTCAGCTTGTTCGCGTATGGCAAATTCTTCGGCCGCGAGCTGTCGCACCATCCGACGCAGTTCTTCCCCTTCGTGACCGACAACCCGATCCTCCCCACTACTGACCGAAGTCAGGCAGATGAGCAGCAGTAACGCCAGCAATCGAAATTGGCACCCCATCACTTCGCCCTCTAAGAGGGAGACCGGAACGAATTCAGACCGTCGGCTTCCCATCACATCGGCCCCCCTCGGACGGTTAATAATCGCACAAGTCGCCTCCCAAGGCAAACTGCGATTCCCAAATTCACCCCCCAACCGCTCACTCCTGCTGGTTGATACCCCCTTACGGGAGAAGAATCGTAGGCGCGAGTTCGCCGCAGGCGTAACCCAGCAGCACGAGCCGACCGCATGCTGGGTTACGCTAACGCTAATCCAGCCGACGCCTTTCTGCACCGACACACATCTTCCCCACAGACCAGTTTGCAATTCTCTTTCCTTCTCCGGAAGATGCCTCTCTCTGTTCGAGAGCAAACGTGTCTCTGCTGGGGGGGGTGATGATGTTTCGAGAAGTGGGATCCTGCTTCCGTGTGGGTCACTGTGCGTGGCGACTCATGTTGGTGACAATTCTGACGGTCGCGGCCCTCCTCAGCCCGGAGCCAGTGCAGGGGGCGGAGATTGATGACTGCCAGGGACTCTTTCAGGCGGGGCAGTTTGACGATTGCTGGAAGCAGGCCGACGCAGCCATCACACGCGGAGCCTATGGAGAGGGCTGGCCGATGCTCAAGGCCCATGTCGAACTCGCCCAAGGGAAACCAGCCGATGCCGTCACCACTCTTCAAACGGGCCTCGAACGCTACTCGTGGAGCGTACGACTCCGACTGCTGCTCCGTCGATCGCTACGGTTTTCCGGCAACGCCGAAAAAGTCCCGGACCTCGACGCCGAAATCGAAAAACTGATCGACACCGCACCGTGGCGATACACCGATGCCGAAAACCTCGTGCTGATCGGTCAGTGGAGGCTCGAGCAAGGAGCCGATGCCGCCATGATTCAGGAAAAATTCTTCCTTCGTGCCCGTCAAAACAACCCGTCCCATCGACTTCCGATTCTCGCTCTTGGTCAATTGGCTCTCGACAAGCGAGACTTCGCGCTGGCCGCCGAACATCTCAACATCGCAGCCAAGAGTTTCCCCAACGATCCCGAAATTCTGTTCTCACTTGCCCTAGCCGTCGCCAGTGCCGACACAGAAACCGCCAGCGACCTACAGGACCATGTCCTCAACATCAATCCGAACTTCGTCCCGCTCCTGCTGCATCTGGCAGAACGCCACTTCGACGGCGAACGTTATGACGAATCGAAACAGTTGATCGAGCAAGTCTTGACCATCGACAAACAACAGCCCGACGCACTCGCCCTTCGCAGTGCATTGCAGACGATTCTCGGCAATATCGAAGCCGCACAGGCTGACCGCAAACTCGCTCTCTCGACTTGGGCGACAAATCCGCACGTCGACTTCACCATCGGACGACTTCTCTCCCGCAAGTATCGCTTTGCCGAAGGGGCCACTCATCAGCGACTCGCACTCGAAAAACATCCCACCTTCCTTCCGGCTCAGAAGCAACTGGCCGAAGACCTGCTCCGTCTCGGACAGGATGCCGAAGGTTGGAAGCTGGTCGATGCCGCTCAGCAGGCCGATCAGTACGACATCACCCTCTTCAATTTGTCGACTCTCAAAGGGCACGTCGACCAGTTCCGCACTCTTACCCGCGACGGCCTTATCGTGCGAATGGACCCGGTCGAAGCA
>JAWKTT010000076.1:0-2805 GCA_041398965.1 Planctomycetaceae bacterium | reverse complement strand
GAAGGGGCGATCAAACTCGCACGTCTGCATACCCCTGCCGAACGGTACAAGATCATTACCTTTACCAATGGCTTTCACGGTCGAACATTGGCCGCCGTCACCGCGACGGCTCAGCCGAAGTATCACGAAGGACTCGGCCCGATGGTCCCCGGCTTTGTCTACGCCCCCTTCGGTGATCTCGCCGCCGTGGCCGATCTGATCGATGGAGAAACCGCTGCCATCATGATCGAACCGATTCAGGGTGAAGGGGGAGTGAACATCCCCCCCGAAGGCTTCCTCGAAGGACTCCGATCCCTCTGCGACGAACACGGCTTACTGCTCATCTTCGACGAAGTACAGACCGGCATGGGGCGAACTGGCGAATGGTTTGCCTATCAGACGTTCGGTGTGCAACCCGATATCATGACCCTGGCAAAAGGCTTGGCTGGCGGGGTCGCCTGTGGAGCGATTCTCTCGACCGCCGAAGTCGCACCATCCTTGCGACCCGGCATGCATGCAAGCACCTTCGGCGGCAACCCGCTCGCGATGGCAGCCGGACTGGCAACCGTCGAGACGATTGAACAGGAGGGAATCCTGGCGAACGTCCATTCGATGTCCGCTCGCTTCGCCGACTTCTTCGAGTCGCTGCAACAGGAACTCCCGATGATCGAAGAGATTCGAGTTGCTGGAATGATGATCGGCATCGACCTCGCAATCCCTTCGACCCCCGCAGTGCAGAAGTGCATGCAGCGGGGCCTCCTCGTCAATGCCACCCACGACACCGTCCTCCGCCTCCTCCCCGCTCTCAACATCGGCGAAGAACAAGTCGACGAAGGCTGCCAAATCATCGCCGAAGTGCTGAGGGAAATGGCCAACGAAACGGCATAGTCCCCCTGCACCACACGACGGACATTCCCTTCCAGCGCGACGGAGGCAGCGGCGTCCGATCCCCATTCGGGCTTGGATTGTCTTCTAAGAACTGCACGAGAGCATCGAACAGCCGACTTTGTGGCGGGCCCAGTCGGGACGTTTGGCGAACCATTTTTCCTGGTCGGGCTGTTCGTCGTAGGGATGCTTTAACAACTGATACAACTCGTCAATCAACGAGTAGTCCCCCTGCGTGGCTTGGTCGATGGCGAGTTGAGCCATGTAGTTTCTAAGCACGTATTTCGGGTTGACTTGGTTCATCTTCGTCCGACGCTCGTGGTCTGTGGAATCGTTCTCGGCCAGACGTGTGAGGTAGCGATCGAACCAGCTTCGCCAGCGATCGAGGACATTCCCAGTCAGTTCGCCCGGCTTGTAGAAAGCGTCTCGAACTGGCGACAAGAACTCATCGCTGCCATCGATCGTGTGCGACGAGACGACATCGGCGAGTCTTCGATAGAAGATCGTCATGTCGGTCTCGGTCAATTGCAGAACTTCGATCAAGTCGTCGAGCAACGACTCGTCGCCCGGGCGAACGGTATCGAGTCCCACTTTCGCAGCTCGCATCTCGATGTTACGTCGACCAAACTCCGTCTGAAACTCTTGCAGAGCACTGATCAGCGGCTCCGTCTCACCAATCAGTTGGTAAAGGGCGGAGGCGAGCTGTTGCAGATTCCAAAATGCGATCCCTGGTTGATTGCCGAAGCAATACCGACCGCGTCCGGCGTCGGTCGTGTTCGGGGTCCACTTCGTGTCGAACCCTTCGAGCCAACCATAGGGGCCGTAGTCGATGGTTTCGCCGTGAATGGACATGTTGTCTGTGTTCATGACCCCATGCACGAATCCGACCCGTTGCCAATGAATGACCATGTCTAAAGTGCGACGGCAGACGGCATGAAAGAAGTTGGCATAGCCTGCTTTCGTCGCCACGTCGATCTCCGGATAGTGGTGACGAATTGTGTAGTCAGTCAGCTGTTGAAGTGTGTCGACATCGTTACGGAATGCGAAGATTTCAAAGCTGCCGAAGCGGATGAAACTCGGGGCGACTCGGCACACGACCGCCCCAGGTTCCATCGCAGGATGGCCGTCGTACATGACATCGCGCAAGACTTCGTCACCGGTACGAACGACACACAACGAGCGACTGGTGGGGACCCCCAAGTGGTACATCGCCTCGCTGCACAGGTGTTCGCGAATCGAGGATCGTAATACGGCGAGGCCATCGCCTTGACGGGAATAAGGAGTCTCCCCCGCTCCTTTGAGTTGCAACATCCAATGCTGTTGATCGTGTTGAACTTCTGTCAAATTGATCGCTCGACCATCTCCCAGTTGACCAGCCCATGATCCAAACTGGTGACCACCGTAACACATCGCATAGGGGCGCGTCCCATCAATGACCGCAGCTCCACTAAACACGTTAAGAAACTCGGCAGACTTCGTTTCTTCCGGGGTTAAACCAATGAGCTTTGCGACCTCATCGGAGGCATGCAGCAATCGGGGGGCCGAAGGTCGACGCGGCTGCACGAACGAGAAAGCCGCCTTCGCGACCTGTCGTCGTGCATTCCGCTCGTTCCCATCGGCCGGGAGTTCGGAGTTGAAGCGATCGTCAATGTTGAGTTGCATTATCTGAGTCTGCTTTGAGTCGCAGTGAAAAATTTAGACCAGTCAGACCACAGATATTGTTGTCCGTTGTCTGCGAAAACTGGAGCATGACACAACAGTTATCGACTGGCGGCTAATTGGAAGTCACGTTCTCGCGACGTTCGGGCAGCACCCATCCGGGGCGGGCGAAATGACACGTGTAGCCATTGGGATAACGTTCGAGATAGTCCTGGTGCTCTGGCTCAGCCTCCCAGAAGTCGCTGACAGGCTCGACTTCCGTGACGACTTTTCCCGGCCATA
>JAWKTT010000075.1:0-2962 GCA_041398965.1 Planctomycetaceae bacterium | reverse complement strand
GGACAGATCGCCTGCCAGGTGCCGTTGACTTCAATCAACAACGGCGTCGAAAACGAGAATCCACGATCGGGCTTCGTGTCTCGCGGGGTCTTCCAGAGTTCTTTCCCGGTGGTGGCGTCGAGTGCCGTCACGTATTGCACATCGGTCCCGTCGCAACAATAGATCAGGCGGTCTTGGAACAGTGCCGGGGAGCCTCCATTCCCATGTTGCGGGCGATAGGGGAGCGTCTGTTTCCAAAGGACTTTTCCGGCGGTCGACAGACAGGCGGAACCGTGTGGGCCGAAGTGGACATAGATTCGGTCCCCCGCGACGATCGGCGTCGGGCTGGCGTGGCTATTCTTCTGATGGATTTCGACTTTGGCATCGTGCTCGAACAGCGGTGTCCGCCAGAGTTCGGCCCCGGTCTCGAACGACCGTGCCATTGTGACCAACGCAAAGTGACCGGCTGGCTCCTCGATGGCGGATGTCAGATAGATGACCCCTTCGCTGACCACAGGCGACGACCACGCGACCCCGTCAATCGGCTGCTTCCAGGTGACATGTTCGGTCTGACTCCACGTCAGCGGCAGTTGTTGAGAGGTGGTCACCCCCTGCCCCGTCGGGCCCCGAAACTCCCGCCAGTCTTCCCCTCTTAAACCCGAGGTCGCTATAGAAAGGGTCGCCACACTCAAGAGGGTAAACATCGCCGGCCTCCCCACTGAAAAGAGGTGCTGCCCCGAGACTTGTCGACCACTATTCAATAGAGACATCACAACGCCACTCACGAAGGAAAGGACCAGTTACTGACCATGCGAAGTATCGACCACTCCGAAGTGCCGGTCACAACACCGGCGTTTCCTCGTGGCTCGACAAATACTTTAGCGATGCGATCGGTCCACAAGTAGTAAAGTCCTGCATGCCCCCTGTCTGAAGTCTCGGATTGTTGTGAGATAGACTGGCGATCAGTCTGGGGGAGGGGTATGCTGGCAGGGTTGCGTGAGTTTTTTTGCTTCTGTCTGACAGGTGGGTCATGTTGGGTTTCGGAATCGCTTTGATGCGGCAGAGGGCTTCGGTCTGGGCATTGCTCTGTCTCGTCTCTCTTGCGGATATGGCTCCCTGTTCTGGGGCGGAGGATGGGGAATTAACGACGCGGTGGACCGTGTTGCATGCACCGGCTCGACGGGCGCGGGGGACGTCACCTCTCCCCGAGAACTCAGTCGTCAAGAATCTTCCCGAATTGAAGTTTCAGGGTCCGGAAAAGGGGCATCCGTTTTTGCTGGGAGAGTTTGCCGCTGATGGTGACTGGTGCCTCGTTGATGGGGGAATTCAGTTGAAAGAGGGGAAGCATGCCGCTTTGCGATTGGCGAATGCGGTCAACTTTGAACTCGAAGGGAGCATTGCAGTCAAAGACTTCGGTGGTCTCTTTCTGTTATGTGGGTGGAACAACCCGGATGCCAAGGGCTACTGCATTCAGAACATCCAACTGAAGCAGAGCGATGCTCCCTGGTACATCTGCGAGATGGAGGGGACGACTGCGGTCTCGGGGACGAATCAGAAGTTCAGCCAGGTCGAATGGAAGAAATTGCAGCCGGTAAAGATCACCGTCAAGGAGCAAAAGCTGACGATACAAATCGGAACGGCCAAACTGATGAACGAGGAATCGCTGGCGAATTATGGGGGAGGTGACATCATCCTCGGCGTCCACGACACCCGATATGGTCCTCGCCCCATCCGCATCGAATCGCTAAGGATTCGCCTCCCCGAATAAACCTGCTGATCCAGACGGGCGGCCCCTGTCTCCCAGTGACTAGCAAACTCGATTGCAACTTCGTGGAGCGATTCGACGAGGATGCATTCCCCACATTGCAACTCCCCGAACCGGAGGCGTCAGCCGACGCGAGACTCCTTCTCCCCCGCTGGAAAGTCCTTCAAATATAGGAACGTCGATAGCGGGGGAGAGGGAGAGACTGACATCAAAGATCACCAGTTGGCGAGGATCACAATCCGGGGAATGCACCCATTTCGATCACGCGCTGGTGAGACCGGCGCGGGGGCGTTGATGCTGCTCTCGACAGGGCACACCCAGAGGGGTATAGTCATTGTAGACACAACCCTTGAGTCCCGGAGTGCAAGCGATGGCGAAGATTCAGCGATGGGGCAACAGCTTGGCGATACGAATTCCGAAGGTTCTCGCCGAAGAAGTTGACGTGACCGATGGGGCCGAAGTGGACATCACAGTGCGTGAGGGGGAGTTGATCATCAGCCCCAGATCGACACCTAAGCTCAGCCTCAAGGAGTTATTGCGGAACTGCCGCCCCTCGCAGCGACATGAAGAGACCGACTTTGGAATCGATGTGGGTCGCGAGGTGTTGGAGTGACTCGCCGCAACTTCGTCCCCGATCGTGGCGACCTCGTCTGGATCACTCTGAGTCCCGTGAGCGGACACGAACAGGCCGGACGGCGTCCGGCCCTCGTTCTCAGCCCCAAAGCGTACAACCAGAAGACCGGTCTCTGTCTGCTCTGTCCCGCGACGCGGCAGCAAAAGGGCTATGCGTTTGAGGTCACAACCACCGGCCCAGACGGTCGTGAGACGGTCCTCTTGGCCGATCACCTTAGAAACGTCGACTGGAGAGCGAGACAGGCAGAGTTAATGTACCGAGTCACGGACGCAGTGGTCGATGCCGTCACCGCAAGAATCGATGCCCTAATCATCTCGCCGGATGTGTAGATCATCAAAATGCTCTACGATGTCTGCGTTTCACCCGGCAGACACCCTTGTCAATTCACAACGTTCATTTGTTTGAAGTTCGGTAGGCCGGGGTTCGCCAATTCGCGCTACTCGGCGCGGTGGAATCAGGATGCTGGGATGCGTTGATACTTCGACAGCCGATATTACTTTGAAAATCGATGTACCAAGTATTGTCTCTCCGACTCTCTGGCTAATGCTATGCACCTTGAAATACCTTGCCCCGTATGTGGAAAA
>JAWKTT010000074.1:0-3011 GCA_041398965.1 Planctomycetaceae bacterium | reverse complement strand
AGATGACGACGGATGAAGAAGGATGAAAGGACGGATTCGGCTTACGACCATCCGCCCCCCCTATCAAATCCGTGAGCATCCGTCCTTAATCTGTCTTCATCCGTGGCTCCCTGATCGAGTCGAAGCCCCGTCGTCGTGAGTTGGAAGTCTCTGAGTCGCCCTCTTCCCTTCTCGAAATCCGCGAACATCCGCCGAATTCGCGTCATCCGTGGTCCATCCTGAGTCGCCCAAAGATTCCACCGACAATCGAGACGCACACACTTCGGCTCCTGGAGTCGTTTTCCCGAAAGACTCGAAGAGATTCGCTGAACCAGTACGCTCGTCGAGTGCCTTCCCAGTTGATGTGTGAACGGGTTTGCGAGAGACCGCAGACTATGATGGACATCATGCCACAAGGGTAAGTCCATGGGCGTGCAGTTCCGGTTCTCGACGAGCCACTTGGTCGGCGAGTCACTCCATTCGCGACGGGTGAAGTGCGCTCCGTCTCCTCATTCTGATCTCGCAAGACATCCACGATTGATGCCTCAGTACAGACAGATTCCTGCAGGATACGACTGTGAAGCGATCGTTGTCGATCAGGCATTCAACGACGTAATCGCCGATGCCGCGAGATCGGTTGGACGGTGCGTCTCGCCGTTTTCTAATAATCGGGGTTGGTGGACTAACAGCCTGTTCAAAATCGAACGTGGGGCAGGCTTTCCAGCCTGACTTCGTGCTGTTTGATGTCTCGGCAAACTCTTCGTCGGAGAGCGATCTCGTTGGGACAGGGAATAAACACCCGCCGAGTCGCTTAGCGAATCCGGCCCCACAGCATGATTCACTAAGTGACCATGGCGATAATGCCTGCGCGAGGTACTTCGCCCCACACGGAACATGTGGGGCGAAACCGAGACAGTTACTTGCCGTAGATGGCGTTCGTCTTGTCTCCGCCGGAGAGGACGTAGGCAATCAAGTCCAAAACTTCCTCTTTGGTGAAATAGTTCAAGAGGCCATTGGGCATCGCCGACTTGTCGTTCTTTTTCTCCAGTTCGATGTCCGACTTCTTGATAACAGTGGGAGCCCCCTGGTTCAGCGGGTCGGACTTGATGTGAACTTCGTTGGCGTCTTCTTTGACCACGAATCCGGAGACCACTTCCCCCTCTTTGTCGACGTAGGTTCGCATCGCATATTTCTCGTCGATCTCCTTTGATGGATCGACCAACGACGTGAGGACGTGGGTAAACGTCTTTTTCTTCTTGTCGAGTTCGGCAAGGTTCGGACCAAAAACGCCCCCTTCGTTACCAACTTTGTGACATTGGATACAGCCGATCCGCTTGAAGACGAGCGTCCCAGTCTCGAACGACCGCTTGCCTTCAGTCAGGTCGGCCTCCTTGAGGTCGTTCAATTTCCAGTCCCGCACAAACTTCGGAATCCAACCATCTGTCGAGGCCTGGGCGACTGCGACGCTGCCATCTTCCATCGGGTAAGCATTCATCAAGTCGACCACGCTCCAGAACGTGGCATCTGGGCCGCGGTCAATGGCTCGCATCTTGGCGACTTGGCTCGGCTCGATCGGCTTAGCTCGATTCGACCAGGAATTCCGAACGTACGTCAGCACGGCTGCAATCTCCTCATCATTCAGGAGTTGCCGGAAGCCGGTCATCGGCGGGAGTGGGGGCGAGCTGTATCGCTTCCCTTTGACTTCGATCGTGCCGTGCATCCCGTCGAGCACGAGACGAATCAAACGGTCTTCGTCCCCCGTTGCCCAGAGGGTGCCATCAATCGGCGGATAGAGATTGGGAAGTCCTTGACCACTCGCCTGATGGCAGGTGATACAGTGACTCTCCCGAGAGAAGACCTCTGCCCCCAGCAACATCACTTTCGGATCGGCCTTCACTGGGATGCTGGATCGGAGCCCCTTAAGCAATTTGTCGGCTCCGGGGACCGATGTCCCGTTGACGCTGGCCAGGTTGGTCCCCAGTTGCAGCAGTTTTGTGTACTCGCTGCTCTGCCGTTCGACCGGAGTCGCTTCGTTGGCGAGTTCAAGCAGAGTCTTCAGGATGGCCGCCGAATCAGCTGGGGCGAGTTTCTCGGAGACGGTCTTACTTGGGAGCGAGGCGAGTGCCGTCAAGGCCGACGAGGTGAGGGAGTCTTGAGTGACAAGCTTTGCGAAGTCGCTGATCTTGTCGTCGAGGTGTCCGGGCCATGCGGCAATGGTCAGGAGTGCCTGCTGTTTCAGGTTGCCACTGATCGAGCCGCGTAACACTGTGGCGTCGATCTTCTGCTTCTCCATGCCAGGGCCTTGCCAAGCGACGGACAGTCCATCACCGCCGCCGTTGTCAAAGTAGGTGACCACGATTCGGTGGAGACCGGCAGTCAATGTGACTTCGCCACTCTTCTCCGTCATACCATGCAGCCCATCGTGATCGATAACTTCTTTTCCATCGATGTAGAGCCGGGATCCATCATCCGAGGCAATGAAGAACGTGTACTTTCCTTTCACTGGAACGACGAGCGATGCCGTTTGCCGAGTGGCGAACGCATCTTGAACACCGCCGGGGACGAAGGTTTCGAACTGATCCATTGTCCCGACAAGTTGCGGCGTCAGGCCATCAAGGGTTTCGTTGCTGACGTTATTCGGGTTCGGCTGGAAGTATTCAAACGAGACAGCCGCACCAGCTTTGACGGTGAGTTCGTCTTCCTTCGACTGAAGGTTGGCGGGAAGTTCGAACATGAGTTGCCGAACTTGAGGGTACAGTTTCGCCAGGGTTGTTTCATCTTGGACCTTACTGATCGCCGCGAGGGCATCGCGAAGTTTCTCCCGTGATCCAAGCGCCTGTTGCCAGACTTGTGCCGGGTCACCCGATTGCAGCCATGCGGCATATGTGGCGACACGGACGTCCGACGACTCGGTTGAGTCAGCGAGTTTTGCAAGCAGCGTGTTGTCGGAAGGTGACGTCCCGACAACGGTCGGCAGAAGGTCGGCCAAATCACGGAGGCTCGCCTGCTTGTTCTGCTCGGCGTTGGTGATG
>JAWKTT010000073.1:0-3916 GCA_041398965.1 Planctomycetaceae bacterium | reverse complement strand
TCAATGTGTGTCCCCTTTCGATCCGCGAAAGGTCGCGCGGGTCACATGTTTGGCAGAGCGAACAGCGACATTCATTTCAAGGACGATCCTTAGTACTGCCAGTTCAGACCCACGTTGAATTGGTGCATCAACAGGCTCTGGTGATTGGTGCGGATTCCGTGAAACAGTGGGAAGCCTCGCCAGGCGATTGAGGAACTGGCTCGGGAGGCAAAGGCGATGGCCGTCATCGTGTAGCCGACTTGCAACCGGGCGTCTTCAAGTAACGCCGACTTCGCAAGATTCGGGAACAGGCCATCAAAGCCCATCTCTGCGTTGACCGACTGCTCGAACATCGGCGACAAGTGCGTCCGAGTCTGGGTGCTGGAGAACGATGTGATCTCCGTCCGGAACCGGTCGTTGGCCAGGTCGTACATTTCATCGGGCCCCAGGTTGATGTTGGGATCATCACGGTGGAACAATGGATCGCCGATGTTCTGACCTTCGATGTTGAAGCGTTCATGGTTAATCATCAAACCGAAGTTCGTTTCTCCCCACACTCGAAACGCCCGGGATTCCCCAAGCTCGGTTTTGAAGCCGAACTGCGGTCCCATCAGATGGGAATCAACACTGTTCTGCAAAAGTGCTTCCATCAGCGGGTAAGCTCGGATCACAGTGGTAGGTCGTGACGTGTTGGCGGTGGGGGTATACGACATCCCGCTGTCGATTCCGCGA
Source organism: Planctomycetaceae bacterium (assembly GCA_041398965.1). Taxonomy (GTDB): domain Bacteria; phylum Planctomycetota; class Planctomycetia; order Planctomycetales; family Planctomycetaceae; genus JAWKTT01. Next base: position 3,205 of record JAWKTT010000073.1, on the reverse strand, counting down.
AAATTAAACTGCTCGCCGATGTACATGTACCGCCCTCCCCAGAACGGGGTGATCGTCGCCGAGTCCCCTTTAATCCACGGAGTCATGTAGCTGTTGAGCCCGATACCTGCCGATTCGATCTTGTTGGCCATCTCGTACAAGACGTCGAACTTGACCGTCGTCCCTCGAAACCCTGAGTTCAGAGCTGTCGGCGGTTGTGTGATGCCGTCGTCCAAAGGGACCGCTCCGTTGCGAGTAAAGAGGATCGACGGGTTGAGAACAATCATCGCCTGTGTGATCGGAACACCGTTGATGGAATCCACACCTCGACGGAAATGTGTGGTCCCGCCGGGAGCGTAATACGCTGTTGCCAACCATCCGGTACCGTCTCCGTTCCCCATTCCGAAGCGGGTCCGAATTCCATCAGACTGTAACTTACCTAACAGGTCGCCAGTTGTTCTGATCGGAAAGACTTGAGCATCGACCGTACCAAAGGTCGTGACAGTCGTACTTGTGGCTGCCGCCCCGGTTCGACGGAACGGAAACGGCCAGACTCCACGGTCGACCAGAATGGGAACCCCAAAGGTTGGAGCGGGAAAGCCTTCACCAAACTGCGACTGAGGGAATCCAGCGATTTGCAGTCCGTTGTTATTCATCACCAGTGGCGGAATCGGCGAACCGACCGTCGTGCTTCCGGGGTTGCTGAAGACGGTGTTCACGTATTCCAGCGAAAACGTCACCTGCTGATTTCGGAACATCATCTCCCGAAACCAGTTCCCGTCCCTTTCCACATGCTGTGTTTGCAGCACGTTCGCAGGCTCGAATGGTGAGATGGCCGGCCAGGGAGCCATCTGCGGCGCGTTCGGCGGCGAAATCACTTCGGGGTGATAATTGTTGAATGGTGGCTGATAGCCATAACCGTCAGGCGCTCCCATACTCGCCTCGGGGGGAGCATAGCCATCGACAATGACGGCACCTCCTCCACCCTGAGCGTGACAGTATGTCGCCGCGATCAGCAGCACAAAGCTGCTTCCCATTGCCGTGATCCAGTGCTGAATCCGCATCGGTACGTCCCTGGCTAATCTCGCCAACATCAATCGTCGGCAGGCTTCCTTGCTCATTCCACCCAACACGCCCCGCTCCAAAAGGGGCGCAGGTGGACGGACCTGACGTATCTATCGGTTGGGCAAGATGGCAATCTGTACCGATTGTCAGGATGTTAAGGGAAAATCAGATGGTCCGTCCTATGCCGACCATGCCCCCCTTCCACTCCCGACAAAACCAGCCATTCCTGCCGGTCACGAGCCACTGCAAAACGAGTGACCAGAATCGCACTTTCCCCCAGAAAAACTCCCCTTTCATCCTTACAGAACAGGGGTCATCCATCAAAACACCGGCCCCGATGTCCATGGACAAAACTCCTCATCCCCAATCCCCTGAATCTCGCTCTTCACCAACTCCCCGCTGGCCACCGAGATAATCTTCTCAAAGATCTCTTCCCCCACCTCTCGCAACGAAGCACCCTCCAGGATTCGCCCCGCATTGATGTCCATGTCCTCTTCCATTCGCTGATACAAAGGGGTGTTCGTAGCCACCTTGATCGTCGGGACAGGCTTGCAGCCGTAACAGCTACCGCGACCCGTCGTAAACACAACGACATTCGCCCCCCCAGCCACCATCCCGGTGACCGAGGGAGGGTCGTAGCCAGGCGTGTCCATCACCACGAACCCTTTGCTCGTCACCCGTTCGGCATATTCATACACGTCTCGCAGGGCTGTACTTCCCCCCTTGGCGATTGCCCCGAGCGACTTCTCGTAGATCGTGGTCAATCCTCCCCGCTTGTTCCCGACCGACGGGTTGTTGTCGATATTCGCCCCAAACTTGGCAGCATACTCCTTCCACCACTCGATCCGATCGAGCAGCTTCTGGGCGACTTCCCTCGTCACGGCACGCCGCGTGAGGAGGTGTTCCCCCCCGTAGATTTCCGGAACCTCTGAAAGAATTGCCGTTCCGCCGCATGCCACGAGCATGTCACTGGCGATCCCCAGAGCCGGGTTTGCGGTCACGCCGCTGTTCCCATCGCTCCCGCCACACTCCAGACCCAGAACAATCTCCGAGACCGGAATCGACTCGCGATGCACGCGGTTCACTTCGGGCAACATCTCCTTCAGCACCGCGACGCCCCGCTCGACGGTCTTACGGACGCCCCCTTCGTCCTGAATGTTCATCACCAAGGGCAACCGCTGTTCCGGCTGACCTGGTAGACCGATCTGCACTAGCCCGTGCGTCTCCGTCAGGAACGACGCCTGCGATGTCTCGCATCCCAACCCCACGACCAGGTAAGCCGCAATGTTTGGATGCTTCGCAAACCCTGCCAATGTCCGAGCCAACTGCTGATGATCGGTCCCCCCATACTCGAAGGCACAGCCCCCCTTATGCACGAGTGCGACAACCCCATCGATGTTCGGATAGTCGGCCAACAAGCTCTCATCGAACTGCTGGGCGATGTACTTCGATGAAGTGGCCGAGCAGTTGACGGTGCTGATGATCCCGATGTAATTCCGGGTCGCCGCCCGCCCATCTTTGCGACGATACCCCTGAAAAGTCCGCCCCAAGATCGGCGTCGGATCGGGGGGGATGTCGGTCGCCATGTCACATTGCATGTCGAGCACTCCGCCATGCAGATTGTGAGTATGCACCCAATCCCCCGGCTCGATCGTCTCCGACGCGAACCCGATGATCTGCCCATACTTCCGGACTGCTTCCCCCACAGTGACCGCTCGGGTCGCCAGTTTGTGCCCCATGTCGATCGTCTGCCGCACGACGACATCGCCATGCAGGTCGGACCAGACCTCTCCTGCTGCCACCCGTCGCCGGGCCACCACCACCTGATCTTCGTCATGTAATCGCAAGCACGGAATCTGCATCTCACCCACCAAGTCGAACTGAAAGGACGACACAGCCTACCGCCCCACCCCCTGCCCCGTCCAAGCCACGCGATCACAAACCCCCTTCAACTATTGTTTCGTCGCAATCCAGTCCGGCACGAATGTCGCGGAGGCGATAGCCGACGCGGAACCCCTTCTCCCCCGTGATCGACGTCCCACTTCAACGAGCGTGCTTACGGGGGGAGAAGGTCAATACTGTTCGGCACGATTCTTGCGATGTGGGTTGAACCACATCTCTCCCTCTCCCCCACTGTCGACGTCCCTATTTCATAGGGCTT
>JAWKTT010000072.1:0-4019 GCA_041398965.1 Planctomycetaceae bacterium | reverse complement strand
CCCGTGTCACTCGGCTTGCGATCACGCGATCGGACATCTCCTGCGTGGCTCCGCCAACCGATGCGGCCATGTGGTAACAGGTCATTATTGGATGTGGAATGAGATCGTGATTACGAAACGTCCAGAGAGATTCGCCCGGCTCGTCTCTCGCAGGCATTGGGTTGGAAGATCGATTGGACACGAAATTGAAAGGTGGTCTCGATGACTCTTTCGCGTAGCAACAACGATTTCGATGAGGCAATATCTCGCAGGGATTTCGTCAACACGGCGATGACGTCGGCCACCGTCGCACTGAGTGCGGCTTCGTTGTTGTCGCAGTCCGCCAACGGACAGCCCCAAGAATCGCCCATGGTCCTGGAGGGAAATCTCGATCGGAATAAGCCGTATCTCACACCAGCTGGGGAGTTTCGCGATGTCTCTCGTGGTACTCCGAAACCGTTCACATTACAGGGGGATGCCCTGCGGGATGCTCGGCTTACGGCAGAGACATGGCGACTGGAAGTGACGGCTGATGAGACGGTCGACGACGTTGTCAAGCAGCCCGCCAAGATAGCCCAACCACTGACGATCGCCGATGGCACAGCGATCACGCTGGAGAGGCTCCATGAACTGGGGCGAGAGCATGGCGTGAAGTTCATCAAGGCGATGCAATGCCTCAATATCCCGACACCTCTCGGGCAGGGGTTGTGGGAAGGAGTTCCGCTGCGAGAAGTGCTCAAGCTCTGCGGACCGCTGCGAGATGTACGTCGCATTGCCTATTGGGGGTTTCATAACAACGAACCCCAACAGATGTTTCGCTCATCGCTCAGCTTTACTCAGGCAATGGAGACACCCCCCGGCGAGTTGCCGCCGTTTCTGGCCTACAAGCTCAATGGCGAGCCGATCCCGCTCGAAAGAGGCGGCCCGGTACGGATGGTGATTCCGTGGGCACATGGATTCAAATCGATCAAGTGGTTGCAACAGATCGTCCTGACCAACGACTATCGTGCCAACGACACCTACGCACAACAAAACAACGACCCGGAGTCACATCTCAAAACTGCGGCCTACATCGATCCATTTCCCAAAGTGGTCGATGCGGGGAAGCCAGTCGTATTTTCAGGTTTGGTGATCTCGGGACTATCAGGACTGAAGCGAGTTGAATACTGGCTGCATCATGTGGAATCCGAAATGCCTCCGGTCACGGACGACGAGTCGACATGGGAAGGAGCCAAATGGTCACCGTGCGAACTGGAGGCTCCCCCCAGGGATTGGTTGAGTGTGCTTCCCCAGGGCACCGCTCCCCGCGACGTCTTGGGATTCGATGCCGCGACGGGCCAGTCGGTGACATGGCCAATGCGATATAGCATGGTCTCGTGGTCGGCCCAACTCCCACCTTTGCCGATTGGAAAGTACGAATTCCGAGCGCGGGCCGTCGACCTAAACGACTATGCACAACCCGACCCCCGTCGCGTCGCCAAGTCGGGGCGTAATGAGGTCGAAGTCCGCCGATTTGAGGTCAAGTAATTATCCGTTGAGTCGGTTCAACTGCTGGAATTCATGAGTGTTGAGTATTCCATTGATCCCCAGAGGTCTTGATGAACTGTCGTGTTGTCGTACCCCTTGTTATCGGAATGGCTGTCGTTACCAGTTCCTCTGCGCTGGCCGACGAGTACAGTGAACAGATTCTCCCCTACATGAAGACCTACTGCGTTGAGTGTCATGCGGGGGGAAAAGCGAAGGGGGAACTGGACCTCGCCAAGTTCTCATCCAATCGCGATGTTGTTGCCAACTTTCGACGTTGGAAGCACGTCATCGAGTTCATTCGCCAGGGGGAGATGCCACCGGAAGAGTCTTCGCAACCATCCATCACCGACAGCAACGCGGTCGTATCGGCGATCGAAGGCATCCTGATTGCCGAGGCACGGAAACAGGCAGGAGATCCGGGCGTGGTCTTGCCGCGTCGCCTTTCCAACTCCGAATACAATCGTGCAGTTCGCGACTTGACCGGCATCAACATTGAGCCGACGAAGTCCTTTCCTGCCGACCCGGCTGGTGGTGAAGGGTTTGACAACACCGGCGAAGCACTGCGGATGTCGCCGAATCTCGTGAAGAAGTATCTCTCCGCGACACAACTCGTCGCCGATCACATGGTGCTCAGGCCAGATGGGATTGTCTTTGCCCCGTTTCCAGTTCAGTCCTACAACGAGCGAAAGAAGTTCACGGAACAGGCGGTCATTGACTTCTACGAAAGTCATGCGGTCGATGTTGGGCGCTACATCGAAGCATCATGGCGATACCGATATCGCTCGGGCGAAGCAGTCGACGTGAGCGTCGAACAATGGGCCAACACAAACGGACTCAGTCCGAAGTATTTGGGGTTGGTCTGGCAGTTCATCAATGAAGTGGACCACGAAACTTCGCTGGGACAAGAATTGAAGGCCAAATGGGATGCGATACCGACTCCCGCAGCGGACGGGGGACGACCGAAGGAACTTCGCGACCTTGTCGACTTCGTCTCCGATGTGCAGCGTCTACTGACTGCACCGGAGCCGGAGTTGATTAAGTCGAGTGCCGGGAACTGGCCGATTAGCCATCTCGATTTCCGGGCGAAGGTTGCGAAGAGTCGTGATCAGTTTGATGGAAACAATCTTGTCGCATCCGGGTTGGTGAAGACCGATCGCATCTCCGAACCGGACCGCACGTCGCCTGTCGAGCGTTCGCTGTGGATCAGGTTCGACCGGGGAGTCTCGGACGACGCAGCGTTCGTCGTTGTAAAGGGGGCGATCTTTACTCAGGGCGATCGACCGCCTCGCAACGACGAGGAACGAAAGAATGACAGAGTGGAATCACTTCGTGATGTCCTGAAGCGAGTCGACCCCAAGTTATCGGAGTCGCTCCAGTTCGGTAGCGACCCCGAGGGGAAGGTCCTCGATGACGACACTTTCGTCGTTCAGGTTCCGGGCACCATCGAGATTCCACTGAGCGTTGAATTGCAGCAAGAACTGAAAGGACGTCGGTTGTTGCTCCCTTGCGAACTTGATCGAGCAACGAGCCCCAACGGCAGTGTGCTCGTGCAGACGTCGCGAAACGAACTTCCGTCACGTCGCTGGAGCGCTGGCAGTCTGCATCTGATTACCCCCAATAGTCCCGCAGCGAATCAGTTGGCGACCTTCGGCGAATCGTTCTGTCACACATTTCCGAATCGTTTCTTCTATGTCAACGACAGTCGTGGACTGGCTGCTGGCTTTCATCTGGTGGAAGGGTTCTTTCGTGACGATCAACCACTCGTCGAGAAAGTGCTTACCGACGAGGAGAACACACAGCTCGACCGATTATGGCGCGACCTTGATTTCGTCACCGAGAGTGCCGAGACCTTGCTACGGGGGTTCGTCTGGTTCGAACGTTCGGAGCGGGAGGTGCTCCACGATGAGCGATTCGCCTTCCTGCGACCGGAAGACCCTCTGCTTGTTGAGGAGCAACTGTTGGGAAAGTTCGAGCGGTTGTATCTCGATAAACTGGGAGTCAAACGAGTCGGCGACACTCTCGACGCGGAAACACCCGACCCCAAACATGCAATGATTCACGGATTCTTTGAAGAGATTCGGTCGGGACTGACGACTCATCGCGAATTGCTTCAGCAGGCCGAGCAACGTGGACTCGAGGACATTGCCGACTTCACTCGACGTGCATGGCGACGCACATTGCAACCGCAAGAACGAGCGATGCTCAACTCGTTGTACAAGGAGCTTCGCGACGAAGGACAAACTGTTGAAGAGGGGTTGCGTGGCGTCGTGACCGCGGTCCTGATGTCGCCGCATTTCTGTTACTACTCGCCGCGAGTTGCTGAGGGAAATGATCGGAAGCCTTTGAGTCACAACGATCTGGCGATGCGTCTCAGCCTGTTCCTCTGGTCATCGATACCAGATGACGAGCTGCTTCGTGTCGCAGAGTCACAGCCACTGCAAAGTGATGCCGTACTTCAAGAGCAGGTCAGCCGCATGCTCAAGAGCCCGAAGGTGAGTGCCTTTGCCGAGGAG
>JAWKTT010000071.1:0-4945 GCA_041398965.1 Planctomycetaceae bacterium | reverse complement strand
GAGCATGATCGGCGAGCCGATCGGTGTTTCGCCGACGCCGTTACCAATCACGTACACAATCGGCGACCCGCCGTTGGGATCGATGATTTCGCTGACGGCGAGGGAGTCTCCGTCGATGTCCGTGTCATTGCCGATCACGTCGACGGTTGAAGTTGTCCCCCCGAGAACCGTGATCGGTCCGTCATTGGAGGCGACCGGGGCATCGTTGACCGGTGTCACCGTGATGTCGAGTGTCGAGGTATCGTCGGTACCGGAACCGTCGGTCATTGTGTAGGTGACCTGCGGGACATTGCCGAAATAGTTGCTGGCTGGAACGAACGTGTAGTTGCCAACGCTGTCGATCGTCAGCGTCCCTTCAGTCAGGTTGACTGTGCCAGGCGTCGTCGGCGTCACCAGATAGGTGGTGGCATTTACCACGAACTGGGTCACCGTGACAGGACCGTCAACCGACGAAGTGCCGGTCAACAGATTTCCCATGAGCAAACCATCCTCAGCGACCGATGGCGTCTCGTTGGCGTCGGTGAAGTCGTCGTTGACCGGATCGACAACGATCTCCAGGCAAGCGGTATCCGTCAAAGGAGTCGGATTAGGGATCAACAGTGCGATGCTGTCGATTCCCAGGTCGACCCGATTCCCCGCACCGTCTTCAAAGGCTCGGAAGGTGATTGCCTGTGTGGCAGAGGTGGCGGTAAACACGAGTTCCTGGACTTCCCAGGGATAAGTCGCTCCCAACGCGGGGGTTGTCATGATCTCGGCATTGTGTGTCTCTGTTCCAAATGTCACCTGCCAGTGTCCATCGCCCGATCCCCCCCAGTTACTGCTGGCGATCGACTGCGCAAACTGCACGACGTACTGCTGCCCCACAGTCAGACCGGTCAACGTCTGCGTAAACCCTTCCCGGTTGACGCTGATGCCAATGGCATGCAGGAAATCACCACCGTCCGGATTGGGAGCCCACGTGTAGCCGTTGAAGTTCGTCGCCGCATTGAAGACGTCCGGCGTCCCAGAGACATTCCAGTTTGGCGGCAGCGTGGCATTATGCGTATTACGGTTGACTCCGGGAGCCGTCCCTTCCAGATCGCCGTTGACAACAATGTTGACAGCTTCCGCAATCGTGTATGTCACCTTCGGAACAGTGCCGTTGTAGTTGGCCTCCGGAGTGAAGACGAAGGAGCCATCCGCATTCATCACCAACGCACCGACCCCGGCGATTGTTGCCGTCTCGCCCGCAGAGTAGACCGTGAGGTCACCATCTACCTGGAACTGGGTCAGAACGAGAGGATCACTCTCAGGATCGCTATCGATTCCCGAGCCGTTGTCTTCAGTGATCACATTCCCTGTGATGACCGTATCTTCATCTTCCTGAAATGAATCGTCGACCGCGACAGGTGGGTCGTTGACTGGAACGACCGTCACGGTAGACGTCGCAGTCCCGGTCGCGCCGATGTCGTCCGTGAGCGTAAAACTGAGCACTCGGTCACCCGCTGTCGGGTTCTCGGAAGTGTGCTGATAGGTGATCGCCTTGAGGATCAACGTCATCTGTGCGGGCGTGATGATCCCCCCACCGGTCCGTGTGATGTTGAACGTTCCGGTCCCGGCAACGTAGTCAATCGTGAGGTCGAACGGCACACCCGCGACGGTTGCGGTCGTCAGATTGGCGTTGGCATCGAGCGGGAACGTCGCCCCTTCGATGGAGATCACCTCTGTTGCACCATCAACTTGCCCGGACACTTGGAACGACAGCGACGCCAGTTTCGACTCGGCATCGACTGCCGTTGCGTCGACATCGGCGACGGTAACAGCCGCACCATTCTCGGTGTACGTCGTCTGATAGTTGCCATCGTCCGCGCCCCCCGTCGAGTTGTTGACATCAAGGTTTAGCACGGGCGGATCATTGACAGCGACGACCTGAATCGTCGCCGTCGCTACGTTCGAATCGAGCGATCCATCGTTCACTTTGACAGTGATGTTGCGATTCGTCGTGTTGGGGTCTTGTGATGAGTTGGCAAACCGTATCGCCTTCAATGCCGTTTCGTAATTCGCCTTCGTGGCCGAACCGGTCAGTGTCACCGTAATAACGCCGGGAACGCTCGTATCGATGACCGACGAAATTCCAGCGGGCAATGCTCCCGAGATCGACAGCACATCGCTTGCCTGTGCGTTTGTCAGCGTGATCGTCGCAGACGCGATGTTCGCACTGTCGACATCGGTCACAGTTCCCGTCGCATCCATGATCGCGACCGACGCACCATCTTCGGTAAACGTCGACGTGTAACCGGTCCCGACTCCAGCTCCGTTCAAATCAACCGCCGGGGGATCGTTGGAAACAGCGACATGAATCGTCGCGGTGCGAGTCTTGCTGACAAACGCACCGTCAGTCAACTGCACAGTGACTGTTCGATCATTCGTGCCGGGGTTATCTCCTGAGTTCGAGAACGTCACCGCTTGAATCGCCGCTTGATAGCTTGCCAGCGAGGCGGTCCCCGAGAGGGTCACTGTCACGAAGCCCGGAACCGCAGTGTTAATCGAAGAAGTAATCCCCGCAGGTAAACTGCCAACCGACAGGAGGTCGTTCGCTTCCTGCTTGGTCAACACAATCGTCGCTCCGGCAAGAGTGCCGTTCGCATCGTCGACAATCGCGTCCACATCCGCGATCGAAACAGCCGTACCATTTTCGGTGTAGTTGGTGATGTAGTTCCCGTTCGTGGCCCCGCTGCTGTCGTTGCCATCGAGGTCCAACTGAGGCAATCCGATCGTCACGGGGGTGGTAAACGTCAAGTCGCCATCGCCATCGTGCTGATAGAATCGCTGACCGTAAATCGTGTTTTCCACGATATAGGTCACCCGCCAGGAGCTGACGTTTTTCCAACTAAACCGAATCGAAGGCTCTGGACTGACTCCAGCATACGGAGCATTTCCTGTCGCTTCGACATAGGTTCCATTGGTCGTGATCGACAGACTGGTCGGGTTGTTTCTCGTAAAAGAGTACAGCCCATCCAGATCGGCCCGAACCGACTCAATCGTGTTCGGACCGCTAATTCCATCAATGTCCGAGATATAGAAGTTGACATCCCCTGCCGCCGCTACGGTCTGCCCCGTTCCCGACTGATACGCCCGCCACTCGATCAATGCTTCGATCCGAATGCCCGTCGCCCCAAACTCCTGAATCATGACATAAGGGTCATCTCCCCCCGTCGTGAACTGTACGTCAGCCGTCGGACTCGCCGAGATCACCGTCGCCACCAGATCGATCGGGACACCGCCGACTGTCCCGGCATTGACCCAGACCGCTTTCGCCCCCACGTTGTTCCCCCCCGAGACCGTTGGCAGAGTTGTGGCCGAGATGTTGAACGGAGCCAAGACCCCATGCCACTGGGGACTCGACAATCCGACCGCTTCCACTTCTCCATGCCGATACTCGAGTTCCCAGTCCCCCCCCAAGTCCGCATGCCCCGTAATATCATCCGATGCCGCAACATCAGCCCCCGTCAACGTCGCGATGTCGGTCAGCAACTGCCGTCCATCTGACGAAGCCGCCAAGTTGCAACCATAGAACAACAGGTCTCCCTCAGTCGTGAAGGCATTCCCCCATTGCGCGATCTGACCCGCATAAGCGGTGATGTTCTGCTGAGTCAACCAGGTGTTCCCCAGTTGAACCGTCCCGGCTTCTCCGTGCGACACGATATGGATCGCCGAATACTCTCCCTGTCGCGATTGCAACAGGTTCGTGATCTGCTCGACCCCGTCCATGCTGGCATCCAACACCTCCAGCTCAAACGAACGACCCGGATTTTGAGCCATCAGACTCAACAACAACGACTGCGGATCGGGGACGTTACTGTTAATCAGGACCAGTTCCGAAGCGACTTGCTGCTGATTCTCCTGCTGTTGCTGAGCCTGCGACTCGGCCTGCTGAACCTGTGCGGGGACATTCAAATCCTCTCCGGCCCCCTCGGCTCCCGCCGCGAGAGCTGCATCGGGAGCAGCGTCGAACAGCACACGATCTTCCAATGGCTCCATCTGCAAACGACGACGAGAAGGGTCAAAGAAGTCGCGATGGCGTGCCATGACAGATTCCTGATCAAGTGAGTCAACGGGTTGAGAGCGAGTCAGCCGCAACAAGTGGACGAACGAGCCAAAGGATCACGAAACCCGACCGTTACAAGGCAGGGACATCGCCTGTCCAAACTCCTTGTCCGCATCGATTTGTTGCACACCGGAACAGCCGCAACGATCGCGCCGCGGAAACTGAACTCCCGGATTGAGTGATCGACGAACACTACCGCGACATTTCGCCCTAAACAGACGTTTCCGTTCCTGACAGTCAACTTGCAGTATTCTTTCGCGGGTCTCGCGACTTCCCCTGCAAAGGTCGTTTTCCGAGGTCGCATCCGCATTTCGCCCCGACATTGTCCGTCTGCTTCGTCGATCTCATGGACATGCCGTCGCTGCACCGAGAACGGAGTGTTGCAGTCAATCCGCAGGATCGCGAAAGCCACTCAGGACGAGTCCCATGGAGAAACGAATGAGTCTACTATCACTGCGGTCATCAGCGATCTCGCAGGGCCGTGTCGCCCTATATGGTCTGTTCGCGACACTCACACTGGCATCTCCCCTGTCGCTCTTCGCCGGAGAGCCAGCGGGACACATTCAAGTGCGACAGATGCCCGCCCAACTCCTGCGGCAAACAACCGGCTCTGCTGGACCGGCTCTCACGACCATCAGGCAGGCACCAATCCGACAGACAACACACGAAAGCCCGGCACCATCCTACGCGGCCGGAATTCAGCAACTCACCACCACTCCGGTCACAGGCGTCGCAATCAACGGGGCTTCCTGGTGGCGAAACGAGATACACGGTTCACTTCGCCCCGCACAACAGGCGAAGACCATCTCGCTCGAACAGCTCATCTGGATGGCCGTCACACACTCGGCTCAAGTTCAA
>JAWKTT010000070.1:0-6670 GCA_041398965.1 Planctomycetaceae bacterium | reverse complement strand
CCAATGTGAGCACCCGTTCGAGTGTCTCGAGCAGATCATCATTCATCTGTTGCTTGGGGACATAACTGTCGGCCCCCAGTTGCAATGCTTGCACGGCAAGTGCTTCACTCCCCTGTGCCGTCATCAGGACAACGGGTGTCAGTGGGAACTTCCGTTTAATCGCCTGAACGAGTTCGAGTCCGTTCATCTCCGGCATCTGCATGTCGGTCAGGACGAGATCGGGCAGAGCCGTTTCGACGATTTCCATCGCCTCGACCCCATTGGTGACGGTCGAAACAGTCCACTCGTCCCGCCCTTTCAGCAATGCAGAAACAAGACGACGGTCCATCGCAGAGTCGTCGACAACCAGTATGTGTGCCATGATGTTTTTCCTGACCGGCTTCATTCGAGTGAATTGCCGAGATACTTCCACCCGCAACATACCGCACCCTTCGACCCTAAACAAGTGCCGATATCACGATCAATGGACATTGAGTGCGAGACACCGCTTGCCGCCCCAGATGCGAGCGAGACCATTTGTGGTTCCCCGCACTGTTCCCCCCACTCCACGCCTGGGGTTGAACGACTTCTCGCCCCTTCGCGAAACATCCCTTTGACTCCCTGCCCCAAGTGCCTGCATGGGAATTGTCGGTGACAGCTGTCGAGGCCGGAACGTTGACCGGATGGACCGCGGACGACGCAGATTCGGCGGATATTCGCCGATTGAGGACAATCGACGGGAACTCTGGACGGATGCAGACGGATGAAAGGACGGATTCGGCTTACGACCAGTCGCCCCCCTTTTCAAATCCGTGTGCATCCGTCCTTTATCTGTCTTCATCCGTGGCTCTGTGATCGAGTCGAAGCCCCGTCGTCGTGAGTTGGAAGTCTCTGAGTCGCCCTCTTCCCTTCTCGAAATCCGCGAACATCCACCAAATTCGCGTCATCCGTGGTCCATCCTGAATCGCCCAAAGATTCCACCGACAATCGAGACGCACACACTTGCCCCAACTCGCCGTTTGACGGTGCTGTCCGAAACGGCAGAGTCTGCTAAATTGCCACCTTTCTTCTGGAGAACTGGTGATGGCCTGGCAGCGTATTGGTTCGGTGAAGCAGGTGGCGGACTTTCGCCAACTGATGGAAAACCTGTCAGTTTTCCTCCCCTGTGACGATCGTCCGTTGTCCGCAGCGGAGGGGTCGCCTTTGGCAACTTCGATGAAGCTAGGGAGGGCAACAATTGGGAATCGCTGGGCCATTCATCCGATGGAAGGCTGGGACGGAACCGGAGATGGACAGCCTTCGGAACTGACACAGACACGTTGGTCACGCTTTGGTCAGTCTGGGGCGAAACTCATCTGGGGCGGCGAGGCGGTCGCAGTCCGACATGACGGACGGGCGAATCCCAACCAGTTGCTCTACACCGCAGCCAACGAACAAAGCCTCGGCTCACTCCTCACGACTTTGAAGAACGCCCATCGCGAGTCGTTCGGAGAGTCGGCCTTGGATGACCTCTATGTCGGCTTACAACTGACCCACTCAGGGCGCTACAGTCGCCCGAATCATAAGTCGCGACTCGAACCGCGAATCGCCTATCATCACCCTGTGCTCGATGCCCGTTGTCAAATCGACCCGAATGACGACGCTGTCGTCATCTCGGATGGAGAGGTTCGCCAACTGATTGAAGACTATGTCGTCGCAGCCAAGGGGGCGGCGAGACTGGGCTTTCAGTTCGTCGATGTGAAGTGTTGTCACGGCTACCTCGGACACGAATTTCTCTCGGCATTCAACCGTCCAGGACCATACGGCGGAGACCTTGCTGGTCGGACTCGATTCTTGCGCGAGACGATCGCAGCGATTCAGACAGAGTGCCCGACGCTCGAAATCGGCGTGCGTTTGTCGTTGTTCGACTCGTTGCCCTTTCAGCCCGACCCCGCCACGTCGATTCCGGGTCGACTCGGCCCCGGTGTGCCGTCGGTCTCGATCGATGCTGCAACGGCAGACTACCCGGTCTTCGGAGGCCGTCGCGATCAACCGCTGATTATGGACCTGACCGAGCCAATCGCCTTAGTCCGGCAACTTCGCGATGACTACAACGTCCGCCTGTTCAACCTGTCGGCCGGTTCGCCCTATTACAATCCCCATCTGCAAAGACCGGCGTACTATCCCCCGTCCGATGGCTATCAACCCCCGGAAGACCCGCTCGTCGGCTGTGCTCGACAGATCACCGCCGTTCGGGAAGTAAAACAGGCGATCCCCGATGTCCTGCTCGTGGGGACCGCTTATACCTATTTGCAAGAGTACTTGCCGCACGTAGCACAGTCCGTCGTGCGAGAAGGTTGGGTCGACTCGGTCGGCATCGGTCGACTGGTGCTCAGCGACTGGACCTTTCCCGCCAAGGTGCTGCGCGGGGACGACTACCGTCACGACAAAAAAATTTGCCGAACTTTCAGCGACTGCACCACCGCCCCCCGCCACGGCCTCGTCTCCGGCTGCTACCCCTTGGATGACCTGTATAAACAGAGTCCGGAAGCAAGCGAATTGAAGGAGATAAAGGCGAAACAAAAGTCGAGTTAGCGAAGCAATACTTAGTATGACGCTCATCCCTGTCCGTCGAAGCCGCACTGTTCCGACGAACAAGGATGTCCGTGGGTGTATTCGCCACTTTGTTAATGCCCCTCATTGGAGGCGTCAGCCGACACAAGACTCCTTCTCCCCCGCTGACTACGTGCTACTTCAACCATCGCCCCACGGGGGAGAAGGTCGGGATGAGGGGGCGAACAGTAGACTCTCATTCGGCGATGAAGGTAAATGGATGCCTCTTCCTAATCCCCCTCCCCCCGGCCCTCTGAGATGGACCGGTCGAAGCGACACCTTCCGGAAACGAGGATTTCGCCAGAACTCGGAGTTCCCGCTGTACCAACCACCGGGGAGATGCAGCGACATAAACTGCTCAGCCCCCCTAGAGTGAAGAGCCTCGCTCGGAATCTGACCGGGGTGGTTGTTGTTCGGTTGTCGTCGTCGGTGTGGGCGGTTATACCGGTGGGTCGAGGCGACTCCGTCCCAGTCTCATCACGGTCTCGCTCATCTCAATCACTGGGCATTAACTTACAGGACGAGGAAACAACGTGGCAGACAATAAGACAGCATCAAGCCCCAAGAACGCACCCGCCTCGGCGACAACCTCGGAAGCAGCCGGCCAGAATCAGATTCGAATCGAGCTAATCGACGACGGAGTCGAGGCTCTGTATGCAAATTTGTGTCGCGTCTCCAGCACGCCGGAAGAGGTGATCCTCGACCTTGCATTGAATCCCAACCCGCTCGCGGCGACATCTCAGAGGTTGCAGGTCTCGCAAAGAGTGATCCTGAATCATTACACTGCCAAGCGACTCGCGGCACTCCTTGCGGCGACGGTACAACGTCACGAGCAGGCGTTTGGAGTTTTGGAGACCGACATTCGGAAACGATTGCAGACCGAAGCGGACAATCAGGCGGCCAAGGCTTAATCGTCTGCGAGGGCATAATCTGGAGTGCTGCGAGTGATGTGTCGCACACTGTTTGTTGTAGACATCCCGTGTCAAAGGACGCGAGCAATTCGCCGAGCAACCTCCTATGTCTGATGAAGCCCCGCAGTGGCAACCTGATGAACCCGATGACGACCTCTCCGGTCCGATTCAGGGACGGGTCGTGCATTCAAACCAGAGCGCCCGCGTGCCAACTGGTGTCGGCGAGGGACACTTTTCCAACGGGGCGATCATCCTTGGGGGGCAGCATGAGTTCCTGTTCGACTTTCTGCTTCGAATCGGCGAGTTGCAGCGTGTCGTTGCTCGGGTCATTTTACCGCGCCAGGTGGCCGAACAGTTTCGCGATGCCTTAGGGAAGAATCTGGCGAATTATCATCGGGTTTTCGGTGCGATCCCGCGACCTCCCCGCCCCCGTCCTGGGGCGATGGAAGAGATTGATGAAGCTGATAGTGAGACCGACAACGACTTCGATTCCCAGCACCCGGAGTCGCATGAAAGTGGATCGCATGAGCCGTTCGAGGGGATTGCTGGGGCGGGGTTGCCCATCTCGAACAGTGATGATGACGAAGCCGGTGGCCGGCGACAGCGAGATCAACCCAATGTCCCATCGATCGATGACATCTACATGGACCTGAAGTTCCCTGACGAACTCCTGGCCGGGAAGTACGCAAACGCGGTGCTCATTCGGCACAGCAACACCGAGTTTTGCTTCGATTTCATCGCGAGTGCCTATCCCCGCTCGGCAGTCTCGTGCCGCTTGTTCATGGCTTCGCCTCAAGTGCCTCCGTTGCTCGAATCCCTCACACGCTCGCTGTCGACGCCGAACGATCCGAGGTTAGACGGTGACGATGAGGGGTAGGGGGCAGGGAGCTTGGCGCTGACGAACTCTTCGTCGCCAAGTTGCGGAGCAACCCCATTACGGCGTTAGCGAATGTGTTGGCCGCTTGGCGATCTGAGTGGGGGGTGGTATCGTGCGATTGCAGCAGGCTTTGCTGTGATGCTTCTTCACGATTCTTCCTAACCTTTCGAGAGGCCGACGATGAACAGTCGCTTGTGGTTCCGTTGGACATTGATGCTTGGCATGGTGTTGCCAGTCTTTGGGCTGTTGACGGAATCGATGGGGGGTGACCCGGTCCGTCCGAATATCATCGTCATCCTCAGCGACGACATGGGGTACTCCGACTTGGGGTGTTATGGGGGGGAGATTCAAACACCTCATCTCGATGCGTTGGCGGCAAAGGGGTTGCGATTCACGCAGTTCTATAACACGGCCCGTTGCTGCCCCACACGGGCTTCGTTGTTGACCGGGCTATATCCGCATCAGGCCGGGGTTGGCTGGATGATGAATGACCAGAAGTTGCCTGGGTATCGTGGCGACTTGAGTCAGTCGTGTGCCACGATGGCGGAGATGCTGAAACCGGCAGGTTATTCGACTTATATGACCGGGAAATGGCATGTCACCCCCCATGTGCGACCGGGGAGTTCTCAAGTCAATTGGCCTCTGCAGAGGGGATTCGATCGCTTTTACGGAACGATTCATGGGGCGGGGAGCTTCTTTGATCCGAACGCTCTGACGCGGGACAACACGTTGATTTCCCCCTTTGCCGATCCGGAGTATCAACCAGAAACATACTACTACACCGACGCCATCACCGATCATGCGGCTCGATTCATTGACGAACATGTTCACAATCCACAAGGTCGAGCACCGGGGCCGTTCTTTCTGTATGTGGCCTACACCGCAGCACACTGGCCGATGCACGCACTCCCCGAAGATATTGCCAAGTATTCGGGCAAGTACGCAGGCGGTTACGGACCCGCTCGCGAACAGCGACAGAAGAAGATGCAGGAACTTGGACTGATTGATCCGAGTTGGAAGCTGACTGCACAAGCCGATGAATGGGAGAAGGTTCCCGACAAAGAGTGGGAGACGCGGGGTATGGAAGTGTACGCGGCCATGGTCGACCGGATGGATCAGGGGATCGGGCGGATCGTATCTAAGCTGCGTGAGACCGGCCAACTCGACAACACGCTCATTCTCTTTATGCAAGACAATGGGGGATGTGCCGAGCCGATGGGGCGGGGGAACAAACTCGTTCAGCGGGCCGATGGGCCGACACTTCCCCCGATGGCAGCCGACGCCTTGCAACTGGACATGGTCCCCAAGCAGACTCGCGATGGTTATCCCGTATTGCAGGGACGGGGCGTAATGCCCGGCCCGGCAGATACCTATCTGGGGTATGGCCGGGGTTGGGCGAACGTCTCAAACACCCCGTTTCGAGAATACAAACACTGGGTCCATGAAGGGGGGATCTCGACTCCGTTAATCGCTTTCTGGCCCAATGGCATTGCCCGACACGGAGAGTTGGAAACGACACCGGGGCACCTTATCGACATCGCGGCGACCTGTGTCGATTTGGGAAAGGTTGGTCCGATCAAGAAGGTGAAGCCGGATCAGGCGTTCCCGTTGGCGGGTGTCAGTCTGTCACCGTTGTTTCGTGGTGAGAAGATTTCACGCGAGGCAATCTATTGGGAGCACGAAGGGAATCGGGCCGTTCGAATGGGTGACTGGAAACTCGTCGCCAAGGAGAATCGACCTTGGGAACTGTACGACATGCGAGCCGATCGCACGGAGACCCACGATCTCGCCGCCCAGCATCCCGAGCGAGTGAAAGAGATGGAAGCTGCCTGGATGGCCTGGGCCGAGCATTCGCAAGTGTTGCCGCTGGGGGCGTGGCGAGGGAAATCGAACGACGCCACTCCGAAGAAAGAGGGGAACAATACGCCTGACAACAACAAGGCTGGCAACAAGAAGTTTGGCAACAAAAAGGCCGAGACGCCGAATTCTCCGTGACATGATGTCGACCGAGAGGACCGGGTTCGACGAGCGGCCGAACGGCATCGACCCTACTGGACGAGGTGCCACATCGACCTTTGTGAAGGGCGCGTCCCGTTGTTCAAGTGGACTTCTCGATGACGACTTGTCATCTGCTCGCCTCAATTCGAGGCGTCGTCGGCTGCTTCCGTCGCAGGGTCGTCGGGGGTGATGATTGGGCGAATTGGCTGGCGTTCGGGGAACATGTGCCAGATCGGGAAGCGACGATCAATCTCACGAATGCAGATGACGAGACCATCGGCGGTGCTGAGGAAGATACGGTCGGTCCGTTCGT
>JAWKTT010000069.1:0-7541 GCA_041398965.1 Planctomycetaceae bacterium | reverse complement strand
AGCTTTTGTGAACCGTGGCCGAGTCCTGTCCCGGCCACTCCGCCGACGCCAAGTGTCGTGAGCGATTGCCGAATTTGATACGGGGCCTGATCGACGTCTCGCCACGTCGAAAGGAAGCCTTCGACCCGCTTGAGCTGATAAGGCTTCAACACAAGGAGTGTGCCCAGAGCCGGGACCGTCAGCAGGATGGCAATGACGAAGTTCCGCATCGGCCAACCCGAGACCCACAAAGCAATCGCCGTGCTCAGGCCGAGAAACAGCGTCGTTCCAAGGTCCGGTGCGGGGAGAATCAACAGGGCTGCCAGGATTAGCGGAATGAGTGGCAAGACTATCTGACGTCGGGAAGAGTCCCGATTCTCACGACAGCGAACAGCCACGCGGCAGACGACGAGCGGGACGACGACCTTCGCAAGTTCTGAAGGTTGTAGTGTCCATCCCCCGAGCCTTAACCAGCGTCGTGCCCCATTGACGGAAGTCCCTACTCCCGGAATCAAGGTGATCAGCAACAGCAGGAGAGTCAACGCAAATAGCCAAGGGGCGGCATTGATCCAGAAACGAGCCGGGAGTAACCCCGCGACGACAGCACAGCCGATGGCGATGAGGAGAAACAACGTCTGTCGCCCCAGATAGACCTGTTCAAACTCGGTCGGCCGCGCGGTCATACTTGCGCTGCAGACCATCAGCAATCCCAACCCAAGAAGTAGGGACGCCAGAGATACGAAGGTCTTCTGGGTCAACGTCATAACCATGGAATCGACTTTTCGCTGCCACGCGATGGAAGGTTTTGGCATCAAGGAGGTCAGATTTCCGATGAGGCCTCGGATCGTTTCAACGAGGAAACATAGACACGCTCCGTCGAGTCGGGTTTCGCACGACCATCGAGCGGCGCATGTGATGGACCGCTTGGACGGTAGTCGATTGGCGAACTTTTCGGGCTCGGGTGTCTAAGGGAACTGGCGAAGAGAGTTCGATGAAAACGGATTTTTCCAAACAGATGATTGACAACGCCCGTTCGGTTGGGCAGCATTAAGGGAGACGGAAGGTTACGATTCGTCTCAGAGTTCGGGGGCTGTCACACTGTTGAACAGGTTTCCCCGCTCTAAAGTCTTCAGCCCTCCCGCCACTTCGTCACCTCACTCCTCAATGTTGTCGCTTCCCTTCAGCGGGTGAGCGTCTAAATTCCTTTCGGTACCACCCACAAAAACAGTTCAAAATCCTCCGCAGGACCATGCGAAGACTTCTGTGCTTTGCCCCTTCGGATGATCCGTCCATCCCCACCACGAATCACTCCTTGCATTCCACTTCCTGCAGACCACGCCTTTCCCTGTCACCCCCTGCCACACTGTCATCACTGCACTTGTTGATCGGGCACTCTCCGCGATGTGTCGAATCGAGTGAGGTTGAACATGCCATGAACGATTGTCGTGTCCCTGTGATTGGATTTGTCGGCGGCGTCGGCTCCGGGAAAAGTTCCCTGTCGGCGGCGATCGGTCGACGACTGCGTTGCGTGCTCCTTGATGCCGATCGCGAGGGACATGCCGTCCTTGCGTTGCCGGCGATTCAGTCGCAACTCCATCAAACGTTCGGCGATTCGATTTTCGACAAAAACGGTGCCGTGTCGCGTCCCACCTTGGGGAAATTGGTCTTCGGCAACGAACCGATCGACCGCGAGCGTCGCCTGCAACTTGAAGCAATCGTTCATCCAGAGATTCGCCGTCGACTCTCCGCCAGAATTGACCAGCATCGAGCCGCAGTCGACGTCGACCTCATCCTGCTCGATGCCGCAGTGATGCTGGAGTCGGGATGGTCCGGGATTTGCGATCTAATCGTGTTTGTTGATACGCCAGAGTCATTGCGGCTCTCGCGGGTCCAGCAGTCGCGAGGTTGGAGCCAGGACGAATTCGCCCGTCGTGAAGCGAGCCAATGGCCACTCGATCGGAAACGTCAGGCAGCTGACATCGTCGTTCATAACGATACCGAAATCGACGCAGTGGCTCAGAACTTATTGACCGAACTGCTCGTCCGGTTCCCTCAACTGGCATCACAGTTCCAACGTCCTGAAACCTGTCCCGTAGCTCAGGCTCCCGCCTGACTTCCTCTCGAAATTGTTCGTAATCACACACGTCATTAGAAATACAAGAAACGCCGCTGTCGACCATCGGCCGCGGTCTGATGATCCCGATCTCCTACCTGTTATCGTTTCACTTGACGGTCCCCGTTCAACGTTCGTTGAAGTCCGTTCGAGTACCGGCTTTCTGTCGGATTCCTCACTCACTTGAAGCAGTCTTTCCTATGGCCAAGACGACCCGCAGCACCAACAGCACCTCTTCGACGTCACCCACTGTCACTGACGGCGAGGCTCGAGAACTCCCTCCTGCCGCAGCCAGTCTGTCGACCACGAATGGCAGCGTCCCGAACGGAGGAATTTCTGCCGACGGAGACGACGACGAAGAGGCGATGGCCGCGTCGAACATTCGTTATGAAGCGGCGAAGCAGGGGGACTTCCACGTTGCGGCCCTGCAACGGATGACCATGAAAGAGTTGCTCGATCTCGCTCGGGAAGAAAAAATTGCCGAGTACATGGGTCTGAAGAAACAGGACCTCATCTTCCGCATCCTGAAGGAGCGGACCAAGATGAATGGCCTGATGTTCGGCGAAGGGACGCTCGAGATTCTCCCGGACGGATTCGGTTTCTTGCGCAGTCCCGACTATCACTATCTCCCATGTCCGGACGACATTTATGTTTCGCCCTCACAGGTTCGCCGTTTTGGCTTACGCAAAGGGGCGACGGTCGCGGGGCAGGTACGGCCTCCCAAGGAGAACGAACGCTACTTCGCCTTGCTGCGGGTCGAAGCGATCAACGGGGAAGACCCGAACAAGCTTCCCGAGAAGGTGCCATTTGACGACCTCACCCCACTGCACCCCAAAGATCGCATCTTTCTATCCACCGACCCGAGCGAGCTCAGCACTCGCGTAGTCGACATGGTCGCACCGATCGGCTTTGGCCAACGTGGGTTGATCGTTTCACCTCCGCGGGCCGGGAAGACAATTCTCCTCCAAATGATGGCCAAGGCGGTCCTCAAGAACTATCCCGATTGTTACGTCATCGTGATGTTGATCGATGAACGACCGGAAGAAGTGACCGATATGGAACGGCAAGTGAAGGGGCCGAACTGTGAGGTTGTGTCCAGCACCTTCGACGAGCCGCCGAGTCGGCACATTCAGGTGTCGGAAATGGTCAGCGAGAAGGCCAAACGCATGGTGGAGTATGGCCATAATGTGGTCATTTTTCTCGACTCGATCACACGTCTCGCTCGAGCCTATAACACAGAGTGTCCGAACTCCGGGAAGATCCTCTCAGGGGGGCTCGATGCCAACGCACTGCAACATCCGAAGCGGTTCTTCGGAGCGGCCCGGGCGGTGGAAGAGGGGGGGAGCCTCACCATCATCGCGACCGCTCTCGTGGATACCGGGTCGAAAATGGACGACGTCATCTTTGAAGAATTCAAAGGGACTGGCAACACCGAATTGCATCTCGATCGACGCATGGTTGAAAAACGGGTTTGGCCCGCGATCGACGTCAACAAGTCGGGAACTCGCCGCGAAGAGTTACTCATGCACGAAGACGAACTGCAACGGGTCTGGCTGCTCCGTCGCGTTCTCAACGACATGAATCCTGTCGAGGCGATGGAACTCCTCACCAACCGTATGCGCCGCAGCAAAACCAATGGCGAGTTTCTGATGACGATGAACCTGAACTAATAGGGCACCGCCGTACGGGGATGTCGGGTGCATGCCCCGGATTGCGGTCCACGACAGCAACCTCTCCCTCTCCCCCACTGTCGACGCCCCTATGTTGAAGGACTTTCCAGTGGGGGAGACATGATGTTTCTGAGCCATGAACTCTAAATATCCTGTTCAGGGCGAACTTGGACCTGCAACGCACCGAGCAGGCGGGTGATGCGTTTTTCCTTTTGGCTGATCCACATCACGTTGTCGAGTACGATCGCCCGCTTCTCGTTGCTTGAATGCAGCGTCAGACGACCGGAACCGAGCAAGATGTACTCGAAGATGTCGTTGATCTCCTTGTCGATCCGAAGATTCGGAGCCGAAAAACGTTCGAGGTCGCTCAAGAAACCGTGATGGTGCAGCAACTCATTCGGGCGAACTTCCCAGTAGTCGAACTTCCGATTGATGGCCACACCGAGATAGATGAACGTCATCACTGCCGCAAAGATGTAATAGAACGTTGCATTCGCGACCGGCTCCACGGACAGGATGTAGGCCCTGATGGTCGGGAGGAATTCCGGGAAATAGACCACTAACAACGCTCCCCCCAAACCAAGTGCCACACAAACAAAAAACAGCGTCAACGACGTGGTCCGCGGGAAATCGAAGCTGATCACCACGAGGTTGAGCGAAAGCAGGATGAGAAACGTCCATCCGATAGCCCAGCCTCCCATGCCCGCCTCAACCGTAAGACGTGCCGACCCCGTAGCGACATGCATGTAGATGGCCGCAACGATCGAAACCAGGTAAGTCGGCCAGAGAAACACAATCTTCGGATACGACACGAGAATCACGCTCTCAACGGAATCCCGTTTGGGAGCGGCCAATGCATCAGGTGCAGGTGCAGACATGTGCTTTCGTCCAATATTTGTCATCAGAAACTGAGCGTTCATCGCTCGCCGGAAAATCTCTCGCGACATCACCACATCGGTTGCGCTTCACGAGGCTCGTAGTCTCTCACACGACGCGTCAAACAGGAAGCCCGCATCGTCGATGTTCTGTTCAAGTCGCTGCTCGACCGAGACCGCCGCCGTGCGTCACACTTGCGAGCAAGACGTGGCTCGTTACCCTCTGAATCCCTATTCGTACGACACGGGCTTGTCTTGCGATGTTTCGCGACTCTCACCAGATTTTACCGGAAACTCAACCATGAGCACCTCTTTCCCGATCGAAATCAGTTGTACAGAAGTGAAGTCGCTCCTGGATGAAGGGGCCGACTTTGCCTTGATTGATTGCCGTGAGGCGGACGAATATGAGACGTGCCGCATCGCCGGAGCGACGCTGCTCCCCATGAGCGAGACCCGCGAAAGGCTCGGAGAGTTGCAAGAGCATCAACAGAAACTGGTGGTCATCCATTGTCATCATGGCGGGCGGAGTTTGCGAGTCGCCGGATTCCTGCGGCAGAACGGCTTCCCCAACGCCCGTAGCATGGCTGGCGGCATCGACGAGTGGTCACAGACCATCGACACCAGCGTCCCCCGGTACTGATCGCAACACGTCACACATTTCATCTTCCCCCCAAGCCCCTCGACCGCGTCGTGGGAATCCCGCTGCGACATGATCGGTCCCTCCGACGCAGGCAGAGGGTTTGGGACCATTTGCATTTCGCTTTCGAAACTGATAAATCGCCGGTCCCTCACACTTGGAGAAACGACCATGGTTACCATTCGACCGATTCCCCGCGCCCTTGTCCCTGTCGACGCGAGCGCGGCTCAACAGATCAGTGCCCCGAATTATGACGAGTTCCAAAGCGACCGCGAGATTTGGGACATCATTCAAGCCCGCCCCCATTGCGTGCTGACGATTACGATGTCGCACTGCGATGATCCGAACTTCGACACGATCCTCGAAGATGGCTCCCCGGAAGCTCTCGATCGGTCGCTCGTCAACATGAATAAACTGGTCGACAGCCCCCTCACTCACGTCGTCGACAACGCCCTGTTCGTCTACGAAGTGGTCTCCCCCAAACGTCCTGATGTCCGGCAAATCGGACTCGGCGGATGTGCCAGAACCTCCGAAATTCGGACCGACGCCACCCCCGATGGAACGATCGTTCGCAACGAAGGGATTCGACAGGAAAAGGCAGATGGTCGAGCACGGCTCATTGCGAAGACGAGTGCTTACATCGGCAACGTCAACTGTGCCGTCCAGGACAAGACTGGCCAGATGCTGCAATCGCTCGAACGGGTCGCCGACAGCCGCGACTCAGACTTCGCCGCCACCGACGAAGCCGGGAACGTCCATCGCGTATGGCTCGTCACAGATGCGCCAACACAGCAGGAACTGACATCGCTCCTCGCAGCAGAACCGGCAGCGTACGTCGCCGACGGCAACCATCGGAGTGCCGCCGCAGCCGCGTTGAAGAAGGAGGACTTCCTCTGCGTCTTCTTCCCGACCGCTCGGCTCCGACTCGAACCGTATAACCGCTTGGTTGAAGATGTCGGCGTTTCGGCTGACGAGTTGCTCGAAAAGCTGGGAGCCAACTTCACGATCGAGACCGTCGGCGATCAACCGGCGTATCGACCATCACAAATCCACGAGATCGGCCTGTATCTCCCCGGCACATGGTACAAACTGACGCCCAAAGCTGGGACGTTTGACCCCGAGAACGCAGCCGAGTCGATTGATTCAGACATCCTGCAACGTCACTTCCTCGATGCCGCCCTCGGGATTGCCGATGCCCGTGACAAGCGAATCAATTTTGTCGGCGGAAACAAAGACTCTGCCTGGTTGCGCCAGCAGGTCGATGCTGGGGACTACGCCTTGGCCATCTCGGTTGCCCCGGTGACCATGGAGCAGTTCATCGCCGTGTGTGAACAGAATCGCTTCATGCCGCCGAAGTCGACGTGGTTCGATCCGAAAATCCGCAGCGGCATGGTGATGTCGCTGCTCGATTGAGAGACGGACTTTTCGTGTTTGAATCTGGACCATAGATACAGGGTGTCATCCCCTTTACGAGCGGAAGGGCGCAAGCCCTCCGTTGAATGTGGGTGACGCTGTGCCAGTATCGAGCCGCATCCGCCGCGCGACCGGACCGCTTACGCCGTTTCGCTAGTGTGAGTCTGTCCTTGCTGGAAACTGGAATCACAAGGGGGCGTTCGTAACTGATAGAACTGAACGGCGGTGGGATTGCAGCGGGTTTCTCTTCACCTTGCTGGCATGGTGATGATACAATCGGGGGACGATTGCTGTTTGATTGGAGATTCCGATGAGCGTTGCCGAAGTCACCCGACTCACTCCCGACGACTTACTCGCGCTGCCCGATGATGGGCGGACGTATGAGTTGGTCGACGGTGAGTTATTGGAGTTGCAGATAAGCGGAGAATCAAGTTGGATTGCGGGTCAGATTCTCGTCCGCCTGAATCCGTTTATCACCCCCATGAAGCGCGGTTGGCTGTTCTCCGTCGATGCAGGATTCCGCTGCTTCCCGGACGCCCCCGACATGGTGCGAAAGCCGGACGTGGCCTTCGTGAGCCGTGAGCGGTTGCCGGTCGTGTCACCGACGGGATACATCCAGGTGGCTCCAAACTTGGCGGTCGAAGTGATCTCCCCGCACGATGTCGCCTATGAAATCGAAGCCAAAGTGCAGATGTGGTTAGAGGCGGGCTGCGAAATCGTCTGGACCGTGATGCCCCGCAGCCGGACGGTGACCGTACATCAACAGACACAAGGCCCCGTGATCCTCACCGCGAATCAAACCCTCGCTCACCCCGAACTCCTCCCCGGCTTCGAGTGCCTCGTGTCTGACATCT
>JAWKTT010000068.1:0-9798 GCA_041398965.1 Planctomycetaceae bacterium | reverse complement strand
ACAGTGGTCACCCCCATGGCCGCGTTGAACAGGCCAAAGAGGGGAAACCCCGGGAGGTCGACGTCACCCGCTTCGATGCCGTAATGTGACTGGATGAAATCGACTTGAGCGTCGAACATCCCATGTTCGTAGACGACCCCTTTGGGGGGGCCGGTGCTTCCTGAAGTGAAGATGATAGCGGCCCGGTCGGTGGCCGATGATGGTGGGAGCGGCGCAAGATTCCCCCCAGTCGCACCAAGCTTTTTGAGGCTATGATAAGTAGCCCCGCCCCAGAGCCAGCGGCGACCAACCGTGACATTGAGCTTCGCGTGGGGGAAGAGGCGTCGCTTCCACAACCGAACGGCATGGACCATCGGAATGGCAATGAAGCCATCGGGGTCGACTTCCTTGAGGCAATCGAAAATGTTCGTTCGGCCCATGCCGGGGTCGATGAGCACGAGCGTGGCCCCGGTCCGCATGAGGGCGAAGGTGAGGGCGATGAACTCTCGACTGAAGGGGACAAACAGGACCAGTTTGTGACCTTGCTGCACGCCGAATTGTCGGAGTCCGGCGGTCAGCAGTTCGACTTCCTGTTCGAGTTCCGCAAAGGTCCAACGCGAATACAGGGCGCGACCGTCGGCCTTGCGACCGGCAGGAGCGATGACCGCTGGCTGTTGTGGCCAGCGGCTGGCCGCTGCGGCAAGTCGCCCGGCGATATTGGCATCCGAGATCGTCATCAGCCGTCAGTCCCGGTCGCCACGGAAGACGACCTGCGTCTTCGCCATCGAGTCGTGCATCGCCTGTTTGGTTGGAGAGAAGGCAGCGATGACATAGGGAATGCTGAAGAGGATGTCAGACAAGAACCGCCCCAGATGCCGTAGCGAGGCTTCCTTGACGTCGAGCTGTGCCCCATCGATTTTCTGCACTTCCAGACCAAACGCCTCTTTGCCAATGGTCGAGCGACCGGTGGACGCTTCGTTGATGACGAAGTACATCCAGTAGTTGTAGAGAGACAAGATGATGCTGAACCCGAGGTAAAACAATGCGAAGAGGGGTTGCCCGAACGCCGAGGCAAAAATCAGGGAGATCATGCAAGCCACCCCCAGCAGAATGCTGACCATCGGGGCCTGTTTACTCTTGGCCCCAGCGATTGATGCGAACACCAGGTTCGATGCGGCCAACGCCATCGCTCCGAAGTAAATCCCCATCGGAAAATCGATGCGGACCAGAATCTGCCAGATGCCGAACGTGAGCATGGAAAACAGTTGAATGATGGTGACATCGATCATACGAGCCAGGAAGCGGACCCAGAAACCGGCGACGGTTCCGCGCTTCATGTTGGTGACGAGGTCGAGCGTCTCGCGACGATAGTAGCCGTACAGGCCGGTCAGCCGCATCGTAAACACAGACGGGAACGCCATCGCGATTGCCAAAATGGCCACCATGGGCAGCACGATAAACACCGACGCCATGATGAGGACGAGTCGGAACCAGAGACCGGGAATTTGCAGTGTCCCTTCAATGACACCCCCTTCACCCAGCATCCAGGCGACCGCTTCGGCAATGAGTTCGACGTACCACTTAATCAGTGGACTGGCGTAGATGACTCCAAGGACCAGCAAGATGACAAAGGGGAGATGCACCGCAACGGCAACCAGCCACCAGTACAAAGTGGCTGGGAAGTTCTTGACGAGAATCTTCATCTGTTCCCACAAGATCCACGCCTTGAACCGATAGCTCGTGCTCATGTGGACGAGCGATTGTGGAAAGAAGGGATAGATCACTGCAGCACATACGGCCAGTGTGATGAGGAAGACACTACTGAAAAATATCTGAACTGCGACGGGTCCATTGATTTCCGTCACCGAAACGAATGCTCCAGAGAAGACAATCGCGAACGGAAGGATAAACGGCAACGCTGGGGCCATCATCACGTAAGGCCAGAAGACCGTGCGAAAGCCGAGGGCGAGCGAGTCGAACATGTCGACGTGGACGCGGTCGGTGTTGATCTCTTCCCGAGCCATCGTCGCTTGTATGATCTTGAGCGAAAGGGCCCAGTACCAACCGGTCACTCCGAGCCCGAAGATGCCCGAAACGGCCCCCCAGAAGATCCACGCCACAGGAACTTCAGCCAATGCATCTTCCCGGACCACCTCTCCTTCCGCCACGGGGGCCGGGGCCGACTCGGTTCCGGGAAGATTCCAGATGAACGGAATCACCAGTGATGAAAGGGCAATGAACAGGAACAGGGTCCAGGTGCGAGCCGTTCGCCAGACGAGCGGCTTGTACTTCAGGGTAAACTCCCAGGGGTCTTTCCAGGCTTCGCTCCAGAACTTGTCGGGATCGGGTCCACGACGGGCCAGTTTTCGGGAGACCTTTTCATCCTTCTGACCGGTGACGACGTTCATGCCGCACTTGCGACAGACCTCTTCCTCCTCGTCCATGTCAGCCGCACAGTAGGGGCAAATCTGGCTCTCTTCGTCCTCAAGATCAAAGTTGTCGATATCGAGGTTGCCGAGGAATCCGTCTCCATCACCGCTGTTTTGGGGCTTTCGCGACTTTGGAGCGGGACCTTTCGGTTTTGCAGCGGGTTTCTTGGGTCGGGGAGCCGAGGGGGCATCGTCGTCACTGGCACTTGCTCCGCCGGCGGGTGCGGAAGGAATCTTCAGTTTGGTCCCACAGTTGGGACACTGAATGACTTTCCCCATCGCCTTGTCGGGGGCGTTGAGCACTTTTTCACAGCCACGACAGCGGACCTTAATCGGCATCCAGAACACTCCCACGCAAGCAGCAGAGATTGTCAACAGCAGGCATCAGAAAGATTGCCCATCACTTTAACAACTTCGCAAAGGGATGCACGCCAAGGGTTACCGCTGCTGCCCGCAAACGGGAGTCGACACCTGCTGACTGGAAACCGGTGGGGATGGGGCATGCACCTTGGGAGAACTGTCATCTCCCGTTTGGTTCGGTTCGCTTTCGGGGAGTCGGTGCGGTAATCTGATGAGGGCGAGCGACGGAGATGTTGTTCCCCGGATCGAAATCATGATCGACCCCTGTTCGAGAACCTTTGAGGAGACTTCGACATGCTGCGAGGGACACTGCGATTGATATCCTGCCTGGCACTGATGCTGGGAGTGACCGGCACGATCCACGCCAATGAGACGATCAAAGTGTTGATCGTCGATGGTCAAAACAACCACGACTGGCAACGAACAACCCCGTATCTCAAGCAGATGCTCGAAGCCACCGGGAAGTTCGATGTCTTCGTCGTCACGACACCCCCCAAGGGGGCTAAGCCGCAGGCGTGGGGGGGCTTTCGTCCGCAATGGTCGGCCTACAACGTTGTCCTCAGTAACTACAACGGCGAGACCTGGCCAGAAGACATTCGCAAATCCTTCGAAGAGTTTGTCTCGAAAGGGGGCGGAGTCGTCAACGTGCATGCCGCCAACAACCCTTTCCCCGACTGGGCCGAATGGAACAAGATGATCGGCCTCGCCTGGCGACCAGCCGCTTTCGGTGATCGTCTCGTCCTCGACAACGACGGCAAAGAAAAGCGAGTCCCTAAAGGGGAAGGACCGGGAGCAGGTCATGGGCCGCAGTGGTCGTATCCGGTTGTGGTCCGGGACAAGAAGCATCCGGTGATGGAGGGCTTCCCGGTTGAATGGCTGCATCCTGCTGACGAACTGTACCACGGCCAGCGTGGCCCCGCTCAGCAGATGCACATTCTGGCGACCGCTTTGTCATCTTCCGATCAACGGGGGACCGGCGACCACGAGCCCATGGTCTGGTGGATTCCTTATGGAGAAGGGAAGGTCTTTACGACGGTGTTAGGTCACGTCGGCGGCGGACAGAACCCGGAGACCTGGCCGATGCGAGACAACGCCTTTCATGCCCTCGTCACCCGAGGCTGTGAATGGGTCGCCACAGGCAAAGTGACCTTGCCACTTCCGAAAGAAATGCCCACTGCCGAAGCGACCAGCCTCGCCCCCGCTTGGCTGGCCCCTTAGTGTCTTGGACCCTTCTTCGATATGCCCAGAGAGTGATGGTCCACAACAATTCGACGGACAAGGATGTCCGTTGTACGGTGTGGTTTCCGTGTGACGCGAAAGGCTTGTGCTGATGTCCGATGGAAAGATTGCCGTCAATCGCTCGCTCGTGGGAGTGCTGGCGGCGATCTTCCTGTTGTTGGGTGCCGCCGTCTGGGCTTTCGGGAGTGGCAGCTCCTCTGAAGAGGGCTTCTATGCCGCGAGTCTGCGGATGGGCCTCTTACTCGGAGCGTTCTGGGTCGCCCTGCCGACCAAGAACCGAGCTGCGGCCTGGGCGAACGTCTCCCCCTGGACGTTTGTCGGCAGCATGATCCTCATCTTCCTGACCGTCCGCCGTCCAAGAGTGTTTCTGCCCCTCTTGATCGGACTGGCCCTGGTCGCGTACTTCATTCGCCCCCGAAAGAGGTGACTTTGCCGTGGTCCCCGCAGTGGCGTGCGAGGCCAATACCGTTCGACACGATTCTTGCGATGAGGGTTGAACCACATCTCTCCCTCTCCCCCACTGTCGACGCTCTCTCATTCCAATCTTCTCCTCCGCTAGCACGCCGGCTGAAGTCGCACGTCGATCAGCACTTCGATCACGGGGGAGAAGGAGCCTCGCGTCGGCTACGCCTCTGCAATCGCTGTGCGGAACAGTATTGGGTGTGGCGCATCACCGAGGCTATTCGTTCAGCTCGCGGGCGGCGGTGGCGAGAACTTGGGACATGTGGCCGATGGCAGGGACGGTGATGATGACCTGCTCGGCCAAGGGGCGAAGCTGTTTCTCTTCGACGAACTGGCTCCGTTCATCGTGCCAGGCGTCCGCGGTCTTTTGCCAACTGAGCTGCAATGCTTCTAACGCCTCCTGTAATCGTCCCGCAGCGGCTTGGATGTTTCCCAGGTGCATGACGTCTCTCCTGTGGCGAAGGTGGCTCGGAAAGCATCATGCGTCATGGTGCCCCGTGATGTCAACCACGACCTGTGGAAGGACGAAGTGCGTGTGTGCGTCTCGATTGTCGGTGGAATCTTTGGGCGACTCAGGATGGACCACGGATGACGCGAATTTGGCGGATGTTCGCGGATTTCGAGAAGGGAAGAGGGCGACTCAGAGACTTCCAACTCACGACGACGCGGCTCCGGCTCAATCAGGGAGCCACGGATGAAGACAGATAAAGGACGGATGCACACGGATTTGAAAAGGGGGGCGGCTGGTCGTAAGCCGAATCCGTCCTTTCATCCTTCTCCATCCGTCGTCATCCGTGGTTCCCCTTTTTCCTTTGAGCTGCCGTCTCTCCGTTGCCCATTCGTCCAGAGTTCCCGTCGATCGTCCTCGATCGGCGAATATCCGCCGAATCTGCGTCGTCCGCGGTCCATCCGGTCAACGTTCCGGCCTCGACAGATGTCACCGACAATTCCCATGCAGGCACACGAAGTGCAGACACGGACGGTACTCTCCCCGCACAGATCGTCATGTCTGTGCGACTGGTCTGTTGACCGATGACTAACGGACGTCACTCGGGGGGGCGATGTCAGCGGGACTGGAGGGAATTGGCAAAGGAGAAGAGGTTCTCTTTGGACATCTGTGTGCTGGTTCCTGTGGCGAAGAGGCTGCACAGGGGGGTTGCTCTCTGGATATGCGAGCCGGCGGGGGGGACATCGGCCATGCGGGGCCAGGTACGGAATCCATCACCCGAGATCGGGACCTTGATGTTCACTTGCGACGAGCGCTCGGCAAACAGCACCCCCTTAGCGAGGGCCGGTTCGGGGGAAGGGGTCCAGTGGGGCATTTGTAAAACGGAGATGATCCCCTCAAAGCAGTCGCAGTGATCGGCCAGTAAAGCCTGCCCTGTCGCAAACTCCAGTATCTCCAGGGAGGCGGGATATCGCGGGTTCACTTCGGTGAGCCAGACGGTGTCGCCATCGACCAGAAAGTCGAGGCCGAACAGACCCTTGAGTTTGAACTTCCACTTAAAGAAGTTTCCGAGACGTCGTATTCCGCTTTCGGCTGGGAGCGAGAGTCCGACGGGGCCGACGTTGCCGCACCACTGAAAGGGTTCTGCGTTCAAAGCGGATTCGCCGATGAGTTGTTCCGTCAATCCGACGAAGCGGACGTCGCCAATCGTGTCTCGGGCGATAAAGACGGCAGAGCAAGGGGTTCCTTGGGCATACTGCTGAAAGTAGTGCGGCTCTTGCAACGTTGGCGAATCGACAGCCCGTTCATCCCAGACGACGATGCCACGCCCACCCCCCGAGCGAAGCGGCTTAAGTAACCAGGTTCCATCCGGTGGTGGCGGGGAGTCCTGATCGAGGACTTCCAGGTACGGCATCTTGACCGCTTTGATGGCTTCGCAAATCCGCTGTGGGTCGCGAACCTGACGAATGACGTCGGGACGATTTCCGAGGAGTGGTCCGAACTGCTCGAGTAACGCCAATGTTTCGGGATGGTTTTCGAGTCCGCCGGTATAAAGGATCGGCATCCCGGCGAACTGCTGCATAATCGCGGGGAGATCTTGGACAATACATTCGAGCTGCGTCGTCGGGGAGACGGCGAGCAAGTCACGATCCGCAAACTGATCGACGCAAATGGGGGAGAGTCCGGCCCGAAGTGCCGAGAACGCAGCCGCCCGAGCACTCGTCCCGACGATCAGCAATTCCGAACCGGCGAGTCCGCGTTCTTCGACCTCAACGCGGATCATTGTCCTGTGCCTCGCGATGTTGATCTGTTAAGAGAAAAAGGAAAGGCCGATGCCGTGACGTCGCTTCCACTGGGAAAACTTCGCAAAGTTTTCACGCGAACTCCCCGAAAAAGCAGGAGGAGTTCGAGAGAATTCAGTGAGAGTGACCCGCAGTCGTTGAAAATTCGGGGACAAGCGGTATCGTAGGAATCCTGTCCACCGCCGATCGAGCCTGATGTTAACGGTTCGTATGCGGATTGTTAACCGTTCATGAGACACCAGGAGCAGACCATATGTCGTTCAGTATCGGAGAAGCCCTCGTTGGCGATGGCAACGAGATCGCCCACATCGACCTCATCATTGGCGATAAGTCCGGCCCTGCTGGGGTCGCCTTTGCCAACGCCCTCGCTCGGCAGTCGGAAGGTCACAGCAACTTGCTGGCCGTCCTCGAGCCAAACTTGGCCGTTAAGCCAGCGACCGTGATGATCTCGAAGGTCACCATCAAGGGAGCTAAACAAGCGGTCCAGATGTTCGGCCCCGCTCAGTACGCCGTCGCCAAGGCTGTTGCCGATTGTGTTGCCGACGGAACCATCCCGAAGGATCAGGCCGAGAACCTCGTCATTGTCTGTGGAGTGTTCATTCACTGGGACGCTGCCGATGATGCGAAGATTCTTGAGTACAACTACGAAGCGACTAAATTGTCGATTCAACGCGCCATGAAGAACGAGCCGAGCGCCGACGAAATGGTGGCCAAGAAGGACACCGCTAAGCACCCGTTCGCAGGAACCTAGTCGTTCGCCTGACGGGGACACCCCGTATTGATGGATCGCTCGCGCGCCGGTGGAACCGGCGGCTAAACGTGTTGATTTCGTTTAGCTGCCGGTCTCATCGGCGCGTTTCAATGTCCCCTTTTCGTCCAAGTTCGATTGCCCGGGATTGTCGTGAAGCGCATCCTTCTTCAACTCGATACCGACGCGATGCCGAGCGTCTTCGACCGTGTCGTCGCGGTCGATGCGGGGGTCGATGAGATATTCTCCTATGGAGGCGTCACCCCGGAAAACGTCATGGGGCTCGTTCACGGACTCATGTTCACACGGGGGCCTGCCGATCTCTCGCACAGTGCGATCTTCATCGGCGGTAGCGACATGGCCGCGGGGGAAGCCGTGCTGAAGAAGGTTTGGAAAACCCTCTTCTCGCCGCTCACCGTCTCGGTCATGCTGGACTCCAACGGCTCAAACACGACCGCTGCCGCTGCTGTGCGAGTTGCGGCGAGTCACCTGACACTCTCGAACACCCGTGCGGTTGTGTTGGGAGGGACCGGCCCCGTTGGCGAACGAGCAGCACGCATTTTGGCTCGCGAAGGGGCCGAGGTGGTCGTGGCGTCGCGGTCGATTGAACGGGCGGAGGCATCGTGCGAACGGATTCGAACTGCGGTTCCCAATGCGAAAGTGATCCCGAGTCTATCGACCCCCTCGGCAATTGCGTCACTCGCCGCAGGGACACAACTCCTGCTCGCCGCCGGTGCCGCTGGTGTGCAGTTCTTGTCGCAGGAGGAACGTCAACAATGGGGCGACCTCAAAGTCGCCATCGACCTGAATGCCGTCCCCCCCGTGGGTCTCGAAGGGATCAAAGTGACTGACCGTGCCGCGATGCAGGGTGACGTTCTCTGCTATGGTGCGATTGGCATCGGGGGCGGGAAGATGAAACTTCACAAGCAGGCCATCCATCGCCTCTTCGAGTCGAACAGCACGGTCCTCGACGTCAACGAAATCTACGACCTCCCGCGACAGTAGCTTCTCGCAGCGCCCCCGTTTCCCCCACGCTTCATGGTCGGGCGAAAGTGTCGACTCTCTGCACACATTTACAGAACCTTTATCAAGGTTCTGTTGTCTCCAGAGCAGTCGGAGCTTAGAATCACCTGACCTCCGAAGTTGATGTTTCAGACACTCTCTGAGAGGGAAGGTGGGAGATGATCCAGAAGACTGCGACCGGCAGCCTGGGCTTCGCCACAACGGCCGGGACGCAGGGAATCGGACTTTCTCCGACAGACCATCGTTCGGGTGCGATGCAGGTCGCGGTATTGGCACTCAACCGCAACTATCAGGCGGTTCATGTCGTCTCTGTCCGTCGAGCCTTCTGCCTGCTCTATAAAAACCTCGCCGA
The DNA here is from genome assembly GCA_041398965.1 of Planctomycetaceae bacterium. Lineage (GTDB taxonomy): Bacteria > Planctomycetota > Planctomycetia > Planctomycetales > Planctomycetaceae > JAWKTT01. Next base: position 956 of record JAWKTT010000068.1, on the reverse strand, counting down.
AGTCATTCACTGCGAGCAAGGTCAATACGTCAACTACGACTTCGATTCGTGGCAGGAAATGTCCGAGATGAAGGTGCTCCTGGGCGAAGGGGACGACGACGACTGGATTCGTGCGGTCAACTTCTCGATTCAGGTCCCCCGAATTATTCGGCTGCAAAAGTACGATCGACTCCCTCGCAATGTGGTCAAGTTCAACCGACGGAATATCTTCCTGCGGGACGAACACTGTTGCCAGTATTGCGGAGTTCGGTTTCCGACTCAGCAACTCAGCCTTGACCACGTCATGCCTCGCAGTCGTGGTGGGCCGACGAGTTGGGAAAACATCGTCTGTGCCTGCGTCGACTGCAATGTTCGCAAGGGGGGGAGGACGCCGAAAGAAGCCCGGATGAATCTCCTTCGTGAACCGTCAAAGCCCGCTCGAAATCCACAGATCGTGCGGCAGTTGACCGACGGACGTTATGCCATCTGGCACAGCTTTCTCCCCCACGTCAACGACTGACAACGCGATTCCGTAACGGCCATCTTGCGGCTACGCCACCCAACCCCGCCATTCCTGTTCCTGTTCGCTGGTCCCTTCTGGGCGGATCGACTCGCAAGAGCGAAAAAGGCGGCAGATTGCCCGCAGAGTCTCCCGGCAGAGAATGAGTAGGTCGAAATGTTGTGGACAGGGGGTGGGGGTGGGGATAAGCTGGGATTGGTTCTGAAATTGGGGGGAGCTTTGGTGAATCGGTGTGGTGGCGAGTGGTGGCGGATTGTTGCTCTGGTGCTGGCGCTGGCCGGGTGGAGTGGTTCGGGTCTGCGCGCGGCGGGGCCGGTTGCTCTGGGGGAGTTGCAGTGGTCGTCGCCGCAACTGGAGACCGATGATATCCGGGGAGCGGTGATCGCCAACGGCGTCGTGCATGTCGTCGGGAATGAATCGGGGGTCGGTCAGCGGGAGTTGTTCACGCCGGGGACAG
>JAWKTT010000067.1:0-9846 GCA_041398965.1 Planctomycetaceae bacterium | reverse complement strand
GGATGTCGTAGGCGGTGAGCGATTCTTGATCGCGAATGTAGAGTACGCCGCCAGCAACGACAGGGTGGGCCCATGAAGGTCGACCGTGCGAGCTAATCTCGAAGGTGCCATGCTCCCGGTATTCTTCGGGGGTCACTTCGACCAGTGCCACGCGGTGTCCTTCGCTTAAGACATAAAGCATGCCATCGGCCGCAACGACTGACCCCTTACCGACGCAGCGGGCCTGCCAGGCGATCTTCCCGGTCTTGAAGTTCACGCAGGTGAGCGGCCCATCGCCGCAGGTGTACATGAAGTCGCCAATCTTGACGATTCCGCCATGATGGCATTGCAACTTCTTTTCAAAGTAAACCTCTTCAGCAGTTTGAGAGTCACCGGTGCGATTGACCTTCACAAGTCCGCCACCCGTACCGTACGCACTGGCTGCAAAGACATGGTTGTCGTCGACTATCGGCGAGCAACAGTTTGCGGTGCCGTTGGCGGGAGCTTTGTAACTCCAGAGTTGCTGACCGTTTTCCAGCGAGACACCAAAGATGCTGGCGTTTCCAAACTGGACGATCTGCTGGATTCCGTTAATCGTCGCGAGGACCGGCGTCGAATAGTGGGCCCCTTCGGTGACGCTACTGCTTTGCCACAATTTTTCTCCAGTCATCTTGTCGAGGGCGACGATTGTCCCCTGCTGCCCACCCGGGGTGACGACCACCATTTTCCCGACCACAAGTGGCGATTCAGAATATCCCCAACCGGGAGTCCGCCCGCCGAACTCGGACGTCAGGTTCAGGTGCCAGATCGTCTCGCCGGTTGCGGCATTCATGCAGGCAACGTCTCCGTTTCCCCCTTCGATGTAGAGACGCTCACCGTCGATGGTGGGTGTCCCGCGCGGGCCGTCTCCCATGCCATTCCGATACCCTCCGAAAGCCGATCGCAATTCGTTCTGTGACAACTCGCCATCACCAGAAACTTTCTCCCGGACGTAGAAACTCACCATCTCCTTGAGAGTGACGACTCCGTCTCGTCCGGGCTCATGCTTGATCAAGGCCTGTTCGATTTCCTCCGCAGTCAGCAGGTCGTCTCCCTTATTGGTGTTCGGGTCACGCTGATCGATCCGCCCAAACTGTCGCTCAAGTGCTGATCGGCGGACTTCTTCCTTGCTCAACTTCTTATCGCCATTGGCGTCGAGATCATTCAAGTAGGCGACAGCGCGACGAGCCGCAAGCGCTGTGGCATCGACCTCTTTGTCCTCAGTGTCCATCCGTTCGAATCGGTCGCGAAACAGCGACGAACCTTCAGAGAACTCGACTTGGCCATTGCCGTTGGCATCAATCTGCTGGATGAGCGCAGTCACTCGCTTGCTGGCCAGTTCGTTGACATCGACCTCCGGGAGAGCCCGATCATACTTTGTGAAGTCCCATCCGAAGCGGGCCAGTCCCTCACTCTCGTCGATCCTGCCGTCCTGATTCTTGTCGAGTTGTTGGAACTCTTTCTCGATTCGCGTGGAAAGCAATTGAGCCAATTGTCCCGGCTGACTTGCCCAAACGACACTCCCGTCTTTTGCGTCGAGACAGAGAACCTGCTCGACCCCATCCAAGTCTCCGAGGGTATAAATGCGATCCCCTTTGACTGCGATTGACGAATAGCCAACTCCGACGGAGTCGACCTTCCAGAGCACCTTAGGACCTCCTTCGGGCCACTCCTTGAGTAGTCCTGTTTCCCGGCTGACACCATTCGCATCGGGGCCTCGCCATTGGGGCCAGTCACCAATCTCCGAAGGAACTTGCCCGACAAGGGGAGAGACGGAGAACAGACCGAACATCAACAACAGCGAAAACCTCAAAAGAGCGGCAGGCATAGGACACCTTGTATTCGGTACGACAGAGACGGGGGACAACGAAGAACGACAGTGTTCAACGGTCGAGGCCAAGAGTATTCTATCAAACACTTCTGATGTTACACTCGTCACGAAGCTGAGTAAGAAAAGTTCAGCGGGTCGAACCGAGAAGTCGAAAAAGGGCCGAAACATGTCCACCGTGCCATCGACGTCGCCAACGGGATCTCGTCAAGGAGACGGCGTTCACCCCGGAAATCCCTAATGGAGCTGCGTCTCTCCAGCAGTGAGCGAAAGTGGCAGTAGAGCGGATCGGACCTGGTGCCTTGCACATCAAGATCATGACAACTAAGGGAGACATTGATGACTTGCCGTCGTAAATCCTCTCATCCTGAAATCGAGGGGCGAACGGAACCCGGGTTGTCTCGAAAGTTTCGGTGGGTCGGGGTGGTGGCGATGTGCATTTGGGCGGTTCGCTCGCTTTCAGCGGCGGAAGTCCCGGGCGACGTGATGTCGTTCTTCGAGACACACTGCATTGACTGTCATGATGCGCAGTCGAAGAAAGGGGGATTGGATCTCTCTTCTCAGACTCTCAATCTCAGCGACGCGAAGTCCTATCTGCAATGGATTCGCATTCACGATCGTATCCAGTCGGGCGAGATGCCGCCAAAGGATTCGGAACGACCACAGGCCGAAGAAATCAAACCCGTTCTCGGATGGCTGAGTCAGGCATTAAGTACCGAGGAACTCCAACAGCGAGAAAGCAATGGTCGCCGCGTGGTGAGACGGATGAATCGTACGGAGTTTGAGAACACGTTGCGTGACTTACTCGACGTCCCCTGGCTTGAAGTGCAAGCCTTGCTGCCAGATGACGGTCGAGCTGATGGCTTCACCAAGACCGCGGCCGCCTTGGACTTCTCGCCGGTCTTGCTTGCGAAATACTCCGAAGCAATCGACAAGGCTCTCAATGCGGCAGTCGCCAAGTGGTCGGTCCCCCCGGAAGTCGAGCGACGAACGCTCTATGCGAACCAGCAGTACGACTACAAAGTCCTCATGGGTGGCGGCGATGCGATCATGCTGACGCCGGACATGAAGTACGACGAGTCGAAATTCCCCATGCCATCGGCAACGAATGACGATGGGAAGTATCCCGGAGGCAAGTGGTCGTTTGGTGGGAAGTACAAGGGCCTGGGCGAGGCTGAGAAGGATGGAGTCTTCAAAGAAGGTTCGACAGTCGGCATGACACGGACCTTTGGTGAGTCGTTTGCCGGTCGCTTTAACTTTGCTCCGGTGCATCCCGGTCGGTATCAGATCGGGGTTTCGGCCTGGTCCTATTGGTGGGAGAAAGGGGAGGTGAAGCCTTCGCCACGATCTGGGTCCGTTGGAGTCTACTGCGGGAGTCGACTGCTCGGATTCGTCGACGCACCCAGTTTGAAACCGACGTATTCGGAGCTGGTCGTTGATATCTCACCGACAGAAGAGAACCATCTGCGAGCCGCAGGGGCGTCGTTTCTGGATGCTCACGTTTACTTTTCTCAGGGACAGATTCAAGCCTACTCCGGCGCAGGAATCGCCATCGACAAGTTGGTAGTCTCTGGGCCACTCTATGACGAATGGCCACCAGCCAGTCACCGCCACCTCTTTGGGAACTTACCGATTATCCCGTTCCACAAGTTGGCCCCCGAGGTTCCCAAACCCCATCGCCCCAAATCGTTTCGCCAGGCGAGAGGAGCCTCGAATGGTCCGGGGCGATTGATTCCGGGAGCTACGATGTCCGACGATCCGGCAGGAGATACCCGTCGACTTCTTGCGACCTTCTTACCGCGAGCATTCCGGCGTCCTGTCTCCGACGCCGAAGTCCAGCGGTATGCCGCGATTGCCGACGCGCGTCTCCAAGAGGGAGCATCGTTTGAAGAATCGTTACTGGAGAGTTATCGCACCGCGTTGCTCAGCCCGGACTTCCTATTCCTCAATGAATCGATCGGAGAGCTTGATGGTTACTCCATCGCGAGCCGACTGTCGTACCTCTTGTGGAACTCTTGTCCCGATGATGCACTGCTCGCCGCCGCCAAGGAAGGGACTCTGAATGATCCACAAGGCTTGAGAGCTGCGGCCGACCGGCTACTCAACAACCCCAAATCCGATCGTTTTTTTCAGGACTTTCCCGACCAATGGCTCGACCTGCGTGACTTCGATCTCACAAGCCCCGACAAGCAACTCTACCCCGAATTTCAGCCATACCTCGAAGATGCCATGCGGCGTGAACCCCGTGAGTTCTTCAAGTTTGCGGTCCGCAATCGACTTCCGGTTTCTCACCTCGTGTCGACGCCAATCAATATTGTGAACCAGCGACTGGCAGAGCATTACGGTATTCCCGGCGTCGAAGGGACTCGCTTCCGCCGCATCGACGTCGATCAGAACAAGAACACGCGAGGGGGATTCTTGACGATGTCCGCCGTTTGCAAAGTCACCGCCAACGGCTCGACGACAAGCCCCGTCAAACGAGGAGCATGGGTGATGAAAAAGATCCTCGGCCAACCGCCGCTGCCGCCGCCAGATATTCCAGCAATTGAACCCGATGTCACAGGGGCCACAACCATTCGCGAGCAACTCGCCAGACACCGTGAGGACATCGCCTGTGCGGGTTGCCATGCACGCTTTGATCCACCGGGCTTCGCGATGGAAAGCTATGATGTGATTGGAGGTTGGCGAGATTACTATCGAGCGACCGAAGGGACAAAACCACCAGACTTTGTGAGAATATTCCGTTCGTACCTGACTCCAGACGACGAGTTCAAGAATCACGTCAGGTTCCGTGACGGCCAGCCAGTCGACGCCAGCGGAGAACTCATTGACGGTCGCAAGTTTGCGACGCTCCGTGAATACCAGGCGTTCCTTATGGGAGAGATGCCAGCTTTCAGTCGCAATCTGACAAATCAGTTGGTTCTGTATGCAACGGGGGCTCCCGTCAGCTTTGCCGATCGTCCAGCAGTCGACAACATCCTCAAACAGGCGGGAGGTAAGAATCCGAACCTCGATGAACTGTTGCATCAGGTGATTCAAAGCCCCTTGTTCTTGAGCAAGTAGTCACCAATCTTCGACAATTGATCCGATGCGATTAACGCGACGCCATCACAACCAAGACAACTCAGATTAGGATTTCATTCATGTCGCTCTCTCGCCGAACATTCCTCCGAGGTGCCGGTGTCGCACTCTCTCTGCCGATGCTTGATGCGATGCTTCCGGCGTTTCGCTGCAAAGCCTCCGCAGCCGAAGGCTCGTCCAATCCCCCGCGACGGATGATCGCCATTCAAACGAACATGGGCATTCTGTCGAAGCACTTCTTTCCGACAGCTACAGGGAGAGATTTTGAACTGACGCCGTACCTCGAAATCCTCAAGGACTTCAAGTCAAGAATGACGGTATTGAGTGGTGTGTCGCATCCCGATGTTGACGGTGCACACGAAGCCGAGCGATCGTTCCTGTCGGCAGCACCTCATCCCGGAGGAGCGGGATTCAAGAACTCGATCTCGCTCGACCAGTTCGCTGCCGAACAACTCGGTCCCATCACGCGATTCCCTTCGTTTGTCCTCGACGTGAATGCGGAGAGCACTCAGGGTATGGCGTTCTCTCGCAGCGGAGTGAAGGTCCCGGCAGAGAAGAGCCCAGCAAAGCTATACGCCGACATGTTTCTGCAAGGGAATCCCTCAGAGATTGAGGCCCGCATCGCCGATTTGGGACGGGGACGAAGTTCTCTCGACTTCGTTTCCGACGACGCAAAACGTCTCGCCAAGAGTGTCGGGGCTGCCGATCAAGCGAGGCTGGATCAATACTACACCGCAGTCCGAGACCTCGAACGACAATTGGAACTCGGCCAGGAATGGGAACGCAAACCAAAGCCGACCCCTTCCTCGCCCGCTCCGACTGACATCACGGAAAACAAGAAGTTAATCGACAAAATCCGTCTGATGATGGACGTTGCTCGACTGGGCTTCGAGTCGGACAGCACGCGCGTTGTGAGCTTGTTCGTCAACACCTTCAGTGTCGTCGCTGACTTGCCGGGAGTTAAGGACGAGACACACAGCATCACCCATCACGGCGGTCGACAGGAGGCGCTCGATCAACTCTTTATCATCGAAAGTGCTCAGTTCAAGGTGTTGTCCGAGTTCCTGACCAGTCTCGACGCAATCCAAGAAGAGGGCGAACCATTACTTGATCGGACGATGGTTCTGTACGGCGCTCCGATGGGTAATGCTGCCAGCCACGACAACAAGAACCTTCCAATGCTCCTGCTTGGGGGGGGATTCAAACACGCGGGACACCTTGCATTCGATAACACAAAGAACTATCCGCTGCCAAACCTCTACGTCAGTATGTTGCAGCGTATGGGACTCCCGGTCGATAAGTTCGCCACCAGCACCGGCACCATGCGTGGACTCGACTTCGCCTGACCCACAATGTAAGTCCTTCCACCCGGTGACTCGTTTCAATTTGTCCGGAACCTGGCAGCCGACTTCTCTATGCGATCGACCTTCATCACAAACGACTGCCGTTCATCTGGGCAACAGCATGCGAATCGAAATGGTCGATCGTCATCTTTTAATGGAGTAAGCATGAATCGCCGACTTGCACTCGTAGTGTGCCTGATGAGTTTGCTCTTCCCCTTGAACGCCGTTGCGGCGGATTCGCCGCGTCGCCCGCATATTCTCGTCATCATGGTCGACGATCTGGGCTGGATGGATCTGCGGTGCCAGGGTAATGACCGCCTGAGCACGCCGCGGATCGATGCTTTGACCCAACAAGGGGTGCGGTTCACAAATGCGTATGCCGCCTCTCCTGTCTGTTCCCCTACGCGCGGAGCGCTGATAACCGGACTGGCCCCCGCACGACTGCACATCACCCAACACGGAAAGGATGGCCCGGCATTCTGGCCAAAGAATCGGACAGTACAACCTCCTGCATCCGAACATGTTTTACCCCTCACGACCGTCACAATTGCAGAGCGAGTCAAACAGGCTGGTTATGCAACGGGCTTCTTCGGTAAGTGGCATCTGTCTGGGGAACATGACGCGAACAACCCAACTGCGAGCGGCCCGGCGTACTGGCCGGAGCACCAAGGATTCGACGTCAATGTCGGTGGCTGCGGCTTTGGTGGTCCTCCCACCTACTTCGACCCCTATCGCATCCCCTCGATCGTACCGCGCAAGAAAGGAGAGTATCTGACCGATCGACTGGCAGACGAAACCATCGCGTTCCTTCAGGAGAATCGCCAGAACCCAATGTTCATCTGCCTTTGGACCTACAACGTCCACTTTCCGTTCGAAGCCCCTGAAGAACTGGTCGCGAAGTACAAAGACAAAGAGGGGCCAGGACTCAAGAACACCGTCTATGGGGCACAAGTCGAGGCTACAGACCGCGCCGTGGGTCGAGTGCTGGACGAGGTCGATCGGCTTGGCATCGCCGATCAGACACTCGTCATTTTCACCAGCGACAACGGCGGTTGGGAGGGTGCCACAGACAATCGGCCACTCCGATCGGGCAAGGGGGACCTTTACGAAGGGGGGCTGCGAGTCCCATTGATCGTTCGCTGGCCGGAAAGCATGGATCAGGCCGCCAACGCCAGCCGTGTCAACGAGACGCCAGTGATTACGATGGACCTCTCCGCAACGATTCTGGATGCCGCTCACGTGACGCTTGGAGAAGGCGAATCTCTCGATGGCAAAACACTGAGACCACTGCTTCAGGGAAAAAGTCTCGACCGCGATTCCCTCTTCTTCCACTACCCGCATTACGCCTGGCACCAATCGAATCGCCCCGGCAGTGCGATCCGCTCCGGACAGTACAAGCTCATCCACCGAGACGATGACAACTCGGTCGAACTCTTCGATCTGTCACACGATCTCGGTGAAACCCGGAACCTCGCGACCGAGAGACCGGCAGTCGCCAGCAGACTGAGCGAACAGCTCGAAAGCTGGCTCAAAGAGACGGCAGCCCAGCGACCGACCCCCGTCGAATGACCAAAATGAACAAGTCGCGCCATCCAGCGATCGGATGGACTGCGACAAATGTGGACGCTCCAATTCAGTCTTTGAGCGTGAAGGACGGAAACATTGCGAGTCTGCATCGTCACGACTTTCCAACCAACAGGGAGGCATGTCATCGTCGAAGCCCCAAAGGTATCCGATTCGTTACGAGCTCGTTCAACTGCGGCCCGTGTCACGAAGTATTTCTTGTCTCTAAACCAATTCTGGTAAAGGGGAGGCGGCGTCCTCGACCAGGTATTGCGGACGACCGTTCAGATCGGAGATTGTCGCCTGACTGCTATCAACACCCAGGTGATGAAAGAGCGTCGAGTAGACTTCGCCAAAAGTGACCGGGCGAGCAATTACTTCCCCCGCGATCCGATCTGTAGCTCCAATGACTTGACCATGTCGTAGACTGCCGCCGGCCATCAGGGCACAGTTGACTTGTGGCCAGTGGTCTCGTCCGACCTGAGCACTAATCTTCGGAGTTCGTCCAAACTCTCCCCAGATGACCACGGCACAATCGTCAGACAGTCCGCGAACGTGCAGGTCTTCAATCAGAGCGCTCACACACTGGTCAAAGATCGGGAAATCGACCCGTTCCCGTTCAAAGATGGTGTTGTTGGCGCCGCCGTGCCAGTCCCATTTGCTGTAGTTCAGTGTGACCACTCGTACTCCCGCCTCGATCAGGCGGCGTGCCATCAGCAAGCTTTGTGGCACCCGCGGGGCGCCGTTTCCGTCGATAAAGACGTTGGGGTTTCCTGTGCCATAACGTTCGATTGTTTTCGGGTCCTCACGATGGATATCGAGGGCTTCGGCAAGTTTCGAGGAGGTCAACAACCCGAACGCCTGTTCGGAAAAGGCATCCATTCCCTGCATTGTGGTCGTAGCATCCACATCGCGTCGCATACGATCAAAGCTCTTGAGAAGTGCCGCTCGATCCGATAGTTGATCCAGTGTGATCCCATTGAGGACCAGGTCTTCTTTCGTCGGCCCGAGCGGACGAAACGGAGTGTGTGCGGCGCCGAGAAATCCGACTCCCGGTTCGTTGTAGGGACCATGTGTGCAGGGATAACAGAGACTCACAAACGGCGGGGCCGAGGGATCAGCCGCCCCTTGAACCTTGGAAACCATCGAACCAAACTGCGGCCAGCCTCCCGAGGGTTTCGGATTTTTCGGGTCGCGTCCATTGAAGACCTGAATGGCATCGTGCCCTGCCTGGTTTCCGACCAGAGAACGAATGATGGTGAGCTTGTCCCCCATCTGTGCCAACCGAGGAAACGCCTCGCAAATCTCCATGCCGGGAACATTGGTCGCAATCGGGCGCCACGGACCGGCAATCTCAGCGGGAGCCTCGGGCTTCAGGTCGAACATATCCTGATGTGGTGGGCCCCCCACGAGGTAAATCATGATGACCGACTTAGGCAGTCGGCCACTCTTCGACTTCGACTCGGCACGCAGAATCTCCGGCAGCGACCAACCTCCAGCCGCCCCCATCGCGGCAAGCGTACCTATTCGCAGGACGCTGCGTCGTGTCATTCCGTCGCAGAACTTGTTGCCGATCCGTCGTTGGCCGGTCAGAGTTAACATTCGGATGCTCCCACCTCAGAGATGTCGTAAAGCCTCCCCCAGACTATCGCATAAGCACTAGTTCATGCAATGCGAGCTTGGTCAAATGGACATGATCTGGCGAGAAATCCACTTTGCGACAAGCAAAGTCACAGAAGGGCAAAAGACCTTCGACGAGTCAACGACGTGCGCTGCCTTTCGATCTGCTCCCCCTCCGATTGCCGCCGCAGCCTTGTCAGCATGCTGAAAACGAAGCTCAAGACTTCCAGCCAGACTTGGCGCCGCTTGATGTCTAGGCAAGAAAGCACATGGCCAATCCGACTGGCTCGTGTCAGCTTGGAAAAGCTGACCCACGGTCTCCTTTCAACGGGCTGTTAAGCCACCCTTTGAATGGGAGGCCACCACGGCGCCGATCGCTCCTGTATCGAGACG
>JAWKTT010000066.1:0-10766 GCA_041398965.1 Planctomycetaceae bacterium | reverse complement strand
ATCTCGACACTTTGCTCGATCCCTTCTCTCATGTACTTGACGACGACAGTGTCTCCAACTTTTCGTTTGGCGAGCACGGCTTGCAGGTGAGTCGAAGACTGGATGACGACATCGTCAATTCCGATGATAAGGTCGCCCAGGACAAGCCCCTTTCCGGGGATTGCTTTCTCTCCTCGAAGGCCAGCACGTGAAGCCGAACTTCCTGGAAGAGTGTCGATAATCAACGCCCCATGACCAATTTCGACACCTCGCAACTGCAATGCCTCGAGTTGGTCATCGCGGTAGATACGCACTCCGAGTGCTGGACGCTCGAAGACACCCTTTCTGACTAACTCAGGGACGACACGGTTGACGGTGTCGACCGGGACGGCAAAGCCGACTCCCGAGTTCGCCCCCGATTCGCTGACAATCATCACGTTGATGCCAATGAGACGACCGGCACTATCGAGCAACGGCCCTCCCGAATTCCCACGGTTAATGGCAGCGTCGGTTTGAATGGCATCGTGAATTGTCACCCCTCGGTCGGGATCGATCTTGCGCCCCAGTCCGCTGATGATGCCACTGGTCAACGTCTGATCAAGGCCAAACGGACTTCCAATCGCGTAGACACTTTGACCGACTTGAAGCGTCGCCGATTCTCCTACAGCAATGGCTGTCAGGTCTCCTTTCTCAGCCGGTATCTTGAGAACGGCGATATCGACCGATGGGTCGCGACCGACGAGCACTGCGGCAAACGTCTGATTATTCGAAAGCGTGACGAACGCATTTTCGGCCCCTTTCAAAACGTGATTATTCGTGACGATATAACCCTTTTCGCTCCAGACAAACCCAGTTCCAATCCCCAAATGCCGTTCCCCCGCCTGGGTCATGATATGGACGACCGACGGGGAAGCAGCCTTGAAAATCTCGACCTGCGTGAGTTCCAGACTCGACAGTTCTCCACGCGGCGTCACCGCCCGAGAAACCGCCTCGGGATCGTAGATGTCGGCGTACATTGCCCCGCGATAACGGAACAGAACGGCGGCCACAATCATCAGGAGCAGAAAGACAACCCACAGGCTGACGAGCGTTTCACGCCGCTTCGGCGGGCCTTCCTCCTGGGGAGCAATTTTGTTTTGTTCCGTCATCCCTTCTGGCTGTCCACGCTTGCTGTCGAATGAGGTCGACTCGACATATGAGAACTCAACCGTTGGAGCTTCGCCTGGGGAGATTGGCCTGCCCCTCACGACCGTTTCGGCATCAGCCGGGTCAATCTCATCATCCGAGTCGCTGGAGTCGGTGTGTTTCGCCATCAGTTCAGTCGCCCCGAGATATCGAAAAGAAGAGTTTCCTGCGATGCACGTTATCGGCTTGCAATGGCCCCGGCAACACGACACGCCCCCTACCACCAGACGATGGAAGGTCTGCGTGAAGGATTCTTAAAGATTTTCCAACGGAATGAATGAGTCGGCAATTGTTAGTCGACAATCGAACTCAGGACTTCGCCGTGGACATTGGTAAGGCGGCGCTGGATGCCGTTGTGATAGAATGTCAGCCGTTCGTGATTGATTCCTAAGAGATGCAGAGTCGTCGCGTGGAAGTCGTGCCAGGGGACAACCTCTTCAACCGCCTTCCAGCCGATGTCGTCCGTCGCTCCAATCGTCCGACCCGTCCGCAACCCCGCCCCCGCCATGCAAACGCTGAATCCGTTCTGATTATGATCCCGGCCCGTTCCGAGTTCGTTCCCTCCACTCTGGGTAAACGGGGTTCGGCCGAACTCACTCGTCAGCAGGACAAGAGTGTCGTCCAGTAGTCCGCGCGTTCGCAAATCGGCGATGAGCGCAGCAACTGGTTGATCCATTCTCGCCGCTTCCCGCCCATGATTCTCGGCGACATTCTCGTGACCATCCCAGTTGATGCGCGGACTTCCAAAGGCTCCCCCCGCAAACAATTGCACGAATCGCACCCCACGCTCGAGCAGTCGTCTCGCCATTAAACACGATCGACCGAAGTCATTCGTCAATTTCCCGCCAACGCCGTATTGACGTAGTGTCTCCTGCGTCTCGGATTCAATGGCGGCGGCCTCGGGGACAGCCAACTGCATCTTCGCTGCCAACTCATAGCTACGAATGCGGGACGCCAATAAGTCTTCTCCGCCACGTGACTCCAAGTGTCGCTCATTCAAACGACTGAGTAACTGTCGTCCCGCTGTCTCCTGTTCGACAGTGCGCGGCTGCGCGGGGAAGAGGTCATCGATCGGTTCCCCTTGCGACCGAATCACACATCCTTGATGCCGAGCCGGAAGAAAACCGTTCGACCAATTGATCGATCCTCCTGCCGGGACCCCTCGCTGATCGGGAATGACCACAAACGACGGGAGATTGTCGGTCTCGGCTCCCAACCCGTAAGAGAGCCATGCCCCCAGGACCGGGAACCCGTTCAAGCGAAATCCCGTATTCTCCTGAAAGGTTGCTGGGGTGTGATTCGAGGTCTCGGCTTGCATCGAACGGATGACGAGTAACTCATCGGCGACGTTTGCAATGTGGGGGAACAGGTCAGACACCCAGAGTCCACTCTCGCCTCGCTGACGGAAGGTCCAATCACTTTTTCGTAGTAGCCCGACCTTTCCGAAAAAGACGTCCGGTTTCTCATCGCTGCTGAGTGACTTCCCATGGAGCCCTTCGAGAGCAGGCTTGTAGTCAAAGCTGTCGACCTGACTCACACCACCTGTCATGCAGATATGAATCGCCCGTTTTGCTCGGGCCGGAAAGTGAGGGGGCAAGTCCGCCGACTCCCCCGCCACTTCTCGCCCAGATGCCGGTCGATCGCGGGCGGCCAACGTCGACACCGCCGCCGCCATCAGTCCTCCACGGACCCAGCTCAAGAACTCCCGGCGTGTTTCATCCACTGGTCCCATCCGTCGGCCTTCGTTCAGGAAAAGTTCACGGCTCCACATTCCCAACGCCACTGTCAACAAATGATGAGTCCCCACATGCCCCCCGTCAACACCGTGGTCGATACGCAAATGCTTCAAGACGAGCATCGATCTGAACTCGGGTTGGCGTCGGTCCGTGGCAGGCGGTAATCTAGTGGTCTCGATTAATAGCTTGAGTTGTTGACGGATTCCGTCCATGAGTTGAATAGAAGTTTGGCCAGGCGGGAGGCTTCTCCCCCCAACATTGGGATCAAGGCGATGATTCGCTCACTGATACTACTCGGAACTCTCGGATGCTCGGGCCTGTTGACGTTTGGAGTCGCACGTGGAGCCGACGAGGATCGGGCGGGGACCGAATTCTTTGAGAAAAAGATTCGCCCCGTGCTCGTCGAGCGTTGTGACAAGTGTCATTCCGGAGAGACTGCGGCGAAGCAAAAGGGAGGACTGCGGATCGATTCACGAGATGCTCTCCTACAGGGGGGAGAGAGTGGCCCCGCAATCGTTCCGGGGAAACCAAACGAGAGCCTGTTGATTGACGCTATTCGTTATGAGTCGTTCGAGATGCCCCCGAACGGAAAGCTCCCAGCCAATGTTGTGGCAGACTTTGTCCGTTGGGTCGAGATGGGGGCTCCCGATCCGCGCGAGCCCCCAAAGGGAGGGGCTCAGGCATCAGCACCTTCGGGGATCAATCTGGAGGAGGGCCGTAAGTTCTGGTCGTTTCAACCAGTGCATTCCCATCAGGTGCCGGTTGTCGCCAATCTGACATGGCCAAGAACAGACGTTGATCGGTTTCTGCTGAATCGTATCGAAGCGGCAAAACTTCAGCCCGTGGAAGATGCGAACAGGGGGGTGTTGATACGGCGAATGACCTTCGACCTCACCGGACTACCACCGACCCCGGAAGAGATTGCCGCCTTCGAAAACGATCCCGCTGATGATGACACCGCCATCGCCACTGTCGTCGATCGGCTGTTGGCTTCGCGTCACTTCGGTGAACGTTGGGGACGACACTGGCTCGACGTCGCGAGGTTCTCGCAGTCAACCGGTGGCGGAAGATCACTGTTGTATCTCGAAGCGTGGCGATACCGCGACTACGTTTTCAACTCGATCAACAATAACCTTCCGTTCGACCGCTTCGTCATAGAGCAAGTGGCTGGTGATCTGCTGCCCGCAGAGGAGTTGGCCGGCCGAGAAGACTCAGCACTGATCGCAACTGGTTTCCTCGCGATGGGGCCGACGAATCTCGAGTTACAAGACAAGGTTCAACTCCGGATGGATGTCATCGATGAGCAAGTGGACACACTGGGACGAGCCTTTCTCGGGATGACGCTCGGTTGCGCGAGATGTCACGACCACAAATTCGATCCAATCCCAGTCACCGACTACTACGCACTGGCCGGCATCCTCGGTAGCACACGAACGTTTAACGATGGAAACGTCGCCAGCTGGGTGACGCGGCCTCTCCCCGCATCGCCAGAACAGGCAGTCTCCGTGAAGAAACATCGCGAGGAAGTGGCCCTGCTGGAGGCTGAGGTCAAACGACTCGACAAGCAATTGAAGAAGCTGAACCCCGTCGCACCGGATGGCGGGATCACCGTAGACGACGAAGCGGCGGAACTCGTCGGGACGTGGACAGAAAGCGTTTCCGTTCAGGGATTCATCGGGAAGGGTTATCGTCACGCGACCGGTCCCGGTGCGACAGCGACATTCCGCCAAAAAGTAACGCCCGGAAAATACGAAGTCGTCATCGCCTACACCCCGTCTGGCAATCGTAGTCCCAATGCCCTTATCGTCGTGAAGCATTCTCAAGGGGAAACAACTCGGCGAATCGATCAACGCAAAGAGACTGGGAACGGCAGAGGAAGTGTCTCTGTCGGAAAGTATCAGTTCGGCGATGTGGCTGAAGTGGTGATATCGACCGAGGGGACGAACGGCGTTGTGATTGCGGACGGGGTTCGTTTCGTCCCCTTAGATGGAGGTGACAGCAAAGAACCGATTGACGATGACAACGAAAAATTTGAGCGACTGACTGCCGAGCACAAGGAGGCAAGTGACAAACTCGCAACGCTCAAAAAACAGGCGCCCGTGTTGCCGATGGCCTTGAGCGTCGACGAAGAAGCACAGCCGAAAGACGAACCGATCGCAATTCGAGGCAATGCTCGCAACCTCGGTCCCCCGGTGCCGCGAGGTGTGCTGCAAGTGGCGACGATCGGACCTCTGCCAACGATCCCGAAACATCAGAGCGGCCGTCTCGAACTGGCCCGCTGGATCGCGTCCCGCGAGAATCCCCTGACCGCACGAGTCACCGTTAACCGGGTCTGGGCTCATCTGTTTGACGAAGGGCTGGTTCGCACAGTCGACAACTTCGGCACACCGGGCGAACGTCCCTCGCATCCCGAACTTCTCGATCATCTCGCCCTCACCTTCATGGACGAAGGCTGGAACTTAAAGTCACTGATCCGTCGACTCATGCTCTCGAGAGCATATCGACTGTCGAGCCGTCCGGGAGATCAGGCTCGAAAGGTCGATCCCGACAATCGTCTCTACACACATCAGAACCGTCGTCGACTTGAAGCCGAAGCCATCTACGACGCCATGTTGAATCTGAGTGGTGAACTGACGTTGGAGTTTGGTGGCCCCACGGTACGCCCCAAAACGTCGACCGAGTATGGATACAAATTCGATGTCGGCCGCCGTGCGGTCTATCTCCCGGTCTTCCGAAACGAGTTGCCCGAACTTTTTTCGCTGTTCGACTTCCCGAATCCGAACGCCTCCCAAGGCCATCGCGATACGACCACGCTCTCGACACAGGCACTGTTCCTCATGAACGACCCGTTCGTGATCGACCGAGCCAGGAAGGCAGCAACCCGACTGCTCGAAAGCGACCCCGATGAAAATCATCGCCTCGATCATCTGTACCTGACCGCTCTGGGGCGCCTCCCCACGTCGTCAGAACGAGAGATCGCGTTGAACTATGTGAGTGGATCGGGAAACACCCCCTCGACTCCCCCCACCACGCGCGAACAACTCTGGACCGACCTCACCCACTCCCTCATTGCCACCATCGACTTCCGACAGGTGGAGTAGCATTCTTCGAGTCTTCTCCATCGGAAGGTGTTTTCGTCGAGAGTTGTTGTCTTGAGTCGACCGGAAAACAACGGCAGGCTTTTCTGCGTGCGTTCCAGTGCCTGAATCTGACTCGAATCATCGACACTCAGCGCGAGGACATGTTCCGGTGGATTTCGGCACTGGGGTGCATTCCCCACATGGCAACTCCCCGAACCGGAGGCGTCAGCCGACGCGAAACTCCTTCTCCCCCGCTGACGACTCTCCGACTTCAGACCGCGTTCCCACGGGGGGAAAAGGTCAATACCGTTCGGCACGATCACGAGCCGTACCGACGTCGTGCAAACGTTCCAGCATTTCGCTGATCATTTCGAAGTCCTTGAATCCCTGCAGTTTGCGGGGATCAATCCGTTGATCTTTCTTCGCCTTCCGGCGTGCCACAGCAAGTCCTCCCTGAAAGAACTCGCTTGGTATGCCATCCAAATACCATGGCGCAAAAAGCGTGCCAAACATCGCGCAAATCTTGTGCCGAACGGTATTGGGAGAAGGCTGGGTTGAGGGGGATTCGAAGTGGCATCGAATAAGCGAATTCGCCGAATTGAAGGTCACTGTTCGCCCCCTCATCCCAACCTTCTCCCCCCGTGGGAACGCGGTCTGAAGTCGGAGCGTCGTCTCCGGGGGAGAAGGAGTTTCGCGTCGGCTGACGCCTCCGGTTCGGGGAGTTGCCATGTGGGGAATGCACTCGCAATCGATCTGTTTCCGAGTTGCTGAGCTACTCGGCTCAAGGGGAACCCATGCGTCCCGGAGCGACGGTTAGACACGGCGGGCGGTGAGTGCGTGTGTTTTGCCTTGGAGACGCGCGATGAACAAGACGCCTTCGCGGTCACCATCGAGAGGAAGCTTGCGACGCAGGGCATCGGCATCGGTTGGGACGTGTCGACATTTGATCTCGATCGACCGACACTCTGCCCGACGGACCGCCTCGCGAATTTCTCGCGGGTTGTTCGAGACCACTTCCAGAACTTCAAACGCTCGAACAAATGGGGAGTCAACAAGTTTGTCGGATGAGAGATATTCCTCGGCGTCGTCGACTCGCCATAGCCCAATTTCGGCGGCCAACAAGTCAACCAACCCCGCACGAACAACGGCCGGATCGGGATCGTAAAGATAGGTTCCCAGCGGTTGAACGATCGTTTCGGCATCAAGAGGTTGCCCCGACAATGTGGCCCCGGAAGGCAGAACTGTTGCTCGCCAGAGTTCGCCCGGAGCCATCGACCCGAACCAGATGGTTGCTTCTTTACACTCACCATTCAAGCTGACGAGTTCGATTTCACACCCCGAGAACTTCCCTCCGAAGTTGCTGGCAGGCGAGACCTTGATCGCTCCACCGGATGCTTCGCGGGTGATCTGTTGCATGAAGGAGAGGTCGGGCTGATAACCTTCCAGTCGAAGCGATCTTCCCCCCTGAGCACGGCGGTCGGGGTCAAGATGAATGACGCGGTCTCGTACGTTCAGCGTTGTGATGTCGACCGTCTGAGCCGTGATCCGGTCGGCAACATCGTAGACCGCGGCGTTCAATTCGAGTCGACGGGAATTGACCTCGGAGAGATCACAGCCAATGACATGAGCCGCGGCGGAAAGTGCGATGGCGTCGCCACCAATGCCGCTGCACAGGTCATAGACCGGTTCTGTGAGCGACGCACTTCGGAAACGGATTGCCTTGTGCTGAGAGACTGCTTCGGGTGTTGCTTGTTCCAGTCCTTTGCGATCGAACCACATCCGATCGCCTCGCGAGAACTTGGCGGGTGCGAGTCGCCTTAACTCTTCGAGTTCGATCGCTCCACGCACAAGCGCGGGGTCGAACTGTTTCCGAAGTCGTTGTTGCCGTTGCAGTTCGGTCCCGGCCTCTTCACGGACGGCTGTCCAGAGTTCGGGCGAGTTGGTCAGCAGTGACAGGACTTCAACATCGGTCAACATGAGTGAAGAGCACGTAGGAAGTGAAAGAGTCGACGAGTTTCGCTAACTCAGGAGGAATTGCAGTCGGGCTTGCAGTGCGGTTCCATTGGTCGCTAGGAGGTCGGGACGATTGACATCGAATGCCTGGCCGTCGCCCCGGGTGACGTCCCCTCCGGCTTCCCGCACGATGACAACTCCAGCCGCCATGTCCCACGGCTTCAGACTACTGGACCAGAAGGCATCGATGCGACCGCAGGCGACACAGCAGAGGTTGAGCGCAGCCGACCCGGTTCGCTGCACAGTCTGAGCTTCATCCAGCACTTTGAGGAACCGCTGAATGGCGATGTGATCGCGCGTCACCTTGACCGGCAGGCTGGCGACGCACATCGCTTCGCCAATGCTGGAGGTCAGACTCGGAGCGATGTCGGCGCCATTCATCGTCGCCCCACACCCCATAGCAGCGGAGAACATCTCATCGCGATTGGGGTCATAAATCACGCCGACGACGAGTTCGCCAAGGTATTCGAGCCCGATCGAGACCGCATAATACGGGAACCGATGAACGTAGTTTGACGTCCCGTCCAAGGGGTCAATGATCCAGCGATAGGGGGAGTCGGCAGCCCCGGAGTGCAAGCCCTCTTCTCCGAGAAACCGGTGCGAAGGAAACTGGGCGACGAGATGCTCGTGAATCGCCCGTTCTGATGCGAGGTCCGCTTCGGTCACCAGATTAGCTGGAGACTTTTCGCGCGCGGTAAATCTCGCCCCCCAATCTTCAAGGATTGCCCCCCCAATACGTGCGGCCACCTCCGCCTCGTGGCGAAGTCTGTGAAGTTCAGTCGTGCTCAATTCGTGCTTCATGATTTGCTGAGTGTAACGGAGTTACGTTCCGATGGGAGTGTCGTCGGTCGGCCAACTTCGTCACCATCGGCAATGGTGCCGAATTGCGATGCGAAAGTGAGGCGTTTCGCGGGGAATTGTCACTGTTCGCGATTGATCGAAGAATCGCTCTTTCGGTCGATCGAAACAGCGTTACACTGGGGAAGCGGTCCCTGGCATCTCAGGGGTTGCTGCTTTGGGTTTCGTCGTCTTGAGTTTGGGGTCAGGGACAGGGAAGGGGCAAGGATGATCTGGCGGCAGATTGAGCGGAGTTTCCAGTTCGGTTTCGTGGGAATTCGACTTTCCGCAGGAGAGGATATTGTCAGTCGACGCCAACGTGGGGTGCCAACAGTCCCGGAGTGTGACGGTGAATTGTTCTGCGCTCGGTGCGGAGAGGCAGAATGACCGAAACCCAATTGATGGATGACGAGTTCGAGATCCCCCTCGATCCCACATTAGCAGAGGCTCCGTTGGGGGAGGACTACTCCGTCGCCGACAGCGAAACGCGACGACTGGCGGCAAACTTCCGCATGCTCGTCGAAAGTTCGGAAGTCGAATGGAAGATTCAGTACAAGCTGATCCGTCGGCTGGGAACCGGAGGTCAGGGGGAGGTCTTTCTGGGGGACCGGTGTGGCTCATTCGGGGTCACCTTTCGCATGGCAATCAAGTTTTTTCGTACCAGCGGTTACGCGAATGCGAGCGACTATACGGAAGAGATGCAGCGTCAGGCTCGTGTGGCGATGTCACTCGCGAGAACGCAACAAGATCATTTGCTGGACATGTACAATTTCGTCGAGTTCAACGGAGTCCACGCCCTGACAATGGAATGGGTCGATGGATTCGACCTGCGACAGTTGCTCAACCCATGGACTCTGGATCAAGTCAAGCAGCATGTCAATCAGGAACGCTGGGACTACCTCAACGACGTCCTGGTAACCCGCACCGCATCACAACTGAGGCTCAAGCCAGGCGTGGCAATTTCGATCTTGCGTGAGTGCCTGACGGGGGTTGGGGCCCTCCATCGTCAGGGGGTCGTCCACGCCGACTTGAAGCCCGCCAACGTGATGCTCAAACGGACCGGTAATTGCAAGATCATCGACTTTGGATCGGCATTCCGTATCAACGAACGGTCGCGAAGACCAACGTGGACTCCCCGATATGCGGCTCCGGAAGTCATCCTCGGCGGGGTGCATACTCCGCAATCCGACTTGTGCAGTCTGGGATATATGCTGTTCGAAATGTTGTCCGGTCAATACCCGTTCGTCGACGCTGACGATGGGAACGAACTGATGCAGGCAAAACGCGATCTGCCAAAGCAACTCGGTCGTTATCTCCCGGATGATATCCTGAAGAACTCGACGCTGATCCACTTGCTGCAACGCCTCATTGCCCCCGATCCCGCCGATCGCTACGGCAGCGCGGAAGAGGCCAACTTTGGCAAGAACGGAGCTTCTGACTTCCAGCGCCAACTCGTGCGAGGGAATCTTTCGAGCGAATACGAGAACGAGATTCGCCACTGGTTAGAAGAGATTCGCTGAGACTGTGCGACGTCCTTCGAAGAATGAACGGCTACTTTCTGACAGTACGGCACAAAGACATTCCGTGATGTCGTCGATGACGCAGATGGTGATGGCCTGTATCTGAAATAGGGGGACACACTTTGATCGAAGGGCTTGCACCTTTCTGCCAGGTTGTCTCAGGAGAAACGAGGTTCGTACAATACAAAAAAAGGCCGACTTCTGGGTGAAGTCGGCCTTTCGAGTTTCAACAAACCTTGACGCGGACGGCAGACGGATCAAACTGACGTTTGCATTCCCTCCGCCTGCTGCTCGTGCAGGGTCGGGCACTCACAGACTGGGTTTAGTTAACGCAATTGCATCCCGCAGCGGCTGTCGCTGGTGCGGCACAACCGGGGGCGACATTGCCACCAGTGCAGCTGCTGGGATCGTTCCCG
>JAWKTT010000065.1:0-11434 GCA_041398965.1 Planctomycetaceae bacterium | reverse complement strand
CGGTGAAGGATCGGGCCGGATGGTTTGAACGCTGCAAAGTTGGCCACACCGTATTCCTCGATGAGGTTGGAGAGCTGGATCTTTCGATTCAGGTCAAGCTGCTGCGAGTTCTGCAGAATCGAGAATTCTTCAGAGTCGGCGAAACGGAACCGCGCCGGTTCGAGGGCAAGGTCATTGCAGCGACGAACCGAGATCTTGCGAAGGAAATCGCGACTGGGCGATTTCGTCAGGACCTGTTCTATCGACTCTGTTCCGATGTCTTGCGGACTCCTTCCCTCCGGGAACAGTTGGATGACACACCGGGCGATCTCCCACATCTCGTCCGTATCATCGCGGCCAAATGCCTTGGCGAACGCGCCGCACCAGAGCAAGTCGAATGGCTCTCCAGCATGACAGTGTCGTGGATCGAGTCTTCTCCGGAACTCGGGGCTCATTACGACTGGCCGGGGAATTTTCGCGAACTTGAGCAGTGCGTTCGCAACATCATGGTTCGCGGGGAGTACCACCCCACTCGGATGCCAACAGTCTTCAGTCAGTCAAACCAGTTACCGATCTCTCATCCGTTGCCAACGACATCGCAGAACGTTGCTGTCGAAGCATTCCTGAAACGGGTTCGCGCGAGTGACCTGACATATGACGAACTCCTCAGGTATTACTGTTCCTTGGTGTTTTCTCGTAGCGATCACCTGACGGAGACTTCCCGTCGCCTGCAAAAACATCGGGCCACGATTGAAGCCCGGATAGATCCCGACTTGGTCGCATCGTTCCGCGACCAATGACTTCATTCCTTACAACACTCCAGATCACCACTTCGCCCGATGCGAAGAGTGCTCTAACAAGTCCGCCTCGACGTTGCAGCGGGGAGTGAGATTTCGACTTAGTCGATCAGGACGAGAGCATCGGGGAGTTCGTTGATGTCGTCGGAGCTGCGGGGGAGGCTCTTGCTGAGGTCGATGCCCAACTGTTTCGTGGTTTCGCAGAGGGCATCGATGAGGGAGGCGACTTTCAGGCGCTGGGTCAACTCCTGACAGCGAAGGTCGAGATGTTGTTGGCCCAGTGCATCAACGATCCTCTGGTCGGCGATGATTGCTGCGGTTCGTTCGTACATCGAGAGATAAAGGACGATCCCAGTTTGACCCGCTGTGTGATGCACTCGCTGATCAAAAAACAGACTTCTGGCACGCAGCTGAACTTCGTCGCTCATCTGGGCTTTCGGCGTAAAGAGGCGTCGCAATCCATCGATCCGTGTCCCGAGAATTGCCCCGACAAGGAACCCCATTCCTCCGGCTGCCAGCAGGGCGACAAGTTGCCAAGTCGCCGACGGGGTCCCCCAGTGAGACGCATCGTGCGATGGTGTCGGGTAAAGCATCCAGACGCAACCAATCGCGAAGGCGGCAAACCACAGTCCGACCATATCTTCCGCCCGGTCGTATCGACCCGAGCTGCGGGCGATGACCGGAACGATCTCGGCCGCGGTCATCCCTTCGGCCTCGCGAATGGCCTGGTTGACCCGCTGACGATCGGAGTCGCTGAAGTGTGCTTGAATAAGAGACATGACGTTCTTGCCGGTTCGTGACTGAGACTGAATATCTACCAAGACCCTGAGGCTCCACCGCCACCGGAGAAGCCACCACCGAAGGAGCCTCCCGAGAAACCACCACCGCCACTCGAACGATTCTGAGCCATCTGATACAGGATCGTGCCGATGACCCCAAAGATCCCGGCCCACATCAACCAAGCCCAGCCACTCGATCCACGCCTTATCAGCGAGACGACGGTAAAGATCATCAGCCCGATAAAGATGGCTCCGATAACATAGTGTGACGTCGGGGTCGGTCGTGTCGGGAGTTCGAGGTTGCGGGCCATCGCGTCTAATCCTTCGACGCCAGCGACAATTCCAGCAGAGAAATTCCCCTGTTTGAATTCCGGGATGATCAGGTCGTCCATAATTCGCAGGGCGTCGTCATCATGGTCCCGTTTCCAACCGGCCCCCAATTCGATACGAGCTTTTCGGTCCTGCCGCGAGACGAGCAGGAGGATGCCGTAGTTCCAGGCGGTCTCCCCCAGCTTGTCGGGACCGATCTCCCATTGATCGAATAACAACCTGGCAAATGTTTCGATTCTGAGTCCCTGTCCCCCGTGTTGCGCCATCGATTCGATGGTCACGACAATGATGGGAGCGGCTTTGTCCGTCAGCAATTTGTCGGCGAGCACACGAATCTTCTCGCGATCAGCCTCGGTCAACATCCCGGCTTCGTCGAGAATGAACTCCCGATCTCCCGGCCGAGCAAGATCGATCCGATTCTGGTCTTGCCCCCGAGCCGTCGTTGAGCAGACCAGAAACGCAGCGACCATCAATAGCGAGAGATATGGGCGAATTGAGTACATATTGACCTGCCCCCTCCAACGGGAAAAACACGAAGTCCACGGCGTCCAGTCACGTCCATTGAATACGGATCGTTCGTTCGCTGAGCCTGAATCTTAGCAGATTTCGCACCCTTTCGCCTGGTCGAGGAGGCCGCGTCAACGGTGTGCGACTCGATGGTTGGCAATGTCTATCGGTCACAGAGGAACGCTTGCGGACGACGCAGACCTGACGGATGTTCGCAGAGGGATGTTTGACAGCCTAACAGAAAACAGTCGTCTCGTGATTGATGATTGTTGAGTGGGGGATTGGTTCAACCCTCACGGTACGAATCGTGCCGAGAGGTCTTGGGGGTCAGGTTGGGGGGGCGGTGGCGAAGTTGATGGACTGGAGCCCGGAGCGGCGGCAACGATCATAGAGATTGACGAGTTCGCCAAGGGTGACATCAGGGGCGATGTCGAGGATGACCGGATTCGAGGCGTCCAAACTTGCCACTGCCTTGAGGGTCGTTTCTAACTGATCGAGGTCGCTAAACTCGGTGTCATTGAACAACACGAGGAGCGTCCCCTTGTCGGGATCGCGTTGCAGTTTCAGCCAGGTTTCAATCTGAATTGGATCAACAGCGACTGCGGGAGCAACGGCTTCGACGCTACCTGAAGCGGCGAGATCGGTTGCGAGGACCGACTCCTGCACCGCCCCCGTCGCAGCACAGATGAAGAAGATTAACAGCAGAAACACGACATCGATCATGGCGGTCATTTCGCCCGCATCGAGATCGCGGCGTCCAGCCTGATGACTTCCCGGTATTCGCATCGCGTCCTCGTTTGCCTGTCGCTCGGTTCCCTGCCATGCTACGTCGGCAAACGAATGACGTCGAGAGCAATCCGAATTGAACTCCACGCCCTCGAACGAACACAGACGACACGTGATGAACAGTCGACAGGAGCACAACCGATGCGTATAGCCGGATTTCAGATGGACGTGAAGTTTGCCGATGTGTCAGGCAATCTGGACCGGATGGAGCAGGCGATGCGTTCGGCTGTGCAACCGGTCACCGGTGCGGGGGCGAAACTCGTCATCTTCCCGGAATGTTCAGCCACGGGGTATTGCTTCACGAGCATCGACGAGTGTCGTCAGGTTGCCGAATCCATGGACGGACCAATCTGCCAGCGAATGGTCGACGTCTGTCGCGAGTTAGATGTCTATTCCGTCTTCGGGATGATCGAGTCGGACGGCGACCGGCTGTTCAACGTCGCGGTGCTGGCAGGTCCGACTGGAGTTGTTGGGAGCTATCGAAAGGTGCATCTCCCCTACCTGGGTCTCGATATGTTCACAACTCCCGGCGATGAACCGTTCATGGTGCATGAGATCGAAGGAGTGCGGATCGGCCTGAACATCTGTTATGACTCCGCTTTTCCCGAGTCATCCCGTATGCTGGCGTTGCAGGGGGCCGACTTGATCGTGCTGCCGACGAACTGGCCACCCGGAGCCGAGTGTCTGGCCCGGACTGCGATTGCGACACGAGCAATGGAGAACGGCATTTACTACGCAGCGATTAACCGTGTTGGTGAAGAACGCGGCTTTCGGTTCATCGGTCGCAGCAGCATCTGTGCTCCGAACGGGGACGCGATGTCCGAGTCGACCGGCAATGCGGCCGAGGTTTTATGGGCCGACATCGATCCCGAGAGATCCCGGAATAAACACTTTGTCCGTGTTCCCGGCAAGCATGAGATCGACAGGTTTGCAGACAGACGACCGGAAATGTACGGGGCGATTGTCGCACCGCACCAGTTCAGGACGCCAAAACAACGGGCCTGTAGGGACTGACCCTTTCGCCGCCCGATATTGACGGCGTCATGATCGACGCCATCACCCGAAACGGCGTGCCATCGTCATCCCATAACTTCGGTAACGGGACGCAACTGTCAGAAACGAACTGCCGCCGACAAACAGCGGAGACGCCACTGCTATCAGACGTGCAGTTTACGTTCGCTCAACTTGCTGGTTCGGCCATCGGCACCCTGCGTCGGCAGCGGCTTTTCCATTGGCTCTTCGAGGATTTCGGACCGCAGCACGGTCACCTCTCTTGGGGCGTCCACTCCAAGACGAACTCGACCATTGCCGAGCGAGACCACCTTGATGGTGATCCCAAGATCTGGAAGCACGATCGATTCGTCAACTTTTCGCGATAGAACTAACATGACTTCGATTCCTTTCTAAGACTGTGGCTCTCTTGGGCTGACGTGCCCAGACGTTCCACCCTGTATGGTACGCAGACCCTGTACCGCATCCAGCAGAATCTGCCGACGCGGACACATTTTTTTGAAAATATTAGAATCTCCGCCAAAAACATCTCGTTTTCACGGGTGTTTTCGATTCGAGGTCGGTCGCGAAACGCTTGACAGACGCGGGCTGCGTCGTTCCGCTGCACCAAACATGGCCAATAATCAACCACAACCCAGGGGCAGTGTGCAGCAATTGACCACTTCCAGGTGTCGGAGTCGCTGGGAATCGGTCAGAAACAGAACCCAGAGTCGTCTCCTCAACGGGCTCTGGCGTCGAGGCAAAGGGAGGTCGCACGAACCTCGCTGACGACCTTCACAAGTCTCGCCCGGTTCACGTTGCGGGGATCGCGTCCTCAATTTATGGAGACTTCACGCCCCACATCGCGAGCAGCAGGCCGATGGCGATGATGTGCAGGATGGCAGCAATCAGACCAACACCGATGAGGGTGTCGCTCCCATCCTCCTTGATTGCCTTGCGTTTGATGATGCGGGTGTTGACGACGCCGCAAATCCAAGACCAATGCAACATGACATGCACTGCGACTCCCGCGCTGAAGATACAGAAGACCACGAACTGAGCATTGTGCCAATCGACGATGTCGCCACCCCACAGCGTCCATCCGGTCGCATCGGTCCGTTGCGGAAAGACAAACCGGGTCACCGCTACCAGCCATGCGAGCACGACGAAGAGGACCAGCAGCGTGGCATCAAGCCAGAAGTTGACGATCGTCTTCGACCAACAGCGACGAACGGTCTCCCCCTTGTCCGGGTCGGCAACGCAGGGTCCCGGCGGATCGACATTAAGTTCTGTAGGGCTCATGTTGGAATGTTTAAGGTACAATGGAGGTTTATGGTTTGTGCGCATCCACCTGATCGCAGAAGGGACAGGTTGCGGGGGCTGCGGACTGAAACGATCTTACGAATCCAGCACCTCGAACGACGGTTAACGCCCCGGTGACAACCACACACACAGCGGCAACTCGCAACAGCCGCTGCCTCGCGACGACACTGAGCAACGCGCCACTCAGACCGGTTGCGATCATCAGCGGTGCGGTCCCGACGCCGAAGGCGATCATCGTCAGCGAACCTTGCACAAGGTCGCCCGTGCTTGCAGCGAGCGAGAGGAATCCGTAGACAAGCCCGCAGGGGAGCAACCCCGTCAGCAGACCGGCGAGAAAGACGTTGACTCTGCCCGGTCCCTGCAAGATCGAACGGAATCCGGTCGCCATGAGACAGGGGGTCTTGTGAGTTTTGGTGTCTGGAGTCCGCCAAAGTCGCACTCCGGCTGCAACAAGACCCTGCCAGATGAGAAACAGCCCCGCCACCAACGACAACGTTGCTGGGACATTGATCCAGTCGCTCACACTCTGTGACAGTTTCGCACCAAACGCCCCCGCCAACGCTCCCATCACCGCATACGTGAAGACTCGACCAAGCGTGTACAGGGATTGCGAGACCACTCGCCCCACGCGGCTCTCTTGACGCATCCCGAGAATCAATGCAAATCCGCCGCACATACCAACGCAGTGCGACGAGCCGAGCATCCCGGCCAACAGAATGAGAGGAAACGTCATCATCGTATCGTTGTTCCCTCGGGTTGGCGAGATGCGATCGATTGATGACTTGAACCAGCGGGGTGCGAAACGGTCACCACTTGTCGAACGGCCGACGACTCCTCCGTCGAGAGTCGAAGTGAGTTGGTAATGACATACAAACTGCTTCCAACCATCAGCGCGGCCGCGAGTGAGGGGTGCAGATAACCTGCTGAGGCAACGATGACCCCGACGCCGTTGTAGGCAAACGCCCAAAACAGATTGCGGCGAATCGTCGTCACAGCTCGTTGTGAAAGACCGAACAACCAGGGCAACTGGGCGAGATCATTCGAGATGAGACAAACCTCGGCCGACTCGCGCGTGACGTCGGCACCACAACCGAGTGCGATTCCGACATCGGCTTCCGCAATCGCAACGACATCGTTGACACCATCGCCAATCATTGCCACCGGGCCATATTTCTGTCGCGTCTGCAACACCTGGTTTACCTTCGCTTCGGGGGACAGTTCGGCCATCACCGATACCCCGAGTTCGCGGGCGAGCCGTTCCCCACGCTGTCGATGATCTCCGGTCAACACACCGACATCGAGTCCCGCGTGGCGAGCAAACTCCAACAGGTCAGTCACACCGGGTCGCGTGACTTCTTCGAATGCAAACATTCCTTGAACCCGCCCACCCCAGCCGATGAGCGAGAAGGGCTGCCCCTGAGTCTGGGCATCCGCAATGCCATCGGCCATGGAAGTCGGAATCTCCAGATCAAGGTCGTTCATAAGGGACTCGTTCCCCAGGACCACCGGATGGGACTCATCATGACGAGTCCCGACGATGCCGCGTCCGGCAATCGCCGAAATGCTGCTCCATGCATCCAACGAAACTCTCTCGACACAGGTTGCTGCAATTGCTCGACTGAAGGGATGATTTGATGTCTCTGCTAATGTGGCAGCAATCGTCAAGAACTCGCCTCGATCGGTTTCGTCATCAACGATGATGCGTTGAATCGTTGGCTGACCAGTGGTAATCGTCCCCGTTTTGTCGATGCGAACCGCCTTGATCGCGGCGAGTTTCTCCAGGGTCTCGCCACTGCCGATGACGATTCCCCGTCGAGCCGCGCTGCCGATTGCGGCCCAGACGGCCATTGGCGTTGCGATCCCCAAGGCACAGGGACAGGCAATGAGCACGACCGCCAATGCGTTGAGCAGCCCCGTCCCCCAGCCACTCGAAAGGCCGTGCCCGATGAGCGTTGCTGTCGCGATCAGGCCGACGATTGGAAAGAAGCATCGTGCAATACGGTCTGCCAAGTTCTGGTACGCCCCTTGACGAAGTCGCGATTCTCGCACCGCGGCCACGAGTCGATGTAGCGTCCCTTCGTTGGGCGGAACGGTGACGCGAAGGATTGCGTCCCCCTCCAGGTTGAGGGTCCCTCCGGTGAGCGGATCACCGTGTGTCTTCTCGACGGGCCAACTTTCGCCGGTGAGGAGTTGTTCATCGACGGTCGCCCGCCCGCTATGGAGCAGGCCATCTGCGGGAATCCGTTCACCGCTGTGGATTCGCAGTGCATCACCAACTCTTACATCAGCAAGTGGAATGAGTCTCTCTGTTCCGGTCGGATCAACCTGCCGTACTTCGCTGGGGAGCAGTTGTTGAAGTCGATCGAGTGCTTCGGTCGATTTCAGTTTGCCGGTTGCTTCAAGCCAACGACCAAGCGTGACCATCACGAGGATCATGCAGGCGACCTCGAAGTACAGTCCACCCGAGTCGAACAAGACGCTCGAGACAGAGAACCCGTAAGCGACGATGACGCCGGTCATCAGCAGAAGGTCGGTCGACAGGATGCCCGATCGCAATGTGCGGAGGGCGTTTTCCGCAATGGGCACCCCGAGGAGGATCAGCACCGGGACCGACGCCAACATGCAGGCCGCTTTGAGTAGTCCCACGAAGGAGCCAGCCATCACATCGCCGGTTTCGAGCGGGCCAACGGGCGATGTGTCGTACGCCCACAGTGCGATGCTGAAGACCATGACGTTCATGGTGAAGAAGACCGCGATGCCGAGTCGGGTCAGCGTCCATCGATTCGCGCCGGTCTCTCCCGACGCCGATGTTGCTGAGTGAGCGAACTGACACCCATAACAGCAGTAATGCGGCCCGTTGGTCGACGCATCCCCACCCCACAACGGCGCCGGCATCGGCAAGCCGCAGTAGTCGCAAGCGGCAGGTGAATGAAACGCGGACATGGTTCCTTTGGGGTCTCGCCGATTGAGCGAGCTAAGTGGAGAAACGGGCCGAGTGACAGTGTTTGAAATCTCTGTTTTGAAACCGTCGGAACTCGCCTTTCAATGTGTTGTCGAGAGAGTCGCCACTTCTTGTTGTAACGACGTCCCGAGTCGATCGCGTTCTGTTTCGAGGTCGAAATGCGATTGCAGGTTGAGCCAAAATCGTTCGGAGTTGGAAAAATAACGTGCGAGGCGGAGCGCGGTGTTTGCCGTAATCGCCCGCGTCCCTTTGACGATCTCGTTAATGCGTCGCGGAGGGACGCTGATGTCCTTGGCGAGTCGGTACTGACTGACCCCCAATGGCTTGAGAAACTCGAACAAGAGTATCTCGCCAGGATGAATCGGCGGAAGTTTCTTCGTGGACATGGTCCGTCCCTTAGTGATAGTCTGTGAATTCGACTTCAGCAGCGTCTCCGTTTGCCCAGGTAAAGCAAATTCGCCACTGGTCGTTCACACGAACGCTGTACTGCCCTTGACGATCTCCTTTCAACTTCTCCAAGCGATTTCCCGGAGGAACCTTCAGGTCATTGAGAGAGTCTGCGGCATCAATGAGGAGCAGTTTTCGAAGTGTGGCCCGTTGAACTTCCTGAGACACTCCTTTAACGCGATCGCGTCGAAAGATCTTCTCGGTCCGGTGATCGTGGAAACTGCGGATCATCAAGAAATGATAACGCATCGCGTTACTACAGACAATATCTCACGAACCATCAACCCCTCGACCTCTTCGCTGGCTACTTCGGCGGCGACAGCAACTCCTGCTGGATGGCGGGGAGGAAGTAGGTAATGCCGTAGTAAATCGTGAACACCCAGAACCCCACCCAGATCAACCGCACGTACCAGGGGATGCGGCTCGTGGTGTAGGTGTGGTACTGATGTTCCTGCTCGGCTGTGGTTTCGGGAACGGGCATGGTGGTGACTGCTTCGTGAGTGTGAATGCGAGAATGCGAGTGACGGTAGAAAGCCTCAGCGACGATCAGGTGTGATTGGGGCCTCCAGCCCAAGGTGGAACGCAGACCACTTCATCCACGTCGAGTTCCGATTCACGGTCGAGCATGGTTTGTTTCGGAGCTTCAATGTCATGGAACATTCCCTGTCCCGTTGACCAGATCAGAAAGCAGAAGAAGCCACCGCTTGCGAGCACGTAGTTTACCATCGGAGTCAACACGTAGGCTCCATCGGGGTTGTCGTGGGTCGCGTGGAAGAACTCGTAGAACTTGTTGACGAACCCCGCCATACTCGGAATCAGAATCACGACACCCAGCACGATGGTGGTGATCGTCGCTGCACGAGAGGAGCGCGACGTCTGTGACGTTGGCGACTTTGGTGAAGGAGTGTCCGGCATGATGTGCCTCAAGCGATCTTTTCAAGACGAGGGGAAGAATTCGAAACAACGAATCACTCTTCTTCGGGCGGCTGGGAGAGGTCAATCTCACTGACAGACGACGGCTCGAAGTCTTCGTAGTAGGGGTAGCTATCGAGCCACGAACCGAGCCATTGAACGTAAATCATCAGAGCGAGGCCCCGTTTGTTCGGTTTGTCAGGCGAGCCTTCGAAGAACCATGGGTACTCGGGCATTGGTGAATCGGGAGAGAGGTCTCTCGGGCGGAAGAAGTGGACGGCGTGCCAGTCGCTCGAACGACGGCCCCCTTCGCGGCTGAGATCGGGGCCGACACGACGGGTCCCGAACATCACGGGACGCTGTAATTCGTTCTGATACTCGCTGGACTCGGCGACCGGTCCCCAGCGTTTCGACTCGTTCGAGACGGGTCGAACAAACTGGCTGTGACAATGCCAGCACCCTTCGCCAACATAGATGTCGCGACCGAGTTCCATCATCTCGGCACACTGGGCGTCGTACCACTTCGAGGCCGCCTCGGGTTCGCGAGGGGGTTCGCCGATGTGCTTCTTGAACTGTTCGGGCCAGCGCATCGCGAGGTCCTCGAACTGATAACGCACATTGGCGTTCACGAGTTCTTCGACCTTCTGCTCGGGAAGGTCTTTGTACATCAACGCCGGAACAAGGGCGTTGGAGACAAAGGCAAACGCAAAGAAGAAGATCCCTGCAACGAAGAAGATTCCGGATTTCGATTCAAACATGAGGGCGATCGGTTGTCAGTGTTCGGTTGTGGGCAGAGATGACTTTTGCTGATTCATTCGTTAGAAGCGATGATCTTTCGGCGACTTGTCAGGCGGTGGAGAGTCAGGCGGTGGCGAGAGTGGCTTGCGGGGCTTTCGCGTCCTGACAACGGCTAAGTCGCCAGGTCTTATAGATGTTCCAGACGAAGCAGATTTGCCCCGAGAGAATCGCCAAACCAGCAAAGAGACGGAAGACCCAAAACGGCTGAGAAACTTCGACAGAATGCTCCCAAGGCTGCATCCCCATCCACGACCAACCTTGAAACAGCCCCGCCATCGTCAGGTCCCCCGCCATCAGGATCAGGCCAACGGCCGATAGCCAGTAGTGCCACTCGCACAAAGTCCGGCTATACCATTCCTGCTTGAGTAGGCGCGGGATGAGATAGGTCATGACGCCGAGTTGCCACATCGTGAACACGCCGAACATCACGAGATGTGCGTGGCCGACGACCCAGTCGCTAAAGTGAATCAACTGTTGGAACGTCAGTGTCACCTGAAACGCACACTGAAGACAGGTAATGAAGTAGTAGACCATCCCGGTATAGAACCAGCGGATCGGCAAGTTATCCCAGAACTCTCGGCCACGTCCCTTGAGAGTGACGAAGAAGTTGATGATGACCGTCGTTACCACAAACTCGACGGCGATCGTCGAAATCACCGCCCCGTATTGCAGGAACATCGGGATTGGCGTGTAGAGGAAGTGGTGAATCCCCTGAAGCGGATAGAAGAATGCCAACCCCCAGAAGCCGACCAGTGACAGACCATGCGACCAGACCGGCTTCTTCAGCAGGATCGGGACAAAGTAATACATCATCCCCCACCCGA
>JAWKTT010000064.1:0-12293 GCA_041398965.1 Planctomycetaceae bacterium | reverse complement strand
TCGGTACGAGGGGAGTGTTCGAGGGACTTTTCGACCAGCCCCTTCGACGAATCGCACCTGAATCTCACGAGTCACTTCTCGGCTCTTCTGCGTCATCGTCACCCGCAACTTGACGATCCCTTCGGACTCGCTGTTCAGGTTGAGCTCGGCAGTGTTCTTCCCCGATAATTTGGCAACCCCACCGAGTTTCTTCCAGAGGACTTCGACTGGTTCCGTCACTGGAGTCCCGTCAACGTCAAGACCGATCGCCTTAATGCGGCACGGCTTGCCCGGTGCCTTCCGCATGTCTGCCGGGGAGAGAGAGATTTCAGCGAGAGGACCCGCCTTCTTCGGGAAGAGTCGTGGACGCCCATCTGTCGGGGCCTTTCCGCCTCGGCGAGCGACGGAACTCATCGACAGCCGCTCCGCCCCCACCAGTTCCGGCTCCTCTTCCTTAACCTGCACGCGAGGAACATCGAAGTACAGATATTCGCTCGGCGGCAACTCCTGAAGTGCCGTCAGAAAGGCTTTGTGAACCTGACGAATCAGTTTCCGAGAAGCCTGTTCGGCAGTCGCCTCTTCGTGTCGAGAAATGGCTTCTCGCAGGAGCGAGTCGATGGTCGAGAGCCCTTCTTCCAACGCTGACAGCCGTTCGTCAGGGACAACTCCATTACGTGTTCCCGGTGCAAGATTGAGTGCCCGGTAGTCGATGGCTCCTTCGAGTCGGCGATCGTTCCAGGGAGCGACGTCGAACTGCACAAGTTCCCGGAGATTCGCCAGCACGCGGGTACCGTCTTTGCAAAGCGTCAACTCCGAACCGCCCCCGGTGTGTCCGTTGAGATAGATTTCAACTTCGATCGGACCGAATGGCGTATCGACCTCTTTCGGCAATGCCAGCGGTTCTCCCCCAAACTCGCGTGGTTCGACAACATAGTTCTTCCGGGCGACACGGTCCGAGATGTGAATTTCGACACCAGTCTGCCGGATGCGGTCTCGAAGTTCAGCCGCCAGATAGCGTTGTAGTTTCTCGCCGGTGATGATGTGTCGCGTGGCTTCCAATAGCGGACCAACGACAATGGCGGTCCCCTGGTCATGCAGTCGCCCGGCACGCATGACGCGATACTCGGGGTCATTCCGACGGAGCACCATCGTCCAGCCGGAGTCTTGGCCGGAAGTCGTCATTCGCAGTTCATCTCCCAGACTCCAGAAGCTCAGCAACCCGATCCCGTACTCGCCATGCACCCCGCGTTTTTCGTCCGCCTTGAGACGACGCTTCATCGAGTCGCAGATATGAGTCGTGATGTTGGCGAAGTCGGGCCGACCGGTGCTGTCTCTCTTTAGGCCCCGGCCATCGTCGATGACTTCGAGGAATGTCCCCTGTTTGTTGCGACGGCGAACGATTTCGACTCGTCGTCCTCCCGCATCAATCGCATTTTCCGTCAGTTCGCAGACCGCCTTTAAGGGATGTGTCTGCGACTGAGCGATGATGTTGATCGCGTTCCACTGATCACCAATCTGAAGTTGACCCGTGGCTCGATTCTCCGGAATCTGTGACATGTCAGTGCTCTACATCAAGAAAGTAAATGGTCGAATTCTGCCTACAGCAATACGGATCCGCCACTCGCCACGCGGGCCCGTCAGCGAAGGGTCAATCGTCGAGATCAGTTTGGGATCGCCTGTCGAATCTGGTGGTGTCGATCGGGAGTGTCAGGTTTTCTTCTTCCGGCTGCGACGCAATGGTCCGAGTGCTGACGACCCATCGTCGACATCGTCAGTCGCCGGAGCTTCGTTTGCGGTGGTCGGCTGATCCTCTGCGTCATCCACTTGCTTCGATGCGGATGGAGCCGGCTTTGCAGAGGTTGTTGTCCGACCATCTAATGCCCGGCGAACTGATTCGAGCAGCACTTCGGGAGGAAACGGCTTGCGGTGGTAGTCGACCACGCCAAGCATTTCGGCATACGCCTTATGTCGTCCCCCTTCATTGGCCGTCATCATGATGACGGGGGGCTTCACGTCGAGCGTGTTGATGAAGTCGAGAATCGGAAAGCCCCCCATTCGAGGCATCATCATGTCGGTAATGACGAGTTCCGGACCATCCGACAGAATCAACTTTTGTCCTTCGATCCCGTTCGGGGCCGTAATGACATCGTATCCCGCTCCCTGCAACAGCCCTGAAAGGCTGGCGGAAATGTCGCGGTCATCTTCGATCAGGAGAATCTTTTCGCCTGCCATGAGT
This sequence comes from Planctomycetaceae bacterium, assembly GCA_041398965.1. Classification (GTDB taxonomy): domain Bacteria; phylum Planctomycetota; class Planctomycetia; order Planctomycetales; family Planctomycetaceae; genus JAWKTT01. The sequence goes on along the minus strand of JAWKTT010000064.1, from coordinate 10,078 downwards.
CTCTCTAATTAGAGCGAGAACGCAGTCTGCGATGCTCTACAACGCGTTGGTGTGCGTGCATCGACAGTGGAAATCACCATCGTCATCCTACGGAGCATCGTCGGCAGGAGCAAGGACCGACCCCATCCCAAGTCCGCTCCGATCGTGATGTTCTGATTCATCCCGCTCTAACTGCTACAGCCGTCAACGGTTGACTAACCTGCCAAAAGGACGGACTGATTCAAGCGAGATCGTTCTAGTGAAGTCGACATGACATGGGTGTCGTTGTAGTCCGCTCGTTGCTGGTTGAGGGGGGCCTTGTTTCAACAGGAAGGTCACGCTGCTGACTGCTGCTCAACAGAGGATACGATGGATTCACCGTCAGAGATCGGTCATACTGGAAGACTTGAAGTTGACGGTGTCGTCACTGAAACGCCCTTAAGGAGTACACCCATGATTCGATGTTGCAGTTTGATGCTATTAGCGCTGATGGCCAGTTCTGTCTACGCGGAGAAACCGTCAGAGAAGCCTGCTGGTGAGTCCATTTTCAATGGGAAGGATCTCACCGGATGGAGCGGCGATACGCGACTCTGGTCGGTTAAAGATGGTGTCATTCATGGTGAGACGACAAAGGAAGCTCCTGCCAAGGGAAACACGTTTCTGATCTGGCAGGATGGCAAAGTCAAGGATTTCGAGCTGCGATTGTCTTTCCGCGCATCGACCAGCAACAACTCGGGGATTCAATATCGCTCGAAGCACATTACCGAGGGCAAGGTGAACAACGACTGGGTTGTCCGAGGCTATCAACACGAAATTCGGAACGAGAACAAGTTCCCCAACGTCTCGGGCTTCATCTATGACGAAGGGGGAAAGCGTGGCCGAATCATTCTCTGTGGGGAAAAGGGAGTCTGGAATGGCAAGAAAGAAGTCGTCGAAACCTTGATCACATCGGATGAGTACGGAAAACTGTTCCGTCTGGATGACTGGAACGACGTCAGGATCGTCGCGAAGGGGAAGCACATTCAGCACTACATGAACGACAAGCTGGTGCTGGACTTTACAGACTCTGACGAAAACGCATTGCTCGAAGGTGTGCTGGCGTTGCAACTTCACGCCGGCGCTCCGATGTGGGTCGAGTTCAAGGACATTACCCTGAAACACCTCGACTAACGCCGCTGTGTTCATTCTCATTGCCTCTCCCTTTGGAACAGAAGTCCAGTGGGAGAGGCAATTTGCTTTCACGACGGCGATTGACCGAACAAGTAAGCGACCAACGTTGGTGCGATGAGTCGCCTTATCTGACTCTACCATGATGAATCGTCACCCTCGCGCTCGATCTGACTATGTCGATCTGGAATCCACGAACTCCAAACCTCAGTTTGGCAGTTTGGGGCTGATGACGGTATGATTCATCCGGGGCCGTCGTGCTGGAAATCGGAGCGAAGGTTTTCGCCGGAAGTGCGGTCAATTAGAATCGAATCATGAGTTTTCCGGGCGGATGAAGCGAGATCGGGTCAATAAGGATCGGGTCATACTGTTCAAGACTTCAATCAGGATGAGTGTGCCATGTCAGCCGTTGTCGTTGCTTGCCCCCGTTGTGGCAAAGAGCTGAAACTGCGAGACCGTTCCCTGCTCGGGCGAAAAGGGAAGTGCCCCAGTTGCTCCGAGTCGTTCCTGTTGACCGAGCCGCCAGAAGCTGAGGTCGAGCTGGAGTTGGCGAATGCCGTCCCTCCCGTTGGCACGTCGGCCCGTTGGGTTCCCGATGACGCTCCTGCTCCGCGTGCGGTCGCGACTCCTGGGGCCGTTGTCCCACCAATTACTGCCGGTCCCGCGATTAAGACCGGGGGGGAAGATGGAGGTGTCGAGCGGCTGAAGCAAATTCAGAAGAAGGGGGCGAAGCGGCGGAATATCGCGATTCTTGGTGGGGCTGTCATGGCGGCCTGCATCGCCGGGGCGGTGATGTTCTTGAATTCGAAGAAGCAGCCTCTCCCGTCAGACCCTAACGCGGCAATCGCCCAGACACAAACCGCCGCGGTCACTCCTGCGGGGAATAGTGGCCCGCCTGTCATTCCCAATGGGATGCCGGCAAACGTTGGAATGCCTGCCGGGACGTCAATCGGAGCCGGAAACTCGCTGGCAAATGCAACCTTTCCTGTTGTTCAGGCTGGCGAGGTGCAAGGGACTGTTCGGGTGCCGCATCAGGAGTTGATTCCGAGTCGATTGACCGCCAACGATGAACTCGTGAACAAACTGCTTCCGACCTCCATCAAACCAATTGAGACCATGATGGTGCCAAACGGTGTCAACGTGCTGATCTCGTTGCGCCCCGCGCAATTATGGAGCGACGATCCTGTCTGGACCGAGATTCGTTATAGCCTGACCGAAGATGTGACCAACTGGATTGCCGCCACGCTGAAGTCGGTCTGCCACCGAGAACCACAGCAGATAGAGTCTTGCCTGATTTGCATCCGACTTGGGGCGACCGGGACCGCTCCAGAAGTCTCGACGGTCGTGCATCTGGTGGAAGAGGGAAAGTTGTCTGATCTGATTGAGGAGTTTCGCGGGGCACCGTTCGAGAACGCAGGACAGAATCGTGTCAATCTGCGGGATGGTTTTGCCTATGTCCTGAAAGACACAAAGACGTTTGCCATCGCGCCGCAGGGGGATGTCTATACATTGGCCGAGTCGGTCCGCCAACCAAACCCCGATGTTCCGGACGCGATGTATGAGTTGCTGCGGCATACCAATCCCGACCATGTCTTTACCGTCCTTTTTCAGTTAGACGACGTAAAACGGCACGAAGACTGGATGTTTTCCCAAGAGACAATGCCGGTCTTTCGACGGGTGCTCGACTGGTTTGGAGACGATGTTGAGGCGGTCAGTTGGAGTGTGCATGTCGATGAAAACGCCGCTGTTTCCGACATCCGTTTGCGCACCCGTCCCACCGCCTCGACGAGTGGACTGGCACGAGACATGGTGACGCGTCTCGAATACCTGCCAAGAGAACTGATGAATGCCTGCCGCAAGATGCGCCCTGGAACGCAAGGTTTCGCGGATATCATCTCCCGCTTCCCCGCGATGATGGAAGCCTTTCGAGAAGCGACAGTCCCGGTGAAGGAGAATCGCGACGTGCGGCTCGTTACCTATCTCCCCCGTAAAGCGGCTCCCAACCTCGCGATTGGAACCATCCTCGCATGGTCCGAATCCTTGCGAACCGACTTCTCTTCGAGTTCTCAAGTGCCGACCACTGTCGCCTCAACAGGAGCTCCTGCGAAGGAACTTCCTGCCACGGCGGCGGAGCGACTGTTAATGGTGATGGATGCCGAGTTCAACAACCCGTTTCAAGATGCCATCGCGTACATTGCTGACGAAACGAAGTTAACGTTCGACATCGACGGCAACGCCCTCAAGGATGCTGGCTTCACCAAGAACATGCCACAGAAGTTTTCGCTCGGTAAGGTTCCCGCTATTGATGCGATGCGTCAAATTGTTCTTAACAATCGACCACCATCACCTGACAAACGAATCTGTTTCTGTGTCGATGAAGCGACAAAGTCTGTCTTAGTGACGACCGAAAAATTCGCCGAAGCCGAGAACCGTACCATCCTGAAACTCGTCGAGGAGTAAGACCGTTAAACGAGCGAGCGGCGATTCCATTGATGTTTCCTGTGTGCGCAAACCGCAAAATGCGAGGCACGGGTGGAGTGGAAGCGAAATGCCGACCGCGATGATCCTCAACCGGCCCCAGCGTCTCTGGGCATGAACGTAATGGCGGTGAGTCGACAGGAAATACGTCAACCAGAATACGAGATTGATTGGCGAGCGAAGCTGCCTGGCGGCGAGTGTTCGCGAATGTGACCCTTGATACGGAGCTTGATTTGAAGGACGCGACAATTCTCGTCGAGGGGGTCTCGAAGAAGTTTCGGCTCGGAGCAGCACCGATTGATGGACTGTTCGCCGAACGACTGCATCGATTCGTCACCGCTCCTTGGCGAATGATCCGCTCCTCGGCAATGCAATCGCAGCCAACCATCGCCATGGGGGGCATGACGGAGGAAGAGTCCATCTCCCAGAGTGAGAACGGCAGCGAGTCCATACATCGCGACTCATCGACGAATGCTTCAACTTCGCATCTGCCAGACACCCTGCTGCCCCGGAGGCATCAAGCACCCGACGACGAAGTCCTGACATCGGAACTGCAAAGCAGCGACCAGGAAGGGATCGCTTCGAGCGCAGATTTGGTCAACCCGCTTGATGCCGATGCCATGGCGATGCATGAGACGACACTCTGGGCGTTGCAGGACATCAACTTTGAAGTCTCAGCCGGTGAAGTGATCGGCTTGATCGGCGGCAACGGCGCGGGGAAGAGTACCCTGCTCAAGATTCTCACTCGCATCACCCGCCCGACCTCGGGAAGGGTTGGCATCGCGGGACGAGTCGGGAGTTTGCTGGAAGTGGGGACCGGTTTCCATCCCGAGTTGACTGGTCGAGAGAATGTGTTTCTCAATGGGGCCATCCTGGGAATGACGAAAGGAGAGATCAAAGGGAAGTTCGACGAAATCGTGGCGTTCGCGGGAATCGAACGGTTCCTGGATACTCCAGTCAAACGTTACTCCAGTGGCATGCACACCCGTCTTGCCTTTTCGGTTGCCGCTCATCTCGAGCCGGAGGTGTTACTGGTTGACGAAGTCTTAGCAGTCGGCGACGCGAAGTTTCAGGCTCGCTGTCTCGACAAGATGGGTCAGGTCTCGAAGAGCGGTCGAACGATCGTCTTCGTGAGCCATAACATGCGCGCCATTCGCACTCTTTGCACACGTGTCTTACTGTTGAAATCGGGGCGACTTGTGCAAGATGGCACGACGGACGATGTCGTCAACTACTACGAAGCCGAAGTGGGCAGCGAGCGACGCGAGCACTACTGGTCGCCGGACAGTGTCCCGGGAGACATGGCACTGCAACTGCTCGGAGCGAAGATTAAAGGGGTTCCGACGGAGACCCGAATCTCTCCCCAGATGTCGTTTGAGGTTTCCGTGCTGGTGAACAGTTCGATCCCTCATCAACAGGTCACGGTCGTGTTGCAGTTCTGCGATGCCGGACGGGCCTTGCGGTTCGTTACAACAGCCGCTCCGGTCGAACTCGATTGCCGTCGCCACGAGTTTTGCTGTCAGATTCCGGGGCGACTGCTCAATGACGGAGTCCATTTGATCGACGTGCTCCTCTATCGCGATGGCACAGTCCCGGTCGTGTCGAAAGGGGGAGTCTTGAACCTCGACATCGTCCCCGACACCGGACTCAACGGCATCACTCGACAAGTGGCCGGTGCCGTCCGACCACTGCTCGACTGGGTCCACACCCCCGTGACGTAATCGCAGTGAGTGCCAATGACGATCTCAAGACAATACCAGTCGCGATAGTGGAGTGGCCACTAACTCGTCTTCCGCAACATTGAACTGTTCTCAGGTCGCGAGTTGTTTGACTCGCCCCTGACCCGCAGCGAACTCATCGCACCCTCGCCCCTCCGATCTGTTCTCTAATGTCGGATGGCTCCTCGTAGACCATCCCCAATAAGCACAACAACTGGCCGAAAAACCGAAACAGGTCATTTTGGCGTGTTTCGTCCTTCCAGCCTGTTGATAAACGTGGGACAGGCTTTCCAGCCTGCCATGGTGCCGTTTGATGTCTCGGAAACAAACGTTCGAGATGCTCTTGTCAGATTAGAAAATCTGACCCACGGTCGTTTTTCAACGGGCTGCTACGTGACTCGCGTCGGCTTTCGCTTTCACCATGGGGCACTTATTCAAAGGGGAATATACCGACGATGGTTTACGTTACCGGTTCGATGTTCCAGCCGTCACGATAGGGGCGGGTGAGCCATTTGTTGGCGGTGGTGTTGTTGGTGATGCTTAGGTTTTCGGCGTCCCAGTGGAGGGTTTCATTGCGGTAGCGGACGGCGATGTTTCCGAGTAGGACGGCTTCGGTCAGAGGTCCACCGTAAGCGAAGCCGTCGCTCGGTTGCGTCTGGCTGATGCAACCGTCGACCCAGCCGTGGTAGTGATTGAGTGAAGGGAGTAACGGGATCGGTTCGCCAGCATGATCGGTCGTGCGATAGACAGTGGGAGCACCAACATGAGGGAGGACCAGGCTGCCGGTTTCGCCGATGAAGAGCGAGCCACTGCGGGGGAGCGCGACAGTGGTGGCCAGATGCGACCCACTTACTGAAGGGAGCCGTCCGCCATCGTTCCACGTAATTGCGAGCGTGTCGGCGGAGGTGTATTCGGTGCCGGGGAACATGTAGTCGACGGTTGTCTGTGCGGGCCAGACTTCGTCGTTGATGCCAGTGTGATCAGCCAAAATCGTCTTGGGGGCGCCGACGATTTTCAACGCCGAGAACACCGGGTCGAGGATATGGCAGCCGAAGTCTCCGAGGGCGCCGTTTCCGAAATCCTGCCAGTCTCGCCAGCCCCACGGATGATAAACTTTGTCTCCCCCATAGGGCCGCATTGGTGCGACACCGATCCACTTCTCCCAGTCAAGCGTTGCGGGGGGAGCGACGGGATTGGTGGGTCGGCTGATGTGAAATGATTTCCCGTGTCCGGTCGCTGCACACCAGGAGTGAACACGTTTCACCTTTCCGATGACTCCCTCTTGGATCGCCTGTACGGTCGACAGATAGAAGCTATGCGAATGAATCTGATTTCCCAGTCGGGTGATGACTTTGGACTTCGCAGCTTGCCGTGTCATCTGTCGCGACTCCCAGACGTTGTGAGTCAGTGGCTTCTGGCAGTAGACATGCATGCCGCGGCGCATGGCATCTAACGAGATGAAGGCGTGCATATGATCGGGCGTCGACACGGTGACGGCATCGATCTTCCCGTCAAGCTTCGTGAACATCTCGCGATAGTCCTGAAAGATAGGGACATCGGGGGCTAACTCTTTAACCCGTGTGGTACGTGCCAGATCGATGTCACAGAAGCCGACATGCTTGACCTGCGGATGGTCGTGCATCTCTTTGAGGTCCGACCATCCCTTTCCATCGCAGCCGATAGCTGCCATTTGTAAGCGGGAGTTGAGGTTCTCGCCGCGCACAATGGCGGGAGCCGCAAAGGTGACGCTGGCGAGGGCGGACGACTGCAAGAATTGGCGACGGTTCAGCATGAGTGATGCTCCAGATTCCAGAATGAATGAGAGTCGAGGGCGTCAGAACTAGAACAACGACAACAATGGCTTTCCGTCAGGGAGGAGATGATACGGCCGCCCCTGCTTGTCGGTTGTCATGAGGTCGGTTACTCCCATGGCGTGATAGACGGTGCTCGCGACATCGGCTGGGGTTGTCGGATTCTCGGCAGGGTATTCCCCATAGCGATCACTCGATCCATACGGATGCCCTCCTTGAATGCCCCCACCGGCGAGCAAGTCGGTGAGGCAGTGTGTCCAATGGTCGCGACCGGCTCCGGTCTCGCCACCCGAGCGTGGATCGCCGATCTTCGGTTTGCGACCCATCTCGCTCGTCACCATGACGAGAGTTTCGTCCAGCATTCCCCGGATCGCCAGGTCTTCGATGAGTGCAGAAAACGCCCGATCGAACTCGGGGAGCAGGTCCTCCTTGAGGCATGCGAAGTTGTTGCCGTGCGTGTCCCAACTCCCGCCACTGCGGCACTTCTTCGCAAGTGGGGAGTTGATCCCCTTCCCGAGCCAGAAGACCGTGACAAACGGAACACCCGCCTCGACCAGTCGTCGGGCCGCAAGTAAGCTCATCCCGTTGATCGTCTCGCCGTATCGCTGGCGAACTTCGACCGGTTCCTGGCTGACATCGAATGCCGAAGTTGTTTTCGATGAGACGAGCAGCGAAAAGGCTCTCTCTTGCTGACGGGTCCACTGGGCCGCATCGGCGACACGGTCGAAGTCTCGGGCGGCCGCTTCAACTGACTGCAACAGTTGACGTCGAGCATCGATCCTCGCCCCGTCGGTTCCCTGCAGCAGTTCCAGAGAAGGCGCACGAAACGTCATCGGTTGCTCATCACTGCCCATGACATACAGCGGATCGTGCTCGACACCGAGTCGGGCGGAAAACTGACCCGGACGGGTGTAGGGGGCCCGACTCGGCATATGCGGCAGCGTGATCGCACTGGGAAGAGTCGGATGCCGTGCTCGTTTGGAAGCGACCACCGAACCGATGAACGGCCAGTCGTCGGGATAGGGGGTTCGATTGTTCCCCTGCGTTAAGAACGTGACGTCTGGAACATGCCCCGTCAGATTGTGGTAATACCCCGCGTGATGATCGTTCGTGTTGACCTTCCCATCAATTGATCGGACCAACGCTAAGTGATGTGCCTGCTGGGCGAGTCGGGGGAGATGCTCGCACAACTGAATTCCAGGGGCCGACGTCTCAATCGTTTGAAAGGGACCACGATACTCCAGCGGAGCCTGCGGCTTCATGTCCCAGGTATCGACATGCGACGCTCCGCCGCAGAGGAAGAACAGGATCGTTGACTTCGCCTTCCCGCCGATCGTTCTCGTCGACTCAACCTGACCACCCGTCGAGGAACCGGATTCCATCACCTCATTTGCGTCGTCCGCTCGTAGTCTCAACCCACTACCGAATGTCGCCACACCTGCCAGTCCGAAGGTGGATGCGATCAACATCCGACGACGATGAACATTCGGCACTGTCATCCTCTTGACTCCCTCAGCAAGATACGTCACTGACTCCTCGCCCATCTTCCTCCGCACACACCCTTCACAGAGGGGAGTGAACTGAATGCTATCAGTTTCGACTGATGGGATTCAATTGCTAACCCACAGCTTCGGCAGGATCTGATCATTCGTTGTTGCTGAAGAGAAACCAGACATCCCGAGTAAAACATGACGAGTCGCCCGATATCGTCGTCGATTGGCGGCTCCGGTCCTGCGACAGTCTGGCCTGTCAAGAAACAATCTGCAGAGTGCGAAGCACAGTTGGTTTAGCGACAACGCCTCCGTCGATTCCCCACTCGGAAGGGGTGCATTCCCCGGATTGTGATCCTCGCCAACGGGTGATCTTTGTTGTCAGCCTCTCCTTCTCCCCCCGTGGGAACGTGGTCTGAAGTCGGAGCGTCGTCTCCGGGGGAGAAGGAGTTTCGTGTCGGCTGACGCCTCCGGTTCGAGGAGTTGCAATGTGGGGAATGCCCCAACCACATCCGACAACTCCTCAACATGGAGAAACAAAGGGGCCTGTGAAAGCCCGGACTGGGGCGTTGTTGAGTGGGGGAATCATCGAGTTGACTGGGTTGGTCCTTCCTGGCAGCGATTGCAATTGCCCCTCTTCAGGGTATCCTCAATCTCCCAGCCGACATCCCGACGAATCTGGTCGGGCGCCCCGCGGGGAATGGGCACTGTCGTTACACGAAGACAGGTTAACTGAGTCCACAGTCGAGTGATTGTTCGAGTTCACATGAGTCATCGAACAATCATTGGCTCGCGCCCCAATTCTCCATTGAATTCGCATCTCAACTCCATCGAAACACCGATATGACGACTACTGCCAATTCCCTCACGAGTCGTACTTCGTGGAAGAATCTTGAAGCCCACTTGGCAAAGGTCCGCGACTGGAACCTGCGAGACCTGTTCCAGCGTGACCCGAATCGTGGCGAGCGGATGACGATCGATTCCTTGGGGATCCACTTCGACTATTCGAAGAACCGGATCACAGATGAAACCATCGAACTCCTCGTCGCTCTCGCGGTGGAATCTGGATTGCGCGCACGAATTGATGCGATGTTTCGTGGCGATATCGTGAACTTGACGGAGAATCGGGCCGTACTGCATGTGGCGTTGCGTACCCCGCGCGAGCGAACGATCAACGTCGATGGCATGAACATTGTGCCCCAGGTTCACGCGGTGCTCGACAAGATGACGAACTTTGTCCGCCGTGTTCGCGACGGCGAGTGGAAGGGGCAAACCGGTCGGCGAATTCGCAACATAGTCAATATCGGAATTGGTGGTTCCGACCTCGGTCCGGTCATGGCTTATGAATCGCTCAAGTCTTATAGCGATCGCAGCATGAACTTCCGATTTGTCTCGAATGTCGACGGAACCGATCTGGTGGAAGCGATTCAAGACC
>JAWKTT010000063.1:0-13327 GCA_041398965.1 Planctomycetaceae bacterium | reverse complement strand
GGCTGTTGTCGTTTCTGGAGCAGGTGTCCCGGCTGTGTGTTGGACCGGGACTGCCCTTTCTTTTGTTGCCATGCCGGTTACATCTGTATGTGCCGCGGTTGCAACTTCCGAGCAATTGAGAAGCGGATGGACTGTCATGAGCCACAGACCTCGCAACTAATCGGTTGTTGGGGAAAAGTGTTGATGTTCAGCGGATTTCGCCAGGTCCTGATAGCGGTCGATTGCCTGGGCTTTGGAGCGGGCATTGATTGAGTCGTCAGCGGCGTGTTGGCTCATGCAAGCGACAGACGATCTGCGGCCGATCTCGTTGGTTGATCGAGTTCTGCGGGGAACTGAGAGCTCCGCACACACGTCTGTTGGCATCGTTGACGTTGAAAGGTCGCTTGTGGTGGGGAAGGAGCCTTGCGTTGACTTACGCTTCCGCAATCGTTGTTCCGTGCAGTGTCGTTGCGCGGGGGGGGGAGTTGCTGGTTTGGGGTGGAGAGGCGAGGAGTTGGCAATTTGGGGTCGCGGATACGGGAAGCCTGATGAGGGGCCTTTGTGGGGAGAGGGGGAATTCGATAGTATCTGCGGGAGACTTCGCTGGATGTTTCAGTTCTTTTGCAGGCGGTAGAGCATGATGTTCCTGGTTTTCGCAGAGACAGTTGCGGGTGGGCCGCAGTTTTCGATGATGGCGGGGGTTACGATCTTCATGCTGGCGGTGTTCGTCGGCGTCGAGGTCATCACCAAGATTCCTCCCACCTTGCACACACCATTGATGTCGGGGTCGAATGCCATCTCGGGGATTACACTTGTGGGGGCGATCTTGGCCTCTGGGGGTGAACATGCGGACGTGGCAAAGGTGCTGGGGTTCATTGCGGTTGTGCTGGCGACGGTCAACGTCGTTGGTGGCTTTTTGGTGACGCATCGCATGTTGGAAAAGTTTCGCAAGTAGTTACTGGCTTGCATGGGGCAATGGTTGGTCGACAGATTTGGCCTTGCCATTTCGATAAAAGACTCACTTGAATTGACACTTCGTATCAGGACGCTCTCTTGAACAGTCGCATCTGGATCGACCTTGCGTATCTCTTGGCTTCGATACTTCTTATCGTGGGACTCAAGGGACTGACCCGTCCTCGGACAGCGGTACGGGGGAACCTGACCGGCGCGTTGGGCATGCTTGTCGCGATTTGTGCGGGCTTTTTTGACTTGCAGTCTCAAGCTTTGCTGGGAAACACTGGGGTCTCGCTGACTTGGATTTTCGCGGGACTTGTCGTGGGGACCCTTGTGGGAATCGTGCTCGCCCTCAAGGTGCGAATGGAGTCGATGCCAGAACTGGTGGCGATGCTGAACGGACTGGGAGGGGCGGCTTCGTTCTTGGTGGCCGGTGCAGAACTCGCCCATAAAGGGGCAAACATCGAGACGAATGCTGCGGTCGCTGTGGCGGCTTCGGGACTTATCGGCGCAGTGACGCTTTCGGGAAGTCTTCTCGCATTTGCTAAGCTGGCGGAGTTCAAGTTTCTCAAGAAGATTCCCCCGATTCCGTTTCAGCAGTTGGTCAATGGACTACTGGCACTGGGGGCTGTCGGGCTCTGTTTCTGGATGGTTCGTTCAGGAGGGAACGACTTTGCTTACTGGTTGATGGTTGCGGTCTCGCTGGTGTTGGGATATTCGCTAACGGTCTCCATTGGTGGAGCGGACATGCCGGTGGTGATTGCCCTCCTCAATTCGTATTCGGGGATCGCGGCGGCGGCGACAGGCTTTGTGCTTGGGAACAATGTCTTGATCATTGCCGGTTCGCTGGTGGGGGCATCGGGGCTGATTCTGACTAAGATCATGTGCGATGCGATGAATCGCTCGTTGACGAATGTCCTGTTCGGAAAGCTGGGACCTGTCGCAGGGGGGCCGACGGCAGACGAAGTCTATACCAATGTCAAATCGACCTCTTGCGAAGAAGTGGCGATGTTGCTGGATGTTGCCAACCGGGTGGTGATTGTCCCCGGCTACGGGATGGCTGTCGCTCAGGCACAACATGCGGTGCGTGACTTGACTAATCTCTTGAAGAGCAAGGGGGTCGAAGTCGAGTTTGGGATTCATCCGGTAGCGGGACGTATGCCGGGGCACATGAACGTGCTGCTGGCCGAGGCGGACATTCCGTACGACCTGCTGAAAGAGATGGACGAGATCAACGCAACGATGGCTCAGACTGACATCTGCCTTGTGATCGGTGCGAACGACACCGTCAATCCCGACGCTCGGACGAATCCGAAGAGTGCGATCGCGGGGATGCCGATCATCAATGCGGACCTCGCGAAGACTTGCATCGTCATGAAGCGGAGTTTGTCGCCGGGGTTTGCCGGCATCCCGAACCCCTTGTTCTCTGCCGACAATTCGCTGATGTTATTTGCTGATGGGAAGCAGGCGGTGATGGATATCATCACGGCGATGAAAGAGTTGTGAGATTTACTGGTGCCGCGAAAGTTCACCACCTTGCAATGGTAGGACTTGGAGTAACTGTCTTTGGCCTCGTAGGATGTCATTCCGCTTGCTCTGACTTCGCTAATAGGCCGACCGGTTTGCCGTCGAGGTTCCACTCGCGGGGGAGTGCTCCGACGAGAAAGGTGAGTGCCGTTGCAACAACATCGACTTGTGCGGTCTCGGGTTCGGTCACTTTCCCTTCTTTGTTCAATTGAGCGCCGTCGCCGCTGACGATCATCCACGTCTGCGTAATTTCTGGGAACGCGTGACCTCCACCATGATTTCGACCACGACCTCCATGGTCGGTACAGACGAGGATCAGCCACTGTTCCTGCTTTCGTTGAGGACGGGCTTCAATGGCAGCAAGAACTCGACCGATCAGGGCATCAACCCGTTCAATCGCCTCCATGTACTGCGGCACACTCGGATGAAACCCAAAGTTGTGTCCAGTCTCGTCAATCTGGCCGAGGTACAGCACTGTTGCCATCGGTGATTTTTCAGCGAGCATCTTCACGCAAGAGTCGGTGTTGGTGACGTCTGCCGGGGCGTAGTCTTTGTTAACCGGCGGGGAGTATTCGTTAATGTCCGCTTGCGAGACGATCGTCTCTGAGATCGGATTCCAGTTGCAGTAAGACGCCGTGAAGGCGTCTGGGCGAGCCTCTTTCAGGCGACTGAAGAAGTGCGGATATTTCTTGTAGCTGGGTGATGTGAACTTGTTGTCGAGGACATTGTGCTTGTCGGGCCAGACGCCGGTGAGCAGGTTGGACCATCCGGGACCACTGACGGTGTCCGCCTTATCTGTCCCCATCGGCTTTCGGATGAGAGTCCCGGAGAACCTTGTTCCCCGGGCTGCCAGCCGATCGATCTGAGGAGTTTCGGCCTTGAGGAGTGCATCTTCACGAACTCCATCCAAGCCTATAATCAAGACGTGCCGCGTGAGGTTCGCGTTCGACTCGAGGGTCGCCGGTGCTGGTGTCTGCGACGGCTCTGCGGCTTCGGTTGTGACTCCACTGAGGCACAGCGGGAGCAGGAACGCCATGACCACGAGTCCCCGCAGTCTGTCCCTGCCCGATGGTCTTTTGCGGTGGGGACTCTCCTCGTAACGCAGACAATTCGTGGGTCGTTGGTGCCGACCGGAATGACCAGTCTGCGACTGAGAAAGACACGAAGTCGTTAACGTGGGCATGGTGATCTGCTTCGGTGTGATAGGAATGTCGTTGTCGTTAAGTGTTGCCGTAACCGACGGTTCTCGGTGATCGACTGTACTGAGGATCGAGTTGGTTCACAACAAACCGATTCGTTGAGCCCCGTGTTGCATCATCCCTGTGTCATGACATCTGTGCCATGTTTGCACGGTGTCAGCCGGGAAATCATGACGAGCGGCTGGGATGTGTCGTCATGTGACAGGAAGAACACGCTTCAGATGTACCGTGTCGAAAACTGATGCTGCCCTCTGGGTGATTCACCTGTCAACCGACCAGCCAGATGTCCGTTGAAATCGCTTTTCCCGATGCACCGATGAGACTTGCGCCGGGGCTCCATACTGTTACACCATCGATGTTTCAGGCAACCGTGAGTCGCAGCGTGCTCGGGGTGGATGATCGCTGTGCGTGATCGGGGTCGACATCATCGGGCAAGTTTGACTTTGGTTCTGCGTCTTGTCACTCGAACGAAGATTGGCATTGAGGCCTAACGATTTGTCGGTTCGGAGTGTGCGAGGATAGATTTCGGACGACGGCTGAGATACAACAGTCTTTGTTTGCAGCCTGTTCGTGCATTGCTGCCTGACTCGTTGGTTAAACTCCTGCTGTTTTAGCGCACGTATGAACTCGCTGACTGTGAACAATTTAGACTTTTCGACACTCGCCAATCCGAACCTGCCGTTGGGGGTGTTCAATGAAGCGTTTGAAGGTGGGCAGCCGCGTCCCCATTGGACGACGTTGATTGCGGAACTGTCAAAGTTCTCGCCCGAAGAGTTAACACGTCGCACTCTTCAAGCCAAACAGAGGCTGGATGAGAACGGTGTGATCTTCAACGTTTTTGGGGGGGCGGGAGGGCAGCGTCCCTGGAATCTCGACCTGTTGCCGCTCTTGTTGAGCCGCGAGCAATGGGGGTGGATGCAGTTGGCCCTCGAGCAACGTGGCAAGTTGATGCAGCGGATTCTGCAAGATGTCTATGGGCCACAGACGTTGTTGCAGTGCGGTCTATTGCCGCCGGGAGTGATCTATCCACAACGTCGCTACCAGCGGGAATGCACCGACCTTCACGGCAGCGGAGTCGATTCGCTGATGCTGTTTGGGACCGAATTGGCTCGATCACCCAATGGTGATTGGTACGTGATGGCAGACCGGACCGATGCTCCGATCGGACTTGGCTTCGTCCTTGAAAATCGAATCACGACGGCACGACTGATGCCACAAGTCGTGCATCGGCTGGGTCTCGAGCGTTTGGCTCCGTTCTTCATTCATTTGAAGAACGCACTGTTGAGGATGTGTCCGGCGCAGAAGGAGCATCCTCGTGTCGTGATGTTGTCGTCGGGGCCTCAGTCTCGATTTTACTTTGAAGATGTCTATCTTGCCCGCTATTTGGGGTTCACTCTGGTCGAGGGGGGGGACCTTGCGGTCCGAGATGATTGCGTCTTCCTGAAGACCCTTTCCGGTTTGAAGTTGGTCGACGTCATTCTGTCGCGCTGTGCCGACTCAGCGATCGATCCTTTGGAACAAGGGGCGGCTGCCAACAACGGGGTCCCCGGCTTGATGCAGGCGGTCCGGGCGGGGAACGTGCGGCTGGCGAACACCCCAGGGTCGGGACTCTTGGAAGCTCCGGTTTTCATGGCGTTTCTGCCGCAATTGTGTCAACACCTGCTCAATCAAGACTTGATGTTGCCGTCGATTCCAACATGGTGGTGTGGCGATCCGGTCTCGTTAGCGATGGTCTGGAGCCGCTTTGACGAACTGGTGATTAAACCGGCATTTCAGTCGAGCGGACAGGAAGAGTTCGTGGTCTGTCAGATGACGGCCGAAGAGCGATCTGTGCTTCGGATGCAAATTGAAGATCACCCGGAACGCTATGTCGCTCAGGAGCGAATCGAACGCTCTGCTGCTCCTTGTTGGCGAGACAATCAACTGCAATCGGGACATGTTGCATTGCGAACATTCTGCGTGGCAGCGGAAAAGGGAGGCTATCACTTGTTGCCGGGGGGATTAGTCCGACTCGCCGCAACTCCTGAGCCGATGGAACTCTCGGTGTTGGGAGGGGTGAGCAGCAAAGACCTGTGGATTCAAGCTGATGGTCCACCGGCAATGGTGACGCTGCTGGACGACGAAGCTGCTCCAGTTCAATTGAAGCGAAGCGATGCACTCTTCCCATCTCGAGTGGCCGACAACCTGTATTGGATGGGACAGTCGTTGGAACGAGCCGATTTTCTCGCCCGCCTCATGCGAGCGACCATCGAGCGAATGACGTCGGAGTCGGACGAAGATGTCCCGGAGCTTGCCGGTCTGCTCCGGGCGTTGCTCGATCAGGGACAGCTTGAACCGGCTTTTCTCGTAGACGACTTTTCGAAAACGCTGCCGACGATCGAACAGTATCTGTCGCGTGTCATCTTTGATCCAACAGAGCACAATGGCTTAGGAAACGCGGTGGCCGAACTGCGTCGACTCGGTTCGACAGTGCGGGACTGGATTTCCGTAGAGATGTGGAACACAACACGGCACGCAGTCGACCACTTCTTTGCAGCAAGTTCGGAGGTTGACGATCTCTCCGAAGCCCTGAGCGCGATCGATCGACTCATCCTCGAACTCGCCTCGATCAGCGGCCTGATTCAGGATGGAATGATTCGCGGCCCCTCCTGGAGATTCCTTGACGTTGGCCGCCGGATCGATCGGGGGCGAAACATCGCCACGCTGCTTCTTAGCGCGATCGAGTCGAAGCAAATCTCGCAGAGGTCAATGCTGAAGGCGTTGCTGGAAGTGCTTGATTGCCGGATGACCTATCGCTCTCGCTATCTGGAGAATGTTCAACAGAACGGAGTGCTGGACCTTGCCATCACGGACGAAACGAACCCTCATTCGATCGTGTTTCAGGCCAGCGTCCTCGAGGACCACATCGAAGCCTTACCGCAAAATCGTCACCCGCTGCGATCGCGGGAGAAGCGGATTCTGATGAAAATCGTGCATGAAGTCCGGATGGTCTCAACCGACGATCTCGAACAGACTCCCCCATCCGAGTTGACCGAGCTCCTGAAAAGAGTTGATGCAAATCTGAAGTTGTTAGCGGACAACTTGATGCGGAAGTATCTGGTTTTAGCTGTTCCTCCGCGTCAGATTATCGAATCATGAACGAACAACATCAGCAACAGAATCAGCACTACCAGCAGCAACAGCAGACCCCGACACATCGGGGACCACAGCGGACGGATGCCGTCTCGATGAAGTATTGCATCAACCATGTCACCACCTATTCCGGTCGCGAGCCGATTTCCGTTGGTCACAACCAAGCATGGTTACGACCTCGCAATCTTCCCTATCAGACTTGTGAGTCCTACGAACTGAAGTTGACTCCCGAACCATCGGTCCTGTCGTTTCGTGAGGACACTTTTGGGAACGAAGTCGCAACGTTTTCGTTCAATGAGGGGTATCCCGAATTGACGATCGCTGCCCGGAGTGTGGTGAAGGTCCATCGACAGAGCCCGGCGATCGAAGCGATTGGCGAGTGGAGTTCTCTGCGCCATCAACTCGAACAACATCGCACTCCCGTCGAACTCGCCACTTGGCACTTTCGAGGAGATTCCCCGCTCGCCTACTGCTTCGATGATGCCGAGATGTATGCCCGAGAATCGTTCCCAGACGGGTGCCGACTGGGGGTTGCTGCCGTCGACTTGATGCGACGCGTACACGCCGACTTCGTTTTTGATCCACACGCGACAACCGTCAGCACACCGGTCACCGAGGTCTTCGAGAAGCGGAAGGGGGTCTGCCAGGATTTCGCGCATGTGATGCTCTCGATGTTTCGCTCAATCGGAGTCGCCGCCCGATATGTGAGTGGCTACCTTCGGACTTATCCGAAGCCGGGACAACCACGACTCGTAGGGGCCGATGCATCTCATGCGTGGGTCTCGATCTACGGCGGCCCGGAATTTGGCTGGATCGATCTCGATCCAACGAACAATCTCGTCGTGAAGAACGAGCATGTTACCATCGCCTGGGGTCGCGACTACTCCGACATCCCCCCACTCCGGGGTGTCTTTCTCGGCGGAGGCCAACTCGACCTGCATGTCAGCGTCGATGTCGAACCATTGCCATTACCCCACAAATGACAAATCGTCCTTCTCGTAACGCAAGTAGCGCCAAGGATCGGAGAGGAAACACTCTGTGGTATATTTGAATCGAATTTACACAAAGACGGGCGACAGCGGCGAGACCTCTCTCGGGGATGGGGCACGGGTCCCGAAAACATCGGCGCGGATTGCGGCGTATGGGGCTGTCGATGAGTTGAATGCCGTCTTGGGGATCGCCGTCTCCCATGGGCTCGAATCCTCTGTGGCAGTCGGAATTACCGAGATTCAAAACGACTTGTTCGATGTCGGGGCAGACCTCTGCGTCCCTGAATCGGACGGGACACCCGAGTATCCGCCACTGCGAGTCACAGCGGCTCAAGTCGAGAAACTCGAAGCGTGGATCGATCGGGCAAATGATTCGCTTTCTCCATTGACCAGTTTCGTCTTGCCTGGAGGCAGTATCGCCGCGGCCCATTTGCATCAGGGACGGACCGTCTGCCGTCGTGCAGAGATTCAAGTGCTGCATCTCATGGAGGCCGAGCGTGTTAATCCGCAAGTGGTCATCTACCTGAACCGTCTCTCCGACTTGCTGTTCGTCCTATCTCGTCAGGCAAACGATCATGGAAAGAATGACGTCTTGTGGGTGCCGGGCGGTCAACGTCACGCGGGGGGAGCAACATGACTCGCGATGCCAAGGGAGGCTCCGAAATCGTGGTTCACGTTGCCGACGAGCAGAACGCGTTGTCGATAGATGCTTCATACATTATCGACGTGGTGCGTAACACGTTGCAGTCCGAGGGGGTCGAACGGGCTGACATCAGCGTTGCGTTGATTGATGATGTGACGATGCACGAGTTGAATCGCCGCCATCTCGATCACGACTACCCCACGGATGTTCTCAGTTTTCTGCTTGAGGAATCGGACGATCGGATCGAAGGGGAGATTGTCATCAGTACTGATACCGCCATTCGGGAAGGAACGGCTTATGGCTGGGGGGGAGTCGAGGAGGCAACGCTGTATCTGGTTCATGGGCTACTGCATTTGTGTGGATATGACGATCATTCCGAAGAAGATTTGCGGGAGATGCGAGAGCGAGAGCGGTCTGTCTTGAAAAACTGGAGCCTGTCGCCACACTATGACGGGTGAGGGCTCGGCGGGAGGCACGATTGGCGTCTCTCCCCCCATTCACAGTTGTGAGATTTCACTTGTCTGATTCCGTTATTTTGATCGCAGGATGCGTCTGCCTGTTGGGGAGCTTTTTTCTCTCCTTCTCTGGCTACTGCCTGAGAAATTATTCGCGAAGTCGGCTCGCCCACCTTTGTCGGGTCCGGCAGCTTGAGAGTCGTTTTGGCTCCGTCCTCAAACTGGACGAAGATGCCGAACTGGCAACAGAACTTGCCTATCCACCATTGCTGGTGTTGGGAGTTGGCCTGTTGGCGGTCTGGCGATACGCCCTCGTCGAAACCCGACCCTTTTCGCAGACGATGGTTGCTGTTGACGTTTTGGCAGCCGTGCTGGGAGGCATTGTGGTCATGGCGATGTTGCCGTGGACGTTGTCGCTGGTCTGTGCCGAACGGTTTCTGTATCGATTCTGGCCGGTGTTGTGGGGCATACTCTGGCTCATGCAGCCCTTTATGGGGATCGCAGCGAGAACGAGTAGTCTGTTTTATCGCATCGCTGGTCGGATCGATCCGGAGAGTGAAAAGTCCGATGTCTTTGCGGAAGAGATTCAGAGCGTCGTCGACGAAGGGGAACGCGAAGGGGCGGTCGAGTCGCGTGCTGGTCGGATGATTCAGCGAGTCATGGAACTCCGCGACGAAGACGTCGAGGCAGTGATGACCCCCCGGACCGATATTGTCTGCCTGCCGGCAAAAGCCACTCTCGAAGAGGCGCGGCAACTCATTCTGGAAAGTGGTCATTCGCGAATCCCACTCATCGGAGACACCCCCGATGACATTCAGGGAATTCTCTACGCACGCGACCTCCTGGAACACTGGGGCAACAACAACGGCGACGGCGTTTCACTCGCGGGAATTGCTCGGGAACCGTTTTACATCCCAGAAACAACGAATATCGAAAAGCTGCTTGAGATGATGCAGCGAGAACGTCTGCACGTCGCAATCGTGCTCGACGAATACGGCGGCGTCACCGGTCTGGTCACCATGGAAGACCTGTTGGAAGAAATCGTCGGAAACATCGATGATGAATTCGATGAAGCACAGCAGGAACAAATCGAGGTCGTCGACGAAGCAACCATCAATGTCGATGCCCGTATGCACCTTGATGACCTCAACGAACTTTACGGGTACGACCTTCCCGAGGACGAAGACTTCGACACCATCGGCGGCTTTGTCTTTTCTGAACTGGGACGCATCCCGCAGGTTGGAAGCAACTTCACCTGGCGTCACCTTGATATCAAAGTGTTGGAAGCCGACAAGCGAAAAATCGTGAAACTGCAAATCCACCAAGAACGCCCCGCCGTCGAGGTCATGGAAGAGTCCTGACGGATCTTTGATCAGCGGACCGACGTTGCCCCGAACTCGTCGCCGAATGGCACGACAACTCGGCAACTTTTCGAAGACTGACAAGTCATGCGAAGTTCACGACACCGCCACCGAGGGAGACCGGGAGTCCGAACGGAGCTTACGTCTCCCTTGGCTATCCGATCGATTGCGTTGAATTGAAGGGGGGCGGACATTGCCAAACCAGGATGGCATCACCACCGACCCAGACTTTGATGACTCAACCTTACCTCACACGACTCGCAAGAAGCAGGCCGCACGATGACATTCTTGAAGAGACTCGTGGACGACATCAACACGCCACTCGGGCGGGCGTTTGACTTGTCGATTCAACTGCTGATATTTCTGTCACTGATCGCTTATTCCATTGAGACCCTTCCCGACCTCTCAGAATCGACAAAAGTCTGGCTGCACCGATTTGAGATATTCAGCGTCGCCGTGTTCCTGGTGGAGTATGCTCTGCGAATCTATGCCGCTCCAAGAAAGCGGGATTACATCTTCAGTTTCTTCGGGATCATTGATTTGATCGCGATCCTTCCGTTCCTGTTTGGCACTAACGTCGATCTTCGCTCGGCTCGCACCTTCCGACTCTTGCGACTGTTTCGCTTGTTGAAGATGGCCCGCTATAATGCCGCAATACGCCGGTTTCATCGAGCGTTGAGCATTGCCAAGGAGGAAATTACCCTCTTCCTCGCGGCGACTGCCATCCTGCTCTATCTCGCGGCCGTCGGAATCTATCACTTTGAAAATGAGGCTCAGCCCGAGAACTTTAAGTCGGTCTTTCACTCCCTCTGGTGGGCCGTCACAACTCTGACGACAGTCGGCTACGGCGACATCTATCCCGTGACAACTGGAGGACGTATATTTACGTTCGTGATCCTGCTCGTGGGACTCGGTGTTATCTCCGTCCCCACCGGCCTCTTCGCCTCCGCCTTGGCGAAGGCACGACAACTTGAAGATGCCGCCGACAACGAGTAACGAAATTTCATCTTGCCGTCACGAGGCAAAGCGTGCCCGCGACTGGCGTGGGCACGTCACTGTTGTATGGGCTTCTCTCGCAACGCGTGATTGCGACGTTAATCGTCGGAGCCAAGGTAGGAGCGGTCGACACCCAGGAGCACTTTGAGACTGGTCGATGCGATGCCGAGAGCGATGCCGATCATGATTGCGCGACTGCCGGCCACATTGAACAGTTTCATGATGTGAACAGTCGCTTCATCCAATCGCAGGGCCGACATCGAGTCGGGAATCCAACTCGTCAGCCAGACGCCGGCAAAGGTGCGGCCCATCAGGATGATGAAGGCAGTCCCCAACAGCAGCGAGGCTTCGACATTCTTCGCCCGAAACGCCCGGAAGGCGGCAGAGGCAACGTAGAACGCCAACATGGCAAACATCGTGGCGGTGAGGGGCTGGAATACATACTCGTAGAGCCACCAGAAGGGACTCCCCTGATCGGCATAGTCCCCCGACCAACGGTACTTGACGACGTGTGACCTGCGGAAGAGTTCGTCGACTTGCTGCCCCCATGCGGCAGCGGCTCGGAAGTCGGCCAGGAGATAATCCAGTTGCTCGTTGCTGAGCCGGTCGCCGGTCTCTTTCCCCGCTGCCATCATGGCGATGGCGAGATCGCGTTGAAACTGCGAGACCGGAATCTGCGACTTCAAAAATTGGTCGATCATCTTTTGCTGAGCCGGTAGCAAAGGGCCCAGACTTTTCAACTGGTCGACGAGATCACTTGCGGGGCCATCAGGAGTGTCAGCGAAGAATTGGTTGACCAATGCCGCTTGCGTCTTATTGAGCAGCGATTCTGTCCCTTCTTCAACCTTCGTCTTGAGATCGGTTTCCCCCTTCATTTTCTGGGCGAGCAGTTCACACGCGGGAACGTTTTTTTTCTGGATACCCCCGGCAGAGTTAATCGCCTGAACTAAAAGTTCCGGTCCCCAGATGGTATTGCAGTGACGTTCAAAAGCGGCCAATTCGACGGCGGAGAGTGGTTCTCCTCGCGAGTTCAATTCGGCAAGCAGTTGTTCTCGTCGGGCTTTGCCCCACGGACGGAGTCGCTCGGCATTCGTCCAATCGGTCGTGACCTCGTTGCGAAGATCGTCCGTCATCGGCCCGAGAATCTTGAGTGTCCCGGAGTCGTAAAAAATGTTTGTTGACTCCTTCGGAACGATGAATCCCGACGGTGGTTTCACCCCTGTCAACGATGTTTCGACCCGGCTCGCCGCCATGAGTTGTTTCAGCGAACCGGCACTCGCGGGGTGCTTAGAGAAGAGTTCCTGTACTTTCTTTTCTTCGTCTTCCGACATCATCCCTGTAAATCGGAGGACGCGATGATCGGAATCGTAAGTGAGCTTGCCATCCAGTTCTGCGGGTGGTTGTGCCAATGAAGAGAGGGTGTCGACTGTGCATCGCCAACGGAGCGTGTCTTGATACTCCATGAGTTCCGAGTGTTGACCTTCCTGCATCCACCCACGAAACACTAACTGGCCATTTTCCTCGCGGAGTTGTGAGCGAACCGATGCCGGCAAGGGGGCTCCGTCGCCACGCGGGGGGATGGAGCCGTCAACCCTGTATTCGGGGAGCCAATCGAGATCGAATGCAACTTGAGACTCGCCAAATCGCTCGGAGTGCGAACTCGGATTCGTTCCGACCTTGGCCAGGCCGATCCATAACGTCACGACGAACGCCAGCAAGGTCACACCGGAATATCCCCAACCGACCGCTCGGTCGCTGATCTTCTTAAGATGCACCTTCAGCAGATTGCCACCGCCAAGGATGAACGCGATCGACGCAAGGACGTCGAACCAGACCGAAACAATCTCGCCCCATTCTTCCATTGACGGGAGAAACGAGACAATCTGCCCCGGCATGAAGAACGCAATAATCAGCGCGAATCCGCCAAACGCAGAGATCAACAACGGCACAAGTCGTTTCATGATGGTCGGCACTGGGTGAGTCGGCGGCGGAAGTCGCAAGTGGGGAGTCTGTCATTCCACGCCTTACGAACCAACCGGAAGCATAAGAGATCATTCCCCGACAAGGAAGCGCCGCTCCATTTCCTCCGCTC
>JAWKTT010000062.1:0-14358 GCA_041398965.1 Planctomycetaceae bacterium | reverse complement strand
ATCACTTCAGGGCGAATAATGAAGTCGTCGTCCGGTTCTCCCTGCGTGATGTGACGAACTCCAACAAACTTCGGGTGTTCGAGAAACTCCAGGAGTTGCTCTTCGCACTTCTCGCTCGCGAGGTCGACCCAGCCAACAACCCCCACAATCCAAGGATGCTCAGCCGCCAGTTTCAACACCCAGCGATTCTCTTCAAGCAGATGCTGTGTCTGCACAAAAATTGTCCGGTCAACGCCAACTTGTTGAATCAACGGCTTCAAGTCCTGCGGCAAATAGTCTCGCCGAATCGCCCGATGCTGCGGCTCGTCAAGCCACGCGGTATCAAACTGTCCCAACCGCCAATAGTGTTGATGGGAATCGATAATCATCTTCTGCCTCCGAGGAATTGCTGCTGTTGATCACCCCTGACGCTCGCTCATTCGCGAACCACAGTCTTTCATCCAGGACGAGAGAACCAACGTATCTATGACTCTAATGTCCTATGAGGACTCACGAAACAGAACTACGGGATGAACGCAAATTCCTTCGAATTGATCACCGTATGGATCATGTCCGCCCAGAGGGCTGAGGAGTCAATCGTCTGACTCAACTCTTGGGCCTGAGATTCGAGAAACGCTTTCGCAAGGGTCACCTCGCGGCCTGAAGGATTGCGGCCCAAGGCTTCTTGATAAAGGCTCTCTAGCCGCTGCTCTGTTGCCCCTTGCGGCGTTTCACGCAGCAGGCGTTCTGCCCAGACGCGGGTCTGTTCGAGAACAAAAGGATTGTTCATCAAGGCCAGAGCCTGTGCTGGAACGTTTGAGACGGATCGCCTCCCGGTGGTCGAATGCGGATTCGGAAAGTCGAAGGCTTGGAGAAATGGCTCGGGGAAGTTGCGACGCACAGAGATGTACAAGCTCCGTCGCCCGTTGCCATCGATTGGGCCGGAGGCTCCCGGACGGCCACGCCCTTCCAGGAAGGCGGTCAGATGCAGCGGCACGCTCGGTCCCCCCACAGTCGGATCGAGTCGCCCCGACCCCGCCAGAATTGCATCACGAATAATCTCTCCTTCGAGTCGTTTCACGTTCATGCGATGCAACAGGACGTTCATGGGATCCACTTTGGCGATGTGCGACAATTCAACGTCGTCCGTCGGCATCTGACTCGACATGCGGTAAGCCGACGAGTTCAGGATGAGTCGATGAATGTGCTTTAACGACCATTTGTGATCGATCAACTCGCACGCTAACCAGTCGAGGAGTTCCGGATGCGAAGCCGGTTGGCCGAGATGACCAAAATCGTCTGGCGATGGGACCAGACCGCGACCGAACTCATGCAGCCAGACGCGGTTCACGATGACTCTCGCCAGAATCGGAGTCTGTTGAGGGTCGACCATCTGCATTGCCAATGCCAGTCGTCCACTTCCGGATTCGCTCGCCGATAGAGTTGCCATTTCACCATCTGCGCTCCCCTTAACGACCACTGGGCTATCGTCATTCGTGAGCACAACTTGTGTTGCCGATGGACTCGGCAATCGCGTTTGTTTGTTCGACGGGTCGAATGCCGCCACCTTTTGAGGTGGAAAGACCTCCAGAAATCGGCGATGGGCGATCTCCCCAACCTTCTTCCAGTTCCCGCGAATGAAGACATACTCCTCTTGAGCGTTCCCATCCAGCATCGCGGGGGCGGTTGCCGAAACCAACACGCGGCGACTCTTTAGCTCCTGCAACTTTGTGACGAATCCTTTGGTCGCACTTTGCAATCGCTCGCGGGCTTCGGGGCCAACTCCGACGAGAGCAGGGTGTTGCATCATCCAGTTGGCGATCTCCGCGTTCCCCGGCGACGCCAGCGAAATGCCCCCTTCGCCGTACAAAGCATGCAACACCTGATCGAACCGATTGCGATACCAATGTGCCACCCTTTGTTCATCGGCCCCGGTTGGCGGCGCATCCTCCCCAGCGATGTCCTGCATCTGAGGAGCGGCTGTCCCTTGCACGACGATCGCTACCGCAAAGTCGTCGTCCCCCTGAGGAACAAACTCCCAATGGGCACCGTGCCCGATGTACCGGGCGACATCATGTTCAATCCAATGCCAATCATTTCGTGCCGCATGTTCCCGCAACAAGCTGCCATGCAAGGGGCCATTGATCGTGATGTGTGAATCAACAGCCGCATACGTTCGCACACCCCCTTTGACGAGCGCGAAGAGTTTGGGCTTGGTGATCGTAAACGTCGGAGTCCGCAACATACGCCCCCCACGGTCCCAGTTGGCTGTCCTTCCAGCCTCACTCATGGTGCCGGGAGCAGACTTCAATCCATCCCAGAAACGATCCCGTTCAATCGCCGACTCTGTGACGACCCCTTGGAACGGAATCGACTGTTGAACCGCATCCTCATTCGTTACCTCAACAGTAACCTCTTCATCGAATCGCAAGTCCCCCCGACGACGCAGGCCGGTTGCGAAGATCGGACCGTCAAAAATTGGTTGCGTGAGAAGTTTCGCTTGTCCACTGCGGTAGTCAGCAATCAGTTCACCGTCAAACTCCGCGAGTTCCCCCAACGGCGTCAATGCAGCAGGCTTCAAACGAATGGCATTGTTTTCTCCCCGCCACCACGCACCGAAAATGGGGTCTTTCTTGCCAGCATCACTCGCGGCCCAAACGACCCACTGCTCGAGCACACGGAGGTTCACCGCATGATTTCTGGCTACAGCGACAAGCTTACGGCGAAACGCCGGATCAAGATTCTCGGGAGACTCCCACGACTGACCAGCCTCGCTCTGAGTAAAGACAATCTCATCCACGCCGATGTTGCCCCAGCCGCCAAGCTCCTCATCGACGACTTGAATCGTCGCCGTTTTCCCCATGAGATCGCGGACGTCCCAAGTTGCACGGCTCATGCGATTATCGTTCGCCCCAGTTTGCGTGCGAACCACCTTCCCATCGACCAGCAAATTGACGCAGGTCTTTCCCTGATGCGCTCCACCTCCCACCAGCATCGAGATGTATTGCCGCTCGATCTTGAAGGAATCGGAGGTTAACGTGCCGACATGGCCGTCTCCTTTCCCCTTCATTCGCACCTGGTGCGAGTTCACAAAGAACCGCCCCACCGCCCCGACGTCGCCCTGATAATTCGCGATGGTCTTCTGGGTTTGGGGCTTGT
The DNA here is from genome assembly GCA_041398965.1 of Planctomycetaceae bacterium. GTDB lineage: Bacteria > Planctomycetota > Planctomycetia > Planctomycetales > Planctomycetaceae > JAWKTT01. The sequence goes on along the minus strand of JAWKTT010000062.1, from coordinate 11,220 downwards.
CCCCGAATGCGTCTCCTGTTGTCGTCCAGCCCGCATAGGTCCCCGACTCAAAGTCGGCGAAGCGAATGTCATCCAACTCCGATCGATACTTGACCCCCAGCGAGAGAGCCTCTCTGGTCGCCAACAGATACTTGTCGATGTCGTTGATGGTCGTCTCGACGGTTTGGGAATAGGCCCGAAGCAACTCCGCTTGCACTTGCTGACGCGCCACAACCAACTCTTCCCCCACGCGACGATTCTGCTCCATCGACTCGAACGGAACTTGCCGATAAGAGGTGCTTTGCAGATACCCCTGCATCGCGTAGAAGTCAGCCGCGGAGATCGGGTCAAACTTGTGATCGTGGCACCGGGCACAGGCAACCGTCAGTCCGAGAAACGTCTTCGAATAGACGTCGATCATGTTGTCGAAACGCTCCGCCTCCTCCTGACGGATGTCGACCGGTGAATGCACCCACTCGCCAAAGAACCAGAACCCCGTCGCAAGGATCGACTCGTTCCCTCCCGTCTCGGGATTCAATCGAGTGCGAAAGGGTCCCGAGGCATCGGCCTCATGTTCACCCGAACTCTTCGCTGATGGAAGGAGGTCGCCCGCCACGTGTTCGACCACAAACTGGTCATAAGGAACATCGGCATTTAATGCCCGGATGACATAGTCTCGGTAGTGCCAAGGGTTTGCCACATCGTAGTCGAATTCGTGTCCGCGCGACTCCGCATACCGCACGAGGTCGAGCCAGTGTCGCCCCCAGCGCTCGCCATAATGCGGCGAAGCCAGGAGTCGATCCACCTGACGTGAATCCGCCTCAGGAGACTCATCTGCAAGATAGGTGGCCATCTCTTCCGGCGTTGGGGGCAAACCGATAACGTCAAACGACAAACGTCGCAACCACGTACGACGATCCGCTTCAGCCGCCGGTCGCAGTCCGACGGCATCCAACTTCATCGCCAGAAATTCATCAATCGGGTTTCGACTCCAACTCTTTGCCCACTCCGGAAGTTCCTTCGGTCGCGATGGACGAAGCAGTGGTTGAAACGACCAATGCTTTGCCCGTTCGTCTCGGACGCTGGGCCAATTGGTCTCGACCACTCCGTGCCCCTCGGCTCCTTGACCATCACCCGCCGTTTGTGGCCAAGGGGCTCCCATTTCGACCCAGCGTTTGAACACTTCGATCGCTGCATCCGGCAGTTTCCCCTTCGGGGGCATCTGATAGCCATTCGGGTCATAAGAAACCGCCAGATATAGCTCGCTTGCGTCTGGCTTGCCGGGAATGATGGCGGGGCCGGTGTCTCCGCCCCGTAGCATCGCCGCTCGCGAGTCGAGCCGGAGTTCCCCCTTCTGCTGCTTTGCACTATGGCACTGATGACAATGTTCGACCAAGAGCGGACGAACCTGCTTTTCAAAGAACTCCCGCTGCTCTGCCGTCACTACCGGGTCGACGGACGCGGCATCACTCGCCGTTTCCGAATCCTTCGCCTTGCCTTTTGTCAGCGGAGCCGCCACTTCAGCAGGCTGCTGAGCGGGTCCGTTCGGATCATTCTCAGCGACTGAAATCGTCGAACAACAGAGCAAGAGAATGGCGAGCAATCGTCGAACAAACATGTATCTGGTCCCTGGAGACGCAAAGCGGATAGGCGTCGTGCCCGCACAAACGCCCTTTCGTCTCCGTATGTTCGCCTGCCAGACAATGTTCTGCAAGAGACCGACTTAATCGAGAGCAACAGTATCACGCAGTTTCGCCCCACAGTTTCAGAGTGTGGCACGGAGCGAGGCAGGGCAATCGGCCATGACGAATGCCGCTACAGCGATCCCTTCGACGACGGGACGCCGGTTTCACGGGGGTCGATGGTGACAGCTTGCCTTAGGGCGCGAGCGGTCGCCTTGAAGAAACCTTCGGCAATGTGATGACTGTTCTTCCCGTGGATTAACACGAGGTGCAGGTTCATCAGGGCGTTTGCGGCGAACGCTTGCCAAAAGACTTCGACCAGTTGCGAATCAAACTCGCCGATCTTCTCAGTCGGGAACTCGTAGCTGTCAACAAACCAGAATCGTCCACTCAAGTCGAGAGCCGACGTCACGAGGGTCTCTTCCATTGGCAAGGTCATGCTGCCATAACGGGCGATTCCCCGCTTATCTCCGAGCGCCTCGCGGAGCGCTTGCCCCAGACAGATGCCGACATCTTCGACCGTATGATGGAAGTCGACATTCAAGTCTCCCTTGGCATGAACCGCAAGGTTGAACAGTCCATGCTTCGCGAATAGTGTCAGCATGTGATCGAAGAAACCGACACCAGTCTGAACATCAGAACCACCGGTCCCATCAAGTTCGAGCGTGAGTGAGATGTTGGTCTCTTTCGTCTGTCGCTGAATCGTAGCTTTGCGTGACATCTGGCGATTCTCGTTGATAAGTCAGGGCGAGCGGGGGGCCTTAGCCCCCTGTGGGTGTTGAAGTGGAACACGGACGTTTTGGTCCGTCATCGCTGCCGGGAGCATTGATCGAACCCGGAAGTCCGGCCCGGAAGCCCGGCGTGCCTCGTAGTGTAAGACGACCCCGTACGTTACAGCAACGTTCGCAGCGTTTCGAGGAGTTGGTCGATCTCAAAGTCGGTCCCGACGGTAATGCGGAGTCCGTCAATCGTGCCCCCGTCATTCCCAGAGGGATCCGCCAGACTCTGCCGACAAGGGAACTTCATGTATCGCACGAGTATCTTCCGCGACTTCAATTGCTGATACAGCTCTTCGTGACGTCCCGACTCATGCGTCACCCAGACGAAGTTCGCCTGGCTCGGCGACACTTTCAATCCTAATTCCGTGAGCGACTTCGACAGTCGCTCACGAGTCGCCAGAATCTTGCGTCGATTCTCCAGCATCCACTCTTGATCCCGAATCGCCGCCTCGGCGGCCGCGAGTGAAATCGAATCGCAATTGTAACTGTCCTTCACCTTTCGCATCTGACCGATGAGATCGGGGTGAGCAATCGAAAACCCAAAACGCAGCCCCGCTAAGCTGTACGACTTACTCAACGTGCGAGTGACGACCACCTGCTTGCGGGCCAGGTCCTGGGCGAAAATCTCCATCCGATGCGGCTCATCCGCGAAGTCCCCGTAGGCTTCGTCTAACACCAGAATCCCGTTCGTGGGAACGAGTGTCAACAGGTCATCATGCGACCAACGATTCCCCGTTGGCGAATTGGGATTTGGCACGAAGATCAGTTTGACGTTGTCCTTGATCCAAGGGACGGCCTTCGGATTCCATTGGAAGTCATTCCCCAACGGTAGTCGTTCGCACTTCGCCCCCTGTATGTCGGCAAGGGTTTCGTACAAGACATAACTCGGGTAGGGATAGGCGATCTGTTCGCCCGCATCGACAAACGTCCGCATGAGGATCGTGAGGTTCTCGTCGCTGCCGTTCGCAGGGAGAATCCACTCGGCATCGAGATCGTAGAGATCAGCCACCGCCTCGCGAAACTTCTTTCCGGAGGGGTCAGGGTACTTGTTGAGCGAACTGCTCGCCATCCGCGTTATCGCCTCGACGACGCGGGGAGACGGAGGATAGGGATTCTCATTGGTGTTGAGCTTCACCCACCCGGAATCCTGTGGCTGTTCCCCGGGGACATAGCCCGCCATCGCGGCGACCGCAGATCGTGGTAACCCCTTCATGAACGGCGCTCGCAGACTCTCATGAAACAAAACCGATCGAACAACTGACGTGACACAATCGACAACGACACCGGACTCCAAGTTCACTCATCAGGCAAAGAGACGACTCAACCAAGGGGTCTCGAACCGACTCCTAGGGAACCGCAGGAGCATTCTCATCGTCGAAGCGGATCACTTCGCCGGTCGACATGCGAATTTCGCCCCCGTCACTGATGAACTGTGGTTCCTTTCCGGGCGTCTGGTCGAACTTCAACACGAGCTTTCCGGACCCCTTTGTGCCTTTGACGTTGAAGACAAAAAAGTCCTCTTTCTTGGTCTCGCCAACATATTGAAAGCCCTCCATCCAACTGATCTTCACCTCGGAAAGTTCGCCGAGATGTTCTTCGACCACAGGATGGCCTGCGAACCGGTGTTGAACGTCCATTTCTAAGGCTGATCCACCGAACTGCATCCCGAAGTAACTCGCCACACCACAGCAAAGGAGCATGGCTAAAATCACTCCGCCGACGATCCCGAGGATCAGGCAGGTCTTGTTGTTCTTCTCTGGGGGATTTCCCCCCTTGGGGAGCAGGAGGTCGTCGTCGAAATTGCTCATCTCATTCACTCCCATTCGCAGGACTCATGACCCGACTGTCATGAGTTGACCTGACGAACTCATCACATCAGGTGGCAGCTTTCGCTTGCTCGCGATTCGTCAGCCACAACAGCACTGGAGCTGCCACGTAAATCGAACTGTACGTTCCCACGACGATCCCCATCAGCAGACAGAAGGCGAAACCGTGAATCCCTTCGCCCCCCATCGCATATAGGATCACCACCACCAACCAGGTGGTCAACGACGTCAGCAAGGTGCGTGACAGCGTTTGATTGACACTCTGGTTAATCATCGCATCGGTCATCGCGGGGTTCTTTCCACGCACTTCACGAATACGGTCGAAGACCACAATCGTATCGTTGAGGGAATACCCAATCAGCGTCATGAAGGCGGCGACCATTGGCAGGTTGATCTTGAAGTCGACCAAACCCAGCATCGCACCAAAGCTGCTGTTCCCCAGGTAGGAGGCGAGTGCGACGATCCCTAACACGGCGAGCACGTCGTGGACAAGGGCCACCACAGCTGCCAGCCCGAAATTGACGCCGTGGAATCGGAACCAGAGGTAACCGACGATACAGGCCAGCGAGATGACAGCCGCCTTAATGGCCGTCCACTTCATCTCGTCACCGACCGCAGCCGAGAAGGTGTTCTTCTCGACAAAGAACGGCTCGGCTTCGAGGTGCTTAGCGAGTTCCTGCGTTGCCTTATCGAAGTCGGCGGGAGTCACAAGACTCTTTGCCTGCAAGACGAGGCTCGTGTACTTCTCGGTATCTGACTCGCCGGTGACCAAAGCCGCGAGGGCCTCTTCCTGACCGGTGTAGCGACTGTCATCAATGGCGATAAGTTGATCCAACAGAGCATCACGCAAGGTTGTCGGAGACATCGCCTCCGATAGTTCGACGGTGATACGACGCCCCCCCTCAAACGTTTGCGCCTCGGCCTTCGGATCCTTTTCCTCAGTTGCGGGTGTGGCGGGAGCCGTAGAGGCGATCGTTTCCGGCGTCCCAAGCTTGACGTGCTGACGAACCAGATTGAACTTCGTTCCAGCAAACGACTGATTGATCTCTTCCGCTACCTTGGCGACATCGCTTTCGACCGTTCGCATTCGGTACAGCGTCGTGGGGTTTCCTGCTTCGTCAGGCAGTGTCAGTTCTTCTACCGAAATGCTCTTGCCAAATTTTGCCTCGAGCAAAGTACGAACTTCATCAATGCCGGGCTTGGGATCCTCTAAGCCGAAGCTCACCATCGCTCCACCACGAAAATCGATGTCGAGGTTGTCTTGCCCTCGTGTGAACAGACCAATCATGCCGACCACAATCAGCAAGCCCGACAGGCCGAAGCAGAGGGTCCGCTTGCTCAAGAAATCGTGTGATGGGGTCTTTACGACGCTTGCCATTGGCAGCGACTTCACCCATTGCTTCCGTTCCATGATATCGAAGATCAGTCGACCAACATACAAGGCCGTAAACATCGACGTCACAATTCCGATGAACAGAGTGACTGCGAAACCCTTCACCTGATCGGTCCCGATCACGTAGAGAACGATTGCCGTAATAATGGTCGTGAGGTTCGAGTCGACGATGGTCGACAGAGCCTTCGAGAAGCCGTTGTTGATGGACATCCGGAGGCTCCCCCCCTTGTCCTGTTCTTCGCGAATACGCTCAAAGATCAACACGTTGGCATCAACCGCCATACCGATCACAAGCACCAGACCGGCGATACCAGGAAGAGTGAACGTCGCATTAATCAGCGACATAATCCCCAACACCATGATGACGTTAACCAACAGGCAGATGTCAGCAACGATCCCTGCCTTCCAGTAGTAGAGCAGCATAAAGATGAAGACTGCGAGTGCGGCGACCGTGATGGCCAGACGACCACTGTCCCGGACATCCTTCCCGAGCAGGGCACTCACCGTAAATTCCGTCACAGGCTTCTCGGTCAATGGAACTTCGAGTGCCCCGGCATTCAGCACGTTGATGAGTTCCTGAATCTCAGCCGAGGTAAACTTCCCACTGATCTGCCCCACCCCACCAGAGATCAGGTCGTTGATCGTGGGGGCGGAGTGAATTTGATCGCTGAGCAGAATCGCGAGATGTGTCTTATGGGCCTCACCGTCTCGGGGTTGATAGCGGAAGGTCAAGTTGTGGAGCAGCACTGCTCCAGTCGCGTCGAAACCGAAGTTCACGACCGCTCCCTCCGCCCCCCCCAAACCTTCCGATGCACTGACGAGATGGTCCCCCGTCAGTTTCTCTTCGGGATCTGCAACAAGTACCAGATATTCACGCCCCCCCCCTTCGCTCGCAGGTCGAACGCGGCTGAGGGTGCCGTAACTCTCGCCGGTCACCTTGTCGATGCCGTCTTTATCCTTTGCCACTGGAACCCAACGAGCGGTCATCCCACCCCCTTCGGCCAACTTCGAGGCGAAGTCGTTCTGCTGCCGCAACCCCACTGCGTACAACTGCGGATGATCTGTCTGATTCACCAGCACCGAAAACTCGAGGCTTCCGAGAGCGGTGATCTGTTTCTTGATCTGCTCGGCCCCCTCCTGATCGACACCGGGGCGAATGACTTCGATGCGGTCATTGCCGACTTGACGAACGGTCACTTCCTCCAGACCCGAAGGATTCACACGGCGACCGATGGCATCCACCATCTTTTGCATCACATTGTTGTTGAGCACGAACTCTGAGTCCGCAGCCTTCGCCTTGGTCTTGTCAATTTCGTAGGTGACGTTCATCCCCCCCGCGAGGTCGATCCCCAGACGGAAGGCTTTGTCGAGGTTCTTATCTTGGATGTACCGTGACACGAACGGCGTCAGCGAGAGCGTAATCGCAAACAGCACCACGCCGATCCGAAACGCGACGTCTTTCAGGCGGAGCGCTCGCTCGGCCAACTGCCCCAGGACAAACGGGATCACGAAGATGGCCACTACAATCAACAGTGGAACAATCGTCGCCATCATCCCCGGTTCGACTGGGGGTGTGGAGTCCTGAACCGTCAACGCGGCTTCGGCCTGCCCTAATACCAGCATCAAATTGCCGAGTACATTCATCGCACGTCTGCTCCCTGCGTGCTCTCCGCAGAATCGACCGTTGGCCCAACGTGGTTACCGGTGCATCTCTACGAAAAAGGTGTCTATGGAATGGATTCTGTGAACTGGTCAACCTGTCAATCCCGAAAACAGCGAACTGCCCGGGGGCCACCAGATGTGATCAATGACTTTCTCTACCGCAACTGGCCAGGCCAGCGTACTAACTTGCCTTCTCTTCAACAGGCTTCGCCGCCTGACTTGTGACTTCCAATGGCCCCCGGATCGACTCCGAGCGAAACTTCAACCGTGTGTTGTCGTCCACCTTCAAGGTCACTTCGGCCTTATCTTCGGACACCGACGCAACGGTTCCAATGATTCCCCCGGCTGTCACCACCCGGTCGTTCTTCTTGAGATTGTTGATCATCTCGGAATGACGAGTCTGCTCGCGTCGCTGACCCCCTCCGAGAAACCAGTTCATCCCGACAAACAACAGGATCGCTGGAGCGAAGAGAATCGCATACTGAAGGAGTCCCGGAGGAGCATTTTCGGCAGCCGGCCCCTGCGCATCGGCAATCTCAGCCGCGCCGGTCGCCGCAGCATCTGCCAGTAAAGACAACAACGAAATCATCAAAATCTGCTCAATAGAAAGAGATCACGACCGCGACCCGTGGGGACATCCCCCTTGGCTCGCTCTGGGGCGAAGACATCTCTCGCCCACCCCAACGTCGCTTTGCAAAGCTGGTTACAGCGAACAATCGTCCCCCGAGAAGCCGAGTATCTTAGAGTCCACCCAAAATTCCAGCAAGCTGACCCCCCCCAGACTTTCCAGACTCGGCCAAAGTCGAGACTTTCGCACGACAACCGACCGCCTCTCACCAAACCTGCGGAACAACAAAGTGCCCGTCCAAGAACGACTCTCGGACGGGCACGAGCAATGCCAGAAGTCAGGATTCCGGGCGAAGAAGTCTCATTAACCGACCACTCCCCCCGAAATCACGGTTTTCAACGTCACGCCTCAACGGCACCTTCAACACCACCGGTGAACTTCTCGTCATCAGCCGCATGCCCCGTCAGCACCTCGGCCTGATACCCCCCCTTGGACTTAAAGTACAAGAACATGCCGATATAACAGACTAACATGAAGGCCGGAAATATGGCCATGGTCGCCAAGGCGGAAAACTCACCCGTTTGATTTGCGGCGTCCACCGCTTTCTTGGCGTCGCTATCCTGAGGCAGGTCTGCGGTCTTCTTCGTCGAAATCGCCTTGTACTCCAGCCCCATGTAGTTGGCGGACTCCAAAACACTAGTCGCTACTTCCTCTGAACTCTGACTGAGGGCGGCGCTTGCCGCTCCCGCTTTCACATAGCCAATGTACGGAAACCCGAGGACGCCAACAGCGATCATCCCGATGCCGGAGATTGCGTTCAGCGTGAGTGCTCCTCCCTTTGGACACTGCTCAGAAGTGACCCCCAGCATTGTGGGCCAAAAGAACGTCTTGCCGATCCCGTAGAGTGTCGCCGCCCCGAAAATAACCGTCAATCCTTGTCCTCCGGTCTTCGAAAGAGCCAACAAACCTGCAATTGCCAGCACAGCACTGATCACCAGCATGCCAATGGGCGACAGCATATGCACGATCGGCCCAGCAAAGAACCGCAGCACCATCATGATCGCCGACGTGTAAACGAGGACCCACAGAGCGTTATAACCAGCTTCTTCCATTGGTCCCGCCATCAGCCCGGTGATCCAGCCATCAGTCCCGATTTCTGTCGTCGCCAGTGGCATCATGATGATAATCAAGAACGCCAGAATCGGTCGACCAAAGCTCTGTGTGTACGCCGCGAAGGCAATCGTAACGATCCCAGTCAGCACCCCTCGCCACATCATTGGAATGCCGAAGGTGTTCCCCAACTCCATGAAGATCAAACCAAAACCGACCAAGGCGCCAAAGGCCCCAAACTCAGCGAGCATTTCCTTGTAACTCACCCCCGCCGCTTCGCGTTCCGTCTTCGGGAAACTGGCAGTCGAGAGCATTAACAGGTAGGTGATGGCGGGCAAGGCGATGAGACCCAACACCATTCGCCAATCGCCAGTCGATACGGTGGTCGACATTGCGATTGTGATCAAACCGGCGATCACCAATCCTCCTGGCCAGCCGGCATGAAGAATGTTGAGCCATTTGGTCTTGTCACGATTGAAGATCGTCGCGACGACAGGGTTAATGAAGGCCTCAACCGTGCCGTTGCCGAGACCAAGAATAATGCTTCCCCACGTCAGGTAGCTCAAGCCTTTCTGCTGGGCGGCAAGCAGGGCATCCCCCGAAAGGTCACCTTGAATGGAACCGTACGCCATCACGGCAAAGCCGAGGTACACCACATAACAAAAGAACGAAAAGAACATCGCAATCCGGTAGCCGATTTTGTCAATAATCAGGCTGAACAGAATGATGGAGATACCGAAAGGCCAAATACCCGCCCCCTTAAGTGCCCCGACGCCGACGTCATCTAAACCGAAGTTTGTCTTAAACTGTCCGTCGCACAGCACCATACGGGTGATGAACGCAAACGACGTGGTAATCAGGGCGATGAAGCAGCCCCAGAAGACGCGCTGGCTGTTCGCGCCTTGGGATTCTTGCACAGCAGGTGACGACATGTCCGGGGTCTCCAGAAATCAAGAGGGTGAATCATTCAGCCGCTCGAACGACGTTCCACAGTCTCTGCGACTGCCGCCCGAAGGGACGAAAATGGAACGAACCCGACAGGGTTCTCTTTCGATACGCGAGGGGGAAGCCCAGATACTACTCACATCCACAACGACTTTCCAATCTGCCGCCCCCAATTTTCGCCCCCTTTCCGTTTTTCCAACATCAGCGCCCCCCAAACCGCCCAAGTCGCAAGCCGAATTCCTCATCAGATCAGACGGGTCGCCCTCTCCCCCTCGCAGGGCCCACGAGTCGTACCGTAACTCAGCCAGTGAAACCGGCAGACTGCCACTCTGGCACGGATGATCGTGTCGACGCGACACTCGAAAAAGTGCCATTGTGGCATGCCCCCTGCTCACACAGGCGTAATACAGAAGCCACAACCCCATGACTACAATAGCGTTAAGTCGACATTGGCATCTCTCGCCAGTCCGGCACACGCTTTGCTGTCTGTAGAAAGCATCAACCACTCACACAGGCTGCCCCACTTCCATCGGGCAGACCAACATCTTCAGCAGTAGGAGCCCTTTTCATGGCTGTCTCAGAAAAAATCATCGGCATCGACCTTGGCACCACGAACTCTGTGGTGTCGGTCATGGAAGGGGGCGAAGCAAAGGTCATCGCCAACCAGGAGGGAGCACGCACCACCCCCTCCATCGTCGCCTTCACCGCCAAAGGGGAAACCCTCGTCGGCGAACCGGCGAAACGACAAGCGGTCACCAATCCCAAAAACACCGTTTACTCCGTCAAGCGTTTCATGGGACGACGACACAGCGAAGTCGAAAGCGAAGAGAAGATCGTCCCCTACTCGGTCGTCGGTGCTGCGAGTGAATACGTCAAGATTGAAGTCGGGGACAAGCAATACACTCCGCCGGAAATCTCCGCCAACGTCTTGATGAAACTGAAGGATGCAGCCGAGAACTACCTCGGCCACCGTGTCAGCAAGGCGGTCATCACTGTCCCTGCTTACTTCAACGATGCCCAACGGCAAGCAACGAAAGACGCCGGACAGATTGCCGGTCTCGAAGTCTCCCGGATTATCAACGAACCAACGGCAGCCGCCTTGGCCTACGGACTGGATAAGAAGAAGGACGAAAAGATCGTCGTGTTCGACCTCGGTGGGGGGACTTTCGATGTCTCGGTCCTCGAGGTTGAAGAAGGTTCGGTGCAGGTGCTCTCGACCAACGGCGACACCCATCTGGGGGGGGACGACTTCGACGAAGAACTCATTCACTACATC
>JAWKTT010000061.1:0-15116 GCA_041398965.1 Planctomycetaceae bacterium | reverse complement strand
CGTCATGGAGGCTATGTAGTCGTCCCTGACGAAGTGGTTTTCTTGTTTGTTCTTCGGGGTGGGGTGGGGTGACGGGGGTGTTAGAATTGCAGGGAACGGTGGTGGATCGTTTTGTTTTCTTGCAATTTGAGGCAGGCATGAGGCCCGCAGGCGCTTTGAACGCTCAGCAGCTCGATTTGTTTCGGGCCAGCTTTCGGCAGATTCTCAAGCTGGACCATCCGCTGCTGGTCCTGGCGGCGAAGATCGACTGGTCTCGTTTCGACGCGGCGTTGGCCGAGTGCTATTCGCCGGACATGGGAGCACCGGCGAAGTCGATTCGATTGATGGTCGGCCTGCATGACCTCAAGCATGCGTTCAATGAATCCGATGAATCGCTGCTCGAACGGTGGGTCGAAAACCCGTACTGGCAGTGCTTCTGCGGGTTCGACACGATGTTGTCTTATGCGGCATGAGCCGCAACGCAACACGAGGTTCCCTTACACTCAACGTCGCTCGTCAAATGGCGGCAGCGTGTTGGTGCCAACAAGCTCACACTGCTACTGGAAGAGACGATCGCCATGGCACGACGTGAAGGGGAAGTCTCGCCGCGCGAGCTGAAGCAAGTGACGGTCGACACGACCGTTCAAGAGAAGAACATCACGCACCCGACCGACTCGAAACTGTTACCATCGGGCCATCAACAAACTGGCCGCTGCGGCAAGAGAACGAGGCATCAAGCTACGACAGACGTACCTCCGCGTGGCGAAGAAGGGGTCTGTTCGTGTCGGTCGATACGCACACGCCAAGCAGTTCCAACGAATGCGTCGTCAACTGAAGAAGATGCGCACCTGGCTGGGCCGCGTGATCCGGGATGTCACTCGCAAGGTAAGTCAACCCGATGAGTCGCTGAAAGAACTGCTGGCGTTGTGCGCGCGTCTGCATGTTCAACAGCCAACCGATCCGAGGAAACTCTACAGTCTCCACGAACCCGAAACGCAGTGCATCAGCAAAGGGAAAGCCCACAAGCGATACGAGTTCGGCCAGAAGGTCTCGATCGTCACCACCAACCGCGGCAACTGGATTGTCGGTGCTCAACTCTGCGAAGGAAACCCGTACGACGGCCACACGCTCGCGCAGGCACTGGCCCAGGTGGAATCACACACCGACTTAGAAGTGACCGACGCCTACGTCGACAAAGGGTATCGCGGCCACAATTACAAGGGAGATGCAATCGCAATCTCACCCGCACCCAAAAGAAACGCAAACGCCTCCGCAGCGCGGTGGAACCCAAGATCGGCCACCTGAAGAAAGAGAATCGCCTCGGCCGCTGCTTCCTGAAAGGACTGATCGGTGACGCCATCAACGTCACCCTCGCCGCCGCCGGCTCGAACCTGAGAAAACTGCTCGCGGCCCTGTCCGCTGCGCTCATCTGGAGCCTGTGGCAGCTAACCAACCACCATATACCCCACCCCAAACCACCCACCACCCCCACCTGATTCACCCCCCAACTCTCCCCCCCCAAAACCGAAGTCGGCCCCGAAAGACTTTTTCAGGATCGACTATGTATCAACCTGTCCACCCGAGCGCAAGCCCGCCCCGGCAACCCAAACCACCCAAAGTGCGCGCTGGCCGTGCTGGTGACCGCTACCTCGATACTCCTAGAATGCTTGAACATGGTGCGAGTCCAATCGCGATTTCGTTATACTGTTTGCTGACCATCGGGTTCGGATATGTTGGTTTTCGTCGATCATGCATTGCCGCACTGGGTGGGCCAACACCAATGGACAGCGATAAAACGCCAACCGCGGACGAGCAAAGTAATGCACACAAGTCGCCGGTCAGCCGCGAATTGGAATGATCGTTGTTTAAAGGCGGCTGGGTGATCGCGATCGTGTTGCGGGCGGTGGCAACATTTGTGAGTGAAGTTCAATGGCCCCCAAACACGTTCGCGAACATGGGCATTTTACAGTCAGCATTCTCGCTTCAGGCAAAGCGCGTGATGTGGTCGTCGATGAAAGCCTGCCGTGCCACAGCAAAGTGCTGCGTCCTTTATTGGAGATAGCCAAAGAGTTTGTGATAGGGGTAGGGAAGACTCATTGAGTTGAGTCTCCCCTCGCTCCGAGCCGTGCGGGCGGGTTTCCCGCACACGGCTCTCCGGTTGGTGGTTTTACCTCGAAGAGGATTGACAGGCCAAGTCATGGGCGGTTGTCAGGGTGAACAGCCCCGGGTACCCTCTGGGTGCGGCAAAGAAGGAGTTCTTCCAACGATGATGGTCCCAGCCACGGCCGCGGCCTTTTCTCCCAGCGCGTTTACGCAGGATCGAACGCAGTCGCATTCGTAGCCAGGAATCGATGCGATTGAACGTCCATTTGTGGGCGTGCTTGAAGTATTCAAACCAACCACGTAATGTTTGGTTCACATCGTTGATGATATATTGCAAGCTATGACCGTGGGCACGTTTCGTCTTTTGTCGAAGCGTATCCTTGAGTTTCTTCAGGCTTTTCTTTTTCGGCCAGCGATGCTCACCGAAGAACGAGTACCCCAGAAAATCAAAGCTTTCTGCATCGATATGGACGATGCGAGTCTTTTCCGGATGCAACGTCAAACCGTTGTCGGTTATCCATTGCTGTACCAGAGCCAACGCAGCGGTAGCCTCATCAGCAGTGCGACACAAAATCACGAAGTTGTCAGCGTAACGCACCATTTCATAACCCGACTCAGCCAGCAGATGGTCGAGCGGATTGAGATAAATGTTACTCAACAAGGGTGAGATCACTGCCCCCTGTGGACTGCCGGTTTCCGGTGTCCAGCGTTTGCAATCATCCAACACACTTTGTTGAAGGAACATCTCAATCAACGATAGCACACGTCCATCGCTGATCTTTTCCTGGATGCGATCCATTAACCTATCGTGGGGAATTGTGTCGAAATAGCTTTTGAGGTCGGCGTCCACAACATAACGATAACCTTGCTTCATCAATTGATCGACTCGCCTGAGAGCATCCTTACAGCCTCGTCCGGGACGAAAGCCGTAACTCTGCTCGGCGAAGTCTCTCTCGAAGATCGGCTCAATCACGTTGCGAAGGGCCGTCTGCACCACGCGGTCGCGAACTGTCGGTATCCCGAGAGGGCGTTGTTCTTGCGAACCCGGCTTAGGAATCCAGACACGTTTCACGTCTTGCGGTTGATAGAGATTCTCCCGCAAAGTCTGCGTGAGACGTTTTAAGTTCGCAGCCAGTTGCTTCGCAAATTCATCAATCGAAACATGGCCTACTCCGGCTGCCCCATCATTCTGGGCGACTTGCACCCAAGACCAATAGAGGTTTTCTTCGGAGTAAACCTTATCCATCAAGCTGAACCATTTCCCTCCTTTCACACCTTGTTCAAGTGCCGTCAACATGCGGTCGCTCCATACGGATGCTTCTGTCCATTCCCAACGGGAACGAACATCTTCAGCCGGTTTAATCCGTTCACGAGGATCGTGACCAGATACTGGTGCTGATTGTTGTTGCACCATAAGGAATCTTCCACATCGACCTTCCTGTGTCCCTTCGCTCCCCGAGAATTACCCTGCTTCATCGCGACTATGGACACGCTGACTCCTGCCCGGTTGGCTCTTCGTACACGGATGCCCGATCACTCGGAATTACGGCACATGAACACCACACTGAATACCGAACAGGTCTCCCTGCTTCATGTGTTTGGCCTTCCGAACATTCCGTCTCTAACAACCTGATTGCTCCCATGATCGCTTTCACACGCTACCCCTCAGCGCCATGGACTTCCGACTTTCGTCAGTTTGAGCTTCGCCATTCCCTAGCAGGCTCGCTGCCATTCCAAGGCCAAATCGAGTTCACTTTCGTTACGGACTATTCATTCTCCTCCAGTCGCTTCCCACCCCGCCTCACGACGACGCTGTGACTTTCAGATACAGGCCGGAGAGCGTCCACCTGAAGAGGACTTCCACCTCTCAAACCAAACACACTCACAGGCGCACTAGGGTCCGCTGTGCGGACCGTGTTCAAGTAGACGTCCTCGCTTCGGTCCGCGCAGCGGCCCCTACTGTCCCTGTCGACTCTGAACGACAACATCAACTCCCCACCCCTCGATTGTTCCCGCCCCAGCATGCCCACGCAAGCGAGGGCACCCAAACCAATGAAAATGCCACCCCGCCTGAAGCGGACATTGGGGTCGAGAACTTGTATGCGGGATCACCGAGCACGCGGGCGGCGCGGGAGGCGATGGAGGAGGGGGATGATGCGGGGCACATCATTGGTAAGTTGCTGGGGGGGCGTGGGGGGAAGTATAGTGACAACATCTTCAGTCAGAATCCGGGCATCAATCGGGGGGATTTTGCCGCATGGGAGAAGGGGATTGCCGAAGAAGTGGCGAAGGGGAAGAGGGTGAGAGTGAGAATCGAGTTTGAGTACAACGCCGATAACTTTGGAACACGTCCAGATAAAGTCAAGTATTATTACACCGTTGATGGAGTAGAGTATGTCAAGCCATTCCCAAATCCTGTCCCCACCTGAAACAGTGATGGGTTTCATTGAACAGATGTGTGCGTGGGAGATGCTCGCCTGGAAACTTGCAGATGCCCATGATCGTCGAGAAATTAGCCCGAAGGATGATGAACTAGGCCGGGTACGGGGACTGGAGGGATTTTGGAGTCGATTTGTCAGCTCGTCAGTTCAGTGTGACTTCCGAAGCAAGTCATATGCTAAGCCTTACGACTACGACCCTTCCAAGCAGACGGTCGTGGCCACACAAGAGATCACACCCTCGGTCGCTGAAGTTGAGACGCATGATACTTTGCGCGACTATCGATTCATTTACGTCCTCGTGAAGGAGGCGGGAGTCTGGAAGATACAACGGAAGTTCAGGGTCGACGAGTATGATTATCGGGATAAGGAACCGATATAGCTTCGAGAGATGGTCAGTGCTGTATCGGTTGTTACAACACTATTGATGGAGTTTGGGATGTCAGAGAGTTCAAAAACCCGGTGCCCGGATAAAACTATCGTAGACTTTCTTGTGCAATGAATGAGTGGGAAGTGATGTGTGCATTGCTCTCCGATGCGATGAGGCGCAGGGAAATATCACCGAAGGAAGAGGAGCAGAGATGTAAGGACGGGATACGTGCCTTCTGGGATGACTTCGTCAGCAAGTCGGTCGACGGGACGATGCGGTGGACGACATTCCAGAGGCCGCCGAAGTATGACCCTTCCAAGCAAACCATCGTGGCCACGCGAGAGATTAGTCCCTCTGTCGCTGAAGTCGAGACCCATGACACGCGGCGTGACCGTCGATTCATTTACGTCCTCGTGAAAGAGGAGGAGTCTGGAAGATTCAACGGAAATTCAGGGTCGACGAGTATGATTATCGGGACAATGTACCGATATAGCTTCGAGAGATGGTCAGTGCTGTATCGGTTGTTACAACACTATTGATGGAGTTTGGGATGTCAGAGAGTTCAAAAACCCGGTGCCCGGATAAAACTATCGTAGACTTTCTTGTGCAATGAATGAGTGGGAAGTGATGTGTGCATTGCTCTCCGATGCGATGAGGCGCAGGGAAATATCACCGAAGGAAGAGGAGCAGAGATGTAAGGACGGGATACGTGCCTTCTGGGATGACTTCGTCAGCAAGTCGGTCGACGGGACGATGCGGTGGACGACATTCCAGAGGCCGCCGAAGTATGACCCTTCCAAGCAAACCATCGTGGCCACGCGAGAGATTAGTCCCTCTGTCGCTGAAGTCGAGACCCATGACACGCGGCGTGACCGTCGATTCATTTACGTCCTCGTGAAAGAGGAGGGAGTCTGGAAGATTCAACGGAAATTCAGGGTCGACGAGTATGATTATCGGGACAATGTACCGATATAGCTTCGAGAGATGGTCAGTGCTGTATCGGTTGCTACAACACTATTGATGGAGTTTGGGATGTCAGAGATTTCGGGAACCCGGTGCCCGGCTGAGACCGTCGCCGCTTTTCTAACTGAGATGAATGGATGGGAGTCCTTGCGCGCGGTTACCCTTGATGCGCGGAGGCGAGGGGAAATTTCGTGGGACGAAGCTGAGCAACGGGGCAAGGACGGAATCCGTGCCTTCTGGGATGACTTCGTCAGCAAGTCGGTCGACGGGACGATGCGGTGGACGACATTCCAGACTCCGCCGGAATATGACCCCGCCAAGCAAACCATCGTCGCCACGCGAGAGATTAGTCCCTCTGTCGCTGAAGTCGAGACCCATGACACGCGGCGTGACTATCGATTCATTTACGTCCTCGTGAAGGAGGCGGGAGTCTGGAAGATACAACGGAAGTTCAGGGTCGACGAGTATGATTATCGGGATAAGGAACCGATATAGCTTCGAGAGATGGTCAGTGCTGTATCGGTTGTTACAACACTATTGATGGAGTTTGGGATGTCAGAGAGTTCAAAAACCCGGTGCCCGGATAAAACTATCGTAGACTTTCTTGTGCAATGAATGAGTGGGAAGTGATGTGTGCATTGCTCTCCGATGCGATGAGGCGCAGGGAAATATCACCGAAGGAAGAGGAGCAGAGATGTAAGGACGGGATACGTGCCTTCTGGGATGACTTCGTCAGCAAGTCGGTCGACGGGACGATGCGGTGGACGACATTCCAGAGGCCGCCGAAGTATGACCCTTCCAAGCAAACCATCGTGGCCACGCGAGAGATTAGTCCCTCTGTCGCTGAAGTCGAGACCCATGACACGCGGCGTGACCGCCGTTTTATTTACGTGCTCGTGAAGGAGGAGGGAGTCTGGAAGATTCAACGGAAGTTTGAACTTGACGAGTACGACCACCGCGATCGAGTGACGATCTAGCCGTTGTCCTCGACGGCGAACAGACCTTGGACGTTTCGGCTTCCGGTGAGTTCGCCAATGATCCACACCTGTTGAGACCTGTTGTCAGTCGATTGCATACCATCTTTCTCTCTTGGTGATTTATGACACTTAATGACCTTTTCTCCCGGTCGCTGGGAGTGGCCCACCTGCGTCAACGGCGGCTCTCGGAGTATCTCGGAAACCATGAATGGGAACTCGATCTCGAAGCCGGGGTGTGCGACTTCGGCAAAGGACGAGTGCATGCCGTCTCGATCATCGGCAGCGAAAGCGAGCAGACAGAGACCTGGCGTTGGGCGAGAGCCAACCGATCCATCCCCCAACATCTCGTCTGTCCGATGCCGCACGCTCTGGAGATTGCTGAAGCACATGACATTCGGGAATTCCTTGACCCCGGATTCTCGCTGGAGATTGCCGACGGACACACCGTGTCCATGATCGTCGCGGCCCACGAAGGGTTCCCCTACTACCGCGGCCCCTACGATGGAGGGGCGCTATTCTTCGGTCTGAAAATCGACAGCATTCAGGAACAACCACTAACAGCCTTTGAAGTGCAGAAATCGCTGCTGGAGACCTTCGACACCTATGAGCGGTTCGACCACCGACAAATGGTTGCCGGATTCTCCGAACTCCTCCACTGCCCCCTGAAAGATCACGGACAATGGACCACCCTCTCCATCGGCAACGAACTGGTCGAACTCACCTTCGACAAACGCAATCGACTCCTCGCCCTGACGATGCCATAGTTGAAGTAGCGACTGTCTTGGAAGTCGTACGACGAATTGGGTCACGGGCATGGGAGGATGTTTGGGTGTTACAGTGGCTTCGGCTTTCGGCAACGAGAGCGGGGGTGCAGTTGGCTCGCTGAGACCATTGATCAAGTCTGTCGTGAGCAACAGATGTCGGTCTGGGCGTATGTGTTGACGCCCATTCACGGAGACCTGTTGGTCCACTTTGGAGGGGCGTCGGGGTGGCGTGTCCCCTCCCAGTATGTGCCAGAACGCCAGCCCCTGGGCGTCTAGCCACTGCACGTTCGGTCGAAACCCACCAAAGCCCGACATCGTGGCACAATTCAGGGTTGCCAGCATGGCAACAAAAGCATGGCGCTGTCCCCGTCGCCCGCGAGGATCGGGAATCTGCCGGAATACCTCCAGCAACCCCCGAGCGGTCCGAACTTCCACAACTCACCTCATTGAACCAAAAAAAACGCAGCCAGTCCACTGGCCGCAGATTCTCAATACTCTCCCCCTGTCCAACAAACCCAGAAACCCGCCAGCCCTGTCCTGACTCCCGAATCCCTACTCCCTGTTCAGCGAGTGTGATAGCATCCGTCTTTGCTCGCTTGTTTCACGCCGTAGGAGCTTTCCGAGATGTCGCAGCCAAGTCCGTTTCAGTCTGAAGTAACCTTGTCCACGTCGCATGGCGACTACCTGATTCACAGCCTCCCGAAGTTGGCCGAGAGTGGGTTGTCGGGGGTTGAATCGCTCCCCTATTCCATCCGTGTGCTGTTGGAGGCTGCCCTGCGAAACTGTGACGGGTTCATCGTTTCCGAAGAAAACGTACGCGATATCGCCAACTGGGGACCGGACAAAGCGGGGCAGGTCGAGATTCCTTTCATGCCGGGGCGCGTCGTCTTACAAGACTTCACCGGCGTCCCCGCTGTCGTCGACCTTGCGGCTCTGCGGGCGGCAATGGTCCGCATGGGGGGTGACCCGAAGAAAATCAACCCCCTCGTTCAATGCGACCTCGTAATCGACCATTCGGTCCAGGTCGACGCCTTCGCCTCGGGAATGGCGCTCCAGCAGAATCTCGACCTCGAATTCGAACGGAATCAGGAGCGATACCAGTTCCTCAAGTGGGGACAGCAAGCTTTCCAGAACTTCCGCGTCGTTCCCCCGGCGACCGGCATCGTTCACCAAGTCAATCTCGAATACTTGGCAAATGGGGTCTTGTCAAAGCCCATTGACTGCGTCGACGGGAAGCAATCTGCGGCACGTATCGCCTACCCCGACTCTCTCGTCGGGACCGATTCTCACACCACGATGATCAACGGACTTGGCGTCGTCGGCTGGGGTGTCGGCGGGATTGAAGCCGAAGCGGTCATGCTCGGCCAACCGATCTACATGCTGCTCCCCGAAGTCGTCGGCTTCAAATTGACTGGTCAACTTCCCGAAGGGGCCACGGCGACCGACCTCGTGCTGACCGCGACACAAATGCTGCGAAGTCACGGCGTTGTTGGCAAGTTCGTCGAATACTACGGCCCCGGCCTCGATCAGCTTTCTCTCGCCGACCGAGCCACTCTCGCCAACATGGCCCCGGAATACGGGGCGACGATGGGCTTCTTCCCTGTCGATGCCGAAACGCTCCGTTACATGGAACGAACCGGTCGATCCCCCGAAACGGTCGAGTTGGTCGAAAAATACTACCGTGCTCAAGGGATGTTCCGGACAGCCGACTCCCCCGACCCTCGCTTCTCCTCGACCCTCACTCTCGATATGTCGACCGTGGAACCGTCGATGGCCGGGCCAAAACGTCCACAGGATCGTATCCTGCTGAGTGGCATGAAGTCGCAATGGGAGCAAGACCTCGCGGTCACCTTTAAGAAGACGAATGGCATCAAGGATTCGACCCCCGGATCAATGGCGTCCGAAGGGGGCATTGCAGTTGCCGTTGAGGCGGATCCAGGATTTGCGGGAGTCGCCGTTGAGGGGACCGACTACGCTTTGAAACATGGCTCGGTCGTCATCGCCGCAATTACCAGTTGCACCAACACCAGCAACCCATCGGTGATGGTCGGGGCCGGTCTACTCGCTCGAAACGCCGTCGCCAAAGGTCTTTCCAGCAAGCCTTGGGTGAAGACATCTCTCGCCCCCGGTAGCCGTGTGGTCACCGATTACCTCGATCGGGCCGATCTGTCGAAATCGCTTGATGCCCTTGGTTTCAACCTTGTCGGGTACGGCTGCACCACCTGCATCGGCAACAGTGGTCCGCTTCCGGCCCCCATTGCCGACGCCATCACCAAGGGAGACCTCGTCGCCGCAGCCGTCCTCTCGGGGAACCGAAATTTCGAAGGGCGCATCTCGCCGCATGTGAAGGCGAACTACCTCGCCTCGCCACCGCTCGTCGTTGCTTATGCCATCGCCGGGACGACAGACATCGACCTCTCGTCCGAACCGCTCGGCCAAGACAAACAAGGGAACGACGTCTATCTCAGCGATATCTGGCCAACACAGAAAGAGATTGCCGACACCATCGCCTCGTCGCTGACCCCCGAGATGTTCATCGAACAGTACAGCAAAGCCGCGAACGGCCCGCCAGAATGGCAAGCGGTCGCGACGTCAACCGGCGACATCTTCGAGTGGGACGATGCCAGCACCTATGTGCAAGAGCCTCCGTTCTTCGTCGAAATGCCAGCCGAACCTCCCCCCATCGACAGCATCAACGGGGCGAAATGTCTCGTCTCAGTCGGCGACTCGACCACGACCGATCACATCTCCCCAGCCGGTGCCATCAAGAAGGACTCCCCCGCCGGGAAGTTCCTCCAGGAAAACGGCGTCCCCCCCGAAGACTTCAACAGTTACGGTAGTCGTCGCGGCAATGATCGCGTTATGACCCGCGGCACCTTCGCCAACATCCGCCTGCGAAACCTCCTCGCCCCCGGCACCGAAGGTGGAGTCACCACGTATCTCCCCACCGGCGAAACGATGTCGATCTACGATGCCTCCGTGAAGTACAAGCAGACCGGGACCCCGCTCGTCGTCCTCGCAGGCAAAGAATACGGCACCGGTTCCTCCCGCGACTGGGCTGCCAAAGGAACCTACCTCTTAGGGGTCCGGGCCGTCATTGCTGAGAGTTACGAACGAATTCACCGCAGTAACCTCGTCGGCATGGGGGTTCTCCCCCTCCAGTTCCGAGAAGGGGAGGACCGCACCACGTTAGAACTCGACGGCACCGAGACCTTCGACATCCGCCTCGACGACACCCTGAAACCGCAACAGGCGATCGAAGTCACCGCGACCAAACCGAACGGCGACCAAACCCACTTCGTCACCACCTGCCGCATCGACACCCCCGTAGAAGTCGTCTACTACCGCCACGGCGGCATCCTCCACACCGTGCTAAGGCAGTTGGCGAAGGGGTAGAATCGCGTGTTCTACCGAACGCTCTCGATTTGTATTTCTCGTTACCGCAATCGTTCGTCGTTAGCAATGGGCTCACATCCATGTCCGATATGAATGAGATAGTTCGTCTTTATTTTGAGGCCGATCGCTCGGATGTTCAGCAACGATACTTGCGAAAATTCTGGTTGCCCGGCAGTGTGCCAACGGAGGAAGTTGAGAACAATCCTCTCCGCGTTGAGGATGGATCTGAGTTCGAGCAGGTTTCAACCGAGGACGCTCCGCCGGAAGTTTCTGACGATGATGAGTTTTCTGACCTCGACCAAATGTATTCAGAACTCATTGATTCTCTAGGTGTCAGTGCTGAGGTTGTGGAGCGACTTACATATTTTTGGACAAACTTTCACGAAGCGGACCAGATCGTCGCGCTGCACTATATCAAGACATTGTTCGTCGACTCATACACGCTCGGCCATAGCTGTGAAGGCGTTGTAAACTACTTCGGGATCGATGCCGCTTCTCATTTTCTACATGCAACTGCACCAAGTGTCGTTTTCCCACTTGATCGCTCACTCTCGTTCGCGACATTTCACTCGATTCTCTTGAAACTCGGAATTGAGTTGCAGATCGACAAAGAACAAAACGAGTATGAAACATGGATCGCTATCTCGGATGCAATTTATGACTGGAGCGAACACCATGGCCTTGAGGTTTGGCAAGCTTGGGCGGCAGTTTATGATCTCGGTCCGCGTCTCGTGCCGCCCCTCGCCCATTATCCGCAAGATCATCCTCCGCGAGTTTGGGTGATTGCGACCAACGATAGAACTGGAGAGTTCGAAGAAATCGACAAACATGGTCCGGAGAACGTCGGCACTTGGGCAATTAACCAAAGCGCAAAGAGAGGTGACTTAGCGTTGATGTACTGTGTCACTCCGAGGTCGTCAATCGTGAGCGTATACCGAGTCCTGGAAGACGCACACTACGATCCCTTTGGCGGATGGAACGGATTCAGAGCGGAAGTCGGCGAAAAGATTCCGATTCCGTGGATACATATTAAACAGATGCGAGATGACACCACTTTGAACGAGTGGAAGCTGGTTCGAGGAAACTTCCAAGGTCTATTGCATTACGAGGTTCCCGAAGCGGCCTGGAGGCGGATCGTCGAGTTGACAACAGGGAATGACGCAGAGACGGGAAGTCGGCTTTCTGAATTAGGGACTGCCGCGTTTGGCGTCCGCGACATCAAGAGCGCGAGCGAAAAGTGGTCCGAGAAAGAAGTCGAAGATCGGTTTGTCATTCCACTGCTCGAACGACTAGGTTGGCGATTGAATCGCACGCTAGTCCAACAAGTGGAAATGCAAATTAAAGTTGGTTCCGGCAAGCCCATGAAAGTTCGTGCTGACTTCGTTGGATACTCTCGAGAACTTACATCTGTGCCCCTTATCGTCGTTGAGGCGAAACGCCGAATTGCCAATGTTAAGGAGCTCGAATATGCAGTCCAACAGGCGGAATCGTATGCCGGAAGGCTACGATGCCCGCGATTCGCGGTCGCATCACCAGAAGGAATCTGGGTATACGATCTTCAATTCCCGGGAGTCAGCACAAGGATCGCCGCGTTTCAACTGGCGAACGAACCTGTCGAACTGTTGTCGGAAAGACTTAGAGACTTTCTAGGGTTTTCAGCATGTTCGTCCGCGTCGTAGCCAAAAGTTCCTAATTTCATTGGTGGTAAAAGCTCAAGTGCTCGTTTGCCGTTGCGCAGTTAGCACCCATAAGACGCGACATTTGTATCTTCATCACGATACACTAAGTATACACACTTTATGGATATATGAAATCAGCGTTGCGATACTTGCATTTGTCATTATGTGGATTGGCACCCTAACTACCAACCCTGATCGTTCATCGCGTTCCTTGAGGCTGAGTTGCTTCGAAGAACTATTTGAAACGATTGCGAGTGTCCAAGACTGTGTTGATTCCGCCCCCCCGTTTCGGGGGGCGGGATGGTCTGATGGAATGTCAGGTGGTTGTGTTTGTGCAACTTTGGTCATCCTCGAAGTTCGGCGGCGAGGTTTTGGCGGCAGGCGGTGAGGACGGCTAACTGACAGGCTTCGACTTCGTCTCCGGTGAGGGTGCGGTCGGGGGCCTGGTACAGCAGGCTGGTGAAGTAGGACTTCTTCCCTTGAGGGATCTGTTTGCCGCGATACTGCTCGACAAACTGGACCTGTTGCAGCAATGACCCGGCGGCATTGCGGATTGTCTCCTCGAGTTGCTGCCAGGTGACGTCATCGTCCAATAGGAAGTTGAGTTCCCGTGTCACGCTTTGATGCGGGTTGACTGCGTTGGCTGTCGTGATCAGACGGGCCACATCGACGAGCGGCAGCAGCCCGATCTCGGCAATGGTTAAGGGGTCGCGAAGTTTGAACCGTTTGAGGGGGGGGGCTTCGCGGTCGAGTTCGCCGAACAAAGCCCAGCGTTCCCCGTTTAACAGAATCTCTGCCCCTCGACCTGTCACAAATGCCGCGAGTTCGACGGGCTTCACGCTGACCGTCGCCGTTGAACCGACTGCATTCAACAGGGCATCGAGGATACCCCGCACTTCCGCAAAGCTTTGTCCCGTGACCATCCCGACTTGCACCGGTTGAGTCGTCGGGTCATCTGGGTTCGGGGCGATGAAGACTCGTGAAATCTCATACAAACGGGCGTCGAGGTTTCCTTTTCGCTCATTGTCGCGGCGGGCTGCGACAAGGCTCGGAATGAGCGACTTGCGCAGTCGACTCCCATACTCTCCCGCAGCGGGTGCGACGGCGACCGCTTCGATGTGCGGTGCAGGATCGAACAACTCGATCAGGTCGTCGGGGGTGAAGGAGAAGGTCAATGCCTCGTGAAAACCATGAGCGGTCATGACATGATGGAGACGTTCGGTCACCCGTTCCCGTGGGCTGCGCTTGCCCGCTACGATGGGAATCGGGCGGTCTTCGGGGATGTGATGGTACCCATGAATCCTTGCCACTTCCTCGATTAAGTCGACCTCACGAGTCAAATCTCGTCGCCATGATGGAGGTAAGAACTGCAATGTCTCGATGGTCGTTCCCTGTGAGACTTGGGACGATGTGACTTCTGTCAAACCCAACGCTGTGAGAATTGTGCGGATCGTGTCGGTTGGAATTTCGATCCCCAGGAGTTTCGCCAATCGCGAGACTCGAAGCGTCACCGGCTCCGGAGTCCATTCGGGGATTTTCCCGGCGACGACAGGCTCGGCCAACAGGGTGCCCCCGGCGAGTTCGAGAATCAACTGGCAACAACGGTCACTCGCCCAGTGCAGTTGTTGTGAGTCGGTCCCGCGTTCGAATCGATAGGACGAATCGCTTTGTAAGCCGATGCGTCGTTTTGCTCCCTCCGCTGTCCGAATAGTGCGAGCGGTCGAACGAATCGACCCCGGAGCGAACTGTGCGACTTCGATCAACACGTTGGTTGTCTCGTCACTGATTTCGGTTTCGGCCCCCCCCATGACCCCAGCCACGGCGACCGGTCTCTCGGCATCGGCAATGACACACATCGACTCGGTCAGCTCGTACTCGGAATGGTCGATAGCGTGAATCTTCTCCCCCTTGCGAGCACGTCGCACGATGATCTTGCCGCCGCTCAGACGATCAAAATCAAACGCATGCAGAGGCTGGCCGCACTCCATCAGCACGTAGTTGGTGATGTCGACCAGATTGTTGATGGGTTCGATCCCGATCGTGCGGAGTCGTTCCTGCATCCAAGCGGGACTCGGGGCGACTTTGACCCCTTGGATGACTCTTGCGATA
Organism: Planctomycetaceae bacterium; assembly: GCA_041398965.1. Classification (GTDB taxonomy): domain Bacteria; phylum Planctomycetota; class Planctomycetia; order Planctomycetales; family Planctomycetaceae; genus JAWKTT01. The sequence goes on along the minus strand of JAWKTT010000061.1, from coordinate 338 downwards.
TACACCGGACAAAGGTCGGGGGCCTCGATGGTGACCGAAGTGACGGAGTCGGTCCGGGTCTTCGACGTTTGTGCGGGCGAAGGCTGGGAGTTGGGAGTGTTGACCGTCTGGTCGAAGAGCACAGCCGCCTCCCGGGCGACCCCGATGTGCCCGAGACAATCGGGGCGATTGCTGGTCACTTCGAGATCGATTGCAAAGTCGGCAGCGACCGGTTCGATGGTTTCGAGGTTCAGCCCCGACATCGTCAGCCGCGAGGCGACTTCGTCGACAGGAGTTTCAAGGGAAACGTACTCTTTCAGCCAGTTCCAGCTAGTGATCATAATGTCGTCAGTCGCTCT
>JAWKTT010000060.1:0-15116 GCA_041398965.1 Planctomycetaceae bacterium | reverse complement strand
TCGTGCTGCTTCGTGATCCTCAAATCCGACCAATGTTTCAGCAAGGTTAGTCGAGAGTCCCGCTACCTTTTGGTATTCCCGTCGAGGCTGTATCCTGACGTGGATACACATGCTGGCGGGAGTTTGCTCTGCCGAAACGACGTGACATCTCCCTAACCCACAATCAATAAATGTTCTCGACCATTCTCCTTGCCGCTGTCTTTCTTGGCTTGATTGGGGTTTCGTTCGGGCTTTGGGCGGGATTTCTTCGAATGGGGTTGCGGTGGGCGAAGGTGCCGGGCGTGACGACGCGGCGGGTCTTGCTGGCCACGGCCATTGTCGCCCCCTTGGAAATCGCGGCGACCGTCCTACTCAAGAGATTTGTCCCTGTGCTCCCGCTTGTTCAGGAAGTATTGATTGGACTCGCAGTTTCTATCATCGTTCCCTGTGCCGTGATCTGTGCGTTCTTCCGGATTCGGCCTCTGCGGGGGCTTCAGGCGTGGCTACCCACCCTATTGGCATCCGTCACGATGCTCGTCGTCTTGTTCTTCGTCGTTCGCCCGTTTCTTTTCGAGACATTCGTCGTTCCGAAAAACGCCATGGCTCCGACGTTGCTTGGACGACATTGGAAGGGAACCTGTCCGGAATGCGGCCAGAGTAGCTTTCGTTCGCCGATTGATGACAGGAATCGCTGGCCCGACGAGTCGTTGATGATTTGCGAAAAGTTCCACGTTTCCGAAGGGGCGGATGTCGACAAGACCGTTCACTCGGGTGACAGTATTATTGTCACCAAGTTTCTCATGCCTCGCCGGTGGGATTTAGCTGTCTTCAAGTTACCGTCAGAGCCCAACGTGTTGTATGTCAAGCGTCTTGTCGGCTTGCCGGGCGAAACGATTCACATTCAAGATGGATTCGTGTGGGTGGATGGCGTACGTCTCACACCGCCGGAGTCCCTGGAGGGCATCGAGTATTTGCCGGCAGTTCCAGACTGGTACATGCCGGAGCCTTGGGGGACGGTCGACCGACCCGCTTTACTTGGCGAGGACGAATACTTCGTGCTGGGCGATTTCTCGGTGAATTCCGCAGACTCCAGGGTGTGGCAAGTGGGTGCCCCGGCTCACAATCCGTATGCGGTCCCAGAATCCTACATCCAGGGAGTTGTGACCCACACCTACTGGCCTCTTAATCGTTGGAGAATCCATCGTTGAGAGACTTTGCCCGACACCAACAGGCTTCCTCCGGTTTTCGGTATGATCTGCCAGCACAGCAGATGGAAGCCTACGTTCAGACACCGGCGAGCGGTGGACGTCAGTCCCCTGACACAGGGAGCTGACGCTCCCCGCTCGCCTTGACGACATCATTCACTTCTTACACGATCGAAGTCATTGCTCATGGAACTGTACAACTATTGTCGACAAGTGGCCGATCAGGCGCGGGAGGCTGCTCGTGAACTCGCTTCGGTGACGGGGGGGCGGAAGACGGAGTGGCTGCGGTTGGCGGCTCGATCGTTGAGGCTACGGACTGACGAACTCATCGCGGAGAACGCGAAAGACATCGCTCAGGCTCCCGAATATGGACTCTCCGCAGCGGCCATCGACCGGCTGACGTTGACGCCGCAACGGATCGAGGGGGTCGCGTCGGCTCTCGAAGAGGTCGCTCAACTCCCCGAACCGGTCGGCGAGATCATCGACAGCAATGTCCGTCCAAACGGACTCTTGGTGACACGGGTCCGCGTGCCGTTGGGGGTCGTGTTCTTCATCTATGAATCGCGACCCAATGTCACCGCCGACGCTGCGGCCCTCTGCGTGAAGAGTGGGAATGCCGTCATCCTGCGGGGGGGGAAAGAGGCTCTGCACAGTAACCTCGCAATTCACAAGATTCTGGCCGAGTCTCTCGTGGCGACCGGTCTTCCCGAGCATGCGGTGCAATTGGTTGCGACGACCGATCGAGAAGCGGTCGGACACTTCCTCAAGATGCCCGATCGGATCGATGTCACGATCCCGCGTGGAGGGAAGAGCTTGATCGAGCGCGTGGCAGCGGAAGCGCGGATGCCGGTCATCAAGCACTTCGACGGGGTCTGTCATGTGTACGTCGACAAAGCGGCTGACCTCGACATGGCGGCCCGCATTCTCATCAACAGCAAATGTCAACGAACCGGTGTCTGCAACGCCGCGGAGTCGATGCTGCTGCATCAAGAGATTGCTGCCGAGTTCCTGGCGAAGGTCGAACCTCTGCTGAAAGAGCACAAGGTGGAAGTTCGCGGCGACGAACGAGTTCAAGCATCGCTCCCGTGGGCTAAGTTGGCAACCGAGGCGGACTATCGAACCGAGTACCTCGACCTCATCATCTCGGCCAAAGTCGTCGATTCGTTGGACTCGGCAATTCGACACATCGCCGAGTATGGTTCGGGGCATACCGACGTCATCGTCACCAGCGACCTCGCCGCGTCCCGCGAGTTCACGACTCGCGTCGACTCCGCAGCGGTAATGGTCAACGCCAGCACCCGCTTCAATGATGGGGGGGAGTTTGGACTGGGGGCCGAGATCGGCATCAGCACCGACAAGTTCCACGCCCGTGGCCCCTGCGGCTTGAAGGAGCTGACCAGTTACAAGTACGTCGCCCACGGCTCGGGCCAGATTCGCGGATAATCGCCCGTCACCACTCCCGGCCAATATTGTTCGGCACGATTCTTGTGATGAGGGTTGAACCACACCTCTCCTTCTCCCTCTCTCCCCCACTGTCGACGTCCTTATTTTATAGGGCTTTGCAGTGGGGGAAAGTGACGGGGTGAGGGGGATTCCGGTGAGAGTCTGACTCTGTAACAACGACGCGCGGTGCGCATGTTTGTCGCCTTTCGCTCCGCGAAAGTCGCGCTACTTTCGCGGAGCGAAAGGCGACTTTGGTTGCGACCGCATGCGCATCCACCGTCGCCCCCTCATCCCGACATTCTCCCCCGTTGGGACGCTGCCTGACGTCGGAACATCGATGACGGGGGAGAAGGAGCGTCGCGTCGGCTGTGCGTCCGCAGTCTCTGTGCAGAATAGCTTTGACTCCCGGCAACGGAGACGTCATGGGTCAAGGGTGGCAAAACGTGTCGGGTGGTTTGATCCGGGGGCGGTCCTGTTTATGATGCGGGCTTACGGATTCACTTGGCCAGGAGAGGCGACATTATGCCCAGGCATTGGAGATACGCACCACACGATAGCGCTCTCATCGGGGGACTGACGCGAGAGTTGGGGTGTTCCCCCTTGTTGGCACAGGTGCTCCTGTCGCGAGGGGTCAACAATGGAGCAGAGGCGAAGCTGTACCTGAGTGCTCAACTCAAAGACCTGCACGAGCCGGAGGAACTGCCGGGGGCATCGGAAGCTGCTGACCGGGTGGTGGCTGCGATTCGGAGTCAGCGTCGGATTACCATTTATGGCGATTACGATGTCGATGGCGTGACCGCCACTTCGATACTTTGGTACTGCCTGAAGCTTGCTGGAGCGACGGTTGACTACTACATCCCCAGTCGACTCGAAGAGGGTTATGGCCTCAACTCGGAAGCAATCCGTACGCTGCATGAAGAAGACCCCGAGCGGCTCGTGGTGACGGTCGACTGCGGAGTTTCGGCGATCGAACAGGCGGCTCTCGCCAAAGAGTTGGGTCTCGAACTGGTCATCACCGATCATCACACGATCGGCGATGTGCTGCCTGACGCTTGCATTATGCACCCGCGTCTTCCCGGCGGAACTTATCCATTTGGCGACCTCTGCGGGGCTGGGGTCGCGTTCAAGCTGGCTTGGGCGATTTGCCAACGTCTGGGCGATGGCAAGAAGGCCTCTCCCCGAATGAAGGAGTTCCTCCTGACTGCGATTGGATTGGCGGCTGTCGGAACGGTGGCCGACGTCGTCCCGCTGGTTCGTGAGAACCGCATCCTTGTCGCCAACGGTCTGCAAAGCTTGGCGAATCGTGCCACATTGGGGATGAAGGCGTTGATGAAAGTGGCGGGGATTGAAGAGGGGAAGGTGCTGACGGCCGAGGACATCGGTTTTGCCATTGGTCCCCGCATCAACGCAGCCGGTCGACTGGGTCAGGCCCGTCTTGCCGTCGAACTGTTGACGACCGACAATGCGACTCGAGCCGCTCAGTTGGCAGAGTATGTCGATCAGTTGAATAAGAATCGCCAGACGGTGGAACGACGCATCTTCAAAGAGGCGAAGGAACAGGTCGAGTCGAACGGCTGGGAAGACCGAGCGGCTTTGGTGTTGGCGAGCGGCGAGTGGCATCCGGGGGTCATCGGCATTGTCGCCAGTCGCATTGCCGAACACTTCGAGAAGCCGACAGTGTTAATTGCGTTGAATGACACCGAAGGGACCGGACAAGGTTCCGGGCGATCGTTTAATGGGTTCGATTTGTACTCGGCACTCGCGTCGTGTCAGGAACATCTGCTTGGTTTTGGGGGACACAGAGCGGCAGCGGGAGTGCGAGTAGATGTGGAACGTCTTGAACAGTTTCGAGTCGCGCTACATGAGTATGCCGCGACACAACAGGATGCGGATGAAGGGGACATCGTGCTGCCCATTGATGCCGAAGTGACGTTCGCCGATTTGCATCATAAGGCGGTGCAAGAGCTGGAACGTCTCGGTCCGTTCGGGGCAGAACATCGTCGTCCCCGGTTTGTCGCCAATCGGGTGGAACTCGTCGACCCGCCGAAAAAGATGGGGGGCGGAGATCGACATTTGTCGCTGAAGTTGAAGCAGGGGCACAAGGTTTTGCGGGCGATTGCGTTTGGAAAAGGGGACTGGGCCGACGAGATCGCCGCTGCCACTGGATCGCTGTCGTTCTGCTTCTCGGCCGGTTTTAACTCGTATCGGGGTTATGAGTCGGTCGAGTTGCAGCTGATCGACTGGCAGTCTCAAGAGACCCCGGCCCCCATTGGCAGCACGACGTGAATGTTCGTGTGGTCTGCATTCCCCTACGAAATGGAACGTGAGACTCAGCGGTTCATGGAGAGACCTCTCATCACCCGACCGCCTCTGTCGTTCGCCCGTCGTGTCGGGTGGTGGGGATGTCGCTGGTTGCTGAATGGGGCGTACTTGTTCGTGCTGCTTCTGCTGTCGCCGATGTTGTGTTGGCGCGTGTTGATCCAGCGCAAACCGATCAGCGGATGGTGGGAGAAATTCACAGGGAACGTCGGACCGCTGCGGGATGTCACTGCGATCGACATCAAGAATTCTCGCTACTGGTTTCATGCGGTCAGTGTCGGCGAAGTGCTGTTGCTCAAGCCCGTTCTTGCCGAGTTACAACGTCGCTGTCCTGACGTCTCGATCGTCCTTTCGACGACGACCCGCACCGGACGCGACGTCGCCCGAAAGACGTTTCCCGAACTCCCGTGCGTCTGGTTTCCCTGGGACTTTTCCTGGAGTGTGACCCGGGCGATCAAGTCGCTGCGTCCCACTCATATCGTGCTGGTCGAGCTTGAACTCTGGCCGAATCTGATCTTGGCCGCCCATGGTCTCGGGATCCCGCTGTCGCTCATCAATGGTCGTTTGGGGGAGAAGAGTTTTCGTGGCTACCGCTGGCTGCGTCCGTTTGTTCGTCCGTTGCTGCATTGTTTTGAAAACATCGCCGTGCAATCCGCTGCGATGGCCGAACGCTTCCTCGCCCTGGGAGCCGGTCCTCGGATGGTCCAGGTGACCGGTTCGGTGAAGTTTGACGGGCTGTCCTCAGATCGTCAGCATCCCGATGTGTTGCGACTACGCAACGAATTGGGGATTGCATCGGACGAACGGGTCTTCATTGCCGGAAGCACGCAAGATCAGGAAGAGGCCATTGCGTTGCGTGTGTGGGAGTTGTTGCGAGACGAGTTCCCTCGACTGCGATTGATCGTGGTCCCCCGACATGCCGAACGATTTGACGACGTTGCCCGTATGATCGTTGATCGTGGTCACAAGTTGTGGCGACGTTCGACCGCTCGTGTGGAGACCTCATTAGTCGGCCACACCGACGTGAGGGAGTCGTTGCCCATCATTCTGCTCGACACGCTCGGCGAGTTGTCGCGATGTTGGGGGTTGGCCGAGATTGCGTTCGTGGGGGGGAGTCTTGGTCGCCAACGAGGGGGGCAGAACATGTTAGAGCCCTGCGCCTATGGAGCGGCCGTCCTCTTTGGCCCACATACCGAAAACTTCACCGACATTGTCACCCCGTTGCTGCAAACGGGAGGGGCCATCGTCGTTCAGGACGAGGCGGACCTGCATCAGCAAGTGACCCGACTACTCTCCGACCCCGCCGCCCGAAAAACCCTCAGCACCTCGGCTCAACAGTTCCTCCAAGCTCATCAAGGTGCCACCATCCGCACCATCAACCTGCTCTGCGGCACAGCGCAACCCGTGCAGTGATGCGGTCAAAAAGGGGGGCCTTAGGAGTCGACGGACATGGATGTTCGTCGTATGGGACGAACGGAGGGGGTGGAATCGGTGGCGAAAAATTCGAGACGTTTTCACTTGCTCGGAAGCGAAAAGGCGAACATAATTTCAGGGAGCGGCTTGTTTCTTGCCGTTATTCACTCGCTTAAGTTCTCGGTGGCGCGTCGCCAAGCAGTTATTTTCTGTACGATACCATTTGAATTAAGGAAAGCGCATTATGAATGCATCATTACGTCGTCGAGGGTTTACCCTCATTGAGTTGCTGGTCGTGATCGCGATCATTGCAATTCTCGTCGCTCTGCTTCTTCCCGCTGTGCAGTCAGTCCGCGAAGCGGCTCGTCGGTCGCAGTGTCAGGATCAGTTGCATAACTTTGTCATCGCGGTTCACAACTATGAAGGGGCTCTCAAGCGACTTCCTCCCGGTGCAGCCGCGCGTCAGGGTGGACACGGTCCCTCCATGTGGGTGCAGTTGCTCCCATACATCGAACAGAAGCCGCTGTATGATGCGATCGCATCTAAGGGTTGGGTGGACCAATGGTGGTTCGGTTCGACGAATGCAGGAACTGTCGCCCTGAAGGGTGCTGTGGGCGGAGCCACGATGGACATTTTTAATTGCCCATCAAGCCCACTTGATACGGTCAAGTCTTCCGGCTCGACTCCGAGTGTTCCACTCCAGATGACCGACTACATCCCAATTGCGGGGAGCGACATTCATTCGTCGACAGCAACTGTCACCCCTGGAAGAGCATCGTCGGGGGGTGTGTTCCACTCCAACGAAGCTGTTCGCATGGCAAAGATCACCGACGGAACGTCAAATCACCTATGGATTGGCGAGCAAGGTAACTTTGCCTATACCGGCACGACTAAGGCCGACGACCGTAATGGTGGCAACAACACTGGCGGAATCTACATGGGAGTTAAAAACGGGTATGTCCCCAACGGTGGATCACCGGCCCACGACGCCAACGTCGGAAATCAGGACCGTCGTTGCTACAACTTCACCACCGTGCGCTATCAGATTAACACGACGACTCGCCCATCCGGCGGAGCCGGGATTTCCGACTGCAACGTCCCGATTCGCTCGGCTCACCCTGGGGGAGCACATTTCGGCATCGGTGATGGCAAGGTCGTGTTCCTCTCGGAAAACGTTGACCTAACCCTGCTGAAGAATCTGTGCGACAAGGACGACGGCAACGCCGCTTCGATTCCATAACGTCATCGATTCCACAACGTCGTGCCCAGTTCCATAAGCTCGCACGGTTCTCACACGCAGGGAGCCGTGCGTTGACATTTCAAGATCTCGACAGCACGCTCTCGACAGATTGCCCTTAGATCGTGGCGAAAAGTTGTGGGCTTTCCAGCCCAACCTGTGTCGTGTGATGTTAGGCAGACAATCGTACAAGTTGCTCGTGTCAGTTTGGAAAAGCTGACCAATGGTCGCTTTCGACGGACTGCTAAGTCGCTATGTAAGGTCGCAAAGAGAACGTCGTCGTTCAGAATCGTCGAATTGCCGAGTGACCATCGCAACCGCCCATGAAGGCCCGGCGTGATGGGATGTTCGATTATCCGACAAACCTCACGAAGACACTTCATATCGCTCCACGATCTGGGCCGAAAGTGTCCGGGCCACCTAGTGTCTCGGCGCTTTTGCGAGACCTCGTGCTTCCGGTCGTGGTGTTTGGTTGGTTCACCCTTGCTGCAAATATCTTCCGAATCTTTGGTGCCAGCGGTCCTTCCGGAGATGGCCCGAGTTTTCGACCAACAATCGAGAGACGCACGGTTCCGTTAGTTTGTTCCGGGGTTCGGTTGTCGATGGAACGAAGAGTTGGGACGATAGGGGAAGTGGCTGAGCAATGATGGTCTTCCTACAGTGAGGCAGCAATGACGATTGGAATTGGGATTGTGGGGTTGGGGTTCATGGGGATGACCCACTTTGAGGGGGCTCGCAAGGTCCAGCGGGGGCGAGTGGTCGCCTTTGCGACGCGGAGTGAGAAGAAGCGGAAGGGGGACTGGTCTGATATTCAAGGGAACTTCGGGCCGCGAGGAAGTGCCAATACAGACCTGTCAGGGGTCACCCCTTATGCCGACTACGAGTCGTTGCTCAAAGACCCGAACGTCCAACTTGTCGATATCTGTCTGCCGACCGATCAGCATGAAGAGGTTGCCATCGCCGCCTTGCGGGCGGGGAAGCATGTGTTACTCGAGAAGCCGATTGCAGTGGAACTCGGTGCGGCTGATCGGATTGTGGCAGTTGCCAAGGAGACCGGACAGTTGTTGATGGTCGCCCAGGTGTTGCCGTTCTTCCCCGAGTTCCGCTGGTTGCGTGAGACAGTCGAGAGTGGCCAGTATGGCAAACTGGTGGCTGCTTCGTTTCATCGAGTGATTACATCGCCCGATTGGTCTGACAACATGGCCGACTTCCGAGCACTGGGGGGCTGGGGTGTCGATTTGCACATACATGACAACCACTACATCAGCCTGTTGTGCGGAGTCCCACGCGGTGTCTTCTCTCGCGGGTTGTTGATGGATGGACTGGTGAATCATGTGTCGACCCAATACCTGTTTGACGACCCCAATCTCACGGTGAACTGCGTCAGTGGTGGCATCGCAGCCGAGGGATTGAAATTCAACCAGGGCTTTGAAGTCTTCCTCGAGCATGCGACGATTCAGTTCGATGCCGGTACGTACGGAACGGAGTGGGTGGTCAATCGTCCCCTCACGTTGATGACGGCTGACGGCCAGATAAGTCAGCCCGATCCCGGTGGCAGTGGCGAATGGTGTGCAGCATTTACCGATGAAATCCAAGCGGCCATCGATGGTGTGCGTGCCGGGGTCGAGCCCGCCGTTCTAAGTGGCGACCTGGCGAGAAACGCTCTGCGAATCTGCTTGGCCGAAGCGGAGAGCATCGCACAGCGGTCGGTCGTCGACATCTGATCCGGCGGAAGCATCACCTCCGCAGGAAACGAGTTTTCACGGAAGGACGACGCGTGTTGGTCGAGAGTTTTGATGGAGATAATTCTGTCGGAATTCTAGTGGAATTCAGATCGGAGTTTCCGGTAGAAGAGAGAGAGCCTGTCGATGCAGTCGGCCCCAATGTGGGGTGTTGGTCGATTTCGAGGTCGTTTCTGGTCGGAGATAGCCGTGGTCGTACGTCGTAAGGGGTTGGCCCAATGGGCGTTAGTCGTTGCGTGCGGTGTGAGTGCGTTTTCCGTTGTCCCGTTTCAGTCGCGTCTGTTCGCTGAGGATTCGGCTGGTTCGACGAATGAGGTTGAACCGAAAGGGACCGAGCCACCTCGTGAGGCACCACCTCAAGAGGCCCCGCCAAAACCGGAGCAACCACAGTCCGAGGTTCCGAAGCCAACTCCTTCCAGCGATGCCCCGCGCGGTGAGCCGAAACCGACCCCATCGGACGACGAGATGAAGAAGTCGCCGTTTGACGGGCTGGACAAAGATGGCGACGGAATGATCTCGACCAGTGAAGCTCCGAAGGAACTTCGCGACAACTGGTTTCAGATCGATGCCAACGGTGATGGGTTCGTCGATGCCAAGGAGCGAGAAGCAGCAGAAGCCCAGATGCGACAGAACAACTCGAACTCGGGCAGTAAGTCAGTCGAGCCCCGTTCGGAAAAGCGAAGGCCACAAACCGGCACTCTCGGCGATGGGACTCGCCAGCCTGGGTCGAACAACAGCGGGAGTTCCAACAGCGGCAACTCGAGTGGTGGCAACATTGGTGGCAACGGCATCTCTTCGGGTCGCAGAACGGAAGGGACGGGGAGTCGCTCGGGGTCAAACCGTCCTTCCAGTGGTCGCGAAAGTGGGTCACGGTTCACCCCAGCAGTCTTTTCGAAGATGGACAAGAATGGCGATGGAACCTTGACGCGCGACGAGTTTCCCACCAGCTTGAAGGGGCAGTTCAACAAGCTCGACAAGAACGGTGATGGAAGCATCGACAAACGCGAACAATCGGCCGCCACTGAGGGATCGTCGTCTGATTCCGGCGATGGAAAAGGGGGCGGCGCAAACCGTCAACATGTCTCACGCGAGTCCTTCGATCGAATGGACCAGAACGGTGATGGCAAAGTATCCAAGCGAGAAGCCCCCGAACACCTCCGTTCACACTTTGAGCAATTCGATACGAATGGCGATGGATACATCGATCGTGAAGAACAAGCCGCAGCGATCAGTCGTGCCGAGGCCCGCAAGGCAGAGACTCCCGACGAGCCCAAGCCGGCAACCGAACAAAAGCGCCCATCAAACGACTTGTAACCTCGCCCGATACTGACAACTCTTACCGAGTGTTTCGCCTCGCAGGAACAATGCAGGGCGAAATATCTCGGTTTTTGCTTTCATTGTACGACCGTTTCCCCTCACCGTTGCCCTCTGGATTGGGCGGGTTACAATCCTCGATTCGCTCGATTCAACTTAGAAAGACGCCTACAGGCGTCGGGAGGATTCCGATGAGCAATAGCCCGTCGGCAGCAGATGATCTCGTTGTGGCTCGGACCGAAGAGGCCGCCTCAAACTCGCTGACGCAAGGGGAAGATGTCGTCCTCGTGCTCGACTTCGGCTCGCAGACGGCACAACTCATCGCCCGTCGTGTGCGGGACGAAAACGTCCTCTGCCAGTTAGTCCGACACGACCTCTCCGCCGACCGTATCCGCGAAATTGCTCCCAAGGGTCTCATCCTCTCGGGGGGACCATCCAGCGTCTACGCCGAAGGAGCACCACTCCCCGATCCAGCAATCTTCGACCTGGGGATTCCAATCCTTGGCATCTGTTACGGGATGCAAGTGACCTGTCGTGCGTTTGGGTGCGAAGTCTCACCCTGCATGTCGCGAGAATTTGGACACACTCCGTGCGTCACGCAGTCGGAAGACCCCTTCCTGAATGATGTTTCGCGTCATTTTACCGCGTGGATGAGTCACGGCGATCAGGTGCATAACCTGACGGAACACTTCGAGTCGCTCGTCGCCTCCGAGACCTGTCCAAATGCCGCCATTCGTCACCACACACAGCCCATCTACGGGTTGCAGTTCCACCCGGAAGTAACCCATACCGAGCATGGGTCGACACTTATCTCGAACTTCGTCAAACATGTCTGCGGCTGCCAAGGGACATGGAAGATCTCCTCACTGATCGAGCGCGAAGTGGCCGCCATTCGCGAACGGGTCGGGACGAGCCGGGTGATCTGTGGACTCTCCGGTGGGGTCGATTCCTCCGTCGTTGCGGCTCTGCTCTCCAAGGCGATTGGCACACAACTCTCGTGCATCTTCGTCGACAACGGCCTCTTACGGAAGGGGGAACGAGAACAGGTTCGCGTCAACTTCAGCGAACACTTCCAGACCGATCTGCACATCGTCGACGCACGCGATCGCTTCCTGAATGCCCTCGCTGGAGTCAGCGACCCACAGCAAAAACGGAAAATCATAGGACGAGAGTTCATCGAGGTTTTTAAGCAGGAAGCTCTCGCCATTGAAGACGCCCGATTCCTCGCCCAGGGGACCCTCTACCCCGACGTCATCGAGTCGGGTGGGAACCCCGATGGACCGGCCGCCGCCATTAAGTCGCACCATAACGTCGGCGGACTCCCGGAAGAACTCGGCTTCGAACTCATCGAACCGCTTCGCGATTTGTTCAAAGATGAAGTTCGTCAGATGGGTTTGGAACTCGGCTTGCCCGCAAATCTCATCTGGCGACACCCCTTCCCCGGACCGGGCCTGGCCGTGCGGTGTCTCGGGGCGATCTCCGAACCACGACTCGTCACCCTGCGAGAAGCGGACGCCATCCTCATCGAAGAACTGCACAAGTCGGGTCTCTATGGTGATGTCCAACAGGCATTTTGCGTACTCTTGCCGTTGCAAACCGTCGGGGTGATGGGAGATGCGAGAACCTATGAAGATGTCATTGCTGTTCGCTCCGTCGATACCGACAACTTCATGACAGCCGACTGGTCGCGATTACCCTACGACTTCCTGCAACGGATCAGCACTCGAATCATCAACAGTGTCCGAGGCGTCAACCGTGTCGTCTACGACATCAGCTCGAAGCCCCCCAGCACAATCGAATGGGAGTAACGCAACGGAGAGGCAAAAATTTGCGGGGCCAAAGCCCATCACTCCGCTGAAAATCAACCGTGGATCAGCTTTTCCAATCTGACCCCACGGTGATTTCTCTAAGGGCTGCTATCGGCCCCCCGCAGCTGAATCTCATGCGTCCGATTCTCCAGTGTGCCATTTTCCGTGAACGTGTTCCAATCGCTAACGAGTGACAGGTTCCAACTTTCCAACTTTGATTCAGATTCCCATCGGCCCGTTGCCAGCCAGTGAGTCGGTCGGCATCGTCATACGTCGCCCCCAGAGCCGTAAACCCAAACTGAGCCATCGGCCCATAAATTACCTCAGACGTCTTATTCTTATTGGCATCCCACGTATACGCAAAGTCACACGCCGTGATTCCCATGGTATCAATCGTACTCAACAAGTTGTCGTCCCGATAGGCTGGGTGGCAATGTCGGCTATAGGGGATCGCACCCAAAATCTCAAACATGCCACCCTGTCTTCGGTTGATCGAGCGCGGGAATCCGCTCCCTGAAGTCAATGATGGTGATGAGCAATTTCGTTGTGCGACGTCGTTCCGTCTTTCCTTCCGAATTCCCGTGGGATTCTTCCGCATGACACAGAATCACGGGACATTTCTCCCTTTCATCCTTTCTGGCAGCAACATTCCGGGTCATTTGTTCCGTGCTTTCCGTCTCGATGATTAACGGCTCATCTCTTTCCTGTTCCCCAAACATTCTTAGGCAGAAGGACTTGCATCACCGCCAGCCCTCGCGGATACTGCCGTCCTATCCAATTAGACAGAACCGCCCCGCGAAGCAAAGGCAGACGAGTTCTGTCTATCAATTAGTTAGCTCAAGATAATCAAAACCAAACACCATGGCTGATCCAGAGACCAAATCCCACGATACAAAGAAGGACGACCCACCGAAGTCCCCACCCAAAGGATCCACTACGCCTCTGATCTTTATCAGCCACGACACGCGCGATGCACTCCTAGCCGAAGCTGTATCCAAACTCCTGAGTAGCGTGAGCTGTGGTATGCTCAAGTCCTTCCGCTCCTCGGACAAGAAGGGATCTCAAGGAATCGAATATGGGCTCGAATGGTATCCGAAGCTCATGAACACTTTGAACGACTCCTCTGGTGTTTTGTGTCTTCTTACCGAAAGGAGCTTGAACAGGCCGTGGATTCTTTATGAAGCAGGTGTGGCCAAAGGTAAGTTGGATACTCCTGTTTATGGTGTTGCCTTCGGCATCACGTTAAGCAAAGCCAATTCTGGTCCATTTGCGCAGTTTCAGAACTGTGACGATGATGAGGAGTCACTTACCAATTTGATCATGCAGCTGCTTGATCGGATTCCCAATTCAGAGCCAGATCGTGAGGCGGTCTCGTCTCAAGTGCGATCGTTTATCGAGAAGAAGGACACGATCCTCGCGGAGCTCGGAGAGGTTTCTGACGAAGATTCAGGCTCGCCAGACACCTCCGCCGCAAAATTGTTTGAAGAGGTCAAGCTTATCATCCAAGACCTTCCATCGAAAGTCGAAGGTAGAATTGCAGACGCGGTGGATTCACCTCGCCGCAGAAAGATGAGGAGATTCCATCCACGGATGTTCGATGAGCTTCTCATGATGTCCGATGAGTCTAGCTCACCGGTTGGGATTTTGATGATTTTTTTGATGATTCGAGATGATGCTCCTTGGCTCTATGAACTTGGTCGGGAATTCTACGAAGCTGTTCGGAGCGGCAATCGGCGGAAGATCGAGAAGTCGCATCATGAACTCAGGCAAGTGCTGAAGATGACGATGCACCATCCGATCATGGAGGAGATGATGATGATGAGTTCCAAGTCTGACCACATGTTCATGATGGAGATGACGCACATGATTGATCGCTACATGGACAGGTATATGCATATGTCCCTACGCCAGAGAGAGCTTTCCGATAATGAAGACAAGAGCTAACAAGACGGTGGTGGCAACGGCGGATAGCGTCCCTCGTTCGCTTCGCTCTGGAAGTCTTTTTCTCGCCGTGCCACACCTTTGACGTTATCTGCTAATAGTTGCATGGTCGATCTCAACCATCCGAAAGTGAAGCGGCTCACTCGCGAGATCGCAATTTCGCTTGCGATCGCCCCAACGTTCGTTGATTTCGTTTTCGCCGAGAAACGGCCGGAGTGTTTCCGTTACTGGGTCGAAGACATCAACGGCGGATGGACGTGCTACGTGCCGGATGAATTCGATGTCGCCTTTCCGCTGTGGTCCACAAATGCAGATCAGACATTGATCCTCGTTAAAGGCTCCACTTTTTCGTTTGGTAAGGGATGGCATGACAATCCCGACATGGAGATGATCTCCACAACGACTCAGGGATTGCTTTCTAATTTGTTGATTGAAATCGCAGAATCGGACGTGCCGAATGATGACCTCAGGCAGGCTGCAGCATTCTGTGGATACCGTTTTGTTGATGACTTGCTGGCGTTCATCGACGGACCAATGCCGGAAGGGATGTCTTGGAGCGAAGCAAAAAATAGGTTCATCGCTACCGTGGATGCAAAGAGCAGATAAATCGGGTAAGGGTCATCCTTGCGGATGACCCTCCCCACACCGCCGGACATGCGGGTCCGTCAGTGTGCTGTCTTGGGGGGCGGTGCAGCGAAGGTGGGGCGTCGAGTGC
>JAWKTT010000059.1:0-16715 GCA_041398965.1 Planctomycetaceae bacterium | reverse complement strand
GTGACGGGCCTGCCCGAAGTCCCTGTGATTGTTGGCGTTGGCGTTGTCTCAATAGGCTATACGATGATGGGAGGGCTAAGGGCCGTCATGTGGACTGATGTCATTCAGTTCTTCGTCTTCACGCTGACCATCCTGGTAACCCTGGGGCTCGTGTTGAGCCAGACAGAGAGTTCGCTAAACGATGTCTTCTCACACTACTTTTCAAACCGTCAACACCTTGTCGTCGACTTCTCTCCCTCGCTGACCCTGCAACATGGCTCATGGGCCATTCTCGTCGGAGTCTTCCTCGAAGCACTCTCGGCGTTCGGTGCTGATCAAGTGGCCGTGCAGAGATACCTGTCAGCACGATCTGAGCGGACATCACAAGTCGGAGCCTTACTCAATCTATTGGGAATGTGGATCGTCGTCCCAGGATTGATGATGATTGGAGTTGCACTTTACTCGTATTACTCGATGCACCCGGGTGAACTGGGGGACGGGACCCTTAGCGAGGTGCTGTCCGCTTTCCCCAAGATAGCCGACAAGGCAATGCCGACTTTCGTAAAGACCCACTTTCCTCCCGGACTTGCAGGATTGTTTCTGGCCGCCCTGTTGGCCGCGATCATGTCCAGCATTGACTCCGGAATTCACTCCGTCACCACGGTACTCGTCGTTGACCTTCGCGACCGACTTGCACCGCATCTCCGCCCGAAAACCGAACAGGGGGAGTTAACGTTCATCCGCCTGCTGGTCATAACCATTGGCACCATCGCCATCACATTAGCCTGCAACGTCAGCAGCCTGGGAAATGTTTTTGATATCGGCAAAAAGCTAACGGCTGCCTTCGGCGGGCCGCTGTTGGCGATATTTCTTTTGGCCTTTTTCTCCCGTCGTGCGAACACTGTTGGAGTGTTTCTAAGCGTCATTCTGGCGACAGGGGTCACGCTGGCATTTATGTATTCTCAGTCTAACTGGTACTCCGTCTGGTTTTGGCCGATTGGATTTGGTTTGGCTTTGGGACTCGGACTGTTGTTGGGCTGCCTGGGGACACGATCATACTCCGGATTTACCTACTACGACATCATGCGACGACACGAACAGGCGATTCAGAAAATCACCCCTCAATCGTTCAAAACCGAAGAAAGCCCGTTGACCTATGAAGATGCTTGAGATGACTGCACCGCAACTGGCACAGGTCGCACGTGATCGTGTGTTGGCAATTGTCCCCATCGCCGCACTCGAGCAGCATGGTCCCCACATGCCAGCCGGAACCGACACCATCATTTGCACTGCCATTGCCGAAGCACTGGAACAATTGCAGCCCATGAATATCCTGCTAACTCCGACTTTATGGTTAGGAGCGAGCGCCCACCATCTGAGATTTGGTGCCACGCTCACGGCGAACCTCGATACCTATATCGCCACGTTATGCGAAGTGGTTGAGTCCCTCCTGAAGGATGGATACAAGCGAATCCTGCTGCTTAACGGACATGGCGGCAACGTCGATCCGCTCAAGGTCGCCTTGAGACAGTTGCAACCGAAGTACCCTGAATCTCTGCTTGTCGGTGGCTCTTACTGGTCGGGCGCCAACGACCTGTTGCATGAGGCTCTCGAAGGTGGCCATAAATACGTGGGGCATGCCTGCGAATTCGAAACTTCATTGTTGATGCACCTGCGCCCCGAACTGGTCGATCACGACAAACGAGCTAACGCAGGGGAGTTGGTCACCGATCAGATCGATGGTTTGTTTGTCAGTCGCGACATGATGCAGCGTACTGCATTAGGATCTACGGGTCGCCCCGATCTGGCGTCGTCCGAGAAGGGGGCCATCCTGTTCAAAGGACTGGTACAGCGACTCGCGACAACGATCGAGCAACTGCTTGTGGAGCCAATCGGAATCAAGTATTCGGATTTTGTTGGCGAATCGGTGTGATCAGACCTGAACCTCACCGCCCCGCGTGTAACCTCGCAACGGGATCGGCGCCCCGATGAAAGTCAGCGGATGTCCGCTCGGTTGGCGGTTCGTGAAATTCGACCTCCTGGCCTCAGCGGTGGCAGAACGGGGGAGAGGTTACGATACTCAGGTCGCATCCCGTCGTTGCGGGATGGTTGCCGATTGATCTTGCCACTGGTTCCTTTCCGTCAGGTTGATTGCTTGTGACTGAGTTTGATGTTGTCATCGTCGGCCAGGGATTGGCAGGGTCAGCCCTGGCCTGGAGGCTCCGGGAACAGGGACTCAATCTGCTGGTGATCGACCAACCTCGCCAGACGACCGCTTCACGAGTCGCGGCAGGTCTGATAACGCCAATCACCGGACCACGACTCGTGCTGTATCCGCGATACCTGGAATTGCTCAAAGGTGCCGAAGAGTTTTATCGACAAGTTGAAGCTCAGGCTGCTTTGGGGTCTCCCGGCAGTTGGGCTTCCGGTGGGCAATTGCTGGAGAGTCGACGGATGTTGAAGTTGTTCGTCTCAGCTGCAGAACGGCAACTCTTTGAACGCAAACGGGTCGAGTTGGAGCCGGTTGTTGTGCGTGAGCATCCAGAGATTGAAAACAACTGGTATCGAGCCGACGATGGGGGCTTCGAGATGCAGGGGGCACAACTGCGAGTCTCCATCTATCTCGATATTGTCCGGATGACTCTGCTCGCCGAGTCTCGATTGCTGTCAGCCGAGTTGACCCCCGAGAGTCCGATTGAGTTTGAGCGAGGTCGGGTGATACTTTCGGAGTTTGGCCTGTCGGCAAAGTGGCTAATCTTCTGTGACGGTTCGTGGGCGACAACACAACGCTGGTTTGCCGATGCCGGCTTCAATCTGGCGAAAGGGGAGATACTTACCGTCGACATTCCCGATTGGAACGAATCGCGAGTGATCCATCGCGGCGTCTGGATCGCCCCGACTTCCACCGGACTGTATCACCTGGGGGCAACCTATGAATGGCAAGAGTTGAACGATCTCCCGACAGAGCAGGGGCGGGCAGAACTCTTGGCACGACTGGCCGAGTGGTTCCGAGGACCTGTCCGCGTCATCAACCAAACGGCTGCGGTTCGACCTGCGACGCGGGACTCTCGACCGCTCATTGGATTTCACCCGCTACGACCTCAGATCGGACTGTTCAACGGGTTCGGGTCGCGAGGTTCGCTGTTGGTGCCCTACTATTCGACTCAGTTTGCGAACGCCCTGTTGAATGGTCATCCGATCGATGCGGAAGTGCAGGTGACACGATGGAACCGCTGACAACGCAAGCTCATCGATTTGTCCGGGAGGCGTTGCGGCCGGGAGATGTCGTCGTCGACGCTACTGCTGGGAACGGCCACGACACCCTGTTTCTCGCCGAGATCGTCGGACCAAAGGGGCGCGTGTACTCTTGCGACATTCAGCCTCTGGCGGTGGCAAGAACAGCCGAGCGTTTGCATGTGGCAGGGCACAACAATGTCACCCTGTGGGAGATGTCGCACGTCGAACTCACCAATCGTTTGCCTGGGGAGTTGCGGGGGGAACTGGGGGCTGTGATGTGGAACCTGGGGTATCTCCCCGGCGGAGACAAGTCGATCACAACGCAGAGGGAAACGACACTTCTTGCCGTGGCAGACCTTCTCGACTGGCTACGTCCCGGTGGAGTGTGCAGCATTCTGGCTTACCCCGGTCACCCCGCTGGCCGAGCTGAGACCGACGGCATCTCCCACTGGTTGCAACACCTTGATGCGTCTCGTTTTTCGAACAATTCCCCCGCGATCACGCCCCACCCTTCGCCAGTCCACTTCCAAATCACCCGTCGCCAGACTGGTGTTGTGTTGCCCCCATAGGGAGAACGTCAACGTGTGCTGGACATGCGAACGAGCTGTCGAGGACATTTCCCGACGAATGTTCGGCTTCGTCCCTCGTGTTGACCGGTCGCAGAGGTGGGCAGGTTGGACGAATAACTGGAGAAAACGTCCCATTTCGCGGGTTCTGGGGAAGCAATGGTGTTCGTGGATTCGTCTTATTCGATTCGTTGACGAGGTGAAGGGAAGTAAGTATCATCCACGGCTTGCCCCGGATTTGTGGGGAGTTTTGTGTCTTTACTGGAGAAGTCGCTGTGGCGGAGATTGTCGTTAAGGACATCCTCGAAGCCGGGGTTCACTTTGGTCACCGGACCAGCCGTTGGAACCCCAAGATGCGCCCTTACATCTATGGCCGACGGAACAAGATTCATATTATCGACCTGAAGGAAACGGTTCGCGGTCTGCTGCGAGCACGAAAGTACCTCACGTCGGTTGCCGCCCGTGGCAGCCTCGTCCTGTTTGTCGGGACGAAGCGTCAGGCATCGGACACTGTCCGTCAGGCCGCGGAATCGTGCGGCATGCCGTACGTCAGCGAACGCTGGCTCGGTGGAATGCTGACGAACTTCCGCACTGTCCGCAATCGCCTCAAGCGGCTCGAAGAGATCGAAGCCATCGACGAAAGCGGTGCAAAGGGGAGCTTCTCAAAGAAGATTCAATCCCGCATGAACCGGGAACGGAAGAAGATCGATCGCAATCTCGGCGGTATCCGCGAGATGAATCGTCTTCCTGAAGCGATTGTTGTGGTCGATCCGTCGAAAGAAAAGAACTGTGTCAAAGAGGCACGGTTGCTCGGCATCAAGATTGTTGCCCTGATCGATACCGATTCCGATCCAGACACGATCGACCTCCCAATTCCTGGGAACGATGACAGCATGCGTTCGATCGCGATCATTCTTCAGCACTTGGGTTCTGCTGTTGCCGATGGCAAAAAGCAGCGTCCCCAAGAGCACAAGAAGGGGGATGCTCCCGATCCGAACGAGCCGAAGGCTGTTCCTTCGATCGGCTAATTGCCTGATAACGAGACGAGCCAGCGAGTTGATTCGGTAGTGAATTGATTCGGCTGTGAACCAGGAAACCCGCGGTTGTGTCTCGACGACGCTGCGGGTTTCTTTATTGAACACGATACCACAGGGTGTACTCCAAGACAGGGTCCCCCCAAGAGTGTGACCCATCGCGATGATGGTCATCATGTGATGGTCAGGGCGAGATGTTCGCCATGAAAACCGCCAATTTCCCCTCTCGCCCAAACCGCGAGAACCCAACGAACCGAGGAGTGAGAAGTCATGGCTGAAGTGACAGCAGCCGCAGTGAAATCGCTGCGAGACGCAACCGACATGCCGATGATGATGTGCAAGCAGGCCCTGCAAGAGGCCGATGGCGATGCCGAACGAGCCACGCAGATTCTCATGGAGAAGGCGGGCAAACGACTCGAAAAGCGGACCGAGAACGCAACTGAAGAAGGTCGTATCTTCGTGCAGGTTTGTGATCAGTCCGGCCGTGCCGTCATGGTGGAAGTGCAGTGCGAGTCCGCTCCTGTGGCGACCGGGGCCAACTTGGCCGAATTCGGGGCAATGCTCACCAATCAACTCCTCACCGGTCCCGGAGCAGAGACGGCCGAAGAACTGCTGGCTCAACCGGCTCCTCAAGGGGGAACGCTTAAGGACGTCTTTACCGCCCTGTCGAGCAAGATTCAGGAAAAGATCGTCGTCAATCGGGTCATTCGTTCCGAAGCTCCCGTGGGGATCTACGTCCATCATGATGGCAAGACAGCCGCCCTGTTTCAGGCGACCGGAGAAGGAAAAAAGACGGACATCCTGCGTGACGTTGCCATGCACGTTGCCGCGATGAAGCCAACCGTCACCAATACCTGCGACGCCGATCCCGCTCTCGTTAAAGCCGAACGAGATCGACTTTCGGAAGAAGCCCGCGCAACCGGAAAGCCCGAAAACATCATCGAAAAGATCGTTGATGGCCGCATGAAGTTGTACTATCGCGACGAAGCCGGCGTTCTCGCTGAACAAGCCTTCGCCAAGGACGATACGAAGTCGGTCGAGCAGGTCTTGGCCGAGAGCGGCTACAAGGCCAAAGCGTTCACCCTGTGGACCCTCGGCAAGTAATTCGGTTGTTCCAACAACCCGAAAATCCTCTCACAAGCCCGGCCCTGATCCTTCAGGGTCGGGCTTGTCCTTTTTGACGCATTCGCCTTTTGTCGTTCACAATCTCACTCTCACCCTCGTTCCCAATCCGAACGATGACTGAATCAGCATCGTCGAGGGTGGGGGAGAAGGGGCCACGTGTCGGCTCATGCCTCATGCCTCAGGTAAGGGGCAATGATCAAGAGGAAACGGACCTGAACGTGGGGTGGTTCTTGGCGCCGGTTCACAGTAAGGAGGGAGCACCACTACGGAGCAGGTTCGGGAGTGGGAGGGGCCTCGGTGCGAGAGAGGCGGCGGAAATAGTCGGCGAGGATGTCTTCGTAGCCGGGGGGGAAACCCTCTTCGCGGGCTTGAAGAATCCGTTCCCGTTCCTTGGGGGGAATCTTTGCCCAGCGACCCCCTGTCGAGTCCGTGGCACGGAGTTCTCCTTCGGGAGCTGTCCCGTTGCGGAGGGTCGACGACTCGGCTGGCTTGTTTGGGTTGGTCGACATGTTGCTCCCCGACTTGGAGCCATTGCATTGCTGTTCTAGTTTCTGAATGATCTGGTCGAGTCGACTAATGATACGGGGCTGTGTGACTTCAGCCGGAGGACGAGTTGCGCCGCTCTTGAGATCACCACTGGCATCAAGCATTTCGAGTTCGAGGACCGTGAAGGGGTCCTGCATCCATGTCGGATCATCAACCGGAAACGGCGTGGCTTTTCGGAGTTCGAGGAGTGTGTCGAACTCGGACAGGGGCTCGTCGTTGGGAGAGTCGTTTACCGCTGCGGGCTTGGAGGGGGCGCCCTCGTCGGCTGCGGGGATTGGGGTGCTTGTCGAGCAGAAGATTGCGGAGACCATGAGCAGGCTGAGAATCCAACAGAAGCAGACTCGGCTCTTCACGACGACTTGATGCGACATATCACTCACTCCACTCGTACGACACAGGACCTCAACTTGACACCCCCTGGGCCGGAGATTTTGCCGAGTTGGTCTCGCGTCGATGATACCGCCTGTCAGTCAGCCTGTCACGAACAGTCTCGCCAGATTGTGATTCAAGAGGTGCAATGGGCCACTTCAGGTAGACGCCGACGCCGATTTTTAGATAATCAGGTTAAGGGAACATTCGTGATGAGTCTCTTCAGAGTTGATAAACCTCTAGTCTGTTGGTCTCGAACATGGTTTTCGGACGACAAGATGGACTGATCTGCGTTGCGGCGATTCTGTCGTGGACGGGGGTTCTCTGGGCAGAAGGACAGACTCAGTCCGTACTCTCGGTCGACGGACAACCGAATTTTCCGGTCATTGTCCGACAGTTGGGGGCTGAAAGTTTCTCGCAACGAGAAGAGGCGGCTCGGCGCATTCTGGAAGCGGGTCCACTCGCGATTCCCCAGTTAGAGCAATTTTTCGAAGAGACGCGCGACCTCGAGATTCGGGCACGCATCTCCCGGCTCCGGTTCCATCTGCGTCACGCGGGCTACGAGCAGCAACTGGCACCGTTCCTGAATGGGGTGAATGATCTCACAGCGGTCGAGTTGCCCGCATGGAATCAGTTTTCTGAGATCGTCGGAGATTCTCCCGAGACACGAGAACTGTATGCTCTGATGCTGCGAAAAGAGCCCGAACTTCTGACGCGGATCGAGGCCCAAGAGCCGGGACTCGGGGTGGTAGCAGCCGAACGCATCGTCGAGATGATCTCCCTCATGCGTGCCGAGCGACTTCCGACCATGGACCGGACATTGGCATTGCTTTTCGCTCTGATTAGCGACACCGAGAGTCACTACCCAATCCAGAGTTATCAGATCAGCGTCTTGCTGACGCAGCAGGGTGAGTTCGCCACAGAGATTCGTCAGGAAGCCCCGGGAGGTCCGCTACGAAAACTGGCGGGAGCGTGGGTCACCCATGTCGAAACGGCAACTCCGAGTTTGCGGATGTCGCTCGCACAGACACTAGGTCTTGAGGTAGGCGTCGAACCGGCACTGGAACTATTGCGTACACCGGGACGACTCAACCTCCCGGCCGTGCTGACCCTGGCCCGATTTGGAGAACCGCGACATGTTGTCGAGCTTGAGGGGTATCTCGAAGATGCGACACAAACGCGTGTTCAGACGTCCTCGGGGACAGCGAAGTATGACCAGAAGGCTCAGGATGTCGCATTGGTGGCAATGCTGCATCTGACTGGACAAGACCCCAGCGACTACGGATTCTACACAGGAATCCGTACTTCGACGACGACAGTCTATGTGCAACACACGATCGGCTTCAAAAGCGATGATGACCGACAGGCTGCCATCCGGAAGTGGCGGGACTGGCGAGACGCGAACGAACAACGCATCTTGCCAGCCCCCATCAACGCGATAGAAGGAATCGGTCTGTGACGGAACTTCTTCCCCCTGACGCGGGCACGACCGCTCACGAGGCTGATCCGGCGAATCTGCAGGAGACCGCTGCTCACGCTGTACACCCTGCGGTGATTGCCTTTGAGGAGTTGGTCGCCTCGCGAACCACATGGATTGAAACTTTCCTGAAGCCATGGTGTCAACAGGCTCCGCGACTGGCGCTCCTCCGAGCACACCAAGAGTGGCCCGACATCGCGGGCAAAGTTGATCCGGACCGGACCCTCTGGCTCTGGGCGTGGAGTCGGTTCTCGGCGATGTGCGTGGAAGGTCTGTCTGGTCTCGATGAGAGCTTTGCCATAAGGGTGACGTTGCAAGACGGTACGCAACAGACCGGTTACCCCGACGCGCGCGCCAGTCGTTTCGGATACCTCACCCTGGTCCCCCTCGACCCGGATGAAGAATCCCCGGCCCCGCTGTCCATCGACAACATCGCCTCCATCGTTCGCGATTGACACTCTCGGTTACTCTCAGCTTCAGATCGGATTCCGTGACGTTGAACTCCAGTTCGTCACGCGACCCGTGGTGGGGAGACTTGGGGGGTGCTACGATGCCACCATGAGGTATCGTCAATCGCTGATTCACGTGCTCCGTTGCCGCAACATCCTTGCATGGGGATGTCTGCTGTGGGGAACATTATTTGGTGTTGTGGCGTGGGGAGCGGAGTTCTATGTGTCACCGGCGGGGGATGATTCGGGGACGGGATCAGTAGACGCTCCATTCGCCAGTGTGAACAAGGCACAGGGGGTCGCTTCTCCGGGAGATACAATTTGGATTCGGGGTGGCAGATATGTCATGACGGAGGAGATGATCGCTCAGAGGGGACGGGGGCGAGCGTTTGTGATGTTGCTGAACAGAAGTGGCCAGCCGAAGCATCCGATTCGTTACTGGGCCTTTCCCGATGAAGCACCGGTGTTTGACTTCTCTCAGGTGAAACCGAATGGCGAGCGAGTGACGGGGTTTCATGTCAGCGGGTCGTGGCTGCACTTGCGAGGGATCACCGTGACTGGAGTGCAAGTAACGATTAAGGGGCACACACAGTCGATCTGTATCGATAATGAAGGGGATCATAACATCTACGAGCACCTCACCATGCGGGATGGACAGGCGATAGGATTCTGGCTGGGGCGGGGGTCGCACAATCTCGTGCTCAATTGCGACGCCTTCCAGAATCATGATGTGACGTCAGAAGATGGTCGTGGCGGCAACGTCGATGGATTCGGTTTTCATGCTTCCAAGGGGAGTGTCGACAATATCTTTCGAGGATGTCGCGCGTGGTTCAACAGCGATGATGGTTTTGACTTCATCTCGTCGGGCGAAGCGGTCACTGTGGAACAGTGCTGGGCCTTTTACAATGGATACAGCCCGGAGTTTAGTAGTTTAGCTGATGGCAATGGATTTAAGGCGGGAGGCTATGCGAGACAACCCGCATCACGAATCCCGAATCCTGTTCCCCGACATATCGTGCGTCAGTGTGTCGCGGTGAGGAATAAGGCATCTGGATTCTATGCGAATCATCACCCCGGTGGCATCGACTTCATTAACAATACGGCCTATCGCAATGGCATCAATTTTAACCTGCTGGGCCGCGACCTTAAAGATGTCAACAAGGATGTGGAGGGGTACGGACATGTCTTACGGAACAATCTCGGTTTCCGCGGTCGTCGTGAGGTGACGAACCTTAATGAATTGGAATGTACGGTCGACTCGAACTCCTTTCAGCTGCCAGTCCACGTAACCGCTGATGACTTTTCAGGGCTTGATGAAGCAGACTTGATAAGACCGCGTGGTCCGGATGGAGAACTACCGGTGACTCCGTTTTTGCGGCTCGTTCGAGAGAGCGACCTGATCGATCGGGGGACTGACGCCGGACTGCCATTCACAGGAATCCGGCCTGACTTAGGAGCGTTCGAATTCACTCCAGAGGGGGAGAAGTAAGTGGTCATTCGACACAGGCAAATAACCTCTTCGGTGACTAGCTGAAAGACGATTGGGTCCACAGTCATTCGTGTCCCGGTTAAGTATCAGGGACCAAGAGCCATGTGATGCTTTCGACAGACAAGAATGTTTGCCGCACACGACACCTTAGCCGTAATATAGACACTAATTAACGAATTACACAATCGGGAGAATGTGAATGCGAACCTATCTCACATGGGCATTTTTGCTTGTGATGCTCGTTCTCTGTTCGCGGGTGGTCGATGCGAAACCGCTGAACGTGTTGATTATTTATACGGACGATCAGGGGACGGTGGATGCGGGGTGCTATGGTTCGCAAGATCTGGTTACGCCGAACATCGATCGATTGGCAAAGACGGGGGTGCGGTTCACGCAGATGTATGCACCTTCTGCAATTTGCAGTTCCTCACGAGCCGGCCTGATGACAGGGCGTTTTCCGGTCCGGGCAGGAGTATCCGGAAATGTCTCGTCAACTCATGGCGAAGCAGGAATGCCGACAGGTGAAGTGACGCTGGCGGAACTCTTCAAGGGGGCGGGCTACCGGACGGGACATGTTGGCAAATGGCATTTAGGATACACACCCGCAACGATGCCGAACGGGCAAGGGTTCGACAGTTCGTTCGGCCACATGGGAGGATGCATCGACAACTACTCGCACTTTTTCTACTGGCAGGGGCCGAATCGGCACGATCTCTGGCGAGATGGCCAGGAGGTCTACGCCGATGGTCGTTATTTCCCCGATCTGATGACCGAGGAATGCCTGCGACTGCTCGATCAACAGGACGAACGCCCGTTCTTCATCTATTGGGCAATCAACGTCCCGCACTACCCGCTACAGGCGACAGACAAGTGGCGAGCACGTTATCAGGATGTCCCCAACCCGCGTGGAATGTACGGGGCCTTCGTCTCGACAATGGACGAGAGGATCGGCACAGTCCTCGATCGACTCGAAGCACTCGGCCTGCGTGAGCAGACGATTGTGCTGTTTCAGTCGGATCATGGTCATTCGACGGAGGAACGGACCTTCTCTGGGGGAGGGAGTGCCGGGCCGTATCGTGGGGCCAAGGGCTGTCTGTTTGAAGGGGGCATTCGAGTCCCGGCCATCGTCTCGTGTCCGGGGACGATTCCGCAGGGAGTCGTGCGAGATCAGCTGGCGACAGGTTGCGACTGGTTCCCGACGCTCGCCGACCTCTGCGGGCTCGACATGGCCCAGTCCCTTCCGGATTCTGCGGCGGTTCCGCATCATCTCGATGGACGCAGCCTCAGCGATGTTATTGTTCACGACAAACCAACCCCACACGAAAGCTTCTACTGGCAACTCGGAGCGGGCCCGGGGGCTCAATGGGTCGTTCGACATGGAGACTGGAAACTGCTCGGAAATGCCAAGGATACCAGCGGCCGACCACTTACGAAGAATGACCACCTCTTCCTCGTCAACCTCGTTAACGATCCTCAAGAGTCAAAGAACCTCGCGGTGGATCATCCCGAGGAACTTCGCGAACTGAAATCATTGAGAGAAAAATATGTGCAGTCATTGAAGTAATCTCGCACAGAGAATCGTTACTGTGTGACCTATCACTCAATTCGACCTGACATGAAGTGCGCCCGACAATGGGGCCGTGATGCCCCACTTACGACACACTGAGATTCACCCCGGGAGATGCCCATGAAGTTCGTATTTGCTGTTTGCTTTCTGTTGTCTGCGACGCTCGGTTTCGCAGCGGAGACGTCGCCAGTCGCCGAGCCGACTGTGGGTCAGAGGACCCCGTTGTGGGAGGGGCCGTCTCCGGTTGGGGATGGGACGACGGACGAAGCGAAAGGGTGGATTACGGTCCATCGGCCGGCGAAACCCAATGGGACCGCGATGGTGATTTGCCCCGGTGGAGGCTATGGCGGACTTGTCGTGGGAGCCGAGGGACATGGGATTGCCAAGTGGTTGACGCAACATAACATCACGGGCGTTGTTCTTGAATACCGCCTCCCGGCGGGGCGTCATGCTGTGCCACTGCTGGATACCCAACGCGCCTTACGCACTGTGCGTTTCCATGCGAAGGATTGGAACCTGGACCCTGAACGCATCGGCATCATTGGCTTTTCCGCTGGTGGACATGTCGCCTCAACAGCAGCAACCCACTTCGATGATGGAGACCCGAAGGCGACCGACGCGATCGATCGCGTTAGCTGTCGTCCTGACTTCGCGATTCTGGTTTATCCGGTCGTTACGATGGGGAAGAAGACACATCAGGGATCGAAGGGAAGATTGCTTGGCAAGGACCCTTCACCCGATATGGTGAAGTTGTATTCCAACGAATTACAGGTCACGGCGAAGACCCCGCCGATGTTCTTGGCACACGCTGTTGATGACACGGTGGTCCCCCCCGAAAATAGCCGTGAACTATTTGCATCGCTGCAAAAGAACAAGAACATCGCCTCCAAATATCTCGAACTCCCGTCGGGTGGGCACGGCCTGAATGGCTACAAAGGACCAATGTGGGATGCGTGGCAAGAACAGTCCATGACATGGCTCTCCTCGCTGAATCCTCCTCAGGAAAACAAGGCAGCTCAGTCGGAAGACCCCCAGAGTTGGCCCCCGGTGCGGGAGTCGGAGTCGGTCTTTACCGAACGGAAACTCGAATCCTTCGTGCATGGAACACGCCCCGAGTGGGGCTATGCGGCTCCGCAACGTGACAAGTTTCTCGTACTGCATCCGACAGAGGGGAAGCCCGAATTGAATGGGGCTCTCGTCCGTCCGCCGCTATATGTTGTCTTGCACTCTGCGGGACATAACGTCGATTCGTGTCTCGCCTGCACGGCGACCGTGGGTAATCACGACATCTACCGGGCACCGCCGGAGTTCTTTGCCTTGTACGTCGATTGCCGGGCGAATAAGGGGGACTGGTGGTGGGGAATCGAGAAGTACAAAGGATCGGAAATCAGCCCGCCCGAGAAGCGGGTCATCGACACCGTGAAATGGGTCATCGAGCATTATCAGTTGGATGAGAATCGGGTCTACCTGTGTGGCAACTCGATGGGGGGGAGTGGCACGCTGGGGATCGGGATGCGCCAGGGCGACCTCTTTGCGGCGATCAAAGCGAACGTCCCGGCACGGGTCGAACATGTCACCAGTCGAATGTTCCTCCCTCCCGCAACCATTCCCGATGGGGTGACGCTGGCGGACCCGCCAATCGTTGTCGACTACTCGGCTCAGAACGACAGTTGGTCCCAGGGACACGATGCGTTCGCCGCCGCGATGAACGAACGTCAGTACGCGGGCTACTTCTATTGGGGGCCATTTGGACATGCGAACGACCATGCGAAGATCGAGAAGTTCAACGATCTGGTCAATACGTTCGACTGGCTGAGCGTCCGCAAGAATGCTGCTTACCCCGCCTTCACGAATGCGTTAACCAACGATCCCCTCCCATGGCCAGACGATGTCAAAAGCCAAAAGTCGGGGCAAATCAACGCGTTCTTTCGGTGGAAAAACATCTCCGATGAGACAAACAAACTGGAAATGTCGTTGTTCCTGACGACACCAGCCGACCTGAAAACAACCTTCACCATTCCGACCACAGCGACGGCAGATGTCACTCTTCGCAGGCTTCAAGCACTTCAACTCGCACCGGGCGAAACTTTCCGCTGGACCTTCGGCGAAATGCAGGGTGAGACGTCAGCCGACGGGACTGGACACATCACCATCCCGCAACTCACAATCACCAATCAACCAGTGACACTGAAAGTCGAACGGGCGAACTAGGGACGCCTCACGCTGGTCAACATCGTATCTTGCGGCGAGTTCTTTTCGCTCGTCTATCCATCACACTCTCCGGAAACACAGAACATGAGTCGAAGCTACTTCACAACTCTCGCGCTGATCCTGCTTT
Organism: Planctomycetaceae bacterium; assembly: GCA_041398965.1. Taxonomy (GTDB): domain Bacteria; phylum Planctomycetota; class Planctomycetia; order Planctomycetales; family Planctomycetaceae; genus JAWKTT01. The sequence goes on along the minus strand of JAWKTT010000059.1, from coordinate 2,539 downwards.
GCTGTACCAGTGGACTGACAGTGGCGGGGGAACTCGATCCGGCACAGCAGAAGTGGTACGAGAGTTATAAAAAGCAGGAGAACATTCCGAAGCTCGACGAGATGCTCCTCAACACCGAGGTTGAGCCTGAGTTGACAGAAGGGTTTACCTCGTTGTTCAACGGTCAGGACCTGACCGGCTGGACTCCGAAAGGGGGGACGTCGACGTTTGAGGTGAAGGACGGCCTACTAGTCGGAAAATGTATTCGCGGTTCTGACAGCACCTATCTCTGCACCGACAAGGCAGACTACACAGACTTCATCTTCACCTGCGAGATGAAATGGGAAGTCGATTGCAACAGTGGCGTCATGTTTCGTGCGAAGACGAAGCCGGGTAAGAACGACGCCGTCACCGTGTATGGCCCGCAGGTCGAGATGGAAGGCTTTTCGAAGGATCGACACTGGTCAGGGGGAATTTACGGACAGAGTTGCGGCGGCTACTTCTATCCGCTGTGGCTGAAGGAGCACAAAGACGCACGAGCCGCAGCGAAAGAGGGAGAGTGGAACCGCGTCACGGTTTCGGCGAAGGGAAACGTCGTCAAGACCTGGATCAACGGAATTCCCGCCGCCCACTGGGTCGACAACGGCTCCTACCCCCAAGGCTTCTTTGGCCTGCAAATCCACAAAGGAAATCAAGGGACGGTGCTCTGGAAAAACCTTCGCGTGAAGTCACTGAATAAATAGGTTGTACTGCGTTTCGATTAAGGCTCTGGAGTCAACCCTTCCTATGGCGGACATCCTTGTCTGCCTTAAAGTAACTTTTTTCATCGACAAGGATGTCCGCGGTACACGACTTTCCCTGGAGGTCACAGGATGAACCGACGATTCGCATTGTCCCTGATTAGCATGGCACTCCTGATACCGTCGCTCGCCGGGGCCCAGCCGCGTCTGCCGGATGTGGTGGTCTATTTGGCGGATGACCTCTCTGCGGGGGACTTGGCGGTTTATGGGGGGAAGAGCATCTCGACTCCGGCGATTGATAAGCTGGCAGCCGACGGATTGACGTTTGAGCGGGCGTTCGTGGCGAGTCCATCATGTGCCCCTAGTCGTGCGGCTCTGCTGACCGGACTAATGCCCGCTCGAAACGGAGCTGAGGAAAATCATACCTATCCTCGCGAAGGGATTCTTCGGTTACCTCGTGTACTTAATCAACTCGGGTATCAAACGGCCGCGTTTGGAAAAGTCGCTCATGCTCGCAGCGCAAAGAGTTACGGGTTCGACACCATTGAGCTAGCGTCGGATATTCCGGAAGTGAGGGAGAATGTTAAGAACTTTCTGACGAACCGAAAGGACACACGACCACTCGCCCTGTTTGTGGGGGTCTCGAACCCGCATGTCCCTTGGCCGAGCGAGTCGACGGTCGACCCGAAGTTGCTGACATTGCCCCCCAAGCATTTGGATACCCCGCGGACCCGAGTCCAACGATCGCGGTACTTGCAAGAGGTCAAAGACCTCGATGCCTACCTGGGCGAACTCCGCGAGTTAACCGATCGACATCTGGCGAAAGATAAGATATTTGTCTTCTCCAGCGATCACGGTGCCCAGTTTCCGTTCGGCAAATGGACGCTTTACGATGAAGGGGTCCGCGTTCCGTTGATTATCGCACGTAAGGGGGAGATCGAAGCTGGCAGGCGAACCGATGCGATGGTCAGCTGGATCGACATCATCCCGACACTCATTGATGTTGCGGGTGGCAAGGTTCCTAAGAACCTCGATGGTCGTTCCTTCGCAGCAGTGCTTCGTGGAGACATTTCGACCCATCGTTTTCGTGTCTTCACCACCCACAGCGGCGACAGGAAAATGAACGTCTATCTCAGTCGTTCTATTCGCACAGAACAGTATAAGCTCATCTGGAACCCACACCCCGAGTTTGCCTATACATCGCATATCGATCTCTTGCTTCGAGAGACCTCAGGCGACTACTTTAAGGAATGGACCGACCTCGCCCAGACAGATGAACATGCTGCGAAGGTCGTCGCCAGTCATCACGGTCGCCCCGAGTACGAGTTATACGACCTGCAAAAGGACCCCCACGAGCAAACCAACGTCTGGAGTCACCCCGACCTCGTACAGGTCCAGCACGATCTCGTCGTCGAGTTATTAGGCTGGATTAAGGAACAAGGAGACGAACTCACCGTCTTCCATGAGCCGCTCATGCTCAACGCCCCGAACACCTGGCTTCCCCGAACAAATTAGTCTTTCGGTATCCCATGGTGTTTTCTGGAAGCACTCTTTGCGTGTTGCATCAGCGTGCGTTATTGTATCTGAGTTACGTGCGTGCTCCTTGGTCGACAATCTGGGGAGTTTGTCAGCGCAAACAGGTTCCCTCCCTCACGTGGCGATGGTTTGGTGCATGTTGTGATCAGCCATGTACCGACGTTGGCACGCCGATCCATCGACAGACTTCCAGTCCTTGACGAACGAAGGCTGACATCATGACATTGAGTCGACGTGCTTTCCTGCGAGCCAATGGAGCCGTTCTGGCTCTCCCCTTCCTGCCC
>JAWKTT010000058.1:0-17219 GCA_041398965.1 Planctomycetaceae bacterium | reverse complement strand
GCCGAATGCCCATGACTCACCGCCAATCCGGGAAGGCAGGCAGGAGCCTGCCCTACGATTACTCCAATTGCCGCGTTTTGCGGGTTTTGGGCTGATCGGACTCGCGGTTCTCAGCCGCTTGATTTCAATGGATGGCCGGGGGAGGATGGCAGCTTTTCGGCGCCAAACATGTCCAGCATCCTCCAACCCTGGAACATCCTGCTGGCGATCCTCTGTGGACTTGTCCAACAGCGTCAGCAGCAGGTCATCGAGTTCCAGAACGCGCAGATTTCTGCACTGCTTCAGACGCTCGGAAGGAAACGACTGCTCCTCAACGACGATCAGCGTCGCCTGCTGGCGGTGAAGGCCCACTCCCTTGGTCGGAAGGCTTTGCTGGAACTAACGACCATCGGCACTCCCGACATCATCCAGTAGTCCGCCCACAACGAAGAAATGGCCATCGCGAAGGCCGATACCGCCTGCCCCGTGGAAGACTTCTGGCGTCTTGTGTCGGTCAAGTTCTTTCAGAGTGTTTGCGTCGCAAACGTAGACCCATGAGTCCGCGTCGCCTTGGGGATCGTTGAACTTGCCAAGATTCGCGGCGACGTACAGCTTTCCGTCGTTGTGGCAGAGGTCGCCGTGGTGATTGGCGACAGGTAACTTCTTCAACAACTTCCCTTCAAGGTCGGTCTTCACCAGCGTTGTCGTGAAGGACCAGAAGATCGCCTCGCGATCCACACAGACACCCTGCAAGTGGTGCGGGAAACTCCCTTCGCAGGTCACGTTGTGGAACTGAGGTGTGGAACTTGCCGTTGCCCCAAGTACTTGCGGTGTCTTCTCCTGAAACATCTCTAGCCAGCTAAGTGTGATCGCCTCGGGGATCGTTTGGGGCGGTCGAAGTTCATCCGGAGTCTTGCCCCAATAAAACCCGATCCAGCCGGTGGCCTGCGGTCGTGACTGATCTATGAAGCGGCTCAGTTCCTGGGCATCACACTTGAGTGGGAACATCTCTTCGATCAGCACCGGCTTGCCCACGGCAGCAAAGCCGTTGAGCGTTGCGATGGCGTCGTCCATCTTTCCCTTCTCCGGGTAGATATGAAATGCGATGAAGTCGAGATCGGCGGCAATCTTGTCGGGCACAAAGCCGGAGGTCAATCCGGGCCGTTCCAAGCTCCAGGGGACCAGACCGACTGTCACCAGATGTCGCTGGTCATGTTTGCGGATTGCTTTGACCAGCATGTGAACCCATTGCCGAGCGATCTCAGGGCGTTCTCTTCCGGCCCGATCCAGAGTGATGTACTGGACGAAGTGTTTGCCACCAAAGCCCGGCCCGAGCCAATCGTCACGTTGCTTGTCACCTCCTGCGACGACCGGTTCATTCATTAGGTCGTAACAGAAGACAGCGGGACTCCCGACGCAGGTCTTGGCGACCGCTTCCCAAAACACCGCCTGAGTCCGCCAACGGTCCTGTTCACTGAGTTTGTCGTACCACGGTGGCACGTCCGACTTGTGATAACAACCGAGGCCGGTGACATCGAGGTACAGTTCCGTCCGCTCTGCCAGTTTGACCAGCCGATCCAGTTGGTCGAGGGAGGACTGCCGAGGCGTCGTCCTATTTTCCATGAAGACTCCGAACTGCAGATGGATGCGAACGACGTTCGCGTTGAGTCCTTTCATCTCCCGGAAGGCGGATTCCACGGTTGGCCATTGTTCATCCCAATACTCTTCGATGAGTTTGCCGTCCCCCTCATGGTCGTAGTTAAAGCCCCACGGCAGGAATGGCTTCCCCGAGTCGGCCAGCATAAACCCCTTGTTGTTGTCCGAAATTTTGACCCATTCCATATCCGTCGCCACAGCCGACGACGCCGCAAACAACAAGAACGCGAGTGTTGCAACAATTCTCATGGTTCTTCCCTTTCAGTCGTCGGTCGTATCTGTAACACTGTAGTTCTCCAGCGACAACGTGCCAACGGACTGCATGGTCTTATCGTGGTTGAGCTTGAACCGGCCGTCATCACGACCACGCATTTCACCAACGTTAATCGACGGCCATTGGTTCGCAATCTCGGTGCTCTCGAAGTTGAAGATGGCTTGCCCTATGTCGACTTCCACAGCCAGCGTTGCGACTCCAAGAGAGAGCAGAATCGAAAGTGCTCGCAGCATCATATTTCTTTTTCTTCAGGGTGATTATCAAGGTTGCCCTGAGGCCCAGCGCAGTTCGTGAAACTTCGGCTGTGGTCCAGTCCAGCTTTTGCTGCCCATTAGTTTGCCGTCCTTTTCGTGGTATGCTCTGAGGCTCAAGAGATCGACGTGCTTCCATGATGACAACTTTTTGCCGTCGGTTGTGCGGAAGTCATCGGGCGTCAAGGAAATAGACTGCGATTCAACGCCACTCAGTTTCACGACCGCCACGAACTCCTGCGACTTCCCCCGATACGACCGGAAGAAGTTTTCGGTCAGGACGATCACCAGTTCGTTCGGTTTCTCTGACTGCACTTCGAGAGTGAGCTTCTGGCCGGGAAGACCCTGCCACTTCGGATCGTTGAGCTTGCGTGTCGAGTATTCCCAATGGTGCGGATTGTCAGCCGATAGTGTGTACCAGTCCTGCCATCCATGTGTGAATTCATCAATGACAGGGTCGGCCTTGTCAGTCGCCTTCACTTCCGCACCTTTTAAGTCGTCGGGAGTGGCGATGTGCAGTATGGAACTGATGGCGAACTCGGTGGTCGATTGGGCAAATGGGACCGGCTCTGGCTTCTCCAATCGGTAATGGATGTTGGCGTATGCGTAGAGTGGTTGATCGACGCTCAGGATGGGCAACGATGCCGACCAGATTTGTCCTGATTTCGTTGCCAACGCGGTTCGCCAGAAGCGAGCCTGCGGGTCGGGGTCGATCGAATACAATAGTTGGACTCGCTCAATGGGAAGCGAATTATCCGGCGACACCTGAAGCACTGGAATGCCATCATTCGTGGACAGCAGAAGTTCCGAAACGGGAGTCGATGGGAACGAGAAACTCCCTTTGAGGTACTGGTCTATCCAGAGTGGTCGCGTGACAGCAAATTCCGGCGTGAACCGATGGTTCATGTGTGGCGTGAAGGCGTAGCGGATGTTCCTGTGGGGGATCAACTCGCCCGTGCGATAGGTGTCATCCATGATCCCGTGAAAGTCGTTCGTCGCTCCCAACCACAGTAACGGAGCTTTCACATGAGGAGTATACGACTCGAAGCCAATGGTCGCATTGAACAGGTCCACATCACCGTTTGGTACCTGCTTTCGCTGTTCTGGCAGAAGTGGCCACGGTTGGGTACGGAAGCCGGACCCACCGACTGATGGAGCAGCGACTTTGACTCGGTTGTCCGTCCCGGCGACATAAACGGTCAGGTTTCCACCCATTGAATGTCCGTAAACGCCAAGTTTATCAGCGTTAACCTCCGGTTGCTGTTCCAGGAACGTCAGCCCTCGTCGGCTTCCCAGCGTCAGCAGATACCAGTTATTGTTACGGGGCGAATCGACCGGATCGAGATACTTCTCACCGGGCATCAGGTTGAAATACCCCGGCACGTTTTGCTGAGTCGGATCGACCGCTCCCCAATCGGTGTTGGGATCACCGTCGTAAGCGTTTTCCATTCCCCGACCGCCCCAGTTGAGCGATAAACAAGCGTAGCCTCGCTTGGCGTAGAACTCGACTTCGTTCAGAAATGCTCGCTGGCCTCCACCATGCAGATGCAATAGGCCGGGCAATTTCTCTGCACCCTTTGGGAAGCCGAAAAATGCCGCCATGCGAGCCGGTTTTCCCTTGAACGTCCCGATGTGGAAGGTGACATAACGGTAAACGATGCCACCCTCTTCCCACTCTCGCACGACTTTGGCATCAAGCGGGTCTTTCCGGGGATCGAAGTCTGCGAACAGTTCTGTAACCGTCTTCGGAACTTCGTCCGCTGAAACCAACGGGCTGAAGCAGCAGGCCAAGAGGAACATGAACAGAACTCGAACCGCTTTCATTGCTTTCCTACCTTCTTCGCTAGAAGCCCGGATTCGTCAACTTGATGAAAGAAGATCATACCATCAACCGTGTTACTTGCGATGATGACCCAGTTTCGGTCCATGGTGGGTGTCAGCGTATCCGTACCCATGAACGTGAACTCGCCAGCCACTATTCCGTCACGACCTGTGTCTCGTCAGCCACACTGGCCATGAATGTCTCCGAATTGAAAGTCACCGAGGCCATCCCTGGTAAATTCAATGCAGCTGGGAAATTCTTCGTCAACGAAATCCTGATCTCACTCCGTCATCAACGTGATTCGGCGACGACCAACGATCTGTGATTTCCGCTTTGCCATCGCGTCGGCCTCCCATCCGGCAATTCCTGTCACATCAATTTCGTGGTCCCCTTAGCATTGAACGCTTACGAGGCGAACTCACCACCCCACTCGATGAAGCCATGATGCTGCTCGTGCTGCGGGTCGGGGATGGGGGCTCAGGCAGAGTGTGGTTACCTGGCCATCAACCTTCTCAATCCACCGCCGTACCGCGATCTGTCGCGGGGGAGCGAGATTACTTGGTTCGAGAGATGAGTTCCTGTGTTGACGAAAGTTGAAGACCATCGTCGATGCCCGTGTCTGTCCTGTCAGGCCCTACGTCGACTAGGATTGCGATTGAAGTCTCTCGCGAACGCCAAGTCGCCGAGGAGTTTAGCATTCTGACTCTACGGGCAGAAAGCATGTCGCTCGTTCGAGTGTCCTGAAGCTCTGCTGACCAACGTTACGGCGACGCATGGTGAGTGTCCTGGGAATCCTTGCGACACCCGGAGTCAATGAAACGCGAGTCAACGTCTCAATTCTGACCAGCGTACGCTTGTCGCTGATTCTCTCAGATGTTCTAATCGAGAGCGATATGGGTAGTCATTGGGCTGAGTCCTGGGTGAGTGCTCTTAACGCTGGGGCTACAACTTTATTATTCTTGCATTTTCCGGGGTTTTTATGCGGGACATCACGATTGAGGTCTGGGACGCAACGGGCAACAAGCGCCAGAGCGTTGAGGTTCCCGTCACGGCACCGGTCAATCGATTGATTGCAGTCTTGATTGATCGGATGAACTTGCCTCGGCAAAGTCCTGACGGGCAGTTGATGAGTTATAAGTTCCATCATCGTGCCTCGGGGAAGCAGTTGCTGGATAACGAGACGTTGGAGAACGCGGGAGTTGTGTCTGGGGATATCCTCCGATTGCAACCCGAGATCACAGCGGGTGCGAACTGCTCGGGAGGTTCGTGGTGAATGACGTCATTCGCATTGAAGCAGCGGATGACGATCGTTTTGATCGATTTCGGCTCATCAGTTGGTGGGATCAGCAAAAGCTCGCCAAGGCGCGCATCTTGGTGATCGGAGCGGGGGCCTTGGGGAACGAACTCCTTAAGAATCTCGCGTTGCTTGGTGTCGGAAACGTCTTAGTCGCGGATCTGGACACGATCGAGCAGTCCAATCTGTCGAGGTCGGTACTGTATCGCGCAGGGGATCGCGGTCGACAAAAGTCGGATGTCGCTGCGGAACGGGCTCGGGAGATTTACCCCGAGATGCGAACCCATGGCTTCAACGGCAATGTCGTCTACGACTTGGGACTGGGAGTGTACCGCTGGTCCGATTTGATCTTGGGGGGTCTCGACAATCGTGAGGCCCGAGTGGCGATCAATCAGTCGGCATCGCGCGTGGGGCGGATTTGGATCGATGGAGCGATTGAGCGTTTGGAAGGGGTCGCGCGTCTCTTCAATCCAGCCGATGGTCCCTGTTACGAATGCACCATGAGCGACATCGACTGGAAGATGTTGGAGGCCCGTCGCAGTTGTGCCTTGCTGACTCGGGACGAGATGGAGCAAGGGAAAGTCCCGACGACGCCAACAACCTCCTCCGTCATCGCGGGGATTCAGGCTCAGGAGGCGGTGAAGTGGCTCCATGGGTTGCCCACGTTATCAGGTCAGGGATATGTCTTCGACGGACGCGATCACAACAGCTATGTGGTGACGTACTCCCGCCTGGAGGACTGTCCGAGTCACGAAAAGTATGAGCCGCTTGTCGAACTGCCACTGGCGTCCGCATCGACTCGAGTGAGGGACTTACTGGAGCATGCACGATCGAGAATCGGGGAGAAGGCTGTGATCGAGTTCAATCAGGATCTCCTGAGGTCACTCCGATGCGAGCGCTGCCAGACATCTGAGGAAATCCTGGCATCACTCGGCAAGGTGACGGAGGCTCAAGGACGCTGCCCTCAGTGCAACGATGCACGGATTCCCGAGATGTATCACACTGTCGACGAAAGTTCGGATTTGCTGGATCACACGCTGGCAGAACTTGGTGTCCCTCTATGGGACATCATCGGAGCGAGAGCAGGAATGCAGCAGATCTACTTTGAAATGGCGGGGGATCGGGAGTTGATTCTTGGTCCGCTGGCTTAGTTCGTGGTGCCGGTCTATTGGTTTCTAAGAGTTGCGCTGAGATTCGCGGTCGAGTTCGCACAAAAGTCACTCGTTGCGTGGAGGGCCCATCATGGCCACTGTTGATGTCTCTGAACTGAGCCTTGAGACGCTGGAACAAGCGGCGTTTCCGATATCGCCCCGAGCGGACTTTCGAGTCGTGGTCGTCGAGAGGGTTCATCGTGGGATGATTGATCATGCCAGCGTAGACACGTCGGTGGAAATTTGCGGCGTCATGGTGGGTCGTTGGGCAAAGGATGCCAATGGTCCCTACGCCGTGATTGAAGAGTACATTCGCTGCAATGCTGCGGCACAGAAGTTTGCCGAGGTGACATTCACCCATGAATCCTGGGCGCAGATCAACCAGGAGATGGATACCAAATACCAGAATCTGCGGATTATCGGCTGGTATCATTCGCATCCGAACTTTGGCATCTTCCTGTCCGACCGGGACTGCTTCATTCAGGAGAATTTTTTCTCTGGACCGGGTCAGGTCGCCTTCGTTGTGGATCCGATCCGCAAGCTGGAGGGAATGTTCGAGTGGCGGAATGGCAAACCGGTCCCGATGCACCACTACTGGGTTGGCGAGCGAGTTCAGGTCGGCGAAGCGCAGCCCGCCCCGCCTCCGGCAGCCACCATGAATGCGGTTGACATGGAAGGGGCCAGATCTGGGGATTTGCCGGATTCCTGGGGCCTTTTACAAACACTGTTGCTGTGCCTTTGTGTGGGATTGCTGGGGGTGATGTGGGGAGGTCGGACGACCGCATGGGAACGGCAGCGATTGGAGGCTGGAGCGGTCGCCCACTTTGGACTGTGGAAGATTTACAAGCCAGGTTTTGAAGAGAAGTTGTCCACGGTCATACAGCATCAGAGCCAATCGTTTGCGGGGATACAGAAGTTGGCTCAGGCGCAGGTGGACGGAGCGGGCGATCGAAAAGAAGAATACCAGAAAGAATGGAATCGGATTTTCAAGGACCTCGACAGTGTCATTCGTGCGCAGTTAATCATCTTGCAGGACTATGGAATGACCGACGCCGAGCGGGCGGAGATCAGGGAACTCCTGGCAGCAAAGCAAAGGGACGTGCGTTCGCAGGCACTTTCCCCGTCAACACCAGCTTCCTCAGCACAGGATAGCGAGAAGAGCAAGGGGAAGGACGTTTCCAGCGAGAACAAGTCCCCGGGTACAGGGGGGGGAAAGGGAACGGACACAGGCAAGTCGACACCTCAACCCGACACGACTAAGCCGCCTGTTGAGAAGCCTGTTGAGAAGCCCGCCGTGAAACCGATGCCAGCAGAAGCGGCAAAACCCGAGCCCCCCTCCACTCAAGAGGCCACACCGCCGGTAACTAAACCTGCACCGACTCCGCCCGCGTCAACTCCTTCGGCCTCGACTCGGCCTTAAAGTTGATGAGCAATACATTCGTCACCCGATCCGCCCTCAGGTAACCTCCCATGTCTCAGGATAATTTTCGAATTAGTGCAGACGAGTTGTACTCCTCGAAAGTCGAAGAGGTGCTCGAAGCTCAGGCTTACTTGTCTCGCGATGTCGGCGAGGTCGAACAGTTGTCCTGGATTCAGAAAGCCTTGTACTCCAGTTGGATGTATCTTGCATTCTGGGGAATGGTCGGCGGGCTGATTGGTTGGGGTTGCTTAGAGCCTTTCTTTGACGACAACGAATTTGCTGAGGAGAGCGGCTCAACATTGGTGGCGGCCTTGTTGATGTTTCCTGTGGTGGCCGGTTGCGTGGGACTGTTTCTGGGGGCGGCAGAAGGTGTGATGTGCCGAAACACTCTCCGAGCTGTGAAGAGCGGGGCTGTCGGCTTGGGGGTCGGTTTCGTGGGAGGTCTGGTGGCTCTCATTCCGACGGGCATCGTGTTCAGCATTATGACGAACATCGCGATTTCCTTTGATGACCACCGAGGAATGGAGGGCATGCCGACGGGGATGGCATTCCTGATCTTGATGATGGGGCGAGCCATGGCTTGGGCGATCATTGCGATCCCAGCTGGGATTGGTCAGGGGATCGCCATTAAGGAACGGAAAGTCGTCCTGAATGGACTGCTGGGAGCCGTGATGGGGGGCTTTATCGGCGGGATGGCGTTCGATCCGATCAGCGTTGCCCTGGTGACCGAAGACGGTCAGGCGACCTACAGCCGAGGGGTCGGGTTTGCGGTGATCGGCTGCGTTGTCGGACTGCTTATCGGACTGGTGGAAGGATGGACGAAAAATGCTTGGCTCCTGATGCGAAAGGGGCCGCTGGCAGGTAAGCAATTCGTCATGTTCAAAGACACGACGGTCCTGGGTAGTTCTCCGAAGGCTGAGATTTACTTGTTCAAGGATGACGCCATTGAGCCGAAGCATGCCGTGATCTACAACCGGGGTGGTCGCTTCGAAATTGAAGACTGCGGGACGCCAGACGGGACGTACGTCAATGGCGTTGCGATCAAGCGAACTTATCTGAAACCGGGAGATCAGATCGTCTTGGGCAAGACAGTTCTGGAGTTTGCATTGCGTGAGAGCCGGACATAATTTCGTCGTGCTGAGACGTTCAGCTCTGTCTGTTTGACTAGATTCTTGACCTTCATCATCGTTTTTCAAAGGGCGTCACATGGCGATTAAAGTAGACTGTCAACATTGTGGCAAGACCTTAACAGCCAAAGACTCAGCAGCAGGCAGAACAGCGAAATGTCCCAACTGTGGGGAGCCCGTTGTGCTCCCGAAAGCCGACGAGATTTACGATGCCGAAGATGACTTTGGCAGCCTAGGGGAGGCTGAGGATGATTTCCCGAGTTCCATAGGGGACAACCAGAAGCCCTGCCCGATGTGCGGCGAGATGATTGCTTCTGTGGCGAAAAAGTGCCGGCATTGTGGAGAGATATTCGATGCATCTTTGAAAAAGAAAGCGAAACGGGCGTCGTCTTCCGGTGAAGAAGAAATGACTGTTGTGGATGGCGTGATCTGCGTGCTCTGTCCGGGGATTGGGTGTATCTTGGGGATTATTCGTGCCATTCAGGGCAATGCGACAGGGGGCAAGATGATCGGCATCTCCATTGGCATGATCATATTTTGGAATGTGCTCAAAGTCCTGATCGCAACGATGGTGAGGTAGTCGTCACTCCTTGATGTCGCGACGGATCGAATCCGGTTTCTGCGATCTTGTTTCTGTACTTGTCCCCCTTTCTTTGATTTCTCATGAGCACCATCATCACCTGTGAATGCGGCGCATCTGTTCGGCTCCCCGAGAGCCGGACGGGGCGGCAGTTTCGTTGCCCGAAGTGCAAGGTGGGGATTGCACTGGCCGTGGGGGGCAACGTGCTGCGGACCCGCAAACTGGAGGTGGGGCAGCAGCGAATCACCTGCCAGATTTGTCAAACCGCCATCGGCTCGGATGAAGGTTATGTCAACTGCCCCAAGTGCGAGCAGTCGCATCATACCGAGTGCTGGTCGGAGATTGGGGGGTGCGGCACGTATGGTTGCACTCAGGCTCCCGCCATCGACAAAAGCGAATCCGCCTTTCGTGCTCCGTTGACCGCTTGGGGTGACACGAAAACCTGTCCGTCCTGCAAAGAGGAAATCAAGTCGATTGCCCTGAAATGTCGTCACTGCGGCACGGAGTTTCGGACCATCGACCCCATGACCTCGTCGGACCTGAAACGGGAGAAACAACTGAGCAAAGAGCTTCACGGGTTACAGAAAACCGTGATCGCACTATTCATTGCAAGTCTCTTCGGTTGCATTGCTCCGCTAGTGTTACTGAGTTCTCTGGTCTATCTCTTACCAAAGCAGGAGAAATTGCAGCAGGCTGGACCACAGTATATGGTAATGGGGTACTCCTCGATGGCTATTTCGGGACTCTGGACGCTCGGACTGTTATTGTTCGGGTTGATCGAGATTTATTCCTGAGTCATCAGAGGGGTGGTCGTGGTTGCAATCGTCATTCGCTAACACTTCTTGAGGAAAACACAGGTGGGGTCCAAACCGCGAATCTTCTCTGCTGGTCTTCGGGAGTCGGGCGTTCCGTGCCCGCATTGCTCGAACGAAATCCAGTTGAGCGAGCAAGTGGCGGTCTGTGCAGATTGTGGCACAGCACATCATGAGTCGTGCTGGAGTACTGCTGGCTGTGGAGCCTATGACTGTACCCCTGCGAATCGAGAAGGATTACTGTCATCGGCGAGCGTGCTGCGGATTTCGTTCGATGAATTGCAGCAAACACCACCTGCGGTAAGCACGCGACCGATCATTATCAACAACCCGATTGCCATCACCGATGACTATCAACCTCCGCGTCGGGGGCCGACTCGACGGAGCAAGTTGGCGATCGCAGCTTTCATCGTCGGGGTCTTCAGCATCCCCGCTTTCGGTATTGCCACAGGTCCACTGGCGATGATCCTGGGTGTAGCCGCACTTCTGTCGCTGAAACCCTTTCAAACAGGGGTGGTGTATGCGGCTGCTTCGATTGTCCTGGGACTGGGGTCGTTCGTCGGCTGGACTCTGTTTTTGTTTCAGGGAGTCCCGCTGGTGGGAGGATCTGGCAATCAGGCAAACGTTTCCCTGGAAGAGATCGAAGTCGACCCGCAAGACCTGCAAGGAGTAAGTCCAGAGATCGAGCGGGCGATGCGCTCGAATGTCCTCATTGAGGTGGACGCCGGCTGGAACGGGCTCATGGGACAGTCGATTGGCTCGGGTGTCATCCTGAAAATCGTCGATCAAACCGCAATCATTGTGACGAACCGACATGTGATCGACGCACAGTTCGCTGAGGCCGGTGGAACAGGACTCGATTCCGCCCCGTTGCCGAATACATCCCTGCGAGTCAAGATGATTGGCGAACCGCCGGTCACAGGGAAAGTCTTGTGGATCGCTCCCTATGGGATCGATCTGGCTTTAGTGCAAGTGGCGATTAACTCCCGGAAAATCGATTCCGCGATCTGGGAAGATCGTGCTCCAGTCGTGATCGGTAGCAAGGTGTTCGCGATCGGCAACCCCCACGGCCTCGGCTGGAGTCACACTGCGGGTGACGTCTCTCAGATCCGTCGTCAGCGTCAGGGACCTATGGAAATAAAAGTCGTCCAAACGTCCGCCGCCATCAATCCGGGAAACAGCGGAGGCGGACTGTATGACGCCCAAGGCCATCTGATCGGCATTAACACGTGGACGCAGGATAAGCACGTCGCCGACGGGCTAAGTTTCGCCATCGATTTCCAGACGTTGCTCGACCTCGCCCCAGCCACTTACCAACTCCCAAAATCCCAGTCGGCTAATCCTTGAGTCCCACACAATGAGCAACATTCGCTTACGTCGCCTGGCCGCCGATTTTGACAAGTTGCAGAACTATGTCCGTCGGCATCCTCGCGTCAAACTGCTTCAATTCGACGGGGATCCCCCCGAGCGATTCCAGATGGAGTATCGTATTTGCAGCCTGCGACAAGTGGGGAATGAACTCGTTCGGATCAAGAGCCACATCGTCGAGATCGTGCTCCCCCGGAACTACCCGCGCACGCCACCGCAATGTCGGATGCTCTCGCCGGTGTTTCATCCGAATATCGCACCGCATGCGATCTGCGTAGGAGATCACTGGAGTGCCGGTGAATCGTTGCAGGCCATTGTTATGCGCATCGGCGAAATGCTCGCCTATCAAAGCTATAACGTCAAAAGCCCACTGAACGGCGAGGCGGCCCGCTGGGTGGCGGAGCACGCTGAAGAACTCCCCCTCGACAATGTCAGCCTGCTTGTTGACGAACGAGATGAACCCGAAGATGACTTCAACACGAATCCATTTGAAATCGTCGAGCCTCCCAGATCGCAACCTCCGGTCCCCCCCTCGAATCCAGTAACGCAGACACCCCCGACCGCATCGCCTGCACCGACCATCGTCCAAGGCGAAGCCGAAGCAAAATCGGCGACGGTTGCTGAGAAGATCAACACCGTCTGCACACAATGTGGAGCGAAGTATCGAGTGGCGGCAATTCACAAGGGGCGTAGCGTCACATGCAAGGGGTGTGGAGAATCGTTCATCATCAATTGAGAAGCTTGAAGTCCCGGAAAGTGAGACATCCTTGAACGACAATCCGCCGGATGATATCTGGTTGCCAGAAACACTCGACGAAATCGAGAAGAGCCGCGAGGCTCAACAATGGAAAAAAAGAACGCGTCGACACTGGTCAATGCTGCGGCTCTGTGCCTTCGTCGTCGTCATGGCATGCCTTCTCGAGGTCCGCCCGGATCAGCGCGTTCAATTCCGATTTGGCCCGGAGTGGGCCTTGCCTGAATCGTGCGCCAGCAAGGTTTTCTGGGGAATCGAGTGCCCCGGCTGTGGTCTGACGCGAGGATTCATCTGGCTCACCCGAGGACAGCCATGGACCGCTTGGAGTGTGAATCAGATGAGTTGGTTCTTGGCTGTCGCAGTCGTGGCTCAGTTTCCATATCGTGCGTGGGCGCTTTCTGACCTGCAACATCGGAAACTTCTCGGAATGCCGCTACCTGACTATCGCTGGCCCGAGTGGTGTGGATGGGCGTTGATTGCCGGTCTCTTCGTCACCTGGATCTTGAAGCGAATCGCGATGACTTGAGCTGCGCCGCAGGTTTGATCTTGGCCGAACGCCCCCCCGAACTCCAAGTGCCGAATTCCTTCGGAACTTATCATCTATTATCAGCCGCTTGATTTCGTTTAATGCTCCAAGGCCATTTGGTCATTCAAGTTGAGGAGGAGTGCATTCCCCGGATTGTGATCCTCGCCAACGGGTGATCTTTGTTGTCAGCCTCTCCTGGGATGCTTGAAAAAGTTGTACCAGTGCTTATGAAGGTTGGGTTAGGGAATCTCCGCTGTGCTGCTGGAGTGAGGCCGTAGGCCGAACGGAAGCAGCAACAGATCCTTCTGTTGGGGTCAGATACTCCAACGAACTGTGTGGTCGGTGGTGGTTGTAATCATCCTTCCAGGACACGCTCAGCGTCCGTGCGACCAGTAGACTTTCAAACTCTTCCATCTCCAGGAACTCATCTCTCAAACGGCTGTGGAAGCTCTCGGCGTAGACATTCTCCCAGGGGCTGCCTGGTTCGATGTACAACGTCTCGATCTTCAGCTGAGCCAGCCAGCGCTGACGACTGTGGCAATGAACTCCGGGCCGTTATCACTGCGGATGCACTTTGGGACTCCTCTCATCGCAAACAATTTTGCCAGCGTGTCGATGACATCCTCGCTCGTGATACTGCGATCGACATTTAATGCCAGGCACTCTCTCGTGAACTCATCCACGATCGAGAGCCACTTCAACGTACTCCCATTCGTCGTGTGGTCAAACACGAAGTCCCAGCACCAGACATGGTCCTTGAACTCCGCTCGACGGCGATGACAACCGTTCTCACTGGTCCCCAATCGCCGCTTTTTCCGCTTCTTTTGTGGGACTTTCAGCTCTTCTTGACGCCACAGGCGATAGACTCTGGTGTCGCTCGCCTGCCAGCCGTCACGACGCAGCAACCGACCGATCCGGCGATAACCGAAACGGGGACGCTGCCGTGCCAGTTACAACATTGCCAGCACCAAAGCCGCTTCATCACCACGAGGCTCTGACTCATAACGCTGAGTGCTGCGAGGCTGATCAAGCACCTCACAGGCACGACGCTCGGAGACTTCGAACTCATTCTGAAGCTGCTGCACGGCGACTCGCTTTCGAGAAGGGCTTACCAGTTTTTTGAGTTCACATGCTTGAGCATCTTGATGTCAAGCTCCTTCTCAGCCACGATCTCCTTGAGTCGCTTGTTCTCATCCTCCAGTTCCTTCAGACGCTTCGCCTCCTCGGACTTCATGCCTCCGTACTGCCTCCGCCAACGCTCATACGTCGATTCACTCACCTCCAAGGTCTGCAACACCACGGCCAACTCCTGGCCCGCATTCAGCATTGCATCCGCATCTCGAAGCTTCCTGACAATCTGCTCAGGCGTATGACGCTTCCGTCTCTTCGTACTCATCGAACAGGTCTCCTTCGCACATCACGGGCCGTTGAAACCTTCATAACACATGGATCAGTTTTTCAAAGGCAGCCCACTCCCTCTCCCCCGCTATCGACGTTCCTATTTCAAAGGACTTTCCAGCGGGGGAGAGGGCCGGGGTGAGGGGGAATACGAAGTGGCATCGATTGGGCGAATTCGCTGAATTGAAGGTCACTGTTCGCCCCCTCAACCCGACCTTCTCCCCCCGTGGGAACGCTGATTGAAGTCGGAGCGTCGTCTCCGGGGGAGAAGGAGTTTCGCGTCGGCTAACGCCTCCGGTTCGGGGAGTTGCCATGTGGGGAATGCACCCGTTGAGGAGCTTCTTGATGAAAGCGTTGAGGCGGAGGGTTGGGGCGATGTTTTGAGTGTCGGCTGATTGTCCTTCTCCGGTACCAGATCGTCCCCGCGACCATCGCGGGCTTTCTGGCAAACATCGCGATCACAGAACCCGACATCGCCAACGATGACGCGACTTGGCCCCCCGGCGAGGAAACTCCGGTATAACCGAGCGACGCCTCCCCGACGACCACAGCCGGGAAATGATGACCTCACGGGATCAATGGAATTCGGGTTTCGGTTGGGGGGGACTTGGGTACGTATTCAACCGACGCATCGCGTACCAGTCTGACTCACCCGGACTGAAACTCAGCAACGGGAATTCGGTTCGTAGTGGCTGGAGACGCCGATTGGTATTTTGAAGAGCAGGGGACCGACAAGATGACGTTGATGCGGTGTCATCGCGAGATCGCCTGACGATCGGGCATGTTCGGTCAACTCTTGGTCTTGCTGAGCAACGACTGAACATGGCTGAGGAGTTCCGCAGGTTCTTGCATGCGGCCAGGACCGATGAGACCACAACTGAGCCAGCCATCGCCGGGAGGGGCGATGTGGACTCCATCTTCGGTCAGTTGCTGGATGTTGCGTTGAACTGCGGGCTTGGCCCACATGTCGGCGTTCATCGCGGGGGCAATCAGGACAGGGCAGGTGACTGCCAGTGCCAGCGTAGAAAGCAGGTCGTCGGCTAGTCCATGAGCCAGTTTGCCGATAAGGTCGGCGGTCGCGGGGGCGATGACGAGAAGTTCTGCCCGGCGAGCCAAACCGATGTGCTCGCCGATGTGGTGCTCCTTCGGATCGAAGAGGCCGACATAGACTGGACGCCCAGTGAGGGCCTCAAAGGTGGTCTTCCCGATGAAATGGGTGGCGGCTTCTGTCATCACAACAGAGACCGCAGCCCCTTGCTGCATTAGCTTGCTGACGAGATCAGCCGCTTTGTAAGCGGCAACCCCCCCGCTGACTCCGAGCAGAACTTCGCGTCCGTGCAGCGACTGCTTGGTTCGGGAAGTCGCCACTTGGGAAGTTCCGGGGATTAGAGATCGGAAAGGTTCGGTCCGCCGTCGTCTGCGGTAATGCGTGGAGCATCATCGCAGGTCATGACGACGTTTTCGGTCGCATCGAGGAAGATTTTATCTGCCAAAATCTCCTGAACGACGGTCGCCATGGTGGGGCGTCCGACGCATTCGACGAGTGGCAGCGAGCCTCGGTTCAATTGAACGAGGCGCTTCTGGATGAGCGTCGAGAGCTTGAAGCGACCGCCCACCTTGTTGACGATGTGCTCTTCTTTGAGTTCATCCAGCATGGAAATGAGCCTTTCGGGCGGCAAGTAGGTCGCAAATCTCTCTTACAGCGCGGTCCAACTGATCGTTGACCACGCGATATCTGTAGGCAGTAGCAGATTCTAACTCATTACGAGCCGTCTGCAACCGACGCTGAATGACTGCTTCCTCTTCGGTCCCTCGGGCTCGCAGTCGTTGTTCGTATTCGTCGACCGAAGGGGTCATCAGAAAGATGGAGACGGCATCGGGATATCGGTCGATCAGGCTCAACGCCCCCTGAACGTCGACTTCCAGCAAAGCCCAAGCCCCCGATTCGCGAATGCGGTCGAGTTCTGAGGTCAGCGTTCCGTACCAATAGCCGCTACGATGCACCTCGGCAAACTCTAAGAACTCGCCATTAAGTCGTTTTGTCTCAAACTCTTGTGGCGAAAGGAAGTAGTAGTCGCGACCGTTAACTTCGCCGGGGCGAATGGGACGGGTCGTCGCCGAGATTGACATTTGCAAACGTACCGGAGACTCTTGCAGCAAGCGATGGACGATCGTCGTCTTGCCACTGCCGCTGGGGCCGGAAAGGACCACGACCTGAAATGTTCCTTCGTTGTTGTCCTCGCCAGCCACCACGTCTGCAAACTCCGCAAAAAAGGGTCTGATGCCAGCGTCAACTCTCACCAGACGCCTTGAGAAACGAGTCTACCCATCTGCCAACGACGGTTCAATCAATGAAGCCAGACATCGCCAATTGCGAGACTCTGCGGAAAATGTCCCTCGGAACAGAAATCTAAGTGACAATTCTGATACTTCCGACGCCAACTCGCCATGGATGAACCCCAGAACCACGAACCGGCTCCACCTCTCCGCGACGAAGCATCCGTCGCTTCCCAAACTGGGAATGACTGCTATTCCGCGGGGGAACGGGACTGGATGGAGCGGACTCAACAGTGGCGGGGGAAGTTGTTCCAACCGTTATTACGAAGTCTGACCGCATGTCGTGTCAGTCCGTCTCATCTGACGTTGCTCTCGTTCATTGCTGGGACGATGTTCGCACCGCTGTGGAATCAATCGGCCATCATTGCCTTGGCCGCACTTGTTGGACATGTGCTGCTCGACGGTCTGGATGGACCACTTGCCCGATATCAAGGGGTTGCCTCCCGAAGGGGATCGTTCACCGACACGAT
>JAWKTT010000057.1:0-18023 GCA_041398965.1 Planctomycetaceae bacterium | reverse complement strand
GCGTTTCGCCGTCGCGCCACATCTTACCATCTTGTATCGACACCGATTTCACAGTCCCCGGTCCATGAAATATGACGTTTCCATCGACCACGAGTGGCGTCCCCGAGGGGATCAAAACTCGTTGCACCGTACGATCCGAGAGGTATTCCGATTCGAGATCCGTCAGTGTCTTAAAAACCTTATCGATGCGATCCCCGTAGGCGCTATCTTCTCCGGTCGCAATCAAGGGAATCGACCACGCACCATCCCACACAGGAGGGGTTGCGGTGACACTGCGGTTTTGCGAATCGCCCCCCCGGGCGCTCAACCAATTGGGAGTCGCGAGAGGGACTTCCTGGCTACCAGCCTGCCACGCCCCAGCCTGTTTTTGCAACCACTCGACCGGATCTTCACCCGCCATAAACAGGACGACCTCCCGGCCCTCAATGGTGATTTTCGGGCCGACGTCTTTCAGCCTTTCCAGGGCGACCCGAGCCGACGCGGCATCGCCCCGAAGCCAATGCGCGACTGCCGTTCGATACGACAGGGCGACGCCAAATCTCTTGAGGGCAACGCCATCGCTCGACAGCCGATCGTAAAGCCGGGAAGCCGAGACCATTTCCCCCCGATCTTGAAGTCGATGAGCAAGTTCCCAGGCGGCATCCAAGCCGTGCGTCGTATGGAAATACTGTCGAACGGCCTGATTCAGCTTCTGTTCGTCCTCATCCGCCGCCGCGGCTTCGATGAGAGAGACGGCGACAGCATCGGACTGCCGGTCGTAGAGGTCGCGTGCGACCTTGGGGAGTGTTGAGAATCGTTCGTCGACGAGAGTCCGAATGCTCTTCCCCGAGCCATCGGAATGAAAGTAGTCTCCAGGGGCATCAAGAATCTGTTGCATCAACCCGATCGCCCGATCCCATCGCTCTTCGGCGAGTTGGACGTCTGCCGCAGTCAGGACGTTTTCGTAGTCGCGATCGAATGGAAGGTTGCTCTTTCCCTCCTGCTCCTTGCCGTCCGAATTCCGACCAACGCCAAATTGTGCCTTGACGGGGGGGAGCAAGGCGGTGAACGACGATAGAACGGCGGCACTTGCCGTCGCAAGCAATATCAAGGCGACCCCCAGCCCCGAGGTTCGTTTGAGAGCGATCCCCATAGGTATCGAGGTCACCTGATTCGTCCCGTGTTTTGACCATGGGCTTGCGAGTTTCACAGAAAGTCCCCCGAATTCACTTGTCGTGAACCTTAAATCCGATTCTGGCTTCCACCGACCCTATCTCCTGACTTTCACAACACTGATAGCTTACCGCAACGCCCCCGTTCGGGGGAGTCCTCAACCCGGTTTCTTTCGTGATCGCTGTTGAGCAAAGGGCTGGAAAGGACGAGGCGTCGAGACGAGACGCGTGTGGCGCGAGGTGAAAGGAAGACCCGCAGAGGGGGATTAATCCACGAAAGAGACCAAGGGAGAGATCAGTGACAGGCCTCAACGACCGTTGGGGAGACTGATAGGATAGAGCTCGGGACGGGCGTCGAAGGTACGACGGATCGGGGTCGGCGGGGTGAGATGATCAATCTGAATTCGCCCTGACGTCCCCGGAACCGGTTGCGTCTTGTCGACGATCCAGATGTTTCGGTAAACCACAGGGTTGCCATGATCCTGCAATTTCGTCGGCAAGGCTTCCGGACCCTCCGGTTTACCGGCTCCTGTCTTCGTCGAAAGCGATACCTTGTTATGGACGAGGACTCCGTTGTGCCAGACGGAGATCACCATGTCGCTGATCTTCTTTCCATCGGCGTCGAACTTCGCGGACTTCAAGTCGATGTCATATGTCTGCCATTGTAGTGGTGGCAAGCACATGTTGACGTCGGGACGACGAGTGCGATACAGCGAACCACATTCGTTAAAAGCCCCTTCAAGACCGAACGAGTCGAGCACCTGAACTTCGTATCGGCTCTGCAAATAGAACCCGCTATTACCTCGATCCTGTCCGACCCCCTTGGGTTTATAGGGGAGCATGAACTCTGCATGGAGGCGGAAGTCTTGCCAGTTGTCGGCTGTGTCGCACCCAGCCTGAAGTAGCCCTTCGGGAGTGATCTTTGCCCCTTTCCAACGACTGGCGTCGGTCCCATCGAACAGAACAATCGCTCCGATCGGCGGGGCGGCTCCCATGGTCGGGCTGACCCGTTCGACCTTCGTTAATTCGCCGACGCGCTCCCCAGCATGGGTGTAGATCGTCGCGATATAGCCATCGACAAGGACGTCGAACTGTCCTCCGGTGAGTTGTACCTGACCATCGGTCACCGTGCCGGCCATCTCGAATCGCTCTCCTTGATTCCATCCATCGCCCGGCAGGCCACCGTAGTATTTGGATGCAATGAACTTCCCGTCACCTTGAGCGACCACTTGCAGACCGACGGCATCGACACTGCGGAATGCCTTCTGCATCTTTTGCCAACCGCGATACTCACCTTGGAACCGAAAATCGGCATCGACATTTGCCGGGTCGGTGTAGACTGGCCCCCCCTTGGGCTCGGCGGCTCGGAGCGAAGCCGTTCCCGAAAGAACTGCCGGTAGTCCGCACAGCAACGAGAGCAAGAGCCGCCAGGTCGAAGCAGCGAACAGGTTCGGGAAAGTGCGGAATGGTTGAGACACGCGACAACTCTGGGTTGGGAAACGAAAGATGGTCCAGTCGAAGTACAGGAATTGCGATCCCACAGTGTGAACCCCCCAAGGGCCGTCTGCAAGAGGGAGCGTCCCATATCGCCAGAAAAAATCCATCAGCGGGTCTGGTTCTGCGAACTGTTCGGCAAGTGAAAGTTTGGTCGATTGCGAAGAGGGAAACGGGCACCATTCTTCGTTCAACGGATGTTATTGATCTTCACGTCGCGTGACATTTCGATGGACAGGGAACTCTGTCTCACGAGATCCAATGTCTCGAACAGACTGCGATGTCTTGCATCGCCTGACCGTTACGACTGGAACGTCGTCGCGGAGAGTCTGTTGAAATCGGCAGAGAGTTGTTGAGATTCTTGCTCGGATCGGGTCCAATGAAGGGACACCTCTACCTTATCCGGGATTCACCACATGTCTTGTTCTTGTGTCCGAACCACCATGTCAAAAAACCGGCTGACAGGCTGTCTCCTCTTTATCGCCTTGTTGTTGCCCTCGGCGTCAGCACGTGCTGAGCGGTCGGCCGTTTGGCGCGGGCACCGAATTACTCAGAAAACCTATGTGTTTGGCACGATTACCGATGCGGGGAACCACTCGGCTCACCTTAACATGGGGTATGGGCACGGGTTGAAGGTCGGGCATCAGTTGCTGGTGCTCAGACGTGTCGGAGAAGAGGTGATTCCGGTTGCGGCCGTGACAGTGCGTTCGTTGAACGGCGAGAAGGCGACGCTCGACCTCGAAGGCCCGTTCCAAGTGGCTGATGGGGATGTCGCGATGATTCGTGCCGCTCAACTTAACCTCTGGACCGATCGTGACCGTCAGGAAGATCTGCTCCTGCAACGCACGATTCGTCGGGAAAATTCAAATCGCTGGGACTCTTTGGATGTCTCCCCTCAACTTGTCAACGAAGTCGCCCGCGACGACGATCAAAGACGAAACGCTCACAAGAACTCGGTCTCCGAGTCGTACCTTGCAATTCGTGCAGAGCGGGAGCGATTGACGAAGAGCCCCTCGGGAGTGGTCAGCGGACGCCTTCATGTCGACCCTGATGACCCCAGCAAATCGGTTCCTCAGGAGGAACTCGACGACGATCGCCTGATGTCGCTTAATCGTCTCATTCAGGCGACCGCGTCGGAAGAAGTCATGATTCAACGGCTCTCGACTGACCGACTGGTTCAACTCCCACTGAGCAGTACTCAAAAGGAGGTGGACGCTCAAACTGCTGTCCTGTTACGAAGGACGCTCATTGCTTGGTCGAAGAAGATTCTCTCGCCAATTCCAGCAAACTGAATTCACTCCTGCGTTGGATCAGCAGAGTGTTGGCTGACACCAAGTTCGGAGATAGGGAACGACGCAAGAGTCTGGCGAGAGTCGAAGAATGGTCGTTCATAGTCAACCAGCCGACCGCCGATGCAGACGATTTGGTTTCTTGGTTACAAGGAGATGCGAAGCCGGTGGAGACTCAGTATCTGGAGCAGGTTGTCGTGTTGGATATGGCGTCTCCCTATGTCTACATCGGGAGATTCGTCGCGTCCGACGAGCGCTATTTCGTGCTTGAAGAGGCTGATGTCCACGACCTGCGGGACAGCACGACGACAAGGAATCCCCAGCGTGCTCGACTCTTCGAAAGCATGGCATTAGCGTCAACAGAAAACGAGTTTGCGCCAACCGCGATCAAGTTGTCAGCATTTCAGCCCTGCAAGACGTGCAGACGTAACCCTCATCGCCAAATCTCGTTCCGATCGGGATTGGCTGGCGACGTCCCTGTTTGATAGGGTTTTTCAATGGGGCATCGGGGGGATTGTCATGGATCACAATCCAGAGAATACGCCTGTAACAGCCTGTTCCCCTTGTGCGATGAAACGACGATGTCGCAATCGTTTGTCCACTACACCGCAGCGCGGGACAAAACCTCTCCCCGGTTCGCAATGGCAGCGTCGATGGCCTTAAGTTCGGCATCGCTGAGTTTCACTGACATTGCCTGTGCGGTCTCGATGATCTGATCCGGACGTTTTGCTCCGCAAAGGGCGGCTGTGATGCCGGGCCGAGAAACGACCCAAGCAACGGCCAACTGCGACAGGGTGATCCCCGCATCCTTTGCGATCGGACGGAGCGAGTTCAGGAAGTCGTGATTCTTGTCCCACTGTTCTCCCTGGAAGATCGGATACTTCTGCCGACCATCACGCGAGTCCCACTGATGATCTCGTGGAAGTTGTCCAGCGAGAAACCCTTTCATCAACGGCCAATAGACCATAGCCGACACGTTGTGCTCCCGGCACCACGGGAGACGCTCCGCTTCGATCTCCCGTTGCAACATGTTGTAGTGCGGCTGGTCGGCCGAGATCGGGCAGACCTCGTGGAACTCTTCGTACTGCGGGATCTGTTGGAAGTTGGACACTCCGGCACTGCGGATGAGACCGGCATCCAGCAACTCGCGGATGGCCCCTGCCGACTCGGCGAGAGGAACTTGTGGATCGGGAGCATGCAGGTAGTACAGGTCGATGCGGTCGGTTTGCAGACGACGAAGACTGGTCTCGCACTGATGACGAATGGTCTCGGGACGCGCATCGCGAACTTGTTTGCGATCAGGGCCGTAATGAATTCCGCACTTGGTCGCGATCACCAGTTCATCGCGTCGATGCCCGAGGGCCTGTGCGATGAGTTGTTCGCTCTCGCCGTCGTAGCCATAACAAAAGGCGGTATCAAAGAAGTTAATCCCAGCATCGACAGCCGCCTGTAATGTGGCAAGCGAGTTCTCGGTCGTGACATCCACACTGGTGATCCCGGCGATCGGCCAACAACCCATAGCGACTGGCGAGACCATGATCCCGGTCTGTCCGATTTCCCGTTGATACATAAAACGTCCTGCAATGGGGATCAAAACGGTTCGGCTCGTTCTAAATGTCAGTTTGAACGCCCCCCAACTTAGCGGTAGGGCGCAAGCCCCCCGGTGAGTGTGAGTCACGATCTGTCACGCTACCGGGGGGCTTGCGCCGTACCGCTATCATTTGCCTGACACGATGAGCTAGTCGAACTACAAGCGGTCTTACTTGAGTTCAATAACCTCGGCTTGGATGATGACCTGTCGCTGTAAGATTGGGACGGCTGGGGCGGCACGTTGACGCGGTGCGGGGCCGTTTGCCTTTTCGATGGGGGCCTCTTCCTCTGCGGCGGCGGCATCCATCTCGGCGGCGGCATCCTTCTCGGCGGGGTCGGTGCCTGGGATCGGGTCTTCCTCCTGTGGCTCGTCGAGTTTCGATAGTTTGCGGAAAGCTGGGTCATCGTGCAGCGACTTCAGATCGGGGTCGTTCTGAATGTGCTTGTAGTCGGTGAAGCCCTGTTCGACCGCCTTCTCGACAAACTTAATCGCTTTGCCTCGCCACTCGGCCACCTTGGGGTCTTTGCCGTCGGGGTTCTTGGGGTTCGGTTCGATGGGCTTCCGTCGCTCGGCGGCACGAGCAAAGACGCAGCCGACATTGTAGTTGTAGACGTTGTTATCCTTGTTCTTCGCCTGATCCTTGATGGCGATTTTCAAACCTTCGTCGACTTCGTCTGTCATGACGAGGGCGAGGGCAAGCGTCGTGACGACGAGATGCTCGGTGGTGTTTTTGTCGATTGCCTTCCGCAAAGGAGGAATCGCGTCGGTGTACTTTTCTTTCTGGAAGTAGGCTTGTCCCAGCGACGAGTAGGGCTCTGCCGGCTCAGGGTCCAGTTCGATGGACTTCTTCGCGTCGGAGATCGCTTCGTCTGGTTTGTTTTGACGGAGCCTCAACTGAGACCGCATGGCCCAGGCCTCGGGCATTTCCGGGTCCATCTTCAGGGCATACTTCAAGTGTGTCTCGGCGTTCTTGAGATCATTTCCCTGCTTGAGATAGTAGTTGGCCATGTTGAGGTAGTTGAACGCCGGCTGAAGATTTCGCATGTTGTTCAGCCCGTTTGTCGCATAGTTTCGCGTGTTCGAGTCTTCGCTTTTCTTTAGTTCGAGGAGGACTTTCTTCGCCGCATCCGAACCGATCATGCCGAGGGCGTTACAAATTGTTGATGTGTGTGCGTTGTTCTTATCTCCCTTCGCGAGCAGTGCCCGAAACAGTTCGACGGTCTCGTTGCTCCCATCGTAAATGGCGAGGATGTTACACGACTGATTCAATACCGAATGGTTCGACGACGCGAGCGACATCCTGGCTAATTTGACAGCAAGGTCGGGTTGTACACTCTGCATCTGCCCAAGGACCGAAGATTTTTCGTTGTCCTTTAGTTTGGGGAAACGAGCGACGAGGTCACGAGCAACTTCGTCATCGCCGATCTGCATCAACAACTGAATGACGTTGGTTCGATCGTTGTTGTCATTGTCCAATTGCTTCTGAAGCGGCGGGATGAATCGCTGGTCACGAGTCCTCTGAATGAGTTGTTGTGTGATCCCGGTTGGTGGACTCTTCTCCAGTTGTTTGAGTGCGTATTCAATGGCAAGTTCTTCGCTTTCGCGGTCAGTTCGTGAAGCCAAATGGTTGAATGCGATGTTGTTGAGACTCGACTGATCGCTCCGCAACGACTCAGACAATACCTCGACCAGACGCGGATGTCCGATGCGGATGAGTGTGACGGTCGCCGTCTGTCGCAGCGCGTTGTCGGGCGACTTTGTGAACTCGTACACCGTGTCGGCCCATTGGGGGCGTGGATACTCTCCCAGAACCGAAATGAGTCGCGTTTGCGAAACCTTGGTCTTTTGAGTGAGCAGTTGTGTGAGGGCATCATGTGCAACCGGGAATCTCGACCCGGCCAAACTCCGTAACGCGGTCGATGAATACGGCTCCGGTTCCTCAACGGCGATTTGTACAAGATGGTTCACCACTTCGGGTGATCCGAAGTTGACGAGGGCCGCAATCGCCGAACGGCGAATCGTCGGGTCTTCGTCTCTCGTCAGCGAGATCAGATATGGGACCGCCTCTTCTGGGAGTTGTCGCGAGCCATGTTCCAGTGCGGCAGCCCGTGTCCGGACGTCTCCCGTGCGAATCGCTGTTAAGACTTGCTGAGGAGGGAGCACTTCGTACGCGGTCCGCAATGCCGCAGCGACAGCCTCAATCGCCGAGTCGTGAGATGTCATCCCTTGCAGGGGATTCGGGACCCCTTTGAATCCCGTGACGTGCAACTCTCGCACAGAATTTGAGAGACCTGGCATCTGACTGAACTGGCGATTGTTTTGATTCATGGCTCGTGACTGAGTGAACCAGTTGATCATGTAGCTGGACATCTTCGGGGCGGCATCGGTTGCATGAATGACGATGCGCGAGACCCCTTGCCCCGAAAGGGACTCGACCTCGTCGGTCATTCTCCCGATTGAAATGGTGTTCATCTCTCCCTGAATCGTGATGAGTGCGAGTGCCGACTTCGGGCCGATACGTTCGGTCGACAACGCGATTCTCGCCCGCTCGAATGTCGAGAGGTCAAACGACTGCTTCTGGTCCCCAATCGGGACTTCCAATGTCATCGTCGGCACGAACGGCCCTAGCGGAACCTTGCTGATGACGACCCATGTCGACGCACATCCCCCGGCTGGTACCTTCAACAGTTCCTCGGTTTTGAGGTTGCTTAATGACTGCTGGCTGTCGTTGAATGGGACACTCTCGTTCTGAATAGACGGATGACGTTCCTTGCCACTCAGCCGTTGTCCGTTGGCGATCATTTCGATCTCGAGCGGTCGCACTTCACACTCAGCGTCATCAAGATTGATAACCCACAGTCGGGTGACGACGTATCGTGTCGGATCGTTCGAGTAGTAGCTCGCGACCCCCGAGTGGCTGTTGTCGACCATCAGCACGACCCCCTTTGTGGGACGAGCCGGTGCCGGCAGCCCTTGCATTCGGGCGATCTCCTTGTGGATGACCTCCAGCCGATCAAGCAAGATGTCCGGTGTCTCAGCGTCGGGCTTCTTTGTCTCGGGTGAGTCGGTCGTGGTCCCCTCTGCTGGCTCCGCAGCGGTCGAGGTGCCCGGACGGCGACCGTTCGCGGCTTGCTTCTTCTTGATCTTGGCTAACTCCAGCTCAGCTTCTTTGGCTTCAACAGCAACCTCGACCACTTCGATGGCTGCATCCACAGCAACCGCCTGTACTCCGGGGACCACACGAGGCGGAACCACTTTCACAACCGGTACAGCTTGCTTCACCGGCTGAGCAGCCTTCGGTGTCACCTCGTCGGCGGCGGAACGAGTCATCGAACTGGCGGGTAGAGCGGCTAGCACCATCAGCAACCCGAGCATCTTTCGCAGCCGTCGAGAAAGACGGAACGAAACAAAACATCCAGAGCATGCCATACCACATCTCCCGCAGGATCCGGTCCATCCCCTGCCTGAGCAGGCGGAGATTTCTAACCGACCAATGTTCAGAAACGACCGACCCTCACTTCGAGTCCGTCGCCCTCATGATACAGAGTCTGCAAGCCCATGTCGCGATTTCGTCAGAATTTTCGCCCCGTGTCCCCCTCCCTCCCGTATCGCCCCGGACTTCATGTGTGGCGTGTCAGGGGACTCTGCAGGATCATCTGGCCCACAGAGTGGACGGTTCGTCGCGAATTCAAGGGGGATCGGTGACGCGGACCGTGCGTCCCGAAACTCGGGGTCAGTCCGTGTGAGGAGCGAACACCGAGTGGGGATTGCACACGTCACCGGACGTGATGTTTAAGCACACAAACGAACTCGGTGATGCCTCTTCGTTGCGACCGGGGGGTGACGCCACACTCAACAACCCCTTGAAAAACGACCGTGGGTCAGCTTTCCCAGCCTGGCACGAGCATCGCGTACGCTTTCTTGCCGAGACATCAAACGGCACCAAGTCAGACTCTCCAGCCTGACTTGCGTTGATCAACAGGCAGCCAAGGAACAGGCTGCCAAAGATTGGGGCTAAACCGGATGTTCCAGTCGAAACGGATCATTCAAAGCCGACGTTGGCTTCAATCTCCTGGGCCTTGGGGGACAGCATCAGATTGCGAAACCATGCAGCTTCCGCAGACTTCTCCCGTTCCATGTTGGGGCGTCCCTCCTTAGCCGTTTCCGCGATCCAGGGGTCCGACGATTCTTCAATCGTCGGGTCGGAGTAACCGTTGTTTCCACCCAGGAGATTACTCGAAAGCGATCCGAGTCCCCCTTTGGTGGCTGAGCAACCACATAACCAGGGACTCACTCCAAGTAGCACGAAGAGGGCAATGAATCGCATCCGTCGGGTCCTTCCGTCACGGGAAACCTTACGGTCCCCGTCGACAGCCTCAATCCTGCCTGTCGTCCTGAACCGCAACCCCCTTATGGCAAATGTTCCGAGGGGGAGTCGAGGGAGATTTCCTCTGACCGGCGATTTTCGCGGACTGCACACTTCTCCAACAGTGGTCGGATGACAGGAACCGGCACAAACTGCCGCAGACGGTCGGCACTGGCCTCCCCCCCCAACTGGGCGATCTGTTTAATCAACGTGCTCGAAACATGAGAGAATCGGTCGCTCGCCATCAGAAAGACCGTTTCGATCTCGGGGGAAAGCGAGTGGTTCGCCAAAGCCATGTTGAACTCCGATTCCATATCCGAAACCGTCCGGACCCCACGCAACATGACCGCGGCCCCTTGCTGTTGGACAAAATCAACAGTCAGACCTTCAAACCAGTCGACCCGAACGTTTGGAATGTCCGCAAAGACCTCTTCCATCATTTGGCGACGTTCCGTCAACGAAAAAAGCGGCTGCTTGTCAGGATTGATCCCGATGGCAACCGTTACCTGATCGAAAATCGCGGCTCCCCGTCGAACGATGTCCAGATGCCCGACAGTGACCGGGTCAAAACTCCCGGCATAGACCGCGACCCGTGGATTCAATTTTCGACTCATGATGCCTCCTGCTCGAGAAGGATCTGAAGATAGGAGCGACGCTCTGTCGCCCCCAGTTGCAGTAACTCCGCCAATGCGAGAGTTGTGTCGCGAGCCTGCTCCCAGTCGTTTGATTGCGCCATTGTTTCGATCTCGATGTAATCCCCCAGGTGTTTGACCGTATCGATTGCCAACGTGAACTCGCGACCACCCCACTTTAACTCGTACTGTTGCCGAGACTTCTCGACCGTCCGCACCTCCTCAAATCCTAATGCTCGCAACATCGCCCACATGCGGTGGGCCGATTCGGAACCCGATTCAAAATTGATTTCGATCTCTTGACGGGTCTTGGTCGTTCGATCCAGTAGGGGCCCCTTGTAGGTGACGCAATTCTTCTCCCCCGAAGTTCGGATGCGAAACGCTTCATCGGTGCGGCCAAAGTCGCGAGTCGGATGGGCGAAGTAACGATCCCGCTGGGCCACACTCCCAATCGGCAAGGCCCCGAGTCCCTCCAGTTTTGCGAGTACGCCCCCCGTGCTCGGAAGGGGGAACTTCATCTCGACTTCGTAGTCTGCCATGCTTGAACTGCCCTATACCCCAATTCGAACCGAAACACCCGATGGACGACAGACATCGGTGTCCGTCGAAGCCTCTCGAACAACAGGAAGACAAAAATGTCTGTCGAACGATTCCCCTATGTTTGCGAACTCTGTCTCTCCTGGCGAAGTTGATCGCCCAGTGCTTTCAGTCGTTCCTAAGTGTAGATGCCGCTGTGATGCCCATCAGTCCAACCGACTTTCAGCCCATAGTTTCCCGAAAACCCGGCAGCATCGATGGCGACACTCTGAGAAACGGTGGCCGGGTCCAGGATACGCTCCCCGGTGAATTCGTTGACACAAGCGGCACACGGGCACTGACAACGCAGAAAGAACATCGGCAGCGAGTCGCTCGACTCATCGAGCCAAACGACATCCACAACCCCCTCCTGCTTCTGAACACGGATTTCCTTTGGCATCAACGAAGACATGACCATACTCAAAGTAAAGTTCTTGAAAAGCGGATTATCCCCTCGCTCACCTCAAAAACGCAAGTGGGAACCCAAATCCCGCAGATGCTTGGGTGCAGTCGCCAATTGAGGGTTGCTCATCTGTTCACTGCGAACAAGTTTGGCAGGTGACGTGGCGATGTTGGCAAAACAGCAGGGGCAACGCCCCGGAACATTGTCTAGCCCAGTCCAGCGGACTGGGGGATCGGCCCAAGATTGTCTGTCGAGGGCTGAAGGCCCGGCCCGTTGGCAAGATTCTGGGGCAACTGGCCGGGCCTTCAGCCCTCTCGCGTGAACTCATCCCTTCAGTCCTAGGCCGATGGCCTAGGCTAGACAACCTGCTGGGCCGTTGGCCCGACCGTGACCCTGACTGCACAAATGAACCACCCCCAAACAGCGACTGCACCGCAACTGCTTTGTGACCGACTCTTCAAAGGCAGACGGCGCGACGTCTGTCACGAGTCAGGGTTAATAACTTGTCGCCTCGTTCTGAAGTCAAACCTTGGGGACGCAAATATCCTCTCCATCCCGACGCCACAACAAGAAACAAAGCCCCTGGTCGCGTTGGGCGGCCAGGGGCTTTGTGGTCTTATTGGTCGGCTCGTCAGGAGAAAAGCAGACCTTGCAGGTTGATTGATGATTCGCAGGTCAATCGAGACCTCAACGAATGACAGACTCGATCTGATCTGGTCGCAGCACCACGCGGGTCCGGACGAATCGGTCGGGGTCTTGCTTGAACCGAGTTCGGTTCGACGAGTTTGCGAACAGGTACAGTTCATCGTCGTAGAAAGCCCCGTAGCGAGTCTCTCCACGAATCGCTCGGTCTTTCTCCCAAACTTCCACCGGATCGCACCCTAAGAATCGCGGTGTGTATCGATCGGGCGACTCCTGGAACGACTTCAATGCTTCAGCTGATGCGAAGTGGTACATCTGCCCCTTATGGTCAGCAGTGAACTCCGAAATCCCCTTCACCCAACGACGACTCTTCCACAAGGTGACCGGGCAATATCCATCGAGCAGCGGCTTTACAGTTTGTGACGATGCGAGTTGCGTCTCTGCCGTGCCCGAGTCCGTAATGACCGGAACGGTTGTTGAAGGGGTCGCAGGCTGGGTCGTCACGCTCGGCGGTGCAGGAGTCTCGGTCTTTGCGATCGGGTTCGACTTCGGTGTCCGAGCCTTTGCCAACTCGGCATAGCGATCCTTAGCACGCTGCACCGTCCCGACATATTCCGACACTCCACGATATCCCGACGACTCGATCATCCGGGCACCGGACGGTTCCAGAATCACATCCGTCGGCAAGCTCTCGACGCCAAACCGACGTGGCAAGTCTTCGCGATCTCCGCAGTTCACCTGAACCGCAACCACCCCATCCTTGATGGCCGCCAGCACTTCTGGCGTATGCAGCACCGACGCCTCCATCTTGCGGCAAGGAGGGCACCAGTCAGCCATAAAGTGAATCACGAGCGGCTTCCCTTCCGCTTGTGCTCGATCTTTGGCCTGTTCAAAGTTGGTCATCCATCCATCACCCTCACCCCGGGCAGAAACCGTGATCATCGTCGAGAGGAGGAGCACGAGCGGAAGCAGTATTCGAAGTCTTCTCATGAATCGCCTCGGAGAACTCATTAGAACCGGGGTAGAGCAGATGGAGGGATCGATCGGGCCTCTTCGCCCGTCGACTCGAACCGGCCGACGTTACAAGGTGTTTCAGTCCCCCTCGCAACTCCGTGTTCAACAGTCGTATCGGCGAAACCGATGGGAACGGTTGTGTCAGAACCTCCCAAGAGTTATTCGGTAATGTGTGTAGGTTGCGATCGTTCCGATTAGTAAAGCCTTAACACCCACACGAAGCACTACGATCGATTCTTTCCCGAGAACCGTTACACCCTGCAATCTCCCCCCAAATTCCCAAAACGGCCACGCGATACTCGGTCCGCATCTCGCCCGCCCGAATGGCGGACCGCCGGTTTCATCGGTGCAACACCTCGGCCCGTGCCACGTGGACACCACGTCGACATGGACACCGCTTCTGCCGGGCAGGCAGGCCGTGTCAGGTCCAGCGGAAGACGATCAACAGGAACGACAATCGCGGACCATCCTCTCCACCTGGCACGAATCGAAGTTGATGCCGAAAGAGCACGGTTTCTCCTGACATTTCACGCGAAATCGCCACAACCACTGCTTGCCATTCGTCGATTCGCGGGGTAGGATTCCTCAGCTTGCTTGACGCAGGCGATGAACCTCTGCGGTGTACGACACCGGGCTTCGTTTTGTGGACCCTACAAGCAACCCGCAGGGAGCCGTGAGCCTATTCGGCTGAGTGTATATCCGCTGAACTCTTCGAGTTCTGTCGGCTCCCACGACCCGAATCCACGCCTCCCACCTGAGTACTGCGGGTCTGCACAAACCACGCTCGAACCGGCACTCGCGGAGGTTTTTCGCTGCGCCCCCCTCGCACAATCAAAGTCGAACGGACTTGCGGTCCGTCACTCGCCAGGGAAGAGGGTGAAGTCCCCACATTGTGATCTCTTATCCCCACTGGAAAACCCTTCAAGATAGGGACATCAACAGTGGGGAAGTGGGAGAATTGCTCTTGAACTCTCACGGACGAATTGTGTCGAACGGTACTGGGGGAAGGTCGAAACGAGGGGACGAACAGTCCGCTCTCATTCGGCGATTCCTCTCAACGGAGACGCTCCCGAATTCTTCCCACCCCCAACACTGTCAACGAAAAAACCGCGCCCCCACCAAGTGAAGGACGCGGCTCGTCTCAACAGATTAACAACTCAACGTCAGGCTTAGAAGTCCCCGTTGGTGTGGACATTCTGACCATATCGTGAACCGCTCGGTGTCAGCGAGTCGACATAAAGCAGAGTGTCAATCGTATCGCTCAGGAACTGAGCACGACCGTCGCAGAACGAAACCACAACCCCGCCGGGATGCAACGAGCTGGGGCGAGGAGCCCCGGATTCTGGCGAAGCAAGGTTTGCATTGATCCGTTCCGAGCCAGTCGGAGCGGCTGGAATGTCCGACAAAACGGTCGGGTCCTGAATTTTCAAAGCAATTCGAGTTGCAGTTGTCGGATCTGTCTCCGAGGAATCTCCAAGATTTGTCGGAGCGCCGGATGACGTGGCGAATCCAACTGCAAATCCGGTCGAACCTAGGCTCTGATGATGCCACTGTCCGGCCTGAATGTTTTCTGCAAACAGAAACGTCGAACCAACGCCATCGTACATGTTGCCCAAACTTTGACGGCGAGAAATGCCCGATGTTGTGCCGAAATCAACAAACACGGCCGATGCCTGATAAACCTGCAAGTGGTTCTCGGACCCGACGGCGACAGTGTCGTTGAAATCAAGTTCACTCGTGTTTCCCGAGGAATCGCTCGTCGACGCGGCAGCCCAGTTTGTCTGATTCACATACCCGGCATTGCCCACATAGCTCAACGCTCCACCCGACTTGTCGGCAGGATCGTCTGGGCAAGTGTAGCCCCCAATAATCTTACTCGAAAGCTGCTGTCCCGCAGCGAAGTTCGATCCATTATCCTGGATTAACGCGTCATAAAGAGCTTGTTGGTCCATGTATGGAAGTAGGGTAATTGCCCATGAACGGAAGCGAACCGTTGGAGTTGTGTTAATGGTAATGGTATTCACCCGGTCGCGAAGCAAAGGAATCTTGTCCTTGTTGTTGCTTGCGTAGTTCAGGACCGCCTTCCCCAAGTTTCCTTGGTTGTTGATGCACTCGGTCCGGCGGGCCGCCTCGCGGCTCGCGGCGACACCGGGAAGGATCATCGCAGCCAACGTGGCGATGATCGCAATCACCACCAGAAGTTCGATCAGGGTGAAGCCGCCCCGAGGCGACTTACGACGTGGGTCACGGCGATACGTTTTCATGAGAGACTCCCTGTAGAGTGTGGTTGTAGTCTGTTGAGACGGGATGGTATGCGTAACAATGTGAAGTTGTGTCGAGATGAGATCGAGTCGTGTGAGTTGATAAACGTGATTCGCCAGAATTGATCAACGGAGATTTCTAACTTTTTTCGAATCCAATCACCACAAGTCCTGATCTCTCCTCATGCTGCGTCCGACGAACGGGGTGATTCAATTCGCTGCATGTCAAGGTGGTTCGTTCTGAATCGATTATGACGTGAATCGCCTGTTTCGCAAAGCTCTTGGGGCCATTCAGCCTACTTTTCTGCGGAAAACACCTCTTGAATCGGTACTCTTCTAGAGACGTTGCATTCTCCGTGCCAAATGTCCGCCGGGGCGCGACATTGAATCCGGAATTCCAACTCCCAACCCCGTCGCACCGGCTCAGAACCTCTAGACTACTGAACTCGCTGACGGTAGATGATGAACGGAGCGAAGTTCAGCTTCCCATTGGCATCCAACCCTTCTTCCAATCGGGTCCGGTCGACCACCAGAAACTCAGTCGCCCCGTGGACATCGTCAATCTTCGAGCCAATCTGCACGACGGGGGTCCCGCCATCATTTGCCGTATGGGCCTCGAAGAAGTCAAACCGAATCCACACGACAAACAGATTGTTCCGCGTCGTCGTGTTGTTCGCAATCTTCGCCAGAATTCGCTGCCGAGTATGATAGTCAACCAAATTCTGGTTGGCTGTGTCCCCAGTCGCATCGTAGTCGGTCGAATCCCGAGCCTCGAACAGACCAAAGTGGGCCGAACCAACCGGCGAAAAATCGGCCTCGGTCGACTCTGGAGCCCGGTGCGAACGCAGTAACGTCTGATCGATCGATTGGTTGACCACATTCGGATCAGCCCCTGCCGCATGAATCTGGCTGAATGGGACGAACGGTCGACCGACCCCCGGCAACCCTGGCAACGGCAACCCCAACGCAGCTGCTGCTGTACGGGGATCTTCCCCATCGCGAGCCACTAAAAACTGGCGATACCAATTCCGAGTCGTCTGGGAAAAGCGATTCGCCAATGGATTCGACAAGTCTCGGAAGCCTTGCACCATGTCATCCTCGATCAGCCCGGCCAACGCCGATTCGTCATCGATCGTATTCAAACACAGTCCGCCCCAAATCCGCCGCCGATACAGCAACGAATCGCGGTACAACGCATCCAGTCCATGATCGACCGTCACAAGCTCCAACAGTCGGAACCAGCGATTATCCAACTTGGGCTCAATGGTGCCGCCCGATGAAATCCCGTCGGGCGGAGCAAACGTGTTCCGGTTGCTCGGATGCTGAGGCAGCAGAAACTTTGCCGCAGCCGTGTTGTCTCCAACTAACTTTCCTTGAGACCCCGTCGCCAATTTCGAGGTGGTTTCATGAGGCCCATACAAAGGGACCGAAAGGAGTTCGACAACAGACAGGAAGTCGCGGTTAAATAATGGCTGGTAAAGTTGAAAACCAGTCCCTGGTGTATTCGAATTCCCACTCCCCAAAGAGTTTGACACAATCGCTGCGGGGCTGAAGGGGCCTTCATTACTCCGATCTAAAGGTTGCTCCCGTTCCACACTCAACAGTTGCTGGAGTTTCGTGACGACTGTCGCTGCTGGGACCGAATCATTTGCCAGCTCAAAGAGTCCATATCCACCATTGGTCGATCCCGGGTCGATTTCCATCGTATCAATGGTAATCCAATGATTGCTATCCGTGACATTATGGTTAGCATCCGGGGCAGGTCCGACTACACCAGCTTCCATTCGACGCCGCAGGTTCACGCGGATAAACCGCCTGCCGGCATCGGCCGCTTTACTCTTGTCACCGTCAACCTTCTTTGCTTCCGCTGGTGGAAACAACGCTCCTAAGGTTGCGGTCACGTTTCCCCAACTCGCGTCATTCAGCTGGAATCCACCACCAGTTATCAAGTCCAGATTCAGGCTCCCAGCGGCTGGAATGACCGTCTGATAGTTTGGCGGTAGCATCGCGTTGGGATCGTAAGCAGGGTCCACCCGGAAGTAGCTCGGGCGGGGCGTCCCAGCATTCTGATTATGATCATCCCCAGCGGTTCCAATAGTAAACCTTTCACCAGGCCCGACTGTTCCAGTAATCGGTGTCAGGTAACGGACCCAGCGCTCCGTCTCCGCTCCTGAGGCATCCTTTTCATAAACCTGTAATTGAATTTGATAAACCCTGTTCGAGAAATTGATGGTTTGATCAGACATGTTCTGCAACTCAATATAGGCAAAGCTGCGGTCGTCAGATTCGTCAAATTCGGTGGCCCCATGGTTGTCGTTTCCACTGGTCTTTTTTACATAAACAAAAAGCGACTCGCTCAGGGTGAGTTTCTGAGTCTCGACACCATAGACGAAGTCACGCTGGTCGTTCGAGGGGTTGTCGTCAGTTAATGGGTCATCGTCGAGGTTCCAACCATTGCCAAGGTCACGATCGTATTCAAAGATTGTTGTCGTATCATCAGGGTCCAGACTGTCGACGACATTGACTGCGAACTGAGCCATCTCAAGAAGCATAGTGTCGTCAAAGATTTCGCGGGCAGAAATCTTTTTGGCCAACCCTGGCGGT
>JAWKTT010000056.1:0-18275 GCA_041398965.1 Planctomycetaceae bacterium | reverse complement strand
TGTCGAGGGCTGAAGGCCCGGCCCGTTGACAAGATTCTGGGGCAACTGGCCGGGCCTTCAGCCCTCTCGCGTGAACTCATCCCTTCAGTCCTAGGCCGATGGCCTAGGCTAGACAACCCGCTGGGCCGTTGGCCCGACCGTGACACTGACTGCACAAATGAACCACCCCCAAACAGCGACTGCATCCGGTTGAGAGGGGGCATTCCTCAGATTGTGTTCCTCGCCAACTGGTGATCCATTCCGGCTTGTGATCTTTGCTGTCAGCTTCTCCCTCTCTCCCGCTATCGTCGTTCCTATTTTGAAGGAGTTTCCAGTGGGGGAGAAGGAGTCTCGCGTCGGCTGACGCCTCCGATTTGGGAGATGCCGTGTGGGGATTGCCCCCGGTCAGGAGATTCCCGTCGACACCCTCTCGATGTCGGTTGCCATGTTTCGCATGTTTCACTGACGGACACATATCGACCGGGGTGGCGATGTGGGCGGAATCTGGTATGACATCAGTATTGTCTGAAGAGGGCGATGGTCTTCTGGTTTAAAATCGGTTCGTTCGCAACTGACGCGACTTCGCGTCACACTGAAAACCTCCACCGCGAACGAATCATCTTGTCAATCAGAAACGGAAGTATCGTGTGGCCGCCATCAACTCTTCTCGCGTGTTAAACCGAAACTCAAGTGGGCTCATCAGGCACAAACTTATGCCTTGTCGACAAACATTGCTATGGGTTGTTTCGTTTGCCCTGTTTCCTCTGTCGGCAGATGCTGCGGATCGGGTGGACTTCAACCGCGACATTCGACCTCTCTTTGCCGCAAAGTGTTTTGCTTGCCATGGTCCCGATGAGGGGCATCGGGAAGCGGACCTTCGGCTTGATCGTCGGGAGGTGGCAGTCAAACAAGCGATCGTTCCAGGTCACCCGGAGCAGAGTGAGTTGATGCGGCGAATACTCTCCGATGATCCGTTGGATCAGATGCCGCCGCCAGAAGTGAAGGATCGTCTGACAGTTGCACAGAAGCAATTGTTCAAACGTTGGATCGAGGAGGGGGCCGAGTATGCGAAACACTGGGCCTTTGTCCCGCCAGAGAAACCCGCGATACCGCTAGTGCAGAACATAAAGTGGCCTCGCAACGAGATCGACCATTTTGTGTTGTCGCGGTTGGAGGCGAATGGAATGTCGCCATCGCCCGAAGCGAATCGCTATGAACTCGTCCGCCGGGTCTACCTCGACTTGATCGGCCTTCCACCCTCACCAGAAGAAGCCGATGCGTTTGTACTCAGTGATGATCCGCTGGCGTATGAGAAACTGGTCGACAGCCTGCTCGCGTCGCAACAGTATGGCGAACGGTGGGCCAGAGTGTGGCTCGATCTTGCGAGGTACTCGGACACGAACGGGTACGAGAAGGATCGTGACCGGTCCATCTGGCCTTATCGTGACTGGGTCATTCGAGCGCTGAATGATGACATGCCCTTCGATCAGTTTACGGTCGAACAACTCGCTGGCGATATGCTTCCCGCAGCCACGCAAGATCAAATCATCGCCACGGGGTTTCATCGCAACACAATGCTCAACGAGGAAGGAGGAATCGATCCGCTGGAGTATCGGTTCTATTCGATGGTCGACCGTGTCGCGACAACAGGGACCGTGTGGATGGGACTCTCGACCGGATGTGCACAGTGCCACACCCACAAGTATGACCCCATCACTCATACCGATTACTACAGCCTCATGGCCCTCATGAACAACGCCGATGAACCAGACCTGTTGATCAAGACCAAAGACGGCTTGGCAGCACGGGGGAAGATCGAAGACCAGATTCATACATTGAGAAGCGAACTCTCAAAACTCTTCCCTCCGATCGATGGAGATGGTCCCGAACAGGAGCGACGACAGAAAAATCTCGAGTTGCAGTTCAACAAGTGGACCGCGGAAGCTCGAAAGAGTGCCCACAACTGGAAGCGGCTCGTACCTACAAAGTGGGAAACGAACCTGCCGAAACTGGAAGTCCTCGAAGATGGTTCACTCTTCTCGACTGGCGACATCACCAAGCGAGACGAGTTTCAGTTGTGGTTCGAGCTGGACGAAGCGGCACTCCCCGTCAGTGCAATCCGCCTCGAAGTTCTCCCGGATGAGCGTCTCCCTGCGGGGGGTCCTGGCCGAGCCTTCTACGAAGGTCGCAAGGGGGACTTTTTCTTGAGCGAGGTCAACGCGACTCTCGGTGAGGCCCCCGTACTGTTCGACTCGGCATCCCATAGTTACGGCAAGATCTCGATTGGCAGTGGCAGCGCCGACGCCAAGAATGTCTTCGACGGCGATGGATCGACCGGATGGTCCACAGCGAGTCGGGAAGGGGAATCGCATCAACTGGTTCTCAACCTCAAAGAGCCGATCACTCATGCAGGATCGCTCAAGATTCGGATGCTGTTCGAGAGACACTTTGCTGCCAGCTTAGGTCGTTTTCGATTCTCTGTCGTGGGGAGCGAGGCCGCCGTCAACGCGAGTCAGCTCTCCGTCGAGAACGAACGTTTGCTGACAGAACAGCCTGAACAGTGGAGCGATGACGAGCGAAATCAACTGCGGCAATACTACCTCAGTATCGCCCCCGAGGTTGCGGAGGCCCGTCGTCCGATCGAGAAGTTGCTACGAGAATTGCCATCATTCCCGACGACACTGGTAATGCAGGAACGTGATCAAGACAATCCCCGGCAGACCTTTCGACACGATCGGGGGGAGTTCCTCAATCCGAAGGAGGAAGTCTCTCCCGGCATTCCCACCTTTCTGAAGGAAGTTTCGAAGTCTGCTCCAGGGAACCGGCTGGAACTCGCAAGGTGGCTGGTCAGCGACGAGAACCCCTTGGTCGGTCGGGTGACGGTCAATCGAGCCTGGCAGGCCTTCTTCGGGACCGGACTGCATCGCACCAGTGCCGACTTCGGCACGCAGACCGACCTGCCAACACATCCCGAACTGTTAGACTGGCTGGCTGTCGATTTCGTCGATCGGGGGTGGTCCATGAAACGCCTTCACCGCCAGATTGTGACGAGCGCCACTTATCGACAAAGTTCGCGGGTCACTCCGGAACTATTAAGTCGCGATCCTCAGAACGAACTGTTCGCTCGGGCGTCGCGATTTCCCGTGAGTGCAGAAGTTGTTCGCGATGTGATGTTAAAGTCCAGCGGACTTCTGTCACCGAAGATGTATGGCCCGAGCGTGCATCCACCGCAGCCAGCGAGTGTCACCGCGTATGCCTATGGCAATCCGAAATGGAACGCCTCGTCCGGAGTCGATCGGTACCGGAGGTCGCTGTACACGTTCAGCAAACGAACCGCTCCCTTCGCGGCCTATCAAATCTTTAACGGTCCGACGGGCGAGACCTGTCTCTCGCAAAGAGACCGCAGCAATACACCGCTCCAAGCGCTGACGTTGCTCAACGATGAAATGTTTCTCGAAATGTCCCGCGAAATTGGTCGGAACGCGGCTTCCTTGAAACAGACGCCCGAGGTCACGGCGAAGCAGATTTTCCGCCGATATCTCACCCGCCCCCCCGAACCCGAAGAAACCGCGACGATCGTTAGTTTCTACCAGAAACAGTTGCAACGACTCGATGCGGGTGAGCTAAGCGCGACACAGATCATGGGTGGCAAGGAAAGCACGAACGAGCAGGCGGCATGGGCCATTGTGGCTCGGGTTCTCATGAACCTCGATGAAGTGATTACCAGAACGTGATCGACCGGTTGATGAAACGGACGGAATAATGACGCAATACATAGCACAACAAACGCGGCGACACTTCTTCAACAACTGTGGGATCGGCGTCGGGAAGATCGCTCTGGCTTCGTTGTTGGCGGGGAACCTTTCCTCTCCTTCAACGACTCAAGCCGACGACTCAGCAGGCCCGTTCCCACTTCGACAGCCGCACTTCCCAGCGAAGGCAAAGCGGGTGATCTACCTGTTTATGGCTGGGGCACCGAGTCAGTTGGAGACCTTCGATTTCAAACCAAAGCTGACGGAGTTGGAAGGAAAACCGATTCCCCCCTCTGTGATCAAGGGACAACGCTACGCGTTCATTCAACCCGATGCCGCCGTGCTTGGTCCTCGGTTTTCCTTTCGGAAACATGGAGAAAGCGGAGCCGAAATCTCCGATGTCTTCCCCCATCTGGCACGTGTAGCCGACGACATCTCCATTGTGCGTTCGGTCCATACCGATCTGTTTAACCACTCACCTGCTCAACTGTTCTCGAACACCGGGAGCGGTGTCCCGGGTCGCCCGAGCATGGGGTCGTGGCTGAGTTATGGCTTGGGAAGTGAAGCCGATGATCTCCCCTCATTCGTTGTGCTCAAGAGTGGCGGAAGTCTGAGTGGTGGAGCGGCGATGTGGAGTGCCGGCTTTCTTCCCTCGGTGCATCAAGGAGTGAACTTTCGTGGCGAGGGAGACCCGATTCTGCATGTGTCGAATCCGTCGGGCTATGACCGTCAATCACAACAAGATTCTCTCGACCTGATTCGATCACTCAATGAGCGTCAACTTCAACGGGCGGGTGACCCGGAAATTGAGACTCGGATCAATGCCTACGAGATGGCCTTTCGGATGCAGACCCGTGCCCCCGAACTCATGGACTTCTCCCAGGAGACGCAGGAGACGCTCGAACTCTACGGTGCCAAGCCCGGCAACCCGGCACATGCCTTTGCAAACAGCTGCCTTCTGGCACGCCGACTGGCTCAACGGGGCGTCCGATTTATTCAGGTGTATCATGCCGGCTGGGATCACCATAGCGATGTCGAAGGGGGAGTCCGCAGCCAGGCAAAGCAGACCGACCAAGCCTGTGCGGCGTTGATTCAAGACCTGAAACGAACAGGGATGCTGGAGGAGACGCTCGTCGTCTGGGGGGGAGAGTTCGGTCGAACTCCGATGGTCGAAGCGAGTGCCGCTCTGGGTCGCAGCAAGGGGCGAGACCATCACCCACAGGCGTTTACAATGTGGTTCGCGGGAGGCGGAATCAAACCGGGCATCACACTTGGAGCAACTGACGAACTCGGTTTCCATCCGGTCGAACACCCCGTTCATGTCCACGACGTCCAAGCCACCATTCTCCACACCCTCGGCCTGGACCACGAACGACTCACATTCCGCCACCGAGGCCTAAACTTCCGCCTCACCGGCGTAGAAAAACATCACCCCATCGAAGCGCTGCTTTAACAACAATCAGCCATTCTCCTGACTCACGAAATCCAGAAGTCGCTTCAAGGGGAGCAAAGTACTCCCCCCAGAGATTCGGGCTTCTGATGTATCGGGAATGCGACCGGATGCTTTGGGGGCAGGGAGCTACGGATTCGCGAATTCGATGGCGAGAGTGGTTTCGGAGACAACGGGGTGTTCTTCTTGCATCGCAGTGGCTCGGAGTCGAAGAGACCATTGACCGAGAAGCGCGGGGGTGTTTTTCGTCGCGAGACGTAGACTCCCCGTGTCGATTCCTGCTGGCAGCACGAGTGGCTCTGCAGAAACGACGCCGATCAGCTCATCGGGAACGACGAGTTCGATAGTCGTCGGCTGCGGGAGTTTGACGGAGCGGGAGATGTGTATCGGCAGGTCGATGGTGGAGCCGACTTTGGCGATCGATTCTTGGGCGAGGCAGTCGAGTTTGAGCAACGCTCCTTCGAGGATCATGGTGATTCGGGCGTCCCCTTTCTTGTTCACCTGACGGAGGTTCCCTTGGGGGTCGGCAATCGTGGCAACTCCCTGCACGACAACACGGCGGGTGAGATCGAGAGCGAGCCATTCGGGGAGAAAGATTGCGTATTGCACGCGGCTCGTCTCGGGGGGCACGTGCAGGTCAATCCCCCGAATCCCCTGTCGATTGCGGGACTGTTTGCCGGTCATTTCGATCGTCACTGCACCTTGAAATCCAACATGACGGACGATCTCCAGATCGGCCAGGCAGGTGCTGCCACGCGGGACATCGCGCTGGCGTTCGCGATCAATTACTAGCACATCAAATGGTGCGGGCATAGTCATGGCCAAGAGCATCGTCGAGAGCGGCTGCTCACTCAGGGAAACGGGACAGAGATCGTTGGGAGTGGTCGTCGTTGCAAGCTGGGTCACCTCGATCCCGTTGATCATTGCGGTCCCTTGGAACTGCAACAGGGCTGCGACAACCGCGGCATCGGCGGCTGCTTCGAGGGTGATGTTGAGATCGCTTTTCTGTTCGCCAATCACCCACTCTCCCTGCGGCAACACCCCGTCCGGCAGTCCGGTCGCGGAGACTGTGATCGGTCCGGTGAAGCCACCATGTCGGGTTGCCGTAATCTTGACGGCCTTCTTTTCTCCCAAGGGAAGATTGAGGGTGGGCGTCACCATGAGGGAGAAACCGGGGGGGCGTTTCGCGATGTGTAACCTGAACAGTTCGTCGGCTGCACCGCGACATGGCGAAAGACTCCGCACGAGACAGGAATGCAGTCCGCTAACGGTCGTACGCACAGTGAGTCCCGCATCGGTCGAGTTGGCAAGATCATCGTTAACGGCCAGTTCCTTACCATCCGGCCCGAGAATGACAATCGCAACATCAAGGCTGCCGCCGATCGACTGTGATTGAAGATCGAACGACCAGAATTCGTTCGGCTCAGCCTGCCAGGTGAATCGCTGTTCGATCTGTTGCTCAGACATACGGCTGGTGAAGCCACCGGTTGTCGGCAGGTGCGTTGCTTTGTCAGTTATTGCTGGGGAGACCACTTCGGGGACATCTCCCAAGGGGATGTGTACCGCGACCGGACCGAACGTTGTCTCCAAAGAATAGGTGAACGTGTCGACTGCTGGGTCTGAGGGAAAGGTGACGGTTTTCGTCAACGTGTCGACCTCGCTGGTTCCGGAAATCAAGCCGGGGCCGACGAATTCGACATCGGCAGTGGAACCCCGTTGTCCGACGGCGGGGAGTGTGCAGAGTACGCGCGGCCCCGTCGTCACCGCCAGTCGATAGAC
The DNA here is from genome assembly GCA_041398965.1 of Planctomycetaceae bacterium. Taxonomy (GTDB): domain Bacteria; phylum Planctomycetota; class Planctomycetia; order Planctomycetales; family Planctomycetaceae; genus JAWKTT01. The sequence goes on along the minus strand of JAWKTT010000056.1, from coordinate 11,315 downwards.
ATAGGCACGATCACCGCGGAAGTCGAGATCGTTAAGGCTGATCGTGTAGGTCTCGTGAGCTTTCGCAGCGAAGGTGACGGCGAGGTCTCGCCCCAATGTATCGGCAACATTCGCGATCGGTTGACCTGCCGAGTCGTGAACTTGCAGCATCCCATGAAAGTCAGAACCGAGTCGCCGGGCCATCAAGTCAATCGAGATTGGACCATCCTGTTTCGTGGTGAACTGGTAACGGTCGACTTCGGTGAGTCGACTGAGTCGACCACACACGGCGACCGGCAGCGACGGTAGCACTTGCGGAAGATCACGCGAGCGGGACTCGATGAGATCGGGGGTCCGAGAGAGGTAGAACTTTGCCGTCGTCGAAGCCCCGTTGGCATTGGCGACCTGCCAGCGAACCAGTCCTTCGGTTGCAGCGGGATCGACGTGGATGCGTCCGGGGACCTCGCGAGGAATCGGAGGGGCATCGGTCGAGCTTCGCGGGCCGATCCAGTACGGTGGTGGAGGGAGCAGATAGTCGCTTCGTGGTCCGAGAACCTCCAAACGGACCCTGTCGTCATGGACGAACCACTGCATGTCTTCGCTGAAGTCGTAGCCCCCGAGTTGCACATCCGACGTCTGTCCGATCGGAATCGAAGGGGGGAAAAGATATCCCGCTTGCGGTGCGACTTGTGCTGACAACGAACCGACAGGCCCGATCAACAAACAGAGGCAGGCCAACGTCAACGAACGGAGTCTTTGGGGCAAATCGAAGGAAAGGGATGGACACATTGTCATGCTGGTTGTCGAGTCGATGAGTGAATGGGCCGAACCTCACGCGAGCAGTTCTTCAATCGTATGGCCGCCGTTGACCAGCGGGACGGGTCGACCGAGAGGCGTCTTGTAGACCTTGTCTGCGTCGACACCGACAAGGTGGAAGATCGTGCGCAGCAGGTCTTGAATGCCGTAGGGCTGCGTCGTGGGAATGCTGGCCGTGCCGTCGCTCGCCCCGATGACTTCGCCCCGTTTGATTCCGCCACCGGCGAGAATCACCGTCTGACATTGCGACCAGTGGTCGCGACCGGCATCCTTGTTGATGCGTGGCGTGCGGCCCATTTCACCCATCATCACGACGAGAGTTTCATCGAGCAGACCACGTTCATCGAGGTCGACAAGCAGCGTGCTGAGTGCCCTGTCAGTCGGCGGGACGAGTGACTTTTCGTGACTGGTGAAGTTGTCGAAGTGTGTGTCCCAGCTGCCATGTTCGATGCCGATGAATCGACACCCCGCCTCGGTCAGTCGTCGAGCAAGCAAGGCGGATTGACCGATTGATGAGTAACCATAACGTTCTCGCATCTCCGGGGACTCCGCCTGAATGTTGAACGCCTCTCGTCCCTTTGGCGAGGTGACAAGATCGAGTGCCCGCTCGTAGTAGGAACCGAGCGTCTCAGCTTTTCCGGTCGCGTTTGTGCTGCGTCCCAGTTCCTCCGCCCCGGCGAGTAGTCGCTGTCGCCGAGCGAAACGATCTGCCGAAATGCCCGCCGGAACATCAAGGTCCCGCACCTTGAAGTCTGGCTGCGACGGGTCGTTGTTGATAGTAAACGGTGCGTACTTCGACCCATAGAACCCCGGCCCTCCCGGTCCCAGTGGATTGGGCATCTCGATATACGAGGGCACATCGCCACCTGAACCAAGTTCGCGAGATATGATCGAACCAATCGACGGATAGAGTTCATTGAACGGCACCCCCTTTGCTTGACCATCTGCGAAGCTCGGGGGATACCCGGTCAACAACCAATGGCGACCGGTCTGGTGAGCGTTGTCCGCGTGGCTATGCGATCGCAAGATCGTGAATTTGTCGGCGACCTTGGCACACAGTGGCAACAATTCGCTGATGTGCGTGCCGGGAACTACCGTCGGAATCGGCTGAAATGGCCCGCGAATCTCTGTCGGTGCCTGCGGCTTGAGGTCCCACATGTCGATATGACTCGGCCCCCCTTCCAACAGAAAGAAAATGATCGACTTCGCCTTTATCGGTCGCCGCTGACCATCGGCAGTCGGGGCGGAAGCAGCTTCCGCTTGAAGTTGCAGCAGCGAGGGAAGCGACAACCCGCTGAGTAGACCGGTCCCACCGATCCGCAACATCCGCCGCCGAGACAGGCTGTCGCAGTAACGATCATCAGAGCCAAAGAGTCGAGTCCACATCCGGAAACCTCAGTGATTAAAGACAAACTCTTTCGTGTTGAGTAGCGTCCACAAGATATCCTCCGTCGCTTCCCGTCGATCGGTCGCTTCCGAGAACGCCGCCCGCATCAGAGTCCGTTCCGACGACGTCGGCCAGCGGGTGAGAGTCGTCAGGTACAGTTCCTCTATGATCTCGTCGGCCGTCAAATCGGACGCGGCAAGTTGAAACGCCCGACCCCGCCGGCTTTGCACTTTGGCGGTCGTGTCGGTGGAGTTCATCAGATGCAGGGCCTGGGCGATGCTCGGCTCCGTCCCCCGTTCGCACGAGCAAACCGTCTGTCGCGTTGGTCGACCGAAGACCTCCATGAAGTGGGAAGGGAGTTTGTTGTCCCAGATTTGAATCGCCCGATAGCCGATCGGCCAGCCGTTGAACTCCTCGGGCACAGCGGTTGCCTGCGAGATCGCATCGAGCAAAACCTCAGCCGGTATTGACTTCCAGGAGGCATGCGAGAAACTCTGCTCGTCCAATTGATTCGATGCATTGGACTCTGCACTCAACTGATAGACCCGCGAGTTAAGCAACGTCTGTGTGAAGCGTTGGATGTCGTAGTCAACTTCGATCAGATGTTCCGCGAGCGCCTGGAGCAACGGCTCATTAGAGGCCGGGTTTGTGGTGCGAAGGTCGTCGACCGGTTCGACCAGACCGCGACCGAAGTAGTGTGCCCAGAGTCGATTCGCAATCGTCCTTGCGAAGTAGGGATTCTCCCGACTCGTCAACCATCGAGCGAGTTCGCGACGACGATCTTCGCCTGGGGCAAATGTTGGTGCCTCAGTTCCCAGTCCGGCAGCGGCGATGGTCTCCTTTGTGCGAGGATGCGGCAAATCTTTCCCCCCGGTGCTGACAATCTTGACGATACCGCGTGAGTCTTTGCGGCGTTCGATTCCGGTGAAGAAACCAGCCAGTGCGAAGTAATCCCGCTGGTCCCACTTCTCGAACGGATGATGATGGCATTGCGCACATTCAATCCGCACGCCGAGAAAGAGTTGACTCACCGACCTTGCCAATTTTTCTGGGTCCCCCTGGACCTGAAAAAAAGCCGCAGGCGACTCACCATACACCGACCCCTGAGCCGTGAGAATCGAGCGAACGAACTCGTCATAGGGCACGTTACGTTCGATCTGCCCATGGACCCAGCGGGTCATCGCAACCGCCCCCTGCGGATTGATGGTGTCCTTGTCAACTTGCAGGATGTCCGACCATTTCTGTGTCCAATAGTCCGCATACTCCGGACGTCTTAAGAGATCAGCGATGACACGGCTTCGCTTGTCGGCAGCGGTCTCTTCGAGAAACGACTTCGCTTCATCTGCCGTCGGGAGCGTGCCGATCGTGTCGAGAGAAACCCGCCGCAGGAACGCCGCATCATCGGCCAGTGGACTCGCTTCAATCCGCAATCGTTGCAGCTTGTCCCACACGAGCCTGTCGATGAAGTTCACCTCCGGCGGGCGATGGAACGCTCCCTGCTCGCGCGGCCGGGTAACGCGACAGACCGCGACATGGCCGAGATACCGTACCAAGATGGCCGCTTCACCGGGAGCATCATCCACCTCGATCAACCCGTCTGTCGAAACAGACGCAATCGTCTCCTGATTCGACTGAAACTCCGCCTCTGCCGTCACGCATCGCTCATGACCATCGGCAGCGCGTACTGTCACACGCAGCTGCTGTTTGGCGTGTGCCGGGAGGGTCACCTCGCTTGGCGTCACTCGCAGTTCGACAACCGCCTCGTCGATCTCGTTGTCGAAAGTCGCTCCCTCAGCGATCCAGCGTTCGATCTGCCGGGCCCACCGCGACTGCGGCTCAATCTTTCGCCCGCCTCCATGTGGCACCGATGCCGTCCCCTTACGTAGCAGCAGACTTTGCCCAGGGACCGTCGTTGTCACCCGTCGCCCCCGCCCCTCCATGACGATCGCCTGATGATCGAAGCGGGGGTCGAAGCCGAACACACTCAGCTTGAAGCCGTTTTGCCCCTCCGCCTTCCCATGACACCCTCCCGCATTGCAGCCCCCCTTCGACAAGATCGGGACGACATCCCGCCGAAATGAAACTGGCAATGGGTCTCGCATTCCACGAACCTCGACCGGGACCGAAAGCGTTTGGTCGTCATACGTCACAACCACCTCAGTCCGACCATCCCTCAACGGCGACAGTCGACCCGCCGGGGTGATCGCCACGATCGCTGGGTCAACGATCGAATACACGACGTCCCGCGTCAGATCAATGTCTGAGAGCGTCGTTTCTCTCCCAACGTCTCGCCCTGCAACGAGCAATTGCACCGACGATTCCGGCGTCGTCAACAACACCTCCGCTGGCACTGCTCGCAGTCCCACCACGCCCCCCGGTTCGGCCCCGATGACGGTCGCCAACCCCTGAGTCAAACCGACCGCCAGCATTATGGTCAACCACCGCATCCATGACTCCAACAAGCGAACCGACATCCCCCATCACTTCGGGTGAACTAGACCGTCGCATCAATCCCCACAGATTCATTTGAATCAGCTTATCACGACACGTCATCTCAACACAACAGGTCGCCAACACGTCCAATGAGGTTTGACGGGCTTTGGCATCACCTCCTGTCTTCTCCCAACTCACGAAGTCGGCGTCGACTCAACCGGAAGTGATTCCTGTTGCCAAGCTGTCGCGAGTTGACGATGTCATCGGAATATGACAACCTGACAGTGATGCTGTTGGCCGTTCGATATTAACGAGTCGCATTGTGATGTCATGGCGTCGAGTCAAAATGGGGTTTTGACTCCGGTCCGCTTCTCTTTATTCGGGGTGTTCACAATGAACAACGTTGGGCGCATTGGTTTGATCCAGCTGATCTGGGGTGGCTGGTTCTGGGCCTTATTACTGATGCTGGGTGCCGGGGCGTCGAACCCGTTGGGTGCAGATGATGCCCCCACGAACGACTCGTGGCCGACATTGCCAACGGATGGGTGGAACGGGGCACATCGCGGGAGTGTCTTGCAGTTGCGATGGGGGAAGTCGGGCGAACAGTTTTATTCATTAGGTGTCGATCGATTACGTAAGTGGGAAGCGGCCGATGTGCGACCGGCGGGAGAGTGGCAGGTCGACGGCGAGCAGTTGAACTGCTTTGCGTTGAGTGCCGATGAGCAGGTGGCATACCTCGGTTGTTTGTCGGGGAAGGTGTTCCGATTCGATCTAAAAGATGGGACATCACAAGAGTTTTGCACTTCGGAGAAAGCGGTTCGCAAACTGCTGGCATCGCAGGATGGACGCTTTCTCGTCACCTTGAATGACGATGTCATCGTGTGGGATGCCGTGACGGGGAAGGAAGTCGGCAAGCTCTCTCTTCCGCACGGCGGGACGTCGACGATCGCGCTCGCGGATGGGGCGAAGAATCGATACGGCGAGTTGCTCGCGACGTGTGGGGCTGATGGTCGGGCGTCGCTGTGGACGTTTCCCGAGCTAAAGGAGTTCGCCACTTGGGCCGCCGCGACAAGTGGATCTTGCAACCTATTTAACTTCTCGGCGAATGGGGAGTTCCTCGTCATCGGAGACGAGAAGCAACTGGTTCGGATTTTTAGTGTGAAAACGCGAAAGTTTTACTCAGAGAAGAAGATGCACTTGCTGCCGACGCAGGTTGAGTTTGTCGGCGACACAAAAGTGATCGCGATGGCGACTGGTAATAAAGAGTTGAGTAAACGTCAGGCCGGTTTCTGGGACTACGAAGCGAAGACGTTTCACTTTCTTGCGGGGGCATACTGGATCAAGGATGCGATGTCGGTTTCTCGCGATGGCAGCCGCATTGTGGGGGGGACCGAAGAGGGGAGCCTGTTGACCTGGGAGAAGTCGAAACCATCGCCCACACCGGGCGATGGGGTCACTGTGGTCACCGCTGTCGGGATGCACATGCTCCCCATCAAGGGGGACAATATCCCGGCGTACCTCAATGGCGGCCTGGTGATCATGCCCGATAAACGAGACGAGACCCCGGAAACGAACACGGCCATCTTCGAAGTGAATTCTGATGGGCCTGTGTATCTCATAACCCCATTTCCAGGGGGTCGCGGCGTGGTCTTGGAGACTCCAGCGACTCTAAAAGATCAAGGTTGGATCGATCTTGGCGAGTATCCCTATTTGGCGAAGCATCGTATTTTCGGACGCGAGTGCAAGACCGGTGAGAAGTTCTCGATCCGCACCCAGAAGTATGCGAGGCCGTACTTGGCGGTCGGTCCAAAGGTCAACTTCGTCAAGATGCAGCATGAACAGTTGGCGATGGGCGGACATGCTCAGAGAACGTCCCCATCAACTCCCGACACTTCGCCGAAAACTCCTCAGGTGGTGGCCTCAAACGAGAAGCAGTGGTCGATCGATCCGACGTATCTCTGGTATGGAGCTGATCCGAACGTGGTCGTTGATCTGCGGTACTCTGCCGACGGGAAGACGCTCTACTCTTCGGGTTCGCACATCCTGCGAGAGTGGGATGCCGCTGCGGTCACCCCCAAGGGGGGCTGGGTTGTCCCCGATCATGAGATCACGAGTTTCTCGTTGCTCCCGGACGAATCGGGGTTTTTACTCGGGACATCGACAGGAGGGGTATTCCGCCTCGATCGAGCAACCGCTCGACTCGACAAGTGGGGCAAGCATTCGAGTTATGTGTCCGATGTGCAGATGTTGGCTGATGGTCTGCACGCGGTGAGCATCGGGGAGCAGGAGCACGTCGCGATTTGGGAGTTGGCAACGGGCAAACAACTGGCACTGGTTGATCGTCCACATCAAGGGGTGTGCGGCGTGTCGGTTTCGCCCAACGAAGCACTGCCTCAAATCGTGACCTGCGGTCAGGACGGGACCGCGACGCTGTGGTCAACGCCCGACTTGAAAGTACTGAAATCATGGAAGCTGACGACGGAAGGGTCGTGTCGCTGCGTCCAGTTTTCGCCGGATGGTGCGACGATTGCGTCGTCGGGAAACGACCAAATGGTCCGTGTGTGGGATGCCGTCAGTGGCGAAAATACATGGAATTCGGGAAGTAAACTTCCCTATGTAGCACGGGCGATCGCCTTTGTTCCGGGCCGTGGAGAACTGATCGTCACCAGTGGCAGCGACCGAGAACCTTGGAAGTGTGAACTGGTGACACTCACCATCAATGCTGCTCATTCAATGATGAAGCACTATCCCCCTCCTACGTTAGATCGAGCGATTGCGGTCTCTCCGCAGGGGAACCGCTTCGTGACGGCCGGGAACTCCCCCAACCTCCGGGCGTGGAGCTTGGGCGAATCGTTCGCCCTTCCTGACGATCTGGTTAGAATCGAGGCGGTCGCCATGCGCCCCACTCCGATCCTACGTGGTGAAACAGTCCCGATTTATTTGCAAGGGGGTGTTCAATACTGGCCCGACGTCTTTGCGACAGACCCAGCGAAGGAAATCGCCAGTTTTACGGTCGAGACGTCCGGGCCGGTCTTCCTACTTGCATCTTGGCACTACGATGGCCGGATTGCCGAAGCAGACCGGCTCGATCGAATTGAGCTGAATGCTCAGGGCTGGGTTCGAGTCGGTGATTGCCCTTGGATGGAGCATTACTCGATTTTCTTCCGCGAGTGTCGAAAGGGAGAATCATTTAGTATCCGAACCCGAAAGTACAATAAACCGATGCTCGTCGTCACTCGCCCGATCGACATGATCGGTGATTACCTTTCATCGTTTGACCTTAATGAGCAGAAATATATTTATGGGAACACGAATGCCTTGAGGTTAAAGTCGCGTAAGTATGTCGAGCTGGATGAGGGAATTACAGAAGCCCTGAAGACGAAGAGTTGTTTTAGTGACAAGGAACATTTTGCTCCGTATCTGATTGAGACGCTGGGGGGCTCTTTGTTTGATCGAACGCTTGAGGCGCAGTGGCAGCAACGGGAACAAGAACTCAGGGGATGGGTCGAGGAGACGAATTCCAGTTCTGCGAACCTCGCCCTAGCCCAGTTCTACAAGCAATATGCCTGGTTCGCTCGAGGCGACGGAGCGCGCAGTACCGTCACAGAATCAAAGTATAAACTCTTCCAGGAACGGCTGACATTATCAGAAACACACGTCGAGCGTGCCATTCAGAGTCAAGACGACAACCCCATTGCTTATCAAATCCGCATTGGCTGTGCGATGGGATTAGGGCAGGGGTATGATGTTGTCGAAGCGGCAGTCCGCCGCTCTGTCGAAATCGACCCCACCTATCTCAAAACGGTCTCATCCGGAGCGTTTTACTTATCACTGAAGTGGTACGGCACCCCTACGAAACAGCAAGAGTTCGCGGACTTTTGTTTGGGGCTAACCAAGAACAAAAGCGGTCACCGCAGCTATGCGAAGGTGGTGCTCTCTTCCTTTGGCGAACCGTATTCATGGAGTGCTTTCTCCACCGGTCAGTTTCGCTGGGACGACACGAAGCAAGGATTGAAGGAGCTAATTGCTGACTCACCGAATAATGCTGACCTTTTGGAAAGGGCTATGTTTATCAGTAAGATGGCCCGCGACCGGGAGTTTCTTATCGACATCGCAAGACACCACGTTCAAGTCGCAGGGAGCCCTGACTGGGGGGACGCATGGGGCACCGTCAGGCTCGATCTCTTAGAGGGTGAGCAAACGGATATTATTGCCGACTGCCTGTCGAGGGTGGAAGACGTGGCCTTTGATGACACCGGCAAGCAGCTCTATGTCGCCACTCGTGAGGACGGATGGTTCACAATTTATGACGTCAAAACAAAGCAGCATGTCGCTCATCAAAGAATCGATCGTCGCGAGTTCGGCATCGCAGAACGTGTTCTGCCGACGCCGGTGCCCGGTGCCCTCATCGGCACGACAGGGGGCGGACGAGTCCTACTGATGATTCCGGCGGAGGGTGCTTTGAGTCAATTGGGACAGTTGCCCGGGAGGGTTCATGAGATGCACATGTCGCCCGATGGCACCTTCCTGGCGACCGCGTCGACCGACGGAAACATTACGTTTTGGGATGCCGAAACCGGCGTCTCACAGCGGCACATCAACGCATTGCATGGCAACCAGCTGCTCGGTGCCGCCCTCACCCCTGACGGGAAGACAATCCTCTCGACGGGACTCGATAACAAACTGAAGTTTTGGGATACGCAATCGTGTGAGTTGACCAAACAGTTCGACATCCCGTCGAAAGGACACGGCCTCGCTCTGTCTCGAGATGGGAAAACAATCGCACTGGCCCGTGAGGACCGGCGTGTCACCCTCTTCGACCTTAATGGCAAAGAACTGATGACCTCCGGCACGGTCGATCAACAGATTCGCGACATCGAATTTACGCGAGATGGGAAGCACGTCCTCATCGGGACGTGCGACGCGACTTTCTTGAAAGGGACCGCGTATCTCTGGGACACCTCCGCAGTCGAACCTCGACCACTCGTCGGACATCGCAGCGGCGTCCTCAGTGTGGCGGTCTCTCCCAATGGCGATACACTCGCCACCGGCGGCACCGACTGGACCATCCGCCTCTGGAGCCTCAATAAACTGACCGCCCCTTCTACCACGCCATAATTGAATCGCTACTGGGATCGGTACGCTCATTACTCCTCCACCAGAACCCCGAGTCGCAGTGAGTATGCGCTACGAAAAGGCTCAACTTGCCCAAGCTTCTACCGAGTAAACGGTTTTCTTCCGTGTAGTAACCCGCCTCTGAGCAGAGTTCGGTCCGTTGTGCGGATTGTGGACGACTCCCGTCATTTAATACCACACGCAGGGTGTACATAGATTACATCAAAGTGTTTGGCAATCGCGCGAATTGGTGTTCGTTGACACTTCACATCCGACATGGGTAAGTGAAGGCTAAGAACGGACAATTTAAGAGAGTGCCCATGTCCAAGGCAAACTGCGATGTTCAAGAACTTGGATTTTAACAGCCGACCCTGACTAGCTATTGAAAGAAAAACTCCAATGGCACTTGAACTGCGGTGGACGTGTCAACTTTCCAAGTACCCCCTTGCCTAACAAGTGTGAGCGAGACCCCCTCGTCGCCCAAGGGAATGCGATAGGTGACGGTCTTGCTTTTGGCGTCATCCACTGGCTGGCTGGATCGAATCACGGGCAACGTCTCAATAATCGCACCATAATGGCCCAATTCGCCGGACGCCGCCTTCGGGCCGTCCAGCTTGACCTTGGTGGCGTCCGTTGTCAGTCGCTCGATTAAATCACGATTCTGCGACAAGCAAGCGTAGACAAAGAAGTGGACCAGTTGGCGATGTGTCGAATAAATGCCACTGAGATTAAAAGCAGGGTCAACCTTTCCATCGCGTGTCTCGACGAAGAACATGTCGCTGCGAATTACGCCGGATGTGATTCCAGAGGGCTTGTCAGTAAACTTCAGACGGTTGAGTTCAGCCAGTGCCCCCTCGTTCCTCGTGCCGCGAAGCATCCAAGCGTCATCTGACGGATGACAGACGTCCGCAAGCTCGATGCCTTCTGCACCATAGAGATACCGAAGGAACTGTTTGGCTGCTGGCTCTGCACAATGAGCCGCAGTGGCCGACACAAGCATCAACGCCAAGAATGACAGGGTAAGCTTCATCGTAATACTCCTGAGGAAAACTAAGGCCTGCATAGGGTTTGCAATAGGCCATGCAAGACGCGTCGGTGACGCAGAAATCTTAGACCTGGAGTATTCCGACGATTCCACTTCGACACTTGATGGGAAAGAATGTTTGTTGATCGAGGGTTAAGAGAGGTCGGCGGTGTGCCAGCTGTTTTGCATGTAGCCTTTGGCGTTCCAAGGGACGGTTTCTGGCTGCATCTGCCATGCGGAGTCTATGGTTCGAACGATGAGTTTCTCTGTGCGTTGAGTCACCCGCACCTCAGCTTCCCAAAGTCTCCAACAGTAGGGCTTTGACTGAGCATCGAGCGTGGCGGTCTGCCAGGTGCGACCGCCGTCGGACGACAGTTCGACCCGTTCGATCGTGCGACCCGGAACGCCAGGGGGGAGCGCATAGCCTTTTACGGTCACCTTGCCCCGCTGCTCCGTCGGACGGGCCCCGACTTCACATATCACCGACTGAATTGGCAAGCCATAGAGAATCTCTGCTTTCGCCATGCTCTCCGGAGTGGAGTCGGGAACCAGACGATAAGC
>JAWKTT010000055.1:0-18963 GCA_041398965.1 Planctomycetaceae bacterium | reverse complement strand
CCTGGAACGACCACCCCCGCTCCGCTCTCACCACCTTTGAGTAAGCCAGCACGATTGCGAAGGTCAAGTTCCCCCTTGAGGTCAGTGCCGTCGTTCCCATGACAGGCAAGACACTTCTCGGCCAGCAACGGAGCAATGCGACGAACGAACAGGTGCTCTCCTTCTGTGACGTTCTCCCCCACTGGCTCCGCCGCCGCATTCTCTGTTTGAGGACTGGTGATGACCGCTAGAAGCATCACCAGCAATCGTAACATGGGAAGCACAGGAATAGGACGCCTTTTCATCAGCTGGTCTCCGTCAACTTCTCGAACAAGTGCGGCCCGCGCACAACGATACTCTACGACAGGATGGGAGTCTGTTAGAAATGGCCACAGGTTGTCGGGCCAGTTGATGTTACGAATTCTTGGAGGGGATGATGGTTGTTCTTGCAGTCCATAGTGTGGTCATTCCGGGAGCACAGGACAATGGCACGAGGACGATCGCTCCAGCCGTCATGTCGACGACGGCTATCGACGCTGCGCGCGCATTGAAGCCGATCAGTGAGAGTGCGAGGCACTTCAAAGTGCTCCCTGCGATACTCGAATCGTTCGTGCCTCTTGGCAGACAGACGATTCATTGGCGTTCGACGTAACTCGTCGCAATGATGTCAGGCGACACATTTCGGATGTCGGTTGGAAATGGTGCTGAGAGGAGAGAAAGCATCTTCGCTACTTGTTTCTTCGCATCTGGAAGCTCGTGATGACCTCAAACTGTTCCACGTCGATGCGGTTCTGTCAAAATAAGTGCTCGAGGTCACCAGGAACAAATTGTTGCATAGAAGGTGTATCAGCTTCGCTGAGTCCCGGATGATGTTCCCCCAGCCTGAGTTGGGTCGAAGTGTCCATTATGATCGTCGAGCTGCCTGTGTTTCGTGGAACTGGAGACTAAAGGTCGTGCATCACTTTGGGGGGGAAAGCAGCACGCAAGGCATTTAATACTGCGACAACGTCGATGATCTCCTGGAGAATGGCGCCGGCGACAGGTGTCAGGTATCCGAAGGCTGCCAACCCCATTCCAATGAGACTGAGTGCCATGCCTCCGACGGCACTTTGTAGTGCGATGCGACGCATACGGCGACTGATGTGCATGAACTCGTCCACCTTTGTCAGCGAGTTGTCCATGATGACAACGCCAGCGGCTTCAGCGGTCACATCACTGTTCTGGCCGATCGCCATGCCAACCGTCGCGGCCATCATGGCGGGTGCGTCATTGATGCCGTCGCCCACGTACAATGTCTTCGCTTCAGTCGTCTCCTGTCGAACAATCGCCAGTTTTTCCTCGGGGCTCTTCTCTGCAAAAATCTCGGTGATTCCCACCTGTTCTGCGAGGTAGCGAACCTCCGATTCACGGTCGCCCGACAGGAGCATCACACGTTGGAAATGGTGTCGGGGTGCGAGATGATTTACGAACGAACGGCTATCAGATCGGGGTGCATCGCGGAATCGTAAGGTTGCGGCGTAACGATCGTCGATTGCCACAACACACTCCAATCCCCCCGCAACAGGAGGGATTTCGTCGATGCCGGCGATGTTCTGCTGTGCGAGTTTCTTGCGACTCGTAATTTGCACCGAATGCCCGGAAACGGTTCCCACCAATCCGCGTCCCGGTTGCTCCCCAACTTCTGTTGCCTCCGGCAACTCGATCCCCGCCTTGCTCGCCGCAGCGAGAAGTGCGCTCGCCAAAGGATGTTTCGAAAATCGTTCCAGACTGGCGACAAGCGTCAACACTTCCGTCGGATCGAAGCCGGGAGCGGTCAAGTTCTCTGTGAGAGTCGGCTCGCCATAGGTCAGGGTGCCCGTCTTATCAAAGATTGCCGTGCGACACTGAGCGATCTGTTCCAGCACGATGGGACTCTTGACGATGATCGCACGTCGAGCGCAAAGTGAGATCGAACCAATGATGGCCACTGGAATTCCGATCAACAGGGGACAGGGGGTCGCAATGACCAGAACTGACAAGAATCGAGTCGCTTCACCACTGAGGGTCCAGGCAATGAGTGCGACAGTGACAGCCGCCGGCGTATAGAACGCCCCCAACCGGTCTCCTAATCGCTGCAAGTGCGGACGTTTGGATTCGGATTCTCGCATGACTTCCATGATTTTGGCATAGCGAGAATCGGCAGCGAGTTGAGTCGCACGAATCGTGAGCATGGTGTCGCCATTGATCGCGCCCGAGATCACCGTTGAACCAGAGGTCTTGATGAGTTGAAACGGCTCACCGGTGAGATAGGACTCATCCATTGAACCGCGACCTTCGACCACGACACCATCCACGGGGCAAACGTCGTGCGGAAAGATGACCAGGGTGTCGCCAACTGCAACATCTTGCAATTCGACATCGACGATCTCGGAGTCTCGTTTCCGGTGGGCCACCGAAGGCATACGTTTGGCGAGTGCGGCCAGAACAGATGACGCACTGCGTAGCGCATAACTTTCTAAAGCTTCACCGCCAGAGAGCATCAGGACGATGATCGATCCAGCAAGGTACTCACCCAGAAGTACGGAAGTCACGATAGAAATTCCGCCGAGCAGGTCCGAGCCGAAATTCCTCTGCAACAGCTTTTGCAACAAGTCGTACAGCAATGGCAATCCACCGAGGACCAACGTCGCCAAAAGTGGAGTCTGGGCTACCTCGGGCCGCATGTGAAACCGGAAACGCAGCACGAGATGCAAGGCGATCGCCAATAGCGAAAACGCCGCGATGACCGTCGACTTTCGACGCCAGTACCCAAGGAGCGATTGCGATGACAACTCCGTGGGAGGATCCTGAGTCGCCACTTGTGCGGCTGATTCTTGTTGAAACTGCTTCATTAAGGATTGCTCGCCACTACGATAACATTCTCCGCTCGATAGCCGAAACGGAGATCGACTTGCAACACTTTATCAACCGAGACTCCCCAAGGCGCGATCAGTTCTCAGCAGTTTTGTTTTGGCGTTGTGGCTTTGCTCTATTGGCCCCGCCCCAGAAACGACCCCGCGCCAGAAACGACGGCGAGCTAAAACGGGGCGACCTGTGGCAGATCGTTGTCGACCGGAAGGGAGCGGGTGCGGGGGAGGAGAGACTGGAGACCATCTCGCACGGTTACGGGAATCTGACTTTGCAGTCGCTCGGCATTCACTCCAAGTGGAAAATCTTGTCCCGACTGAGATGCAGAATAGTACGATCTCGAACCGGTTGTGGGGGCGATGGATTGGGGGAGGTTCTGAATGTTCTCGGTAACAATCTGACGCAATGGTTCCGTGGCGAGAGTCTTCAGGTTTTGGATGCCATTGTCGATGACCCCAGTGGGCGTTGACGAAGTCGTGTCGACTCCTGTGAACTCGGTCGACGATGTCATCGCGTGGCGGCGTTTGTCACCACGTTAGATAAGGATGAGAATCCATTACCTGAGAGAGACTCTGAACTGGAATTGTGGCAGCGATGATGTCCCGACGGAAGTTGTCGTGGGAACTGGTTGACCAGGCTGAGATTGAAAACCCGTCGGGATCGAACTGCCTGTTGGTTGACGAGGGACGCTCGCGGGGATCGATGATCCGTAGGTTGAATTCGGGACGATGTCGCGGGTTAGAGGACGTTCTTGAAAGTCGCTCCAACCTGCTCCGGTCACGCCTCCCTGAGATGCCGAGGGAACCCCCGCCTTGTTCGAGGTGGCCTTGGAGTTGAGGGGGTTTGACTGGAGTTGTTGCTGCAATCGATCGAGCAGCGAACCACCGCTGGTTGCGGGGGGCGAAGGGCGTGTTTCGCTGACTGACTGGCCGAAGATGATCTCGGGGGCACCCGCCGATCCGGCGTTTGGGCTGTGCTGCAACGTGCGGGCTTCCAACTCTTGACCGTTCGAACCCTGAGTCAGTCCGAGTCCTTCAGAGGCCTGACGCAAAAGATCTGACCGAATTCCTTCGGAGATCAAGTCTCCCCGACCACCGGCGACGATCGCCTGGCTGAGGGGGATGTTTCGAGACCACTGTTCGGTTCCCCAACCTCGGACATTAGCGTAGCTATCGAGCAGCGCGGGGGACTGCACACGTGGAATGACGACGTAGCCATCGGGGGTGTTGACCAGATGGTAGCGGTCGGCGGCGAACATTCCGCCAGCTCCAATCGTCAGTCCAAAGAGAAGCGTCTTGACTCCAAACATGGGTGGTCCTCCTGAGATTCCCCGAGTGGCAAACACGGGAACGTGGGGTGCAGTGTGGGTTCGGTCTTCAAACCTATCACTCCAGTTTCACGAGGTCGGCGGAAACAGCCGATGGGGGGGCAGTAATGGCGAAGCGGCAAAGCATGCCAACTTATCATCTGCAAATTGCGGAAGCTCTTTGAGAAGTACGCAGACTTCGCAAGCGTCAAAGTTTGCGTCGCTTCACAGTGATATTCGGATCTCTTCAACCGGGGGAATGCATGCGACATCACGCCACAATGTTTGATGACTGAGAAAGTGAGGCTTCGAGAACTTGAAGGTGTCCTGAGTTGTAGGGAGCGGGAAGCTGACAATGAATCGCAGATCGACCTGCTGTATCGATTAGGCGGACTGGGGACATCCTGCGGGTGACGCCAGCCGACCGGATCGGGCGGGAGAAGTGGGACTCTGCAGGCCGATACCTCATCCGCTGCTGAACTCTCTGTTCCCCAACCTGGATTCCGGAGTTCCCTTGAATCACACCATGACGAAGACGATCCCGACGATGACCTCTTTGGACGATTTGCGTTCGTTCATTCACCTGACGTTGTGCGAAAAGGAGAATTTGCTGGCTGAACAGTTTGCGATGAAAGAGCTGGCCCTGATGCAGGGAGAACGCCTCTGTGGAGTGCAGTTCCTGTTGAAAGGGCCGCGTCAAATTCGGCTCGGCGCCATCTGGACAGCGGACCTGAACCGTGTCTATTTCTACGACACCCGTGGCGAACGATATCTTAAGGTCGATCTGCCTCAGCGAATTCCACTTCCGGAAGCGAGTTGTCTGGAGGCGGCGTGAGTCGCGTCCAGTTGATTCCCGTTCACCGCCAAGTGTCCAGCGAAAACAATGGGGCCCTCCTGAGGACGTTCTCAGGGGGGCCCCTTCGCATTGAAATTGACTGCTGCGGACAGGGTTGACCAAGGGGACCGTGAGGAAGCAGAAGTCGAACGTTTGCCGCTGAGAGAGGCAAAATCAGTCTTGATGCGGTCGCAAGATGGTAGTTCTGGGGTTGCTGCATTACCTTGTATGACAGAATGCTCCCCTTCGACATGTGCTCCGCAGTACCACTTCTCCTACGAGGGTGGGCTGTTGAACGGGAACCACCTGGACATCTAGAGTGAACAGATTGATGACTCCGAAAGAAGTTTTGGCCCTATGTCGGCGCGAGGAGATCAAGGCGGTCGATCTCCGCTTTATGGACTTTCCGGGGACTCAAAAGCACTTTACCGTGCCCGTACGGATGTTGACCGAGGCGAGCTTTGAAGAAGGGTATGGATTTGATGCGTCGTCGATGCCGGGGTGGCAGACAATCAACGAGAGCGACATGCTGGTCGTGCCTCAGTCCGAGACCGCCATTGTTGATCCGTTCATGCAGTCGACACTGGCGCTGACCTGCAACATCCTCGACCCGATCACGCGAGAAGAGTACCGCAAAGACCCTCGCAACATCGCCCGCAAAGCAGAGGCTTATCTGCAATCAACGGGGATCGCCGACACCGCAAACTTCGGCCCGGAAGCAGAGTTCTTTGTGTTCGACGACGTCCGGTTCGACCAGAACGAACACGAAGCGTATTACCACGTCGACAGCCATGAAGGGGAGTGGAATCGTGGTAGTCGCCGCAGGGACCGCGGGCCGTATGGTGATGGAGTATCGGGAGGAGGAAATCGTGGCTCTTTTGATGGAAACGGCACCGGAGGTTCGACACTTCCCGCGAGCGGGGGCTATCAGATTCGACGACGAGAAGGGTATCTCCCGATGCCTCCTGCGGACACCTTGCAAGCACTCCGCACCGAGATCATGTTGACACTGCAAGACTGCGGTATCGAAGTAGAGGGGCAGCATCACGAAGTGGCGTCAGGAGGACAATGCGAAGTCGACATCCGGTTCGGGTCACTCGTGAAAACAGCAGATCACCTGTTGCGATACAAGTACATCGTCAAGAACGTTGCGGCCCGACATGGGAAGATCGCCACCTTTATGCCCAAGCCGATCTGGAACGACAACGGGTCGGGGCTGCATCTGCACTTCTCCTTGTGGAAGGGGGATCAGACGCTGTTTGCCGGTGCGGGCTATGGGGGGCTAAGCGACATCGCCATGCATGCTCTTGGCGGAATCTTGCGTCATGCCCCCGCGCTCTTCGCGTTTTGTTGTCCGACCACGAACAGTTATCGCCGATTTGTCCCAGGGTTCGAGGCCCCGGTCAACTTGACGTACAGCTTCCGCAATCGATCGGCAGCCGTTCGGATTCCCGTGCATACTGCCGACCCAACCAGCAAGCGGTTCGAGTTTCGATGCCCGGACCCGTCGTGCAATCCGTACCTCGCGATGTCGGCTCTGTTGATGGCGGCAATCGACGGAGTGCAAAATCGGATCGATCCCGGACCCCCGCTCGACAAAGACATCTACGACTTGCAACCAGAAGAACTGCGTGCCTTCCCCAAGGTTCCTGCGACTTTGGAAGAGTCCCTCTTCGCCCTGCGAAACGATCATGAGTTTCTGCTGCGAGGAGACGTGTTTACGGAAGACGTCATAGACACATGGATCTGGTACAAGACGACCCGCGAATGCGAAGCACTCCGAGAGCGTCCACACCCTTGGGAATTCGCGACCTATTTCGACTGTTGAGATTGTTTGCAACCTCAACCGCTGCTGGCTTTGTAACCGGCGGTCGGTGTGACTAAGAAGGACAGACTTGTGGCGGCTGAGTTACCCGAGAAGTTGGACGTTATTGCGGTGGGAGCCCATCCGGACGACGTCGAGATCGCTGTCGGCGGAACACTCGCGGCGATGGTGAAACAGGGGTATCGAGTCGGGATTGTCGACCTGACCGATGGGGAGCCGACACCCGGAAGCAGTGGCCCCGAACAACGTCTCGAAGAGGCACGACTGGCCGCGAAGGAACTCGGCGTCCAAGTCCGCGAGACGCTCACGCTTCCCAATCGACGCCTCTTCGATTGTTTCGAGGCGAGAGTCGAACTCGCCAAGGTGTTTCGACGTTATCGACCCGCCATCGTGCTCGGGTTGGCGGCGAAGACACCGATGGCATCGCCCGACCACTGGCAGGCAATGCAGATCACCGATGCGGGGATCTTCTACTCCCGACTCTCAAAGTGGGACGAGCACTTTGATGGACTCCCGGTGCATACCATTCGAAAGCAACTCTGGTATTCGCTCGGCTTTAGTACGCTGGAGTCTCCACCAAGCAGCGGAGCCTTCGTCGTCGACATCTCGGCGACGTACGCCCAGAAGGTTGCCGCCATTCGGGCCTATCGGTCGCAGTTTCCGCCGGGGAAAGAGCGAGTGTTTCATCTGGTCGAGGGGCAGGCTCAGTTGATGGGACAGAGTGCAGGGTTCACGCATGGCGAGTTGTTGCTGGCCGCGACGACGCTCGGGGTTCGAGACCCGGTCGGCCTCCTCTGTCCCGATCTCGTTCGATCCGCTTCTTCGATTGTTTTGCCGACACCATGACATCCCCGAACTCACAACAACTTCGCGACTGGGACAACCGGCACGTCTGGCATCCGTTCGCCCCAATGCAGGCGTATCGAGAAGAATCCCCGCCAATCATTGAGTCGGCAGATGGATTCGAGCTAATCGATATCGAGGGGAACCATTATCTCGATGGCATCTCGTCGCTGTGGTGCAACGTGCATGGGCATCGCGTCCCCGAGATCGATCAGGCGATTCGCGAACAACTTGATCGAGTCGGGCATACGACACTGTTGGGGCTCTCTTCGCCACCATCAATTCAACTCGCCCACGAATTAGTCCGGGCAACCCCTCATGGCCTGAATCATGTCTTCTACTCCGACAGTGGATCGACCGCAGTCGAAGCGGCACTCAAGATGGCACTTCAGTACCATCGCCAGACGGGCGACTCCGAGGGCCGACGTTCGTTGTATGCGACCGTTCGCGGCGCCTACCACGGCGATACCGTCGGCTCGGTCAGCGTCGGGAGCATCGATCTGTTTCATCGAGTCTATGGTCAACTGCTCTTCCCGACGGTGAGCGTCCCCTCACCCGTCACACTCAGGCGACCAACAGGCCAAACCGCAGAAGAGTATCTCGTCCATTGCGATACACAATTGGAACAGATCATCGAGCAGCATGCCGATCGACTTGCCGCGTTCGTTGTCGAACCGCTCGTGCAAGGTGCAGCGGGGATTCTCGTCCATCCGCCGGGGTATTTGCGACGGATTCGCGAGTTGACAGCCGAACACGGCATTCCGCTCATCTGCGATGAAGTCGCGGTCGGTTTCGGGAGAACTGGGACACTCTTCGCCTCGGAACAGGAACAGGTCACCCCCGATTTCCTCTGCCTCGCAAAGGGTTTGACCGGTGGGTATCTCCCACTCGCTGCCACAATGACGACCGATGCCATCGCCAATGCGTTTCTCGGAACGCCCGACGAAGGTCGGACCTTCTTCCACGGACACACCTACACCGGCAATCCCCTCGCGTGCGCAGCGGCTCTTGCGTCGTTAGACCTCTTCCAGAAGAACTCTGTGCTCGACAATGTTCGTCGCAATGAGGAACTCATGGCGAAGTCGCTTGCCCCACTGCACAACCATCCACATGTCGCCGAGGTCCGCCAGAAAGGGGTGATGGTCGGGATCGAATTGGTGCAGAAAAGGGATGGACTGGTTTCGTTCCCGATTGCACGTCGGACCGGTCACCGCGTGACTCTCGAAGCACGCAAACGGGGACTCGTCTTGCGACCACTTGGAGACACCGTCGTCCTTATGCCCGCCCCCGCCATGCCCGCCAATCTGGTGCAGCAACTCTGCGAGACGGCGATCGAATCCATTAACGCAGCGGTTCGTTGATCGAACGGGGCCCGACCTTGCAAAGGTCGGGCTTTGAGGGGGGTGTCGATTTCTTCGGAGATCGTTGTTATGCTCCCGTTTCGGGAGTTGCCCGATGACTTGTCCGACCGAATCCTTTGCCCATGACTGCTTCCAATCCCGCGACCGATTCCGATCTGTCACACATCCCGGTCAGTGTTTTGATTGTGGATGATGACGAGGGGCACGCGCTGGCGGTTTCGGAAAGTCTGGAGCGAATCGGCTGCGAGTGTACGGTCGCCAACTCCGGGAAAAAAGGGGTCGAACAGATCGAAGGAGAGAACTTCGACATCGTCATCACTGACCTCAAAATGGACGACTACGATGGTCTCGCCATCCTCCAGAAAACCAAGGAAGAACTCCCGGAAGCCGAGGTGATCGTCCTCACCGGTCACAGCTCGATTCACTCCGCCGTCACCGCGATGCAAGGGGGGGCTTACACCTACCTCACCAAACCGCTCGACATTCGGGAACTTCGAACTGCCGTCGAAAAGGCGGCTGCCAAGGTCCGACTGATCCGCCGCAACATCGCTCTTAGTCGACGTCTCGACGAAAAATTCGGCTTTGAAGGGGTCGTCGGCAATTCGCCTGCAATGAACCGTGTCATCGAACAGCTAAAGAACCTCGCTCCGACTGACACAACCGTGCTCATCCTCGGAGAGAGCGGTACAGGGAAAGAACTGGTTGCCCGAGCACTTCATCAAAACAGTCCTCGTAAGAATAAGCCGTTTGTTCCCCTGAACATTTCCGCACTCCCCGAAAGCATTGTCGAGAGTGAGTTGTTTGGACACGAGCAGGGGGCGTTTACCGGGGCGGCCAACAAGCGAATTGGCCGGTTCGAACATGCCAATGGAGGGACGTTGTTTCTCGACGAAGTTGGCGAAATGCCGATGGAGACACAAATCAAATTGCTGCGGGTTCTCGAAGACCGCCGGATCACACGAGTGGGGTCGAACGAAGAGAAGCCGATCAATGTCCGTCTCGTCGCAGCGACAAATGCCGACCTCAAGAAAGGGGTCGATGAGGGAACATTCCGACGCGACCTCTATTACCGCATCAGTGTCGTGACAATCTCGCTCCCTCCGCTCCGAGAGCGACGGGGAGATATCCCTTTGCTCATCGATCACTTCATCAAGGAGTTGCAGGTTCGCATGGGGCGCGAAGTGCAGGGAGTCTCGCGGGCCGCTCGGCAAGCGCTGATGTCTCATGACTGGCCTGGAAACATTCGTCAGTTACGCAACGTCCTCGAAGGGATGCTCGCCCTCGACGTCGATGGCTTACTGGACGTCGATGATCTGCCAGGCGAACTTGCCCCGCTGGCAGTTGAACCAGACGGCACCCCACTCCCCGCGCAGGCCGGAGCAGACCGTCTCATCGGTCGTCCACTCGAAGAGGTCGAACGCTTTTATATCGCCCGAGCATTGGAACTTTCCGAAGGAAAGCGCGACGAAGCCGCCAAGATGCTCGGCATAGGCTCCCGCACCATGTACCGAAAAATCAAAGAGTACGACCTTCGCGACTAACTCGGCACGGGGGCGAAGGCGAACAGCCACGATGCGGGATTGTTGAGCAAGCTCCCCGGGAACGTGACCTTCGACCACTACCGGAGAGATGATGGGGCGGCAACTTGTTTGGCGAAGTTGTCCAACAGTCGCATGCCGACAGACTGGCTCTTCTCCGGGTGAAACTGGGTGGCATACAACTGGTTCCACGCAATCATGGCGACGAATGGCCCTCCATGATCGGCTCGGGCGGCGATGACCGCGTCGTCCTCAGGAACCACATGATAGCTGTGGACGAAGTAGACATGTTCCCCAGAAGGAATCTCGTCCAGTAGCGGATTCGAGCGGGCGATATCGAGGGAGTTCCAGCCCATGTGTGGAATCTTCAGCCCCGGTTGCGAGACGAATCGCTCCACATGCCCAGGCACAATCCCCAGACCTTCGTGCTCGCCATCTTCATAACTGACATCGAACAGCAGTTGCAACCCGAGACAAATCCCTAGAAAGGGAATGTCCGCCGCGACATGGTCACGAATCGGACCGACGAACCCTTTGTGCTTCAATGCGGCGATTGCATCACGAAAGGCTCCGACGCCGGGGAGCACCATCCCATCGATCCCTTGAAGGTCCGCAGGGGTCGAGCAAATGCGTGCCGGAGTCCCCAGCCGTTCAAAAGCCTTCTGCACGCTCCGCAGGTTCCCCATCTCGTAGTCAATAATCCCGATCATCACGTATCCCGTCTGCTGATCAAAAATCGGTGTCTTGAGGTCTATCCCAGTGCCTTAACGGCGACTGCGGCTATGTTGTCGACTGTCCCCCCAAAAGTCGAGGGGAGGTGCAAGGGAAGTCGAGATTCCGTCTTTCGCCAGAAACAACGCGATCCCCAGGCCAGGTCGGCCTGGGGATCGACGAATGTTGAGGGGCGATCTTGGGAACGATTAGATTCCCGGGATCTCCAGTTTCTCTTCGGCAGCGATCTTTCGCAACTTCTGCAAGGCGCGGGTCTCGATCTGTCGAATGCGTTCTTTGGTCACGCCAAAGTCCTGTCCGACCTGTTCGAGAGTTTGCGGTTCTGTCCCCTGTTCGAGGCCATAACGTTGTAGAATGATCGATCGCTCCCGGTCTTCGAGCTGACCAATAATCGACATCAGCACCTGATGCTGTTCGGCATTCGTCCGCTCTTCGCCATACAGGCTGCTGCGGTCTTCAGGCGAACTGAGGAAGATTTCGTCGGTTCCGGTCCGAAACCGTTCGAGGGTCTTGAACTCTTTGGGGATCGATCGGGCGTAGTTCTTCATGATCGCCCACGTGGCATACGTTGAGAACTTGTTCCCCTTCGAGTAGTCGAACTTTTCGATCGCTCGAATGAGTGACATATTCCCGTCGCTGACCATCTCAAAGAAGCTGGCGTTTGGAGTCATGTGCCGTTTGGCGATCGAGACGACCAGTCTCAGATTACTGCGAATCAGGAAGTTCTTCACTTCGGTGATGCCGGCCAGCAACCCCTCGAGTCGATCAAGATCGCTTGCCTTCGGACGGGATCGGTCGATCTTCTCTTGCAGCTTTTTGGCTTGCATCTTGAGATAATTCATCTTGCGGAAGTAGTAACCTTCCTCTTCCCGTGTCAGCAGAGCGACGGTGTACAGGCTGGCGAGGTAAGGAGGTAAACCCGGAGGGGCCTTGACTCGAGCCTGCTTCCTGTCGATTTCGGGAGCCGGCCCGAGGATGATTCGATCGGCGTTCGGCTTCCGAAACTCGGGGCTGTCGATGTAGTCAACCGACTCGGCCAGCAGTTGCTCTGCTCGTTCCGACGTGATGATCCGATAGATGCTGGAAGACGTTCGTCCGAATGCCTCAGCAAGTCGATCGGCCGGCAGTCCTGCCTGGAACTGCTGGAAGATGTCCTGTCGAGACTGATTACTCAGCGGAGTTGTACGGTCCGGAAAGACTGCCGACTCGGGGTGATCATGGTCGAACTGTTGAATGGTGTAGCGAATCGTTTCAGGGGACCTTTCAAACTCGGGGGCTAACTGGTGAATGACTTCCGACTGATTTGCCCCATGTCGGGCAAGGCGTCGAGCCTTGGAAATGACTTCTTCTCGTTCTGCCTCGGACAACTTGACGAACCGTCCCCCACGCAGGACTTCTTCCTCATGATCGCGAACGAACCGATCAACGGACGACCGCAGGAAGCCGACGCGACTTCGGTTTCCGATGCGAAAACGTCGGCTCACTAACCCTCTCTTCCGCCAGCGATCAACGGTTTTCGTAGAGACATTGAATCGCTCGCTCAGCTGGCTGACGGTAAAGACCGGTTCCTGGGCCCGTTCGACCGGGAGGTCCGCACTCGCCGAGAGGTCTTCCACCAACAGCGGGAGATCGTGCAACAGATCCGTGCCATCGATTCGGAGGTCCGGATACATCTGGGGGCGAAACGCGGTGATTCGTTCGCAAACGTCGGCGTAGTAGTAACGCTGCTCAGGGACGATTTCCTGCAACAATTGCTCGGCTTTGTCCATTTGTTCGATTCGCACATCCACCGGTGCATAACGAACTTGATGCTCTGCAAACTGCCTGATGGCTGGGTGACGATATTTGGTAGACATGACTTTCCTCCTCTTCAGACCGGCATCGCCTCGCATCTTGCAGGCGATCTGCCAGACCCCCGGCAACGTCCTTGGGCAACCTGTAAAGTTGCCATGCTGCCAAGAAACTCTTCAGTAGTAGTTACGCTGAGAAGACCCCAATGTTTCAAAAAAAGTTCGCATGCGAATAGTTTTTTGAAGAATAGGTCTTTTCAACATAGACGCACGAACTTACCGCATGTCTCGCGCCATTCCCCAAAGTTTTTTCAATATAATGATGTAAACTACTTCAGCGACGAGAGATACAGCTTTTGTTGACAATCGTTCCCGTTCCGAATGTCTTGGTCTTTCCCCCTGGACCCTGCAGTTTCGACAATTCTGACGACATGGCGATGTCACAATGACATCTTTTAACATGTCGCGAATCATAGTGACTCCACTTCCCGTCATGTCACAACGCAGCAGGAGTCTTCATTTTTATTGCGAAACAATGCAGCGACCAGTTTACAAGCATCTGCCACGCGACTCGAAAGGAAGATCTTCCCATGCACCAACGACTCTTGTCGGGCATTCTCATGGCAGCCCTCAAGCGAGGCGATGGGGTTCATCGAGTGCAGCTGTGAGAGCGTATTCGACGACTGAGCAAAAGTTCGTCATGACATTCTCTTCCAGAGGATTCTTCGTGCTGCCGTTTTTTTCCACATTCTGTTCCGTTCCCACTTCCACGACGACCGAGAGCGCCGGGAGTTCGATCGAAACGTTTGGCGAAGGGAAGGAAAACGGCAAGATGGAATTTGGGGCATCGTCCGCCAAAACATGCACGACATCGCCAAAAGTTCGTTTCACATGAGCCACGAGAGCGACGCGAGTCTCCAGGACGGCCCCAAGGAACTGACACGTTAAGGGACGCATCAACAAGCCGATTTGTAGGTCCTGAACACTCTTTCGAGCGATAGGGTGTTTGGCCTTTGGAGCGATTTCACAAAGAGGATCGAGCACGAATCGTCGGTACCAGCAGGCGGGATGTGGCAGGATGAGTTCGTCAGTTTGGCAGACTTCGTCGCCAAAGAGCAATAAGTCGAGGTCGACCGTGCGGTCCCCCCAGTGAGTCTGCCGGACCCGGCCAAGTTGCTGCTCGATCGATTGCAGCAGATGTAAACAGGGCAGGGGGCTCAACGACGTCTCGACCAACAAGGCAGCATTGCGATACCGCTGGGCAGTTTCTGACCCGACTGGAGTTGTTTCATACAGGCTGCTCGCGGCGACGACATGAACTCCGTTGCTTTCAAGCAACTCGCGGGCAGCATTGTAGTTCGATTTGACGTCCCCAATGTTTCCCCCAAATGCAATCGCGGCAGTCGACATGAGCAAGCCTCGTGGGGGTAACGGTGTCGTGGAAATCCTGTCCTGCCTTGGGACTGGGGGACAGGACCATCGCGGCGAACTTTACGACATGGTCTCGAAATGCCATCGGCACACGTTTAGGGCCGCGATGCATCGCCCCCAGTGCCGAGATCATAGCAAAACACCTCGGCTGTCGACTCCGATGCGGTGGGGAGTCGACAGTCGAGGTGGGGTGACTGCGCGTCATTTCGCTGAGAAGTAACGCTCGTCCGCAACATTTCTTGTACGATCGCTTAAAAGCCGTGAGCGTCAAGCTTGTCCATGTTTCCGGACCAGAGTCCCGTACTTGAATTCGAAAGCGCCTTGATGCCAAAGACCATTGTCAGGATCAACAAGGCCAGCAAGACGGCGTATTCGACGGCCGTCGTGGCTTCTTCGGAGAACAGGAATCGACGGATGGCGTTCATGAAAGGAGGCCTAAAACTTAATGTGATCAGAACGTGGTGTCGGCAAGTCGTCAGGTGATGAGTCGACTGGCTCGGTATTACCTCAAGACCTTCAACAAGAGAAGGAAATACAAACTTCGCCGTGACAACATCAATTTGCGTTGATGATGTCCAGAAATACGGAATCGGTTGAATTAGATCACTGCTGTATCTGACAGGACATCCCGGCTTTCCGCCCCATCGCGACTCAGTTCTTCTGCGAGTTCTTGCAGATTATTCTTGGCTGGGGGAAGAGTGAATCCCACGCTGCTCAGTGAGTTAACGTGTCGATTCAGCCGTTCTTCCATCTGGTTCTTCTCCTGCTCCTGCAGTTCCACAACACGGCGGTTTGCGGTCTGGTCGAGCACAATGAAGACCAGGAAGCCTGCCAGGCCGCAGGACAGGACGTACGGGGAAATCTCTTCGGCAACAATCTTGCCGACAGTCAATCCGACAAGAAAGCCGCTGATGATGAGAATTGTCGAAGCACTCAGCATTGAAGACCGTTCAGGACTCTTTGAACTACTACGCATTTTAAAACACCCAAGATGAAAGGGAGAGCAGCCTCGACGTCACGACGACAAAGCTGACTCTTGGCCCTCAAACCTAGGTCGGTGGTAAGCGTAAGCCGCACGATTTCGATGACGATGCCCGCAAACCCCAGTTGCCTGAACGGAACATGCCGGAGCGTTCGTTACGACCGATTCAATCCTACTGGCACAGCGGCGCCCCGATAGTACCCGTAGCGTCCGGAATCTGCGGCGTAGAGACACACCACCACTTTGGCTGCGGTCTGTTTTCGTCGCGAGCCGTTGACCAATGGACCAATCGACACCCTACGAACGACAGGCCGCATGTGCCAGCGACAGCCATTCCCCACCTTGAGAACTCGATGCGACGCACTTCTCAATGAAGTTCATCCCGTCGACTCCATCGTAGATGTTGGGGTAAACCGTGTTCTTTTTCTCGAACTTCTGGCCGGTCGCCCGGAGAGCCATCGCGTCGTACGCGAACCGGTAAACGTTGGCGAACGCTTCGAGATACCCTTCGGGGTGGCCCGACGGAATGCGACAGGCCGACTTGTGAAGGCCAGTTGCAAACGCCGCGTTGGGGTCCCGGAAGTAGATTTGATGCGGCTTCCCGTTCTGCCGAAACGTCATTGCATTGGGAGTTTCTTGTCGCCATTCGAGTGCGCCCAACGTCCCGTCGATCTGGATTGACAGATCGTTCTCGCGGCCATGAGAGATTTGGCTCGCGGTGATTGTCGCCATTGCGCCATTCTGGAATGTCACCGTGGCGACACCGTAGTCGTCAAGTTTGCGACCGTCAACAAATGTCTTGAGGTGAGCCGACACCTTGTCAGGAAGCAAACCTGTCGTATATCGCGCCAAGTTGTAGGCGTGCGTCCCAATGTCGCCGTAGGCGCCTGCGACACCGCTCTTGGAGGGATCGGTCCGCCAAGCCGACTGCTTCTGTCCTTCCTTCTCGAGGGCGGTCCGCAACCAACCTTGAATGTAGCTTGATCGGATGGCGTTGATTTCCCCGAGTTCGCCCGCCTGAATCATCTCGCGGGCTTGTCGGATCAGTGGGGTTCCGGTGTAGTTGTGAGACACTGCGAAGACAACGTCACTCGCTTCGACGAGTTTGAGCAGTTCTTCCGCCTGGGCCAGATCAAATGTCATCGGTTTATCGCAGATGACGTTGAATCCACGTTCCACGGCCGCCTTTGCAACTTCAAAGTGGGTATGGTTCGGCGTGGCGATCGATACGAAATCGATCCGATCCCCTTCCGACTTCGCCGCTTCGGTGTCAAGCATTTCGAGGTACGAACCGTAGGCTCTGTTCTCTTTGATGTCATAAGAGGGAGCCGACGCTTTGGCTTTGTCTGGGTTGGAAGAGAGCGCTCCGGCCACGAGTTCGGCCCGGTTGTCCATGACCGCCGCCGTCGCATGGACCCGGCCAATAAATGCCCCCTGGCCTCCGCCGACCAAGCCCATACGAAGTTTACGATTCAGGTCGCCATTCGTTGTGTCCATCGCTCAATCTCTCTGGTCTATGCGGTCTGTTGATGTGTTACAAGATGATCCCCGACAGAATACTTTCAGCCTGCCGATCTGACAACCGGTCGCAAGTGGGCGGTCGGTCGACGGGAGACATCATGACTCTGCCATGTCGTGGTCTTCGTCGAACATGGCTGAGTTCGGGTCGTTGGAGTTGGTCAGATCCCGATCGTTGCGAGTTGTGCGAATTGGGGCATTCACCACTTCCAGCAAGGCGAGAAACATCGGCCAAAGGCAACAGGCTAACATGATGCCCCCCCAGACCAGCAGTTCTAAGGTCAGCATCGTCATCCGCGACGCGTTGCTCCCCATTGCGTCCATCGCGATGAATGGAGAGGTCACGTACAACATGCTGAACACGTTGTACGCCCGTTGCGATTCGAAGTATGCAACGACAAACAGCGGCAGCATCCACATCAGCAGAAAGACGACAACAACCCCAGCACGCACATGCGATGGCTTCATGGAGGGCCAGAAAAAGTACATCCCTTGCGCCAGTAATGAAGCCACCATGGCATGCACTGCCAAGTATAGGCACAGGATGTCGACAAACGAATTCAAGTCGTAAGGGTAAGTGGACATCATCAAACCGTGGCGCACCATCAGCCAGAGGAGTCCGACGCTTCCCAGCACCAGGATCAGCCCCCGCATGCCACCCGGAAGAAATGGAGTGACGAACAACCGGAACAGGCTGAGTCGAGGCAAAGAGGTCTGAACCCGAACGGACAGATCGTTCCGTTCTGTCACCATTGGCAGGCCGAGAATACTCCAGTGAAGCGTTCCCAGAACCATCCCAATTTCAGCAATATCTGACCAGGAGATTGAGCCTCCGCCAAAACTTGTCGGCCAGAGTCCCGCGATCCCATACCCGATAATCCAAAATATCGCGAACTGTCCAAAGGCAATAACCCGCATCCCCGTGCTGCGATTGTCTGCCTCGAATGTCAGATTGATGATGGCAATCTGTTGCAGCAAGATGATATAGGAGACCGCTCCCAAACTCACCGCACCAAAACCAAGCCAGAAATCTGAGTCGTTGAGTTGGCGCTCGAAGCCAGACCCGAATGCAAACCCGAACTCCATCCCCAGGGCAAAGAGTAATCCTCCCAGAATCACAAGCGAGACAATCGTCTGCCAGACGCGCCCGTGAACCAGCGATCCGATCGCCAGCGACGCCGACGAAATGAGTAGAGAATACAACAACCCAAAAACCAGAAGAAATACCGCATACGCCATGTCGAAACCGTTCAACAGCGACGTAAACGCCATGAATGGAGCGATTGCCGAATAGAACAGAAACGCCTGCAACATCGCCGTCATCAGCTTTCCCACGACAATCTGCCGGGGAGAGAGAGACGTGATCACCAAAGGCTCGAACGTGTACTCGTCTCGTTCCGTAATCAGGCTGCGAAAGGCTCCGAATGGTACCACGAGAGTAATCGCGACGGCCAAGACCCCGAAGTACCACTGAAACATCTCTCGACCGGCATCGCCGTAGTCCAAGCTGCCAATATTCGACAGGACACCAATTGCCGAGATGAACCACCCCGTAAACACCAGCAGCAGAAAAGCAATGACGAAGGTCTTGCTTCGCAGCGACTGTCGTCCCTCTTTCACAAAGATCGGATTGAGGCGATCCGTCAACCGCTCCATCCAAGTCATCGGTCCCGAGACCAGCAACATCGCTGCCTTCGCATCGGCAGAGATGGTCGAACTTGTCGGTCCCATCGAAGCTTCCGCCATCGTCCCCAACCCTTCCAGAAGACCTCTCCCACGTCAGACGCCCTCACCACGGAGCCGTCCTCGGAGCCTGGTCGCTACACTCAGGATACTCACTCAGCCATGAAATGGAATCGTCACTGGCCTCAAGCTGCACGTCTGCCATCGTTTCAAATGATGACGGGATCGTTGGTTCACCCATGTGAGACCGCAGA
>JAWKTT010000054.1:0-21354 GCA_041398965.1 Planctomycetaceae bacterium | reverse complement strand
CATGCAACGAACGCACAACATTATCGACGGCGGCGAGCCGAATTGCGTGGACCTGCCCGGTACCTGCCCGACAGCTGAGCGTGTCTTGATGCCGGTCGGCGACTCTCATTCCCAACGTCTCATCTTGTGGCTGAGTCGTCGGGCGATGGCGGTCTGCCTCTTGGGGGGAGGTCTCCTCGCGGTCATCTGGACGGGGACCAGGGTCAATGGGGAACCGCCGACGAAGGGGGCTTCCATCGAAGTTGATCCTCACGGCGAAAGCGACGCAACGGCGGAGTCGCTGGCAGCACGATCTCGACCGAGTGGCGTCATTTGGGATGAGTCAACGGGATTGATTCGAGTGGCGTGCGAAGGGACCGGCGAACTTGTTTCGATTGATCCCAAGACCTACGAAGTGGTTGCAGAGCAAGTTATCGGGCAGCGAATTGTTGACCTCTGTGTCGTGCCGGGCACGACCAATCAATTCTTCGCTCTTGATGCCGGAGGGGGACGACTGCTGTTGCTCGAATCAACGGGACCACAAGTTCAGGCAAAGGGGTCGATCAAGGTTCCCGAGGATTCGTTGCGAATCCATGTCAGCCCGGATGCGAGTCAGGTATTCGTCTCTTCTCGTTGGACGCATACGTTGACCATTGTTTCCATCGAACCGCAGACGGACGAGTCTAGGGAAGTTGAACCGCTGCGTCTTGTCGCGAGTCGACGGATGCCGTTTGCTCCGAGGGAGATGTTGTGGCTGCCGAACGCAGAAAGATTGCTGGTTGCAGACGCCTTTCGTTGTCGCGTGGCGATTGTTGAACCGGAAAAGTGGAGTGTCACGTCGATTCGTGAGTGGCCGGGGAACAACATACGCGGACTGGTCACATCGGCGGACGAGTCAGAAATTCATGTTGTCCAGCAGCATCTCAACAAGCGGGCCTTAGCGGACTTTGACGACGTCACTTGGGGAATCTTGTTGTTCAACGGTGTGCGGGTCTTCGGGGCCGGACAGTTCTTAGACCCTGAGGCTGATCTGGTTGAAGGGGCGTGGATCGTCTCACTGGGAAATGCGGAGAACCATGCAGGTGATCCGGGACCAGTTCGAGTCACACCCGACGGACGACTGGCGATGCTGTATCAGGGGGCTCGCGAGGTGGCGTTTGGATCCGATCGATACCACCTTAACGAGGTCGAGGTCGGCGAGCGACCTGTCGCCCTCGCATGGAGTCCATCTCGGGAGACTCTGTATGTCGCGAATCAACTGTCGGACAGCATCAGCGTCGTCGATGCCGTCAACAAAGTTCTTTTGCGAACGATCTCCATCGGAACTGATCGTCCGCTCACCGCAGCGGAACGGGGCGAGCAACTGTTCTTCAGTGCCAAGATTTCGCTCGACAGTTGGATGAGTTGCAGCACCTGTCATGCTGAGGGGCATACTGTCGACGAAATTGTCGACACCTTGGGGGACAACGACTACGGGGCACCAAAGCGAATTCCGTCACTTCTGGGAGTTCATCAGACCCCCCCCTGGGCATGGACGGGGGCGTCGAACAGCCTGGCAGAACAGGTTGAGAAGTCGATTCGAACCACGATGCACGGCCCGCCAGTCACTGCCGATCAGGTTTCCGACATTGTCGCCTATCTTGAAACACTGACGCCTCCCCCTGCGATCCGTCAACCGGACGAGCCGGCCGTTGTTCGCGGAGGAAAACAGTTTGCGACTCTCGGTTGTGCAAAATGTCATACCCCTCCAGCCTACACTTCGGACGGGGTCTATGATGTCGGACTGGTTGATGAGGCAGGACGAACCGAGTTTAATCCCCCGTCATTGTTAGGTGTGGGACATCGGTCCCGGTTCCTTCATGATGGCCGTGCGAGTACATTGAGGGACCTGTTTCATGTGCATCAGCATCAACTGAAGGAACCCCTTGCAGACGCAGCGGTCGATGATCTCATCGCTTTCCTCGAATCACTGTCGACAATTTCTCAAGGAGTCGCAGTGACTGGGCGAAAGGCCGAAACGGTCACTTCACCCGACAGCGTCAGCCAATGACAATCAACCACTTCGCGTCACTCATACAAAAGACATCTCATGTCACTTTTTGAATATACGACTGATCTCGCCTGTTCACCTCGCTCGCTGTATGAATTTTTGCTTCGTCCGAAAAACGTCGAACTCATCAGCACGCCAAATGCTGGGTTGCGATTCGTCTCGGCCCCGGAAGTCGTCGAGGTGGGATCAAAGGTGACGTTTGAGATCAACAGTTTTGGCCGAGTGAATCGGGGGGCTCACGAAATCATCGAACTTCTGCACTCCGAAAAAATCGTCGAGAAACAGGTGGAAGGGGCGATGCGAGAGTGGCTGCACACGCACACGTTTGTCGCCACCAACAATGGTGTCCACATGGTTGATCGGATCGAATTTTTGAAGCCAGGAGGAGTGCTGGGCTTCATTGTGACGGAAGAAAAGATTCTTGATATGCTCGAGGACGGTTACTTCTATCGCCAACAGCAGCTGGAGAAAATCGTCAGTTCGGGAGAACTGTCGTGACCCCACGTCTGCCGGTTGCGGAGGAGACCGAGCGCCCCCCCACAGAGGGGGAACGCAACAGTGCCACGTGCTTGGCGCTGGTCGCATTGCTGGCGGTCTCGGCTGGCCTTTTCGGCATTCTGGCCTTGGTGTTGCCCGGAGCCATGTGGATTCTGCTCGTTGCTCTCGGGGCCGGGGGGGTGTTGACGTTGCAATATCTGCTCTGGGGACGCTGGCTCACCCGGATCACCCGAGCTGAGCAATCGACTGATGACACAATCAATGAGTGAGTGACGAGTCAACTGTTGCGAGATTTTGACAATCGAGTCACGCGACGTATTTCTTGCTTCAGAGTTCGGTCACGCAAGGAGGAGTATTGCCATGCAGGAAGACCCGAAGTATCAGCCCGGGGAACCACCCGTTCCGGTCGGGTTGTCGGCTGATGTCGTCATCAGTCCCGACACGCTGCGGGCCGATCGAATTCCACCCGGACAAGTGCGAACACGGAAATGGCCCGTCCTGCATGCGACGACAGTCCCGCAGATTGACCTTGCTGAATGGACGTTGACCATCACGGGACTCGTCGAGCATCCGTTGCGATGGAGTTGGGATGAGTTTCGAGCATTTCCCCGAGTGCAGGTTTTCGCAGACTTTCACTGCGTCACTCGCTGGTCCCGACTCGGGAACCTTTGGGAAGGGGTGCTCGTTTCGGACCTCCTGCGCCACGCAGGAATCGACCCGCGAGCAAAGTTTGCGATCGTCGGCGGGGCTGATGCAGGCTGGACGACGAATCTCCCCATCGAGTATTTGCTCTCCCCCGACACCTTGCTGGCCGATACTCACGACGGCTCGCCGCTCGATGCCGACCATGGTGGCCCGGTCCGTTTGATCGTCCCGCGTCTTTACGCTTGGAAAAGTGCCAAGTGGGTCACCAATCTACATCTCGTCGAGAGTGACTCTCCCGGCTACTGGGAGCAACTCGGCTACCACTCCCACGGCGACCCTTGGACCGAAGAACGCTACGAGTAGGTCGCTCCGACGAGTCCGCATCGTGATGTCGCCAGGAAGATTAGCGGGATCGCCAGATGAGGTCTGTGGGAACCACTTCTTCCGGGGCGATCTCCCGGATGGCGGAGTAGAAACGCCGGGCGTCCTGCGGATAGCCTTTCGTGGGAGCAAGATCGGGGATCCGTTCGCACCAATAGAGATTAAAGCACTCCATCGCCAGTTCACGCAGATACTTGGCAACCATCGAAGCAACGGCGACGGGGAATTCCTGTTCTCCCTTTGCCTGAAAACGGAGTTCGGTGCGAGGGAAACGATACCGACTGATCGGCGTCCCTTCTTCCAGAATCTGCGGCATAGCGCCGTCAAAGGATTCCGAGAGGAGACCCGCGTATCGGTTTCGCCCGCCGTGCTTGTCGCCAATGACGAGGGTCTCGACGGTTCCAGTCTTCGGAAAGACATGATGCAGCAGCGACATCGCGGTTCGTGACAGAGTCTCCCCTTTGCTGTCGTATCGTTCGACCAGACGATTGAACCGTGGCTCGCTGACGACGTCGGCATGGAGCGATTTCAGTTGGAAACCTGCCGAATCAGCAGCCTTCGCAAAACAGTCGGCTCCTCGCCGAATTGACTCTGCGGATGCCGTAAACGGCAGCGAGACATTCATCTCTTTCAACCACGGACCGGCATCGGCAAAGCAGGAACCGACCCCTCCATCGATAGCCGTCGTGATATGTAACTGGCGACATAACTCTTGAAATGACGTCGGCTTGAAGCCGAGCGTGGAGAGCAATGCCAATACCGTCCGTTCGAGGACTGCCAGTCCCTTCCCCGGTTGGTACACCCCTTTCGAGTCGCCGACGATCAGTTGTTCGCCAGTTGGCTTCTTCTGCGAAACTCCTGCAGCAAGCAATCGCCAAGGGTCGCATGCTTGAGGCGAGTCAGGGGTATTCCAGACGGAGATGGCAACGACCATCGGGCCAAGATTCGGGCCGTAGCCTGCTTCGTCCATGCCGATCAATTGGCCCGAGCCGGTCGGTTCCTTTGGCGATTCATCAATGGGGAACAGTCGCATTACGTCCGCCCTGCGATGAGCGACAGGAGATAGTCTCCATAGGACGACTTCCCAAGCGACTCGGCGAGTGCGGCAAACTGAGTCGAATCAATGAAGCCCATACGGTAAGCGATCTCCTCGGGACAGGCGATCTTCAAACCCTGACGCTCTTCCAATACGCGGACAAACGTCGCCGCATCTTGCAGCGACTGATGTGTCCCGGTGTCGAGCCAAGCCGATCCGCGACTGAAGACCTCGACCGACAACTGCTGCTGTTCGAGATACATCCGGTTGACATCGGTAATCTCCAACTCGCCCCGAGGTGACGGCTTCACCCGGCGGGCCATTTCCACGACTTGCTCGTCGTAGAAATACAGCCCGGTGACGGCCAACTGCGACTTAGGCCGCGACGGCTTCTCTTCGATGCTGACCGGTTTTCCATCAGAATCGAGTTCAATCACCCCATACCGTTGCGGGTCGCGAACACGGTACGCGAAGACGGTCGCCCCATCGTTGCGGGCACTCACCCCTTGTAGCCAGCGGGACATCCCCTGTCCATAAAAGACGTTGTCCCCCAGAATCAAACAGCCCGGCCCCCCTTCGAGGAACCGTTCTCCGAGGAGAAACGCCTGAGCGAGCCCCTCGGGCTTGGGTTGGACGATGTAGTCAAAACGCATCCCCCACTGTGATCCGTCACCCAGTAAACGCTCGAACAGCGGAAGGTCGGTGGGTGTACTGATGATGAGAATCTCACGAATCCCGGCCAACATCAGGGTTGTGAGTGGATAGTAGACCATCGGCTTGTCATAAATTGGCAACAGTTGTTTGCAAACGACATGGGTTGCCGGATACAACCGCGTCCCGCTGCCACCCGCCAGAATGATGCCACGTCGTTGGTTTTTCATGGGTCACTGGTTTGGCCCTGAGAGGCCAGACCACCTCAGGTGATAAATCGGGGGATGTGGTTTGTGGTCAGGTGTTGATTGCGATTCGTAGCCGTGAACGCGGAGACGGTTCGACACTCACAGGTTTTGTGTGACGATTACGGTCTGCCGGTGATTCCGATCACTTCGTCAAACGACTGAGAACTATCCTCACTGTAGAAGATGACCGTCGCAAGAGGCGAGGTCAAGCGGTCCCACCAGCGTGCGGTCTCTCTCGGCCACTTTGTTGCCGAGATGAACCGCTTCCATTTCGTTACGAGTCTCGAATTCTTTATGAACACACTTCCACAAGTTGTCATTCGCCCCCGTCGGGCACTCCCGTTCTTCTCGAAGCACCCTTGGGTCTTTGCTGGTGCCATCGCGAGCGTTAAAGGGTCACCCGCAGCCGGTGACGAAGTGGCTGTCGTCACTGATCGGGGCGAATTCATCGCTCGGGGACTCTACAACCCGGAAAGCAACATTCGGGTGCGGCTGTATGTCTGGGACAAAGAGACCCCACTGGATCGTGCCTTCTGGTCGGCCCGGCTTGATGCCGCAATTGCCCTGAGATCGCAAATCCTCGGAACCAGTCCCCCACGCGATTGTCGCGTCGTTTACAGCGAATCAGATGGCCTCTCTGGGCTGACAGTCGACGCGTATCAAGACTGGCTCCTCGTGCAATGGACCAGCCGAGGACTCTCGACGCACCGGGAAACTCTCCTCGACCTGCTTCGCGAAAAGCTCCAACCACGTGGGATCTGGCTCAGAACAGAACGGGGCATTGGCGAACTGGAAGGTCTCGACGTCGAAGATGGACTCGTCTGGGGCGAGGCACCTCCACAGCCCATTTTGATTTCAGAAAACGGCTTGCAATTCCACGTCGACGTCGTTGAAGGGCAGAAGACCGGCTACTACTTCGATCAGCGGGACAACCGCATGGCGGTCGCTAGATTGGCCAAGGGACTCCGCGTCTTGGATGCTCACTGCTATTCCGGGAGTTTTGGGATTACCGCCGTCAAACAGGGGGGAGCCCGCGAGGCGGTCTGTGTCGACTCTTCGGTGGGAGCCTTAGAACTCGCTGCGAAGAATGCCGAACAGAACGGAGTGGCCGGGCAGATTCAGTTTCGCAAAGGGGATGTTCCGCACGTCCTCAATGACATGATCGAAAAGCAGGAGCAATTCGATGTCGTCATCCTCGACCCGCCGAAAATGGCACGCACACGTGGCGGACTCGATCGAGCCGCGAAGGCCTACCTCAAGCTCAACGTCTCTGCCATTCGTCTGATACCACCCGGCGGCTTCCTCGTTTCGTGCAGTTGCTCGGGCTTGGTTGATCAGAACATGTTTGAAGAAATCCTCTCCAAAGCAGCACTCGATGCGGGACGCACGATGCAGTTCCTTGAGATGCGTGGCCAGTCCTGGGATCACCCCGTCTCCGCCCACTGCCGCGAGACCGCCTACCTGAAATGCGTCATCGCCCGCGTCGTTTGACATGCTAAAGTTGCATGGGGGAGTTGTGATGGACTCAAGCGGGACTGAGACTCATCGAACCATCAAATCAATTCGGGGAGCGGTTGATACTTGCTGCCATCAATGAGATAAGTTGGTCGCCCGCGCAGGTCGGGGAGTGCCGTCGTGTTGATGTCGATCCCCATGTTGCGATACAGCGTGGCGAAGACTTCGCCAAAGTGAACGGGCCGTTCTTGTGGGTGTTCGCCAAGGCGATTGGTTGCCCCGATCACCTGGCCCGTCTTCATCCCTCCCCCGGCCAGCAAGGCACACGAGACCTGTGGCCAATGGTCTCGACCGGCGTTGCCGTTCACTTTGGGGGTTCGTCCAAACTCTCCCCAGCAAACAACAGAGATATCATCCAGCATCCCGCGGTTTTCAAGGTCTTCGATGAGTGCGGTGATCGCTTGATCGAGCATCGGGAAGTCGCGACGTCCCTGACCGAAGTTGTTGCCGTGCCAGTCCCAACGACTGAACGACATCGTTACGCAGCGAACACCTGCCGACACGAGTCGCCGCGCGAGCAGGAAATTCGTCAGCAGCCGGGTGCTGCCATCGTCCTGCATTTTGTCTTCACCATAGCCATACCGATCCCGGAGTGCCCGATCCTCTTTTTCCAGATCAAGGGCATCGGCCAGTTTGCTTGATGTCAGAATCCCGAACGCCTGTTTCGTGAAGGCATCGACCCCTTCCGCATCGGCCGTTTGATCGGCTCGACGGCGGAATCGATCGAACTCGGAGAGCATCTGCCGTCGGTCTTGCAAACGATCGGCTGTGATCCCATTCAGGACCATGTCTTCATTCCCTTCACCGTGTGGCGTGAAGGGGGCATGGGCACGACCGAGAAACCCCGCCTGACCGTTATCGCCCCAGGGGAAGTGACCGCACTTGGGGGAGAGGCCCACAAACGCTGGAACCGACGGGTCTCGTGGCCCTTGCAACTTGGAGACAGCCGCCCCCAACGACGGCCATCCGCCGGGAGGTTCGTTCCGATTGATGTTCCCGGTGAGGCACTGAAACGCATCATGCCCACCCGTTGCTCCAACGATCGTGCGGATGAAGGCGAACCGGTCTGCCATTGACGCGATGCGAGGGAACTGTTCGCAGATCTCGATCCCCGAAACTTTGGTCTGGATCGGAGTGAACTCCCCTCGAATCTCTCTCGGGGCGTCCATCTTGATGTCCCACATATCCTGATGCGGCGGGCCACCCGGAAGAAAGATCATGATGATCCCCTTCCCCTTGGCATTCACGCCGCTCTGTTGTTCCGCCTGAAGAATCTGCGGCATCGACAACCCGCCCAACGCCAGCCCGCCGATCTGCAAGAACGACCGTCGCGAAAGACCATCGCACAACCGATACCGGCTTCCAGTCAGGGTGAGCATCGCAACATCTCCGCTCGGAAAAAACAAACAGTGGACGCGCAAGGACAACAATCCACACCATGCATCAGCAATTATCGACGCAACATTCACGCCAGCCCCAACCGCACCCATCAATTCTTTCAGATTGAAGAGGAGTTGTCAAACTGGACCTTTGCGAAAAACGGCTACGCAGGCACGGCGTGCTGGAGCCGGGCTGTTCACATGGGGCTACACGCTGCTCATGTCAGGCAACTAAAAAAAAATGCCGGAACGTCCCTGATTGGGGAGTTCCGGCGTGTTGCAAGAAAAGAGGACATTCCGTCCAGGTGTGACGATTAGTCGAGCTTGAGTTCGTAGTTTTCCTGATTTGCTTCGATCTTGACCTTCAGGGTCGAGGTCGCGGCTGAACCGTACTTCTCGTGAATCGTGTCGTAGGGAGCGGGACGTTTGAAGTTCGGGTTACTGAGTTTTCCCTGAGTTTCTGGATCACTCGGAGTCCAAGTCACGAAGACAGTGTAGTCGCCAGCGGGAACTCCCCGAACGTCATTCTTGTAGACGAGTTCAAAGTTTCCGTCGGCATCAGTACCACCAGAAGATCCTCGGGACCCATCGGCGGGCTGAAAAGTGACGTTGAGGTCAGCAACGGCGGTGCCGTTATGCGTCGCCTTTCCCTTGACGATAAATAGATCCGGCAGTGATTCACCACCACACCCAGAAAGGAGGGCAGACAGAGTGATTGCGAGGGCACAGCAGAAGCGGCGAGTCATCATTTGAAATGTTCCAATGATCAAAGAAACACGACACTCGACAGGAAACGTTCCGTCAAGTGTCGCGAATGTCAGGTGCAATCGAGTTTACTGGAGTGAGGTTGTTTCTGAACCTGCACGAGAGTGTGCGCCAGTCCAAACACCAAGGTCGACGTTGTCTGAGACAAAGATGACCTTTGCATCTCCCATGGCAACATGCAAACCACCTGGATGAAGGCCACGGGCCCAACGTCCAGAGATGTCGCTGTATTGATTTGGACGAGAGGCACCACCAAAGAGACCGTCGGTCGAGTGAATCGACAATACAAACGGGTTGGTGGCGACGATCGTTCCACTGCGACTTACGTAATGAGCCTGCTCGCCGAGCATGATTGTGTTGCTGCTTCCATCCAAGAGCGAGGCCATACGTACGGAACTGGATCGATGGAAGAAACCGTTGCTCTGAGTCTGGTTGGTGGTAATGGTGCGTTCTGGGCAACAAAAGGCCGTTCCGCCGTTCCCACCGTAGTCTTTATGTCGATTCTGTCCGCCAGCCAGCGGAACACTGGGGCAGGAGAAGACACCTGGCATCTGACGCGAACCCGCCTGATTGGTGGTGTCCCCAACGTTGGTCCGTGGTGTGCCGAGATTGCCGTCATAGACGATGTCAGCAAATGGAGCGACGTTCAGGTTGAAGGAATCGTACAGCGGCTTTGCTTCGATGTAAGGGAGCAAATGCACAGACCAGTTCCAAGCCGGGCCGTTATTGGTGTAGGGCTGGTTGTACTGTGGGTGAGCCCCCCCATGGTACATCGTCCCAGGTGGGAAAGTTTTGGCAACACCCTCATAGTTGTGTAAGCCAATCGCCAAGTTGTGGAGGTTGTCCTGGCACTGGCTGCGGCGGGCAGCTTCGCGTACCGACTGCACGGCGGGCAACAGCAACGCCACCAGGATTGCGATGATCGCAATCACCACAAGCAACTCAATCAATGTGAACGCTCTTCGCTGCTTTAGACCAATATTCATCGTGTAATTCCTAAAAAAGGACTGGGTAAGACCTTTCGGCCGAGAAGACTGACTCTCAAAGGGGAGAAAAAGGCATCCATGCATGGTAATGCATCGCGACGGACGAGTGATTTTGATTTCTTGGCGTTCCCGAAAATGAGAATCCATGAGGGTTAATCATCTGTTCGCAATTTCAATTGGTCGCATGGAAATGTCAAATCGTCGGCTTTCAGTTTCGGGGCATCAGTCACTATTTCGCATCAACCTTGCCCGGGAACTCGACAAAACCCCCACGGCTCCCTTCGCTATCTCAGCCGACTCATCTCACGACACGGCAGCCCCTTAAAACGCTGGCCACCTGTGCTGCCTCAACCGACATCATGATAACGAGGACTTTGACTGCGGGAAAGAAGGAACTTCAGGCCGCTCGAACGCCTCTGAATCGGAGCGAGCATCGAGTGGGGAATGAACCGGTTGTGCTC
Organism: Planctomycetaceae bacterium; assembly: GCA_041398965.1. Lineage (GTDB taxonomy): Bacteria > Planctomycetota > Planctomycetia > Planctomycetales > Planctomycetaceae > JAWKTT01. The sequence continues at coordinate 10,760 of JAWKTT010000054.1, read as the reverse complement.
CATGACAGGGAGTTTCGCCGGACAACGGAGTCCGGCGTGAGGGTTATGCTCGGTTTGACGCGATCGCCGATGGGGCTTTCGTTCCCCAGTACAGAGTCGCGATCCCAAAAGTCAGCGGGCGAAATTCCACCTCGGTCAGGCCGCACTCTTGCATCACATTTGCCAACTTCTCGCCGCAGGGAAACTCTCCCACCGACTCTGGCAAGTAATGATAGGCATCGAGCCGACTTCCCGAGACCAACTGGCCAATGCGAGGGAGAATGTGCTTGAAGTAGAAGCGATAGATCATTCCGAACAGGCGGCTCTGAGGTTCCGAGAACTCGAGTACGACGACCTTACCTCCCGGTCGGCAGACCCGGAGCATCTCGCGAAGTCCCGCTTGAGTGTCGGCGATATTGCGAAGGCCGAACGCAACGGAAACGATCTGAAACAGGTTCGACTGAAATGGCAACTGTTGGGCGTCTGCTTCCACAAATTGAATCGGGAGTGAGGCGGTCCGCTTTGAGGTCTTCGCGGCGGCCCGAACCAACATCTGATGGGTAAAGTCACTTCCAATGACCGGCACCTTTCCCTCGCCCCGCTTCCAATAGGCGAGCGCGAGGTCACCTGTTCCAGTACAGACATCAAGGACGGGGGCCTCACCCACTGGAGAGACCTTGCGCACCGTCCGCCAACGCCAATAGACATCGACCCCGAATGACAAGACCCGATTCAGCAAGTCATATCGTCCCGCGATTTCGCCAAACATCCGGCGGACTCGTTCTCCTGACTTGTCGACACGACCGCTCACAGGGGGCGGGGCAGAGAATTCTGGTTCAGAGGTGATGGGAGCGGTCGGCATGAGTTGGGGTATCTGTCTCCAGCCAATGAGACTGGTGGCCAAACGAATGGAGTTGTTCACCTGCAATCTTGTCGATTCGACCCGTGCGGGATTTGTCACGGATGAACCGTCATCCAAGTCAAGACTTCACCTATTTTTTCAACTTCAGTTTGACGTATGCAAACGTTGCCGACCCGGCGATGAGCGAGATGATCCACAGTTTGTTTAGTGCCGGGTACTGTCGGGAGTAGAGGAGCACCGAGTTGGACATTGCACAGGCGGCCTCGAAGAAGACCGGAATCGTCATCACGGCCATCAAGCTAATGACAACCCCCTTGTTGACTCCCCCTGTGTCGGAGTCGCCATCGTTGGAGCTGCTTACCTTCGTCGACTTCTTGGACGCCCCTTTCGATGAAGTGCCGGATTGCCCGATGTTCTTGGATCGGGCGGACTTGACTTCGTCGCGCATTCCGGGGGCGTAATAGGTGGCGATCGCCTGATTAATCGCCCGGGGAGTGGCGATGGTCGTACGAATCGGAGTTCCGAACCGGAGGCGGAGTTCGTCTTCGAGTTCGTGCTCGGGTTCATCGGCACAGGCAATCAGGACCCGGTCGTCGTCAATAAACAAGGGGACGAAGGAGTGCTGTTTGACCAGTTGACGCGGCACAAGATCAAGGGCGTCATCTTCGGGGACCGTTTCTTCGAGTTCGATGAACGAGTATCCCAGCTGGCGGGCGAGCCCCTTCGCGGCATCGGTCGGTGTTGCGAGCTTCATCTGGACGACAGCATCGCGGATCGACAGGCCGCGACGGTCGGCGAAGTCCTCGACTTCCGACTTCTGCTGTGGCGAAATCTTATTTTGTTCGACAAGGACGTCGAGCAAAGGAATGCGACCGAACGAGTCTCGTTCGGGGGCAAATTCTCGACCAAGACTTTCGTCATACTCCCGCTTTCGTTCGGCATCTGTTAGACAGAGCATCCCCTTGGCGAGTTCGTTGAGCAACTCCTGGGACTGAATGGAATATTGGCCGGTCGCGTACTTCCGAACATGTGCGTTGAGTTTCTTGTAGTGTGCTCGCACCTTGTCGACGTCATCTTCAAATCGAGGACAACGGAGCAACTCGTAGTGATTGGGGGGGCGAGGCCCATCGGGAATCCCGAGCCATTCCTTATAGACATCCATGGATAAGTCGATCGGTCAAAAAGGAGATATGGACGAGTGTTGACGAAGCAGTCACGAAAGAAGTTCGCACGACGGACATCTCTGTCCGTCGATGCGAAATCCTTAGGACAGTTGCGAACTATTCGACGCTGTACCCTTGAGCCAGCGACTCGAATGCGTCAATTCCGGACTCTTCCAGCCCGGAATCGCGGATGATCTGGGTCTCCGCCGACACGTTGCCGGTGAGTTCCTTTGCCTTCACGCTGATACGTCCGTTCTTGTCATACGAATAAGTCACTTCAACTGGAGAGCCGGCCGGGAGATTTGCTGGCAGGCCGACGATGCGGAAGTCCCCGATCGTTGTGCAGGCACTCGGGTCGGTCGCGTCTCCTTCGAGCACGTTGATATGAATCCGTTGCTGGTTCGGACTGTTGGTCACGAACCTCTGCGAGATGCTGAACGGAATCGACGTGTTCTTCGGGATCATGATGTGATTAATCTTCCGCTCTCGCTGATTCGGATCAGAGATCTTGACGCCGAGCGAGTGAGAATTAACGTCGACCGTATTGACCGCTCGCAATCGCTGGTTGACTGCTTTGGCCACGCGCGAGTTGCCGCCGGTCGCCTTCGCTTCGAGAATCGCTGCGTGAATGGCAGCACCTTGAGCGACCGCCTCTTCGGCGTTGATGTCTTTCGAGGGATTCAACCCGGTCACTTCTTTCAACATCGTGGTGACAACAGGCATATGGGTCGAACCGCCGACAAGGACCACTTCATCGAGTTCGCCCACACCAACCCCGGCTTGTTGCATCACGAGTTCGGTCGTGTCGCGGGTCCGCTGCATGAGGTCAGCAGTAATTCGCTCGAAGTCGCCGCGAGTCAGTGCGACCGTGAGGCTGTGTCCCTGGAAGTACAGACTGATGGGCGTTTGGGCCTTGGTACTCAGTTCTCGTTTGGCCGACTCACACTCTTGCGTCAGCGTCATCATCGTTTCCGGGTCTTCGCGTGGGTCGGCTCCGTACTTCTTCTGGAACTGCTCGGCCACTTGATCAACGATGCGGCGACTCCAGTCGAGCCCCCCGAGCATCACGTCGCCGTCGGTCGCCAGCACTTTGAAATTCGTCGGTGTGTAACGAACCACCGTGACGTCGAACGTCCCCCCCCCGAGGTCGTATACGAGAATCGTCTTTTCGGTGTTGGCGAGATCGGTTCGACCCAGTTCCCCTTTCTGCCATGCGTAGGCCAACGTTGCCGCCGTTGGTTCGTTGATGATATCGATGACATTCAGTCCGGCGATGCGACCGGCGTCTTGCGTTGCCTTGCGGCGAACGTCGTTGAAGTAGTACGGGACAGTGATGACCGCATTGGCGATCGGTCCAACCTCAACTTCCGCATCCTGCTTCATCTTCTTGAGGATAAGGGCCGAGACAAATTCTGGTGTCAGCTTCTTTCCCTGATATACGACGAAGAAGTCCTTGTTCCCCATCTGCCGCTTGATGGCTTCGACAATGTTCTTGGGATCTTCGAGCGACATTCGCTCGAACGAAGGGCCGACGATGACTTTTCCTTCATCGCTCAAGAGCACGACGGAAGGGGTGATTGTCTTACCATCCGCGTTCTTCAACGAGATCGGAATACCGTTTTCGTTGACCTGTGCAAGTGCGGAATAGGTGGTCCCCAAATCGACACCAACTGTCTGTCCCTCCAGAAACTTCATCGCATCAATCTCCCGCAGTCCACCAGAAGCACCGAGACGCAACGTTGCTTTGAGGCTGGAGTGGATTCCAGTCCAACAGCAACAGAGCGACCCAGTGCGACAGAGCGACTGCTTGTCTAAGACGGTTTATGGGCAAAACTCCCAGCACTTGCCGAGGCACAACGGCAGCAGTCTTGGACCACTGCGATCATGACTCCGCAGAATGTGGGCAGAAAAGTTGAGAGAACTCCCGCAACCCTGCCAACGCAGAGTCGATTATTCTGGCAACGCCTCGTACGGGAATCAAGCGCGACCCCACCCTGAAGCGATGAAGTTCCTATGAACCCCCGCCCACACGGGGCGCCGACAAGCCCCGCGAGTGGGATATGTCAGTCCCCGGAAACCGTTGTTTGACCCAGTTCACAGATGCAGGGAGACGACGATCCCCGCTCGCCGGAGACGTCTGTCGTGTTGCTGACTGGTTCGTTAAGCTACGTCGAGCGTCTCGGTTGTGCGTCTTAAAGGTCTCGCCCCATGCGGCAGTTGCTGATCATCTTGTTGTTGCTGTTGACCATGACGGTCATTGGAACCCTCGGGATTCATTTCACGACCGAAAAGTCATGGATGGAGAGCACCTATCTGGCGATCATCACCATGACGACTGTCGGTTCGCGTGAGGCCCCCGATGCCAACGACACCGACGCGATGCTGTTCATTATGGGATATCTGGTCTTCGGCGGCGGCGTCTTTGCGTATGGAGCCTTTACACTCGGACAGATGATCGTCAACACGAAGTTTCGTCAATTCTGGGAGCAGCGGAAGATGAACGGAAGGATTTCGTCCCTCAAGGGACACTACATCGTCTGCGGAATGGGACGAATGGGGACCGATATCTGCGAGTACCTGGCGGACCGTAAGCAACCGTTTGTTGTCATCGACCGGGACCTTGAAGTTCTCAACGAAATTGAGAGTAAACAGAACTGGCTCTTCCTGCATGGAGATTCATCCGAGGACGACGTCCTTCGACTCGCCGGGATCGAACAGGCCAAGGCCATCGCAACAACACTCCCGACCGATGCCGACAATCTCTATGTGGTGCTTTCGGCCAGGATGCTGGCCCCCAACATTCAAATCGTGGCACGTGCCAGTGACGACAATGCGATTGTCAAATTGATGCGGGCCGGAGCAACGCGGGTTATCAGCCCGTTCTCCAGTGGTGCCGTCAAGATGGCACGCATCATGCTGAACCCTTCGATCGAAGACTTCCTGGAAGTGACCGACAGCCTCGGCAGCGATTTGGAACTCGTCGACCTTTTGGTGAAAGAGGGAGGTTCCTGCGATGGAAAAAAACTCTCAGAAACCGACTTCCGACAACGGGGTGTCATCGTCATCGCCATTCGTCGTCCCGGAGAGAAACCACTCATGCCTCCCCCCGGCACCGCGACCATCTGTGCCGGTGACAGTCTGCTGGTCTTCGGAAGTAGTCCGGAAATTAACAAGCTCCTCGCCGAGAACAGTTGAGATTCCGTTGAGAAACAGTTTGTGGCAAGTTGCCCGCCGGAGATTCGGTTTCTTTGAAGAACTATTCCTTTGCAGCAGAATCGTTGAACCCAGAGGATGGTGACCGAATGCCTCTCGTTGGAAATCCGCTCCTCAAACAAGAAGACCTCTAACCCGGAGCGCGTGGGTAAGAGGTCTTATTTCAACTTCTGTCAACATGACTGGAAGGCAGAGTGGATGTCTTACTTCTTTGTGGAGTCCGGTCCCGTATTCATGGACCCTGCCGTTCGTCTACGGGCTGCAAGTGGATGTCCAGAGAGCGGACGGTGCTCTTCAAGGCCACGAAGAACGAGATGTCGTCCCTCACGCTTGAACTCCTGTTCAAGTTCGTGCAGTTTCTCCATCACGGTGTGATCGACCAGTCGAGTCTGCGAGAAATCGATGGCCACGGTCTTGGCACTTGGATTTGTGTCGATGGCACGCTTGAGGGCGATCCAGCTGGAAAAGACGGCGGACTGCTTGGGAATCACCAGGCTTTCAACATCTCCGTTCTGCGTGACCTCGATCGAAGCCTTAAACAGCGACACGATCGGGGCTCCCATGAACAGGTGAATGATGACCTTCACCACAACGCCAATCGCAATTCCAACCAACAGGTCGATCATCAGCACGCCGATGATTGTCGAGACGAAGATGATCAACTGTTCGGGGCCAACTTTCCATGTTTTCCAGAAGGTCAGCGGCGAAGCGAGGCGGCACCCCGTGTAGACGAGCATCGCCCCCAGAGCCGCATTGGGTATGCGTTGAACTAACGCGGGGAGCAGAGCGACGAAACCGAGAAGAAACAGGCCATGATAGAAGTTGGCCATTTTCGTCTTGCCACCGTTGTTGACGTTGGCCGAGCTGCGGACGATCTCCGAGATCATCGGCAAGCCCCCGACAAATGCCGATCCCAGATTTGCCACACCGAGTGCCAACAGGTCGCGGTTCATGTTCGTTCGGCGATTGTGTTTGTCCAGTTTGTCGACCGCCTTGGCACTCAATAGCGATTCGAGCGTACCGACCAGTGAGAACATGATGATGTACTTAATCCCGACACCGGTCATCACGCCGGAAAAGTCAGGGAACTGAATGGCATCAATGAGTTTTCCGGGGAGTTGAACCAGGAAATTCGGCCCTACGGTAAAGGAGTCCGATCCGAACTGCACGATGTGCTCACGAGTCAGCTCGTAATACATTCCCAAAGGGACTGCAACCAGCACAACGAGCAATGGTGCAGGGAGCATTTTAACGAAGCGGTTCTTAATTAGTGGAAGCAGGAACAGGATCGCGAGACTGGAGAGACCAATGATGGCAATCGCCGGGTTCATGTGGGAAATGCTGTGCGGAATTTCCGCCAGCAATTCCAATGGCTCCTTGGCTTCGGGTTTGACTCCGAGCACAGTGTGAATCTGCTTGGCCGCAATGATAATCCCAATCGATGCGAGCAACCCGTGGACCGCGGCCGATGGAAAGATGTCGGCCAGCACACCCGCCCGAAAAATTCCAAACAGAATCTGAATCACGGCTGCGACAACACCAATTCCGAGGGCCAGGTGATATCCCTGGACCGCATCGCCCGGTGCCAATTCGGTGACGGCGCCCATCACAATCACAATCAGGCCGGCTGCGGGGCCCTTGATCGTCATTTGAGAGTCACTGATAAACGAGCAGATCAGTCCGCCGATCACTGCGGTCATCACCCCCGCGATCGGGGGAAAACCACTCGCCCCGGCAATGCCGAGACACAAGGGTAGGGCGATCAACGAAACGAGAAAGCCGGACAACAGGTCGGCTTTCCAGTTCTTGGAGATCGACAAATCGTCGGGAAGTGGTTGTGCCAAGGGAGAATCTGAGGTCATTTGTGGGTCCAGGTTGCGTGGTGTGAAAGGCGTATTTGGCCGTAGATGCCGTGCCATTCACATGAGAAAGAGCCGACAGCCAACGTCAAACGTGGGCTGTGACACAGGGTGGGATCGTAGAGACAAAAGGATTTTCATTTCCTGAGCGACACTTCAGGGATATTGAGGGATGCGGTGATTCTCCAACCATCGCGGACGATTTCGAGGGGCTTCCTGCTGCCTGGGGTCAGTCCGTGCAAGGCGGCGGCGAGATCATCCGGAGATGAGATTCGCTGTGGACCAAGTGCAACAACGACATCGCCCACTTGCAGTCCCGCTTGAGTTCCTGGGGTGTTTGGGATCACTCGGGTCACTTGTACTCCGGCCGCCTCGCCCAAACGATATCTGGCGATTTGATCGGCCGTGACTGGTTCCAGAACAACCCCCAGGATTTGCTCACAAGCCTGGCCTTTCGTGACGAGCTGCTCGCCTAACCACCGAGAGTTCTTCGAGCAGGAAACCGCGACTCCCAGTGAGGCTTCTTCCATCTCTGAGGAAACCCGATGACAAACCAGCCCGACAATCCCACCTGAAAGATCGATAATCGGAGAACCCTCGACCCAGTCGCCGATTGACGCTCCGGTGAGTATGAGGCGATTCGTGTCAGTTTGTCCAACAAAGTCTTGGGGGACAAGTCGGACCCTTTGCGGTGAAATTGGCAGGAGCGGATCTGTCCCTCGTCTGACCACGATGGCCCAGTCATTCGGTTCCAATGCGTCAGGGTTGCCAAGGAACACCACGGGGTGCTTCGCAGGGAGTTCGATTTGAACAGTTGCAAGTTCTGAGTGATGGTCAGAACGAAAACTGACCACCGGCACGACTTCGCCGTTGGCGAGTCGCACATTTTTTTCCCCTCGATACTCGGCCACTTCCTGAGTCGTTAGCACGACTCCGGCGGGATCGATGATGACCCCCAGCCCAATCGTCTGTGTGGCAACGCTTGCTGGCAAGGAGGTGAGGGCTCTATCGGAAAGAGTCTTCGCCGTTGTTGTGTCGGTCACCGGAACGACGAATTCGACAAGACAAACTCGTACTCTTTCAGCGGCCTGTTGCATTGCTGCGGAGAGCTTCGGGGAATCAACCATAGCGCCGGTCGCATCGACCTTGCCGTATGGAGTCGACAAGTTTGCCCAAACGACGATTCCCCACACCAGGAAGACCGCGCAGCCAGCGACTGTTTCGTAGCGTCGTCGAACTATCGGTCTCGTCGTCATTGGCCTGTCGGTCATTCGCGAACAAATTCCACACACAGAACGACGCAAGGCATTTCTTGTGCCAGAGCGTGGCTCTTTGATCACTCCCAATTCAAACCAGTGACAGAAACCAGAAACGTCCGCATCTGGAATTCTCGCTTCTCCGCTGTTGGAACGGAATCTGCAACGCAGTCAACAGGTTCCAGGCTGTCGGAATAGGCACGGCAGTGTCGGGGGAATACACTTCCCACGATTCGGAACCCATGGGCAGCCTGCTCGAATCAATCTCCGGCTGTTCAGATTTTGCACACAAGGAGGGGCGATGTTTCGCCGAAACTCGTTCCACATGACGATTCCCATCGTCGCCATGAGTTGTATTTTGTTCCTTGGAGCTGCTGCGACTGGTTGGTATGTCCACTCTTTGCAGCAAGATGCTTCGAATCTGCTTTCTCGTGCCCTTGCCAGCATGCGTGCCGCTGAAGAAATCGAAATTCGAACTCGCGAAATGCGGACCAGACTCAATCAGTTTCTCTTGACCGGCGACCCAAGATACTTCAGCGAAGTTCCAGAACTGCACGAGCAACTCCTCGACTGGCTGACCCGTGCCGAACAACTTGTCGTCGATGATGCCGAACGGGAAATGACCTCAAAGACCCGCGCCGGTCTCTCTGACTTCTGGGACGGCTACCAACACCTCATTCGCCGGGCAGACTCAGGAGCCCCAACCGAAGAACTGAAAGCCGAAGTCGGACGATTAATTGACGACAAGATCACCGTGGGAATCCTCGTTCATGCCCATCAGTTTCTCGATGTCAATCAAGAGGCCATTCAACATACCATTCCGGCAAATCAACAAGCCGCAGACCGCATGGGACTTGGGATGGTCGCGCTAGGGTTCCTCGGCTCGCTTGCAGGAGTCATGATCGGAGTGAGCATGGCCCGTCAATTCTCCGAGTCGCTTGTCCGCTTGACGGTTCCCGTCCGAGACGCGGCGGGAAAGTTGAATGAGGTTGTCGGCCCCATCGAATTGTCGACATCGGCAGACAATATGGAAGAGCTGAACAAATCGCTCGAATCGCTCGCGGGGCGAGTCAACGATGTCGTCCTGCAACTGCAACGGAGTCAGCGCGAAGCACTCCGAGCCGAACAACTGGCAGCTGTCGGGCAACTCGCCGCCGGTATGGCCCACGAACTTCGCAATCCCCTGACGGCGATCAAGATGATTGTTCAATCTGCTGTCGAGGGGCAAGGGGCAGCAGGCATATCGGGGCGAGCATTGGAAGTCCTGTACGAACAGATTCTTCGACAGGAACACTCGATTACAGGGTTCCTCGAGTTCGCCCGTCCGCCCCGACTGGAACCGCATCAGTTTGACCTATGCAACGTCCTGCGTGCCAGCGTTTTGCTACTGAGCGAACAGGGCGAGCGTCAGGGAGTCAGCATCGAAAGTATGACCCCTGATGGAGAGATTCGAATTCTCGGTGACTCAGCGCAGGTCGGACAGGTCATCGTCAACCTGATCATCAATGCGGTCGACGCACTTCCTGATGGCGGACAGGTGAGCACCGCTGTCCGAGTCGTCCCCCTCGACGAACTGATCGCGACCACCACCTTGCATCCTGCGTCGAACTCTCCCAGCCCAACCGGATGGGCACTATTGACCGTGACCGACAACGGCCCCGGACTACCGGTGGAACTCGCCGAGCGAATCTTCGATCCCTTCATCAGCACGAAAGAGACCGGCATGGGACTCGGCCTCTCGATCTGCAAACGCATCGTCGAACTTCATGGAGGTCAGATCACTGCCACGAATAATCCCCACGGCGGTGCCACCTTTTACGTCGCATTTCCACAAGACATCAGCAATTCAGTCTCGTCAACCATCTCAAAGCAAACATAGTCGCTGACAAGCGGACGTATCGACGGACTAGCTTCGAGAGACATCGAAAGACCGGAACACAACATGGCTAAGCTGCTCATCATTGATGACGAAAAATCGGTACTCTTTTCACTTGAACAGGCACTGTCATCCATCGGCCTGGAAATTGTCACAGCCGAAACGGGCAAGCAAGGACTGCAACGATTCGACGAACATTCTCCCGATGTCGTCCTTTCCGATATCCGCCTCCCCGACATGAGTGGCCTTGATGTCTACACACAAATTCGTGCGAAGGACCCGCGCGTCCCGGTGATCCTGGCAACCGCCTATTCGACCACCGAAACTGCAATCGAAGCGATGAAACGTGGGGCCTTCGAGTACTTGCTCAAACCGTTCGATCTCCTGCAGATGCGAGAGGTCGTGCAGAAGGCCTTAGAGCAAAGCCAACTCGCCCGCGTTCCTGCACTTTTTGAAGACGAACAACAGGAATCCCTTTCGGGAGACCGCATCGTTGGTCGTTCTGTGGCAATGCTCGACACCTACAAGGCCATCGGGCGCGTCGCCTCACAA
>JAWKTT010000053.1:0-23418 GCA_041398965.1 Planctomycetaceae bacterium | reverse complement strand
CCCATGTCATCACCTTGAACAAGACCCGCAATCGGATGCCGCGTTGGTTAAGCGAAGGGATCTCGGTCTACGAAGAACGTCAGCGAAACCCTGCCTGGGGCCAAACGATGACCCCGGTCTTTCGTGAGATGACGCTCGGCGATGACCTCACCCCGGTCAGCGAATTGAGTGCCGCCTTTCTCTCTCCCAAGTCTTCGACACATCTCTCCTTTGCCTATTACGAATCGAGCCTTGTCGTCGAGTTCCTTATCGAACGCTATGGCTTCCCAGCTCTCCTCAAGATTCTCGAAGACCTCGCAGCCGGTGTCGCCATCAATCCCGCCATCGAACGACGGACCGACTCGCTCGACCTGATCGAAACCGAGTTTGCCGACTTCGCCAGAAGCCGGGCGAATGCTTTGGGGAACCATCCCGACGGACCTGTCGATTGGTCCTCACCCACATTGACCGACACTCGCCCCGAGACGTTGCAGCAGTACCTACAAGACCACCCGCTCAACTACAACGCCCTGATGCTGCAAGCAAAATCGTTGCTCGAACAGGAACGCTGGACCGATGCTCGACCGGTCCTGGAACAACTCGTCCGTCTGTACCCGACAGCCACCGGATCGCAAGCCCCCGCGCGTCAATTGATCTCGGTCCTCAACAAGTTGAACGATGTCGAAGCCGAGCGGGAATTGCTCACCACATACTGCCAACAAGATGCCGCCGCTCCCTTCAGTTACCGTCGACTGGCCGAACTCGAAGCCTCGCGAAAGAACTGGGAAGCGGTCCGTCTCAATGCTGAACGGGAGCTTGCCGTCAACCCACTGACACCCGCCCCGCACCTCCATCTCGCCCTCGCTGCCGAACAAACCGGCCACCTCCCTCAAGCCCTCAAAGCCTTGCAATCGGCCCTCGCCCTCAACGCCGTCGACGCCGCGTTGCTCCACTACCGCTCGGCCCGACTCCTGCAACAACAGGGGGACCTCGCCGCCGCCCGCAGGTCGGTCCTCAAGTCACTCGAAGTCGCCCCTCGCTACCGCGACGCCCAGAAACTGCTTCTCGAACTCGTCGAAAACACCCCCGCCCCAACAGCTGCCCCATAACCCCCTGCGACCGACACCCACGGCACTTCTATCAAACAGAGTCCCCTTACCATAGTCCCAATACCATAGTCGCCTTTCGCTCCGCGAAAGGAACCCATCTTTCGCGGAACGAAAGGGAACAATCCTGCGTCGTTCAAAACCTCTCCCATTGAGATCCTCCCGTACCATCACCTCAAAACCCAGCACCTTCATGTCCGACAGCACTCCCAACTCCCTGCGAAACGACGCGCTCGCCATCTGGAGGGCCGGAGTCGATGCGGTGCGGTCGGATCGACTTGTCGAACAGGTAATCTCCAGCAACAACGACCAACTGGAAATCGCCGGTGAGTCGGTCATCCTCAGTAAGTCGGCCCAAATCGCCGTCGTTGGAGGGGGCAAAGCCGGTACCGGAATGGCGATCGGATGCGAACGTGCGTTGCGGTCCCTCGACTCCTCACATCGCCGCACCGGATGGCTGAACATCCCTGCCGACTGCGTGCAGCCGACCGACTGGATTCATCTGCACCCCGCACGTCCCGCCGGCCTCAATGAGCCAACGGCCGCAGGGGTCGCGGGAACTGAAAAGATCCTCGACATCGTCAGTGAACTGGGCCCAGAGGACATTTGTCTCGTCCTCCTTTCAGGTGGCGGAAGTGCGTTGCTTCCCGCTCCCGTCAAAGGCATCTCGCTGGCCGACAAACAGGCGGTCACCCGCTTTCTGATGAAGAGCGGTGCCACCATTACCGACCTCAATCGGGTCCGCCGCAAACTCTCCGCCATCAAAGGGGGAGGGCTACTCCGCGAATGCAGGGCAGGGCGGATGTTCGTGCTGGTCCTTTCCGATGTCCTGAATGATCCGCTCGACATCATCGCCTCGGGCCCGACAATCCCCGACGACACACCGACTCGCGACGTCATCACTTTGCTCCGCTCGTTCCCTGGCAGCGACGCCGCGGTCCCCCAGTCTGTCTGGACAGTTCTCCAACAACTTGCCGACCAAGACTCAACCTCGCTCACCGACACTCCCACCGACCATCCCTCCCCACAGACCGAAACTCCCTGCCGGGTAAGGCATCATGTTATCGGCAACAATCGGACCGCCCTGACGCAAGCCGCCCAGGCCGCAACCGAGCGGGGCTACACCGTCGTCGACATCGAAACGAACATCGCCGGAGTGGCCGCAGATCTGGGCAGAAACCTTGCCCGCCGTGCCCTTGAACTTCGTCACGATCCGAATTGTCGTCCGCTCTGCCTGCTTTCCGGCGGAGAACCAATCGTTCTGTTTGACCGCACTGCCGACGACACCACACCCCCTCCCAAGGGGGGACGGAACCAGGAACTGGCCCTCGCCGCCCTCGTCGAGTTCGGTGACATTCGCCCCGATGGGATCGTCCTTCTCTCAGGAGGAACCGACGGCGAAGATGGCCCCACAGATGCAGCCGGGGGGATCGCCGACCTAAACGTCTGGCAACAGGCAAGAACCTTGCAACTCGACCCACTGCAAGCACTTGCAACCCATGAGTCCTACAACTTCCTTCAAGCGACCGGCGGCCTCATCCAAACTGGCCCGACACACACCAACGTTATGGACCTCCGCGTGGTCCTCATCGACGCCGCGTCTCCCGTTGCTGTGCCTCCCGAGTAGTTCAGCACTTCGAGCTTATCCCCCCACCAGCGGCGTCAGTTTCAAGAACGACACCGCACTTCCCGGACGGATGACGATTTCATCCTCGAGGGTCTCCAACTGCCGATCATCTAACAGCACCAACACCTGATTCGACTCAAAAGCCTCAACCGCCCGCTGATACTGTACCTCCCAATCGATCGCCCGATTCCCGACAACGTCAGTGGAAGCCTTTCTGGCGATCCCCCCCTCAGGCTGCACCAGTCCACGAAACGTCGCATCCGCCCCGCGGTTGTAGTCTTGCACTTCTTGATACACACGGCTCCGAATCAGTTCCCGCACGGTGACCCGCTCGGTCAGAAACTCGATCACGCTCTCATGGACCGTCTGACCCGATGTTGTCTCATCACGGACTAATAAGCTCGTCGACATAACTGCACCCCCGCTGTGATCCACCACGAACGTCTGACTCTGCAAAAACACCAGCGGCACATTCTGCCGAACGAATCTCATCAGTCGTCTTCGACCAATCAAGACTTCCCGCCACCTCGGGAATGGTACTGCTTTCGTCCCGCAGGGAGAAGTTCGGCCTGAAAAACGACAGTAAAACTCCGATGCCCCAGTCGACTCCAGTGGGGGACGCGGTTTGCCGATACTTCCCGAAAGAACGTTGAGAACACGGAAATCGACAAAACCGGAACATTCCCCCAAGTTCTCTTATTCAGCACGCCGATACCCCTATTAAGGATCGTGAGAGTTCCTCGTGATCCGATTCCGGCAACAGACTTGCCGGTCATCAATCCGCAAGGATACATCTGGAGGGATGTCAAGATGAAACGATACGGTCAGCATCTGAAGAAGATGCTTTTTGCAGCAGCCATTCTGCTGTCAACAGTCCCCAACTCCGGCTGCAAGATGGCGTACTGGTTTGCCAAAGACGCCTTCGCTGTGGGGAACCTGTTCGGGACGACTCCCCTAATTCCGATCTCCCCTTACCTCAGCGGTAAGGTCGAAGAGGCTTACTGGGTCGACGAGCGATATGGAAAAGTTCCCATTCTTGACCCGGTCGAAGGGGAAAACGCCCCGATCTTCTGCCTCGATCCGCCGAGTGCCGACGAAGTCATGCTGACGTTGCCCGACAACGTTTCCGGTGGGGTGTACTTCCTCGCCGAAACGAGTCGCAACAACGTCCGAATGGTGGTCGAGCCGATGGTCGACCGACTGGGAGAGTGCCGCTTCTATCCTCTCGCCGGCCCCGCCCGTCTGCATCACTGTCACTACAAGTGTACTATTTTCTTCGACGAAACAATACGGTCCCACTGGCCCGTCCCCTTCACCCACACCGACGAACGACAGGAAGTGGTCTACATCGACCACGACCACCTGATCCGCTGTGCCGGACCCTCCGCGAACTAATCCACAACCGCAGAGGCCAAGACGCTCGGTCACCCCAAGTGCCCCCACGTCCCTCTGACCTCACAGTTCAACGATTCAGTTCATCAAGCGATCTCCTCCAGAAGCAAACGCCCGTCTGCCCCCAAAGCAGTCGGGCGTTTTGCCGTTTCTAGATCAGAATTCCGTCGATCGTAAGCGACAACGTAGTGGATTGGCAGCCCGACGAAAAACGACTGTGGGTCAGCTTTTCCAAGCTAACACCATCAACTCGTACGCTTGATTGCCCAGAAATCAAACAGCACCCGGTCCATCTGGAAAGCTTGACCTTCGTCTTTCAACAGGCAGTCAGGAAACGCCCGGAACACCACAGTCTGAGGACATGGAATCATTGGGCCAGTTCGCAACTCATAAACCTTTCGAGAAACTCCGCAGAGTCAGACAGTCGTCTCCCGCTCCAACGAAATCGCAGGAATCCTCTGGAATCTCCATCAGGTGAAACACTGCTTTCGGAAGGGTGCTAATGACATTGATGTCGATGCGAGACCGGTCGGACGCGGCAACGGTCTCGGTGAGGGTGAAGTCGAAATTGGTGGCACCTGGGAACCCCACCCCGGCGGCCAACTCGAAGGTGCCGCAGGCAAAAGACCATCAACGTCCCGGCGACGAAATTCATGTCTTCAAACGAGGTTAGCGTAATGAGGGCAGTTCCGTCTAAGCTCGTACTCGTCCCATCCGCAACCGTAATCGTGGCAAGTTGCCGAATTCTAAATCTTGCCATCTGCCTGTGGCATCGACGTATCATCAGGTTGAACTCTCTCCGATCATCAGAAATGCAGACGCGGTCCAACTCAGTGACATCCATCACCACCGACCTTGAACTCAGAAAGCGACGTCGGAGATCGCGAACCCGACAGCCGGTCGGGGTGTCGAGTGCCCGCGTCCCCGCTTGCAACGACTTGCAGATTTCGAGATACTCCCGACCAGTTGAGATTTGATCGCCCCACATCCCAAAGACCATGGGGTCTTTCCTCGAATCATCTTGGCTCATTGGCCATTTTGATGGGAAAACATCAGGAAATCCTGTCTTAGCTTTGACGGTTTCATCCTGTCCACTTGTGGCATCTCAGGTGCCGCTACCCGGCAGGGGTTGGATGAGAGGTCAAGAAGTTACTGTAAAAAAGGCTCGCGAGTGTGGCGGAATTGGCAGACGCGCTGGATTTAGGATCCAGTGGGGAGACCCGTGCAGGTTCGATTCCTGTCACTCGCACTCCAGGATGAAGACCCCGAGAAACGACCCGTTTCTCGGGGTTTTCTTTGTTTTCTGGGTCACCACTTGGCTCATTACTGAATGTTGTTCCAGTGTCACGAGATGACCCGCCGGGTGGAGTTGATGTCTTTGCACGTCGCGGTTGTTTGTTCTCGTAGTTCGTCTTCGCAGCCGTCGCGACGGTCGCTGATGCATTGACTTGTCCGACAGCCCAGTTCGTTTTGCGCAGTGCTCAGCCAACGGCCGTGTTTGGGCGACTTGCAGAATTCCAAGAGGCCCACCAGCGGCGGGGTGGCACTTTCGATAGGATTCGATTCGGGCGCCACTGGCTCCGCCAGTGCCGTTGTACGATCAAGCGCGCCGCTGACAAAAACCTCCCTGACCTTCGAATCCACAAGCCGCCAACCTCCCCACTTAACACTGACAACAACCGACCTCGAGTCCACTCAACGATTCAGCTCAACTGGTCCGTATACCAGGGTCCACTTCAAAGTCGCCCGCGCTGCAATAAATAAGCTCCCATCTGAGTGAGACACGACACTAGCGAAATTCACCGCAGGCCATCATCGATGTGCCACGCGGACGAACATTCGGGGACCGTGTGTCTCATTCTCGTTTGGCGAGTTGTCCGTCGCAATGTTCCGTCTCAGGATTCCGTCGCTGACGCTTCCAGCTCGTTCTGTTCAGGATGAGTTCAATCAGCCCTCCTCATACCCCGCCCAAGGGAACGGAATCCCAACAAGACCACTGCGAGTCACTCCCCCCCGCGCATTCGAGCGATCACCGCGACGCTGCTACGGTCGGTCGAGCGCGGGAATCGGCTTCCTGAAGTCAATGATGGTGATGAGCAATTTCGTTGCGCGACGCCGTTCCGTCTTTCCTTCCGAATTCCCGTGGGATTCTTCCGCATGACACAGAATCGTGGTGACATTTCTCCCTTTCATCCCCTCTGGCAGCAACATTCCGGGTCATTTGTTCCGTGCTTGCCGTCTCGATGATTCACGGCTCATCTCTTTCTTGATCGACAAACATTCTTGGGTAAAAGAAGTTGCATCAACGCCAGACCTCCCGGATACTGCTGTCCTATTCCAATTAGACAGAACCGTCCCGCGAAGCAAAGGCAGATGAGTTCTGTCTATCAATTAGTTATTTGCTGAACCACAGTTCCCCGCAGGAGCGATCATGGCAGTCGACGTCTCTCAACTAAAGCAACTCTATACGGACAACCCGACCGCGCAGGCGTTCTTTGACCATGCGGCCCAACGACGACGTAACCGTTGGGAAACGACCGTCGAGCGAACGATTCAAAACCTTACGGATGAAGACAGTGCGCCAACGCGTGCCGACGTTGTCAGCCTATTCAAGCGTCTTGCCGATATCGGATGTAGACAATTCATCGTCGGCAGGCACAATCATCGCTCTCGATTCTCATGGGAAACTGAACTTACTGCGTTGGCACGTCTCGCGGCAGGAGAGCCACAAGAGCTTGAACCCGTGGACGAAGCGCAAGAGGAAGAAGCCGAGGACGATTGGCTTCTCACCCATCGCTATCACTTGCGCGAAGATTACGAGATGCAAATCGACTTGCCGTACGATCTGACCAAAGAGGAAGCCGGGCGTTTGGCCGCGTTTTTCCAAACGCTGCCATTTGAATCCGATTGACCGTAACGCAAAAAGCAAATAATCGGGTAGGCGCCGCCATCGCTGGCGGCGCCCCCCACACCACCGGACATGCGGGTCCGCGTCCGGCGGTTCAACGAAGGTGGGAAGTCGAGTGCGACAGTTGCTTTCAGAAAGCAGGCTCGATGTTGGACTCATGGAGGACTGCTCCCGGCAGAAACTGATCGCGTCGACTCAAGGCTGGCTGCTCGGCCCGCGCCGCAACGGTCGATCCCGGTCGGGACAATGCGTCAAAACGCTTTCCTCGTTGCGAGTTGGCCGATGGCTCCTCCTTGTTCTTCATTGTTCGGCCCTTCCCGACTCGATTGGACTTCGAGTGGCGGTACTACGACCTCGGCTGACTCCTGCCTCGCCCACCACGGATTGCTCCGCAGTGTTCCCACCTTTCGGGCAAGCCCTACTCATGGAAGCGAACGATGACTCGCAAGCCGCCTGGCAGGTCTCCCCGGATAAGAACGTGTTGTTTCGCTGCGCAAGCTCGCCATTTTGCTCTGGCAGAGCGAATCACGAACACCGACCTGAACGACCGACTGGGGACGGCTTTGTGATGTTGTGCTCACTCGCCTGGTCGAACCGGCCTTGTACGGCGTTTCTGTTCGTAGCCTCGTAGCTTGGACGGGAAGAGATCCGGGTGGCGAAATCGTACAAACCCGGCGTTTACGCATCTCTTCTCCGGCTTCCTCCCCACGGTCGGTCCCCCTCCCGCGACCAACCTAGCGGTCGGTGCCCGCCTTCGTCTCGTACTTCCCTTTTCAGACAAATCATTAGACAATGACTTCCGAAAGTTTCCAGTCTCGTACAGGGGACTTACACCCCAAAACAACACGCCCATGCCCGGCGTACACAAAACGATGCAGGGGAGCGGCCGTCATTGTGGGGCTTGGATGTAAAGTCGATCACGGCCGCCCCGTGATCTTGGTCGTTCTGTCGCTTGATTCAACCTCATAGTTAATGGAGACACGAATCGTCCACTCGAAATCCAACCCATTCGCATCTTCGAAAGCCGAGTTGAACTGGGAAGAGAACCAGACTTCGAATCGTTGGTTGGTCCTTGCCTTCTTCGTCGCGGTAGTTGCAAATTCTGGAGCCGTCGGTTGCTTTCTGCCTTTACTGAAGATTGAACACGGTTCCGTGATTCGTCCGATGGGGGCAGCTGGTTCGTCCTTCCTGTTTGTCTTGCTTGGTTTCTTGGTCGGCCTGCCTATCGCTACTCAAGCTATCCTCACATCAACCCGCCGACTGCAACGTGGTCTCTCCATCATCGTACTTGTCCTCTGCCTGACTCCGATGCCGCTCGGCGGTATCGCGTTGCACACTATCGCAAGAATCTGTGGGTTCGGTTTTGCTGAATGAACCGAAGCCGATGTAATCAGGCCTCCGTTCATGATTTCGCTTCAACGTCCAACGGGATGGAAAGCCTGCGTCAGAAATTGGGTAAGGGTCATCCTTGCGGATGACCCTCCCCACGCCACCGGACGTGCGGGGCCGTCAGTGTGCTTTCTTTGGGGGCGGTTCAGCGAAGGTGAGCAAGCTTCGCCCACAGGGTCTTCATGCTGAGCAGTCCTTGGTCTGCGAGCCATGCATTTGTCAGCCCGACGCCGCTGGCAATGGTTTTGGACATGTGCCAATAACTTTTGCGGCTGCGTGCATGACGAATCGCCTGACGCCTGGGGACGCCGAGTCGAATGAGCATTTCGCGTCGACGCTTGGGCCGACGCCACTGTTTCCAGTAGCACATTCGGACGCGGCGACGTAACCACTGATCGAGTTTGTCGAACAGCTTCAACTGCGACGCCAGACCGAAGTAGCCCATCCAGCCAAGTAGGGTCCCTGAACTCCCTGTAACCACACTGCCACTAAGCCCTTTCAGGAAAACCCCCTGGCATCGCCTCCGTGGTTAAACAGAAATCCTTGTAATTCTGCCGTTAATGGTTTATACAGAGATTCTTCTGTAGAATTCAATTTAGCCCACACTACGCGCTCGACACGATGACACTCCAAGATTTCGCCAAGATGACCATCAATGTTATCCGCGAGGATGGCCTTGATGGTTACTTGCCGACTTTCGTTCTGCCAGACACGCAGCAGATTCGAGCCATTGAGGGGATTCCAGCCGACGTTGACCACCGCGACGCGGTCCAAAATGTCGTCCAACGGTCGGGTTATGAGACGCGGGAGTTCTTCTTTGGTGTCCAGTCCGCACCGCAGCAGATTACCATCGGCCATTTTCGGCCCAGCCAGCCGACGGAGTTTATGCAGATTACCGAAACGCCAGACGGTTATTCAGACAGCGCACTCGCGTCGTGCGATTGGTGGAGGTTGTCATGACCGTGTGGCCTAACCATGCGCTACAGCGAACCCGGCGGGAGCGTCGCGGTTGCAATCGTTGCGTCCCGTGCGCCGGGTCGCTGAGCTTGGGTCGTTATCCGCCTTGGGGGAGGCAAATCCAACTATGAAGCGCAGCCTGTTCTACCCATGCTGCGGACGCGATGTTCGTGAATCGGTTCGGTCGTGGCTCCACATGGCAGACGACTTCTGGTTCGGAGAGATCACCTACACACACGAACGCAAGCTGAAGTCTGGCGAAACCGACATCTCGTGGCGAATTCCAAACGTTTCACTGCCGCAGTTGCAGTTATTGTCAGAGAATGACAGTTTCCTTGCTGGCGACAACGACCATTCATCACCAGTAAAAACTTTCACCTACCTACACACAACATGGAACAAGACCATCACTTTTAATTTTGTCGGTGGTTGTGCCGTTGCAGCATTTCATCGTCTTCCATTTGAGAAGATTGCCATTTTTGTTAATCGGGGTGACCATCGTGTGAACGGCGAAGGCAGTAGCGGCATCTGTTGGCTTGCGAATAATGGGACCGGTGCCTTTCCCGATGGATTGCTTAAGGATGTGTTGGCAAAACTCGACATTGGCGGATTGATCGTATCGGATGGATCAAACGCGGATGAATCGCTTGCGCCTTACTGGGACCAACGCGACGTTCCTCGCGATATTCATCTCAATGCTAAGCCAATAACATTGCACGGCCGGAAAATGCGTTGTATCGGAATGCTGGAGCCCAAGTATGGGCCCACTCTGATTTGGCAGGTCTTCGAATAACAACACGATGCACGCGGAGCCGCCGACAGCGCGTGTTTTGAGTGGAAAGGCTGGGTAGCATTGCCGGCTATGGGGGATTGTGGGTGGCATGCCCTCGCTTGCATGGGTACGCTGGGGCGGGGGCCATCGAGGAGTGGGGAGTTGATGTTGTCCTCCAGAGTCGTCAGCGTTGGCACAGAATCGCGGTTGAGAGGATGCGTGTTTCGCGACAGCCAAATCGCCTCGACCATCCACTGGCGCGACCGTTCTTGACTCAGCAAGGGCAGTCGACGAAAACAGGAGCAGGTAAGAAAATGAAGGTCCCCCTCCCGGTCGTCCACATTTCGCCGCTTTCGATGACCTGCTAGCATGTTCCGATCGTAACAAAACCACCACCACGCAGCATTCCCACACAAGCGAGGGGATGGCACCAAAAATCTCGAACATGCCACCCCGCCGCGACCTACTGGGAACTCGCCAGAACCCTGAATTTCAAGCGAGTCTTCCCGTACCTGTTCTTGAGGGACGTGCTGAAATGACAGGTAAGTTGTCGGATGGTTTGATGGGGACAATCGCGTCCCTGCGAACCATCCACCATCAGAACGCGCAAGTGAGTGTCGCTTGAACGCTCACTCACTGACTCGCACTTTGGTATAGTTCCGTAGTCAATTCTCTCACTGAAATGGGATTCGTCATGAGGTATCGATTTGCAATTCTTGCGGTCGCGGTGCTACTTGTGTTCTCCGAGTGCGGTTTTGCTCAGTTCTCGAGCGCGTTGATTCTCCAGGAACGCGAGCGAGAGACATACGGAGTCCCGGGAGAGTACCGGAATTTGCTGCGTATCGATGCCGTCAGGCAGGAGTTGTCGATCAAGCCGGAGCAACTCGAGAAGCTCAACGACGTTCTGGAGAAACTGCCCCCCGTCTCGGAGTCGAACGATTTGCAGAGCAGGATGAAGAAGCTCGAGACGAGTTTCCAAGAGGTTCTCTCGCCCAGCCAATGGAAGCGTTGTGTGGAGTTGCGTCTTCAGAATGCTGGGTCTGCGGCATTGGTCCGCAACGACATCGCGACCGAACTGAAACAGTCAGAAGCACAACGAGCCGAACTGGCAAAACTCCGGGAGAAAGCAATTTCGGATGCCGTGACTGCTGGGTTCAGGCTCGGTTTTCGGTCCGATGGTTCGAGTCCCGAAGTCCTGAAGCAGCACGCTGCGGAACGAAAGCTTCGTGAAGAACAGTCTTTGAAGCGAGGTCTCGAAATTCTCACCGACGATCAGCGTGACCAATTTCAGAAACTCCGCGGCGAACTTTTCGCGTTCCCAGAACTCAGCGAGTAGCCCTGACGGTCGGTCTCCGGCAGGGCTGATGACTTTTCTTCGGCTGGGTGCCATTGTCGGCTATAGGGCATGGCACCCAAAATCTCGAACATGCCACCCCGCCGACACAATCCGGTACGCACAGCGTACCCTACGTTGCTGGCAACGACGATATTGGGAACATACGATCGAAGACGAAGGCGACTTCGAAACGCATGTTGATGATATTCACTGGAATCTGGTGAAACACAAAGACGTTTCCTGTCCTGTCAATTGGCCCCATTCTTCGTTTCACCGATGGGTGACAAAAGGCGTATACGAAAAGAATTGGGGATGGGGTCACAATGAACCGTTAGTAATCAAACAATCAGCACAAGATTTCAGAGAGTGAAAGGAACGCACAGCGTACCCTACTCGGCTGTTATTAATGACTGGAAATGAGAAGGATATGTCACGACACTTTAAGGGCATTTGCCGTCTCCTCGGTATTGTCGTACTGGCTCTTGGACTCAGCTCCTGCGACCACGACGTGTCGCGAGTCTTCGTTGACGCGAATGAGGCCAGTCTCATTCGGGCGGTGAAAAGTAACGACGTTGCTCAAATTCAAGCACTCATCTCGGCGGGAGTCAATGTCAACGCCGTGGGTACCGATGAGTCGACACCTCTGTTCGTTGCAATTGACAGCACAAACTTCGAAGCCTTCGAAGTCCTGCTGAAGAACGGCGCAGACCCGAACCAGGCAACAAAGACAGGAATGACCGCCGTTTTTCGCGCCGCCGAAGTACGAAAAGCTTCTCGCTGGTTGCAAGCAACCTTAGATCATGGCGGAAACCCGAATCAAACAAAACCAATTGAAATGAACTGCGGCAGAGTGACGCCATTGTTCTACGCAATCCGAGCGAGGTCAATCCTCAATGTTGAGGTGCTTATCAATAATGGGCGTAAACCCTTTGTATGTGTGAACAGCTGCGGAGCCACGCCTCTTAATGGAGCTGCTAAGCTATCAATGTTATGAAATCGCCTGTGTGCTACTGTTAAATGGAAGCGACCCAGGTATTCGCGAGAATAACGGACACGATGCTGCTACCATACTGTTCATTTCTGCACTACCGTTGTCGGATATTAAGGAAATCTCTTGCAGGGAGGCCGAGTGTTACGTACGGGTGCTTGATTTACTGGAAGAGAAGGGTGTTGACCTAAAGGCGGCACGGCTTGCGGCTGAGAAACACATGGGCAATAGCCTCCGGTCCGATGATTGGGTAGCGAAGTAATCATAGTGCAGGCTCCTGGCTGCGTTTTTGGATTGGGGGTGTGTCGTGGAGCATTGGCGGCGGGTGGTGGGGGCGGGGTGGCATTGTCGGGGTATGGGAGATCGTGGGTGCCATGTCCTTGCTTGCGTGGGGATGTGATGTGGGGGTCGTTTTGCTACGGTAGGCTCATGCAAGCAGGTCATCGAAAGCTGTGAAAGGTGTACGACCAAGAGGGGGACGCTCATTTTCTGACCTGCTCCGGTTTTCGTCGGCTTCCTCTGCTGAGTCGACAACGGTCGTGGCCCGATCAATTCGACGTCTGGGCCAACCAGCGACAAGTCGACGGTCGCTAGAAAGCAGAGCGATCGAATTTGTGGAACGATGCCCCCCACTGGATGGCCCAGCGCAGAACTTCTCAATGGTTAACTCGCGGTCGTCGAGGATCGGGCCGGGCTGGACGCTCCGGCTCAACCGATGGTACGAGCTGATAGAGCAGTCGTATCCCCTCCCGCCGGGACCCCAGTCGTCGCTGGGGGGGGGGATGCTTCTGCTACGCTGACAGGCTCACGCCTGCATACCATCAAGGGGTCTTGTGAATTCGCGATCAATGGAACGCAATTCCATTTCGAAGACAATTCGGATCCGGCGATCAGCGAAAAGAGAGCGACGAAGCCGGTGACCTCTCAAGCCGGTTGACATCCTGACAGCCTCTTAACCCTGCGGCACTCAAAGATGCATAACTGGCGACTTAATGGCCGAACGGCCTGCCATTAGAACCAACCCGATTGCTGCTCAGATGTAATCGATTGTGATATAACTGAGGTGCTAGGCTACCACGGACGGAGTAGCGAGATGAGACTGCTTGTGTCACCTGAGTCGAGAGTTGTGCCGGTTCCATATACGGCCCAAGTGTGTTGCGGGTCAGACTCGGCGCGAAAATCGCTAGTGGTGAGATCAATGGAAGCGCCAACCTTTCCATCGGACTCGACCCAAAGCTGGCTTCCAGTCTTGTTGTGCTTTAGAACCACATGTTCGAAACCACCGTGGACGCGATCCACCCAGTAGTGTGCTGGAGCCATGTTGGGAGCAACCACGGTCAGGCGGTCGTCAGTTTCAAATCCCCCTGGACGTGCTTGAAAATAGACTTCCATGCCATTGGGCATCTTGCCTCCGATCCTTGGCCCCCAAGGTGCATGCCCCGTCAGCACGCGTCCAATTGTGACGGGTATCCATAACACGAAGAGCACGATGAGAGTGCTGAAGATAACTACGTAAGTCCGCTTTGTGTTCTGCTGAGATTCCGAGCTCATGCATATCTCTGTTCGGCGTCTATTCCGGAAATCTTGTTTGCCCACCTTTAACGAGCCCCATTATCGCACACAAACGCGAGTAACCGCAAGTGTGTGCTGCGACGGCGTGTATTTCGTATTGGACGAATTGCATACTGACGTCGCCTCGCTCATCGCAGTCGCAATGCCAAACATAATCGGGATTGTCCCGTGTACGAAAGGTCGTGTCTTGCTCTGCCATGCCATCAGCAGCTTGCGTCACCAGAGAATAGCGACTTGGAACGCCGCCATTTTCGATGGTCGCATCATATGGAGCTAATAATTCCTGGAATTCGTGGAAACTCGAAGCAATCTTTGGCCAATTTGATAAGTCAGTCTCGTCGAACGTATCAAACGAACCGTGATCCCAGAAGAAGATTGAACCGGCATCGGAACTACGAACGCTGAGAAGCCATAAGTTTCCACCGGAATCACGACCGACAGGAACGGTATCTCTCGGAATACGATCCGCATAGGTCTCGATATGCCAGTCCATGCTCAAGCCGGCGCGTTCGTCGCCTAAAGCGAAGAAACAGAAGACATCTGATGCCGTTTTGCGACCAGCCTCTTCAAACTCCACACAATCCGGCGTCGGAAAAACGCCGTTGTTTAAGAGGAGGAACTCGCGGTAGTCCTTCGGTAGGTTAAGAGAATGTTCCTTTTCGAAGGCACTGATTTCGGCATCTGTAAGGGGCGGTGTGTCCCCAATTGGCTGACTAGGAGCCATCGTAGTCCCGGGAGTTGAGGATTCGGAATGTGAAACAGTAGCGTCATCAATAGTATCGCTCGCTCGACCGCTGCAACCGATGATAGTTGCGAGGACCAAAAGGTAGAGTCGTGAACAACGATGCATGTTGATATTCCTCTGTACCGTCTAACGACGGCGGTAACGGGGCCGCCGTGATTGATGTGAATTTGAAAACCGACGCCGCCGGCCGCTCCCGTGCATCATAATGGTTATTCCGAATTCTTGCGAATTTCAGCTTGAAGTGTAGCGGCAAGAGCATTTCCTTCTGTGATCTTGTCGCCGATCCCCTTGCCGACAATGTCGCGTGCTTGGTCCGCACCTTCGGCATCGCCTGTCGCAGAGAGTACGAGCCACGCGTACGCGGTAACGTTATTGGCTGGCACGCCTTCACCTTTCACGTGCATCATTGCGATGTTGTATTGAGCCTTGGAGTGCCCTTGCATTCCAGCCTTAGTGTACCATTCCAGAGCGTCTTCGTTTGACTGGGGGACACCAGCACCATCACGAATCATTTCCGCAAGATTGAATTGAGCATTCGCATAACCTTGTTCTGCAGCTTTCCGATACCAGTGTGCGGCGGTTCTAAGGTCTTGGGTGACGCCTTGACCCACATCGTATGCGTAGCCAAGGGCGGACTGTGCTCGGGGATCGCCGTTCTCTGCGGCGGCCTTCATCGCGTCAAATGACATGTCTGTTTCCTTTGCTGATTTGATTACGGACGCACCTGATGCCGTCGGTCGATCGGACGTGACCGAGGGAGTTGCTTTGCCGCATCCGATCGTAACTGCTACCGAAAGTCCCATCAACATAAGGCTCCGCATCGCTCGCCCCGTCATAGGAATAACGACCGCCATCACCGGGGTGGCGGGAGTTGATGAGTTTTCAAATTCCGCTGGCCCCCGCCGTTCCCGTGCATACGATGGCTCGCCCGTCTTTGGGCTCGCATTCAGCGGGTGGACGGTGGTGTGTCGGTGGCTTTGTTTTGCGTTTCAATCAATTCACGTAGGATTTCGGGGGTGCCGGATTTACTGTAGTTGTAGATGGTTCCATCGCCTACGAAGCCAGATAGATTTTCCGAAACAGTCAGCGATGCGTGACGCGCATGTTCTTCCAACACCCGAAATTCGTAAACGAGCATTCCATCCTTGTTGACACGTGGGGCAATTGGGGCGGTCAATATTAGCCGGTTTTCATCTGAGATTCTGAGCTGGGCGGTGCGAGTCGGACGCAGTGGTTCGTTTGAAGGATGTGCAACGTCCTTCGGATCATGAACAATCGTGAAACGAACCATGCGATCTTCTTGTTGCAGTTCGACATGAAACGTCGTCGCATTGGGAGATACGTGAACTAACTGCTCAATTGCAAACGCATTGGAACACAACAGGGTCACAAAGACGATGACGCTCGTAGTAATGGTGCGATTCATTGTCTGCCTTTCCGGTGTTGACTTGTGGCTGAAGGGTGAACCTCAAACATCACCGGACGCGGGCCAGTTGATGTGATTTACAGATTGCCGCACCGACCGCGTTCTGGTGCATGTGGGAGTTATGCAGTCGTCAGAACACGTCGTGGTGCTCATAGATGAACGACACAAAGCAACTGCCTTTCGGAAGAGCGCGAACTTCATCGGACTCAACGATCAATTGCAGGGCTGCGATTGAGGCTTTCCAAAACATGTTGGTGACTCTCTCGTATCTTGCAACGCGTTCTTCTGGGCCGAGATGGTCGGCGGAGTCTCCAAGTGCTTTGAGTCGGTCTCGGGTCGGAGCCCACCTCGTCTTCCATGCCGCACAGTCTCCGTTGAAATCGAAGTGTGGCCACTCCTGACAGTTTGACGGTATGTCTTCCGGCAGCAGGTACCCCATTTCAGTATACGAACGCACTTCAGAGGCCGCTTTGCAATCGGATTCAAATAGAGCGCTGAGATGGAAGTACCGTTCTTCGGAAAGTGTCTCGACAGCCAGTCCAACGAATCGCTCTTCCCGGTGCTCTTGGCCGAAAGCAGCGATGCTGGGCAGCGCGGCAGCAACGATTTCGCCAGTTAACTCTGTCTCGGTCAATGAAGGCATGGGAGTCCTGTTGCTGCATAACTTGGTTATCTCTCAACAATCTGCATTGAGAATACTGCCTGCTGTCATGGCGGTCAATCTTATGTATGGATTGGAGTTGCGTCGAATTTGGTGCGTGAATTGACTGAGTGATGCTTGTGTGGCGAACTTTTCATAGGAAACTCCTTGAACAGTTCAGGAGGGCCTTTGAGTATTGCCAGGTGGCCGAGCCGAGCAATCGCTGGGGGACTCAGCGGTTGACGACATGATCTTCTCCCTCTTCGTCGTTAGATCGTAGTCTGATGCCGGAGTGTCGATCACGAGGGAGAAGGTTGGGATGAGGGGGCGAACAGTGACCTTCAATTCGGCGAATTCGCTTAATCGATGCCACTTCGAATCCTCACCCCGGCCCTCTGATATGGAAGGACCGGTCAAGTGTGGGGGGCTTTTTCTGTTTGACTGAAAGGGGGCGTCAGGTCATGATTTTCTCCCGGGGATGGCAGCGGGCCGGTGGGTGGAGACTGGCACTCTGAGATACGCGGGTTGGTTACCGCAAGGCAAGGTTTCGTCTGGGAGAACCTCAGTCTCCAGGACGAGCGTGTTCCTGTGAAGGGAATGCTCAAGAGGGCATCGAGGGTGCTTCCCGTTCGTCGGTCCTTCACCCCGCCACGGCGTCGCTGTCGTCTCCTTGGGGGCAGTCGGTTGTTGTCATCGTTGTCTTTTCGCAGACATCTCACAACATCATCCTACAAAGAATAATCTCTGGCAAATGATGCTGTCGTATCGATGTAACATTATCCTAGTTAGAACATCATCGTCACAATTCCTGTTGGGAGTGGTGTCTGTTCGCGTTTCGTGTGTTTTCGCTGTTTGTCAGCCACCATGCTTCGCCCGTTTTGAGGCAGTCGCTGGTGGGAAGTCTGTTCGCGATGCAGACGCTGCGTGGTGATCGCGGCGGACCACAGGAACCCGCCGCCAACTCGCGGGCCAAGGTGGTGACGATCTTCGTGGCAGACTTTGATTCGCCGTACCAGCGAGCGTTTTCGCAGTCGTCGCATGTTGTCGGCGATGTCGATGACCTCCTGAGGCAGACCCGGCGCTGCTGTAACAGTGCGAGGCTCGCGTTTGGTCGGGCATGATAATAGTGCCAGGCTGCTTCGATCAGCAGACGTCGCACATGGCGGTTGCCGCCTGGTGATCCCACCCTGACGACGTGTTGACCGCTCGACGCTTCGCTGGGAACCAAGCCGACAAACGACATGAACTTCGCCGCTGTCGGGAATCGTTCAAAGTCGCCAATCTCTGCGACAATTCCGACGGCCGTCAACTCCCGGAATTCCGCAGAACGCCTGCAAGTTCTGCACCAGCGGGCCGAGTCGCCAGTCGGCCAGTGCGTCATGGATGTCGGCGTTGAGTCGGGTGAGGGGATGCGGGACTGGGCTTGGTCTGCCGGCGATGGCGTCGGCCAACAGTTGATTCTGTGCTTCGAAGTCAAACGTCTGCCGACGAATCCACGACCAGTGCGTCTTGGTCCATCGCGAAACACCTTCGGTGAAGCGTCGTCCCTGACGCAACAGAAACTTGAGTAACTGCCGCCGGATGCGCCGTTCGCAAAGACGAGCATCATCCCGCACGCACCAAGTCGCGGATCGCTTCGTCGCGGCATCGGGAATCCAGATGGTCACCAAGTCGCCCGGATCGCAAGAAGTGGGCCAGCCTCTTGGCATCGCGTCGATCCGTCTTCACGTTGATCTCACCTTGCGGCATGCTGAGTCGACGGCGAATGACCACATTGCCCATCCTCTTCTGGGAGAACTTTGCCTTATATCCACAACCCGCCTCCAACAGACCTTAACGAACCAAGCGGCCCCAAAGTTCGCAACAATCAACACCGCGCTTCATCGAACGGCAACCGCTCAAGAACCTGCGCTGCCGCATCCCCCACATCGGCAACCGCCACCGAAATCGAATTTTTATGGACATCAAGCCCCACGTATCGTAACGTCATCATCGGACCAGCCTCACTGTTATGGCTCTGAAATCGGGAACAGCAATCACCCAAATTCTTAACCCACGCACCCAGTGATCGCCGGGATCCTTCCATTCTGTCTCCCCGCTGGAAAGTCCTTCAAAATAGGAACACCGACAGCGGGGGAGAGGGAGAGGCTGACAACAAAGATCACAAGATGGCGAGGATCACAATCCGAGGAATGCTCCACTTGTCGGGGACTCGTGGGGAAATGGTGTTTGACACGGGGAAGTGGGGTGTTAGAATTTCTTTGTCTGAACCGCTCGTACATTCCTGCCCACTCGGCGGGGCTTCGGGGTGGTCATCTTCCGACGCGAGGCGAGGTGTCGCGGAACCACGTGTGGGGTTTCTTGCGAGCCGAGCGCGCTGCAAGGGTGATCGTTCTGTGCCCCCGAACATCTCCCTCAGGCTTTGACGCTTGTGCAGTCTTGGGAAGGTTTTCCCATCGCGTGAAGTCCCCTGAAGTGCTTCGCTCTGGGCAGCGAGGTGAAGGAGTTTGCAATGTTCGGTTCCGTTGGTGTGTGGCAGCTCGCCCTCTTTGCGTTTGTGCTACTGATGCTGTTTGGCTCGCGACTTCCCTCAGTGATGCGTTCGCTGGGAGAAGGAGTGCGAGAGTTCAAATCTTCCGTCCGAGAGACACCCACCCCCCTCGAATCGGAATCGGAGCCCGCCTAGCCGATGTCACCAATTCGCCGAAGTCACCGAGACGTTCAACGTCCCCAATAGATCCCCGAGTCCACCCACCCCAGATCGTTTTCACCACGCAAATCAATCCCTCTGTCGACAGCAATGTCCTGGACGACAGAGTCCGACCTTTCAGGAGACACGCAGATGTTAGGTAGTTTTGGCCCGATGCAGATGTTGATGTTCGCGACCGTGGCCCTGTTGGTCTTCGGGAAGCGATTGCCCGAAGTTGCCCGCGGATTGGGGAAGTCGATCGTCGAGTTCAAGAAAGGGATTGGCGGGATCACCGACGAAGTGAATGCCTCCGTCAACTCGACTCCTCGCCCGAAATCACAAGCACAGTCAGCAAAACGTCCGCAACCACGCGATGACGACGAAGAACAGTGGACCGCCCCACGCTTTGAACCCCCGACATCAGAGCCTGTCAAGGCTTCTGAAACAGAGAGCGAAGTGTAGTTCACTGCTTTGGTAGAGATTCTTTGGTATGGGGTCCCCCCCGACGCAGTCGGGGGGCTTTGTGTGTGTGTCTCTACTCTCTGAATCCTGAATCCTCACTCCTTCTTCTCTTCTCCCTTCAACGTCGCCAGGACTTCCTTGGCGAGTGTCTCGTTGGGGGAGCTGTAGCCAAACGATTTCGTCACCTTTCCCCCCAGAGTGACCACGACCGTCACGTCCGCATCGGTGTTGATCCCCCAGTCTCCAGGGCCTGTCGGGTTTGTGGCGTCGACGGTCAAAGCGGTGTTCTCGAGCTTGAGTGACTGTTGTGCCTTCGGGAGGTACTCCTTGGTTGCGTCGACATCGCTCGTCAACCAGACGGCGACAACCGCCCCTCCTTCGGCTGTCTCTTTGACCTTTCCGTCCAACTCCCGCATCAACCGAGCCGTCGGGCGACCCCACTTGTCAGCCGGAATGAACAGAAACAGCGTCGGCTTCTCCCCCCGAGCTTCCGTCGCATTGATCTCTTTCCCCGCAGCCTCTCCAGTGACTGCGTAGACCTTGAGTTCCTTCACCGTCGACCCCGCAGCGGGACCCGACTCGACGTCGGCCCGAACAGTCGGCAGGCTCCCACAGACACAAATCATCAACGCAGTCAAAAACAGACGCATCATGAACTCCTTTGGTTTCGAACCGGGACAACTTGCGATATTTCTGTGGACCAAAAACGACATCAGCCGCGAGAGATATCTTCACACGCTCACTGATGAAACACCAGTGAGCGTGTGAAGTGTCGAGAAAGTCTGCGAATATTGGGACTTTCCGAAATTCCTGACCGGGGCTTGCGGAGGGGCGACCGCTCTCCGATACTTCCCGCCCTTCGGCTCCTTTGGGTCGATCTCCTCAGTGTGTCTTCGGCGGAAAAGGTGGAATGGAGCATTTGAAGACTCTGAACGCGGCTCAACGCGAAGCAGTGACGACACTGTCTGGGCCGCTCCTTGTCTTGGCGGGAGCAGGGACCGGGAAGACGCGAGTCATCACCTACCGCATGGCCGAACTGATCCGCCAGGGGATTGAACCCGACCGGATTCTCTCCGTCACCTTCACCAACAAGGCGGCGAAGGAAATGCTCGAGCGGACCCGGTCCTTGCTCGGAGGAAAACTCCGCAAACGCCCGATCATATCCACGTTTCATGCTTATTGCGTCCGCGTTCTCCGAGAGGAGATCACTCATCTGGGCTACCCCGAGAAGTTCACCATTCTCGATCGGGGAGACCAGGAGTCCATCGCTCGGAACGTGCTGAGAGACATTCGCGTCACCGAAAAATCGCTGAAACCGGGGGACTTACTCTACATTCTCAGCGGGTGGAAGTCTCGCGGCATCCCCCCGAGCCGGGCAACGGATGCTTGCGAAGACGATCAACAGTTTCTTGCCGCGATGGCGTATCGTCGTTATCAGGAGAAACTCCGCAGCAGCGGCTCCGTCGATTTCGACGACTTGCTCCTTCTCACCGACCGCCTCTTCACCGAATTCCCCGAGGTGCTCGCCCGACATCAGCAACGGTTCGATCATCTGCAAGTCGACGAATACCAGGATACGAACGGGATCCAGTTTCAGCTCATCGAGTCGCTCGTTCGCGAGCATCGCAACCTCTGTGTCGTAGGGGACGATGACCAGTCCATCTATGGTTGGCGTGGAGCCGACGTCCGGCACATCCTGGGATTCGGACAGATCTTTCCCGGTGCCAAGGTCATCAGACTGGAAGAGAACTATCGCTGTACCGATCGCATTCTGGAATTAGCCAATCAGTTAGTACACCATAACAGGGACCGGCACAGGAAGGTTCTGCGTGCTAATAAACCGGCCACTTCTGAAGTCCGATTCATGGAGCATCCGGACGAACAGTTAGAGGCGGAAATGGTCGTGCGGGAGATTAAGTTTCTCTCGCAGATCAAGAAGGTCCCCTATAAAGACTTCGCCATACTTTTTCGGACGAATGAACAACCTCGGGTTTTTGAAACTGAGTTGCGCCGCGCTCAGGTCCCCTATGTACTCCTTGGGAGTCAGTCCTTTTTCGACCGGAAGGAAATTCGCGATCTGTTAAGCTATCTGAAGTGTCTGGATCGAGCGAACGATGAAGTCTCCCTGTTGCGCATCCTGAACACTCCCGCTCGGGGGATCAGCGATCAGACCGCGGAGCGGATTTTGACCCATGCCGTAAGAGAGGGAATGTCATTCTGGAAGGCAGCCTCCATCGTCGAACAGGCTGGGGGAGTCACCAAGAAGGCTGCTGAAGCGGTGCGGTCGTTTCAATCGTTGCTCGTGTCGTACCGCCGTCGGTTCGAGGAAGAGCCGACACGTATGGATGTTCATCTTCGCGATCTGATCGAAACCATTGGCTATGAATCGGAGATTGAGAAGCAATACAAAGAGCCTCTGCAAGCAGCAGCGAGAATCGACATGGTCGATCAATTTGTCAGTTCGATGACGGAATACATTGGCTCTTCCAGCGACCCGAATCTGCACGACTTCCTAAATGGACTGACCTTAGAGGGGCGTGACGAGAAGGATGATAAGGACGAAAAGGTCCAACAGGATGCTGTGAAACTGATGACATTGCATAGTGCTAAAGGGTTGGAATTTCCGCGCGTCTATTTAGTCGGTATGGAGGAGGGGATTTTACCCCATAAGCGTTCGGTCGATGCGACCGAGAAAGAGATATCGGAAGAACGTCGCCTCTGTTATGTGGGGATTACCCGGGCACAGGATCATTTGACACTCACCCGAGCGACGGCTCGTCGTAAGTGGGGGAAACTCCGTCAATCGGTCCCGTCTCGATTTCTGTTCGAGATGCGCAGTGACGCGCAGAATGAAGCCGCAGATCAACCGCCAGAGCCGCTCGACCCTGACCTG
This sequence comes from Planctomycetaceae bacterium, assembly GCA_041398965.1. Taxonomy (GTDB): domain Bacteria; phylum Planctomycetota; class Planctomycetia; order Planctomycetales; family Planctomycetaceae; genus JAWKTT01. The sequence continues at coordinate 537 of JAWKTT010000053.1, read as the reverse complement.
CCTCCCCTTGACGAGTGACAAACCCCGTTTCGTACCACGTTTGATTTGTGGGGCGATTACGAGCGACGACTATAGAGGGTCGTCGAAGAGGTTACTCGATGGAACCTCTTCTGGCGGTCCGGGGACCGGTTCCAGCGAACGGCGGGCAGAGCGGTCCAGAGGTTCCCACTCGATTTCCTCTGCTGACGTCGCTTCTGCGGATAGCTCATCTCCGGGTGATGGTGCTTCCGGCCGCAATGGCAAGGGGTCGGAGAAATCAAGCGAATCGGTACCGACGTTGGCATCTGTGAAAGTTGTCGGGATGTCGAGTGCCGGGCCTGTCTCACGGCGTGATCCCTCGTTGTTTCCTGTCATTGGGCCGATCGGTTTGAAGTCTCGCACCATCGGCAGACTGGCAGGCTCAGTGGGAGACATTTCGGCGGGAGCAGTCGGAGGGAGTGCGGGGGTCTCGGCCTCGGCGTCATAAATCATCACGTTGACGTACTCTGAGAGTGCGCCCTTTTCCGGGTTTAAATTTTTTTTTGCATGGGAATATTG
>JAWKTT010000052.1:0-24394 GCA_041398965.1 Planctomycetaceae bacterium | reverse complement strand
ACCCACATCAACCAGTGAACATGCCCCGCGTTGAAAGCAGAGGCAAAGATCAACAGCTTCGCAAAAAAGCCGCCGAAAGGGGGCATACCGACGAGACTGAAGAAGCTGACCAACAGGCAGATGCAAAGGACTTTCGTCGTCGTGTCGGATGCGAACAGTCCTTTGTACGATTCGATGTCTTCGCGATAAGTCTCATTGCGAACGAGGGCAATAACGGCGAACGCAGTAAAGTTCATAAACAAATAGACGGCTAAGTAGACCATCAACCCTTCGACGCACCGTGCAAGGGCGAGAGGAACGGAACCACCCCCCTCCCCTGCCGAACCGGTCGCCGTCAACAGCAAGTTCGCCGTGTCACTCCCCGGTGAGACTGTGCTGAGCACCAGAAGTGCGGAGACTGCCAGCAACATGTAACCCGCATGTGCGATGGTCGAGTAGGCCAACAGTCGCTTCATGTTGGTCTGAGCATAGGCCGCCAGGTTGCCGACTGTCATACTGGCGACTGCGATCACTCCCAAAGCCAACCCGAAGAACAGGCAGAACTCATGCTGGACCGGTGCGTCCCCCGTAAAGGCGAGAACAAACCGAACCAGGAGGGCAAACGCTCCCGCTTTCGATGCCACGGAGAGATAGCCACCAACTTCCGCCGCCGCCCCTTCAAAGGCATCCGGGCACCAGAAGTGGAACGGGAACAACGACAACTTGAACGCCAATCCGACGAGCACCATTAAGACGCCGAGCGCCAAAGTCACGGCATTCGGATTCGTCAAACGAAAGGCTTCTCCCTGCATCAGGAACACGAACCGCTCGCCAAACTGGGAAAGATCAGCGGTCCCAAGCATGCCGGCCACCAGACTGATGCCGTACAGCATCACCCCCGCTGCCCCGGCTCCATAGACGACATACTTCAAGGCGGCTTCGCTGGATTTCTTCTTCCCCTTCAGGAAGCCAACCATCGCGTAACTCGGCACGCTCATCATTTCGACCGAAAGAAACAGCATCAACAGATGATTGGCACCGCAAGCGAGCATCATTCCGATGAGTGACCCGACCAGGAGTGTATAGAAGTCCTGACCATCTTCGTTATCAGGAAGACCGGTGATGACCGACAGGGAAATCATCAACACGAGAATCAATGTGAGTCCCAATCGAAACGCGACCGAAAAGTGATCGTGACGCAACATGCCCGTGAAGTATTCCTCCCCGATGTCGCCGACCCCGCCAGCAGAAACCCCATAGAACCGATAAACTGGCCCCAACAACGCCTTCGCCGGCGTAGCGGATTTTGCGGAACTCGGGACATGTGTGTGTCCAGGTCCATGAGTATGGCCAACACCGTCGACATGTTCATGTTCGTGCTCTGCCGGGGCAGCGACAGCGACTCCCGGAAGTTTCGTCGGTTCGTACATCACTCCGTAGAACTGAGCGAAGGCTCCGCCGAAAGCGAGCAGTCCGCCAACGAGGACGACCCAGCAAGGCTGAAGCCGTTTCTCCAAGCCGAACAACCGCACCAGCAGTAGCGCCACGATGGTGCCACAGAGGATGAGTTCGGGAACGAAAATCTCCAACGACCTCGGGAGGTCGCGTTGGAGCAAGTGATCGAGAATCGTCGAGACAGACATGGGTGAGTCAGTGGTCAGATGTCAGTGTCAGAGGTGAGATGTCGCGGTCGAAACGTCTAGGCGACTGACTCGATTATTTCGTCAGGCTGCTGACTTGTTCTCCGATGGCCGGAAGTGCGTCGTACCCCTGCTGCATGGTTTGCGTCAGTTGTTCGATCGTCGGGTTCATGATGTCGAACATCAAGAATGGAGCGACTCCCAACAGAATTGCAAAGCCTAACAGCAAGAATCCGATCGTGGCCTCACGGCCGTTCAGCGGAGTGATGTCTTCCTCGTGCGGCCCCTTGTAACGGGGGCCGAGGAAGACACGTTGAATCGTCCAGAGAATGTAACCCGCCGTCAAAATGACCCCGGAGGCCGCAATCACGGCGAGCAGCGGGCTGTAATTCCACATGCTGAGGACCACGACCACTTCTCCGATAAAGCCGCACATCCCCGGTAGCCCAAGACCAGCGAAGAACAGCCCCGCAGCGAGTCCGCCATACAAAGGCATCTTCCCCATCAAGCCGCCAAACTTATTGATATCCCGATGATGCACCCGGTCGTAAATCACGCCGACGATAAAGAACATCCCCGCAGAAGAGATGCCGTGTGCCAGCATCTGGAACATCGCCCCGCTGATCCCCATTCGCCAGTAATGACTCGGCTCGACCGACTGACCGGCATTCTCTCCGAGTTTCCACACGGCAAGACCAATCAGAACATACCCCATGTGACTCACCGAGCTATAGGCGACGAGTCGTTTGAAGTCGGTCTGAGCCATCGCGGCAAAGGCCCCGTAGATAATACTGAATGTTCCCAAGGCAACGAGCGCATAGGCAGCGTATTGCGTCCCATAAGGACAGAGTGGCATCGCAATCCGGATGATCCCATACCCCCCCATCTTCAAGAGCACGCCGGCCAGGATCATCGAAATCGGCGTTGGGGCCTCGACGTGAGCATCGGGCAACCAGGTATGGAACGGGAACGCCGGGAGTTTAATCGCGAAGCCGATGAACAGCAGAATGAATGCCGTCACCTGCATCGACGTATCGAAGCCCCCTTCCGTCGCCATTTGAGTCAACGCGATGAGGCTGAATTGGCCATCACTGTTGAAGTAGAACATCAGCATGGCGATCAGCATCAGCACCGAGCCAGCGAGCGTGTACAGGAAGAACTTGATGGCCGCGTACTCCCGGCGGGGTCCACCCCAGATTCCAATGAGGAAGTACATCGGCAGCAACATCACTTCCCAGAAGACATAAAACAGGAAGAAGTCGAGCGCCAGGAAGACCCCGAGCATCCCGGTCTCCAGCATCAGGAACAGCATCAGGTAGCCCCGGACATGCTCCTTGATGCTCCACGACGCCATCATCGACAGCAAACTGATGAGACTGGTCAACAACAGCAGCGGCAGCGAGATGCCATCCACCCCGAGTCGGTAGTGAATGTTCCACGTCGGAATCCACGAATGATCGACGCTCAACCGATACGTTCCAGCCGCCTCACCCGCTGTGACAGCCGCTTTTTCGGCGATGTCCCACTGCTGGTACACCATTGCCGTCAACACAAACGTCAGCACGGTGCCGACGAGAGCCCAGACCCGCATCGCCTCGACCGCCTTCCGGTCGAACGCGAGCAAGACCACTGCAAACAGGGTCGGCAGAAAGATCGTCAGTGTCAGCAACAGAGTCGGATTACTCATGGATCTGGCAAACGGGGTAACGGTTCACATTCAAAACGTGTGGCAGCCTCGAAAGGCGACTACGCGCGGGGGAAAAACACAAACAGCAACACAAACAAACAGACCACTCCCGCCGCGATAAACATCACGTACTGACGGAGTCGACCAGTCTGGATATTCCTCAACGACATCGCCGTTGCAAACGTCGTGTTCCCCACGACATTCACCAGACGGTCGACCACTTGCTCATCAAACACGCGATCCCAACGGGCGACCCAGACGGTGAGTGACGCAAGGAAATGCAGGAACGGATCGATCACGAGTTTGTCAAAACCGACGGCCCATCGAGCCACGATATGCACGGGTCGCACAAACATGGCCTCATACAGATTGTCGAATTGCCACTTCTCAACCAGGAAGTGATGCACACCACTCAGTTGCCTCTTGATCGCTGCCGCGTCGATTGCCCGACGACCATAACAGAGCCAACTGATGATGAGACCGAACACGGCCGCCAGCAAGGCGACCCGTCCCGCAGCCGAGTGTTTGGCATGGATCGCCTCGTGGCTCGGCAAATTCAGGCCGATCTGCCCTGCCCCGTCCATCCCTGCCGCCACGCTGGCTGGCTCAGCAGTCAACAACAGCGAGGCCAACGGCCCATCTTCACCGGTCGGATACCCGAAGGCACAGAACATCGCAAAGAAGGACAACACCACCAGCGGAGCAACCATAATCGTCGGCGACTCGTGGGCATGATCGTAAACATGCTGATCGCGAGGCTCACCGGCAAATGTCAGGAACCACAACCGGAACATGTAGAACGCCGTGATCCCCGCCGTGATGAGTGGAACGATGAACAAGAGGAAGTGCTGCGGATTCTGTGAAACATAAGCCAGGCCGGTCGCCACGATGGCATCCTTCGAGTGATATCCCGAGAACGCAATCGCCCCGAAGCCAGGGATCGTAATCCCTGGAATCGCCAGCCCGGAAATTGCGATGACGCCGATCAACATCGTGAAGGCGGTCCAAGGCATCTTCCGCCACAGCCCACCCATTTTCGGCATCTCTTGTTCATGGTGACACCCGTAAATCACGCTCCCCGAGCAAAGGAACATCAGTGACTTGAAGAAGGCATGGGTAATCAGATGGAACAGTCCCGCAATCCAGCCACCCAGGCCAATCGCGAGCATCATGTAACCCAGCTGCGAGATGGTCGAATAGGCCAAAACTCGTTTAATGTCGGTTGCCACAATCGCAATTGTGGCTCCGATGAACAACGTGATACAGCCGATGTACGCGATGACGAGCAGCACTTCTGGAGTGAACACCGGGAAGAAACGAGCCGCCAGATAGACCCCCGCTGCAACCATCGTTGCTGAGTGGACAAGGGCCGAAACCGGTGTTGGCCCCTCCATCGCGTCGGGCAACCATGTCTGCAGTGGAAATTGAGCCGACTTCCCAACACACCCCGCGAAAATGCCTAGTCCAGCAACGACCAGCAACCAGTACGGAATCGATGGGCCGTGTGCGTCATCGCCAACATGGGCAGGATCGTCTGAAGGAATTGCGGCTTCGGCCAATCCAGCAACACCAACCGTCTCCTGGTTCAGATGAACGATCGCTTCACGCCCTTCCCCTTCAACATGGATCGCCCCATGGGCATCGCGAACCATCTGGAACAGACCCGGCTGGCCCCCTTCCGGATGTGCGGGGTTGTGACTATTGGCAAATGCGAAAGTACCGCAGTAGGTCCATAGCACCATCAAACCGATCAGAAACCCGAAGTCCCCGACACGGTTCATGATGAACGCTTTGTTCGCCGCAGTGCTCGCCGAGTGTCGTTCGGTATAGAAGCCGATCAACAAGTACGAACAGACGCCGACGAGTTCCCAGAACACGAAGACTTGAAAAATGTTCCCGGCCAGCACAAGGCCAAGCATCGAGAAGCAAAAGAGCGACAGGAACGCGAAGAACCGATAGAACCGACCGGGTCGATGAAAGTGCTTACCGCCGGGGAGATGAACCGAGTGATCTTCATAATCTTCGGTCAGTTCATCGCTCATATAACCCATTGCGAACAGGTGAATGCAGGTTGCGATAAGCGTCACCATGCAAAACATCCCGAGCGTCAAGCCGTCGATGTAATAGTCGAGAGACAGCTTTAGCGACCCGAAGTCGGCCAGCACGTAATACGTTCCCGAGACAGCCGTCTCGTAGGGGTTGTTGAGATGATGTGCGTCATGTCCATGTTCATCGACACCATGACCAACGGCTCCGTGACCATCGGCTCCATGTCCCGCCGCTGCGACAGGGTGATCGTGACCATGCCCCGCAGCACCGGGATGTTCGTGTTCGATGGATACTGCCGTCGCCGCGACTGGCTTTGCAGGGTGCTGTGCATCTTCAGGGTCGACATGAGCCTGGGTATCCCCATGCACGACGCAGTACCACTGCGAAATAGCAACAACACTAAGGCAAAACCCCATCGCAATGCACGCAACCGCCAAGTACGCTGCCGCCTTACTCTTTCGCGAACTCCACCACCCGGCGAAGATTTCGACACTAAAGCCCAACAATGGCAGAATCCAAGCCGCGAACAGCAGCCATTTCAGCGTCGGTGCGATTTGAAGAAGTTGCTCTGACATAATCCCTAACCGCTATCCGACTGTGAAGTCTCCAGACGGGAAACTCGATTCAATACTGAGCCTGAAACTCTCGCGACCCCAGCCGCGTTCGCCCCGCCCCCCCTCAACGCGACACTAACCCTTCAGTTCATCACCTCGATCAACGTCGATCGACAGATGGTTGTTATAGAAGTTCAACGCAATCGCCAACGCCACCGCTGCCTCAGCAGCCGCCAACACGATGACAAACATCGACACAATCTGTCCATCCAAGCCGAGTGTGCCGAACTTCGAGAACGCGATGAAGTTGATGTTCGCCCCATTGAGAACGAGTTCCACCCCCATCAACACGCCAATCCCGTTCCGTTTGGTCGCCATACAGATGACGCCACAAACGAACAGCACCGCCCCAACGCCGAGATATCCCGTGAGTCCTACAGATTCCATGACACTCAACCCACAAACGAATCAAACCGACCGACAACCACCAACCTCACACCCGACGAGTGGGGTGCCATCCGCCCCCACACTCCGACTCCTCAACAGCAAAAACCTCACCACAACCAACACGTCCAACCTAAGTCTGCCGACGCTTTGCCCGAGCTAAGTACGAAGCCCCAATCAGCACAACCAACAGGTGAATCGAGATAATTTCAAATGGCAACAAGTAACCCGCACTCTGCTGCTGTTCATGGTCGCCCCCCGAATCTTGATCAAACCGGGCCCCCAACAGTGCCGTTCCCATCGAACGGACCGAACCGCGTGCTCCTTCGACACGATGCCCCCCGTACTCGGCTGTCAGACGACTCGTATTCTTTTCCCAGTCGACAGCCATCACGGTCATCACCAACATCCCGAAAAAGACCAGCCCAAGCATGGCCGCTTGCAACACATCCCCCGGATTCGCCTTAATCTTGAGATACGGACTCGTGCCGGTGAGCATGACCCCGAAAATCAACAACACAACCGTGCCGCCGACGTAAATCAGAAGCTGAGCCGCCCCGACAAACTCGGCCCCCATCATAAAGAAGAGACCTGCCGTCGACCCCAGCGACACAATCAGCCAGAACGCCATGCGAGCGACATTCTGATTGAAGACGACCATCAGCGCCCCACCCGCTGCCGCGAGCGCAAAGACCAAAAAGATCACCGTTTCCATCAGCTCCCCTCCCCGCGACTCGCCACTGCTGCTTTAACTGCCGGACGATCAACGCCCGTGACTTGCTGCGAAGCGGCGGCTCGGTCACCCAAACCACCCAGCAGTCCAAAACAGACTCGTCCCGGCAACGCAAGGGTCCAAACGGACGATGCCAGAAACAGGAAACAACTGATCGGCACAAGATACTTCAAACAGGTCGTCATCACCTGATCAATGCGAAGTCGCGGCAACGTCCAACGAATCCAAATCTGCACACAAACCAACAGTCCAGCCTTCGACGCCAACACGACAAATCCGAGCACCCGAGCTAGGTATGGATGCAGACTCTCCGCCACCCACTGATCGAGCGACCCCAAACCGGTCCACCATCCACCCAGAAACAGAATCGCCCCCAACGCACTAACGAAGTACATGCTCGCGTACTCCGCCAGAAAGAAGAAGGACCAACGCATCCCGGAGTATTCCGTATGAAAGCCTCCAACCAGCTCACTCTCAGCTTCCGCCAAATCAAACGGAGCCCGCTTGTTACTCGCGAGCGTGACCGTAAAGAAGACAAAGAACGCAAAGAAGGTGAATGGATCGCGAAAGACTAGCCAGTTCCACAAGCCCCCCGACTGAGCCATCGCAATGTCACTCAGATTCATCGAACCGACGATCGCCACCGGAATCACTGCGGTAATGCCAAGCGGGACTTCGTAACTCACCATCTGAGCCGTCTCTCGCATCCCCCCAAAGAGGGACCACTTTGAACCACTCGCATACCCGGCAAAGACAATCCCCAAGACCTCCAGCGACAGCACCGCCAATGCGACAAACAGGCCAACATCCAACGCGACCGCCACCCAGCCATCACTGAACGGCAGAAACATAAAAGCCGCCAACGAGGAGATAATCACGATGTAAGGGGCCAGCCTGAACAGCATCCCGTCGGCCGCAGAAGGTGCCAGGTCTTCCTTCTGAACCAGCTTAAGGCCGTCCGCCACTCCTTGCAGCCAACCGAATCGACCTCCGACCCGAGTCGGCCCCAGACGGTCTTGAATTCGTCCAGCAATCTTTCGCTCAGCCCAGATGAACACCCCAGCGGGAAGCCCAAAAAAGGCACCAATAAGCGCGACGTGGATCAGCGCAGCAGCAAAGGTCGCCCAAGCGGGTGACCACTCGCGGGCTTCAACCAGCCACTCCGAAATCGTTCCGGCAGCCAATAGCGAATTCATGCGGGCAATCCGGCTCGCGGTGGAAAGGGGATTCGACTTCTTGCGATAGTGATCGGCACAGGACTCCCATAACAGCCGGACGAGACGTCACACGTCCACCCCACCTGTCACAGACGGTCATCGTCCAAGAAAACGATCGCTTCCCAAACGACAACGACAGCGGCTTCGATGCTGCCATCCCATCCGAGCGACAGTTATGACGGAGCATCGGAACCTTTTCAAGCGACTGGAGCGGGGTTTTCCAGAGCCGGGAACAGAGTTTCCCAGACTCCCTCCCCCGCTTGCTCGCCATCATGGATGCAATCCGGAATCCCCACACCACGATAAGCCTTGCCGCAAACCCAAATTCCACGTTCTTTTGCCACCAGACTTTCGATCCTCCTCACCAACACCTGATGCCCCACGTGATACTGAGGCATCCCTTGCGAATAACGCACGACCCGACAAAGCTCCGGCTCGCCATGCACGCCAAAGATCGACGCCAACTCCTCCCGCACGACGCGTCGTAGTTCATCATCCGACAGATCCATCAACTCCGGCTGCAATGCCCCGCCGATGAAGGTACGCAGCACCGTTCTCCCAGCCGGACCTCGTTGTGGGAACTTCTTCGTCAGCACCGATACTGCCAAGATTCTCCGCCTCTCGATCTGAGGCACTACCAATCCGTAACAGTCGAGCGGATGTTCAATCTGATCGTCCCGATGGGCCGTCACCACCACCGCACTCGAAGCGTACTCGATCTTCTGGAGTTCCCCAGCCAATTCCGGAAAGGCCACCTCGAACATGGTCGCCGCCCGATGCGACGGCACCGCGACCACGACCGCATCGAATAGTTCCGATGCTTCAGTGATTGCCTCGCGAGAAGACTCACCCACTTTTGCATCTTTTTGAACCGTCGGATCAATCACCCCATTCGATGATGTCAGCCATAAACGATACCGTGTCCCTTCCCGTTCAACCCGCGCCACTCCCCGTCCCTGCCAGACCGCTGCCCCTGCCGACACCCGCTCGACCAACCGATCGGTCAGTTCGCTCATGCCGTTCTGAAAAGAGACAAACAGTCCATACCTCGCCCCACTGACCGCCACGTCACCACGTCCCTGCCCTGCTGGTGTGCTCTCTCCCCCGACGGTCTTTTTCCGCTTTTGCTGAGCCCGCATTCCTCGATACAGGCTCCCAAACTCACGTTCCATGGCTCGAAACCGAGGCAACGTTGCATCAAGACTCAACTTCTCCGGATCGGCTGTGTAGATCCCCCCCACCAAAGGCTGCACGATCCGTTCCATGGCTTCCCGACCCAGTCGGCGGCGAACGAAATCAGCCAGCGACTCATCCTGCGCCAGCGTCGTGGCACTTCCACAAGGGATGAACGGCTCCAGCATCAGTCGCAGTTTTCCCCAAGGGGACAGCAACGGCGTCTTGATGATCGGCCACAATTTCCCTGGCACCATCAGATTGAAAGCCTCCGGAGTCTCGACCGGTCGACCATTCCGCAAAATCATCGACTTCCGAAAACGAGGCTCGGGCACCACCAGCCGATCTTCCAACCCCAATCGCCGCACAAGATCCACTCCCCACGGCTTGTCGGTGATAAACATGTCCGCGCCGGTTTCCAGTTGATAGCCGTCAACAAACTCGGTCCCAAAGACTCCACCGAGTCGTTGAGCCGGTTCAATCAGCACGATCTCGACCTTCCGCCCTGTGACAGCCTGCAACTCCAACAGCCGATGCGCAGCGGCCAGCCCCGTGATCCCTCCCCCCACAATCGCCACACGCGGCACCGACATCACAGAACCTCAAAGAGTACCTCTCAATTCGCCACAACTTCCTTCTGCCGCCATTAGGCTTTACTCGTCCCTTACCCCATCTGTTCTTCGATCCGGCCAATGTAGTTCGCCATCAGGTGGCAATCGACCCCCTGAAAAGTTTTGGTCCAGAGTTCATCGGCCCAGGTCGCCTCCAGAACCTTGTCGACTGTCTGACGAGCCATATTGCCGATAACATCCTCGGCCGCTGCTGGACCAAGTGGAATCTCTGTGAGACAGTGGCTGTACTCGTTGCTCGCCAAGCTCATGGTTGGCAGTTTGGGAACAAGGTCACGAGTATCGACATATCGGAAGATGCGACCAGGGAATTCGCGATGAAACGCCTCGGCAGCCGCAGAGTTTCCGATCATTGGTGCCCCAAACGTGCAGACCTGATGCACCTTCACAAAGTTTTTCTGAAGTCGCCACGCCGCCAGGAGTGCCAACGCTCCTCCTAAGCTGTGCCCCGTCAGCCAGACAGGGCGCTCCTGGTCCAGCACGGCATCATCAATGGCCGTATAGAACTGCGACCAGACTTCCTCTAGGGCTTGCAAGAATCCATGATGAAACCGCGCCCCGACTCCCGCCGCCGCGAAGTCGGTCCCGGCTCGACCCTCAGGCAACACCAGGAAGTTGCGGGCATTCGTCAGCAACCAATCCTTGAATCCGTCCAAAGTTGCGGGAGATTCGGTCCCTCGAAAGGCGGCGACGATCGCCCCCTCATTCTCGCAGATGTAAACCTGCGTATTGTCCACTTCAACCAACCTTGCTTTCAGACCAAGCGTCGAGCGGAACTTCTCGACTCCCTCGGCTGCGGGAAAGTATGCCAAGTCACAGGCTGTCGCCAGAAAGCGGGCGTTCTGGTAATTTCGTCCAACGGTCGGATCAAGTGCAGGTAACATCGGTTTCTTCAGTTCTCTCTCGGTTTAGAAAGACATTGAACAACGTCGCGCGGCAGTCTTTCCACGAATCGACAACGATGACGACAACAGGGATCACAACATCGCGACACTTACGCCCCCACCACCTCGCGGGCAACATTTTCCGAGATGCGATCAATAGAAGCGTGTCCCCTCTTCCGATTGACCGCTTTCCTCGTTCCACGAGTGTACTCGAATCACCGCATCGCACGGCGGTCGCGGTCAGCCTTCCGCCAGTCCCGAATGGCTTCTGCCGAGACCTCGGTCCCAATCAGGTCGAGCCGATTCAGTCGGGGATGCGTGGCCAGCCACTTCCGAAATCCCTCATCGGTGACACGACATTTCTGCAACTTCAAGTCTTGCAGCGATGGCAACTTCGAGAGTGTTTCCAGTCCGCTGTCTGAAACCTGAGAATGCGACAGGTCCAACTCCCGGAGTTTCGTCATGTCGACTAACTCCAATAGTACCGCATCGGTGACATCTTCGTTCGCCATCTGCAAGACAGCCACATCGGGATACTGACGAAGGATCGAGTAGTCTTTCTGGTCCCATCCCGTCAGCGTGATGTGCCGTTCTCCGTTGACCATCGTATCTCGAGGGCCGAGATCCACAGCCAAGAACCGGGTATAAGCGGTCGGCACCGTCAGCGCGACGACTCCCACAAAGATCATCAACGAAGCCCGCCACGTCTTCACCCACCGCGTCGGCCCGTAATAGAACAGGTAGACCGGTGGCACGAAAAACGTCAGCAAACCGAGCGACTTCCGCTCTCGAAACGCAATCCCCGTCCCCCAAAGCCATCCCACCAGAACAAGTATCGCCCCCACCACAAACAACACTTCAAACAGCAAATTCATCGAAAGATTCCCACACACAAAGAAAAACCAGCCCCGCCCCTCAGCAACATCGCCGGACCGTCAGAGACTACCATCCCGCCCCGACCCCCGACAATCGTGTTCTCAATCGAAGCGCAGGAGATACCGTTTGCTTCGACACAAGTTGGCGAAGAAGCTAGCGGAAGGTCGCAAGCACTCCGGTCATTGAGTGTCATACGATGCTATCGTCCAGCAACCCGGCACTTCGGCCGTCCTTGTAGCCGAGTTGCTCCGCAACTCGGCAATACGTCGGCAATCCGTCATCATCGATTCCCGCGTCACCACCCCCTTCATTCCAGCGCAGGCGGGAATGATGTTGAGAGTACGAACAATTGCGGGCGTCAAAAAAAACGCGGGGCGTGTTGATTGCCGAGTTGCGGAGCAACTCGGCTACAGGGGGCGACGCCGTCGCGAGACTCGGGTCGACACCGTGCGTGTGGCATGGTCAGGTGAGGGTGACTGCCGTACGATGTTATCTGCGGGTCGGTTGAGTGAGCTTTCTTCACTGCTGTTCCTTTCGAGTTCTCCGATGCCTTGGCTCCAACGACAGATTTCTCTAACCCCCAGACCGAGAGGGTTTCACCTCATCACAGCGGAAGTGCTGCGCGGCTTGCCCGAGATCGCCGACTACCAGGTCGGACTGCTGCATCTGTTTCTGCAACACACCTCCGCATCGATCACACTCAACGAGAATGCCGACCCCGACGTCCGGCTCGACATGGAGACCTCTCTCAACGCGATTGTCCCCGAGTCTTTCCCCTACGTCCACACCTGTGAAGGTCCCGATGACATGCCCGCCCATGTCAAAGCGTCGCTCTTAGGAAACTCGCTCCTCATCCCGATTCGGCAAGGTCGGCTCGCTCTCGGCACATGGCAAGGGATCACCCTCTGCGAGCACCGCAACCACCCCACCCCCCGCTCCCTCCTGCTTACTCTTCAAGGTGAGTACCCTGTCTAGTCCACGAGCCCCCCAAGGAGAGCAGCATGACTTCGACCGACAAGAAGAAACTCATCAACACCAACGCGTTCGTCTGGGCGACAAGCATCCTCGTCTCATTTGTTCTACCGATGGTCACTGACTCCCTCACAGAAGGCCGCAGTCAGTTTCTCCGGGCGATAACCCACGTCGCCCCTCTGATTGCCGCCATGTGGATCACCACGAGCCTGATCGACAGGTCCATCTCCCCGACACCAGAAGACTAACAGCCCGTTGAAGAACGGCCGTGGGTCAGATTTTCAATCTGACAATCGCATCTCCCCCAAACCGGAGGCGTCAGCCGACGCGAGACTCCTTCTCCCCCGCAGACGACAATCCGACTTCTGACATCGTCCCCACGGGGGGAAATGGAGAGGCTGACAGCAAAGATCACAAGTTGGCGAGGATTACAATCCGCGAAATGCCCCCACGCGAGTCACTCGTACGTTTCTGTGCCCTGACATCAAACAGCACCAAGTCCGGTCGGAAAGCGGACATTTGTTTTTCAACAGGCTGCTATTCCACCGAAACTGTTTATCCTCACGCAATTGTTATGGGGCTAAACATCACTCTTCTGGATGGGTCGGCGTTTCGGGGGCATCGGCGGTTACTGGCGGTCGAGCCAGTTGGCGGCGGAAGTCGGCACACTCTTCTGGTGGCGTGGTGCAAGAAGAACAGATCGAGTGACCTTGGGCGTCCTTCATCCCCGCAAGGCCTCCACAAGAACCCTTCAGACGACGACCAGACAAGATCGTCCCTAACGCCAGCCCCAACAGCGCGATGGCAAAGACTCCGCCCCCTAACAGAACCGTCGGCCAGATCGACCGATCCCCTGCTGACTCGGCGGGCGGGGAAATCCGTTCCAAGGTTTGAGCAAACTGGCTCTCGAAGGCGGGAGTCGAGATCGCCTGAAATCCGGAACCATCAGCCGATTCGGCATCGGGGACGAGCATCCATGCGGCGAGATTTCTGTCCGTTGCCCACTTCAGCCCCCGCTCGGGACCGAGGACCGAGAGGATGGTGGCACAGGCATCAGCTTGTTCGCATGTCGGTGCGAAAACAGTGACCGAAGCCAGCCCATGTGTCACAGGCCGACCGGTCTTCGGGTCGATGGTGTGGGAGTAACGCACCCCGTCGACTTCAAAGAAATTACGATAGTTTCCTGACGTTGCCATTGCTTCGTCTCGCAACGGAACGACTGCTTCCACTCCCACCCCATCCGGCTGCGGACGACTGATCGCGATGCTCCAGGGAGAGCCATCCGGCTTCTGCCCCTTGGCCACGACTTCACCACCGTACTGCACCATGAAGTCCCGATACCCACGATCCGCTAAGAACAGGGCGATTCGATCGACGATCGTCCCTTTAGCAATCGCACTTAGATTAATCTCCAGTCCAGCACCCCCCTTCTTCAATCCGGGGGGATCGAGTCGGGCCTCGAGATGTTGGTAACCAACGTTCTTCCGCAACTCTTCGAGTGCTGCCTCGCTCGGGAGAGTTCGACGACCGTCTGACGCGTCGGCCTCTTGCTCGAAGTGCCACGCCCGAATCAGTGGCGCGAGAGTTGGATCGAAGGCCCCATCCGAATCGGCTGCATAACGCAATGCCTCAGACACCAGATGAGCCGTCTCCCGAGAGACTTCAATCCACTCGGTCGATGAACTGGCATTGAACCGCGAAACCTCCGAAGTGGGGATGAAGTTCGAGTACAGATGATCGAGTGATTCAAAGATTGACAGCAAATGCGGTTGCAGGTTGGCCAAAGGTTCGTCGCCAGGACGAACGACCGCTCGGATGTTGTATTCCGTCCAGGTCATCCCTTCGAGAACCTGTACCTCTCCAACCGCAGCATCAGCCGGAGCAGTGCCTTTGGTGTCAGACAACGCAGCGGAGTCAGGCTCACGAGCGGGAACATCACGTAAGTTCAGGGAACAGAGGCAAACGACCGTCAGAATGACTGCCCACGGCACGGCGGTCGGTCTCGGAGAACGGAGCCACGTTAAACGCAGAAGTCGCAGAGAGTGGAACACGCAAAGCACCCAAATTCAGGAAACAACAACTCGTCTCCCCTGAATTTAGGTGATTGATGCAGAACTTCCAAGGAGCGGCTGCGCCAGATGTGCGTTCAGGAATCAAGTTTCCGAATTCTGGTCTTAACCTGCTTCCCGGGTCTTTTGGATCGCCGTGGTCAGCGAGATGTGTGGCGGTCCATCGACCGTGACAGCTTCCTGATGGGTGACATGCACCACGGGGCGAGGCATCCGTTGGACTCGCCGCTCGATCAAAGCGCCCAGCCATCCTGAAAGAAGAGCCGGCAACAGGATCAAATCTGCCGCCAGAGCAGCCCCGATGAGAGAAGCCATGAGCCAGCCAAACCGGCTGATCAACAACAGATTCGCAGGATAGAGAACCAGAAGCCCGACTCCGATGGCGGCACTGGTTTGCCACATCGCTGGTCCGCAACGGGCCAGAGATTCGACGACTGCTCGCATCCGGGATTGCCCCATCTGCAAACCATGGATGTACCACGTAATCAAATGCAGCGTCCCATCCACAGCAATGCCCAGAGCGACCGACGCCGTAATCATGGTCCCGACATCAACCCGTTCGCCCATCCAGGAGATGACACCAAACACGGTCGCTACGGGGAGAATGTTCGGAACCATGCTGATGAGTCCCGCCCAGAAGTCCTTCACCACATAGATCATCATCCCCGCGATCAGGACGAACGCCATCACGAAGCTATAAATCAAGCTCTCCAAAACCGCTTCCTGAGTTCGCAAGAACAAAGGGACCGAACCCGTCACAACGTGCGTTGTCCCCGGATGCATCTTGGTGACCGACTGAATTGCCGAGTGAAGCTGCTGATTGAGGTCGCTGTAGGGAATGTCTGACATCACCGCAGCCTGAGCCGTGATTTTCCAAAGCTCGTCCCCCGCCCGATTCAACGGTTGTCCATCGGGTCCGATGATGTCCGAGTCTTCCGACGCGGTGACAACAAAACTCTTCGAACCGAGGTTCTCAGGGTCTTTGACTTTGTTCTCCGCAGCCTGCGAGCGACGGAAGTAACCGACCTTGGCCATCTTTGAGGCGTCTTCAGCCAAAGGCTCCGAAACCTGCATGAAATCCGCGAGGGAAATCGTCCCGCTGATCTCAGGATGCTGACGCAGCGAGTCGCTTACCTGACGAACAATCTCAACACGCTCGAGGAATCGGGTCGTTTCCTGTGCAGAATGATCGAACCTCACAACAACATCGACCGGCGAAATCCCCGACAGAGACTGCTCCAGAAAGTCGTAGTCTTTCGAGAGTCGAGAGTCTTGTGGGAAGTATCGAACAACTTTTGTTTCAGTCCGGAAGTGTTTGAGGCCATACGCCCCCACAGCACACAGGATCAAAGAACCAATCATCACCGGACGCTTCCAGCGATAAAGTGCCACCCCAAAACCTCGCCATGCACGACCATCAGCCGCTCGAGCTTTCGGAGGGGTCGTCCCCCAGATTTGCAGTAAAGCGGGGAGTCCATACAACACCACAACCAACGCCACCACACACCCGACAGCCGAGTAGACACCGAAGTCCTTCACCGGACGAAGCGCGCTGCTGTACAGCGAAAACAACCCGATCGCCGTCGTGATGGCCGCCAGAGTACATGGCTGCTTCGCCATCGCTAATGCATGTTGCACGGCCGACTTCGAGTCTTCTGCTGCCGCATACTTCCAGTAATTCGCGACGTGAATCGCCGACGACAACGACAGCACCATCAACAGCGTCGGCATCACAACCAACACCATGTTCATCGACGCCCCGGTCAAAGGGATCAACGAAATCGAGACCGCCGTCGCATAGTAAGAAACCCCAACAACCAACAGCCCGAGCCTTAAGCTTCGCAAAAAGACAAACGCCAGAATGACACCAACCGCACCAGACAGAAGCAAAATAGACCGCTGATCCATCCGCCACCAGGGAGCAGCCGGATTCCAAGCCGAGCGGCGAACCTCTTCGTTGAGCGACGAAGTGGTGACCGGTCGACCACCAAGATGCAGTTTTTCCTCAGGGACACCCGATGCGATGGCCGCCTCGCGAATCGCATCGACACTCGCTTCGAAATCCGCCACACCCGCTTCGCTTAGTGTCACTGCCAGGGCCAGTGGAGACCCGGAAACAAAAAAGCAGTCTTCCACCAAGTCGCGTCCATCGGGATAGTCTGCTGTCGCATAGCTGCTGCATTTCTTTGCCACTTCCGCGATCTTGTCGGACGTGTCCGACTTCGCCTGCATGGTGGGCCAGCTCAGTTGCAGATCATGGGCCGGCATTTCATAGGTTGCCAGCAATTCATTCTCAGCAGCGGCGACGCCTGTCGACTCTTGAGCCGCCATCGCGGCATCGTGTTCGCGAAAATACTGTTCGTCAACATAGTCAACCAATGCTTCATGCACGGTCACGGTAATGCCAGTTTCGGCAGCAATGTTGGCAACAATCATTTCGATTGTGCGATCGCGGTCTTCTCGTCCCGCATCACTCAGTCGAACCTTCATCCAACCACTACCGATCAGCACTCCGTTCAATCGTCGAAGGGCCTCTCCCGGTTCAACCCCCTGCTCTGCCATCCGCTGCGATGCTGCCAACGGGGTAAATACCGACTCAATATAGGGAACGCCCCCCCGCACGACTCCATCCACTCCGGCCGTTCCGGTCAGTTTCTCGGCGAATCGATCGATCCGGGGATCATGCAGACTACTCCCCTCCCAAGAAACGAGCACTCTTTCTCGCTCGGGAAAGTGACGTGTCGACCATCCAAAGACCTGAGCCTCATGATCCTCATCGGGAAGCCAGCTTTGCACGTCGTTATCGAGCCGAATCCCCTTAAGGGAGACAAACACCAACGGCGCAGCAAACACCAGGGCAGCCACCACCCACAGAGACATTCCATGTCCCCACGGGTCCTTTTTATCTAGAAAGCTCTTCATGCAGAGACTCGCGAGTGTGTTGCAAGTGTCGATGGCCATAGGGCAGTCCATTGCTGCACGATGGCCGAACTCGGTATCCGACGTCGCGTGATAGCCCCCGACCGTAATCTCGTCGCCCTGTCGCCAACAGAAGTTGAGCCAATCGGAATCGACTCAGGACACGACATCACAACGAGAAAGATCGCGAGACCATCTCTAGTTTGATCGACGATCGCGCCCCAACGACTTGGGGACCGCCGCCCCTCAGACCCGATTCTCCCTGCGGAATCTTCCGCCCGTTCCGGTTAGTGAAACATCGAAACCCAGGAAGACTGCGCAGTCTGCGCACACTAAGACACCTCGGAGTCTTGTATCAGCCAGAGAACTCGACCCAAACCCGCAAATTCTGCCGTCCTCGCGATGCCAGTCACCATCAATGACCCACGGACGGAAATCCCTGTCCGTCACTCGATGGTCGCACCGAAAGGTCGCTCCGCACTTTCCTCCTGTGCTCCCCCAATCCGGCACTTCGTCATTCCTGCGGCAAACGGTATTCCCCAAACCGCTTCGACTCAACCCGCTTCTCCGCACCCTCCTCGACTGTCATGATCAGGGCCGCTGCTCCGTCGATCGTCTCGATGAGCCGCATCCCCTTCTCGGTCCCCAGCACGCTGAGAGCCGACGCATATGCGTCAGCGGTCGCTCCATCTCCTGCGATGACCGTCACACTGCTCCGATCTGTCAGTCCCAATCCGGTCTGCGGGTCGACCAGATGCGAGTACCGCTTCCCCTCGAACTCCACAAACTGATAAGCATCCCCCGACGTCGCGACCGCAACTCGCGACAGTTGCAAATACGTCACTGGGTCGGCCCCTTTCTTCAGCAAAGGCTCGACCGCAATCGTCCACCCTTTCCGACCCGGCGGAGCCTCCCCAAGCACCATGTCCCCCCCGGCATTAACCAACGCCCGATCGACTCCCTGCCCTTTGAGCACCTTCAAAGCCTCATCGGTGATATACCCCTTGGCGATCCCCCCCAAGTCAAGACGCATCCCCTGCTCGCGAAGCTGAATCGTCCACCTGCACGAATCCAACTGAATCTTCTTCCACCCCACATGGGAGATCGCCTCTTTTCGGACCGCTTCCGTCGGCAACTCCTTCGACTGACGTGCCTTTCGCCACAACTGCACCACCGGCCCCACAGTCACATCAAACGCTCCATCCGATCGCCGTGAAACATCAGCCGCCCGCGTCGCGACATCAAACAGTTCGACACTCACCGGCACCCCTTCCGCCGACCCCGCTGTCCCATTGAGTCGCGACAACTCACTCTCCGGCTGATAATCACTGAGCATCGCATCAAGCTCCGCGATCCGTCGGAATGCCAGCCGCGCCACCCGTTCCCCTTCTTCTTCAGTCGCCGCATAAAGAGTGATCTGCACCGGCACCCCCATATGCACTTCGACCAGAGTCACCTTCACCAGCGAAGACGCCTCCGCTGAAGCCACCACCTCTGCTCGAAGACTCCCCTCGCTCACCAACACAAAGGCCAGCCATATCCCCAACCACAACATCGCCTCTCGCACCAATCCCGCCGCGTGCATACACGAAGTCATTAAGAACATCACCCACCCCTCCCCTCGAATTTATTCTAACATTCAAACACTCTAATATCGACATATTAACAATATCGCGAATCACGACACCATCACCGTCCCTTAACAGCCCGTCGAAAAAAGACCGTGGGTCAGATTTCCAATCTGACAAGAGCATCTTGTACGCTTCTTGCCGAGACATCAAACGGCACCAACTCAGACTGGAAAGGCCGACTTTCGTTCCCCCATAGGTTGTTAACCGCCGATCCCGTCGGTTCGCGTCACCGCGGCCCCATCACTCCCGCGATCTCTGATTGAATCGCTCATACAGATCCACATGCCGCTTGATCACCAGCTCGCAACAAAACTCCCGAACCATCCGATCCCGACCCGCTTCTCCCATCCGCTGAGCCAATGCCTCGTCATCAATCAGGCGACGACTAAACTGTGCAAAACCGGCCCCATCGCCAATTCCCGTCACGAACCCCTCGACCTCATGGGTGACCAACTCCCGATTCGGCGGAATGTCTGACACGACCACCGGCTTTCCGCACGCCATCGCCTCCATCAGGCTGTTCGACATCCCTTCAAACTCGCTCCCTAACCAAAACAAATCGCAGTGATGCAATAGAGACGCCGCATCCTCGCGATGCCCCATAAAGTGAACATGCCGCTCGCATTCATACTTCCGCGAAAGCTCAATTAATCGGTCACGTTCCGGGCCATCACCTAATATCAACAAATGGGATCGCGAGTCGGCCTGACGTAATAATTGCATCCCCCACAATAAATCGGCCACTCGCTTTTGAGCAGCCAGTCGACCTGCATAGCCAATAAGTTTAACATCATTAGACAGCGACAACCGACCTAACAACTCTTCCCGAGAAACACTGGGCATCGGCGGCGTCTCGACCGCATTCGGAATCACGCACATTCGCTCGGGCGGAAACCCTTGTTTCCCATAGAAATCGACCACGGAACGACTATTGCCGATGAGGGCATCGGTTCGGGGAATCAGCCTTCGATCGAGTCGTAGTTGCCAACCACTCTTCCAGGAATCGACGCAGCGCTCCGAAACCACCATGACCGGACGCCCCCCCTGTCGCCGGGTGACGAGTCGCCCATAAGCATTCGCCGCAAATAGCCAACTATGCAAAATATCAGGCTGTTGACGGTCGATTTCTCTCCGTAGCCGAAGTCCCGCCGCGGGATCGAGTTTCCACCGTTTGCCGATCACCGCCAGAGGGATGCCGGCCGCCTCCAAGTCTGCGGCATACGGCCCCCCTCGCGTCAACGCAATGACTGAAACCTCAAACTCCTCACGAGGCAACCCCGTCGCCAGCAAGACCAATTGCTTCTCAGCCCCCGATCGATCAAGCGTCGGGATCAAATAGGTCACACGAATCATAGGTGCTCAAACGACTTAGTAACTTAACGAAAAGCATGAGTCCGCGAACGAATGAAACACCAAAAGCCCCTCGTTTGCAAGGTGAGAACCCCGCATGGCGCAACCTGTCGCTTCAGAGGTAAATTACCCTTGTTTCACAACGGTTCACTTCCATGCTCTTTCAACCGGGTGACATTGCCGCCTGTTTCGGCTCCGATCTCACGAGTCGGATCGTCAGTTACGGGACCGCGTCTCCCTTCGCCCCGCAGCGACTTCGGGTCGCTCCTTCGCACGTCGCCATCCTCTGCGATCCCCCCGGTCGTGTCCTCAAACACCATCAACAGCCCCCCGGTCGGATGCTCTGGGTCGAGTCCACTACGCTCTGTCCACATCCTTGCCTCATTCGAGGGACACATGTCGCTGGTTCGCAAGCCCAACAGCCCGAAGACCGAATTGCCGACTACGCCCATGGCGGCGGACGAGTCGACCTTTACCGACTCGCCGATGTCAACTCGCTCACCGGTCGCGAACGTCGACTGTTGACACAACTTCTCATCGATCGCTTCGTCCGTCGAGCGATCGACTATGACCTTCGCGGAGCCGTCCTCTCCGGCACCCGCGTCTTTCAACTGACTCGATGTTTCCCCCGAGCAGACCTCTCCCAACTCTTCTGCTCCGAAATGATCGCTGCGGTGCTTATGCGGCTGGGCCGTCTCAATCGAGAAAACCCCAGTCGCTTCCATCCCGGTCGACTACTGCGGACTCTCGTTCGCACTGGCGTCTATGCATGCCTTGGGCCGATCACCCCTCCGCCGGTTGCCGCTCCATTTCCGACAACCTCGCAACCCTATCACACGCACCCCTGTCTCAGTTCTCTCACAGAACGACGTTTCGGAGACAATCGATGAACAGCCTTCCCCCGGGGCGAAACGAAGTACCTCACCGACAACGCCGCCGCTGCCTCGTCCTGGTCAACATTCTCCCACCGCTACTGCTGTTCGCCAGTTCGCTGTCGAACCTCTTCGCTCAGAATTTCACCTGTGGCACCGCTCACTTCGCCGAACAGGCCGAAGCCTGCCGCATCCGCTCTGCCCTGTTCTGGACTGACACCGAACTCCCCGGCCCTTGGTCAACGCCTTGTCCGATCCTCGCGACCCCTGCCGACCATCAAGGGGGCGGAGCAACCTCGTTTCAGTTCCGCGCGGGGGAAGTTTTCGGATGGAGAATGGAAATCTCCGGACGCCGCGAAGCACTCCTGCATGACGTCATCCCGCACGAAGTCGATCACATGGTTCGCGCAACATTAGTGCGTCGTCCTATCACGCGATGGCTCGATGAAGGGTGCGCTGTCTTGATGGAGTCGACCGCGAGTCAGCAACAACACCGATCAAGAGCCGCCCGCTTCATCCATGATGAGGTGACAAGTTCGTTCCTCGATGACGCCGACTACCCAACCTCAGCGACGGAGCTCGATCGACTGTATGCCGTCGGATTCTCACTGTCGGAATACCTTCTCGCAAAACTCGGCCCGCAGCGTCTCTTAGCCTTCCAACAGGACGCCCGCCCCCCGACGCAGAAGTGGGAAGACTTCCTCGGCGAATCCCCTGAGTCGACCATCTCCCACTGGCGAACCGCCTTCCTCTCCACCAATACGCCACAGCCGGTCGCTCCGAAGGCTGTCGCCGACATGGACAGCCATTCCCCTTCCTCACGTCCCAAACTCACCATCTACACCTCACAATGGTGCCCCCCCTGCCGCAAGTTCTGGACCGACTTCCAGAACAATCCCTCATTCCGCCAACAACTCACAAGTCGATATGAACTCATTGCCATCGACACAGATCGTTTCCCCGAATTCGCTCGCCAGCAACGAGTCGAGAGCGTCCCTCTCTTCGACTTAGCCGGTTCGCGAATTACCGGCTACCTCAACCAAACCGACCTCCTCCAGCAACTCGATGCCCTCGCCCCCCCTCCCCCGTCGCCCCCCAGCATCCGTGAGTCTCCTGCGGAAACCGCTGTCACTCCGACGCCCCCCGCCCCCCCCGCATCTTTCATCACTCCACCGACAGCAACCGCTCCCACCACCATTCCGCCAATTCTCCCCACCCCACCAACGACCCCCTCCCCAAAGTCTCCCCCTCAAAAACCTCCCCCGAATCCTACGTTGTCTCCCTCCAACGGATCACGATTGCTTGCTCTGCTGCCGACTGTCTGGACCGCTCTCGAATGGTTCGGCATCGTCGGTGGTTCTGCCGCCACTGGTGGGATCGGCGGGATCGTCATCAGCTTCCTTTGGCGACGCCTTCGACGACGAATCAGTCAAAGCCCCAGGAACGCACAACGTCACCCCAACACTAAGTCGACTCGTCCGCCCCTCGTCACTCCGGACGACGTCGAGATTGGAGGGCCATCGTTTTCACAAGCCCCCTTTCCCCGCGAGTTGGATGAGGCTGGTGAACTCTTGCGACTCCGCCAATCAGAAGGACGTGTGGCAGCACTTGACGCGCTGCGAGGAATGTTCCTGGACGACGAGTTCGAGAAATTAGCTCAAAGCAGTAATCCTCAAGAGGCCAGCATCATTCAGTCCCTAAGAACCCGCATTAACCAACGAGTCGACGAGGTCGCCCCCCTCTCAACCCGTTCAGAATAACAGCCCAACGTTTCGCCCCACCTTTTCTTAAGTGAGGCGACACAGACCCGTCCTCCCCGCAACTTGCACATTAGGAACATCACAATGCCCATTGGCGACCCAGGTAAAGAACAATTTCGACGCGCCATCGTCACCCTCCGAAACCTCCATATTGCGGCGGCCCTCTCCCCGTTGTTCACCATGCGATCTGAACTCATCGCAAACGATGAACTCTCTGATCGCGGCGGATTCGATGACCCGACCCGCGATCATCTCATCCAACATCTCGTCCACTGCGATCGCTGGAGACGCCGCGTCACACACAACCCAGACAACGCCGATCTGGGGAACAAGATCGAGAAGGCAATCGACATCAATGCCAACATCGACATCGGCCAGAACCCTTTCGGCGGCGACGATATTCAAAACCAGTCCGGCGGACTCATTGATCTGCCATTCGCCGTTGATGGCAGCGATTCCGACATCCCCTTGACGTCGCAACTCAAACTCAAAGGGACACATGCCATCGTTCTCCTGGGAGCGATTGACCGTGCTCTCGTCGCATGGACCCGATTGAACAGCCGAGATCGAACCCGCTTCATCACTCGCTTCGACTCGATGCGAATCTACGGACACTATCAAGAGATCTTGGGTTACCTCGTCTCATTCGGCGGAGACACCAACCGGGTCGACGTTGCACAGGTCCTCCCCTCGGACGAACCACTCGGCCCCAACGATAGCCCGAACCGGAAGGCCGAGTCGACCGGAAAGACAGCAACAACATAACAACAGACTTTTGTCACCGTCGACCGTTTAGCCCTACATCTAAAGTGTGGGGCTAAACTTGTTTATTGGGTCAGCATCTAGTGATTAAACACGAACTCTCGGCTACTCAGGATCGCCCAGTAGACATCTTCCAACACAAGATGTTCGTCCGCCCCGCCAGGAGCGGGGAGTTGGGCTATTATTTCTTCGAC
>JAWKTT010000051.1:0-26974 GCA_041398965.1 Planctomycetaceae bacterium | reverse complement strand
TCGACGTTCCTACACCGAAAAGCGATGCACACATGTCACCGAACGGGGTAACCCCGTCCACCGAACGTTGGGGGAGCTCACCCGCAACGTTCGTCGTACAAAGGAACGACGAACGCCTGCCATCACCCGCCACGCGCAAGCAAGGCTTCCATCTCAAGACGGCCGATCGCGTGCTCGGCGTGCATGGCTTCGTTCGGCGTCCGTGGTGCAATCACCCGAAGAGACAATTAGGAAATCTGTTTCGTGCAATCTTTAGTTCTTTCCCCAACGCGACACCACGTCGACCAGGCGCGGCAATACTCACACGAAACGCACTGTCCTTGGGAAGAGACAGCAGGATGACATATTGGTCTTCTTCCGAACCGAAAGCGGCCTTCCGCAACTCAATCAACTTCAGCAGATCTTTGTAAGGCAAAGCGCAAATCTCCCGGTCCTTGACGCAAACAAGTGCCACGACGAATTCGTTGCCGTGTTCGTTCGCCTTGGCAAGCATTTCAAGATGTTGCGTGTTGAAAGTAAAGGGGTACTCTTTAAGAGTCCCCTTTGGGCTCGTGGCGTATTTGAGATGGATCAAGTGATTGTTAATCACGTAGACATTATTGTATCGCTTGCCCTTAACTTCGAGGGCATTGATCGATGTGAACTGCTTGTGCTCGGCGATCTGAGTAAGTGCTGAACCATGATATAGGTGATCGTCGTGGATTTTCAAAGTGCAACTCCAATCGAAGTGGTGTTTAGGTTTTGGATCGCCGAACGACCCAAGCTCAGCGACCCGGCGCACGGGACGCAATGATTGCAAACCACGACGCCATGCCGGGTTCGCTGCAGCGCATGGTTAGGCATCGGTGTCATAGTATCTCATCCTCCAAAAATCAAAAGCTTCAGCGCGAGGAGAACGCAACCCAACAGAAAAGCCGCAACCAACTGCTTCCAAAGTGGCCAGCGCGTCGGTGCTGGTGCTGTCGGTGTCGGCGACGAAGTCGGTGGTGCTGGCTGCTGCTCCAGTGGATACTCCTCGCCATCGTCACCAAACACGCGAGCACGCAAAACTCGTGACATCTGCACGAGCTTGGAAATCTGCGCTTCGTCTGGGCCTGAACACTGAATCTGGTCGCGATACCACCAAAAGCACGGCTGGCCTCGCCACATAATCATGAAGTAGCGCGTCGAAACTCCAGCCTCGTCAGCCATGTCAACGTAGTCGGTCGTGGACCAAGCCAGCTCTGAATCTGCGGCAATCAAAGCATCAACGTCCTGCTTGGTGATGGGCGCACTCGCGGCCTCAGTCCAATCTTCCGTGCGAACGATGTGGAGGTCGTATGCCATGTGGCGTGAAGATGCCTAACGGCCGCGATCACCGGGCCGCCGGAGACCGTGCTCCATTGGCGAACCGCGCGATCGGCGGCTCCGTGTGCATCGCTTTGTTCTGTCTCGTTTCCGGTCAGTCCCACCAATTGAAAGCAAGCTGACCGATTGTTCGAGGCTTCCAGTAGTTTACCTGTTTCCGATCAGCCTGTGCCAGTTGAGCAAGATCATGATCGGTGATTGGGCGATTGAGTTCAGCTGCGCTACCGATTTCTACGCCGGGATACAATCGTGAGATCTTCGCTGAGATGCTCGAATTGTCGACAAATTGCAAGTGTTGATCAGAATCATTCAGTCGTTCAACAAAGACGACGATGGGAAAGTTCGAATGCCCCAGAATGAAAATGCACGAATTCGGTGATTTCAATTCCGCTACGTGGAAGTTCGGGGTGATGCCAGCCTCGGTGATAGATGCAACCGTCCAATCTACAGGCGCAATTACCGCGTGAACGAGCCGTTTGAAATCCGCGATCGGATACTCCGGAAGTGAGTGACGTTCCCGCGACGCGAACAAGCTCGTGATGCCCGGCCGGAGTTTCATGATCTCAGAGACAGAACTTGAATTCTACAGAAGAATCTCTGTATAACCCATTAACGGCAGAATTGCAAGGATTTCTGTTTAACCACGGAGGCGATGCCAGGGGGTTTTCCTGAAAGGGCTTGGTGGCAGTGTGGTGACAGAGAATTCAGCGGTCGGGCAAAGACAGAATTGTGAGTGGCAACCGCGGTTATTTGACGTGGTCCGCGAGAAGTTGCGGACTTTGCGGTATGCTTGGCGAACTGAGAAAAACTATGTGATGTGGGTCGAGCAGTTTGTACGGTTCTCGCAGCGGAAAGATGGCTCATGGCGGCATCCTCGGGAGATGGGAGGAGCCGACGTCGAACGGTTTTTAACCCATCTGGCGGTCAATCGCGGCGTTGCTGCTGCAACCCAGAGACAGGTGATGTGTGCCTTGCTGTTTCTGTATCAGCACGTACTGGAGATTGAGTTACCTCGACTGGGCAATCGCACGTTGGTTTTTTGGTTTCGGAATCAGTTTTGCATGACGTGGGTTTTGGTCAAGGGGGGGGGATTTTGGATCGTCTCGTTTTGCGAGACTTAACGGAGTGCATTGATAATGCGCAACGGATGTTTTGAATTTCTTACACATTTCGGGGGGCGGATTCTTGGTGTGTTGGGATTATGCGGCGAGGCTGATGGTGTTGTAAGTTGTTTGCAGGAAGAGTTCTTCGGCTCTTCCTGCTTTGAGCCGAACGCTGGAGGCGAATCATGGTTTCGGCGTTTTCTCGCAGCCAGTACATCGAGTTGCTCTTCACGCGCAGGTTGATCACACGGCGAATCGCGCTCTCCACGGCGCCGCTGCCGATTGGCAGGTGATGGCTGCGTGAGGTCGAGTAATCCATCCGGCGATGCGTCAAACCGTGTGTCATGAAGTAGTTCAGCCAGTTGTTTGTGACTTGGTGCGGCGACCTGATGAAAGGCCTTCAACTCAATCACGACCGACCCGATCTCACCTCGCAGCAGTCGCTTCTTCTGAATCATCACCCAGTGCTTGCGTTTTGAACCGGTCAGGTTTTTGCTGTCCTGCGATCTTGCCGGGTATTCGACCGCGTGCCGAAGTCGATCAGTTGCTGAACCTGTTCATCCTGCAATTGGAGGTCTTGATCAGTTTCCCGGAATTCTCCGCCAGATCCACGTTGCTCCATCGGCCACGAACAGCACCCGCGATGCTTGTGCGATGTTGATGCTGCTCAGATACGCCTGCAGTATTTCAAACAGACGATCGCAAGAGGCCAGCGTGCCGTCGATGATGGGTGCGAAGTCAGCGGCCATGCGGCCTTCGTCATCGACCGGATAAATGATGAACAGCCGGGGCTCGCGCCCGGTTGGCCGCAAACTTCCTGCGACCTTTCTTCGTCCGCCCTTTGCGAGGTTCTCGCAGGCGGACGGCCCCATCCAGACTGACCACGATGCGGCGGCCCTTCACATTTCCAGCCACGTGCATGCTCCCAGACGATGTCAGCTGCACGAGCTTTTGGCCGTGTGACCACAGACCTTTCACTGGCGGTAATTACGCTGACCGCGATGCCTGCCTCAGAGAGCATCTCTTGGGCTTCTTCGAATGATCCCAGCAGTGCCGAGGCTTTGGCCATGCGGCGGCGAACAGTGGGCGTCCAGGCTGTTGGCAATCCCCAGCAGCATCAAAGCCGGGAACGGTCCTCGCTTCGGCTTACGAGACGCCTTGGCGGGATCTTTCTGCCGATGGTAATACGTCACGTGAACAGTCACGTCGACATTACCGGGCAAATGCACAACCTTGCGACGCACTCCGTGGGAAATGGTACTTCTGAGGCAACTGGCGGATGAATTCTTTCTGCTGCTGCTGAAACTCGGGTCGCTCGCGGCATTCGGCGGGATCGTCCCCTTGGCCAGCGAACTTCTCTTCACCGCCTTCATCCAACCGCCGTTCCATCTCGGCCAACTCCGCCGCGGAGTGCACACGGTGATTTTTTCTCCAGTTCGGCAATCTCCCGATCAACATCTCTGGCCGCATCCTGCAGCCGTTGGTACTCTTCGCTCATCCCTGAGTCCTCCCGTGAAAAGCAGTCTTTTTACCGAACCACTCTTTACCGCAGAGCCTCAGGGACTTTCGCCTACACCAATTCCCCGGCTGATTTTTTCCAACAAATCCTGAATCCGCCCGGTCCGGGTGGCGAATGAAAACAGACTCGGCGTTTACGCATCTCTTCGCAGGCTTCCTCCCCACAGTCGGTCACCCTCCCGTGACCAACCTAGCGGTCGGCGCCCGCCTTCGTCTCGTACTTCCCTTTTCAGACAAATCATCAGATAATGACCTTTCCGAAAGTCTCCCGTCTCGCACAGGGGACTTCGACCCCAAAACAACACGCCCATGCCGGGCGTACCCATGCAATGCACCGGAGCCGCGGGCCGCGCGGGTTATGAAATCAACTTCGGTCGCCGCGGCCCGGTGAACGGCGTCGTTACCCCAGTAGATTGAACCTCGAATGACATCATTCCAGGAGTATGCGCATTCACGTTGGGTTGCTGACTTTCCTGGATGGCGTTCATTGCGTGAAGAAATCAACGTTGAGGGACTTCCCATCACGCAGAATATACCGGCTCAATTTAGCATTCGATATCAGATTCCTTCACCGGCAAATCGCTGCAACATTCTGTTCGTCGTTTTCACTCCGGATGATATTACAGTCAAATTCGCCGTCCCGGGATCGCATGAGCACCTCGATCCTGACCTGTACGGTGGACCGCAGTTCGACGGCGATCGATCGGAGTTTTGGGCACAGACGTATGGAGATGCGCTCGATGAGTACGTTCGCCCCGTGATTGAAGATCGAATGTTGGCTGTCTACCATGATGGTCGCTCGTCTCTCGTGTGCGATGTTAAACAGTTCCTTAAGAACAATCAGTTGGCTTATTGTCGATACGAATCTTGGTCATTCCCCATTCAAGAATTCCGAATAGAATCCATGGGGTAACTAAATGGTGAAGCCGAGTTGCGGTCGGCGCGCAATCTGAATCCCAGTCAACCGCCGCGACCGGCTGACTTTGGTCGTTAGACCACTACGCACGATTGCTATGGCAGACAGCTATCTCCAAGACGAGTTCCTCCGAGTATTCGCCGATGGCCATCGTGCCACCGCCAAGCGTATTGTCTCACGACTGATGGCCGCAGGGATTCCGCCTGAGTTGGAGGCCCGTGTCACAGACATTGTCCAAGACGAGGTTCGTGGTCTTTATCACGGCAGTCTTGTCGTCTTTGATGGTGGCAGCAGTTTGGCAGACCACGGATTGATCAAGATCGTTGACGATGAGGGGACGGCGTTCGCCAGACGCCTGCACGAGATTGGTTTGAGAGTTTATGGCGACAGAGTCTAACCATGCGCTCCAGCGAACCCAGCGGGGGCGTCGCGGTGGCAATCGTGGCGTCCCGTGCCCCGGGTCGCTGATCTTGGTCGTTACGGCTCAACCTCGCACCGCCGCCAGCCGAACTCGATTCTCTGCACTCGGCCCACGCTTGGGTTTTGGCGGGGTGGTGTTTCCAATCGCGAGGGAATATGAATCACCCGGAATCGAGTGGATCGGGGGCGGTAGATGCTCCGGATCGTCCGCATGGACGTCAGATTGATTTTCCATCACGCACAACACAGGCGTCAGGAGCACTGAGCATGGCGGTCCCGCAGATTGTCCCCGGACAGACACGGATCGGTTGAATTGGAACCGGGGTCATGGGGCAGAGCATGTGCGGGCATTTCCTGGCGACATGCCGGGTTGGTCGAGAAGAACGAACAGGGTCGCTTTGTGGTCTATCGTTTGCATCCCGATGTCTCGGTCACAAGCCGAGGCGGAAAACAACATCTCGATTTCGGATGCTGTCGTTTGGAAGTCCCCGATGGCTAAGAAGTAGTGCTGAGTCACTATCGGGCCGGTTCTACCGGCCGGGATGGGGATGACGTGTCCGAGAGGAGAG
Source organism: Planctomycetaceae bacterium (assembly GCA_041398965.1). Classification (GTDB taxonomy): domain Bacteria; phylum Planctomycetota; class Planctomycetia; order Planctomycetales; family Planctomycetaceae; genus JAWKTT01. The sequence continues at coordinate 21,101 of JAWKTT010000051.1, read as the reverse complement.
GAATCACCATGCCGAAACGAGGACGTGCCCCAGTCCGCGGCGGATCGTGCTTCTTCACCGCAGTTGGCCTCGCGCAGATTGAACGAGTGTGCTAAAAGTTTATCGGTAAGCGATTGAAACCAGTGCCGCAAAGTGGCGTGAGTGACGAGTCAACCGTGTGGCAAGACTCTGCTCAATCAGGTCCAACCACCACTGGAAAAGCACTTGATGAACCACCAGAGACCCAAAGAGCGGATTCCTGCGACTGCCCCCTTGTCGTCCTGTATTCGTTTCATCATCGGTTCGTTGACAGCGACCAGATCACTAGTAACATGATCTTTGAACAGCCTGGGTGTTCGGGGGGCTTGTGGTCTTCCGAAAGAATAGGGAAGACGGTGTAATTCCGTCGCGGTCCCGCCGCTGTAACCGAGGACGAACGCCGCAAGAACCCACTGCCAATCACCTCCAGACAGGTGAAGCGGGAAGGGGCGGTCAGTAGGTTGATCCGGAAGCCAGAAGACCTGCCCAGTCGCTGAAAACGGTGGCTCTCGCGAAGTACGTCAGCCCTGCATCCGCGTGTCAATCGTACCAATCCCACACAGGGAATGGTGCTGACGCGTTGGTCTGATGCTGATGGACTCCCGGCCACCTTGAGTTTCCGGTGCTTCAATCACCTTTTTTGTGACGAAGTACAGGAATGACACGAGGTCTGTCATGAAATTGCACTCCCCCCCCCGACGTTTGCTGCTGCGCGGTTTTACACTCATCGAACTGTTGGTGGTGATCGCCATCATCGCGATTCTGGTGTCGCTGCTACTCCCCGCAGTGCAGTCCGTCCGAGCTGCCGCCCGTACGACTCAGTGCCGGAACCGACTCCATCAACTCGTTGTGGCAATCCATAATTACAGCTCGACATACCGCGAACAGTTCGTCCCCTATGTCGTCGAAGACGAGACGCGAATGCAGTTCACGATGACCGGCAGCGGCGCACAAGGGACGGCCCAATACTGGTTTGGCACGGTCGACTTTGACGTTCCCAATCCCGCTCTGCAACTCAAGTCGAACGAGGGACCGATGGCCCCTTTCATGGAGACAAGCTACGAAGCATTTCAGTGCCCCGATTTTGGTCCCGGGCAGATGGATTCCGTGAGGTTTACATTCCCGGCGACAGGGTATGGATACAACGCGGAGTACCTTTCAAGATCCATCGGCGTCGACTGGCTCCCTCCAACATGGGCTCCCCAACCGTCTCAGAAACCCTTGGCCCGACGGATGAGGGATATTCAATCGACCTCTTCGACGATCGCCTTCACCGACTCAGCCGGTCTGTTCTGCGTCGACTTCGCGTGCAGTCAAAGCGAGTTTCGTGAGAACTGGGTCACCGAACCCCCTTCCTACGACTTCCCCTCCGTCCACTTCCGGCACAGCGGAGCCGCGAACGTCGCCTTCCTTGATGGCCATGTCGAAACCCGTATCCGAGGCTGGAAAGCCCCCAGCTACGGCGACACCGCCCGCATGCAACAAAAACAGCTAGGCTACATCGGCTTCAACCTCGAAGACCCCACCCGCCAGGACGAGTGGTACGACCACAATTAATCGTCTCGACGGCCATTCGTGGCGCGGATTAGACGACAGGGTCGACCGTTTCACGAGACCATCGCGCCGATCGACGACACAAAGTTGCTCAATGAAATGAGAAGCCCCCACGCTGGAAACGTGGGGGCTCTCTGTTTCGGATTGCTGGACGTCGCTCATGGAACCCGTCTATGCCAAACGCGGCGGTGTTTCCTGGAGGGTGATGCCGAGGGTGGTGAGAGCGGGGGAAAGGGCGTTTCGGTCGTAGGCACCTTGGCGGCTGAGTGCTTCCAAGGTGGCGTAGGCGGTGTGTTCGGCGTCGATTTCGAAGTGACGCCGAAGGGTGGGGCGGGTGTCGCTGCGGCCGAAACCATCGGTCCCGAGGACCACATAGTCGCCCGGAATCCATTCTCGGATCTGATCGGGGACCAAGCGGACATTGTCGCTGGCCGCGATGAACGGTCCGGTAATGCCGTCGAGGGTCTCTTGCAGGAAGCTGCGTTGTGGAGTGACCGTCGGGTTCAGGCGGTTGTAACGAGAGACGTCGTTGGCGTTGCGAGCGAGTTCGCTGTAGCTTGTGACGCTCCAGACGTCGCAGCCGATGTCGAACTTCTCCTTGAGAATCGCTTGTGCCCGAAGGACTTCTCGCAGGATTGTTCCCGAGCCGAACAGTTGGGGACGGACCTTCTGTCCCTGGCCGCTGTCGGTGCTTTGGAACTGGTAGAGTCCGCGAAGAATTCCTTCGTGAACCTTGTCGCCCACGGGCATCGCGGGCATTTCGTAGTTCTCGTTGTAGACACTGAGATAGTAGAAGATGTTCTCGTTCTCAGCATACATCCGTCGCAAGCCATCCTGCATGATGACGGCCACTTCGTAACCCCATGCGGGGTCATAGGCGACGAGGTTGGGAACCGAAGTCGCGATGAGATGGCTGTGACCATCTTCATGCTGCAAGCCTTCGCCGTTAAGCGTGGTTCGCCCTGATGTGCCCCCGACGAGGAAGCCTTTGCAGCGGGAATCGGCAGCGAGCCAGATGAGGTCGCCCACCCGTTGGAAGCCGAACATCGAGTAGTACACGTAGAACGGGATCATCTGGACGCCGAGGTTGGCGTAGGCGGTCCCGGCGGCGATGAATGACCCCATCGCTCCGGCTTCGTTGATCCCCTCTTCGAGGACCTGTCCGTCGGTCGCTTCCTTGTAGTACATCAGCGAACCGTTGACGCGGTCGACAGGCTCATAGAGTTGCCCCTTCGACGCATAAATCCCGAAGCTGCTGAAGAACGCCTCCATCCCGAAGGTCCGGGCTTCGTCAGGGATAATCGGGACGATGCGATCGCCGATTTTTTTGTCTTTCATTAACGCCATGAGGACCGTGGCGTATGCCTGGGTCGTCGATGTCACCTTTCCTTCTTCTGTCCCGGCGAGGACACGACTGTAGGTCTTACTGTCGATCGGAGGGATCGGTAACGGCTCGACGGTCGGCTTCCGCATTGGAATGTGTCCGCCCAGTTGTTCGCGACGACTGCGGAGATAATTCATCTCGTCGCTGTCTTCCGCCGGTTTGTAGAATGGCATCTTTTCGACATCTTTCTCGCTGATCGGGATGTCGAATCGCTGCCGGAACTGATGCAGTTCCTCAAGGTTCATCTTCTTAGTATTGTGCGCGACGTTACGACCTTCGCCCGCTTCTCCAAGACCATAACCCTTGATTGTTTTTGCCAGGATGACAGTTGGTGCTCCCTTGTGATTCGTCGCAGCGTGATATGCGGCATAGACCTTTTCGGGATCGTGTCCGCCGCGACGAAGCTTCTGAAGTTTTTCGTCCGAGAGGTGATCAACCATCTCCAACAAGTCCGGGTCGACGCCGAAGAAGTGCTCGCGAATATAGCTGCCGTCGGAGACTCCGTACTTCTGATACTGCCCGTCGACAATTTCGCCCATCCGCTTGACGAGCTTTCCTTCTTTGTCGCGATCGAGGACCGGGTCCCAGTCTCCACCCCAGACAACCTTGATACAGTTCCAACCGGCTCCCCGGAAAATCCCTTCGAGTTCTTGAATGATCTTTCCGTTGCCACGAACCGGACCATCCAAACGCTGAAGGTTGCAGTTGACCACCCAGACGAGGTTGTCCAGGTTCTCACGGCTCGCGAGGCCGATGGCCCCGAGCGATTCCGGCTCGTCGATCTCGCCGTCACCCAGGGAAGCCCACACTTTGGACTTTGAAGTGTCGAGGATGTTGCGGTGCTGCATGTAACGCAGGAAGCGAGCGTGATAGATCGAACAGATCGGCCCCAACCCCATCGAGACGGTGGGGAACTGCCAGAAATCTTCCATCAGCCACGGATGTGGATAGGACGACAGTCCCTGTCCCCGAACGGTCTCCTGGCGGAAATTCTCGAGATGGCTTTCGTCGAGACGCCCTTCCAGAAAGGCTCGCGAGTACATCCCTGGAGACGCATGACCTTGGAAGTAAACCATGTCTCCCGTGTGGTCGTCCGTCCGTCCGTGGAAGAAGTGATTTTGTGCCACTTCGTAGAGTGTGGCCGATGAGGCGAACGTCGAGATGTGCCCCCCGACCGCTCCTCCCGCTTCGGTTTTCTTGTTCGCCCGGACGACCATCGCCATGGCGTTCCAGCGGATGATCGACTTGATCCGCCGTTCCAGTTCAAGGTTGCCGGGATAGCGAGGCTGATCCGCGACCGAGATTGTGTTGATGTAAGGGGTCGTCCCCTCGAAAGGCATCATCACCCCTTTGAGGTAGGCCCGTTCGCGCAGATGGACGAGAAACTGTCTCGTTCGCTCGGGTCCGTAACGGTGCAAGATGTCTTCAAGAGACTGATACCATTCTTCGAGTTCGATTGGATCGATCCCGGCAATTACTCCATCTTGCGTCACAGGTTCTACAGACATCGGTTGACTCTTTTCCATTGCGAACGACCACAACCGGAGTGTCGTGGTCTGTTCTGAAAGTTATGAGGTTCGTGCCTTAAAGGCTCGACGGTTTCATGAGGTCTTGGAATCGGACTTTGGACAAGCCAGAAATGATCGAGAAGTCGACAGGACCGTAGTCCAATCCCGACCCGACTTTACCGGTTGGGAAAAGGATGCTGGCTCGTCGGCAACAGTGTGGCAAGTATCGGACGATTTCGGAATGGCATTCAGTCGATTCCCGAAAAGAGGGAGTCACAAGGAGTTACGAATTCCCTTCAATGAAGTTTTCGTAGAGACATTCACAAACATCAGGGTATGAGCGTGCGTCAAAACCGGGGGACAACTTGTCACATTGGTGACTGAAAATTGAGAACATCCCGTAATCCGTACGGATTCTATCATCCCCAAGTCTCCTGAACACCCAACGACATCGTTCGAGAGGTGTTGAATCACTCAGACTCGGCACTGTCGCAAAAATCATCATTTCGTACGAATTTGCCGAACATCCACTTTTTGGCATGAGTCTTGACTGTACGCACGTGTACATGGTCGGCATGATACAAGCGACCGAGTCAGCGTGATTTCACTTCTTTGATCTCAAACACCATCATCTTTCCTATGGCTGGATCGCGTACACCCATACAAAAGATTCGTCGGTTGTTGCGTGTCGTTGAGTACTTGCAATCGGGGCAAGGTTATAACGCCCGCGAGTTGTCCGAAGTGTGCGGGGTGACGCGGCGGCAGATGTTTCGGGACCTCAAGTCTTTGCAAGACTCGGGAATTCCGATCAATTACGATGCCGCAAAACAGGCTTATTGGCTTCCACAGGCAACCTATCTCCCCCCCACAGAACTGACGCTGACCGAAACGCTCTCCCTGCTTCTCTTGTGTACCAATCTGGGAGATGCGGAACATGGAATCCCCACCTTGCAACCTGCGCGAGATGCAGCTGTCAAATTGATGAGCAATCTTCCGGCTCACCTGCGGACGCATGTTGGCGAATTGTCGGAAATGATCGAAATCTGGGCCGACCCCGGTCATGAACTGGACGAGTCGCAAGGAATCATGCAGGTTCTGCACGAATCGCTTCGCAAACGTCTCAAGGTTCGGATCAGCTACGACAGCATCTTTGATGGCGAAGTCATCAGTACGCTCGTGAGTCCCTACCGTGTGTTGTTTGCGAAGCGGGCATGGTATGTGATCGGTCGATCGTCCTTGCATCGTGCCGTGAGGATGTTTCATGTGGGCCGCATTCTGGGTATCGAAACGACAGGGGACCGCTTTCAAATCCCGCCGAGATTTTCGCTCAGCAGTCACTTCGGGAATGCGTGGCGATTTATTCGTGAGCGGGGATGTCGACAAAAAGTTGTCGTTCGTTTTCACCCCCTGGTCGCTCGCAACGTGGCCGACGTCGTGTGGCACAAGACACAAAAACTGCATTGGAACGACGACGGCACAGTCGACCTCAAGGTGACTGTTGACGGAATTCACGAGATCAGTTGGTGGATCCTCAGCTATGGCAATCAGGCGGAGGTGTTGTCACCGGAACCACTCCGCGAATTGATCGCTACCCAGGCCCGCAGCATGTGGGAGAAGTACCGACCTCAAGAGCCGGAGAGCCCCACATCAAAGGGTATTCGCGATCAGAATGCACCCCCCCCTTCCCGCTCCAGAGGGCGTAGCAAACGACCAGAGTCGAATTCTACCAAGGGGGCCCAGTAGCGAAGTTTCGGGGTTTGAGGTCCCGTACCTTAAGCATTCTGCACGACGACCTGACCGGGTTTTGATGCGTTCCATGATCGATTCCGCCTAAGAGATTCTCCCCAGCGGCGAACCACTCTTTGTCTGGATCGCCGACTGCGATGCTGGAATGTCTCCTGTGGGTTGATACTCTGTAGCTTCAGGATGGACCGTCTGGCGAAAAGTGACGGTCGATTCCCTTGGAAACATTGTCAGTGGAATCTGTTGCAGGATCGCCGTGTCTGACGACGCCTCACTCGTCGAACGCTCCCTGGCTGGCGATTCGGCCGCATTGGGCGAACTGGTCGATCGATTCCAGCAGCCGGTTTTTGCGCTCTGCCTGAAGTTGTTGCGGCATCGTCAGGATGCCGAAGATGTCGCCCAGGAATCTCTCGTCCGGATGTGTCGGCACCTCGCGACTTACGACGTCACACGCCCCCTCATCTCTTGGGTTCTGGCAATTGCCGCCAATCGCTGTCGCACCGCGATCGAAGGGCGGTCACGGCGACCGATTCCCGTGGAAGAGGTCCCTGCCGTGGCGGCACCTCTCCCGGAAATTACAAGTCTGCCGGAAGAGGTCGACCAAGCACTGTCGACGCTCCGCCCCGAAATCCGCACTTGTATGATCCTGTTCTATCTCAACGAACTCTCGCTGGCCGAAATCAGCGAAACAATGGATGTCCCGATCGGCACGTTGAAGACGTGGCTGCATCGGGGCCGAAACGAACTGTCCGCCAAGCTTCCGAAGAATCTCTTTGATTGAGGCTGGACGTCTCTGAGCACCCCGAAATCCAAACAGTGCGACGGGGAATCATGACAGGACTTCTCCAGTGTCCGAAAGCCCTGATTCGCACTCACTGTCACACACAACCCAATCGGAATAGCAGCCCCAATCATGACTGCGGCTTTCGATGTCTGGCGACGACTTGACGATTGCTGGACTTGATGTCGATGTGGGGCCGGAGTAACGTCTGCGTTGGATGATTCTTGAACTCGGGAGGTTGCCGTGAGAGTGTCTGGTCGGGTGGTGGCGGTTCTGGCGTCGTTGTTTGTCGTGCTCTGGGGAAACGTGTCCCCCTTGAGTGCGGGGGACTGGCAGGAGTTTCGCGGCCCGGGGGGGCGTGGCATCGTCGAGGCGGGGGGATATCCATCGACATGGAGCAAAGAGACCAACATCAAGTGGTCCGTGCCACTTCCTGACGCGGGGAACAGCAGTCCGATTGTGTCGAAGGGACGGGTCTTCGTAACCTGTGCGACCGACTCGGGACGTCAACGGTCCCTGCACTGCTTCAACCGTCAAACCGGGGCGACTCTGTGGGTCCGTACCGTCGAGTTTGCCGCTCAGGAAGAGACTCATTCCACCAATCCTCATTGTGCCCCGACACCCGTCACCGATGGCGAACGCGTGGTCGTCTGGCACGGTTCCGCAGGAATCTTCTGCTACGACTTCGCCGGCGAACTCCTTTGGAAGCGAGACCTCGGCCTGTTCCATCATGTCTGGGGATATGCCTCATCGCCGATTCTGCATGAAGGAAAGGTGCTTCAGCTTTGCGGTCCGGGAGAACGACAGTTCTTGTGTGCTCTCGACCTCAAGACCGGAGAGACACTTTGGCAACATGATGAACCGGGGGGCAGTGCGAGCAAGAGCGGTCGATACATCGGCAGTTGGGCGACGCCGACGATCATTACCGTCGACGGCAAACCGCAAGTGTTGTGCGGCCTGCCAACACGGGTCGCCGCCTTCGATCCCTCTTCGGGGAAGCTGCTGTGGTACTGCTCAGGTGTCAGCAGCGACCGCAGTGACTTGATGTACACATCACCACTCATTGGCGACAACTTCGCGGTCGCCATGGGTGGATACACCGGACCTGCGATGGGGTTTGAACTGGGTGGCAACGGTGATGTGACGGCATCAAATCGAAAATGGCACGATGGCGATAAACCGAACAATCCCCAACGAATCGGCTCGGGAGTGATTGTCGGCGATGTTCTCTTTATGGCCAACGCGAACGATCAGGGGTCGATCGAGTGTAAGGAAGTGAAAACAGGTAAGACTTTGTGGACCGTCCGCCGCACAGCGGATGGGCCTCATTGGGGGTCGACAATCTTCGCCGATGGTCGGCTCTATGCCGCAGGACAAGCGGGAGTGATCCGGGTCTTTGCTCCCAACCGCGAAGCGTACGAAGAGATCGCGGTCAACGATTTTGGCGAACAGATGCACGCCACTCCGGCATTCTCCGATGGCGAAATCTTCGTCAGAACCTACAAACACCTCTACTGCATCGCCAATCAGGATCCAGCCCCGCCCAATCAATAGGTCTGGCGACATGCGGAGGGATTGCAATTCTCCCACGACGAGGGGATCAGTCTGTGTCAATCGTCGCTATTGCGGATTCGGCAGCATTGTTGCCGACGACATGGTTGCAGGGGGAGTGATAGCGGACGAGGAGTTGGCGTATTGGTTCGGCAAGCAATTCGACCACTCGCCTTGGGCCCGGGCCATCGTGAAGGAGGACGAATCCGAAGATCAACAGCCCGGCCGCTATCAGACAGAGTTGCTGTCGCAGTGCGGCATCCGCATTGAGTGCAGTGAGAGGGTGAACGTACCACGGTTCGACGTACTCGGGAAGATCGTCGTCCAATTGGGGAAGCCGGGCGTCGAACTGAAGTTCGGAACCCACCGAGAGCAACAGGTCGTGCGAACGACCGGCATCGAGTTCCTGCCGAGCGACTTCAGCTAGAAACCGAGGGTCTTCTTTCAACGCTCGCTCGACCCGTTCGAGGTGGCGAACCTCCTGTTGAATCGTGACGAGTTCGCGATGAGCGGTATAGAACTCCCGTTCCAATGAGGCATGAGCGACGACTCTCGGGGCGAGGACGACAATCGCAAACAGCCCTGACGCCACGACCAGCGTTCCCCAAAACGCAATCGACAGTAACGAACCGATAATATCCCCCCAAAGCGACGTACCGGCTGGGGAGCCTCCGCCGTCCACCGAGATTTCGGCACTCGGATTGTCGGACGCGATAACGGTTTCGAGGGACACAGCGAAGCTGACCGGATTCGAGGGAACGAGGTTGAAGGGGAACGATTCGATCAGTTCTCAACTGACCGGTTTATGGATTCACGAAGTAGGTTTCGGCCCTGACACTACGATGAGTCTGAAATAGACCTGGCAACAGGAACGGACAACGACCGTGACACCGGACGGTTGTAGCTGTGTCGAAGACATTGGATTCAAAGTCCTGTTTGCCGTCCTACTCTGCATTGTCGGCCTCATGTCGTTATCGACCAGAAAACCGCTGCGGCACGATGCAACCGGGGGTCACCTAACGACGGATGACTGACAGGCCTCCGGACTGATCCGTTTAGGTAAACTGTGACGGCACACAGCGAAGCCACAATCCGATGAATTGCGGGTTTCGCCCGACAGAGTCGCCTGACAGTCCGTTGAAAAATGACCGTGGTCAGCTTTTCCAAGCTGACACGAGCAACTCGTACAGTTATTTGCCTGGACATCAAACCGCACCAAGACAGGCTGGAAAGCCTGCCCCACGATCTTCAACAGGCTACGAAACTGAGGGGAGTTCTAACGGTGAAGCCCCGACGGTGACGATGGCCGTCGGGCTGGGAGGGAACGCGGAGGCGTAGCGAGCAATGTCGTCGACCGTCACCGCATCCACTCGGCGGCGAACATCATCCAGCGTCTGAATGCGTCCGAAGTGAAACCAATCGCGAGCCAAAGAGGAGGCCCGCGAACCGGTCGACTCCTGCTGCATGATGAGCGAACTCTTCGCCTGTGCCCGGCAGCGTGCGAGTTCCTCTTCCGTCACTCCCTCAGCCAGTCGGAGAATTTCCCCCCAGGCAACATCAAGCGTCTCTTGGGCGCGCTCGGTTGTCGTTCCGGCATAGAAGAAGACTCGACCTTCGTCTTTCAACGAACTCAAAGAAGCCGAGACGGAATAGCAGAGTCCTCGACGTTCGCGAACTTCGGTGAAGAGCCGCGAACTACTACCGCCGCCAAGAATGTTTGCGGCGGCCCATGCGACGTAATAGTCGGGGTGATTATAAGAGACGGAATTCCATGCCATACCGATGTGCGTTTGAGTCGCATCGTGATGAATCTGAACAGGAGACTGATCGGTCGGAATTCGAGTAATGACCGGTGCATCGCCCCCCTTCCAGTTTGCCAGAAGTTCGTCAAACCGCTGTCGAATCTGTTGCGGGTCGACGTTGCCAGCAACACCGATGATGGTCTCGGCGGGTCGAAACCCCCTTTGATACAGCGCACGAACCGAGTCGACCGTAATGGCCGGAAGTTCCTCGATAGTCCCTTCAGGATTACGCCCCCACGGGTCGTCAAAAGTGCGCCGTCTCAATTCGTGGAACACCTTACGTGACGGGTCATCTTCGAGGGCGAGCAACGATTGTTCGACGCCGATCTGGGCGGCGGCAAACTCGGTCGCTGGGAGATGTGGTGAGAGCAAGATGTCGGCATAGATATCGAGAGCCGGGAGGAGATTGTCAGCAATCGATGCGGCAGAGAAGGAGAGGAAATTCCAACCAGCATGTTCTGATCCCTGAACCCCGTAGTAGTCGAGGTCGGACATGACATCGAAGCTGGACCGTGAACCAGCGCCACGCGTGATGAGGTCGGCCAGAATGGCGGCGGTCCCATTCTGACCGGGGGCTTCATACAGGCTTCCGGCAGGGACGAGCAGACACATCGAAGCCGACTCGACGTCCGGCATCGGTTCGACGAGGAGCGTGGCACCGCAGGCCAAGGTGAACTGCTGGGGGGGATTCTTGTCCATCAGTTCTTTTCCATCAGGGAGTGCTCTCAACTTCTGGCCCATCACTCGGTGCAGCGGTAACGGAGGCATTGCCGCGGACGGTCTTCTCGATCAAGTCTCCCAGTCCACCCGAAAGTAGAGCCGGCAGATAAACGATATCAGCAAACAGCGCCATCGACACGAGTGCAGCCATCAGCAACCCGAATCGACTGACCAACAGCAAGTCTGCAAAGCCGAGCATCGCCATACCGATGGCGATGGTTGCGCTGGTCTGCCACATGGCCGGAGCACACTGTGCCAACGCTTTGGCGATGGCATCTTCGCGAGAAAGCCCGTGACGTATGCCATCACGAAACCAAGTCAACAGGTGCAGCGTCCCATCGACCGCAATCCCCAGTGCGACCGACGCGGTAATCATCGTCCCAATATCGACCGGAACTCCAATGAGCGAAATGAATCCGAAGACGAGAGCCACCGGTTGCAGGTTGGGCAACATCGCCAACAGACCAGACCAGAAGCTCCGCAGCACGATGACCATGACAATTGCGATTGTGATAAAGGCGATTCCGAAACTGCGAATCAGGCTGTCGACCACAGCCTGCTGCGTCCGTTGAAAGGACGGAACCATGCCGGTAATCGTGTGAACAATATCCGGAGCATCGACCGTTGCCTCTGTGATCGCCGTTTCCATTTTTGCGAGAAGCACGGCGTACGGGGTGTCGGTCATGATCGCGCTTTGTGCCCGAATGCGCCATACTTCATCGTCGATGGCCACCTGAAAACGGTGCGTTCCCTCGGTGATGTCAAGTGGTGTCTCGGCTCGTCGAGCAAACTGCTTCGTTTGATCGGCATGTGTCACGAAGAAGATGTTCTGGATGTTGTTCAGTCGACGACGACGCTGAACCGGATGCGCCGGAAGACGATCACGGTCGGCAGGGTTCTGGAAGTCCGCGAGAGACAAAGTCCCCGTGATACCGTCCACTTCTCGTAGTCTGTTTTCGACCATCCGAACGAACTCAATTCGTTCAAGAATGTCTCTCTTCAGGATTTGATCTTGATCAAATCTCAACAACACGTCGACGGTGACGATGCCAGAAATGTTATCTTCAAGGAAGTGATAGTCTTGGACGACACGCGACTCCTCATTGAAGTAACGTATCGCCTTCGTCTCCGTCCGGAACCAATACAGGCCCCCGATACCGACAACAAACAATAGAAAACAGAGCAATGAAATGACCTGTCCGTTTCGGGAAATCCTCCGGCCAAAGTTCTCCCACTGTTGTCCCCGTTCCGCCAATGGTGGACGTTTCACCCGGTCATAGAAGTGCAACAGCGCGGGGAAAATCAACAGGATGGTGACCACCGACATTACACAGCCGATAGCTGAATAGATGCCAAACTGACGTACCGGCAACAGCTGGCTTGTCATCAGACTGAGCATGCCAATGGCGGTCGTAAAGCTGGCCAGCAGACACGGTTCAGCAGCCATCCGCACGGCATCTCGAATCGGGTCGAGTTCGCCTCGAGCGCAGGAGTGCTTCCAGTAGTTAGCAAGATGGACCGTCCCCGACATCGTGAGCACCATCAAGAGATTCGGCATCACGATGAGGATCATATTGAGTGTGTCCCCAAAAACCGGAACCAACGCGACCACTGCGGTGGCCGTGTAGATCGAGGTCGCCAACACCAGGATTGCCAGTCGCAAACTCTGCAGCAACAAACAGGCAAGCAGCGATCCCACGATGGCCGAAAGGATGACGGGTGAACGCTGGTGCAGCTGCCAAGCGGGACCATCGTTGTTCCAGAAGGAGCGGTTCGTCTCGGCATTCAAGCGGGCCGCCACGACCGGTGCCCCGGCAAGACGTAACTCCCCCTCTGGGATTCCCACACTCTGTGCCGCATCGACCACAAGGGCGATTGACTCTTCTCTTTTGGTCCCCCCATCGACCCCGAGCGTCACAGCGACAGCAACAGGGAACCCACTCACCAGTTCGACCCCATCAATCCAAGGCTGGTCCGGCCCCCATGACTTCAAGTGACTTTGCAAGTCCAGCACTGCTGCCGAGCCCCCGGCAAGGCCTGCCCCGCGAATCAGAAAGTGAAACTCAGGTGGGTGCCAGTCGGTTTCCAGGAAGTCCCCCTCATCGTTAGCGGGATTGTCCGAGTCGTCTTTCGCCGATGACTCGGAGGAGGCTGACTCTTCTGGCGTCGCGGTCTCGGCAGGACCGTCGGCCACAGGGGGCGCGAGGTGCAAGTCCGCAGGGGTAAGGAAGGTCGGTGTGATGTCCCAACGCTGTTGCAAGTATTGCGAGATTTTTTCTCGCACGACCCTTTCCGATGCTTCGCCTTCCGGTGTCAGTCGAACGCAAACCGTCCCCTTTCCCAGCAAGACGCCGGACAGGCTACGAAATGCTTGATCCGGTTCAATTTTTCGACGAATCATGCTACCGAGAACATCGTGAGGCCCAGCGACGGAGTCGATCAGCTGATGATCGCCAATTTTCGACTTCAACTCGGCCACAAACTTTCGGACCCGATGATCAGCTAGTGAACTGTCGTCCCAAGAGACGAGTAGGCGATCGTTTGGCTCGAAGTGCTTCTGATACCAAGTCAACACTTGGGCGCCGCCGTCGTTATCGGGGAGCCAAGTGTCGACATTGTTCTCCATCCGCAACCGCTTCAGTTGCGATCCGAAGAGGGGAATCGTCAATAACAGAGCCAGCACCATCCACCAAGGGGAACGGCGAGACGGAACCGGTGAACCAGACAGCGAGCTCATAAGTACAGACAGTGAATAACTGGAGACTTCAGCCCATCGAAGGACGGACAACGAGGCATCATCCCCAAGCAGGGATCATCCCTAAGTGCAAAGAATGTCGGCAGGATACGCCATCCCGCTCCGTGTGGGTAGCAACCCGGGGGCGTGACATCATTTTCCTGTCATTTCGGGGAAAAGCCGAAACAGGGTCGCCTCGACGTCCAGTTCCCCATGTGCGACTGACATTCCCAGAGGTTGACAGGCCCCCCGCTCAATGGGGGCATTCCCTATATGGCAACTCCCCCAATCGCAACTCCCCAAATCGGAGGCGTCAGCCGACGCGAGACTCCTTCTCCCCCACTGACGCCGCGGCGACGTCAGACCACGTCCTCACGGGGGGAGAGGGAGAGGCAGGCAGCAAAGATCACAAGTTCGCGAGGTTCACAATCCGAGAATTGCCCCCCCGTACAACGGACACAACAGACTCCTCTTGTGGTTTTTTAGGTGTTTTTGCAATAACTCCCCCTTCCGACCCAAGCAGCATCGGCCGGAACCGATGGCTCTTGGGCGGATGTTGTTCGTTGAACTCTCGGGATTCGTCTTGGAACTCCCTTCTCCGGAACTTGTCGATCGACTCGGATCGTTGGGGTTGTGTACCCGGCGAGACCTGAAGTCTTGCGGTGCGCTCGTACGTCGGCTCGCACAGGACTTGCCGCCGTTTGATGTCGTTTGGATTGATGCCCTCGTCCAGCAACGACGACTCACCCGCTATCAGGGGAACGCACTGGCTGAACCGGAACGGTACCCGTTAGATGTCGGGCCATTTCTGATCCAGGACCAGATCGGCTCGACAATCGGGGCGCAAGAATATCGAGCGAAGCACCGGGAGAGTGGTGAGACGGTACAACTGCTGATACTCGATGCCGAACCGCAAGGGGGGCACCTTGCGGTCGAACGATTGCAAGAGCGATTGCGACAGTGGAATGGCTTCTCGCATCCGGCGGTCAATGTCCCCCATACAGTTCAGATCGATCGGGGGAGAGGAGTCATCGTCTCCCCGTGGATTGAAGGGGAGCGACTGGGGGACTTGTTAGTCCGTCGCGGTCGTTTTCCGGTCGACGTCGTGTGGGATATCGCCTTACAACTCATCTCCGGACTGGCGTTCCTCGAACAAGCAGGGCGTGCATGGAGACAATCCGTCAACGAAACGTCCGCTTAACACGTGGAGGCCTGCGCAGTGCTGATGGGTGTCGGCGTCCGTCCGGCGATTCGACCTCAGATTTCCTGCACGATCGACTCCTGCCGGATGCCTATGAAAACATTGCCCCGGAGTTGCTGCGGATTGGGGCGACTGCATCGGTGACGTCGGACGTCTATGCCTGCGGTTGCCTGTTGTGGCAGTTGCTCGCCGGACGCCCGCCGTTCTCGATGGGGGACCCGCTCGCGATGTTGGCTGCTCATCAAACCGACTGTCGACGTCCGTACCGTCCCCGATACGCCGCCCCCTTGGCAAAACTCATCGCAGCAATGACGAATCGAGATATCGCCAGTCGACCACAAGGCTTCGTCGCCATCGCCAGTCGTCTCGCCCAACCCCCTTCACACGGTTCGCGACGACTGAAGCGGTTCGCCCGAGACTTCGAATCCGCTGCACCGGTGCAACGAACCTCGCAGACGAGTTCATCCACTCTCCGTCCCACTCGGCTCGTTGTCGGCGGGCTGCTGCTCGCGGTCTGTTGCGGTACGATCTTTCACAGCGGCGCTCGGTCACACTTGTTGCAAATTGCAGGAGATACCTGGCGGCAATCCCCAAAGCCCGTGACAGCCGATTCGACTGAGACTCCGCACGCCGGTCGTCCAAGTCCTCCGAAACCGATTCAGACTTCGACCAGTCCATTGATGGACAAAGTCGACCATCATTCCGCGGGCGAGACGGCAGGTGTTGATGAAGTTCCAAGTCGATCAATGATGGCCGACGCATCGATCGACAGATCGACCCGTCTTACAGAACGGGATACGCGTCGCACAGAGGAGAAGGCAGCAGGCGTTGAGATGTTCGAGTTGCCCGAGGCTCAGGAAGGACTCATCCTGTTGACCCATCGTGGCCCATTCCTTGCAAGCGAACGGACAGCCGTCGGCTCCCTGACAGTCAAGGGAGCAAGTGGTGTTCAACCCGTCATCATCGTGCGCGATGAGCCACTCAAACTGTGGGGAACGCAGGTGATCCTCGACAATGTCATTGTGCATCGACCGCCTCATACCGACTCAACCACTGCAACATTTTCGTCTCCGAATCTTGCTGGCACCTCTTCTGGCCAAGGAGCACTCACCAAAGCATCGGCCCCTGCGGGTAAACCTCAAGGGGCGATGGTCGAGATTCTTTCGGAGAGCTTTGGAATGATTGACAGTCAGGTTGTCGATGAGTCGATCGCTGACCCCACATCGGTTCGTTGGCAAAGACTCGATCCCGTTTCAGGCAAAGGGGGAAGAATTGGCTGGAGTCGGTCCACAATTCGCTCTCAAGGGGCCGCACTCGACTGCCGAGATCGTCCCGAAACAATCCATCTGCAAGGTGTTTTGAAGACGGGCACTGGTCCGTTGCTGGTCAAGAACTGGTCCGAACCGTCGGATGTCTCAGTCACTTTGAAACACTGCACGTTGCGAGGAATGCGAGGTCTGTTGCAGATAGTCGACAGCCGTTTTTCCGCTCCGTCATCCAGTATTCGCCTGTTTATGGAAGACTCTGTCATTGCCCCAGAGGCGGGCTTTGGATTGGTGACTCTGGTCGCGACAACGAGTCACGAACGTCCAAGCGAGCTTCGCAGGATAATGCGTTCCGTGTCTGTTTCGGGCCAAGAGACCTACATTCAGCAACAGGCCCCGTGGGCGGTGATGGTCGCGGGGTTTTCGTCGCACGCCGACGATGGCTCGACCATGCGGGTCCCCTCGTTGCGAGACCTCGGAACCGAACAAGCCGGAGAGGTGACCATCACCCCGATCGAACTTCCTCATGTCGAGGGGCTGACTCTCACGATGTTGAGTTTTCGAGGGCCGGTCGAGGGGCTTCCATCGGACTCCACTTTGTTGCTCCCGCCGACATCGAGTCCCCCTGGAACAGTTCCTGGCATCGACCCCGCCGGATTCACTGACGATGGCTCGACTGCGTACAATGCCTCAGTCCCTTTCGCCATCGAGCGCCCCCAGGGGCTTCGGTAAACACCCTGTTATTGGTCCCGGCGTCATCATCCCCCGCTGTCAGAGTTATTCCAAAGTTTGAACTTCCCTGAAGGAGAGTTCCTTGAGCGATCCTGGTTTGAAATCTCAGCGGCCGCTGGCTCGAGTGGTCCGCACGGTCGATGAACTGCGTGAAGCGATTCGAGTCGCTCGTCGCGCGGGTCAATCGGTCGGTTGCGTCCCGACCATGGGAGCATTGCACGCAGGTCATCGCAGTTTGGTCGCCGCCTCAGCCGAACGGTGCGATTTCTCCGTCGTCACGATCTTCGTGAACCCGACCCAGTTTGCCCCGACGGAAGATCTCGAAAAATACCCGCGGACTTTCGATGAGGACCTGCAACTCTGCTCGGCGACGGGAGCCGACTTAGTTTACGCACCCGAGGTTGCGTCGCTGTATCCTCCCGGCTACTCGACATGGGTGACGGTCGAAGGGGTCTCGGAAACGTTGGAAGGGGCGAGTCGTCCGACCCATTTTCGGGGTGTCACCACGATTGTCATGAAGCTATTCAACCTCGTACAGCCCGATGTCGCCTTCTTCGGAGCGAAGGACTACCAACAGCAAACGTTGATTCGCCGCATGGTCAAAGACCTCGATCTCCCGGTGGAAATCGTCGTCTGCCCAACGGTGCGAGAGGTCGACGGTCTCGCAATGAGCAGCCGCAATCGGTACCTCACCCCCGATGAGCACGCCCGTTCGGCCCTATCACTGTCCGCGAGGCCTCACGCAGATTTAGAGCACGCCTGCAGAAAGCTGGGAGAGGAGATCCGGCATCATCGAGGCCAACGTCTTCAGAAATGCTGTCGCCGCGCGTCATGCCCGACTGCGTCCGCATCTGCCATACTGAAACAACATTTACAACATCTCAATGTCCACCTCAAAGGCGGATGGTCGCGTTGATTTACTGCCCGTGTCGAAAAGGAGGAACTGCGACTCATCGACAATCAAGGAGGTGAAACGCTCCACCCCAGCTAACTTTTGGACGCGAAAAGCATCGGCGAAGTCGGAACTCCCTGTTGAACCGGCTGCGGGAGAAGGATTCTTACAACATGCGACCGGTATTGTTTCAGAATTTTACTCGATCGACCTTGGCAACTTTGGGATGGGGACGTCGATGCGGCAGGTCTTCGGCATCAGGCCGGGTGTGCTGATGGCATGGCCCGCCACCCTCGCTGCGGCTTATCTCCATCGCATCGGCGGCCCCGGCGTCGCGACGACATCGCATTGGCAATCACTCTGACCATCGGTCTGATTGTCATCATGACACATCTCAGCAAGATCAGCGACAGCATCGCCCGAGAGTCCCTGGAACCCACGTTCGACCGACTGTAACAACTCCCCGACAATCCCGCTCCACCACCAGTCTCCACACTTTTCGACTCCATTCCGCCATCGATTCCGGTGTATGGATACGGATTCCTCGTGCTGACTGGGTTCCTGGCCGGGACATGGGTCAGCCAGCGTCGAGCCGAGCGAGGAAGGGTAATCCCGAAACTGTCTTCGATGCCACCTTCTGGACGCTTATCTCAGAGTCTTCGGTGCGAGCTGTTTCCGCCTCATTTCGGTATCGAAGTAATCATGTTTGCATAATGTCCATTCGCTGGGCGGGGAGTTTGTGATGGCATCAATCAACCTGTCACAAAGAGGACTCGTGCTCATCGGTGGGATGCTGGGGGCGATCGGCGGCTACTTCGTCGTCTGCCATTTGCATCGCCGTAAGATCCAGCCCATGGTTCTCGTCGACGTCAGCTGACCCCTTCGATCTTCATCGGTATCGGATTCGGACGCCTCGGTTGCCTGCTGTACAGTTGCTGCTACGGCGACCCGACAACCCTCCCTTGGGGAATCGAATTCCCTCACGGAAGCGTTGCCTTTGACGCCTATGTCCAACGTGGGCTCGTCTCCCCCAATGCCCCCCTCTGCATCCCACTGCATCCCACACAGGTTTACAGTTCGATCAACGGCTTCATCCTCGCTGCCGTGACAATCGCCTATTTCCCCTACCGCCGACACCCCGGACAAGTCTTTTCCCTGGGAATGATCCTCTACGCCATCACTCGGTTTGCAATCGAGATCGTCCGGAGCGATGAAGAGGGCCAACTGGGAACCCCCCTCACCATCTCTCAACTTCTCTGCCTCGCGATGCTCGCCGCCGGCATCTGGCTCGCCGTTCACCTCTCTCGACAACCCAGATCAACAGAGAAGTCATAACCAACCCGACGATCGGTCCTGACTGTCAACACAACTCCATCGACTGACCAAGCGGCAGTGAGTGCGATGGTTCCATCCACGCCAGGCGACCAGATAAGCTTTGAATCAAAACCAGTCGGTTTTTGTGGCTGTCCCGTCATTTAGAAGGTGCGATGAGCGTAAGGGGAATCTCGCAGTGGATGCTGCATGGAGACTGTTCGATTTGCAGGAGATGGTTGGTCGCGAAATCGTCGATGTTGGCTGTCCGTTGAAAAACGACCGTGGGGCAGATTTTCTCATCGGACAAGAGCATCTCGGACGCTTTTTTCCGAGACATCCAACGGCACCATGGCAGGCAAGAAAGCCTGCCCCACGTCTCTCAACAGGCTGGTAGGCCAAAGTGAAAATCACCATGATCCAACGCCCCATTCCAGAAGGTGTCGAAGGCGTCTATTCTCATTCACGGATGATCCCCTTCGTGCCCTGAAACGGGCGACTGAAACGGGCGACTGAAACGTCGATGACGGACGGACGAACTTTATCAAAGGCAGACCACATCATGGCAAACGGCAATTCGAGTGGCGGGGAGCGGTGCCCTTGGGCAAAGGGAGAGTTAGATGTGGTGTATCATGATGTGGAATGGGGGGTGCCAGAGTATGGGGAGGAAAGATTGTTTGAGTTCTTGATTCTCGAGGGGGCTCAGGCGGGATTGAGTTGGTCGACGATCTTGAAGAAGCGAGAGAATTATCGGCGGCTGTTTGATCAATTCGATCCGGCGGTTGTGGCAACGTACGAAGCCGACAAAGTGGCGACTTTACTCGGAGACGCGGGGATTGTCCGCAATCGACTCAAGGTCGCTTCGGCCATCGACAACGCGCGGGGGTTCCTCAACGTCCAACGGGAGTTTGGCACGTTCGCCAACTATCTCTGGGGCTTCGTAGGGGGCCAGCCAGTGCAGAATCAATGGCGGTCGATGTCCGAGGTTCCGGCTCGGACCGAGTTGTCGGACAGGTTGAGCAAGGACCTCAAGAAACGGGGCTTTCGCTTTGTCGGCAGCACGATCTGTTACGCGTTTCTGCAAGCGGTCGGCGTCGTCAACGATCATCTTGTGACCTGTCCTCGACATGCGGAAGTGCAATGTTTGGGCGAGACCAGAACTCTCAACGGGAATTCTGTCAACGACCGGTGAACTTCGGCGGACGTTTCTCGGCAAAGGCGGCGAGACCTTCCTGGGCGTCGGGGAGCTCAAGGCAGCGGAGGTAGGCGGCCGTGTCGGCTCGATGGGCCACTTTGGGTTGCGAGCCTTCGTCCAGGTGAACGAGTCGTTTCGTCTCCCGCAGGGCGGCGGCCGGCATAGCTAACATCTTTTCGGCAATTTGATGCCCCCGATGCATCAGGGCGGCTCCGGGGACAACGTCGTTCACCAACCCCCATTGCAACGCCTGGGCAGACGAAATCGGATTCCCCATCAGACAGAGTTCAAGTGCCCGAGACTTCCCCACAAGCGAGGTCAGCTGGGCGATGCCATAACCGGGAGGCCAGCCGAGTCGAATTTCGGGCATCGCGAAACGGGCGGCGTGTGCTGCAATTCGCAGGTCAGCCGAATAGGCCGCAACGCAGCCACCACCGAAGGCATCGCCATTAACGAGGGCGATAATGGGTTGAGGGAGTCGCTCCCAGGCGAGGTACATCTCGGCCTGCCGAATGCTTAAGGAGCGGGCTTCTGGAAGCGGGATGGAGCGAAGTTCTTTGACGTCATCCCCAGCGCAGAAGGCATCGCCTGCACCGGTCAGCAAGACGACACGAACGTCCTCGGGGTGTCCCAGGAGCCAGCCAACGAGTTGTTCCAGTTCGTCGGTCATTTCACGGTTGACCGCATTGAGGTGACGGGGTCGATCGAGC
>JAWKTT010000050.1:0-30183 GCA_041398965.1 Planctomycetaceae bacterium | reverse complement strand
TGTGGGAAGTGCCTGTGAATGTGCTGCCGCATTGCGTCTCGCTGAGCGAACAGGCAGACATGAAAGGGCTGAGTCCCCTTGGGAACATCGAGCACTTCGGCCAGGTCTCTCTGCGCCCCCGAGAGTTCCGCGAGCATTTCCCAGTAGTCGTCAAGAATGAAGTCGGCATGGCAGACGTAGCCATCACCCCGCACTTCGGACGGCCAACCCTCAGCGGATACTGTCGGGCAGATCGAAACGAACGCGAGCAGAAGTCCAGCGATTAGCAAAATTCGCTGAGTCAACGGCACGACCAAGTGGGAACACCTTAGGAGGCTCGGCTCCAGCCGAACAGGCTCCAGAAACTACGGGCTGGAGGAGCCGGAATGACATCTTCCACCCTTCGTGTATCGACCACTGCCTGGGGGTTTCGACAGCAAAGCTGAACGGCTCCCTGATGCCCTACGATTTCAGCCGCCCGATGAAACGCCCGACGCATTGTGGGACGGCGAGATTTTAGGCCGTGCGCATCCGTTGCCAGGAAGTGAACCAGTCCCTCTTTCAGCATCCATTCCGACACTTCACGAGAGGGATTGCCGAAGCGTCCAGTCAAGCTCCCTGCCGTCACCTGCATTAGGCAACCCTGCTCGACCAGCGGAATCGTAACGCGAGGATTCGCCATAATCCCTGCGTTGCGTTCAGGATGTGACAAGATGCCAATCATCCCGGCACTCTGCAACTGCTGAATGAGTGGATCGAGCGGAATGTAGACTTCATGCGGCAATTCGAGGAGTACGTACTTCCCGGCGTCGGCTAACGTCAGCACTTCGCGGCGGCGGATTTTGCCGATGAGGTCTTCTTCGATCCGGACATCTCCGCCAGCCCGAACCCGAAGCGGAATCCCTTCTTGATTCAGTCTCTCCTGCACAGCAGCAACTCGTTCGCGAATCATGTCTCCCGTGTTGCAGGAGAAGTTTCCAAGTTGATGCGGGGTGCAAATGATTGTCTGAAAACCGTCGGCGACTGCCATTCGGGCCATCGCCAGGGTGACCTCCCACGAGGGGGAACCATCATCGATTCCCGGCACGAGATGGCAGTGAATATCGTGAAACGGCTCGGGGGCAGGGGGCAGCGTGTCCATGAATCGTCCCTGATTCTGACGGAATAATTGAATATCCACTTCGACATCTCGCCCCGAGCGCGAAGATGGTCTGCACCAATCGAGCAGGCAGACCCCCAAACACTACAGGGCAGAGAAGCCTTTTCGGCAAATCCCGCTCCCCTGTCAAGATGAGTCCACCCAAGAGGCCGACGCATCAACGATGAGCAATTGAACAAGTTGCCCAGCTGACAGAGCATCTGCTCACTGCGCCCATCCTCGACGAATTCGCAGCCTTTGGAATCGCATCTTCTGTCTAAGCCGTCGGCTCGCTGCGAGGGTATGAGCCCAAGACTTCCATGCGGACGGCGTTCTTCTGAAGAGACTCGAGTGCACGGCGGATCTTCGTGTCCGTCTGGTGTCCTTCAAAGTCGAGAAAGAACAGGTAACCGACTTCGGCCCCACGCAAGGGGAAGGACTCGATCCAGGTGAGATTGATCTTGTTATCCTTGAACGCGGTCAAGGCGTCGGAGAGTGATCCCGGTTTGTGGGAGATTTGCAGGAGAAGCGCTGTGCGGTCGCGACCAGTGGCCTTGGTCTGCTCGTCGCCGATAATGGCGAAGCGAGTCAGATTGTTGGCATTGTCTTCGACGGACTCAGCAATCACTTGCAAGTCGTATTGCACAGCGGCCTGACGGCTTGCAATGGCGGCTGCGCCCGGCTTATCACGAGCGATCTGAGCCGCTGTCGACGTGCTGGTGACTTCGATTTTGGACGCCTGAGGCATGTTGCGAGCCAGCCAGTCTCGGCACTGCGACAGAGCTTGGGGCTTGCTGTAGATTTCCACGATCTCGCCTCGTGGAGAGCGAGACAACAAGTTGTGATGGACTGCCATCTGGACCTCTCCGCAGATTCGGAGAGGCAATCGGGTGAACATATCGAGCGTGTCGACAATGCGACCGTCGGTACTGTTCTCGATCGGCACGATGCCAAACTCCGCATGCCCCCGATTCACCTCTTCAAATACCGAGGCAATCGAGTTCACCGGAATCAAGTCGGCACTGCGGCCAAAGCGTTCGATAGCAGCGAGATGGGTGAAGCTGAATGCAGGGCCAAGATAGGCAACACGCTGCGTCTTAATTCGAACACGAGCGGCACTGACAAGTTCACGGAAGATGCCGCGAAGTGCTGGCTTTGGCAACGCATCGCCGTTTGCCGCATCGACCGTTGCCCACATCTCCTGATCCGTTTGCGGGTCGAACATGGCCGCACGTGGACTCGGCTGAGACTCGAGGTGGCGAGCGGCATAGTCCGTCCGCTTGACCATCAACTTCACGAGTTCTTTGTCAATTGCCCGCACTTCAGCTGCAAAGTTGATTGGCTTTTTCTTCTTGACCGACTTTGCCACGACAGGGGTGGAAACTTTAGCGACAGTCTTTGCGACTGGTTTTGGAGTGGCGGTCTTAGTGGGAGCAGCCTTTGAGGCGGCCTTCCCTTTGCTGGCAGCAGCCTGCGCCTTGGGCACAGCCTTGCGGACTTGCTTTTTCGGTCCGGCTGCGGGCTTCGATCCGGAAGGAGTGGTGGTCTTTTTTGCCATGGGAGATTCAATCCGGCTAGTCGCTACCCGATTCCCGCAAAAATTACCTTTCACTCGCTCCGGAACTGAAATGATGGCGCAAGCTATTGGTGTGCCAATAGTTACGTGTCATGCTCTGGTGCAAGTCTTGCGGGGGTCTCAGGGACGGCAGCCGCACTCCATCGCGACTTGATTTATTGTAAGTTGTTCTCTACAAAGTTCTTGCGTACTTCTGCACAAGAATTCCGGTATGACTGGGAAATCGCGGTCCACCTGTCAACTTTTTCTTTGCCATAATTCTTGGAAATCACTTGTACAGTGGCCCCTGATGAGTGTCAAGCGCCGTGAGAATCGGTCAGAATCCCTCTTTCCGAGAATCCGACCGCGCCCCCTTACAGTCATCGCAGACGTTCATCCTGACAACTTGCATGATTCGGGAACGCGAGGGGTGGGGCGATAGTAAACGAACGCTGGGCTATTCCTCTGTATTGACGTATGAAGTGGTCCACTTCTGCCCAGCAAAATGACTGAGACACATTACAACCCAGGTGAGTCACGACACCAATCTCGACGTAAACCATCACAAGAGCAAAAGATATGACGCAGCCTCAGAAGATTGACCGTTTCGAAGCCGCTCGACGGGAGAAATTGGAGAAGATCGTCGAAATGGGGCACGACCCTTTCGGCCAGAGATTCGACGACCATCAGCCGATCGCTGAGGCCCGGTCGAAGTGTCCGGATGAACCTGGCGTCTTGGGTGATGTTGTCCGGGTTGCTGGACGAATCATGCTCCGTCGCAAGGCGGGAAAGCTTCGTTTTATCGACATCGAAGACGCTTCCGGCAAGGTTCAGTTGTTGTTCTCACGGGGCGATCTCGATGATGCTCAGTGGGAACTGATGGGGCAGCTTGACCTCGGCGACTTGGTTGGGATTGATGGAGCACTCCGTCGGACCGACAGTGGAGAGATTTCGATTTTCGTTCAGAAGCTCACGATCCTCTGCAAATCGCTGGTGCAGCCTCCGGAAAAGTTTCATGGGGCACAAGACATCGAGCTGCTCCTTCGACAACGTTACATCGACCTCATCTATACCGATGGTGTTCGTGACCGCATGTTGCTGCGGTCGAAAATCTTCGATTCCATCCGACAGACCTTGCGAGCCGAGCGCTTCGTTGAGGTCGAAACGCCTGTACTCCATGCGATTGCCGGGGGGGCGGCCGCTCGTCCCTTCACGACGCATCACAATGCACTGGATATCGAACTCTATCTCCGCATCGCCTTAGAGTTGCACCTCAAGCGACTGATGGTAGGGGGGATCGAGCGGGTCTACGAAATTGGACGTGTCTTCCGGAATGAAGGGATCGATGCCACGCACAACCCCGAGTTCACGATGATCGAACTGTATCAAGCCTATGGCGACTATCGTTCGATGATGGACCTCACCGAGTCGATCATCGGCAACGCAGCTCGTGTCGTCTTGGAGTCTCGCGGCGAGTCGACGGATCGGCTCGTGCTCCCTTGGGGGGATAAAGAGATCGACTTCACCCCCCCCTGGCCACGACGCACCTATGGCGAACTCTTTCAACAGCATGCCGGTTGCGACATGCACGATGCTGAAGCGGTCCAGCAGCGTGCTCGGGAAGAAGCAAAGAAAGGGAAGATCAAGAAGGAGTTTATCGAGGTGATGAATAAAGGGGAGACGCATCCCGATGTCGTCATCAGCGAAGTGTTCGAAGCGTGTGTGGAGGAGAGCCTTACGAACCCGACCTTCGTAATCGACTACCCGGCGAGCCTCTGTCCGCTGACCAAGCGAAAACAGGGGAATCCCTTGATCGCGGAACGCTTCGAATTGTTCGTGCATGGAATGGAACTCGCCAACGCCTACACGGAACTCAACGACCCACGGCTACAAGAGGAACTGTTTCTGACACAACTTGCGGGGTTATCAGCCGAGGACTCCATGGCCAAGATGGATCACGACTTCGTCCGCGCCCTGAAGGTTGGCATGCCTCCTGCCGGTGGACTCGGGATCGGGATTGATCGTCTTATCATGTTACTCACCAACAGCCAGACAATTCGCGACGTGATCTTCTTCCCACTCCTCCGTCCAGAAGTGATTTCGTAGCACCCAGACGACACCTCCATTTTCCCAACGCGGCTTGTGGCCGCAACCAAAGTCGCCTTTCGCTCCGCGAAAGTGACGCTACTTTCGCGGAGCGAAAGGCGACAAAACATGCGCGCACGGCGCGTAAAAGTTACAGAGTAAGACTCTAACCAACAGGGAGTTGCTCCATGTCTTCAGTGAATCAACGTTTGTGTGCCGTTGGGCGATGTCGTTGGAGTCTTTTCGTGATAAAGGGCGTCGCCATGTCGTCCGTAAGTGTGCTGTTTCTCTCTGCGATGGTCTTGGGCATGAGTGTGACGACGTCTCGCTCCGATGCAGTAGAGGAGGCGGAAGCTGGAGTTGTGGTGGCAAGAGCAAACGTTGCCGCGAGTCCGAACATCGCCGCACGCGGCAGCTATCGCAACTCGCTTTCCCGGTTCGAGGTCGCGAAGCAAGGGCGAGTGGCGTTTCTCGGAGGTTCCATTACCGAGATGGAGGGCTACCGTCCGATGTTGGAGAAGTCGATCCGCGATCGCTTCCCCGATTCGAAGCTGGACTTTGTCAACGCGGGGATCTCATCGACTTGCTCGACAACGGGAGCCTTTCGGCTGTCTGAAGATGTGTTCGCCAAAGGGCCAGTCGATCTGTTGTTCGTCGAATTCGCCGTCAACGACGATCAAGATGGAATGCATGCATCCAGGGAGTGTGGTCGCGGGTTGGAAGGGGTCTTACACCGCGCACGATCGTTGAATCCGAACATCGACATCGTCGTGACATACTTCGTCAACCCGCAGATGTTGGCGTTGTTACAACAAGGGAAGACGCCCGTTTCGATCGCGGCGCACGAAGCGGTTTGCCAACACTACAACGTGTCGACGGTCCACCTGGCTCAGGAAGTTGCCGACCAGATCAAATCGGGGCAATTGACATGGGAAGTCTATGGAGGGACTCACCCCAAGCCGGCCGGGAACCGAATTGCCGCTGACCTCTGCTGGACTCTGCTGACACACGCATGGGAAGGGAAACCGACGAGCGAACTGACGCCTCACATCATGCCGAAAGAGTTATTGGATGCCGGGGCCTACATCAACGGCACGATGATTCGGCCAAATGAAAAGTGGTTGACCGAAGGTTGGTCTCTTGATGTCCCCGACTGGAAGAAACTACCGGGACAGAGCCGAAGTCGATTCGAGAAACTAGAGATTCTCTCTGCCACCGAACCTGGGCGAACGATGACGGTTCCGTTCGTCGGGACAGCGATCGGAGCCTTTGTGCTCGCCGGACCCGATGCGGGGCAAGTCGATGTGCAGGTCGATGGTGGAGAGGTGAAACGAGTTGAGGTCTATCACAACTACAGTCGCGGACTCCACTATCCTCGCACGGTGATGTTCTTCACCGACCTCCCCGCTGGCCCCCATGTCCTGAACCTGACAATCGCCCCCACGAAGCACGAACATAGTCAGGGACACGCTCTGCGCCTGATGCGATTCGCCGTGGGCGGTCCTCAGCCGTAGTGACTTTTCGACAAGAAACACCCGAGAAGAGAGAGTCTCCTTGTCGTTCCGAACTCATGATGCGAGCGACCTATGCCCCGTGCGATCCTGATTTCGACCGGTCTCCTTGCCGCCGCATCTTTGCTGTTCTGTACTCTGTCGTATGAACCGGTCGAGAGGTTCCTGGCAGCACTGACTGCCGATGGCGAAATCGCTTCGTTCACTCCCGAACGACACATTCGCCTCCGTGTGGCGATGGCCCTCATCGGGACGCTACTGCTGTTTGCAGCAGTGGGAATGTGGCGGTCTCCCGAGGGGGTGGTTCGCCATTGGGGAAACTTCGTCCATGGTGGACGACGTTTTTGGGGAAAGCTGAGGCAGCGAATCGTTCGCGACTGGTGGTTGTTGCTCGGATATGGCGGGCTCGCCCTTTGGTTAAGGCTCCCTTACCTCGACCAACCGATGCGCTACGACGAATCTTACACTTGGCTCGAATACGCCTCGCACCCGTTCTACGAGGCGATCTCGATGTACTGGGACCCAAACAATCACCTCTGCCACACATTGCAAGTGCATCTCTCGGTGAAGCTGTTTGGTCTGTCGCCGATGGTCTTAAGGTTACCCGCACTCTTCGCCGGGGTGATGTTGGCCATGGTGGCTGCCATCGCGGTTCGGCCTTGTGGGGTGTTCGCCTCGTTGGCCGCTGGCCTCTGGATTGCGTCGCATCCGATGCTCATCGAATACTCGACGACATCGCGAGGATACATGATGCAGGCTTTGTTGTGCGTCGTACTCTTACGGCTGACATGGACGATGACTCGACAGAGAGACCTGTTTCTCTGGTTCTGCTGGGGGCTGACTGCCTCCGTCGCCATGTGGACAATCCCAACGTCACTTTACTTCGTGGTGGCCGCCTCCGTGGCACTCCTGTGGTCGCGACGAACGCTCTCAGGGCCACACCTTAAGGAAATGGCCATCGGCCTAGGAGTTACCGGACTCGCGACCCTGCTTCTGTACCTTCCTGTGCTGGTCTATACCGGCCCGTTTGCCGTGACCCAC
This sequence comes from Planctomycetaceae bacterium, assembly GCA_041398965.1. Taxonomy (GTDB): domain Bacteria; phylum Planctomycetota; class Planctomycetia; order Planctomycetales; family Planctomycetaceae; genus JAWKTT01. The sequence continues at coordinate 22,874 of JAWKTT010000050.1, read as the reverse complement.
AATCCGTTTGTCAGGCCATTGCCTCTTTCGGACTGGTTAGTCCGCTGGCCCGCAGCCTTACGGTCTGATGCAGAGTTTCTCTTGCGAGATCTGCCATGGTCGGTCGTCGGGTTGCTGTTGATCTTGTTGTTAGTCGGACTGACGATGTCGATCGACAGGTTGCGATTGCGGCTCTTCTCGGCATCGCTGTTGATCGCGTCGGGCTTGACATTGATTCAGCGAGTGCATCCTCCATCACGGGTTTGGATTTATCTGATCCCTCAGTTTCTGATGCTTGCAGCGATCGGTTTCGCTGAGATTCTAAATCGGATCAGGCATCGAAAAATGCGGTATTTTGTCGGCTTGATTCTGCTCCTTGTTGTCGAAATCGTTCCGCTGCAGATGTCGGTCAAGTCGCAGTCGATTCTCTACTCGAACGAAGGGGGCATCTTCCGCGATGCACCGATGGCGGCCCATGTCGTGATGACACATGGGCGACCTGACGAACCGATCCTGGCGACATGCCCCTCTCACGCGCCCGTCGTCTTCTATGCCATCACACGGGAATCGACGCAGGGAAAACCTTCCGCAAATCGCGAGTTTCCCGCCCACTGGGACAATCGCCCGTCGCCCTCTTCTCTGTTGCTTGTCGTCAACAGCCTGTATGGTGACACCTTGGAGAAACTGTTCGACGAATACCAGTTTTCCGACGCGTGGCGTCGCGGGAAGGTTGAGGTGTTAGCAACCTTTCCGACTGGGTCGGTCGTTCGCATCACACGCGATTATAGTACGTCGGCTCATGACGAGGCGACTGAAGAGGTTCCGATGTTGGATTGAACCGGGCGGACGACAAGACTGACCAAGTCTTGTTTACAGCCAACTCAGTGAGCAACAGGTTCAGTGACTAGCCGGGGAGAATTCGGCGAACAGTTCAGCCGCTTCTTCTGAAATGTCGGGCATCCCTCCAGTATGGGAAGCGACGAGAGCACCGACGCGATTGGCGAATCGGGCCGCAGACTCGATTGGCCAATCTTGTAACAGTGCGGTCACCAGTCCGGCAGTGAAAGCGTCCCCCGCCCCGACCGTGTCCGCGACATCCACCTCCACGCCGGCAATGTCGTACGCCCCTGTCAACGACGAAATCCAACACCCGGCACGACCCCGCGTGACACAGACGGTGTCGACGTGATACCGCTCTCGGAGATGCTCGGCAAACTGCTCTGCCGTTGCTCCTTCGATCCCGAGCAGTGAACTGAGAACAATCTGTTCCTCGTCGTTCAACTTGACGAGGTTCGCCCGTTGGAGCGACGCGTCGATGACGTCACGATCGTACCACTGCTGCCGAAGATTGACGTCGCACACAATCAAACAATCGGGCGAAGTCGCATCTAACGCGGCATGGATCGCGGCCCGACTTTCCCGCGACCGTTGTGCCAGCGTCCCAAAGCAGACGGCGTCGGCGGACCGCATCGCCATTGACCAATCCGTCGTGCAAACGAGATGATCCCACGCGACTCCCTCATGGATCACATAGGTCGGCTGGCCGTCGTTGAGAGAAACCGTCACCCGACCTGTGGGATGCTCCGGGTCAGACGGAACAAGTGATGTTTCTAAGCCTTTTGATGTCAGGAAATCGAGAAGCTGCTGGCCATCGGCATCGTGCCCGACTCTGGACGCGACGAGGCCTCGTCCCCCCAACTGCTGGGCATGGAACGCGAAATTCGCCGGAGCACCACCGGGACGTCGGGCATCAGAGAAGCAATCCCAGAGAAGTTCGCCCAGACCAATGATGGTCGCCCGCCGACTCACCACGTGCTCCTTGATCCGTTGGCATCGACAATCCAGAGCCAATCGTCAAACAAGAATTCGAAACGGATCGCCAGCAAGGCAATCCGCCCCATGACGGTGTAGCCGAAGGCGGCTCCAAAGGTAATCATCAACACCCAGATACCGACCCGCGAGACTTTTCCCACCACCCCTTTGTGTTCGACCGAAAAGAAAAAGTAAACCAGACCTGCCAACGTGCCGACGAAGACGATCGTGTTCGACACACTGTCCCAGAACTTCATGCTGTTCGACGCGGCATCCATAACGATGAGAGGTTGAATCCCCGCCCGAATCTGGCTGAGGAAGTCGGCTTGAAGGAAGTGAACCAGTTTCAGGCCAGCCGTCGTACCAATGATAAACGCCAACGGCCAACGGGCGATCCAAGTCCCCTGCGGTGCCAGTCTCCAGAGCAGCATAACTCCGAGAACCAACGGGACGATGTTGAGAAACCAGTACTCGTCCCGCACTGGAGCCATGCCGGGCATCGCCCATGAATGGACCCACGCGGGCCACAGCTTTGCCAGCAGGTTCGGAATAATGACGGTCCAGTATCCGACAACCATCCAGTAGGCAGCCGACACCCCCACCAGAACCGACTCGGCAAGTTTGTAAAACGGATTGTCTTTGTATATGAACGACATGACCGCCAGAGTCAGCAGGGCGGCGACCCAGAGTCCAACTGTCCGCGACAGGCTGAAGGAGGCGAGTCCAGAGGTGTAGTCGTTGAAGCTGGCGGGACTTTCGCTGAAGGGCAAGGTGCGAACGTAGGCGGTACTTGCCCCAGATGAGGTCGCCCGATAGAGCAACCATGCTCCTCCAAGGAGAAAGACGATCAGCCAGATTTTGGTTTCGCGTTTCATTGTTGACACATCCCCGCGACTCCTGAGAAGACCACACTGCGTTCGTTGTACAACTGTGGCTGTTCACCGCGACTTCAATATGAACCCTCGTCTACTGGGCACTCTGCATGTCGGGGCGAAGTCGCTTTGCTTCTCGCAGATAAACATGCACGATCTCGTCCTGTCGTTTGTCGGTATTGAGATGCAGCAGCACTCGAATACAGCGAGGCATCCCATGCGGAACATCAATCTCTGAGGCACACAACAGGGGGACATGGTTCATCCCTAATCCCCGCGCTGCTTCCGCCGGGAAGGTCGCAGTGAGATCGGGAGTCGTCGTAAAGATGGCCGACACGATTTCGCTGAAGTCATCCAACTGGTTGACTCGGATGATCTCCTTCAGCAACTCCCTCGAGGCCGAGAGCATCTCTTCGGCTGTGTTCTCGGGAACACTGATTGCCCCTCTCAATCCACGAACTGGCATGAGTGTTGATGTGGTAGAAGTGTGAGAATCGACTCCAGTCACCTTCCCCTCGGGAGCTGACCATCATCGGTGGAAATGAATCGGTGTCGAAGTGTAATCAATTCTCGTCGCCGAGGTAACGATCCCGGATGGAACTGGTCATCGCTACGCGAATTTGCCGTGTTGCAGAGCCGCTGGCCACGACTAGGCGGTCAGTGCTGATCCTGTGAGTGCTGCGGTTTGCGAGAGACTTCGAATGTCTTGAGTCGGTCGAGACTCCAGAGGATCGTGACATCCTTGGAATTGGTGACAAGGACATAGTTGGGGAAATACTCGACACGAGTCGCCGGTAATGTCAAGCCGCTCGATGACTCGGACGAAGCCGTCTTCGAGGTGATGAGCATGTATTCGACCAGCAAGTCTCCCTCGATAACCTTCATCGCCGAATTCCCCTGGGGGGGACGTCGTCCGAAACTCTCCAGATAGGCGAGCCATCCGACTCCGACGATCAACGCGGCCGACATCGCCAGGGGGAGCCATCCAACACTTGATGTTCGTGGGGCGACAGCTTGGGCTTCGTTCATGGTTTAGCCTGTTTGTTGGGGGGCTGCCTTGGTTGGTCGCAATCTCTTGGCTGCATTATTCCGGATTTCTGCCGAAGACCATCAGTGTGATGTCGTCGTTCTGTGGGAAGCCATTGGCGTGAGCACGGACATCTTCACGGATGACCTTGCCCAGCTTTTCGGCGTCGCCGTGTGTCTTCGTAACGAGATCTCGCAGGCGATCCATGCCGTACAGGTCCCCGGCGCGGTTCATCGCTTCGCTGACGCCGTCGGTGTACAGGACAACTTGATCGCCCGGCTTCAGGTCCCGTTCGACAACATCAAATGGGTATCCCTCCATCACTGCAATGGGGACACCGATGGTTTCGTCGTCGAACTCGAAGGTTGAGTTGTCGACACTCCGAATCATGGGAGACATATGCCCCGCATTCACCACCTGCATTTTGTGGTTGACTGGGTCAAGCAGGATGAAGACGAACGTCACGAATCGCCCCTCCACAGCTTTGACGCACATTTGGCAATTGATTCGGTCGACAGTCTCCGTGATGTCCGTTACCAAGTCGACTGTACTCCGGACGACGCTCGAAATACGGGACATCACCAATGCTCCGGGAACCCCTTTTCCCGCCACGTCGCCAAACGCAATCGCAAGTTTCCCATCCTTCAATGGGATGACGTCGTAGTAGTCGCCGCCGACCGCCTGAGCGGCATCGTAAGAGGCGAAAAACTGATAACCCTGGACACTCGGCATCTTGTCGGGAAGCAAAGCCTCTTGCACATGGCGGGCGATTTGCATCTCGTTGTCTTGCTTTTGTTTCTCGATAAACGATGCCAACAGACGGGCCGACTCGTAGGTGAGAGCTGCCTGTCCTGCGACAGCCACCAGAATCTCCAGATCGTCTTTGCGGAACTGCGAGAAGGGGTTCTGCGTGTCGATGTTGATGACTCCCAACGGTTCCCCTTGAACACTCAACAGCGGAACGCACATCATCGAACGAATCGTCAGCGAGCTGATCGACTCGCTTGCCTGGAACCGTTCATCGCTCGCAGCATCCGCGGAGAGAACGGCCTTCTTCTGGGTCAGCACTTGATTGAGAATCGTCTTACTGAGCCGGACGGATGAGTCCTCATCGTCGTGTCGATGCTTCATGGCACGCGGAACCATTTTGCCATCAGGTCCCATCAACAGGATGCAACCCCGGTCGGCATGGGGGAACACCGAGAAGAGCGTGTCGAGAATCTTCGGGAGCATCTTCTCGACGTCCAGTGTCCCCGCGAGCGAACGGCTGATTTCGAGCACTGCCTTCAACTTCGCTTCCGGCTGCACGTCCAGCAACCCGAAGCCTTGAGCGTTATCGACGGCTCCCATGATCGTCGAACTGCTCTCGTCCTCTTCGTCGATGCTGACGTCAACGTTCATCGCTGCGGCGGCATTAACGGCTCTCGCGACTGAGTCGTCGGCAGGTGCCGGCCCATCCCCCTCAAATCGAAACAGAATTGGGCCGAATTTTATGCGGTCGCCCGTTTTGAGTTTGGTGGACGACTCGATCTTCTGGCCGTTCAGGAAGGTGCCGTTTCCACTCTTCAGGTCTTCCAGGAAGATGTCGTCATCCCTCTTCAGTAGACGGGCATGATGCCGGGAGACCATATTCGACTGCAACTGGATATCGCACTCGGGGAGTCGTCCGAGCACCATTTCGTTTTTTGTGATTTCATAGGGAACGGCCTGTCCCTGCTGCAGCAAAATCATCTTCGCCATGGGGTCTTCCTTCAGCCACTGTGAGGAACGAATTCTGGAATATTCGAATCACTGAGTCTATGAACTATACAAATTAACCGTACTCGTCAGGCAGAGCCCCTGGGAATAAAATGGGGCTGGACTAATTCATTTTTCGGACTTTCTTCTGCGTCGAAGGGAGTGTCAACCTGGTTTTTGTTGGGACGACTAGTCGTTGAATACTCATTAGCTCGAAGGGTGATACTTCTTTGTCCGGAGCGTCAGTCAATGTATCTTGTCTTTCACTTACGGAATCCGGAGGGTGACACAAAGACTATCTTACCTGTTTTGTCCCCTTCGGGCTGCATTCCACGTGATACCTGTCGTTGCCTGACACTCTTCTCATCGCCGTGCACTCGTCGCATTTCCTCAACAAGGGACCAGGACGTCCTTCGTTTACGCTTCCAGCAATCGCGGCCTATCGCGACGTGCCACACTGGAAAATTGACTCAACGTTCCCACGCAGGACCTGACGTCCGAAATCGAGGGCCCGGTCTTCACTCCAACCCCGTCCGATGACGAAATCGGTTGCCAATACCTGAGCGAGAATTCGGCGATACATCCGAAATTTCGGTAACGCAAATTCGAGTTTATACATGTCGCTATAATATCCCACCTGCTTGTTTCGAGGGACCGCCTCCAGGCGGCTCCGCGTGTCGGCTTCGATATAAGTCGGGATGTTGGAGTACCACCAGTGACCGTTCGTGACAACGTTGGGGAAGATCCAAGAGTAGGAGACCAACTCCTGGTTGCTCGTGTGCCCCAGCACCGAAACCGGAAAGGTGACGTTCGGAAACGCATTAAATAAGTCACGATATTGAATCAGCGAAACCTGCTTGTCGAACAGGTCTTGTCCCTGAAACACACCGGCAGGATAAACCTGTCGATTGACGCCGATCATCAAGTCGAATGGGAGCTTGAATTCGTCGCAACACTCGGCAATCGTCCAGAAAATGAAGGACGAAACATAGTCCGACATCGCGACTTCAACAAACTCTTCGACCGCATCTTCCCCACATTCCTCGACATAACTGTCCAGCGTCTCCTGGTCGCCCAGCACCAGTTTGAGTTGATCGTCGATGCCGGTCTCTTCATCGCTCAGGTCAATCGGCGAGAACCATGGCGGCAGCGAGATGGCACATGCCTTTGCTCCTTTGGCAACGAAGTGTTCAAACAACTTGCGTATCGCTGCTTTCAACGACTTGCGGTCCCCCACTTCAATCCCCGTCGCCTTTGCCAGCCGGGCCCTCACTGCGGGCTGATCGAGCTTGAACACAAGGTCATCGGTCCGCAGACAGGGGATATAAACCGAGGTGTCGAAGCCTTCCAGTGGATCATCGAAATCGTTCGTCAGGAACACCGCTTCGAGCTTGCTTTGCTTGAGGCACTGCTGTTCCCAGTCCGCCTCGGCCATTTTCTTTTCCGCTGCGTCATAGAGCGATTCCCAGTTGCTCGTGGTAATTCGATCGTCTTGAAAACCGAAGAACTCCTGACACATGTCGATCAGCCAACTGACTTGAATCGTATTGTCGAGGTCAGTCAGCTTTTCGACGAGGCGCCCCACCTTCTCTTTGGGATGAAGTCCCGGCTGTTCGATCCGATCCTTCGGCAAACCTGCGGAGTGGGCCAGTTCCGTGTAGTAGTGATACCCCATGATGTCGGCCAACGTCGTCGACGCGGCGGCATGCGGGTTGATGTGCGAGTGAGGATCAATCAGAACGAGAGCTTCGAGTTCTGCGAACAGGCGGCGTGTCAGGTCGGATGTCATGGAGGCCATCATGGGGAAAGGTGTCAGGACGACAAAGCAATGCTCCCCATCGACAGCCGACCGTCAAAAGAACAGTGGCTGTCAACAGGGCATTACTCACACGGCATGATAGCGACATTCCCCTGTCAATCGTACCTTCCGGCCATCAAGTTCTTGCGGCAAGATCTCTCCTCAAAAAGTTTCCTTGAGTGGTTCCCTGTTGAAAACACCCAATTGAGCTAAAGCGAATCCCCTTGTCGGATCGTCTGGGCTGGTGGGGGAATCGGCGTCGGCTCGGCCCGACGGGTGAATCGCATCGTGATGATGCCGCTGAGAATCAGGATTCCGCCGACAATCTGCGGCCCCGTGATGACTTCTCCCCGAATCGCCCATGCCGCGATAATCGCCACAAGAGGAACCATGTTCTGAATGATCGCTGCATGCGCAGACCCGGCTTGCCGAACGCCAAAGTTCCACATCGGCAAGGCGAGTCCAGTCGACAATACCCCCGAGTAGAACAAGATCAACCACAGATTCGCCGACCTCAACTCCACTTCGCCACCCGGAAACACCATAAGGGCAGTCAGGATGTGGACCGGTAATGCCAGAAACGCGGCAGTGGAGGACAACTGCATTGGACTGATGCGGTGCAACAGCTTTCGGCTATAAACCGTTCCCCCCGCCCATAATAGAGCGGCAAGTAACATCAGAAGATTCCCCAACAGGTACGAAACTTTAATCGTCGCATCTCCAGTTTGCAGCGCAACGGTGATTGTGCCGATCAGTGCGATCAACAGTCCGCCCCATGCGAGCATTCGGAGCCTTTCACCCAGAAAAAGCCGGGATAGGATCGCGGTCCACATGGGCACCGTCGCAATAATCAACGCCGCGTTCCCTGCCGACGTCCGCGAGACGCCAAGTAAGAACGCCAGTTGATACAGAGCCGATACGATGAGCGAGTAGGTCCACAGTTCTCTGCGATGGATTCCAATTTGTGGTTTCGTCGACCTGCGTCGCTCGTACCATGCGAAGGCCCCCAAAGCAAAAGCCGAGATGACGAGTCGAATCGCGTTGAACGTGAACCGGTCCATCTGCTCCAGACCAATCTTCATCAGCGGGAGATTGATTCCCCAGATCAACGCAACACCGATGAGCGAGGCATCGGGCCAGAGCGGATGGATCGCTGATGGATTAGCTTCGACAGCAGGTTGGGAACTCTTGGGGTTCACGGCGACTCATCGTTGCGAGTGGTCAACGTTTTGAGAATACAGCAATTTCACAACCTCCACGCGATTGTGCCTCTTCAGGAGCAGGACAGTGCCGTCAGCTAACAGGTTCAAGGCGATGGATGCGTGACGGCACTTTGTGGTCAATTCCCCTTAAAGCTTCCCCCAGCGTCAGCGCAGCGAACAGGCCCGAGCCAACCGGATTGGTTGTCGGGCCTGAGATGTACCTTGCCAGAGACTGGGCCATCCGTAGCGAGCTGACGTGATTGACAGACTTCGCGTCAGTTCTTGCTGGCCGCTTCGGCTGCAGCCGCTTTTTTCTCTGCGTCCGATTCGCACCGTCGCTTGGGGAGTTCCATGCCGGGGGGAAGCACGTTAATACGGCGTCCCTTGGCATCGAAAATAACCCGTCCTTCGATCAGCGAGAACAACGTGAAGTCGTTCCCCATGCCGACGTTACGACCGGGATGCCACTTCGTGCCGCACTGACGGACGAGGATATTCCCCGGCACCACCAGCTCGCCACCAAACTTCTTCACACCCCGATTTTGGGCGTTCGAATCGCGTCCGTTCCGTGTCGAACCCTGCCCCTTCTTATGTGCCATGACTTCTCTTTCGCAAACGATCCATTGCCAGAAAACCTCAGAAGCCGATCATTCTTGCAGACACAAGCGACAGACACAAGCGATTCCAGAGAATTCTGCCCCTAGTGGGTGCAGTCGCTGTCTGGGGTTGGTTCATTTGTCCAGTCAGGATCACGGTCGGGCCAACGGCCCAGTAGGTTTTCTAGCCTAGGCCATCGGCCTAGGACTGAAGGCAGGAGTTCACGCGAGAGGGCTGAAGGCCCGGCCAGTGGCCCCAGAATCTTGCCAACGGGCCGGGCCTTCAGCCCTCGACAGACAATCTTGGGCCGATCCCCCAGTCCGCTGGACTGGGCTAGACAATGTTCCGGGGCGTTGCCCCTGCTGTTTTGCCAACATCGCCACGTCACCTGCCAAACTTGTTCGCGGTGAACAGATGAGCAACCCCCAATTGGCGACGGCACCAGACATCGACTGACCGTTTTCGGTCACCTTTGAGTTTTTCAGGATATGACTTACAGTGAATCCGGTCAGGTTCTCACATGGCGTCGCTTGTGGTGGCGATCGATTGCATGGGCTTTGCATGAAAATTTATCGGGCAGAATCGGCATATCGAGGCAACAGCCACAAGGAAGTCAGGCAGGAGCTGAAACCCTCTCCGGCTTGTCGAGGTAATACACGCAAGTCGATGTTCTTATTTGACGCGTCGAACCTAACTGGGCAATGACCCCAGAACGGCCCCGGAGGAAAGATCGGCTCAATCGACCGCGACTATCTCGAACAGGAGTTTCTTGATGAACTCAATCGCAGCAGGACTCGTCAAATTTGGGTGTCTTCTGGGTGTATTCGTGGGGACGTTGCGGTGTGATCGACTCGTCGATGCAGGTGAAAAGATTTTGAAGCCAGCTTGGGAGTGGGCCATTCCGGGGGAGCTTCCGCAGTCGATTCTGGAAGACAGTCGCGGCAAACCGTTTCTGTATGTCGCACTGAAGCAGGGGGGACTGCTGGTCCTCAGAAACACAGGAAGAGGGCTGGCGCCCGAGGAAGTTGCCAGGGTTCCAGTGTCGGAGTTGGGCGGGCTTGATGCAATGCACTTGACCCAGCAGGGTGATGATCTGCTTCTCGCCTTGGGTGACTTCTTTTCGTCGAAGGGTGCGCACGCCGGCTTGGCGATTGTCAATATCTCGAATCCCGCGAAGCCAACGGTGCGCACGGTGTGGAAGTCGCCTGACCTGATGCAGGGGGCGGCGATTGTTGTGGCGAATGCTGAGATTGCCTGTCTCGGGGCGATGTCGCGAGGTATGCTCGTGTTCAACATACGCAATCGCGATCGCATCGAGTTGCTCACGAGCTATCAGCCCGATGTCAATTTTCCGCGTCAGGCGCCGAATCGGATACAACATCCGAATGCTCGAGGCATGCAGCTCTCCGGAGAAACCCTCTACCTGGCCTACGATGCCGGGGGCTTACGGATCATCGACTTGAAAGACCCACGCAAGCCGCAAGAGGTCGGGCGGTACATCAATCCTGGCATGGGACAAAAGCAGCAGGCATACAACAATCTCTACGTCGAAGGGAAGGTTGCTTATGTGGCGGTGGACTACGCTGGAATCGAGATTCTCGATGTCCGAGACGCGAGAAATGTGCGATCTCTGGGATGGTGGAACCCGTTCGCCGCAGAGACAAACCGCAACAATTGGTTCAACTCTCCCGGTCATGTGAATCAGATTGCATTCGACCCAGGCAAGAAACAGGTTTATCTTTCAGCTGGTGATGCAGAACTGCTCGTCGTCGATGTCTCGACTCCGAAGCGTCCGCAACTGGCCGCTCGCGTCGGTGAACCAAAAAATGGCCGGGGGACATGGGGAGTGTGGCTTGGAAAGGATCAGGTTTACTTGACGTACATCACCTCGCTGATTCCCTTCCGCGGAACATGGTCGGGCATCGTTGCGGTGGATCGATGAGAGTTCACTTCTGCAGCGCCCCAACGGCAATCCCCCAAAGCCAATGGGTGCGTCCGTTAGTTGGTGGTCATGTTGTCAGGGTGAGGTTTTTCCAGAAGTGGTGCCAGTTGTTGTTGAGGTCTTGGGCGCGGAGAGCGGTCATGGCGGTGGCTCGCTGGATCGACCAGTGCATGCCGGGGTCTTTCAGTCTCAGGCCGACGAGTTGCTTCGCGGTCGACTCAATCATCCCGGTTCCAATTTGCCAGCCTTGATCTCGGTAGGCAGGATACTCGGTCCGATCGAGTTTGGGTTGCACAGAGTTGATGAGCTTTTGGAGGGTCTCACGGGGACCGCCGCGATGGCGTTTCACTTCATCCCACATCCAGTTCAGGAGCCCTTCGCCGCCGGATTCGCGGAGGCAGGCCAGGGCTTGCTCCGTCCAGTGCTCGACATCAGCCAGTCGCTTCGCGTCGGCAGCCTCCCCGACATCATGGACGAGATTCAGCATCGGATCATGACTGATGTTCACACCGTGCTGATCAGCCACTAATTGCTCGAGTCGCGTGAAATGTTCGAGCGTCGCCAGTTGGCAAATGTTTCGAGCCAACAGACGCGTGATGCGATGCTTGCCGCAAAAAATTAGGGCATCCACCGGTGTCTGCCAGGCTCCGCAGCTGCGGCAGCGATAACGCGTTCGTTCGTACGCGACCGGACCACTTTGCGTGGTGACCGTCACGACTCGCCGACCGTGATTCCGCATCGGACGACCACAGCAACACGGATGCCGCAACTGGTCCGCACACTTCTGAAAGCCGACTTCGAGCACAACTCGGCCCACCCGGTCCTTGAGCTTCTCAGTGTGTCGCACGAACTCCAACGCCTCCAATGTCGAGCACTCCTCCTGAAAATCTGCAACTTCCCGACCATCCACCTTCACGATAATCTGAACATTCATGAGTACCCTCCTTGGGTCTAAAAAGCTCCAAGCCTCTGTCAATGACACATTCACCAATCAGGCTACCCAACTTCTCCCTCCCACGACCACCATCTAACGGATGCACCCTGACCTGCTCGGTAAGGACTTGCTGGTTTCTGAAGCACTCGTTTTTTGCTATGATCCGAGATTGAGATGATCCTCCGAACCGAGCAGGTGTCACAACGGGTGTCAGAGGCATTTTCGGAGGCTGTCCATGAAAGGCAATAACCCGTTTCTTAAAAACAACTTGCTCCCGTAGCTCAGCTGGATAGAGCATCGGTTTCCTAAACCGAAGGTCGTGGGTTCGAATCCCGCCGGGGGTACTCGCTCAAAGTGAATTGAGCAAAGACTTTAAGACGGAAATCTGCTCCTCGGTGAGAGGGGGCGAATTCACGTTTCCCCCCGTGAATCCCCCCACGAAAGAGGGGTTTTCGGTTGAGAGTGTTGAATAGACTTCGGCAGCGGCGGATTGGGCGGAGCGAATGGCTCCGTAGAACTTCTCCGTTGTCGCGAAGGTGCTGTGTCGGAGCAGGATGCGGAGCGTCTCGGCACTGATGCCGGCGTTGATCAGACGCAGCGCACAACCCCGACGCAGATCATGGGCACTGGCGAACTTTTCGCGCTGGCCGGTTCGATCATCAGCGGGACGAACGACGATGCGGGATTCCTTCCCGATCATCGCAATGACACGACCGACTCGTTCCTTCGTCATGCGTCCATGAGATCGCATACCGGGGCGAGTCTCACCCCGTTGAATCGGACGAGGATCAGAGACCCAGCCGACCCGTTCACGCGACGGCACTTCATCAAGCAGCGTTCGCAGTCCCGGAAGCATGGGAATCTCCTGAAGTCGTCCGTTCTTCTGTGACGAGGGGATCACCAGTGTCGGATGATCCCCCGACCGTTGTGGCCAGACCGGATGGATGTGCCGGGGATCGTCCCAAGTGAAGTCCATCAGGTCACCGATCCGGAAGCCACTCTCCCACAAAATTCGGAGAGCGAACTGCCACGACTCGGCGGCCTCTTCTCCGACCACCTTCGGAGTGGTTTCGAGCATCCGCTCGAATTCCTCCCCGGTGATCGGGCGTCCTTTCATGACATCATCGACATCGAGTTTCTCGACAGGTGGCACTGACGGTATCCAGCCCCGCTTGTGGCAGAACCGGACAAACGCCATCACCGCTCCCATCATGCTGTTGACGGTGTTCGGAGACCGAGTGTCATACCGAGCTTCATCACCAGCGACGAGACGTTCCTGCAGGTACTCCAGTCCGTCGAGAGTCATCACGTTGGTCACGGCGAGACCCTCGGGAAGTCCGAGGTCTTGTCGATACCCTTCGAGAATCTTCTCAGCGATGCCGAGTCGCGACAACGCATGGACGAGAGAGTTCTCCCGGACACGCGTGGAACGCTGTTCTCGATATCGATCGTACGCTTCCTGCCACGACATCCCATCAGCTTGAGGAGCTGCGGGGATGGTGCGGGGCGGAGGCAGGATCGTCGGCGAGTGGTTCGCGGTGATCGCACCGCCAGAGGCGATGTACTCACCATTGAGCAGACGCTCCCGGCATTCCCGTTGAATGCGTCGAGCTTCTCGCCGGTCACGTGTCCCGCAGTTCTTCCTGATTCGAGTCTGGTGAATCGGACAGTAGAACTTGAGGACAAAACCATTCTTGTCCCGCTGCGTGAGCGGGCGGAGAGGATAGAGTTGAATGTTGCCAATCTCGGGCCTTCGCGGCATGGCAACCTCCTTTCAAGGCAATGAGGGTGATGGTTCATTGCGTTTCCTCTCTGCTTTCCGAGTGAGATGCTGAATGAGGTGCTCCCCGGTCACCCAACGCGTGTGACCGACCGAAGTAAAAGGGAGTCCCTCGTCGAGCATCTTATCCCAGAACTTCTGGGAAATTCCAAGCAGCTTCATGACGAGTTGTTTGCTGTACGCTTCATCCGCGCGAATCAACCCAATCGAGTGCGCACTCATCGTGTTTCTCCTGGATTGAGGCGAGGCATCCAGCTTCTCAGAGTTTGTCTCCAGCCGAGTCCGAACAGTTCCTCTCCCGCACGAGCAATCATCTCTTCGACTTCGCGGCCATCAGCCCCTTCGAGTTCGCCACCGTACCATCGTGGCAGTGTGCGACGCAGGGCGAGAGTGTTCTTCGACGATAGCACGACATGCCGAGAGGTCAGCAGCACGTCGAGCGTTCCCGCCGCACATGCCAGACATGAGAGGACAATGAACAAGTCGACCTCGCGTGTCCGAAAATAGACTTCAAACGGCCACTCCACACGGAGGGAAATGTACTTCGGGTCCCAGTGTTCACGATTCTCGGGGGTTTGCTTCTTCTTGTTCTTCATCATTGAAATCCTTTTCAGGGGAGACAGAAATACCCCGACGAATTTTCCGGACGCGGACATCTTCCGCGAACGTGTCGGGGTGGTACTTTGCACGCAGCAATTCGCCCAGGTCGCCGACTGCTTCGTCGAGCGTTCCTTTCTCGCGGAGGGCGGCAAGTGTCTTCACGCATCCGCCAATGTGATTCACCAGCCAGCGTTCCTTGGCGTCAGACCCACGCCGTAAACGCTGCACCGGGTTGCGTTCGCCGAACTTCTCACCGAGTCGAGAGACACTAGCCCACCAAGGATGCAGCGAACGGCGAGTTGTGTTCTCGTTGTCTGGCAGACGCAAGGAGAACCAGTCGGTCGTCAGGTGCTCCCACATGCCGCAGAGCTTGGCGGGGAGGTCGTCGACGGCATTGATCTGAAATTCTTTCAGCACCGGGCGACGGAGTTGGTACTCGACCCGCCAGACATCCTCCCCGGTCTCCCGCTCCCAAACATCAAGGAACCACTCCTTGCACGACGAGAGTATTTCTTTCCCCTTGTCATAGATGCGGAGTTGGATCGGCGACTTCTTGGAACCGAAGTAGTAAGTCTCTAACTCGTCCCCCAGCATGTTCACCGAGATTTGCCGATTGATCGGCACGCGATGCTCTCGCAGAAAGTCGAACGTAAGACCGCCGGGAATGTGGAAGTCCGCAGCCAGGTCGCAGCGACTCGGCTTCAGGTCGAGGATTGTCCCCCCGAGGGCTTCAAGATGCTGCCGAAGATAAGCAGTGGCAGCGGGGAGACCACGGGACCAAAGCAGGCGAGAAGAGAGGGAGACGTAAGCGTTGGGCGTGGGACCATAAGGAACAGTGGAGCGACCCAGGAAGAGATCGAAGTCCGGATGCTTGAGGTGCCAGCGATACTGCGGCGGCTTCCCCGAGGGCATCATCAGGTATTCGGTATCGGGGGCGAGGGCGATCCCCTGAGTGCCTGCCGCAGCCTGCTTCCGTTCCTCAAGACACTCCCCAAAACTCTCCCAGCCGGCTCCCCAGTTCACATAGATTCCCAGGTCGAGCGAATCAACCCCACAACCCAGAAACTCCCCGTAGATAGGAGCAGGCTTCGACAATGAAAAGTGAGCTAGGCGTGTTACAGACAACGCCTTACGGTTCGAGCCGGCCCCCGTGGCGGCAACCCCTGCCACGCCGTCCGCCTGCGGTGCGGGGCTCCTGTCGTCGCTCCGCTCCTCCGCGGCCGGCGTGGCAGATTCATGGCTGGGCATGTGCTTTGGCATGCCCGGGAGAATACCGAGGAGACCTCAATCACCCTGGGACAATTCCGACGCCAAAAATGTCCCACCACATCACATTGAATTCCTTCCTGTAACGCCGACTCATCTTTCGAAACGCCTCATCGTCTGTTTGAAGGTCTTCGTCCCTCAGTTTTCCGGTCGTGTCGCGAGCGATCGCATCGAATAACGAACGGATATCGGGATTCGTAAACGCCTTCATGAGTCGGGGCACAGCTTTCTCCAGCAACTGGCTCCAACTCACGATCCAGCCGCAAACCAGTGCTTTCACGCCCGTTGCTGAGAACCCTGCTGGGGCGAATCCGGTCACTGGTTCATGCGAGCAAGTCATCTCAGCATCACTGTAGTTCTGCACGAATTCTTCGACCACCGGGCTAAATCGTTTCGAAGAACGGATGTCGGCGTCGAGTCTGAGGACCTTCAGGATCGCATCTCTTTCCCCTCGGATCGTGCGTTTCAACAGCTGGTCTGGAGATTCTCTAAACTCGAATCGACACAGGAGCCACACCTTCAATAGGAACAGTACAGGCAAGATTCTGTCGATGTCCTCAGGATCCAGTTCACCGTGAACATCACCATGAGAGGACATGGACATCGCGAACTCACACGCCTAGTAGGAGAATTCCAGAACTGCTTTCAGCATCTCGATCCACTCGCCACGTGGGACTTCAGACAGCTGGCTGCGCCGTTCACTGACCGGCAACACATCCCACCTTCGCGTAGCAATCAACATCAACCGAACCATTCGGCTCGCCGACACTCCATCAATCGTCGGAAAATGGTCGTCGAGGATTTTCTGCCAAGCGAGCTTCGGGAACTCCCAGTACCGCTGCCACGTGGCCAGCGAGTCGACAGGAGGTGACCAGAGCCGCCACCTCGGCAACACGGCCCGACAATATCCGGCCAGACTCGAGCTACTCGACGTGATGAAGATCGCAAAAGCCCGTACCAAAGCACTCTTCTTGGATTTCGCCATCCTGTCGCTCCATTGCCGTATATGACAGTCAGCCGGCACACGCTTGTAATTGGTCAAGTCTTCCATGATTCGGGTCTCCGACTTGTAAGGAATACAAAGGAACAGAACGCAACCTGTCGCGGATTCGCTGACAGGCCGTACTACATCTCGTTGCTCGATCGGGCTCGCATCTCCCGTACCAATTCATCCACTCAGCGAACAATCGACTGCGTCACGTCGCGTGGTCACTTCGGAGGAGGCGTTGCCGGACAGCGACTCGCGCGACGGGCGTTTTGGCAAGTCGGCTTCGGTGCAAAGTGATGAAGAATGTGACGGTCTTGATGCAAGCCGTCTGGCACCAATTGTGGCATTTCGTGGCACCACCCTTGGGGGCAGGTCATCTAGGCCGGAGGCCCGCCCCGGATTGAGGTCGGACACATCGGTGCCCGATTCAAAGGGAAACTCTCCTCTATCAGGGAGGTCGCGTGAAGACTCTCCTTGTGCATCTTGGCCAGGGAAGGGATAATCCACTCCTCCGCCCCAAGGGAGTCAGCGGGCGCGTTCTGTTCATGGAGAACGATTGGCGTTGCGAGTAAGCGGAACTTCGACATGTCAGAGAAATTTCGAACCAGTTGCCCAAACTGCAATTCCACCTACCGAGTCGACGCTGAGCGTTTCGGCAAGCAGGTGAAGTGTCCCCGCTGCCAGGAGGCATTTACCGTCTCCAGTGTCACTCTCAAGGGGCGTTCCGGCGAAACCATGTCGGTGGCCGATGACCCGACGCCAATCGACTCCGATGGACTCGAAACTGTCATTGCCCAATACGCCGGGAAGAAGGAGGGTGGGGAACCAGCCATTGGCGAATTGGGGCGGTTTCAGTTGATGGACATCCTCGGCCAGGGGGGCTTCGGAATTGTCTACCGGGCCTTCGACCCGCTCATCGACCGAGAAGTGGCGCTGAAGGTGCCCCGATTCTCCGGAGACGATCAGCGCCGCATGCAGCGGTTTCTTTCCGAGGCAAAGGCCGTTGGACGGTTGCGCCATCCGAACATCGTCGGCGTGTTCGAGACCGGGGAAGTCGAAGGGAAACCGTATATCGTCTCCGAGTATGTCAAGGGGCAGCCACTCGATGCCTGGCTGAAAGTGCAGCGCCCCGACCATCGACAGGCGGCCGAATGGACACAGCATCTTGCCGAGGCCCTCGCCTATGCCCATTCAGAAGGGATCGTCCATAGGGACATCAAGCCGCAGAACATCATGCTTGATGAACGGGGGCGTGTCCGGATCATGGACTTCGGCCTCGCCAAGCGGACCGATCTCGACTCCTCGGTGACCGTCGAGGGGAGCATCATGGGAACCCCCCATTACATGGCTCCGGAACAGGCAAAAGGGGAAACCGATCAGGTTGGTCCGCACAGCGATCAGTTCAGCCTGGGAGTGGTGCTGTATCAAATGCTGACCGGAAGGAAGCCGTTTGACGGCGAACCACATGTCGTCTTGGCAAAGGTGACACGTGAAGAGCCACCAGCCCCACGATCCATCGATGCCACCATCCCTCGCGACATCGAGGCGATCTGCCTCAAGGCCATGGAAAAGGAGATTCCTCGCCGTTTCGGGAGCCTCGTCGATATGGAAGAAGATCTTCGCCGCTGGCAAGCGGGAGAACCGACTCAGGCCCGACCGATCTCGGTATTGGAACGAACTATCCGCTGGTGCCGCCGCAACCGAACGGTCGCCGCTCTCATCGCCGCTGTCGTGGCCATCTCCCTGACGGGAACAATTGTCACCAGCCTCCTCTGGGACGAAGCCTCCGAAGCGGCCACAACGGCCACCAACCTCAACACCCAGCTCGAAGGACGTCAGAAGGAACTTGTACAAACAGTCAGAAGTCGGGATGACGCTTTGGAAGAGCGACAACATGCACTCGACTTAAGCCAACTCCAGATGGCCCACAACGCATATGCCAGTGCACTCAATGAGTACCAATCAGGTGATCCAGGCAAAGGGATACTGCATGCGGTCCAGGCATTGACAATCGCTCCAGACACAGAAGCAGGACGGCTGCTTTCCACCGCTATAAGGGCGAACATTAGCAACTATCGTCCGAGTTTGTTGAAACAGCAGTGGAGCTGGCATTTGGACGCATCCATATTCCACCTGTCGGTGTCGCCAGATGGAACAACCATTGCAACGGGAGACAATGAAGGCTATGTCCGCTTTTGGGACACGAACTCCGGTGAGCAACGCTTTCCACCACTCACAATTCCAAGTGGCATACAAGATATCCGGTTTGTTCCGAACTCGTCTCTTCTTTGCATCCTTCAAAATGACGGGCTTGTTGTGCTCTGGAACCCGCAAACGGCGAGTTACATCGGCGAACCACTCCAATCAACCAAGGCGATCATCGATGCTGGCCTTAGTAAGCAGCACACTGCGAACTGGGGGTTTAGTGCCGATGGAACCACCGTCATACTGCGACATGGCCAGGGAATCCAAGTCTGGAATCCGTCCACTGGAGCCCTCGCTACCAGATCAGGTGGCGATCGGAAGACTGCCCCTTCCGCAGTCGCAATTAACGACGATGCATCAATTATTGCGGCTTGGTGGGAGGACAGGACTCTAAGAATTTGGGATCTGTCCGATGGACGCATTGGCAATCAGCTGTACTCGGGAGCACATGCCATTGTGGCACCTGTGCAATTGCAGATCTCGGGTGACCGGAATGAAAGTGTCCTAGCAGGAAAGTCATATTCTCCGTTCTGGATAACTATCGAAGACGGAAAGGTCCACGAGCCAGGTCAGTATTCTGGAAGAACATCAACTTCCTTTTGTGCTTTTTCCTCTCATAAAGAAGTCGTCGCTACTGGTAGCTACGATGGAGAGATCGAAACCCATAAGCCACTTGGTGGCGGATTAGCTCTAGACGGGCGTGCCTCGGTCAGTCGCCGCAACAAACCCGGCATAGTCACGGAAGATCATGTAACTGCAATGAAATACTCGAACGATGAAATGGTGCTCGCAACCGGCCATATGAATGGCGTTCTTCGGTTATGGAATGCATCTGATTTGACCCGTATTGGGCAGGATATCGCATCCGATGCGACTGTTCAGGATATTTCATTTACTGATTCCGGGGATGCACTTGTGATCATAACTGGAAGGAAGACATCGCCATATCGTGGAAATGTGTCCCTGTGGAGTATTGCCTCCGCTCGAAGCGCATTCGGAAATCGTGGTTCTGTCCCTCATGCCCAACACCCATTGTTCCTAGAGCAGGGCGGAGTTCATATCTACGGGATGCACACGTCGGGCAGCAAAACAACGACGATTCGCGTTAATGACAACGGTCGTTTCACGGACTTTACAATTGATTCATCGGACGATTGCATCCGCGATGTGGCGTTTGAGCCTAAATTAAGGGTCGTCGCAGCATTCACTGATCTTGGCTCGTTGCACCTGTGGAACATAGACAAGCCTCAAGAGTCTTGGAGTACTATGGATGAGTGGGGCATTGACTCGAAGCGTCCACACCTTGGCAACAGCGCACTAACCTTCTCTCCGTCCGGAGAATGGTTGGCCGTCGCAAGACGTAACACACTGCGGGTGTTGAATACACGGAGCCGACAATGGCAGCCGTATACTTTCAAGTTGACCGCGTGGATAGAGTCCCTGACTTTCTCGACGGATTCCAATACACTGACGTCCGGGTCGGCAAAGACGGTGTCTCAGTATCGTGTTGATACAGGAGGCAAGATAGCTACTACAATTCAGGGGTCTGTTAAAGCAAGGTGCATGATCGATGGCTTCGCTGCGATCTTGACTCACGAATCTGATGGCTGCCTGCATCTGAGAGATGTGGATCATGGAGGTGACCTGCGGGAGCCGCTTCCAGTCGACGGGAGCGTCCTTCGACTCGTTCTGTCCAAGAGCGGAAACCGGTGTGTGGTTCATGAGGATGGCGATATAGTGCGGTGCCTCGATTGTGATTCGATGCGGTGGGTTGGAGGAACAGAGTCGCTTGTTCGCAACGAGGTCGTTGCTGGCCACGATCGTATCTATCGCATTGCTATTGATTCTTCAGGTCAGCGAGTGTTCGTAGGATTTTTAGATGGTAAGTACTGCGTGTGGGATATTGCAACCGGTGCGCCAGCGACCAACCTTGTTCAGCAGCCGGGACAGGGAGCTGTGGGTACGTTTGTCGGCGGATCTGACTACCTGCTGACCACCACAACGAAGCCAGAAATGAGGCTCACTCATCTGGGGACTGGACTGCCGGTCTATCTGTGTCAGAACTTTCCTCAGGTCCAGCGTCATTGGGAATCACGCGATCCTTGGACGGTTGTTGTCGACCAAGGTTGGGATGCTTCAGTGGGAATAATTGTCTTTGAGCCTCCCATTCTTGGTACAAACGAAGAAGTCAAGAAGATGATCGAATCAGAAATTGGGCAGAATATTGATTCCTTCGGCGTGATTCGGTCAATTTCTTCGGAAATGAGTTCTGAGAGATAAGTCTGTTTGGCTGACATTTATCGATATATGGGCAGCAGAATGTACTTGAAAGTACTGGTCGGGCAACATAAGGGCTTGGTTGTCGAGGTTGTTCCGCATCAGTCGCTGATTGCTGGCCGGTCGAGGCAGGCGCAGCTGTCGCTGCCGGATGAGTCGTACTTGTCGCGGAATCATTTCCGGGTCGAGTATCAGCCGCCGGTGTTGCAGTTGGTGGACCTTAACAGCCGGAACGGGACGTTTTTGAACGGAAAGCGGGTGACGACGTGTCGACTTTGTGACGGCGATGTGATCAGCGTTGGTAAGACTGAGATTCGGGTGTCGATGCCCGGAGAGGAGAGGAAAGGGGTTCCGGAGGCGTTCGACAAGACGTATGTTCCCACGGTTCGGGAGTTTGCTGCGGCCTCCCTGAAGGAAGAGTTGAATCTGCCTGGTCTGCAGCTGCAGGACGTGCTCGGGCAGGGAGCCATGGGAATTGTCTTTCGTGCCTTGGAGTTGGGGACAGGCCGCACGGTGGCGGTGAAAGCCTTCAAGATTCACAGAGATGCCGACAGTCTGGGAACGCAACTGTTTCTACGGGAGGCAAGTATTCTGGGCCAACTGGCCCACCCCCGCATTGTTGCCTTTGAGCAGTTAGGAATGCATCAAGGGAGGCTCTATCTGGTGATGGAGTACATCGATCGTGTGCCGTCACTGGATGTGCTGAACGCTGCCGATGGCCAGCGGAGTATGCGGGTCTGCTGCGGAATGATGTCAGAAGTGCTGGAGGGATTGCACTTCGCGCATTCGCGGGGCATCGTGCATCGCGACGTCAAGCCGAGCAACTTTCTGATGTACCGTAATGGTCGACGCCTGCATGTGAAACTGGCCGACTTTGGACTGGCCAAGAATTTTCACCAGGCGGGACTGAGCGGCATCACGACCGAAGGGGATGTGCGCGGCTCATTTGGTTACATGCCTCCCGAGCAGATTCGAGATTCACTGACAGCGACCCCCAGCTGTGACATCTACGCGGCGGCATCATCGCTCTATTCCCTGCTGGCCAGGCAACTTCCCTACCCCCTGGAATCACTCACCGACATCATGCTAGCCAAATTGGAGACCGACCCGCAGCCGCTGATTGAGCTGCGCCCGGACCTCCCCAAAGAGCTTTGCTCGCTGATTCACGCCGCCCTGTCGCGCGAACCGGATGGTCGCCCAGCGACATCGCTGGAATTCCAGCAGCGACTGGCCCCGTTCGTCAAACGTGCTGGCAAATAGGGAATTCGACTCTCCCCACTACCGCTGCCCCCAGATCTTCGACGCCACGCTGTGCCACATCGGATCCTGCAGATCCTCCGGTTGTTTGCCGTTATCCTTGACGCCCTGGGTGTTAGGGGACTAGGCGAGTCTGACCGCCAGGGATTGTTCGTTGAGCTGCCAGAGGAGTTCCTTGAAGCCGGCGACCCCTTCGGCGTCGCAGTCGGGGAAGAGGCCAACCAACCCTGAAGACCGAAGCTGAAACCGATGTCGCATCCTCCCCCCATCATTCCCCCCGTGAATCAGAAAAGTGCGTGCCTGATCGGCGAGAGGTCGAAGTGAGAGCAAAACAAAAGCCCCGGGAATCCGGGGCTTTCGCCAGCATCAGGAAAGTGAAGGAAACGCGTTACGAATTCCTAAACCGAAGGTCGTGAGTTCGAATCTCGCCGGGGGTACTCCTTTTCTTTCTCGAACGCGGAGCGACACCGTCGTTAGCTCTCAGGGCAGAAATGGCCGTGTGTTGGAGTCGCGAGTTATCCGCAGACAGCGGAACAACTTGCGATGACCTCGCCGAGCGAGACGCTCTCTGGTTCGCCGTATGGGGATCGCCAATTGGGAG
>JAWKTT010000049.1:0-30748 GCA_041398965.1 Planctomycetaceae bacterium | reverse complement strand
CACTTCCTCCCTTCTTCGGGTTCTCTTCACCCATGCACCGGTATCGCGTGCCATCGGTTCTTTGTCGAATCGCACTCCCAGCGCTAATGGTTGGAGCGACTGGATGTCAATTCTGGTTTCCGGCTGATCCCGGAACGACAAACAGAACCGGTTCACTTCTGCAACCGGTCAAGGCGAGCCAGGAAGCGATCGATCTCGAGCTGTTCTTCATCGAGCGTCCCGTCGGCGACCCCCTGATGGACAGTGGGTTCTGGTACGAACTTGATCAGATCAACACTGTTTCCTCCGACATTCGCGAGCGTCTGCAATCCAACGGCTTGAGGTTCGGTATCGCCGGCTCTCCGACTCCCCCCGCACTGCTCGCGCTACTCAAAGAGGGTGCCGGGGGGGGACCCGGAATGAGAACCATGAAGCAGCAGTACCGCGTCCCAACTGGCATCTCGCACGAGTTCCCCTGCAATCCTTTTCCATCCCCCTGCGTCATCTCGCTCATCGAGGGGAACGAATCCCAAGAGCGTGAAATCGAACAGGGACGCGGCATCATTCGATGTCGAGTCGAACGAGCACAGAACGGTTGGGCAAAGATCGAACTTCTCCCTGAAATCCGGCACGGAGATTCCCGCATGAGACCGACTCCCGGCGACAACAGTTGGGAGCTCTCCGGTGGCCAGGAGTCGATCCCTGTCTACTCCAATCGATTTACCATCGATCTCAACGAAAGCGAAATGATTGTGCTCGGGGCTGTTGGATCCAAAGTGGACTCACTCGGAGGACGCTTCTTCCGCACCGATCAAGACGGAAACACAATCGAACGGTTACTCGTCCTCAAGTTCGGCGGACTATCGCAAGTTGCCGGAGTGACTCAACCGCATTGACACCTCGCACATCGGACATCCTTGTCCGCTCAAATCGCCTTGATCAGGGGACATCCGTCTCATTTGAAGTCTTTCACACGCGACTGACATGGCTCTCCGATGTGCGAAGTCAGTGCTACCGCCATTCGGCGTACAGGTCTTTGGTCGCCAACTGGCTGCGCATCCGCCATTCACATAGAACCGCGTGAAGTTCTTGCTTTTTCGCCTGATGCTCGGGGTCGCGAGACTCCCACAAGTTCAGTAGCTCGTTCGGGTCCCGAATCAGATCGAACAATTGTCCCGGTTGGTCGCCGTCGGTTCCCAAAAAGTGCACCAGTTTCCATTCCTTCGACCGCACCATGGTCATGAATTCGCACCCGGTAAGAATTCCGTCCTTCGCTTGTTCAGCAAAGACATACTCTCGTGGATGCCAGTTCGCATCGTTCTGTATGGCGGGAAGCAGGGAACGAGCTTCCATTGCATCGAGGTGCCAACGACGTTCGATCTTCGCCTTGGCAGCAACCGTCGCAACCGACTCGCCAGCGGTCTCTGTCGTCACGGTCGAGGAGAGCGTCCCCCCACGAACTCCCGCCCCGGCAAGTTCCAGAATCGCTGGCCCCACATCAAACTGGCTGCACAGTCCATCGACCCTTCGCCCAGGGACAAAGCCCGGCAACTCGACGTTTTTTCCTTTCCAAACAATTAAGGGCATCTTGGTAATTAGGTCGTACATCGTCCACTTCTGAGAGTGGCCATGATCTGTCAAACAATCCCCGTGATCACTCGTGACGATGACGATCGAATTCGCGAGATAGCCTCGCTCCTCGAGTGTCTCCAGGATCTCGCCGATCTTTTGATCGACCATCGTAATGTTCGCCAGATAATAGGCCCGCTGGCGATGTCGTTGGGCCTCCGTTGGATGAAGATCAAGCACGACAGAATCATGATCGACTTCAAAATTATGCTGACGAAGTTCTTTCAGGCAGGGAGGCTGCGCGTCGAGTTCGGCTTGCGTTACCGGGAGTAAAGGGAGTTCCTTCGACAAATAACGTTCCGCGAAGCGGGGTGTCGGATCGTATGGCGGGTGCGGTCCTGGAAACCCAATCTCCAAGAACAATGGCTGACGCACCGGATAGCTCTTGAGCCACCATTTTGCCATCTCGCCGACGAACATGTCCGAATGAAGTTCTTCGGGCAGCTCCCAGTCGAAGGCACCGAGAGCCGAACGGTAGTCGTCTCGCTGGCGATATTGTTCTCGCTGTTGTTTGACGAGCCCACGTGCCGCCAATGCCTTATCCCACTCGTCGAAGTAATAACGTTCTTCGAGATATCGGTCCTTATTCTCTACGACATAGCGTTCGTGAAATCCGAGCGGGGTGTGATAGGGGTAGCTATGCATCTTCCCGACATTGACGCAACGGTACCCTACCTCGGCGATCGCCTCGACCCATGAGTGTCGCCAAAGATCGGCGTTCTTGAGCGTCCCGG
Source organism: Planctomycetaceae bacterium (assembly GCA_041398965.1). Taxonomy (GTDB): domain Bacteria; phylum Planctomycetota; class Planctomycetia; order Planctomycetales; family Planctomycetaceae; genus JAWKTT01. The sequence goes on along the minus strand of JAWKTT010000049.1, from coordinate 28,406 downwards.
TCGTATGCGGATAATAACCAGTAAACAGCGATGCTCGGCTCGGGGCACAACTGGCAGCCGTAACGTGACAGTTCGTAAACGTCACCCCTTCATGAACCAGTCGATCGAACGTCGGCGTCTCCATGTAGTCGAAACCTAGCGCATGAATCGTATCAAAACGTTGCTGATCTGTGATAATAAAGATGATATTGGGTTGCATGCTAACGGGTGCCAATCAATAGATAGGTAGGAATGCAGTGTTGTCCGCGCAACGAACATGTTTGTCCGTCAACAAGGAGCGAGCAACCAACGACAACGCCCATCCTAAAAGAGGTCGGTGATGACGTTCCCCGGCTGATCGGATGAGGCCGACCGGCGGAGTCTGGCATCGTGTGTCTGGGGGTAGCCCAGTGCATGAAAGATGGTCGCAGTGACATCTTGAGGCTGCGCGACACCTTGAACGGGCCACGGCTCCTGATCGTCCGACGCCCAATGACTTGTCCCCCTTTGACCCCGCCTCCGGCCAGCACTTTTAATCGAAAAAACATGCCCCGGTGATCGCCACGACCGGCGACCATAATTAAACTTCGGCGTCGACCAAACTCTTGCCATGCAGACAACAAGAAGTCTCATCGAGACGTCTGACTGTTCAAGGTCATCTAGTAACGCAGAAAATGCTTGATCGAGTGGGGGAACGAGCAGCTCCCCTTCAGACGAGCCGATTCGTTCAGTATGACTGTCCCAGCAGGGATTGTCCGATGGCTCGTCCTTTCCTCTACGGAACCAATTGACCTGCACGAATTCTACGTCTGCTTCAGCAAGTCGACGGGCCAGCAGAACACTCTGCCCGAACTGGCTTCTGCCGTATCGATCACGCGTGCTGTCCGCTTTGAGCGAGAGGTCCGCACGCACTGCGGGCTTCGGGAGTTTGTCAGCAATTCAAAGGCTTGCCGTTGTTCGCCTGAAAACTTCTCCAGCTGCGGCGAACGGTCGACCTCACGCAACTGCGAGTTCATCTGCTGTAACAAGCTGCGTCGCTGAGTCAGTCGGTCCAAGGTCACATCGGCTGCCAGGCGAAACTGGGGCACGTCGAACGAAGTTGAAGCGGGTTCGCAATTAAACAACCACGGTTCAGCCGCATGTCCCAGCCAGCCGGAGTCCTGTCCGGGCCAAACGCTCCCATCCGTGTTATAGATATGATGTGGTAGACGTACTGCCGATGGGATCAATGACCGACGCTGTCCAATCTCACGGATGACCCCTCCCATTGTGGGCCAGTCGTTGGGGGCTCCCGGATTGGCGTTCTCTCGATTCTGCGGAATGTGCGGCACTCCCGTCATCATGAAGTAGCCACTCGATGAATGGGCGTTGTCTCCCGTCGTAACGGCTCGCAAAACGGCGAGGTGATTCATCCGCCGACTCATCTCTGGAAGTAGCTCACAGATCTGAAGTCCGGGGACGTTGGTTGCGATCGGATCATAGACTCCACGAACCTCAGCGGACGCAGTCGGTTTGGGGTCCCACGTTGAATGCTGAGGCGGCCCTCCAAGCAAGAACAGCACGATCACCGACTTTGCACGTTGCTCTCGACGAGAAGAGGCCGTCTCATTGGGAGCGGCAGTTGCGGAACGCCAAACTCCTGGCCACCCCGCAGGCACCCCGAGACCGCTACCAAGTGCCGCTAACGTCCCAGCGCGAAGCAAGGTTCGTCGGCTCAGACCGTCGCACAATCGGCCAGTCAGGTCGTCAATCGACAGCATGCAGCACCCTCCTCATGTTCCCGGTCGCTTCAATCGAACAAGTACATCTTGATGGAACGTCGAAGCCATCGCAAGGGGAACAAGATTAATGTTCGAAAGCCCCTGGACCGACAGACTCTGCTTGCTGACGCGATGGTTGAGAAGAGACCGGCCGATCACTCTTGAAGTGGACGGCCAGCCAGACGGTAGGAGCATCCAAAGCGGTCCACTCGACACGATGTCGGCAGTGAGCAGGAATCAGCAGATGATCGCCCGGTTGAAGATGTCGTGGAGAGTCTTCTCCATGCAACCGAAGTTGGGCAGCTCCCTGCAAGAGGACGACCCACTCAGCGTCGGGCTGATCATACCAGAAGCCCGGAGGACTCACTTGGCCTGTGGAGACGATCCGTTCAATCCGCAGGCCTTCCCCTGTCGCAAGCAGGTCGACAAGTTCATCGGTTGTCCGTTGAGGCAGATTGGCGAACAGATTGTGGGTCATAGCCTGTCGGTCGTTCTGTGAAAGACGTGTCGACTAAGTTGACATCCTCAGCGGAACCTGAGTTTGCGACAGGGTCTTGACGTCGAGGTCGGTCTTCGGCGGGGCTGGCCGACCAAAATAGTAACCTTGGGCGAAGTCAAAGCCGAGCTCACGACAAATTTCCGCTTCGGCCTGCGTCTCGATTCCTTCAGCGAGAGTCGTCGTCGAGAAGTCGCGAGACATGTCGATCAATGTGTGCAACATGCGGTGTTGATGAACAGGTGCCTGATCAAGATCACGGATGAGACTCACGTCAAACTTGAGGTACTTGGGCGGAGCCTTGATGAGTTCGAGCAGCCTCGAACGACCGGCCCCGAAATCGTCGTACGCGAGGTCGACATCGATATCCCGGAGTTCGTGCGAAAACTCTCGAATGACGGCAGGATCGCTGATGGCTGCTTCATGAATTTCCAGCACGATCTTCACGTCTGGATACAACTGACGCAACGTTTTTAGAGATGGCAAAACATCGACATCAAGGGATTCCGAGGGATGTGTATTGACGAAAATCAAATCCCCATCATTCAACAACCCGGCATCTTCAATGGCCCGCTCTCGACAGATGATGCTAAGTTCTGCTTCTCGCCCCAAGAGGGTGGCATTGTCGAACATTTTCCCCGGATTCTCTAACCCGCTGACCGAACTCCGAGCCAATGCCTCATAGGCAAACGGGGTACCATCCTGCATATTCACGATTGGCTGATAGTAGGGGGTGATGGCTCGTTGACGAATGAGTGAATCGAACTGGCTCAACACCCAGTCCTGCTCAAGTGATTCAAGCGAAACCGACGTCTTCTTCAGGCTCGGATCGATTCGCACTGGCTGACGGGTCGCCGGTTGATACTCGACCCGAAACTCGACATCGGCAATCTCAAAGTGATCGCCATCATCGATACGCAGCGGCCGAGTCAGTCGACGACGATTGACATAAGTTCCGTTCGTACTTCCCAAGTCGCGGATGAAAAGGTGCCCCCCGACGACAAGCAATTCAGCATGTCGCCCTGAAACCTTGGCAGAAGGAACCGAAATTGCCAACCCAGCCCGACGACCGATCGTCATCGACTCACCTTCCACGGGGAACCGCATCACCGGCTGTCCCGGTTCAATTCGTCCTGAGACGAACCAACCAGTCGAAACCCGAGGGGCGCTGCTCGTGGTGGCATCTAATGTTGAATAGTCGATCATTTCGACATACGTCCTTGAATAGCAGGAGGATCAGCCAGACAAGAAAACGTAGGTCGCAAATGGGCGACATCATCAGAAGAGCAAGTGCCGGGACGCTAAGTGCGGTGAAATGCGGCCCAGTCGTTCCGATTGTGACGATTCGATGCGATTCGGAACTGATCGTTGAGCACGAGTACCCCAGGACCCAGCGACAGATTTGCGGTGCTGGGCGAGGTCATTCCGGTTCGTCGTTGATCTGAAGGCGATGTGGGTCGCCAGCATCGAGTTGCCCGAGACTCTCGAGTTCTGCACCTTCGACCTCAAAGCGAGAAGACGCGATGCTCTCCAAGTGACTCCCCCGGAATCCTCGACCACTCCAGACGAACCAGCCGACCACTCCCAGCAAGATTGCTACGACAACTCCCCCGCCGATGAGGGCAATGGGATCGACCGACGCCGACTGTTCCTTGACGTCGTTCGCAACGGGAGCGGGCAACCAGCGGAAGTCCGACGCGACACAAAGTACCGTCGTCCCTTCGCCACGGTTGGTAGGGTAGCCGATCCTCTGGATGACGTAACAATCGATCAACACTTTCTCGTCAATCGATTCCCCTTGAGGCATACCCACTGGGGCGTTCTTCGCCAAAATCATCCACGGAATCGCCCGAGACTCCGGGGTGATGACCCAAGCTTCAATCGCATGCAACGGATCCTGCGTGCTGCCAAATGTCTGATTGTCGAAGGGAATCATCCGCTTGCAACGCCCTTCGATGCGGATTAGTTCACCTCGATAAATGTGCGGATCGTTGTAAACAACATCGAAGGTCGCCGTTTGATTGAACTCGCCGGGCCAGCTGGCTTCTTCCGCGGTCCCGACCACTTCCAGAATCCCGTCGAGGGCATGTTTCCCAGCCTTGGTCAGTCGAAAGCGATCGTCGACAACTCCCTCCAATAATTCGGCTGGCAACACTCTTGCCCTCCGTACGGGTGCCGTCTCACTCCCCGGCATTGAGGACGTGTCCGTCAATCCTGAAGCGTTGGCCGGACTCTCCACTTCCGGCATCTCCGTCGTTTCTGCAGGAGTGTCGGCCCCGGAAGGTCCAACTTCGGAGGGGGTCAAACTCGCCGCTTCGACCGAAGCATAAACCACATCGACCGGCAAACGCTCGTCACCCTCGTGAACGAGTTGCACTGGCTTCAAAGGGCCGTACCCGGGTGCCCCCGATTGTTCGTCGTTGGCGACGGGAGTCCCCGTCATTGCGAAGAACCAATTCCACGACGAAGGCTGGGCGACCACCTTAATCAGAACGAACACCATCACCAGCCCCCCCAGCAGCATCAACATGCGATGTTGATGTTGTCGATTGAGGAACGGAGGGGGGCCGAGGTTTTTGTCGAATCTCATGATCGTTCCCGAAGGTTGTGACCGGCAATGCGAACGCCGCCAGAACGACATCAATTCTAGGAAATCATCCCCCGCGATTCCATACTCGCAGCGAGGATCCCCCAGGGCTCGTCAGTTTTTGGGGACGCTGATTCCCTGAAGAAGTCGCTGGGCGTCAGCCTGTTGGCGGGACAAACTCAAGTACTGGACCAGCCGCCACCCTATAAAAATAACGATTCATCGGGCCGCACCGACCTTGCCCGCTGGGAAATCCCTTCATCACAGGAGAATCGATGGCGGGGCAGCGGGAGGTGATCGTGTCGTCATCCGTTAGGTGGGGAATGTCACCGTCCCCCTCTCCGACGACAAGTCGACCAGCCCTATTTCTCGAACGACTGCTGCCGATACTCGTGGCGAATCAGCAAGAGGGCCACGAAATCGTAGACGGCATGGGTCACGATCGGGCGCAACAGGTTTGGTTCTGGAAACAGAGGTGACGAAATGAAGAACCCGGTCGACAACCAACTGAAGTATGCACCAATGAACGTTGCAAACGTGAAATAACGCCACGAGAGGGCGTGAACTGCTCCGAACAACAGGCTGACGACAACGACTGCTCCCCAAAAACTCCATTGAGCCATCCAGAACTCGAGCACTCCGCGAAACATCAACTCTTCACTGAGACCGGCAAGTAGAGCCACAAAAGCCAGGTCGACGGCCGAACATTGATTCAAGATACCTCCGAGCATCTCGAGAACCATCTCCCGCAAGTCGTTGACAAACTGGTACATCACCAGCATCGGCAACACTCCCGTCAACCCCCAGAGAATATCGGACCAACGCCAGAGGATCGGGAGTGAAACGTGCGTCGAGAGAAGCAGGGCGAGTCCAATGGCGACTGCCAAAAGCCCCCCCTCAAAGATCAACGCCAACCGCAGGAAACTCCCACGTGACGGCGAACTCCCCACCAATTCGGCAACGTCGTCCCTCTCTTCTTCTCCAAACGTCAACTCGTCGCCCATCTCTTCGGCGAGATTATCTGACCGATTGCTGAACGTCTCGTCGTCGGAAGATGTCTCCGGACGATCTTCTGAATCGCCCCCCGTCACGAGTTCGCCCTCGTTCGAGAGCGACGCATCGTGAAGGTGCGGGGAGTTCGGATCGGGAGTGTCGTCATCAGTCGCAATGGTTATTCAAACCCTTTGGACGCCAGCCAGCGCTCACAATCGAGAGCAGCCATACATCCGCTTCCCGCTGCGGTGATCGCCTGGCGATAGTTGTCGTCTGCCACGTCTCCCGCCGCAAACACCCCTTCGACACTGGTGTTCGTCCGGAACGGGACAGTCCAAGAGATGTATCCCTTGGCGTTCGTCTTCAGTTGTCCCTGCAAGAAGTCGGTATTCGGCGTATGGCCGATGGCACAGAAGTAGCCCGCAACTTCGATCTCTTCCGTCTTGTCGGGATCAGTCGTGCTACGAATGCGGACTGCGGTGACGCCGTCGGCATCGGTCCCCAGAACTTCATCAATCTGAGAGTTCCATTTTGGTTCAATCTTCGGGTTCTTCAAAGCTCGCTCAGCCATAATTCGGCTCGCCCGGAACTCATCGCGGCGATGAACGATATAAACCTTAGATGCAAATTTTGCCAAGTAGTCCGACTCTTCCATCGCGCTGTCTCCGCCGCCAACAACGACCAGCGGACGATCGCGGAAGCGGGGAAGTGCCCCGTCGCAAACCGCACAAGCCGAGACCCCCATGTTCTTGAAACGCTTCTCTGAGTCGAGACCAAGGTAGTTGGCCCGTGCCCCGGTGGCCACGATGACAGACATCGCTTCGATTGTGCTTCCACCGGAAGTCTTCAGCACGAAGGGATGCTTCGAGAAGTCGACTTCGACGACATCTTCCTGTTCAATTCGCGTCCCAAAGTTGACCGCTTGTTGACGCATCAACTCCATCAACTCGGGACCGCTCACCCCTTCCTTGTGATGCGGGGCCATGTACTTTCGCTTCTTGGGATCAATCGAGTCATCCAGATAGGCCGTCATGTCACCTGCCGGGAAGCCGGGGTAGTTCTCGACTTCCGTGGTGATCGCCAACTGACCAAGCGGGGGTCGTCCCAGGTCCCAGTTCTCCTGACTCGCTTCCCCTTCGATCACGAGCGGGGTCAAACTGGCCCGTGCAGTGTAGATCGCCGCCGCCCAACCTGCCGGTCCCGATCCAATAATGACGACACGTTCTGCCACGAGCTGACTCCTTAGTTACCGATAGAAATGATTTACGAACGACAACATCCCTGCCCAGAGCAAGCCATGATTGCTTCCCCCCCCATTCGACACAGCGGCACAATATCGCGAATCGCCCCAACAGGCAAACCCCCGGACGCTCGTCCGTGCCCGAAACGTTGGTCCAAGATTGTCTCGGTGGCAGAATTCGTGCATCATCATGCGTTGATTGGTCTCCCGATCAACGAAGGTTGTCCGCCTCGTCGTTTCCATAACTCAAGTCGCGACCGAGTTGGTCCGTTCGTCTCCTCACTGCGATCCAGGGGTATTTCGATGCGTTGTTACTCCATATTGGCGATGCTGTTGTTTCCCGCCGTCCTCTGTGCGCAGGTTCCCTCTGAGGCAGAACTCCCTGAGACCGCACCCCTCAACATCACCGATGAGTTGCACGTCGTCATGACTCGCGGAATGAGCGATCATGCTCGGCAGGAACTGGAACAGTCCGCCCAACTCCGCCAGCAGAACTTCAAGCTCGACACCAGCTCTCTTGAAGCCTACGAAGCGAGCAAGGCCCCCCACCGCGACCAACTGCGGCAGATTATCGGTGCGGTCGACCCTCGCGTGCCGCACCCTCAGTTTCAGACAATCGACGACTTCCTCCGTCCCGAAGTGAGTCTGGACTCGGCCTTTCAGCGAGATGTCACATGGCCCGTGCTGGATGGAGTCACTGGAACCGGTCTCCAGGTCGGAGACTCCATCACCGGCGAACCAGTTGCAAACGTCATCGTCCTCGGAGACTTTGCACACACTCCGGAGGCCTTGTTGGGGCTGAACAAGTCGCTCCCGCCAGTACGTCAGTTCGCCCGGCGATTCGTCGAACAGAACTGTGCGGTCTTTGTGCCAGCACTGCTTGGCCGAGGCAACGAGTTCTCATTCCATCCCGACATCAAACGCACGAACCTGTCGCATCGGGAATATATCTATCGGCTTGGTCACGAACTCGGTCGACATCCCTTAGGTTATGAGGTCCAAAAGGTCCTCGCGCTGGTGGACGTCATTGAGGAGTCGGCGTTGTTTGACGGCACCCAAAATCCGCTCATCCTGTTTGGGGTGGGTGACGGTGGTTCTGTCGCCATGCTGGCCGCTGCACTCGATCCTCGGATTGATGCCTGCGTTGTGCATGGATATTTTGGGCCGCGGGAATCGGTCTGGCAAGAGCCGATTGATCGAAACGTCTGGAAGCAACTGGCCATGTTCGGAGATGCCGAACTTGCCGCAATGATTGCCCCACGTGTGCTCGTCGTCGACAGGGGCGAAATTCCGGTTGTTACAGGCCCTCCTCAAGCCGCTGAAGGAGTTGCCAGAATCGCCGCACCAGGGGTTTCCCGGCGATTCACGCTCGCCGAATTCCGCCGCGAATATGTCCGGGCAGAAGCGTACTATAGCCGGATCAAGGCTCAGGGAAGTCTGTACGCTGTCGGCCTAACTGAAGACAGTTCCCCCGACAGTTGCATCAAAACCGTCATGTCAGCCTTGAAGCTCGGGGCATTTCAGCAACCGGGTGAGTGGACAATCTTAGACAATGATCCAGAACATGAACGAACCTTCTCCTTCGAGGCTTTCCGCGAGCAACAGCAAGTCCAAGAACTTGTTCGGCATACGCAGATGCTGTTGCATCGAAGTGACAAGGTTCGCAACAAGTTGTGGGAAGTGGGCGATCGATCGAGTGTCGATGCCTGGACCAAGAGTGCAGAGACGTATCGAAACCGGGTCCATGACGACTTAATCGGGCGACTCCCGAAACCGACGGCCCCCTTCAACCCTCGCTCACGCAAGGTCATCGACACCGAGACGCATGTCGGCTACGAAGTGATGCTCGACGTGTACACGCAGTCTACCTCCAAAGCCCCGCAGACTAACACCGCAACCGTCATCGCCGGGGGGATTCTATTGATCCCGAGAAACCTGCGAGAGGGGGAACGTCGACCCGTGGTTGTCTGTCAACATGGGCTGGAAGGGACCCCCATGGACACCATCACCACCGACAAAACGCAACGCCCCTGGGGAGCCTATAAGGGGTTCAGCACGCAACTCGTCGAACGTGGCTTCATCGTTTATGCACCCCAGAATCCCTACAAAGGATACGATGACTTCCGGGTCATTCAACGTCAGGCCAATCCGCTTGGAAGATCGCTCTTCAGCTACATCATCGAACAGCATCGCCAAACCCTCAACTGGTTGGCAACACTCCCCTACGTCGACCGGGACCGGATCGGATTCTACGGCCTCAGCTACGGCGGCAAGACCGCGATGCGTGTCCCCCCTCTGCTTCCACCAACCGAGACCGACGCCGGTTATTGCCTCTCGATTTGCTCGGCCGACTTCAACGAATGGATTCGCAAGAATGCTTCGGCTGAGGATCGATACTCATACGTCTACACCCCCGAATACGAAATCTGGGAGTGGAATATGGGGCATCTGGCCGGTTATTCGGAACTCGCCAGTCTCATGGCACCACGCCCCTTCATGGTCGAACGCGGCCACGATGACGGTGTCGCCCCCGACGACTGGGTCGGCTGGGAGTTCGCCCGCGTCCGTCGACATTACGACAAACTCGGCCTCGGCGACCGAACCGAAATCGAATGGTTCAACGGCCCACACACCATCAACGCCCAAGGCACCTTCCGCTTCCTCCACAAACAACTCAACTGGCCTCTACCCGATCAGTGATTCAATCAACGAGTAAACGTCAGGATCACACCCACTCTAACACCGCGTTAAAGAACGACGGTGGGTCAACTTTTCCAAGTTGCCACGAGCAACCAATACGCTTTCTGCCGGGCCATCAAACGGCACTCGATCAGTCAGGAAAGCATGAGCTTCGTTGTTCAACAGGCTACCAAGGAGACTTCAGTTCCCCAGCCAATCAGACTCCCGGGCCATCCGGCGGGTCGACATCGCGGATGCCCGCAAGGCGACTGGCCCAAACCGAGCGATCCCAGAAATCGTCGATCCCGTGTTGCTCTGCGCCGGTCTCGCTACGCTCTGGACCCGGAATCAAGATGTGTCGAACGTTGCGACTGGCGGCCCGATCACATCTTCAAACCGGGCCACGCAGTCACGCCGATGCAGCGACCTGTGAAGGTCCGAACGCTCGCGAAGACCGTCCGCTTCTGGCGTCTGGCAGTAATTGATCTTGTTGCCGAAAAGCGTTGACGAATCCAGACGCACATTGTCAGCCGACGATCCAGCGATGATCAACTTAGTCGACGAGGACTGATTCAATCGACTTCAACAACGGAAAGCTGTTGTTACCTCCCGCGTCAAACACCTGATCAAAGCCACCTCGGCCGTTAATGAACGCTGAGTCAAGAAAGGTGCACTGACTCACATTGACAAGGTCAGACCCGCCACCAAGATCGACGCTCACGGAATCTTGGACGGTAATGCCATCCAGATAGACCTCGTCGGCTCCTCCCCCCGTCTTAATCTGAATGTTGCCACCAACTTCAAGTGCTCCGATAAGCCCCCAGAAGTCGACAATGTCATCTCCGCCAGCCGTGTTGATGGAAAGGTTGTGGAGAATTACGAGATCACCTAATCGCCCGAGATTGACAACGTCGTCCCCTTTCTTGAGGTTAACGACAACGTTTTCAATACCGCTAAACGACAACTCCGTATTGCTACCGTTAATGACAGTACCAATACCGGTCACGGTGATATTCCCGTTAACACCGTCAATGTCGATCTGATTCCCTGCATTGTCTCCAGTGAGAATGAGGGTTTCCCCTTTGACAGCGGCTTTGACATTGCCCGCAAGAAGTCGGCGAGACTCTAGGATTTCAAATGCGTACATGACGTACCTGGAGTGATGAGACGCAAAATGTGTTCAGGACATTGACGACTTCCCATCGTACTGAACGAATTGAGCACGGGCGACGATTTTCTTGTGGGGCGCACGATTTTTGGCAAAAATCCTACCAACCCTTGCGGGTGTCTCGACTGCGTGAGGATGTTGCCAGGAGGTGTACACGTCTCGATTTGGGTACATCGTCATAACAGCCGCGACCGCGATCCAGAAATCTCTTACTCCTTCACCGAGCGGAGCATCGTCACGCGCGAAACCCAGGGTGGATCGTCCCCGAAAGAGTGATGTTTGACAAAGAAGAGCCGGGGTGTCACTGGGGGATGGTAACGCCGTAGTGACTGAACTCCGGACCTGTGTGCGTGGTATTTTGAGCCGGCGCAAATCATGCTGTGCGAAACTTGGCATCCCGGTTTGGTTCAAACAGTAAGACGCGATCGCCCTAAACAAGCAACACCGCTCCGGTCGCGTCAGCGGGCCAACTCAACTTGAACCGGACGGCTGGAGATGGTCGCGTGCCTTAAAGGCCCGGCAGGGTCGCGTTGATGGAAGACCCCGCCACTTTGCCGCCAACAACTCACTTTCGACGAAACTAGGCCACGAGTCTGCGAAGATTTCCACCACGATACGGCCCGTCCAACCGACTGGAAAAAGGGGACGTCCCTGTTGTCATAACTTACAATCTAAACCTGAAGACCCGCGTAAACGAAGACTGACACCTCAGAAATCTCGGGAGACATTAATATTCGAGGGTTGGTCTTCAACTCTCACAGCCAGCGCAGGGCAACCCTGTCAATTCATGGCTCAGGGCATTCAGCAAAACCCCAGTTACATGGTCGATACTCCAGAGATATTGGTCGCTACTCGTTTCGCTCAACGGGGAAACAGCCCGTCATGTGCCACGTCTACTGGCGTCCGGGATAGCCCAAGGAACAAGCTCGACGTCGCCAATCGGAGCAGAACTGAGGAGGTTTGAGTACTCGCCAAAGTAATTAATGAGACGAAGCAGGACAACGGTGATGTACCATTTGAACAACTGCTGAGTTTCCCAAAGGACGTCACCATTGTTGACCGAGTGTTTGTTCTCCCAGTCCGCCAGAATCTTTCGATTCTTCATGTCCGGATGAACGATCGTGTTGCGTACCTTGGTCACGAGCTGTGGCCCTGTAGTGTGCTCTGTGTTTGAGGCCAACTTCGTAAGCGCTGGAAGGTCAGCCGGAACCTCGAAAGGGATACCGCAGTGAGCGAGAAGCATTTGGAGTTTACTGGCGGCGCTCAGCCTCTCAAACTCTTTGCCGTCAACGATCGTTCGATCATCTACGAAGACCAGCCACGCCAGCATCTCCAGCGGAATCTGACCGAATGCAATCGCCCCCTCCGTACCGCCCGACAGTCTTGACGCTTCGATCAGCCAGGTGACGGCCAGTTCTAGTGGCTCTTGCCAGTTTTCTCGTGACCAGCGAGCCATGAAGCCTGGAAAGGCGTCGGCAAGGTGCTGACCATGATTCTCGTCCAACCAACCTCGAAGATAGATTGTGGGCAAAAGGTTGTAATTGGCCCAGAACTGGCAACTCTTTTCGGCAACTTCATTGGAGCCGACCACCAAGAGTGGTGGCGACCACTCGGCGAATGCGAACGATAGGAATATCCGCAACGCTTCGAGGATCGGCTTCACCTCTTTCTTTTTGAACTGCGATCCATCCGCCTTGCGAAGCTCACCGACACCGCTCAACACAACTTCCTGTGCTTCACGCCCCTTCTGTCGAAGCTCAAAGTTGTCTCGATGGGGCTGGAGTGTGATTCGCCAGCCATCACTTTCCAAAACGACCTGAAACCAACTGCGGCTGGATGTCTTGCCATCCTTGGTAATCTCGTCGTGGCATTGCTCTCCGCCGATGATGTTTGGATAGTTCGGCAGGTGGAATGTTACTCGGTCCAGCTTGTGGTCGGAGCCAAGTTCAACTTTTCCCTCGATGTAGCCAGCGACTTGGTGTTCGCTTTGGCTGGAGAGGCGCCCCTTTACTTTTTCGTTCTTCCAAACCAGTTCAATCTCGCCAAAGGCGAAGGCCTCCAAGTGTGTTCCATTGAATTCCCAGTAGAGTCGCATCGGGGACCACTCTTGAGTGATCTGCACTCTCCCATTGACTTCGATGCCACCTTGCCTCAACCTCGCATCGTCTTCCACGAGAAGTAAAAGCTCTTTGCTCGATTTCGGCGTCTTGTAGAACGGTTTGATACGGTCGGGAGCGTGTTTTGAACGTGTCATCAGTCGGTCTCCTCTCCAATCGGTATGCGCCCAGATTACTGCTGCGCTATCAGTTCGATCTTTATTAATTCCAACCAGTAAAAAGAACATCCGCTTGACGTCACAATCTCCGCTAACGACACAGACCAAATCACTAATAAACGAATCACAATTCACGGCGACGGTAGCTAAGACATCAAACGTCGCTCCCAATAGGCCACTTTGTCGTGTTCGTAGTCGACTCCTTGGTTATCCGAACAGGGGAGGTGACTGGAGCGATGACGCGGTTGCAATGTCTCGCAGTCCCGTCATCACATCCTAAAGGATTAGCAGCCTGTTAAAAAACGTGGGTCAGACTTCCCAGAATGATATGGTGCCGTTTGATGTCTCAAAAAGAAGCGTTCGAGATGTTCTTGTCAGATTAGACAATCTGACCCACGACCGTTTTTCAACCGGCTGTTAGAGAGCTGTTTGAGTGGGTCAGATGCGCAGGAAGATTCTTCTCCGATACATCCAGAGAGTGATGCACCAGAAGACAAGAAGTGTGGCCGTCGGGGCGATCATTCGGCCGAACATGTCGTCATGGAGTAGATAGAATCGACCATGAAAAACAGGGTCCGTTCTGAGAACGGTTTCGATGAGGCCGGTCAGGTGTGTGCCGACGACACCGGGATTCTCGGGGTCCCCAGGAGTTCCGCTGACGAATCGTTGAAAGAGCTGTCCCATTAGATACATGGCGATTGAATTCATCCCGACGATGGTCAGGGGAATCGCCAGTCGACGAAGAGGGAGGAGGTCGAACAGCAGATAGAATAGGCCGAGCATCCAGATCACATACGCGCCACTTAGCAACGCCCATGAGGGGGTCCAGATTCGCTTCACGACTGGGCAAACATAGTTCCCCAAAATGCGTCCAAGAATCAGGCAAGCGAGACCGGCAAGGAACAGGTACAACAGCTTCCGCGAACTGCCGAAGTCTGACATGAGCAACTGACCCATCAAGACCCCCAGCAACATCGTTGCCATGGAGGGGACGAAGTTCAGCGTCTGGTATCCACCGCTGTTCTTGATGAACGGTTCGGTATCGGCAAAGAAGGTCCTGCGGATGGCCAATCGTCCGCAGTCGACCAGAGACAGGGAGCGTCCATCGATCGCGGCCTGTTCAATGTCGTCTCGCCAGGCGGTCATTGCCTCTCCGTTGGAGTCGCGGAGCAGATTCAACAGCCAGAGGTCGAAGTAATGAAATGCGTTGTCGTTCTTTGACCAAGGAGCAAATCGTCCTTCGAGCACTTCACCCCGTTCGACGCTGGCGTTGACCGCGGCAAAGTCATATTGACCATTGGGAACAGGAGTTCCGGTCCAGCGCCAGTAACCAGCCTGCATGAAGTAGCAGGTCCCACCCAGAATGACAGCAATCGAAACCAATTGAATCCACCAGCGTCGACCCAGAAGCAAGTAGACAAAGAAGTAACCCAGCCCAATCTGTGCCAGCACATTGGGGAATATCCAATTCGTTCGTCCCTTGCCGATCGAGTAGAGAAACACCCCCATCAAGACGAGGATGAGAGAACGGGCAAGTGCATGGAACGTGCGACGCCCGGGAGACTCGCCCAACGCGTTGCGGCGACGATAAGAGAAGGGCATCGCCACTCCCACCATAAACATGAAGGCGGGCTGAATGAGGTCCCAGCCCGATACACCAACGCGAAACCACTGCGACGCAGCGTCCGGTTCGTCAGTGCGGTAGGGGAGAAAGTCACTTCGCCAGTTGGGATGATTGAAGTGAAACGCGACCTCGGACCAACTGTCCTTTCGAGACTTGGCGAGCTCATCCGTTGCGACCACTCCAGCGGAATCAGGTCGATGCCAGACCGCAGCCTCTTGCGGCAGTTTGGCAAATGAGGCGATACCGAACCCGCTCGCCGCCAACAGTATCATGATGAAGCCGCGATAGGCATCAAGCGAGACGAGTCGTTCGGTCGGCTGACTGGCAGACGGCATGGTCGCCGCCCCGGATCTCATGTTGGTACCACTTCCCCCTGTGATCGATGGAGAGGTCACTTCGGAAGAGGGAGGTGGCGAGGGAGGATGGTGTTTGAGTTGATAGGTTTCTGACATATCGTCGATCCGAAGTAAGCGTCTGGTCGCCAGTGACAGGCGGGATGTTTGCGTCAAAGTCGCCGAAATTGCCCCGGTCCGGGAATTCGGTCAGCGCTCATCGTAATCGGTTCGCGGTGCGGGTGCCGCAGGAACTTCTCAGAATCGGGCAGAATTCCTTCGAGTGATCTTCTGGGCGAATCACATGACGCGAGACAATCACTTCTGGGGGAAAACCAGGGAGAAATGGACGTCTTGGTCACTTCGCGCTTTCGATTTTGTCCCGTCAATTCCGTCAACGCGATTGACGATTCGGTAGACCGCGTCAGAATACCGTCAGTTTCGGGTACAGAATGCAACGTCACTCATTGTGAGAGAAGTCTGTTTTCTGGCCCTTTCTTGATTCCGTGTCATCGTCATTGGTTTGTTACGTGAGTTCTTCCGCCGATCCCAGTCATGCGATTTCAACAGCCATTCAAGCCTTACGAGAAGGGCGAATGGTGATCGTTATTGACGCCCAAGAGCGAGAGAACGAAGGGGACTTCGTCTGTGCAGCCGAGTTGGTCACGCCGGAAATGATCGACTTCATGCTGAGGAACGGAGCCGGTGTGCTCTGTGCTCCACTGAATGCTGAGATTGCCGAACGACTCAAGCTGCCCCCCATGGTCAACAGCGATGAGAACACCTCGTTACACCAGACCCCGTTTCTGGTCCCTGTCGACCATCGCAATACGGGGACCGGTGTCAGTGCTGAGAGCCGGGCGATGACGTTGAATCGACTGGCATCGAGCGACAGCATCGCCATGGACTTCATCCGTCCGGGGCACGTCTTCCCATTGTTGGCGAAAGAGGGGGGAGTGTTGCGTCGGGCAGGTCACACCGAGGCAACAGTCGATCTCTTGCGGATGGCCGGACTGACTCAGGTCGGATGCCTCATCGAGATTTGTAGTCGTCACCATTCCGGCATGGCCGACGGAGACGAACTCCGTGCGCTCGCAGAGGCTCACAATATCCCGATGATCAGCATTGCCGAAATTGTACAGTACCGCCGCGTGAGAGAGCGACTGGTCACTCGAGCGGTCGAAGTGGACATTGCGACTCAGGACTTCGGCACGGTTCACATGATCGCCTACGATGTTGCCCATGAGGATCAAGAACCGCTGGCACTGGTCTGGGGGGACCTTTCATCCGTCGACGCACCACTGATTCGAATGCACTCGTCCTGCTTTACGGGTGATGTTCTTGGCTCACTCCGTTGTGATTGCGGCGATCAACTTCAGATGGCGATCGAGATGATCTGCAAGGAAGGGGTCGGAGCAGTCGTCTATCTGCCGCAAGAGGGACGAGGAATCGGCCTCGTCGCCAAGCTCAAGGCATACCAACTGCAAGACGAAGGTCTCGACACCGTCGAAGCTAATCATCGACTCGGCTTTCAGGCGGACCTGCGAGACTACATGGTGGGCTTGCAGGTCCTGAAGGATTTGGGGCTTAGCCGCATTCGCATTTTGACCAACAACCCGAAGAAGACCGAAGCGTTCGAAGACTGGGTGGACCTTAAGATCGTCGAGCAGATTCCAATCGTCGCTCCGCATGGCGAACAACGCAAGAAATACATGGACACTAAGCGGGACAAAATGGGGCATCGCTTGCCAGCAGATCAGAACTAGCCAGATGTCAGGCGGATTTCATTAACATAGGTTCTTCTTTCGCAAGGGTATGGCAATGTCGGCCGAAACAACTTCTGTCGTGTTGGTGACGGGGTCTGCAACCGGCGTGGGGCGAGCCACGGCGGTTCGTTTCGCAAAGCTGGGATACACGGTCGTCGTCAACTATTCCCGCAGTGAAGAAGATGCAAGAGAGACGGTACGTCTGGTCGAAGCCGCTGGGCAGCGTGCGTTGCTGGTCCGCTGCGATGTGAGTGACGAACCTCAAGTCTTGCGAATGATCGAGACGATCGACGAAGAACTGGGACGTCTCGACGTCCTTGTCAACAATGCAGCGACGACAGCCTTCGTGCCGCATCGCGAACTCGATCTCATGACAACTCCCGACTGGGACCGCATTCTTAACGTCAACCTGAAAGGGCCCTTTTACTGCACGCGAGCCGCGGTTCCCATGCTGCGGGCGAGTGGGCAGGGGGCGGTGGTCAATGTGAGTTCGGTCGCCGGAATCGCGGGACAGGGGTCTTCAATCGCTTATTGTGCCAGCAAGGGGGCCTTGAACACGATGACGAAGTCGCTGGCGGTCGCCCTCGCTCCGGAAATTCGGGTGAACGCCGTCTGTCCCGGTCCAATTGACAGTCGCTGGTTGCGGAGTGTCATGAGCGAAGCCGATCTCCTGGCCCGCACCGCCGACTTTCCGATCCCCCGTCCCGCTCAACCCGACGACATCACCGATGCCATCGTTTACTTAGCCACCGGCACCTCACTAACCCCCGGCCAACGCCTCGTCGTCGACGGCGGCCGAACGATGTAGTCCAGTCGCCGTCACATGTCGGAGGCTTTCTCACTTCGGATGTGACAGTCCATAGGCAAACGCCCGACGCGACATGCGACGAGCGTCAACTCGGTGAGTCATTTCAAGCTTGTCTAATGTCATCAGGCATTCGAAAACATCATGCCTTAGGATACTCCGTTCTCCAATATCTTTAGGTAGCGAAAGCCTTGCGACAACTCGCAAGGCTTTCCAGAGCGACAACCTAAGGCACTTGGACCGACTCTCCGCCGGCAATGGTCGAGAGTTGTTGGTAGAGAGCGTGGTTAATGTTCTCGCTGATGAAGGTGACATGTCCATCACCGAGAGCGAAATGGGCACCGCCTGGATGACGGCTACTGAAGTCGTCAAGGTGCGGGACGCCACCCGAGCCATTGCTGTTGGGGTTATGATCGCAAACCCCCAGAATACGGGCAAATGCCTCTTCCCCCTCGGGGATCGCGCCCGACCAAGTCGAGTGGTGGTCTGTGGTTGCGGCGTTGGGAATAGTCGTCCGCTCGCCGATGACGATCGTCGAACTCGTCCCATCGACAATCCCACTCATCCGGACGCCGCTATTGTGAAACAACAGACCATTACTGCGGCACTGAACCCCTAAAGCGAGTCCTTCGCAATCGTGCAGGTCGATTCCGCCCGGTTGTCCCCCACCGCTCCCGAAGACTCCGATGTAGTTAGCCGAACCCAATTGCGCCAGCACGGTGGTTCCCCCTTCTTCAATGATCTCCCAGTTGTCTGGATGTGAGTCGGAGGGACAGGCGAAGACATCAATCTTTGTCCGGAGGAATGGGGCGTTCGTCCCCGAAAGGATGCTCTGCTCGAAATTAAGTTGATCATAGAGCGGCTTCTGTTCGATCATAGGCAGCAGCAAAGCCCCCCACGCAAAGCCGCTGTCTCCTTCGACGTCATGCTGCCCCCCTGTGGCCCCAACCCAGCCAGGAGGAAAGATCTTGAAAGTCCCTTCGTAGTTGTGAAGTCCGAGTCCGAGATTGTGCAAATGATCCTGACACTGCGAGCGACGGGCCGCCTCTCGGACCGACTGCACCGCCGGGAGCAAGAGGGCAACCAGAATGGCGATGATGGCGATGACCACCAGAAGTTCGATCAAGGTAAATCCTCGCCGAAGCGAAGAAGGATATGTGGGCAAGTTCATGGAAATATCTCTGTGTTGATAGGAATAAGGAATCGAAACCTGGCGGGCGGGATGGTCTCATCGCCAGCCGGATGATGTGATTGCGTTCGAGGTATCTGCTTCGGCATGCGCATCGAATAAGTCGATGATGCTTCCGCCACAGACGCCAACGGTCGTGCGCAGGGCGAGAGCCTGCGCGATGGCAAAAAAAAGTTGATTCGTGATGGAGCGAGAGGGCGTTAGCTCACACTCTGCCGACACGCTTTGTTGCAGAGTTCACAGGCAACACAGTGTCGTTCGTGCCAGCACCTCAAAGAACGATCCCTGGCATGTGGAACCGTCTGGGCACAGTTCTCGCCCTGCGGATAAACGTTGTCAAAACATTCTCGCGCAGGTCATCACTGAGAACTGGGAAGAGCCGATGGGACGAAGAGACCCTCCACAACCATCTAAGCGTCAGCAGGGGGACCGCGGGTCGAGTAGTGGGTCCAGTCGACTTGATGGCCAACGACGGCGGAGGGGACCACCAGCGGAGTGACTCGCTCCAGAAACAGTGGCGGGTTGACGACTATTGCGGTCGCGGCTGGTTGAGCCTGATACTGGCAGAGCGAACAGTCGGAATCGAAAGGAATCGGTCCCGGACAATCCAACGGGGCCGAATCGGTTGAGTCCCCATGTTGATGGGGGGCGTGATGATGCGGGCTGCGAGAGGATGAGACATGTAAATGTCTGTGCTCAGCGGACGAACTCCTCTCATCACTCGTCAATGTTGCCGCATGATGATGCGTGTGGTTGTCTCCCAACGCAGCGTCGGTGCAGCAAGCTGCTGCGGTGCAAGCATGATGGCTGTGTGGTACGACGGCGGACAACATCAGAGCCAGCACATAGAGTGCTGTCGCGAACCATGTCGCTGTCTGATGGTGTTTTCGCATGAACAGACCGACAGAAGAGGTCAAACCAAACGCGATTGAATTGTAACTGCACAAGCAAGGGGGTCAACAAGTTCCATTGTGGAACTCATCGAATCTTCATCGAGACATGCAGTTCCTGCGCGTCGACACTTTGCCAACCTGAGGCTTACTTCGCAATTATTGTGCCACATTCGGTGTCACTGACGTGAGATCGAGATCAGTTCAGCCGTGCCGTCGTTGAGGAGTCGCCATGTCGTCATCGCACTGAGGAGGAGGTTTGGTGCTCCGTCGGCCATCGTGCTGTCGGAGAGCTTGATGTGTCCCGCACCGATCCCACCTTGAGCTAACGTGGCATCGAGAGGTATCCAGCGGTCGCCGATGTAGGCTTCGGTCCAGGCATGCCCGGCAAAGGCTTGATATCGATCCCAATAGACGAGCCCAACCGCGACTCGGGCGGGGACTCCTCGGGCTCGCAACATCGCAGCCAACAGAACAGCATGTTCCGTGCAATCCCCCTCTTTGGACCTCGCAACCTCGGCTGCGGTTGCGAGATTGCTGGACATTGTCTTGCGGCTGACCCACTGTTGGACTTGGCGTTCGCAACCCAACGCGATTTCGACTGCCGACGCGTCGATTGGTGCCGCTTCTTTCGCAAGTTTCTGGACCTGCGCATCGGCCGAGGTGATATACGTCGACGAGGCAAGCTCCGGCGCATCTTTTCGATCGGGACGATGAGATGGGTCGATATCTTGAGGATTGGGGACGTTATTCTCTTTCTTGGCGAGCGACTTCGGACGCAGCGGACGGAGGGTGACTTCGACCTGTTGCGGGGTGATCTGCTTTACCGTCTGCATGTCGCTGGCCGGGATCGTCTTGGCATCGAGGCCGCTCGGAACGGTGAGTCGAAATGTCGCCGCTGTTGACTGATGGACCCCACTAAGCGGTTCGGGAATGGTGATCTTTTTGGCGATATCAATTTTGACTAACGCGGAGTGGCCGAGGTCGACCCCTTCGGGAATCTCCTTGAGGGCATCCGCCTGTGAGACGGTCCACATGGCAGACTGCAACAATGGCGACTGCGTCAACACGATCTCGCCGCTGTCATCCTGAAAGAGTTCAATCGATAATCCAGGAATTTCCACGTACTGCATCAGGGTCTTTCGTCCCTTGCGGGGTTTCCCTTCGGGCGGGTCATAGGACTGCATTCCGGCCCCTTGAACTCGGACTGTCATAACTTGGCCGAACTCCGGATAATAAGTGGTATGGTTACGAGCCTCGTCCATTTCCGAGAGGTTTGCTGCCGCAGACTCCGATCAACCCAGGGGGACGACTTGACCCCGGCGGGGAGCTTGGCGGACGTCTCGGTCGTTTGGCCGTTGGAGGTGCTTCGCAGTGTCAGCGTTGTGCCCTGAACTTCCCCCGTGGTCTCAATGGTGCTGCTTGGCGGGTTGTTCATCCGGAAATGAAACCGAAGCAGTGTGCCATCAGTCGACTCTTCGACTCGCTTGTCGAGAATGAGCGTTACCTTGCCATCGAACCTCTTGACGACTGAGTGGACATGCGTCTGAGTTACGACGATGGACTTTCCGTCCCGTTCGATGGTCGAGTCCAACTGATGTCCATAACCAATCCGTTCACCACGCAACGAGATCGCTTGCCACACACCTTCGCTGGATGCCTCTTTCTCGTTCGGAGTATCGACGGCCGCCTCCCCTTTCACCGCGACATCTTCTGCCCCGAACGCAGCCATCGAACGGTGTTCCGGAGTGGTTGACCAGTTCGCAACGACGCAGAGCATTGCGAGCACGATGCCTCGGGAACATTGGCGGATCCCCCTCCGGCAAACAACCTCGCCCACAGCATACAAAGATCGAAGAAATGTGCCTGTCGCCTGCGGAGTCATGAGCGTTCTCGGTCGGTTCGGGGTGTTGAAGAAGCTGTCGGTCGATCAAGCTGTTTGTCGATCGAGTTGTTTGACGTCACGATCGGATTGCGGAGGTGTCACTTTTCAAAGGAACGATCGATCAATGAGAGTCGCTGAGTATCGCCTTCCGCTGAGTGTCGCCTTTCGCTCCGCGAAAGATATCCTCCCCGCAACCTCTCGCGGAGCAAAAGCCGACATGAATTTCCAGGACGATCCTCAGGAGAAACTTTAGGCGAGGGGCAGATGAATTGGTACCGGTGGTCGCCACCTCATTCATGACAATGAAGTCCCCCAGTAACTGTCGACCTCGAATACCCGCAATTGACCCCGTGGACCACAGGGAGTGTGAGCAACACGAACGGAAAACTGTGCAAGAGCCCTCAACGTCCCAGTGCTGCAGCTCCGGGATTGCGATTGGACTTTGCGAGTGCCGGGACATCAAGCTCGGTTCCATCGGCAAGGAAATCTCCTGGTGGCAGGCTGAATGCTCCGATGCTGACATGAGTCTTGAGGTCGAAACTCGGTGGAGCTCCTTGTGGTCGATCTTTCCGCTTATCGATGTATTGATACGTCACCCGCTTGGCCCAGACAACGACGCTGTATCGCGATTGCGCTGGGAGCGGATACGTCTGAATCTGTTCCTTCCAACCCAATACCGGGCTCCCCACAAGATACGTCTCTTCGAGAACACCTCCGGCATCTCGCTGAAAGGTCCGTTGCACACTTTGACCGGCGGCAAGCGTCAGTTCCTCACTGTCAGTTCCCTGCTGCTCGTCTGCGATTTGCAGAGCCATGTCTTCCCGAGTCGGATTCGTCAGGATGACGCGAGCCGGTGGCAGGGGAGGGTTGGGGACGAAACGACGACTGATCAACTGGGGGGCAAACGGGTCACCCATTTGACAGACATGACAATGCCACGCCTCCTCGTGAAAGTGAGCCGGAACAATCCGACCAAGTGCATCGACGGCAAACAGCGTTGCCGAAGGGGCATCCCACGCGATGAATGCCCCCGGTGGGAATCCAATCGCGATGGTTTCGGGAGTCCAGACATTTCTCACACCCTGTCCCCAGCGGAGCCATGCCCCCTCCATTGTGACGGCTGACAGATGAATTCCGAATCGATCAGTCGTCACCAGCACGGGAGCCCCAGGAGGAAGTCGGACGTCGGGGATCGCTTCACCAAGCCATTCGCCACCTCGATTCTGCAAGTATTGCAGTCGACCTCTCCAATCGACAGCTGCCACTAGTTGTGTGACGACATCGCCCGGGAGTTGGATCGTCGAGAAGCCGACTGCTCCGCCAGGCAGGAAACCATCCGCGATCATCTCGCCTCGCTCCCATCCGGTTCGCGACTGTCGATATCGCCAAATCGCCCCTTGCCGATCGGTCAGATGTAACAGACGCAGTCCCGGTCGCCCGGCACCACTGTTCTCGACCCAGAGCGAGACGCTTGCCCCCGGAGGAAAGCGTCCTTCAGTGTTGTCGATCGGAGTGTGAACCCCATTGAAGAGATCGAGATTCCACAGCCGCCCACTCCGGTCGACCGCAAATGCAAACGGGTTGCGGTCCGTATCGTCAATCGCCAGGTTGCCCCCCGGCACAAAGGAGAGGTCTAACGCCACCGGTCGTTGGACGGCTGCTTCGTTGATTTCAGTCAATGCCCCGAACCGATTGACAGTGAAGAACCTCAACTGCCCCGGCACCACATCGCGAGTTGACGCCAGTGCCCCTCCGGCGACAAGTCCGGAAGCAGCAACTTCGGTTTGATAGTTCCATTGCCCTTCTCGATTACGTCGATACAACCGCAAACGACCATCGTCTCCAATCTGAGCTGCTCTCAACTCCCCCCGATGGTCTGTCGTCCACGCAACATTCATGACGCCGGACGCCCTGTCGAGTGGACGAACAGGTCGCGGCGGCACTCCACGAACATCGTCGCCAGGAGTTCCTTTGTTACCCGGGATCAGCGGACCTGGTCGCCCTGGTCCTGGCTGAATGACCGGCATTTGATTGGCCGGAACTCGGACAGGACTAACTTGTTGCTGGCTGGCGACCCAACGCCTGCCGCGACCATCACTCAGATACATGGCCCCCGCTCCGGACGCCGGCCAGCGCAGCGATACGTCGGCATCGGCACAATAGTAGCCGAGCAACCCCCGATCGGCCGTATCGAATTCGACCTGTCGTCGATAGAGATATCGCGTCCCTTGAGCGTCTGTGATGACGAGAGTCTCTCCCGTGCGGCTCACGTTGGAACTGAGGTTGGGATTCCCGGGAACGGTCAGCCGAAACTGTTCGGTAGGGAAGTCATCCCCCCGAACACCAGCGACACAAATCAACCAGAGCGTGAGCAACAGGAATCCTACGAGTCGTCTGATGACCCACGCCCTAGTCTCCGGCACCACCTTATACGCGATGTTCATCTCCACTCCCTCCCGTCGAGTGATTCTCGCCAGTAACGCATTGCCCCATTATGGCCCTTTGTTCGCCGAGAGTAAACAACTTTAGACGGTCTTCGACATTCGTTCGGCTAATCGTCTGAGGGCAGGGCTGATGTCATCGGGACGGAGATGGACGTTGAGGATGCTAAACGAGTTCTGATTTTCCAAAGCTGCCGCGATCGATTGGGCGAGTTCGCCGTTCGTTCGAATCTCGAAGCCCCAGCCATCGCCCAACAGTTCGGGCATCTGGTGATACTTCCAGTCAAGGATGTCGTTGAATGGTCCTTCCTGCAAGAATCGCTCGGTCGTGTAACCATGATTGTTCAGCACGATGACGATTGGATTGAATCGCAGACGGACCATTGATGACAGTTCCATGCAAGTCATCTGAAACGCTCCATCCCCGACGAGTACCAAGGGGCGCAGTTTCCGATTGGCGACCTGCACCCCCAGAGCAGCCGGGACCGAGAAGCCCATCGAGGTGTAATAGGCCGGACTGAGGAACTCGGTATGCTGATGGATCGTCAAGTCGCTCGCCCCGAACAGGGAGTCTCCGACATCGGCCACGACAACGAAATCGTCTTGAAGTGTTTCATCGATCTGAGCAAACAAGCTCGCGTTCGTAACCGGAGCTTGGGGGTCAAATGATGTCCGATCAACCACACGCTTCGGGATGCGGGGCTTAGTCCGACGTCCCGCTGGCAATGCCGCCAACCCCTTCACGAAGTCGCTCAGCAACACTCCTTGAAAGTGGTGGTGTCCGATCCGTAAGCGTTCGCTCGTCGCATCCACACAGCGACCCGCATCGAGTTTTGCTGTAAAAATGCCAAGATTGATGTCGGTCATGAAGGTTCCGAGAAGCAGCACACAGTCACTCGATTCGACGTAGTCGGTTACCTCCTGACGCCCCATCGCCCCTTCATAGACCCCCAGATACAACGGGTGCCGTTCGCCAATGACCGACTTCCCCAGCAAGGTTGCTGCCACCGGGATATTTTGCGTCTCGACCAGTTGCAACACTTCTTCCCGCAGCCCGAAGCGATGCACTTCAATCCCCGCAATGACGACAGGCTGTTTCGCTCGCCGCAATCGTTCGCTCGCCTCATCAAGCGCCGCCCGTAAAGACTCAGCATGACTACTGAAACTGCTGACACCGGGAACATGAGGGTAAAGAGCCAATGTGTCGACCCGGTCGCGGGGAAGTTCCAGATACACCGGCCGCTTGTATCGGACGCACGCCTCCAGGCAGCGATCGATCTCGCGAAATGCCGTCAGGGGATCGTCAAGCGAAGCCGTCGCAACGGTGATCTTCTCGAAGACCTCGCGCTGCGTGTTGAAGTCGCGAACCTTGTGATGCAGGAGCGGATCATTCACCCGTTCGGCCATTCCTGGCGCCCCACTAATCACCACCACGGGCGACTTCTCAGCGAACGCCCCGGCGATGGAATTACACAGGCTGAGCCCCCCGACACAATACGTCACACAAACAGCACCGATGCCATGCACACGGGCATACGCATCTGCCGCGTACCCCGCACAATCCTCTCGCGTGCATCCGACGACGCGAATCGGACTCTCCTCAAGCATCCCATAAAACCGCAAGACGAAGTCGCCCGGAATCCCGAACAGATCGTCGACCCCATAGTGCCGCAACCTCTCCGATCAGATACCCCCAATCGTTGGAAGGTCACCATCACCGCCCCCCCTGAGGCGAACCGGCCGGAGATTTCGCAGTCGAGTCTTTCCGGACGCCTTGGAGCCCTTCGCCACTGACGATCTGCCGCCAGTCTTCACCACACGATCATCTGCCGACTTCCTGACCATGACTCGACTCCCTCATCCTCAGGACAAAAACCATTCCCCCACTGACTCGCCGTACATTGTACGCGACAATCACGCCCCTGAGAACAACTTCTCCCCCCCAACACCATCAACCGTCCAAGGTCGTCAGCACAAGAATCTTGATCGAATGAAAGTGATGGCGACAGCGTTGGCTCGGAGGCTGGGCTAGCAGCCCGTTGAAGCACGACCGTGGTTCAGCTTTTCTAATCTGACAAGAGCATCTCGAACGCCTTTTTCAGAGAAATTCAACGGCACCATGTCAGGCTGGAAAGCATAACCCACGTTCTTCAACCGGCTGTTAGGGGCAGAAAGGACTGACTGAGTTCAGAAGTTAAAGGTCAGGCTCCTGACGGGCCTCCTGCGTATGGGTATTTAGTCGCTCTATTGTTACAGAGACATGGTCGCGACCGGTCGTTCGACTTATTGATTTCCACGCTTTGTGTTCGACAAACAATCGGAAGTCTCGAATCGTCTCAGTTCACAACTTCCTCCGCTCCAGAAAGCCGATCCGTTTCCTCCCGACTCCTCGTCCGGGAATAGGAATTCAGTTGCCAGCGGACTCGGGAAGCGGGATACTCATCTCACCGGGCAGCGTGCATCGCCCGGAAATGCTTGATTGTGTGTGAGTGTTTGCGGGCCCGGTGACGAGAACGACCGACGCTCGAAGGCACTTGAGGGATGTTTTCGAGTGGTGCCGCCCGTTTGCGGCGTAAGAATCCCTTCTGAGGTCAGTGCGATGACGATGAATATGTTGGAAATGTTTGAACGTCTGGAAGACCGCGTCCTGCTGGCGGCTTCAGTCAAAATGAAGGGCGATACCCTTATCATTAATGGCGATGGGAGCGATGATGCGATTTATGTGTCCGGCGCGGGACTGGCAACGGGCGAGGTCGAGGTCGCTCATGACTCCGACGGTGATGGCATCGTCGATACCTTTCTGGGGACCTTCGATGGTGTGGCGAACATTCAGATCAAATCGAAGGGTGGGGACGATGCGATCGGGGTTTTCGCTGTCGACATCACTGGCGATTTGACGATCGTTACCGGCGGGGGCGATGACTGCGTGATCAACACTCTCAGCGAAATTGACGGCGATGTCTCTGTGAAGACCGGCGGCGGAAACGATCTGGCTCTCCTACTAAACTGTGTTATCGGAGGTGCAGCGTCCCTGGTCACCGGCGGCGGGGACGATATCGCCGGAGCGGCGGCTTGCATGATCGGAGGGACCTCCACCATCAATACGGGTGGTGGGGATGATCTGGTGACGTTGACTCATACTGTGTCGACAGGAATCGTCAACATCAATGCCGGTGGTGGAGACGATGAGGTCGGCCTGGATGATGGCAATCTCGTTCCACCTGGATCCAAAGTGAGCGGGGGTGGAGGAAGAGGCGATCTATTTGCGGATGGCGATGAACCTGGCACACCGGTTTTCGACATCAGCGGGTTCGAGATCGAGGCCACCGAATTCACTCCTGCCGCAGAGACTGAATTCGAGAACCTTGTGAGTGAATGCCTGCTCCGATTGATTCCTGGTGAGGAGTGACACTAATCTTTGGACAACTACATGGGTTCAAAGTAACCGTTCACAGTTCCAGTAATCGTAGCGCAGACTCCTGCCTGACTTCCACGAATTGACGGCGGATCTCGACTGGCCGGTTTCTGTCGCCTTTCGGTTTTTCGAGAAATGACTTACAGTCAAGCCGGTCAGGTTTCCAGATGGCGCCGCCTGTGGCGGTGATCGGTTACAGGGGCGTGCTTGACAATTTAATGGGCCGAATCGGCATATCTAAGCAATACCGAAAAGGAAGTCAGGCACAGCCTGACCTACTTCAACTAGCTGAAGGCAAAGTGAGGGGTTCGAGATGCATGGTCATCAAGCGAATGCGGTGATCGCAGGTTTCTTGCGCGTATTGGCGATTGCACTTCCAATCGGTATAGTAATTGGCGCCGTCTTTCTGCGAATCGCGATTAGCATCTTCAACAAGTTGGCAAGCGAGCCGTTGGATGAACCGACATTCGGTTCGGCCATGCTCGTATCGTTGGCTCGCTTTGCTGCAAACCTTGGCGTGATTCTTGCATTCAGCGGTGTCAGTCCATTGGTGTTCTCGGCTGACGCCAACTCTTTGCCGCTCATGCTAGGAGTTTCTTGCTTCGCAGTGATCATACAGCTCGCCATCAACGCCTGGATATTCTCTGTGATGCAGCCAACGGATATGGCGAAAGCGTCCTTGGTTTCCCTCATCGAATTTCTCATCAACATCGGCATCGCCATCGTGATTGGATCGATCATCTTTGCCGTAACGGCGGCTACGGGTGGGCGATTTTGAGTAATCGATAGGGGTAGGGAAGGCTCATTGAGTTGAGTCTCCGCTGGGTGGCCCGGCCATTTTTGGCCGGGTCGCGGAGCGACAAGAAGCTCTACCGTGAGGTT
>JAWKTT010000048.1:0-30762 GCA_041398965.1 Planctomycetaceae bacterium | reverse complement strand
TGTTCGCCCACTCGCAACTCCCCCGCCGCCACAAACGCCTGCCGGTCGGCACTCCAGAGCGGATAGTTCGCCGTCACCCCGAGCGGCCCCCCCCGTCAAACGGCATGTCCACGTAAGCAAGGACATGGCACCCACGATTCACATAGCCCGGCTATGCCACCCAGCGACTTGGCCGATGACTCGTCCTTGTTCTTCATTGTTCGGCCCTTCCGGTCTCGATGGGACTTCGGTCACCCTCTCGCGAACAGCCTCCCGGTCGGTGGCCGCCGTCGTCTTGTGCTTC
Source organism: Planctomycetaceae bacterium (assembly GCA_041398965.1). Lineage (GTDB taxonomy): Bacteria > Planctomycetota > Planctomycetia > Planctomycetales > Planctomycetaceae > JAWKTT01. Next base: position 30,479 of record JAWKTT010000048.1, on the reverse strand, counting down.
CCCTTTTCGAACGATCATCAGATAATGACCCCCGATAGTTTCCAGCCTCGTGCAGGGGACTTTCACCCAACAACAACACGCACGTGCCGGGGCGTACACAAATGCAAGTGAATCGAGAAGTCAGGCGTTTTAACACTTGAGAATCTCTCGTCGCGACCGGGTGATTTTGGACGTGATGTGGCATGCGAGTAGAAGCATATGGCGGAGTATCGAATCCATGTCATCGGAGCGTCTGGAAGTGGCACTTCCACGATGGGGAAGTCCCTTGCCTCGGCTCTCGCTATTCCGCACTTCGATAGCGACGACTATTTCCATGCTCCCACCGACCCGCCATTTCAAAGCCCACGCCCCGCTGAGGAGCGATGCGAGATGATCTGTCGCGACGTTGCGTCGGAGACGAGTTGGGTCTTGAGTGGCGGCATTGTTGGATGGCTTCCGTGTCCCGAGTTGGATTTCACATGCATCGTCTTCCTCTACGTCCCGACTCAGGCGAGGATCGAACGATTGCGACTGCGGGAGCGAATGCGTTTCGGCCACCGGATTGATGAAGGTGGTGACATGCACGACACGCACAAGGAGTTTATTGATTGGGCATCGCGTTATGACGCAGGAGATATTGAAGGAAAGACTTTGGCACAGCATGAAGCGTATTTGCTGAGCCAGCGATGCACTGTCTTGGAATACCGTGGCGTCCAGACTGTGGCGGAGATCACCGCAAGCGTGGTGCGATCCATTACGAATTCCCAAACGCCACAAAGCCAAGCGGCGAACGGAAGTCGCTGATTATTCGGGTGCTTGAAATCGTAGTCGTTTGGCGGCGGCTTCGGCTGCCTGGCAATCACAAGCCGATGACACAACCAATCGTGCCGAAGAATTGCTGGTGCTTAAACGATTCGTCGGGGTTTGCAGGTCAATCTCAAGCTGATGCAAGGAGAGACCATAACAGAAACGACGTCTGAAGTATGCAGGTGGTCGTTTGGTAGTCAATTTGCTCACTTTGAAATTCCTCAGTAGGAATAGCGGGATTTCCCCGAATCCCACGTGTTGGTCACCTGCGTTACTCAGCTTCTCGTTGCTGCTCTGCGACCCCCATCACGATCGTTTCTTTGTGGACATCCGATTCAGAGAATCGTGGCTTGCGTTGTATCGGATCCGTCTCGTGTTCGTGTTGCTGAAATGGTGAAACGACCGGTTTAGCCCACGACCACCGCGATCGCTGGTCCGTCCACATTGTCTGCGTTATTGATTGTCTGCACGCTGTCGATCCCGCGGGTTTCCGGTTTGCATTCGTGCGGGCAAAGTGTTGGCGGGGTGATGACGGGGCTACAAAGTCTGTAAAGACAATGCTTTGCGGTCGGTTCTGCCAGAAAAACGGACGTTGACAGTAAAACCCCGGCCCCTATAATCCCGTGTTCGATTCCCAGATGACAGGTCATGGGGGTCCATCCTGTGAGGCAGTTGGGACGATGGAAGCAGCGGTGAGTCACTTTGTGCAGAGACTCTTTGCGGCTTTTTCGCACTCTGCCACATCTCTCCCTTGGCGAATCGACACCCCCCACACATGTTATCGACCCGGTGTCGATGACCCGCTCTCCCACCCGGAGTTTTGAGAGGATTGATTACTGATGGCTGGCAACGTTCAAGAGTTCAATGATTCCAATTTCGATGCCGAAGTGCTGAACAGCGAAACTCCGGTTCTCGTCGATTTCTGGGCGCCTTGGTGCGGTCCCTGCAAGATGCTCGCTCCCACGATCGACGAGATCGCTGAGGACTACGCTGGCAAAGTGAAGGTCGGAAAAATCAACACCGACGAAGCCCGTCAGGTTGCCATGAAGCATCAGATTCAGTCGATTCCGACTCTGATCCTTTTCAAAGGGGGACAAGTGGTCGCCCGCACGATGGGGGCTCAGCCCAAAAAGATGATCGCCCAGATGATCGATTCAAACTCCTGAATCGTTCCGTAAACTTCGCAGACCCGGGTCGAATGGTCGACCCGGTTGTGACACCCCTCTCTCTCTGACAGCAAGACCTGACTGACGGAGTGGAGAGTCGTGGCTGATTTCGGGAAAGGATTCCCTATGAGCGACACCACAAAAACTGTCCGATCCCCCGGGAATTCCGAAGTCCCGCGACGATCGAGCAACGCTCCCACGATCGAAATCCATCCGATCGATTCGCTCATCAATCGAACAGCCGAACGGACTCAGCCGCTCGCTCCGCCCACCCACGCCACCGTGTCGAGTTCGCCGTCGGTTTCGAGCGCACGGACTCCGCGACTGGACATCGATTCGCTCGCCCAGGCAGGTCGAATTCTTGAGCATCTCCGAACGCAACTCGCCGAGCTGGACCGCCGCGAGCAGAACCTCAACTCGCAACTCACCACTCTCGATCAGGAGCAGCGGTCCTTTCGCCTGAAAGTCCGGGAGTTTGAAGAACAGGTCGGCGACCGCATCGATGCGATTCGCAAGTCCGAGTCACGCATCCAGGAACGGGAACGTCTGTGCGACGAACGAACTGTCGAGATCGATCAAGCCGAGCAAGAGCTTTCGCGGGGAAAAGAAGCCCTGGCAGCGGAGCGGGCGAGCTTCAAGGCTCAACTGGCCGCCGAGATCGCCGACGAACGGGAGTTGATCGCCACACGCACCGCGCAACTCGAAGAAGACCGCGAAGCTCATGACCGGGCCGCCGAGGAACTTCGCATCGAGATTGAAGAGGCGGCCCAGGAACGGATCGATCTCGAAAAGCGCTCCCGCTTCCATCAAGAACATCTCGATCGAGTTCGCGAACAGCTTCGCGAAGCACAGACCGAACTTGAACGGGACCGGCAGCGGCAGCACATTTGGAAAGAGCGGGTCGAAGAGTCGCTCCGCCTCCGGATTGCCCACATTCGACAGTTTCGCGACCTTTTGGAGCAGCGGGAGAACCTCCTCAGCAGTCGTGAAGAAGCATGGCAAGAACTTCGTCGACAGGCCGAGGTCGAACATGAGCAACGCCAGGAACAACTCGATCAGGCGACCGCCGAATTCGATGCCGAACAGACTCGATTGCGGCGAGATCTGCGTCGTCAGCAAGAGACACTCCATTCGCAGGTGCAGCAGATCGAACAGCGCAGTCGAAAGCTGGACGAGGCGGAACTCTATGTCACACAGTCACGTCAACAGGCTTTGGAAGACCGTCTTGCTGTCGAGACTGTCATGCAGTCGCTCGTGAGTTCGGAAGGGGCCGAGGAAGCGGCTCGACGGATGGAACAGGCACGTCGGGCATTGCTCGACTTCCACGAACAACTCCGCATCTCTTCGCATCGCCTGCGTAACGAGATCGACGAGTCCCGCGAACAGCTTCAAGTCCGACGGACGTCGTTTCGTGTCGAGCGGGAAGCGTTTGCCGAGTGGGTGCGTGAACGTCAGGAAGACCTTGACCGCCGCCAGTCGACACTGCAATCTCAGATTGCGGCCCTCCATCAAAGGGAGCAGACGTGGCAGGGTTTGCGCAATCGTTGGCGAGACGAGAAGCGTGCCGCCGAACAGGTGATTCGTGGCCTCGTCGAGCAACTCGAAGTGGCCCTGGTCCAGTGTGAACCCCCTGAGAATCGCGAGATGTCCCCTGCCAATCATAGCTCCCACTTCACCGACGCCGCATGATCGAGCCGGAACCAAGGCTTGAAGATCAGATTCCCGCCGGACTCCCTGTTGGTGAACTGGTCGAGGCTTTTCCATTGAACACCCAGGATGATCGCGACCGCTTTCTTCAACCCCGCTTGCTGGTGAGCGTTCGCAACGCGGTCGAGGGGGTGGCGGCGATGCGGGGAGGGTGTGACATTCTCGATCTCAAGGAGCCAGAGCGAGGGTCATTGGGGGCGGTCGAGGCGACCGTAGCCTCCGAAGTGCTGGAGGCGATTCGACTTCGCGTCACAGATGCCGTTGCTCCCCTGAGCATTCTGCCAGTGAGTATTGCTCTCGGTGAGGTTCGAGACGCGATGGTCATTCGTGGCAAGCCACTGGACTTGCCCCCGTTGGTGACACAGATCAGGCAGTTTTTCGCCGGTGTGAGTTACCTCAAACTCGGATCAGCCGGGTTGCGTGATGTTCCGAACTGGCAGAGCCATTGGCACGCCGTCGAACAGCAGTATCTCGATGGTTTTCACTCGAAGGCCCTGCATCAGCCGCAGTGGGTTGCTGTTGCTTATGCGGACGCTTCGCTCGCCGCTGCACCGACGATGTCGGAGGTCTTCGAGGCGGCCGTCGAGCGGGGCTGCCGGGGGTTTCTGGTCGACACTTGGGGGAAGTCGGACAAACGTCTCTTCGACTGGACGTCATTGGACGAACTGCGAGACCTTTTCACTCGGGCCAAAGCGGCGGGGCTGTTGACTGCGGTTGCGGGGCGTCTGCGACCGGTCGATTTCCCGCTGCTCACGACGTTGCCAGTCGACATCGTGGGGGTTCGGACAGCCGCTTGTACAGGAGGGGATCGTCTGGGAGCGATTGACCCCGGGAAGATCGTGTCGTTACAAGAGGCACTTCAAGAGGCGTTCGCGGGGATGTCTTAACACGGGGGCTTTTTCTGGAACTCATCGTGATCGACAGACTTCTTATCGAGGATTAAGGCCGTGGAGTCAACCTGGTGGACAGCGCTGTCGCTGGGAGCGGGTTATGTCGTGTCACTCCTGCTGGTTCGTTCTGCGCTGATGCGGAAACGAAGCCAGCCCGTGGCGACCGTGGCATGGATCATGGTGATTGTCTCGGTCCCTTTTCTGGGTGGGCTTTTATTTCTGATCTTTGGGATTAATCAAGTCGAGCGACGTTTGAAGCAGAAGGTTGCCGCCAGTCGTGACTTAGCGGATAGTCTCCCCGATTTAACTAACTATGTCTCTTCACCCGAGGAACTCAACGATCTTCAATCTCGACTCGCCCGGCTGGCGACGGTAACTTGTGGTCTGCCGGTGACTGCTCAGAATCGGATCGAAATTCTGGGAGACGCGATTGCTGCTCAGGATCGTATTGAAGCGGCGATTAAGGGGGCGACTGATTGTATTCATCTGGAATACTATATCTGGCGACCCGATCGCACCGGTCGTCAGGTTCGAGACCTGCTCATTGACCGCGCCCGGCAGGGGGTGACGGTTCGCTTCCTGTATGACGGCATCGGCTCGATCGGGCTGAGTCGGAAATTCCTGAATCCCATGCGAGAGGCGGGGATTCGGGTGGCATCGTTTCTCCCGGGAAAAAGCCTGCGGGAGCGCTGGTCGCTCAATCTTCGCAGTCATCGGAAGATTGTCGTCGTTGATGGCCGCCTCGGGTTTACGGGCGGGATGAATATCGGCGATGAATACGTGGGGCGTCGACCGCAGATCGCTCATTGGCGAGACACGCATCTCGAACTGCATGGCCCGACAGTCTTACAGTTGCAGCAGGTCTTTGCCGAGGACTGGTACTATGCCACCGATGAAGAGGTGACATCGCCGAGTCGTTTCCCAGTTCCCAGTGAGACGGGAAACGAAGTGGCGCAGGTTGTGTCTGGTGGACCGGTCGGTGAGTCGCGACCTTTTCATGCGCTCATGTTTACTGCCATTAACGAGGCAAGACGTCGCGTGACATTAACGACATCTTATTTCGTTCCAACGGCGGCCCTCGTCATGGCATTAGAGACTGCTGCGTTGCGTGGAGTCGACGTGCGTCTTTTAGTGCCGTCACAGTCGACCTATTATTGGACCCTGATGGCTGGCCGATCGTATTATGAATCCCTCTTACGCAGCGGAGTAACGATTCATGAATACACCAAGGGGATGCTGCATAGCAAGACATTGACGGTTGATGGTTGCTGGTCTTTGGTAGGGACGCCGAACTTCGATGCACGGAGTCTGAACCTGAATTTCGAGGTGGCGGTGGCGATGTTTGGCTCGCGTATTGCTCGGGAGTTAGAAGAGCATTACGAGGCCGACCTTCTTGGTGCGGTGCCGATCCTTTCCGCTGAATGGGACGGCCGTCCCTTGCGAAAGGTATTCATCGAGAACTTTTTCCGACTGTTCTCGCCGTTGATGTAGGGCTCCTCAGTGATGTCTGACGACAACTGTCGTTTCGATCGTTTGATGTCAGCGAGACTGTCGTTTATCACCTTGTGGAGCGGATGAACCTTCGGTCGGTCGCTGTTGAGTTCTGCGGTCGGAGTTTGTTCGGTGCGTGGCAATTGCCCGATCGGAGAGGGCCTCCCATGAGAGACTCCTTCTCCCCCGTCGCCAGCACTCCGACTTCAATCATCGTACTAACGGGGGAGGGGGAGAGGCTGGTATCAAAGATCACAAGTTGGTGAGGATCACAATCCGAGGAATGCTCCGTTAGCCCGGATTATTCATGGGGGGTGTCGAGAAATGGCCTGGTGTTGCGTTTAAGAGTTTGTGAGTCGACAACTTTCCCGCAAGCACGGAGGCCGTGATGAGTTTACAGGGTGTGTGGTCGGAATGTCTGGAGTTTCATCCTCAAAAGCGTCTGGTTGTGGAAAATTCTGGAGGCAGGTTGTCGAGTGATGCCGGGTTGCTGCTGGTCCGCGAACTGGATGAACGGCTGGGTCTTACGGAGCAGTTTGCCGCGGTCATCGAGGAGTGGCGGCGGGAGCCGACTCACTCATTGCTGTCGATGGTTCGTCAGCGCATCTATGGGTGTCTGCATGGGAATTGTCGGTGACAGCTGTCGAGGCCGGAACGTTGACCGGATGGACCGCGGACGACGCAGATTCGGCGGATATTCGCCGATCGAGGACGATCGACGGGAACTCTGGACGAATGGGCAACGGAGAGACGGCAGCTCAAAGGAAAAAGGGGAACCACGGATGACGACGGATGGAGAAGGATGAAAGGACGGATTCGGCTTACGACCAGCCGCCCCCCTTTTCAAATCCGTGTGCATCCGTCCTTTATCTGTCTTCATCCGTGGCTCCCTGATTGAGCCGGAGCCGCGTCGTCGTGAGTTGGAAGTCTCTGAGTCGCCCTCTTCCCTTCTCGAAATCCGCGAACATCCGCCAAATTCGCGTCATCCGTGGTCCATCCTGTGTCGCCCAAAGATTCCACCGACAATCGAGACGCACACACCATCTATGGCATCATCGCTGGTTACGAAGATCAGAACGACCACGACACGTTGCGGTACGATCCGGTCTTTCAGCTGGTGTGTGATCGCCTACCCGAAGCGGGGGCGGAAACCGCATCGCAGCCGACGCTCTCGCGGTTCGAGAACGGGGTCAGCATCCCCGCGCTGTTTCGTTTGCGGGAGTTGATGGTGGATCAGTTCCTCGATTCCTTCGACACGCCACCCTCGCGGCTGGTGCTCGATCTGGATGGCTTCGATGACCCGGCCCACGGCCAGCAACAGCTGACGTTGTTTCACGGTTACTACGAGCAGAACCAGTACTTCCCGCTCATCATCACCAACGCCGAGACGGGACTGGTGGTGATGGTCTCGCTCAGGCATGGAACCGCGCATGCGTCACTGGCGGCCGATGAAGACTTGGAGTTTGTCGTGACGAAGATGCGTCAGCGCTGTCCGGATGTCGACATCGAAGTCCGCGCCGACAGCGGCTTCGGAGTCCCCGCGATGTACGAAGTCTGCGAACGGCTGAGAGTGTGGTACACCTTCGGAATTGGCATGAATTCCCGTCTCAAACGGGAGAGCGAAGACCTTCTGGAGACCGCTGTCACCGAATACGGGCGAACCGACCAGAAGCAACGACTGTTCACGGCCCTGACCGATCAGGCTCAGACCTGGGATCGTCCCCGATCAGTCGTGATCAAGGCGGAATGTCATGCGGTCGGCACCAACCGACGGGCCGTCGTGACGAACCGTCCCGGAGCGATGATCCTGCCTCAAGGCATCTACGATGAGTATGTCCAGCGTGGCGAAAGCGAGAACCGCAACAAGGAGTTGAAGATCGACCTGTGTGGAGAACGACTGAGCGATCATCGCTTCATGGCAAACCTGTTTCGATTCATGATGCACGCCACTGCGCTCAACCTGCTGATCCGCCTGCGACGCACACTGCCCGAGGTTCCGCCGCAGGATCGTCGCCGTGCTCCCCTCCCCGATGCCGAGCGTCCCGGCCCCGCCACCGGCGCGGAACTCCGCCACGCTCAACCGGCCACGTGGCGCTTGCGACTGATCAAGGTCGCCGCGGAAGTGCTCGTCAGTTGCCGACGGGTGTTGATCCGCCTGAGCTCCGCCTGGCCCGGCCTGCCGACCTGGCGCGTGGTGCTGCAAACCGTCCAACGCTGTTGACACCCCTGCTCCGTCGTCGCCACCCAGAACCCGTCCGCCAATCCATCATCACCCAGGGAAGGGGCCCCTCCGCACCCACCCACCCAAAAACACCACACCCAGAACAATCAACAACAACACCCAAAAAACAGCAGCCTCATGAATAATCCGGGTTAAGCAATCACATATCGGGCGAGGGCTCACCCCTGTTAGGCCGTTGCGTTATTTGACTTCGACCGGCATTGTGAACTCGGACTCGGTTCGTTTGGCGTAGATGCCGAAGTGGGTGATGCTGGTTAGGTCTTTGGGGAGGAGGTGTTCGATGCTGGTGTCGCCTATGGTGAGGGTGGCTGTCCCTTTCTCGATGTTGATGGCGACTTTCGCCTCAAAGGTATCGCGGGGGGCGAAGGAAGCGGTTTTTCCAGAGCCATCCTGAACGTTGGCCCAGCTTCCTTCAAACAGGCCGTGACGCTTGAGCCCGATCATCGTGCCCGCTTTGATGAGGTCATCATTGTCGACCGATGAACCGAAACAGAAGCAGGCGTTCTGCGTCGTCGAGTCATTCGCGGCTCGATATTTCAGCACAAATGTCCCCTGTTTCTCGATCGGCTGGGCCAACTTCTTCAGAGCGAACGCCTCTCCGGCATCTGCATTCAGGAGGTAGCCAAATTCGCTCTTTGAGACCTTTCCGCCGCGAACGACGTCCCAGTCGCCGGTCTCGTCTTGGCCCGCGTTCAGCTTTTCCGCCGGCTTCTTGGCTTTGGGCTTCCGCTGCTTCGCGTCGGAGTCCCCTTCCCACCACTCCTTCGGTCCTTCGGCTTCGATCCCTTTCCAAACCTCGAAGAATTTCTTCTTCATTTCGGCCAATTTTTCCGGCATTTCCACTGCGAGGTCGTGCTCTTCTTTCCAGTCTTTCTCAATCTCGTACAACTGAAACTTTTCGAGATCGGCACTGACGACGATTTTCCAATCTCCGATGCGCATGGCCGCATGACTGTTCGGCGGGGCGATGTGCGTTCGCCAGAACAGCGGAACTGGTCGAACGAGCGGTTGACCGGTGAAGGCGGGGGTCATGTTGACGCCGTCGATCGTGCGGTCGCCGGGAAGTGGAATCTCCAGAATGCCGAGCACAGTCGAGAAGATGTCTGACCCGATGATGGGGGTTTTGCTCTCGGTCCCCGGTTCGATGTGACCGGGCCAGCGGACGATAGCCGGAACTCGGATGCCCCCTTCGTGGTCGTCTCGCTTGCGGCCCCGGAGTCCCCCCGTTGAGCCTCTTGTGCGACCACTCGTCCCGTTCCCTTCCGGGCCGTTGTCACTCGTAAAGATGACGAACGTGTTCTCCCGCAGGCCTTGTTCATCAAGCGCCCGCATCAGTTTACCAAACGCGTGATCCAGTTGCGTGACGTTTCCATGATGTTGACGGAGATCGGCGTCGTCCAGGTCGGCATACAGCTTCATAAACTCCGGGTCCGACTCGATGGGGAGATGCGGTTCGTGCGTCCAGACCGTGATGAAAAATGGCTTCTTCGGATCTCGTTCGTTCGTTAACCAGTTAATCGCTTCATCGGCGACGATGGGAGCAGAGTAGCCTTCGAGCGGGCCGACCGCTTTGCCATTACGCACAAAGTTTTTGGGGTTCTTGTGTGATGGAGACGCATTGTTTTGCGTCGCGAACCACCAGTCATAACCGTGATCGTTGGGCTGTGGCTGAAGCGGACTATTAAAGTGACCGTTCAGATGCCACTTGCCACAGTGCATCGTTTCGTAACCTTTTTCCTTCACTAGCTCGGGGATCGTAATCTCGCTCGTTCGTAAGTGGGCGACGTTTCCTTCAGGCAGCCACCGCCATACCCCATTTCGATACGGCGTCCGACCGGTCAGAATTGACGACCGGCTCGGAGAACAAACCCCACAAGCCGAATAAGCTTGCGTAAACCGCACCCCTTCCTTGGCGAAGCGGTCGAGGTTGGGAGTCTGGATACGCGGATTCCCGTAACAGGCGAGGTCTCCCCATCCCAAGTCGTCCGCCAGAAAGACCACGAAATTCGGCTGCTCCGCTGCCCGAGCCTGCGAGGCAATCAACAACAGTGCGACAATCGCGAGTTTAAGATAGTGCATAGGTGTCCCGTTCATTAATTGAGAGGAATCCGCAAGGACAATCGCCCGTTTCGCTCGACGCTTGATGGAAGCATCGAGACGATACCCGTTGAAATCGTCCGTTTATCTGTCGATGTGATTAGGTTCGTTGACTATTGTTGCTCCCGAGGGATCGGTCCGAGAACGTGGTTGCTCGCAAGGATGCTGATGCCGAAGATCGCACAGGCGGCGGGGTCAGCAATCGCCCACCAGAGAGGGGTGCCAACAACGAGATCGATCACAAAAAACGCGGGTCCGAAGAGGAGGAAGGTCCAACCCATCAGCACGACAATCGGTCGAAATCGCACAGGATCGCTGGCGAGATACCACAGGAGCACGCCGTGCATTGTGTAGAACAGAGATGACTGTCGAATCAGGAAGTCGATGACAACACTGGAGGGCATTTCCCCCATGCCGAGCGCTGCGTGAGCCTGTTCTAACCAGTCACGTGGGAGGAAGATCGAGAAGAGGGCAAGCAATTCGACGGTTCCTCCGATACGCAGTGTGATGGCAAGTACCCTGGTCCAATAGGCGATGTGGTCAGGTGATGTCCCGTTCATGAAGGCAACTCCTGGGGAGCGACTTCTGTTGTTGCGGCGAGTGGCCATGCCGTCTCGATGGCCGCGGTCGGTTCGTCGAGCGGGACGATCTCGACGCTGCGTGTCGAGGTGTTGAAGAGAGCCACCGTGGGACGTCCGAAAGTCCAGCCAGAGGTTTCTCCGGGATTGATGAACAATCGGTTCCGATCATCGACCGAGACGCGTGGCTTGTGGGTGTGTCCGACGATGGCCACGTCGAACGCTTCGTCCTCGGGGAGCAGTCGCAGTTGCCGTTCCATGTGGACGATCACGAACCGGAGACCGTCATCCGAGGTAAACCGAACAGGGGCTTCTGCAAGGGTCCCGACGAGACTCATCCCGGCAAGGAGTCCGACCTTGTTCCCTTCGTTGTCGCCAAAGCAACCGGTCAACCGGGCCTGCAACTTTCGCAGTGGGGGGACGGTAAACGTCGAAACAAGATCACCAGCAAACAGAATGTGTGCGCACTGTTCGCGATTAAAGAACTCGACCGCAGTCCTCAAGTGATCGAGGTGGTCATGCACGTCTGCGAAGATGCCGAGTTTCATGATGAATGGCGAAAGTGTTAGGGCGATAGTGTTACGAGGTGCGATGTGGTCAGGTAGAGACTACAGAATTGAAGGGCTGATTTGAACTGGATCACCCCAAGTTGCCACCTGTCGGTGCGTCTCGATGATTTGTGGAAACTTCGGTCGACTCCGGATGTCTGATAAATCACATCAAGAGAGTTGGAGGTCACTCATCGCCCGGGGCATCAAAAGCCTGATCGTACGTGGCCAGAGTGAAGACCGCCACGACATCCAAGCATTCACAATGGATGTGCAGAAGTCCTGTCTATCGGCTCGGAGTTTCGCTCGAACGGCATTCGGGGGAACTGCAGACGCACAAGATGTCAGGGGAATGGACGTCCGACGCTCAGCAAAACGTCTGCGACCAACCGGAGAGATGCCCATGTGAAAGCTCTTTGCGTCTTCAATCCCCCGGGTTAGCAGCCTGTGGAAAAACGTTGCTCAGGCTTTCCAGCCTGACATGGTGCCGATGGATGTCTCGGAGCAAATCGTACGAGATGCTCTTGTCAGATTGGAAAGTCGGCCCCCACGATCGTTTTTCGAAGGGCTGCTAGGGAGTTGGGTCGAGTCGGTCAAGATTCCTCTTTCCGTGACCGGCAGAATCTGCTAACACTCGCATCCCTTCTCCCTTCGAAGGGATGTGTTGGTCGTGAGAAGGGGTACAGAAAGAGCCAGTTATTCGGGATGATCGAGCGTTTTGAGTCAGTGAACGCGGTTCGACACTGAGTGTCGGGAGCGTGGGCTGGCGTCAGAAACAGGCGAGCAGAGTTCGTCTGATCCCGCTGGATGACATCCCGGAAGATGTGGGCACCCAGGTTCGGAAAGGAATCCGTCAGATGCAGAGTTCCCTTTTAAAAGCAGCCGCGTTGGCAGGTGTGATCGGTGGTGGCGTTTTCGTCGTCATGCAGGCACAGAAAAACCTCGCCGAACAACAGGCTCTGCAGTCAGAACAGTTCGACCCGCTTGATCCGAGCGACACGACAGCTTCGCCGACCAGTCCTCAGGGGCTCCTCGCAACCTCCAACACTCGCACCATCCCGATGCAGGGTGACGAACCGACCACGGCGGTTCCTTTCCCGGCTTCAGGTCAGTCGGAGCCGACTCCCTATTTTGCCGAGCGAGGTGCGGCAGCCGACTTGAATCGCAACTCGACCACTTCTCTGATCGAACCACGAGTTGCCGACCAACAAGAGACGCCGTTCATCATTCCGTCAAACAATTCCCCCCCACAAAACTCGCTGGCCGATGCACGTGATCGGGCGATGGCGTTAGCCGATGGGCGTACTCGTGGTGCGGCCACATACTCGAACGAAACATCGAGCCTGTTCGGCGACGCACCGTCCAACGATCGAACACTGCCCAACAACATCGCTTCTGAAACCCGTCGACAACCAGTTGGTAACGACATCCGGCTGATGTCGGGAACAACTCCTGCTCCGGAAACGGGTCTTGCGGAAGATGGTCTGCATCGATTTCCAAGTCGCCTCAATGCACCAACCCTGTTGCCCGCCCCCTCAACAGATCGTGGGGCGATGGCGAGTCTCGACTTTCCCGACTTGAATCCTCCGAGTGCGGATGACGGTCGGACACGTCCAGCCGACACTGACTTAGGTTTTCCACCTCTCGAAACGCCCGAACCGGCGACACTTCCCGAGCGGACGGCCGATACCTCGCCCCTCTTTTTGGACTCTCCGGGAACTGCGACTCCGTCCAATCGGATGCGCGAACGAGGGCCGGCGACGGTGCCGGATTCAGGGACGGGAACAACTGTTCCGAGCGATTCTGGTGCTCCGTCTATCGACCTGTTTGGCCCCCCTCCCGAGTCGCCACTTCCAGACAGTTTCGACCCACAACCCGGACGCTCTCCGACACCGGCCGGGCAAAACGAGTTTCCGTCGCTAGACCCTCAGCCGGGTGTACCGGTCGCCCCTTCCACTCGGGAACGAACTCGTCTCCACGCAACGCCATCCGAAGGATCATCATCGTTGCCGGACGATCCGTTCATGCCGTTGCCGGCGACGAACGGTCCCCCTGCGAACACTCAGTTTGACGAAAGTGGTTTCCCCGATCTCGGTCCGTCACCCACTCCTTCGACAATTCCGACACCGGCCGCGCGTCCAGCTGGGAACGACTCGTTTTTCCCGGAACCGATCGACTCGCCGACACCGGCGTTTGACGGGGCACCGATCGCCTCCCCGACCCCTTCTGACCGAGCCCGCACACGGGGACCAGCATCAGGAAGCTCGGGGATGACGATTCCCCCGGCGCCTCTGGAACCGACCCCAGTCGAACCTTTGGAAGAGCCAGCGGGTCGCGGCTTTCTTCCGGATTTCCCCGATCCCGTTCGAACGAATCCGAGCCTGGACGCTCCCGTGTTCGAATCGCTCCCCGAGAACTTGCCTCCCGTCGAACCAACGCCGACGCGAATTCGGTCACGTGGTCCTGCGGCAACTCCGCGAACAGAAGAGTTCCCCTCCCCGGCTGAACCACCTCCCGCATTCCCCGAGATTGCCCCATCTGGTCGTTCCAGCATCCCCGATACTGTCGGGGGGAATCCTCCCAGCGGTTCGTTGTTCCCAGAGCCCGAACCAGTCCCGGCAACGCCGGCCTTTCCGGAACCCAGCGGATTCCCGGCGATGCCGACCGAGCCTCCCACACGAAGACCGGCTGCTGAACCAACCCCTTCGTCGATCCCGATTTTCCCCTCCCTCGAGCCGTCGACAGAGCCTGTTCCGACGACGATCACTCCACGCTCGAGCATCCCGGCCACGCCGGGGCTCGATAATCGTAGCCTGGGGGAACTTCGTGGGAACAGCGAACTCTTCAATAACAACACCTTCACCACAGCCGCTGTCGATGGTCCGCAACAACCGGAAGTGAAGATCGAGAAAGATGCTCCTCCCCGTGCGACCTTGAATGAACCGCTTGTCTACAACATTCACGTCCGCAATGTCGGTCGCAGCGCCGCTCATCAGGTGATTGTTGAAGACAGTGTCCCTCGGGGGGCAACACTACGTGGCACGAACCCCGAAGCGGTTCTCGACCCCCGTGACAATCGTCTCATCTGGCAACTCGGCACAATGCAACCGGGCGAAGAACGGACCATCCGCGTTCAGGTGGTTCCCACTCAAGCGGGCGAAATCGGCAGCATTGCGACTGTCCGTTTTGAAGGACGTGTTGCATCAAAGACCGTCATTACCGCACCTAATCTTCGGCTCACTCTGGAAGGTCCCGATGAACTTGCGGTTGGAGAGAAGGCAACCTATCGCTTCCATCTGACGAACATTGGTGATGGCGAAGCGAAAGAAGTTGTGCTGCGTAGCTTGATCCCGAAGGGTCTACATCATCCTGTCGGCGAAGTGCTCGACTACGACGTCGGGACACTTGCGCCAGGGCAGTCACGCGATGTCGATCTGGAAGTCGTCGCCCGCACAGCGGGACCGTTCACCAACAGTGCCATCGTGACAGCCGGAGGTAAAGAACAGTCCAAGGCGGCTGCCGACTTCCTCGTGTTGGACTCAAGACTGGCGATTACTCGGAATGCTCCGGCTCGTCGATTCGTCGGTCGCGATGCCCCCATAACGACTCTCGTGACGAATCAGTCGACCAATACCCTTAAGGGGATCGTTGTTGTCGAGAAGTTGGCCCCCGGAGTCATCGGGGTCGGAAAGACTGAACCCGAGGCACAGGTCGACAACATCAATCGGACCATCACATGGCGTATCCCACAACTCGGACCGCAGCAGTCGATCAACTTGCGTTACTCCCTCAATGCTGAAAAGGAAGCCTATTACCCTTGCTTGGTCATCGCTCAGGATGAAGCGGGTAATCGGGCCGAAGCAAACGCAACCCTCGAGGTGAAAGGTTTCCCTTCCTTGAAGCTCGCGATGAATCAGCAGACCAATCGTGGGGGAACAGTCAACGTCGGCGAACAGGTTGCCGTCCGGCTGACGATCGCAAATCAAGGGACCGGTCAAGCATCGAACGTCGCCGCCTCGTTAATCATTCCCCCTAACCTCCGACTTGTTCACATTAAGACGAGCGGAAACGAAGAAGTCACCTATTCCATCGATGAAGACACCAATATCGTGACATTCGAGACGATTCCGTCACTCGTCCAGGCGATGAAGCGAGAATACGACATCGTGATGGTGGCCGAACATCCGGGGCAACCGAAACTCTCCATCGCCCTGAAGAGCAATGAGACCGAAGGTTCGATTCGGGAAGACGAACCAGTGGTCATCCTCAGAGACTAACAGCCGGTTGAAAAACGACCGTGGGTCAGATTTTCTAATCTGACAAGTGCATCTCCCCAAAACCGGAGGCATCAGCCGACCCGAGACTCCCTCTCCCCCACTGGAGAGTCGTTCAAAGTAGGAACGTCGACAGTGGGGGAGAGGGAGAGGCTGACAGCAAAGATCACAAGTTGGCGACGATCACAAGCCGGTGAGGATCACAATCCGAGGAATGCACCTGTCACTTCTTGGACGCGTCGAAACCGTTCGCCAATTCGGTGTCCCAGTCGTCGAGGAGTGGCCAGTCGACGGCACACGTGCCGAAGTCGGCCATGTGCTGATACCGTTCGAGACGGGCGATTGTGTCGTCGAGAAGAGCGTTATCTTTCCGAAAAATCGGCCCATGACTTGGCAGTAGCCATTCGACGTCGCTATTGCGAATCCGTGTTAGCGACTCGATGAAGTCGGGCAGGTCCGAGCCATGATGGGCATCGATGTTGCCGACACAACCATCGCGGTAGATGTTGTCTCCCGAGAGCAACAGGTTGCCCAGACGAAACGCCAGTTGAGCCGGGGCATGACCAGGGGTGTGCCAGACATCAACCGAGACCTTGCCGACAGTCAACGTATCTCCCTCATCGATGGTGGCATCGAATTGCACTTTGGGAAGTGGGATCGAGATTCCCTGAGCAGCAATCTCGGCATAGGTCTCGATTCGTTCCCCCTCCTGGATCAGTTTGGCGGCATGAGGATGTCCGACGACCTGGGCCTGCGGGAGCAACTCCTTTGCTCGCTTCAACGCCTGGATGTGATCGACGTCGGCATGGGTCGCCACAAGGTACTTGCATCCGGCAAGAGGGAAGTCCATCTGCAAAATGAGTTGCAGAATGTCATCCAATGTATCTTCGTAACCGATATCGATGAGCATCCATTCGTTGGCGTCATGAACGAGATAGACACAGCATCCCAACCGCCGCCGGGCCTGATAGTTCATTTCGATGACGTTGGGAAACACTTCGAGTCGTGCGGTCATGATGTCGTCTCTGCCTTGCCTTCAGTCTGCGATAGCACAAATCGCCACCACGACATGGGAAGTCGAGCCACGGGTCACAACCCGAGAGATTGCCGGTAGCGAACGAGTTCATTCTAGGAAGTCAGCGGACAGAGGGAATCGAGCACCGCCGTTACGATCAGTTTTCTCACCGATTCTTACCCGACGATAGGGCTCGCTCACGACCTCAGCAGGTGGTTGTTGGCCATCGTGATGCCGCTGAGCATGGAACCGATGATGCCGAGGAAGCCCTGATCGGTACCGCAGATGTAGAGATTCTGCACGGGGGTCGTCCCATCCAGCAGCTTCTGAGGAGCACCGTAAACTGCACCATTGGCATGACCCGTAAAACGGCGGATGGTGCGGGGAGTAAACAGGTCGGTGTCGACGATGTGAGACTGAATGTCTGGAATGTACGGAGCCGCTGCCGCCAGAATGCGTTCACCCCAACGGACCTTCTCGGCCTGATACTCGTCGTCCGGCAATGTCAGCCAGTACGCGGGATTCGCCAACGCTGTGATGCGCAGGTATCCCTCTGCTAACTGCTGATTGTCGGCATACTGGAAATTATTCGGCGAGCAGATAATGCCGCTTTTTAGGTCGCAGGGTTCACTTGGAACATCGTAGGTAAACGACTCGGCATCATTATAGAAGACAATCGTTTCCTGGTGCCCTAAGTCGGCAGGCTGTTCATCTAATACAAAGATGGCCTCATTAAACGAAATCGCCCCCGGAGCGGGGAGTTCGGTTGCTAATAAAGGCTTTTGTGATTTGTTACGGTCAGAACAGATCGACAAGGTTTCGTAAGACCCGGCAGAAGAGAGGACATTGTTGGCCTCAAGCTGTCGACCGTCATCTAAGATAACACCGACCGCCCGTCCATTGTCGACAACAATTTCTTTCACGCCGTGTCTTAACTTTAACTCCCCACCCAACGATTTGTAATGGCGTGTCAATCGTTTAAGTATCTGTCGGACGCCGTCAAAAGGGCGACCGAAACCCTGTTGAAAGATGCTCTTGAACATGACACAAAACTGACTGAAGTCCATATCGTTCGGTATCGCTGAACCGTAGAACATCAGCGGACAGAAAAGCATGTCGGTGAGTGTCGAATCGGTGAGAAACTCCCCCAGCACCTTACGGGCTGAGACCGCTTCCTGATGCAGGTTTAACTCGTCGAAATGGGTGATATGGTCGACGAGTTTGAGGAAACGGTCTGCCTCGGATGGAAACTCGGCACAGACATGCTCGCAGAAGTGCGAGAAGTCGTTGTCGAAGGCGATGCGGTGCCCTGGGAAAGCGACCGATGATCCCGTCTGCGGGGCGAGAGCGAAGTCGTCCCAGCGGAGTCGTAACTGCTTGAGGAGTTTGGCGAGCGGCCCCGTGCGCGAACCGGGGGGGGCGTAGTTCGTCACCGCATGCAGGCCGACATCGTAGTTGCGATCGCGAAGCCGATAGAACGAATTCAGCCCCCCAATCGTCGTATGTCGTTCGAGAATGCAGACGTTTTGCTCGTAGTATGCGAGCCTTACGCCAGCGGCCAGGCCCGACATTCCGGCTCCAATGATGATGGTATCGTAGCGCACAGGATCAACAATTCGAGGTCAGTGGGATCGATCAGGACAGGGGGGCAAACGTGTGCAAAGAGTAACGCCCCCGCCCCGTACAACCAAGTAAGCCCGGCCTGAACGTTCTCCCCAGAACCTGCGAATCAAAACTGTGTCGTTCCTTCGTTCCCTTTCCCCTCGACGCTTTGCGACCTCTTTGCTTGTGACATTCCGGAAGGGGAGAAGGGACTTCGAGTCGTCGACACATTCGCATGGGATGTCTCCTGCATCCGAAGTTCGCCGCCCGGAATCCTCGTCTGCGACCGTTGGCACAATGTTTGCTCTCTCACGACGTCACCGGGGACAAAGTCGCCAAAGAGGTGAATTTCCCTGCTGTGCGGAGGAGACTTTCGGGGGGACGCTTGGCATTCCTGCAATTTCTTCTGTTTCAGTTTGTAACTCTTACAACTTTTGACGTCTCATTGGCGAGGAGAAACCATGACTCAGTCGACTTTCCATCGGTTCGCAGCAGACTCCACCAACGGCCATCCCGAACGGCATCGACCGCTGTTCCGTCGAGTCATGTCTCGAGTCGCTCCGATGCCCCCCCTCCCCGAACTTGAACCACTCGTTGACGCCGTGCCCGACGAACCAGTCGTCGCGTCAACAGCATCGACTCATGTGATGGACCTTTGGGAAGCGTTTTCCGCCTACGCCTCTGCTCAGTTTTCTGATGATCGACGGGACGGAACCTTGGACCGGGCACGAGTCGGACAACAACGTCTCCTCGAACTGAACGGGATCACTTCCGCAGCAGCGAAGTCCCTTTCACTCGGCTTATACACTACTCCCGATGACGTTCGTGTCTATCTGCGCAGTGTCGGGTTCAGCGAAGAAGCGATCGAGGATTCCGGGCTGGTGACCGATGCTGACGGTCGCCTCCGACACGACTGGTCGGGACGCATTGTCGGACCGATCCGAGATCGTTTCGGTCGAGTTGTCGACCTGTTTTCGATGGAGTCCGGAGGGGCATGGCATCCGACGAAGTACCGCTTCCTGCACGGATTCTCGGAGACGTTTGCGGTGGGATATGGGGCCGATCAGGCGTTCGGTTCGACATCGCTTCCCACGAAAGTCATCCTGGTCGACGACCTGCTTGATGCCGCTGCGTTGCATGAAGCGGGGTTGCTCAACGTGCTGGCGATCGGCGGAAGCGGCGAAGACTTCACGTCAGATCGCTGGGAGCAACTGACCGACCTCGGGGTACAGGAGGTCGAGTTGGTCTTCCGACAGTCGGCCCTGCGAGAGGCTTCTATTCGAGGGGCACTGGAACAGGCTCTCAAGGCCCGTCGGGCTCCACAAGTGTGGGTCTTTGATTCCAGTCGACTTGGCGATTCCACCTCAGCTGGCGAATACGTTCGACGACACGGAGCGGCACCATTCCGGTCGATCATCGCCACCCCGGCTCTCGCCTTTTACGGTAAGGAGTTCGGCGGCGAACGTCGTTATGACACCACATCATCGGCCAGTGCCCGCTTTGCGGTGATGCCAGTCGAGATGGTCGAACGAGTCTCCCGTGTCGTCCCTGTTGCTCCCGTTGTTGCGACCCCGGTCGCACCGCAGAAACCTGTCCCATTGTTGCGACCATTTGATCGCGAGGCTTTCCTGACATCGCTGCGTCCGTGCATTGATCACTACTCGGCGAACTCGCAGGTACGGACCAATCTCTGGCGACAAGTCCACGCCATGTCCGACGCGCTCGGGGCGAACAACTTCGCGCTCGCACGCGAAATTGCCGCCTCGCTGCCACTGTTTCAACACACACCCTACCCACAGGTCCTGCTCAATGACCTTCCACTCGGTTATCGTACTCCCTGGGGCGAAACGATCGCTCCTTTGACGACGACTCCTCAGGGGAGATTTGCCCCCGCTCAGGCTGTCGTCTCGACCAGCACTCCACAGCGATCGGATGACTGGAGAGCCGATACGGCGATCGACCGACTGTGTCACGGGACATCATCACGAATCGGGGCCGTCCCTCAAGAGGTCCCGACTGATGTTGACCCGCAGCAACTCACCCTGTTGACGATCACCTCACGCACGGGACGCCTGCATCAGGCAGCATCAACTCTGCTCGACGAACTGGAACTTGCCGATTCCGGAGCTTGGCTCGTCGCGTCGGAATTCCATCCCGATGAACTGATGCTTTATCTCATCACCGAACAGGCCAACCGACTCGCCAGCGGACCGGGACATAGCCCCGCCGATGTGCAATGTCGCATGCGTGGCGTCGAGCCGGCCAAGGGCTTCCAGGACAAACCGTGGCTCATCGACGAAGCTGTCGATCGGCTGCGGCTCATGCAGGATCGGTTTGCTTTCGTCCCTGCGGAATCGCTCTTCCCTCACGTCAAAGCCGAACCAATCACGATGCCCGAAACGACACAGCGTCCTGCCGGAGTAATCTATGTGGCTGAGTCGGTCTTGCGTCGTGTTCCGACTTCAGGAACTCCATACGCTCACTGGGAAGGACGTTTCGACACGACAACCTGGGCGACCGATTTCGCAGCCGCCTTGTCGAAGCGATTGCCAGCCGACTGCCAAAAGGTCGCCATTGTCCCCCCGACGGAAGCCCGCGTGTCGACCCCGGCACCGCAATATATTCCGGTCGCCTTCGCCCCTGTCGGTTGGTTTCCTCACTACGCCGATGGAACGGCCGCCACTCCACTCCCCGTTCGCGAGTGGACCCCGCAGATGGCAACTCCAGTGGAAACTCCAACAGTTGGAATCCCCGTCGCCCGTGCTAAGAAAGCTTCCCCCGTATTGGAGGCTGCCTGGCCCGGCGAACCAACCGCTGCTTACTGGCACGCCCCCTATGATAGCAGTCTCTACCGCGAGCGTAGCGAACTCCGTTCCGTCGCAGAACAATGGATTCGCCAGACGGAGCAACAAACCTAATCCGTAGACCTGCCCCCTAACCACCGTTTAGCCCCACACTGAAAGTGTGGGGCTAAACAATTCTTTAGGGTGATGTTTGATTTCATGGCGATGCTGCGGGTAGGATGCTGGGCAGGGACAGCCCTTCGACATTCTAACACGCCAACGGAGCCAGATGATGCGCGGACCACTCGTGAAATTACTGCTGACAGGATTCCTCCTCGTCAGCTTGGGCTGCGGCGGAGGGGAGAAGCCTGCGGCAAGTCCCGATCCCAACAGCACGGCCCCCAATACGACGGAGGGAACAACCAACGGGGGGACCACTGCGACCGCCGAAAATGGAAGCGGCACGCCGTCGCCGACCCAGGTCCCCTCCCTGATGCCGCAGATCACCAACGGCGGAACCACGACTCCCGCCGGGAATGGCTCGCCGACAACAGCCGGCCCGATGGCTGGTGACGTCTCCAAGTTCATCGTCCATGCACCGGATGACACCGCGATCGTCATCATTCGGCCCGTGCAGGCTCTGAACAATCCCGTGGTGAAAGGTCTTATCCAGGAGTGGGAAGCGGCGAACGATTCGTTCAAGCTGAGCGACGAACTGGCCAAGTTCAAGAAGGAAGTCGGCATCAGCCCCGAAGATGTTGACTACCTTGTCGCCTCGGTTCCGCAGAAGTTAGCGACCAGCTTCGGTCAAATGGATCGCCGACAAGACGATGAGCCAAAGATCGCGACTGCCGCCATCGATCCAGATAGCGGTGTGGAAGGTCTTGCCGTCGAACCAGAAAGCGATGGCGGCATTGAGCCAGACGCCTGGGAGCCGCCGCCGATGCCGACGATGCTCATTCGCCTCAAGGCACCGGTCGACCCCGAGGCGATGATCGCCGCCAAGGAAGCACAGTTGAAGGCCCTCGCAGTGAGGAGGTTTGATTTCGGTGTCGAGGTAACGGGACTTGATCCGAACGACCCATACTTCGAAAGAAAAAAAGCTTATGAAGAAGAAATGCGAATCGAACGTGAGTTGCGTTCCAAAATCACTCGCAACACTTACAAAGATCGCACGTTAATCCAGGCGGGCAAAGGTCCAGAGTGGGTTTGCTTCCTCGACAACCAGACGATTCTCGTCGGCACCGAAGCAGGCTTGCAGGGAGCGATCGATCGACAGGGGGAAACCGCTTCGTCGCCACTGATCGCACAGATCACCCCCTTGGCCGACCGCGACTTCGCGGCGGTTGTCGACCTGACCCCGGTCAAGTCGTTCCTGGCCCTCATCAACGAGCAAGCACCGTTTCCGGCAAAGATGGTCCTCGGCCCCGTGATGCAGTCCAAAGGAATCACCCTCTCGGCTGACTTACAAGGCAACAATCTGATTGAGCTGCAAGTCATCGCGGAGAGTGACGAGTCTGCCAACAATCTACAGTCGATCCTTGGATCGATCATCAAGTCGCAGCTCGATCAGGTGAAGCAAATGAAGGACCAAGCGGTCGACGCTGGGCAAGTCCCCCCGAACTACTTGCCATTGCTTCCGATCGCAAACAGTCTGATCGACGGCGTCACGACGAGCGTATCCGGCGATGTCGTGTCAGTCGTCGTTGGTCGCCCCAAAGAATTGCAAGATCTCCCGACGTTGGCCAAACCGGTCTTTGCCGAGATCGTCGAGAAGCAGCGAAAGGCTGAGGCACTGTATGTCCTCCACGACATTGTCATTGCCGCGATGAACTTTGAAGGAATTAACAAACAATACCCTGGGAACAACCAAGGGAACCACCCCGATGATGCGAAAGGTCTGAGCTGGCGGGTTCATTTGTTGCCGTACTTGAACGCCAAAGACCTCTATGACGAATTCCATCTCAATGAACCGTGGGACAGCGACCACAACAAAACGTTGATCTCCCGGATGCCGAGAGTTTTTGGAACTCATCCTGAAGGGAAGACCTCGATCCACGTCTTCGTCGACAACGGAGCCTTCTTCAGCGGCGAAGGAAAAGAGCGAAAAATCCGTAACTTGGTCGATGGGATGTCATATACCATCATGGTCGTACGCGCGGGTGACGATGTGGCCGACGTCTGGACCAAGCCGGGGGGACTCACGTTCAACCGTGAGAACCCAATCGCAGCCTTAGGAAATATCGGCGAGACGTTTGACGTAGGCCTTTTTGACGGAAAAGTGCGTCAGTTGCCGAAATCGATTGCTGCGAAAACCCTTCGCGACCTGATCGACCACAAAGACGGCAACCCCGTCGACATGCCGTAGCCTCAGGCACAACCTCCCGATGACGCGCGTATCGCCCCATACTTCCCATGTGGGGCGAAACGTTTTTTTATTTCGGGGGCAATCGCCACCAGCCTGGGGGGGATGACTCAGGGTACTCGTTGGCGAAGCGGAGGGGGTGGCCGTTGGGGAGGGGGTTGGCGATGCGGAGAGCGAGGCCGTCGGTCTTCTCGGTGAATCGACTGGCTGGAATTTCCACGCTCCAGAGGCGGGACTGCGTCTCAGGCAGCAGGTTGTTGACGGTCCAGTCAACCGGGATGGTCTCGACGATTTGATCCCCGTGGATCGTCGCGAGTTCCACCTTCCATCCGTGATAAAATGGTGCGACCCCCGTATTGCGAATTTGGATTCCTAATAAAACGCCCCCATCCGGCCGGGTCTTCCTTGCGACAGACTCGATGTGGAATTCATAGCCCATCTTCTGAACCTGCGTCATCGCGTTCTTTCGTCGCACTTCTGACGCTTGTTTCCCGAACATTCCGCTGTCCATCAGCCAGGTGACGTGCGTCTGGCGAACGCACTCGGCAAAGTCTTGGGCCTGTGGATGTTTTGGCTCGTCATCGAAAATCTGACCCCATAGCTCGGGGCGAATCTCGCCGCCGATGGGAGAGGTTTTCCACTTTTCGACCCCCTCGGGACCGGCTGACTTCAGAGCCGGCATGAAGAACCAATCGTCCTCCTTGCGGCCTGTGTCGAGGGTGGCCCAAGCGAACGAGTCGTCATGATAGCCGAAGCGTCGCCGATGATTTGCCGCAAGTGCCCAAGTCTGTTCCCCCGCCGGGTACCGCAACAGGATGGGGGTTTTCTGGAATGCCTGTTCATAGGCATCCATGACCTCCGTCTGAACCTCTTGATTCGCCATCAGTTCTGCGCGAGGATAGGTATGCCATTCGCCCCACATCCCCAGCAAGCCCGCTGTGATGTAACCGATGCGGGGGTCGCCGTCGTACTTTTGTCCCATCGCCAGGATGAACGCCTGAAGTGCTTTGCGTAGTCGTGCGTCGTTGTAATCAGGCGTACGGACCTTCTTTCTCTCGGACGGAGCGGCCTGCGGGTCCCACCATTCGGTCACCTTAAGACCGTCCTGTTCCAGAAACTTCGGAATCCCCCCATCGTGGCTGGGGTACTCCATCCAAATGCGGAACACCGTTTGATGCCCGCGTGAGGCGATGTCGTCGAGCACCTTTTCGAGTGGCTTCCAGTCAAATTCATTCGGCCCGAGCATTAAGTCGCTCAGGGGGAGATAGCTAAACTCCATGCTATGCGGAAACCGATCGCCTCTTGGCCCGGCATAGGGAACTAACCCCTTCAAAGGATTATCCACCGGAGCCGCCACATACTTTAATCTCTGCTCCGCTTGTGCCGAGATCGATACGAGTAGAGCGGCAAGCAGGGTTAGATAAGAAATGATCCTCATTTCGGTGGCATCTAGGACAGGTCGTTTTGCTCCACACTGAAAGTGTGGGGCGAAACGGGGTTATTTCTTTTCTTGTTGTTTGGGTTTTCCGTTAGCGTCGAGTTCGACGAGGCGGATGTTGCGGAGGGCGGATTCGGTTTGGAAGTTGGAGAAACCGAGGGGGCGATTGGCGTCGACTTCGATGCGTGTGCTGATTTTCTTGTCGGTCGTGTCGACGTTGGCGATCTGCTTCTTGTCGAGCCAGACTTCGATTTTCTTCTCCGTGACACGGACGCGGAGGTTGTACCAGGTGTCATCTTCAAAGGTGAAGTAGTCGGTCGTTTCGTTCTCGGAAGCGTCGTAGCCATTGATGCTCGACAGGCCGATGACGGAGCCGCCCCAGCCGCCGAGGACGATCGAGCAGTGCGACTTCTGGACGGGGAACGTCAGGGCACAGAAGAAGTCGCTCCCTTGAATTCGTTTTGCCTGACACTGCACTTCGTAGTTGACGGTCGGCAACTCTTTCCCCTTCCAGGTGATGCCGGTGAGGGGTTCGCCCATTTTCATAATGATGAGTCCGTCCTTGACGTCGACGTCCCCTTCGCCTCCGAAATCGGTCTTCGCCCAGCCTTCGAGAGACTTGCCGTCAAAGAGGGATCGCCACGCGGTGTTGTCCTTAGGGTCCTCTTTTGCAGGGGACTCGGCCGTTGGTGTTTCGGTGATGGGGGTGGGGGGATCGGCCGCGAGTGTCAGGTTGGAAAGGGCGAGGGTGACAGCGAGTGTGAGGATTGTGGTTCGTAATTGGGCGGGCATGAGTGGTGCTCCGTGAGGGTGATGGTCGTTGCGGTTCGCCGCACACGTAAGGTGTGGGGGCAAACTATGGTTTGGGGGCGACGTTGAGGCACTTGAGAATCTTATCATCTCGGATGAACAGACGCCCATTGGAGAGGGCAGGGATGGCTCGTGTGGTCCCGGTCAGGGGGGAGCAGGTGGCAATCGGGTCGTACTTGAGTATGTTCGCCCGAATGAGAGAGAGTTGTCCATCGGTCGAGAGCATGAGGAGTTTTCCATCCGCAAAGATCAGGTGTCCGTAACGAGACTCGGGGGCGGTCCAGAGGGTCTTGCGGGTGATGGGGTCGAAGCACTTCAACTCGGCTGGGGGGAGATCATCCCGACCGTCCACGCCAAAGAGCACCCCCTGATGTTCGATCGGAGTGCAATACTGCGACGAGTAGAGGTCGTCCGCTCGCCAAGTTTCCGTCGTGGTCTTCGTGTCATTCGTCAGCAGGAGGCCACCGATGCCGTAGCTGGCGGTGAGGAAGAGTTGATTTCCCAGAACCGTCGGCACCGCTCCGTTGACGGTTGGGCCGACTTGTCCGAAGTCGAACTGAGCGTCTATCGCACCGGTCTTGGGGTTGAGGAGGAGACAATGCAATCGGGTGATGATGGCGATTTGCTTCTTGTCGTTCCAATGGGTGATGACTGGTGACGAATAGCTGGCATGATCGTTGAGAGTCTTCCAGAGTTCTTCGCCGGTCTTCAGGGAGAATGCGACAACGGAGGCATTGGAACGGAAACCACCGACGTTGACGATGACGCGGCCCTCATCGACGAGGGGACTGCTCCCGGCCCCGAAGTATCCCTCGCGGGCTCCGTAGTCTTCGTGGGTTTTAATGAGCCATTGCCGTTCGCCGGTTTTCAGGTCGTGACAGGCGAGCACCCCTTGGGCCCCGAAGGTGACGACTTTGCCATCGGCGATGGCGGGGGTCGCGAGAGGTCCGGTTCCGCCGCCGACCTGTGCTCGGAATGTTGTCGGATATTCGCTGGTCCAAAGCGTCTTCCCGTTATCCACCTGGAGACATTCGATGACTTCATTGTCTCCGAGACGATGAAACAGGATGGCTCGGTCTCCGGCCGTGACGATCCCGGCGTAACCATCGCCGACATTTTTCGTCCAGAGGACCGGCGGCCCGAAGACGGGCCAACTTTCTGCCAGTTTCTCTTCTTTGGGAGCCTTTCCGTTTCGTTGCGGGCCGAGAATTTGTGGCCAGTCTCCCGCTTGGGCGAAGGGGGCGAGTGCTCCGAGAAGCAGTGTGCCGAAGATCAATGCCCCGGAGATTGTTGATGCGATGCACCTTTTCGAACGGGTGCGGGAGAGGTTGGCTGGTCGGCGAGAGTGGTGTTTCACGAGGGTTCCTGTCGTTGTCGGAGAGTTCCGTCTTGAAGGGGACGCTTGGTGTTTTGCGTAACTGGAGAGGCTGGGGGGTGTATTTGATAGTTGACCGGGTGACACGGGCCAAAGGCCCAGCCGTTTGTCTAGCCCAGACCACTGGGCCTAGGTGGCGTGAATCGAGACGAGATTGAGGGCCAACGGCCCGGTCAGTTGCCGTTTTCCAACAGCCAACGGGTCGGGCCTTCAGCCCTTAAAACAACAATTCGTCCTGATTTCCCAGTCCTGCGGACTGGGCTAGACAATGTTTCGGGGCCTTGCCCCTGTCGTTTAGTGGACATTGCCCCGTTCCCTGTTAAACGTACTCGACCTGAATCGATGAACAACCCCCAAATGGCGACTGTAACCCACCTTGGGGGTTTGCGGCTCAAGTCATTGCAGCAAAACGTGGTTCGATTATACTGTCCGGCTTGAGAAACGACGAGGAGACTCGGTTCGTCAGTTGGGGAATGACTCGATTGCGGGTCGATCGCGGCTGAGAACTGAGGAGATTTCCCGTCTGTTTCTGCGATTAACTGAAGTTCTGGACTGGAGCATCTGCCGTGGAAAGCGTCAACTTCACTGAAGTCTTCGAGAGTTCGAGCAGCGTCACCGAGCAGGAGATTCAGCGTGCGGTCAACTATGCAGCCGGTCCTCATGCCGGAGAATTCCGCAATGCTGTCGAGCAGGCGGCGACGTCGGCGAACCCCGATGTGTTGACACGAGCGGGGATTGGGCTGTTCTATCTGGGCCTGCACGAGCGAGCAATCGCAATGCTCGAAAACTGCAAGAGTGGCCTGGGGCGTTATTACCGAGCCGTGGCTCTGTCGTCGACGGGGGAGTACGAGCAGGCACTTAAGGAGTTCGAGCAGGCCGAGAAGGCGGGCCACAATGGTGCCGCCTGTAAACTGCGTCGTGCCGGAGAGCTTCGCAAGTTGAAGCGGCTGGAAGAAGCCGAGGCGATGATTCGCAGCACCGGGGCTGAAGGGGCCCGGATGGCCGAGTACTCCTATCAGATGGGATGCGTTCTGTCTGATAAGGGGGACACTTTCGGAGCGATCGAATACTTCGAGCGTGCAGTGGACATGGACCCACATCATGCTCGGGCATTGTTTGCTTTGGCTCTGCAAAACAGTCTGTATGGCAACGATGAAGAAGCGATTCAGCTGTACGAGCGGTGTCTCTCCAAGCCTCCGTTTTACACGGGAGCCCTGATTAATCTGGGGCTGTTGTATGACGATCAGGAGAACTACGCAGCGGCTCAGTATTGCTTTGAAAAGGTGCTGCATAACGACCCGAACAACGAAAGGGCGCGGCTCTACCTGAAGGACATCGAAGCAACGGGAGACATGTACTACGACGAAGAGACGCTGCGTCAACAGCAGAAGCTGGAACAGTTGCTCGCACGTCCGGTGACCGATTTCGAGTTGTCAGTCCGCAGCCGAAACTGTCTGGCTGCCATGGACATCGAGACGCTGGGTGACCTGACGAAGATCAGTGAACAGGAACTGTTGTCGGGTAAGAACTTTGGCGAGACGTCGCTGTTGGAAGTGCGCGAGTTAATGAAGCAGCATGGGCTGTCTATTGGTCAGAATCTGCACGAGAAGTCTCGCGAACCTTCGACCAGTTTCAAAGACCTCACACCACAAGAGCAAGCGGTCATGGCGATGCCCGTGGTCGACCTCGACTTGTCGGTGCGAAGTCGAAAATGCATGGCACGTCTTGGTGTCACGTCGATTGGCGAACTGATTCAGCGGACTCCAGACGAACTGCTGTCGGCCAAGAACTTCGGGGTGACGTCGCTCAATGAACTGCGACTGAAATTGTCGGAGTTGGGAGTCAAACTGCGAAACGACTAGTGACTCGCAAGACATCGCGCTTTCAAGAGGTGTCTTCAGGAGTCAAAGCGATGTGTCGTTGGCGAACGCTACCGGTTGGCGGAGTGGAATTGCGGGCCTAGATTGAACATCTCTGACAGGCGAAGTTTCATGGATCAAGCAGCAGTCCGCATCGGCATCGTTGGTGCGGGAGCGAATACCAAGTTGCGTCACATCCCCGGTTTCGCAGCACTGCCAGGTGTTGAAATCGTCGGTGTTGTCAACAGTTGCGCCGCGTCAACCGCGAAGGTGGCCGAGCAGTTTCAGATTCCGCGTCAATTCACCAGTTGGCAGGAGCTTGTTGCTGACCCGGGGATTGATGCTGTCGTAATCGGTACATGGCCCGACTTGCACGCCGAGATCACCATTGCAGCCCTGAAGGGGGGCAAGCATGTGTTGACGGAAGCCCGGATGGCGGCCGACCTCCCTGCCGCGAAGGAGATGCACGCTGCCGCACTCGCCCATCCAAAGCTCATCGCTCAGCTGGTGCCATCACCGTTTGGTCTGGAGTGCGGACCGGCAGTCATGCAGTTGATGCAGCATGGCTATCTTGGCACTCTCCGCGAGGTGGTGGTCATCGGGGCGGACGACTCGTTCTGGGATTACTCGAAGCCACTGCATCCGCGTCAAATCGCTGAAAAAAGTGGGATTAACACGCACCTCTTAGGGATTCTCCACGAGACACTCCTCCGCTGGATTCCTGCTCCAACTCGGGTCTTTGCTCAGCGAACACTGTTTGAACCCGAGCGACCAATTCCCGAGCAGTGTCGCAACGAACAGGTCACAGTGCCGGATAGTGTGCAGGTTCTCACCGAAATTGAGGGAGGGGCTCGGGGGATTTACCACATCAGTTGCATCACCCTGTTTGGTCCCGGCAAGCAAATCCATCTGTATGGCAGCCGGGGGACGATCAAAGTCGAGTTCCGTCCGGATGGCGAGTATCTCTCGATGGCTCATGCGGGTGACGCCGAGCCGAAGGTGATGCAGGCCCCGGAAGATATTCGGGGGAGCTGGACGGTCGAGCGGGACTTTGTGCAATCGATTCGCGAAGGTCGGTTAATCGGGAACACATCGTTTGCTGAGGGGGTGCGATACATGGAGTTCACCGCGGCGGTGGTCGACAGTGCCACTCAGAATCAACCGGTTTCCCTCTCCTGACCGGGACAAGGATGACAGGAACAAGGGCCGCGGATTGTGTGATGTGTTGTCCCCTGTTGCGTTGTCAACTCGGATTTTTCCTCAGTGTCACGCACGACAGAGATCCTTGTCCGTCGCCCGGACGGTGTGACGACATCGCGGGGAAGCGGGGTGACTCACGTTATCCCCACCTGGCAGGGTCAGGGTTGAGTTTCTGACTTCCTATCTGTTTGCTTCCAATTTATCTGTTTGCTCTCAATCGTTATTCGCAAACTTGTCGACATTCTGCTTCTGG
>JAWKTT010000047.1:0-32326 GCA_041398965.1 Planctomycetaceae bacterium | reverse complement strand
CCTCCGGTCGAAGTCTTCAACCTAGAAATCGACACCGAACACGTCTACCATGTCGGAAACGGTGGGGTGTTGGTTCATAATAGCTGTGTCGGCCATGGCTATGGGATTTTCAACAACAAGACCGGTGAAGTTGTGAAGTTCGGGATCAGCCGCGCTAAGAAATTACTGACGAAGACTGGGCTGTCGGTCCGGGCGCAGAATCAACTCACCGCACTCGCCAGTAAGCTGGGAATTCCACGAAGTGATTTGAGTTCGGTGATCCTCAGAGATAACTTCAAAAACGCGAAAGCGTTGTTTCAATGGGAGGATGAGGTAGTCGGGATTTGGCGCAGTTGGAAAAATATTCCACAGTTGCCGTTTAATCTCCGGCCACGCGGGGTTCCCTTCTGAAAGTGTGTCTACCATGTACATGCGAGAGATTGTCTGTGGAGGAGACTCGGAAGTTGTAACTCGTTTGGGGGGAGAGGTTCTTAAATCCTTTCACTTCCACTCAAACTGCGTGTCGATCCCTTATACCAAAGGTATCGAAGGCAAGGTGAGGACCAAGGATGATTCGAAGATTATTGTGATTTTCTCCGATCGATATGACTATCCTGATCCGATACAGGATTGCCTTCCGATGCAGATGAAGTGGCCATTCGACTTTGAGGCATATCTGGTTGTCAGTGACCAGCAGAAGCGGCAATGGATTCTTGACGCCTTGCATGCAGCATGCCTGTTTCTAGCCAAAAGGAAGCAATGGGACCCCACGCCCTTCGAAGACTCCTATGCAGCCCTGATGGCGCAAGACCTTTGTGCGACGTTCATATCAAAGAAGCAGTGGGTCGCTCCCAATCAGAAAATCAAAGTTCGGGTCGGAATGGCCATGGACCTCGATCGGTCGTACGTCTTTGTGGTCGTGTATAAGAACCGTTCCCAATTCGTCCTTCAGAAGATTCCAATGTTTGATGTCCATCCGGTGAACTGCTGGAGTTACATGGACATTAGACAAGGCGAATGGCTGTCGCCAACGCAGTTCGCATTCTCAATCCCATACCGGAAGCCATACTTCGTCGACAT
Source organism: Planctomycetaceae bacterium (assembly GCA_041398965.1). GTDB lineage: Bacteria > Planctomycetota > Planctomycetia > Planctomycetales > Planctomycetaceae > JAWKTT01. Next base: position 31,267 of record JAWKTT010000047.1, on the reverse strand, counting down.
TCCCGAGGGGTGATCTGTCCAGGGTGGCCCAAGTTGGTTACCAAACCGGGTTGACGCAACCGAAAGGCGTTTGTGGCGGCAGGGGAGTTGCGAATGGGCGAACATTTGCAGCGGGCTGACGGCACCCTGACGCAAGTCACCCAAATCACCCCCCACCGCGGCCCCCCGGTCGAAGTCTTCAACCTAGAAATCGACACCGAACACGTCTACCATGTCGGAGATGGTGGCGTGCTGGTGCACAATGCCTACCATCACTCGATCGCCAAATACTTAGGAGGATTCGCGAATCAAAGGACGACGAACATTTCAAGCGTTGCTCACACGGAACTTCACTCAATCCTGCGGATGAGTTGGAGGGCGTTAGGATTCCCTCCTGAAGGAGGGATCACCGGTAGCTACCGAGCTTGGCGAGAATTCCTGGCCAGAAATCCAGGTGCACAACGGAGAGCGTTCGATGAAGTCTTGGATGCAAGTCGGCAAAATGATTACAAGTATGGAACAAACATTGTCAGCGACCTGTGGGGAAACCTGCTGAATGGCAACTTCACACAATTCCCGTAGCCGCACAGCGGCCCTTTGGTAGCTCGACAACTTACAGAAACGAGGCGTGCCAGTGACTGAGGAACTTTTTCTCCTATGGCCAATGGGAGATGGAGCCATGGACGATTCGATTTGGGCCGAACGAGTATTTGCTGCAAGTCGAAATTCAACTTGTGGGCACCTTTTCCACTCCCATCCAGTAGATTGCTATGTCGCGCGATTTGGGGATCGCTCACCACTAACATTCTTGGCGCAAACGGGAGTTGAAATTATTCGTCAAGACTTGCGTGCAATGCTGGAGCCGCACTTCTCAAAGCGATTTCGCACCGGGCGTGTCATGGATAGCAATGGGGGCTTGCTGAGCGAATGGACATCCTTCAGAGATGAAACTCCTGCACTCGTCAGAGGGGGCAGTAAATCACAAGCGTGGTTGTGTCCAACTTGCAAGAAATGGATTTACTATCCAATGGGGAAGTGGTACATCTTGGCTAAAGACATACCTTCCGACCCTGTTTTCGGCACAGACATGGGGGGGGTTATTGTTACTAATGCCATTTGGCAGTCGATCATTGGTACGAAGTTGTCGAAAGTTGCTTGCAAACGAATTCCGGTCAATGACCAACCCAAGGATGGATTTCCGCCGGAGATATCGGAGACGCCAATTGACCTGCAACGCAAATCGCCTGGTCTCTTAGAACGCGGCTGACCAGTCGCTGCTACGTCCGCATCCGATAACAGTAATCGTAGGGCAGGCTCCTGCCTGCCTTCCCGGATTGGCGGTGAGTCATGGGCATTCGGCGGCGGTTGCTGGGCGAATGCGTCGCCCTGTTGACATCATCTTCGGGCATGCGAACATCATGCCCAACAAGGAAGGCAGGCAGGAGCCTGCCCTACAAGAACTATTCCTCAGCAACTTCACTGCAAAAATATGGTCGCAGCCCTCTGGTCGTGCCCGGCTCCGTTAACATACGATGCTTCGGTCCAGAGACAGGATTGCTAGTCGGTCGGCAGTTCCATTCGATGCGGAGTCAGTTCACGGTTGCCGGCCAAATCCTCTGCCTGCGCGACAAACTGCTTGTCCGCCGGCTCATCCAATGTGATGGTCCAATCGACCACGCCCGCACTGCGAGACACGACGGTTGCCGGATGACCGTTCACATGAATGGTGTTCGTTTCGCCGTTGTCGTGCGTGACTCCGGTGAGGCGCAATTGATCTCGGATGCGTTGAAGTCGTGTGATGAGTGTCGCCGGGGGAAGATCGTCTTTCGGCGACAAGAGTTCTGGGAATGCGACATTCGTCACTGTGTGCGCCCGAGCGTCGGTCCCCGTCCAGCCATCCACGACTAGCGGTTCCTTATCTCGCGATGCGTCCGACAGTCGGGCGCTGACTACTCTGGTCACAGCGTTCGAGGTTGGGATGTTGTGAAAGTAATAGGCGACCGGATTGTCGGTGCGTCGCGTGCGCGGACCGCCACCGAAGCCGATGACTCCTTTCTGCGACAGACTGCCGCTCGACGACAGTCCGCGAAAGTGCCCAGTGACATCAGGGCGAGTGCCGATGGCCGTTAGTTGCACGAGCGGATACCGTTCCAGTCGGCAGTCCGCCAACGTCAGTCGGTCGTAGGTGAAGTGGCCGTAAGGGAAAGCCGACTCGTCATGTCCGCCATTCAACGGTTCGGAGGAGATATTTTCCAACCACACGTCGCGGTAAACATGGTGGTCGTAGTTGGGATGGTAAATGCCGTAGGCCGCGTTGGCGACGCGCAGGTCTTCCAGAAGAAAATAACCGACATTGGGCCGCAAAGCGTAGTGCGACTCCCAAGCTCGCAACTTGCGGACGATGAAAGGATGTTCGCGGTCGCCGTGGACAGCGCCTGGTTCTTCGTCGCCAAACCGGAAGTCGAACAACCCCTCGCCGTGGGATTCATTGTCCTCGAAACGCAGGAACGGAATCGTCCGCACGTCCTGCCGGGCGTTGGAGCCATCGGATTGGTGGAGGTTCAATATGGGAACAAAGTCCGGGGTTGCCGCGATCTGGAAGTGAAACCCGTAACGATCATTTTCACAGGCCACGTTGCGTGTGAACGTATTTCGCCCATTGGCCCACCAGAAGCCGGCTCCGTCGTTGGGATCGAACGGCAGCACTTGATCTGGAAGCGGGAGCGTGACGAACGCCTGCACTGCGAGGTTGCGATCGAGCACGTTCCACTGCTCGGTCGCATCTTCGAGAAAGAACCCGTGTCCCAGCGATTGGTAACCGACGCAGTCTCGCACCAGAAGATGATCGGTGCCGTGAATGGTGATCCAACGGTTGTGCGAATCCCAGATGCTTGCCCCGAGGACGCCACTGCCTCGCATGGTGTCACGCACGAGGTGGAAGTGGATCGCATAACGTCCCAGCACCCCTTCTTTGCCGAGATGTCGGAACTCGGCATAACTGATCCCGCCTGACGAACCATGGTGGTACATGGTGTGGCCGCGCGCTCCGTCAGGCTCCGCCGACTCGACGACCACGTTGCGCGACAAATCGGCCACTTCGCATCGCATTTCGCCCGGGCCTTGATGCGACTTCTCCAGAGGGCGATCGAGCGTGACGCGCGATCCGTCCACGCTCGCAATGATTCTTTCTTCGGTCCCGACCGGCTTGGGGCGACCGCCCTTCTGGCGAAAGGTGGCGTAGGGGCCTGGACCTTGCGACTGGTCGGTGGTGACAATGATTCGATCTCCAAAACGCCAGTCATCCACCGACTGCTCCAGCGTCAGCGTGCGATCGCCTAATGAAGCGGGAGTCGCAAGTTTGAGCCATGTCCGCCGGAGCGGTGCTCCGTGAATGTCCCAGCGTCCGCCACAACAGACGATCGCTGGCAGGCTTTCCGCCGCCATGCCCGGATGAAGTCGCAAACGGATTTTGGCGGTGACGCCGGCGGGAATCGGCGCGGCAGGCGTGCCGATTTCCAGAACCGGACGGGGCGTTCCCTTCGGCACGTTTCGCACGGGGGCATGGCAGTCAAAGCCGCTTTCCGTGGTCTCCTCCCCCGGTTCGACTTTCAGAAGTCCCACATCCAGGAGCGTCGACTTTTCGCGTGAGAAAGTCAGCGTGCCGGCAACATGAACAAACCTCAAGGCCGCATCCGAATGCACATCATAGACCACGGTATGTCCGATCCGGATCTGTACCCGGTCGCCGGCTTGAGGAATCCGACCCTGTTCCCAGGTGCCAGCATCGGACCAAGGACCGCTACGAACCGAGCGAGTCTGAAAAACAACCCAATCATCCGCTCGCACGTCGCCACACGACAACGACAACAGGCAGCACAGGACGATCAGAGTCCACGCACCGTTTCGAGCAAGCAACTCTTTCATGGCGATCATCTCAGCTTCCTCAACAAGCACGCGGGGGTGACTACTTCTTGGGAACACCAAGTTGAATCAGCGTGACGTTCCCCTCACCGAGGAAGTGGACTGTCACCACAGTCCCTTCGGCGACATCGGCGAGCACTTCTTTCACCGTGCCAATCTGCTCGTAAGCACCGCCATCCACGCTCTCTTCCACAGCAATGTCTGTCGGGAGATTTCGGATGAAAAGACTGTTCCCGTACTTCTTCGTGAAACTGCCTGCCTGCCGGTCCTTCGCCAGCAGTGAGAGTGATCCGTCCTTGTAGGAGACAAAGGTCCCAACCGACTTTCCTGGAGTAATGCCGATAAAGATGCCATGCCGCTTCTCGTAGCCGAACCAGCTTCCGACGAAGACTTGTGTCCCGGGTTTGATCTTGCTCAAGGCGTCCAGCGTCTCGACCGGCCGGTAGCCGCGATCTTGATCGCTGCTCTCCCCCTCTCCAAGATAACTTTTTGTGTTTGCGTCGATCTCTTTCCAAACCAGCCGACCGGATGGACCTTCCAGGGTAAGGGTTCCGTCTTCGAACGAAACGAACTTCCCTTTGCCTTGTGTCAGTGTTTTGATCGGTTGTTCGTCGGTTGATGTTGATGTTGGTTTTGTTTCGTTTGTCACGGGTGAGGCTTCGTCGGCGGAAGTTTTCGGAGACTCGGCAGCGACGAGTGCAAAGGGGATCATTCCGATCAACGCCACGGCAAGTGAGAACAGACTCGGCGCAATCCGGAGGCGACTCGGCGTGACGATGTGACGCATGGCGGAAAACCTCTTTTTAAGTGATTCATGGGAGCCCGCGACGGCGACCGACATCGCTGGGTGGCCCGGTCATTTTTTGCAGGGTCGCGAAGCGTCAAGCAGTTCGACCGTGAGGTATCTGTTGCTGCCGGATTTCAATGTCCACGTGGGCGAGGGCACCCGAAACCTCAGCATGCCAGCGCGCGTTGTGCTTTTGTCGCGTTTATCCGAATAAATCGGCCACGGGGGTGCCGCCGTCGACGATTTTGATGGGGCGGCCCAGAGGGGACATGTTTTCGTGGTTCGGGTCGATTTCGAGCGACTTGCAGAAGGTGCTGAGCAGGTCAGGAACGCTGACGGGGCGGTCGGCGATTTCCATGCCGTCGGGGGATGAGGAACCGATGACTTGTCCACCGCGAATGCCCCCTCCTGCCATCGCGACGTTGAAGACACGGGGGAAATGATCCCGTCCGTCTCGACCATTGATGCGAGGAGTGCGTCCGAATTCCCCCATCCAGACGACCGTCGTGCGATCAAGCATGCCGCGATCTTTAAGGTCGGTGATGAGCGTCGCCATGGCGGGGTCGACTTGTCGCGAGAGATCTTCGCAGCGGGAAGCGTTGTCGAAGTGTGTGTCCCAGCCATTCATGCGAACTTCGACAAACGTCACACCTGCTTCAACGAGCCTTCGGGCGAGGAGACATCCCTTGCCGAAGTCGTTCGAGCCGTATCTTGCTTTGAGTGCGTCCGGTTCGCTGGAGATGTCGAACGCCGAAGTCTGCGGGCTGAGGACGACACCGGCCGCTTTGTCGTACAGTCGTTTTTGATTGTCCGAAGCGGCCTGTCCACCTCGGATGGCGAAGTTGTCTTCCAACTGATTGAACAGTCCGAGTCGACGTTGCAGACGTTCTTGTGTGACCGGTGAACTGACGTTGGCCGGGAGTGAGCCGGGCTGTTGGACGACGAACGGCTCGTAGTCAACCCCCAGAAAACCGGCCCCCTGTGTTGGACCGACGGAAACGACCGACGGCAATTCGAGGTTTGGGTCACCCAGTTGTTGAGCCACGTTCGACCCGAAGCCGGGATGCTTCACGCCGCCCGAAGGGATGTAGCCGGTGTGGCATTGATAGGTTGCCCGAAGATGGTTCCCTTCTTTGTTCGTCATCGATCGAATCAGCGCGATGTCGTCCATGATCTTCGCGGTCTGTTCCCAACTGCTGGCGATTTCGATCCCCGGCACCGAGGTTTTGATCGACTTGGTTCCGCCGCCGTTGGCATGGTTCGGCTTCGGATCGAAGGTCTCCAACTGACTCGGAGCCCCGGCCATCCAGAGCAGAATCATAGCACGCCCCTGCTGTCGCAGTTCGGCAGCCTGCAAGGAGAGCAGGTCCATCATGGACAACGCCCCCATCCCGAGGGCACCAGCCGACATGCGGTGGAGGAACGATCGACGGCTCACCGTCGAGCGGTTGATAGTCAGATGGTCGTGTCGTGTCAGCATGGTCGTGCCTGATGTGAAAAGGATTGCTGTTGAATGGGGTGGATACGGTTTCTGTCGATCGAGTTACTGCACGTCAGAAGTGTCGACTTAGTGCTTCGTCACGAATTCGCTCGAGTTCAGAAGGCTCCAGAAGATGTCTTCATACGCTTCGGCTCGACTCTTCCCCGTGCGGATGTATTCTTCGCAGAGCTTCTGTTCGGCCTTGGAGGGGTTGCGACTCAGGGTCCGTAGATACAACTCCGACAGGGCGTCCTGGTCATCCGGATTATCGGCGAGAAGTCCCCCGAGCATCGTTCGACTGCTGCTCGCTCCAGCGAGAGACTGCAAGAGTGGCGAGTTCATCAGGAACAGGGCTTGAGGGATACTCCCCAGGAGTTCGTCCTGCGGTGTGGACGGGTCGTAATTGAACATCCGGAAGAAGGCCACACGCCCCGGATCGAGTCTTTGGAGATACCGAGACATCGGATCGGCTCCTCCCGAATTTCGACCGACTGTTCCCACAAATCCGGTGACTCCCAACGCCTGTCGTGTGGCGTTGTAAATCTGGTCCGATCGCAGTCGTGTCGTCACCGCAGCAGCGAAACGGGGGGGCGAATCGCCCGGCTGTCTCGTCCCCAACGCACGCTGATACGCTTGTGTGTTGGCGATCGTGCGGATCAACCACTTGGCATCGTAGCCACTTTGCACAAACGCCTGACTCAAGGTATCGAGTACTTCCGGATACTCGGCTGTTCGTTCGGGCCCCATGTCATCGACGATCGGGTAGAAACTCTCACCCAGCATTTCGCCCCAGACGCGGTTGACGAAGGACTTCGAGAACCAAGGATTGGACGCCGAGGTGATCTGGGCCGCCAATTCGCCGCGACGGTCAAGGTCCGACGTTCCGAAGGGAACCTTGTCGCCGGAAAGGAAGAAGACTGGTTGCATCTTGGTTCCCTTTTGGTCGGGATGCTCAAGGTCTGCCATGTAGTGTTCCGATGACCGTCGGTTCCCCATGGCGGCAAATTGAGCCGAGGCCGCCTTGAACTCGTCGAGGGAAATCTTTCCGTCATTGTCGTTGTCCCCCCGATCAAAGAGACGTTCAAGTCGATCGGCCTGCCGGGGGGTCTTCTTGGCGTCGACGTCCGTCAGGAATCCATCACGATCGAAGTCAAGGAGCCTGAAGAGCTGCTCGGGTGTTGTGCGGTCTCGAAGTTGCTCCTGACGCTCGGAGATGTCGACAGATGCCACAGTGAAGGTCGGAGGCCGGGCCTGCAGGTCCGCCCGCACCTGGACGCGGGGGAAGTAGGCGGCCAGCTCATGAAACTGCTCTCGCTTCCAGGCGTCGGTCGGGTGGTCATGACAGTTGGCACACTGTAATTGAATGCCGAGAAAGATACGGGCCGTCTCTCCAGCCAACTCTTCTGCGTTCCCCGTGTGAGCCATCATAAAGGCCGTGCGACCATCTTCTGCCGAGTTCCCGGTTGCAGTCAGAATCTCAGTGACCAGTTCGTTCCAGGGACGCCCCTTGTTCAGAGACTCAGCGAGCCAGTCTTCGAACTTCTGCTGTCCGATCCGGGCTCGTTCCTCGGTTGCCCGGGAGAAGATGACCTCCCGGAAAAGGCTCCCCCAGTTTTCGCCATACTTGGGCGACGCGAGAAGTTGGTCAACCAACTTCGCCCGCTTGAGAGGATCGCTGTCTAAGCCAAAGAGGGTGATCTCGTTGGGGGTCGGAACCGTCCCCACGATGTCCAGTGTGACCCGCCGCAAGAAGGTCTCGTCATCACAGATTGCAGCCGGCGTCACTTGCTGTTTCGCAAACGAAGCTTCGAGCAATCGATCGACGTCGGCCGCGACCACTCGGGAGCGATTCGCCGACTTCGCTCCGCTCCCATCCGGTTCCGCAGCATCCCCTGCCGGAACGAACGGCCCGAAGAGAGCACTCAACCACAGCACGGCTACCGACAACGTCAAACACCGCATGACACTCACCTGCAAAAACGAAGAATCTCGAAAACTGTCTTAAACGCAACATCCAGGTACGGCCACTCAGTAACAGTGTCTACCTCAAGGCCGACATTCTTGAAACCCCGTCCGCGTATCACAAGTTTCGCGAGAAATGGAAGCTTGTCAAAGATTTCTCACCAAATCCACGGCAGGCATCTCGACTCCGCACGCTGCAACTCCGGCTGGGGGAGCGTTGGCGAAGTTTCAGAACAGCTTGCGACTATCGAGAAGTAGAGTCACGGGACCATCATTGACCAGTGAAACCTGCATGTTGGCCCGGAATCGTCCGGTCGCCACGGTGATCCCTAGTTGACGGACTTTCTCCACGAAAAGCTCGTACAGCTTGTTGGCCGTGTCTGGTGCCGCAGCGGCGATAAAGCTGGGGCGCCGCCCTTTGCGACAGTCCCCCAGCAGGGTGAACTGGCTGACGACCAGCATTCCCCCGCCGATGTCGATCAGCGAACGATTCATCTTGCCGTCGTCGTCCTCGAAAATGCGGAGTTCGGTTACCTTTGATGCCAAACTCTGCGCATCGTCGACAGCATCCTCGGCTGCGACGCCGAGCAGCACCATCAGTCCAGAACCGATCTCGCCGATGACTTCGCCAGCGACCGAAACATGTGCCGACGTCACCCGCTGCACCACTGCTCGCATGCTAAACCTCGATGGTGTCGCGACTTAAGTCGCAGCCGATTCGGCAAGTAAGCGGGCTTGAAAGGCGGAGGTGTCGAGTGACAGCTGAATCTGAACACTCCAGTTCCCCCCGGCGTCGGCAACCACTTGCCAGTGGGGAACGACGGCACAGCTTTGATGCACCAATTCAAAGCCCCCTTCCGAGTTACTGACTGTTTGGATGGGGAACGTGTAAATCCCGGTGGGGGAAGAGAGGTCGAGAGAGACATCGACGCCGAGCCACTCATCCACCAACCCGATACGCTCCGTTGGCGGCAAGTCGAGGACAGACTGTAATTGTCCTAGTTGTTGACCTCGGTGATCGTAGAAGTAACGGTCATCCGCCCCGCTGGCCATCGCGGCGAAGTGGAACTCGACTGCAAATCGATGTTGATCGCCGGGGGACATCCCCGACAACTGATAGGTAATCTCCAGTTGAGATCCTAATTGCGTATCGAGGGCGATCGTTTTAGTGATCGTCACCGGAGCTTCTCCAGCAAAGCCCGATCGTGTTAGGACTGCCTCAACTCGTGAATCAGACCGACGGAGCTTTGTCTCATAGACTCCTAAGACGAAATCTCCAATTTCGCCGTCGCATTTCCATAAGTCATCGAGCGTCGCAGTTTCAGAGAGGAAATGATCGACAAGGCTTTTTCGCGGCCATGCGTCGTATCCTAGCTTAGTGTCGAGGTCAGCCTGTTTCAGGAGGACATGGTCGTCGACCCCTAAGAAGTGGGGCGCGTCATCCTGTTGTTGTTGTGCTGCGACACGGACTCGTTCGTGATACGGCTCTGGGCGTCGATCTAACGTCGACAATAAATTGACCCGCGTGCTGCGTAAGTCGAGTTCGTAGAGGTGTCCGCCTCGGGCCGGTGAAAGATAGGCCACAAGTCGATCGCTGGCCAACTTAACCTCTTTTCTTGCGTCGAGATTAAAGTCTCCCGCTTCGATCGAAACCCAGCGTCCTGTGCGTCCAGATAATTGTTCAACGGCATTATCAGCAGCAATTAAGTGCCGATAAATTCCGTTGCGAAGATGTGGCAGGTAGAGTCCGCCAAACGCTCCATGCCAGTACGGACAATTGCATTGACCACGATAAAGTTCCGTCCTGGCGGCATCCATTAGATGGGGATGCGTTTCGGAAATCGGAGATGCGTCTAGGTCGGCGATGCGACCGCTAATTTCCTTCATGCGGGCATACATTTCGTTGCTTTCTGGGTATTTTACCAGAAAGTTGCGCCAAAACCCTCCGCGCACGAATTGCTTGAGGCGGGGCCAGTCGGAGTATTCCTGCTGGGCGAGTTTTGTGGCCTCTTGATAGTTGATTTGTTGTGGGGTGAACAGCACCCACTCCATCATTTCTCGATAGCTGGCATCCGGAAGATAAATGCGGCCCTTAGGAGGGGTGTTGTCGACGGCTTCGGCTAATGTACAGACTTGAATCCAGTCTTGATTTTCGGTCAGGGCATCAAAGAACTTTCTGAGCCAGCCATCTTCATAGACATGCTTCTTTGTTTCAGGCCAGACACCAAATTTTTCTCCATCGTCCCCGAAGGCCGCAACGGCTCCCGGTTGACGCTCTGCCAGTTCTCGCAAGAACGAAATCGTTTCCTCGGGACCAGCAAAGGGGATGGTGTATCGCAATCGTTCGGCGATCGGAATGACCTTGAGCAGGCGGCTCTCTTCTTCGGTGTAGTAATAGTTGAAGAGGTCTTCCGGGGCGACGCCAGCGGCTCGGAAGTGGGAATCGTCGATGATGGTGTATTCGATTCCCGCGTCGACAATGTCTGCGGCAAAGTTCTGTTCCCAAACCCGCTCGGGCATCCACATTCCCCGGATCGGCTGTCCGAAGAGTTCTTGCAAATGCTGAGAATACGCCTGGATCTGCCCGATTCGGTCACGGCGTGGGATCGATGCGAGAATCGGCTCGAAATAGGGGCCGCCGAGAAGTTCGATCTGCCCTCGTTCCACGAACCCGCGAAGTCGATCGATGTACTCGGGATGATTCGGTTCGAGCCATTCCAACAGGCTTCCCGAGTTGTGCAACGTCAACTTAAGGTGCGGGTAGTCTTCGAGAACATCAAGAAAGGGGCGGTAACTATCCTGATAAGCCGCCTCAAACACCCCGTCGAAATTGCCGACCGGCTGATGATTATGAAGTGTCAGGACAAGACGGACCTGCGGACTCATGAGGGGACGCCTTTGATTCAACGAGGATCGCGGAGATTGAGCGGTTTGTGGCTGTTTCATACCATGTTTCGGCGACGGGATGAATAGTACCCCTGCCAGACGACTCTCGAATTCTGCAGGTCTGCGGGAACCTGATGATTGGCAAGTCGGGGTAAAATGCGGTGTTTCTGGCGAAGAACAGAGCTGCAATCGTTCTGACGACAGCCATGGTTGCTGAGGGGGTTGCCCCTTCCTATGCAAGAGAATCCGGGCGGGTTCCCCTCAAGTGTCAACGAGCAGATCGTGAATGCGAATCAGCGTTGTCGTCCTGATGACGAAGAACTAGAATCCGCCGCTTCTGCCGAACTCATCATGGATTTTTTCTGAAGGTTTCGGCCAAGACATCAGACGGTGTGACACGAGCTTCCGGGGTGGACCGGGAGTTCTCCGCTGTTTTCGTTCGGCGACGTTGATTTGTCGAACTCATGAGTTCAAGAAATTTGGAAGGATACGACGAGCATGGCAGGCTTCATTTTCACAAGCGAATCAGTCAGCATGGGACACCCCGACAAAGTGTCCGATCAGGTGTCGGACGGCGTGCTCGATGCTCTGCTGGCTCAGGACCCCAAGTCCCGCGTCGCTTGTGAGACACTCTGCACGACCGATTACGTTGTGTTGGCCGGAGAGATCACCTCGTCCGCACAGGTCGACTACGAAGCTGTTGCCCGGCAGGTCATTCGTGAGATCGGTTATACGAGTGACGACATCGGCTTCAATGCCGACACGTGTCAGGTGGATATCCGTCTGCACACGCAAAGCCCCGATATCGCTCAGGGGGTCGATCGGGACGGTGCGGGCGATCAAGGATTGATGTTTGGTTATGCCTGCGATCAGACGGGCGAACTGATGCCACTTCCGATTTCGTTGTCGCATCGCATTCTGGATCAGTTGAGTGCTGTGCGACTGGATGGAACTATCGGCTGGTTGCGCCCCGATAGCAAGAGTCAGGTGTCGGTGCGGTACGTCGATGGACATCCAGTGGAAGTGACCGCTGTTGTTGTCTCAACTCAGCACGATGAGTCGGTGACGCAAGAGGAGATTCGCAAATACGTCGTGGACGAAATCATTCGCCAGACCATTCCAGCCTCGTTGCTGACCTCGAAGACCGTTTATCACATCAACCCGACCGGACGTTTCGTCGTCGGCGGCCCACATGGTGATTGTGGCCTGACGGGCCGAAAGATCATTGTCGATACTTACGGCGGCTGGGGCCGACATGGTGGCGGGGCTTTCAGCGGGAAGGATTCGACCAAGGTGGACCGATCTGCCGCTTATATGGCTCGATATGTTGCCAAGAACATTGTGGCGGCTGGTTTGGCTCGCGAGTGCGAAGTGCAGTTGGCCTACGCGATCGGAGTGGCTGAGCCAGTGAGTGTGTGTGTCAACACGCAGGGGACATCAGTCGTCGATGAGGAGAGATTGGCCGAAGCAGTCCGCGAAGTCTTCGAATTGACCCCGCAGAAGATCATCAGCCATTTGAAGTTGCAGCGGCCGATCTTCCGCAAGACCGCCGCTGGTGGACACTTCGGCCGGAAAGATGCCGACTTTACATGGGAAGCAACCGACCGAGCCTCCGCACTTCGCGAAGTGCTCGGCCTGAGTGCCCAGACGCCGCAGTTGGCAGCGGCAGGGAAATAGGTCCTGTTTTTCAAAAAGCAAAGCGGAATGTACGACGGTCATCCTTGTCCGTCGCAGGGAGAACTTGCTGAGTCGTGCGATGTCGCCCGATCGTAAGATCGGGCGAAAGACACCGGCGATTCCAGTGAGAGACGTTTGTTCCAGGGAAGGAACTGAGATGGTCGAGACGCAGTCTTATGAGCAATTTACGTGTCGTGACGAACGACAGACCCGAGTCGCGGTTGCGTTGTGGTCCGCCACTTTGGGGATTGTTGCGTTGTCAATGGCTGCTCGCCTGGGGGGGGTCGTCAAGTCAGACGTTTCGCTGCTCCTGACGGTCGCGGTCTATCTCTTTTCGATCTCGATGGGCGTCGGGGCTTGGGGGCTGTACTGGTTCGGGCGGCCTCGTCGGCCTTTCTCAGTCATGCTGGTGACAGGAATCGCAAGTTCGACGCTCCCTCTGCTGGCTGGAGCGGCACTGCTCCCCTTCGAGGCGGCTCTCGGATTTTGGCTGATGGCGATTGCCACTCTCGCCCTTTCACTGGGCTGCACCGTCTGGACTGGCCTGACGGCCGACTTGCCTCAAACATCTCATGCGTTTCTTTCGGCAAGTGAGACATCGCGGGGTGAGTTGTCGACGGCGACACAGTCGGTGACCGTTGATCGCCCCGCTGTTTCGCAACCGGTGGAGGTAAGGAAGAACGTGGATCTGCCTCCGTTCGAGGCCGATCTAGTACGGAAGAATGCCGAGGAAGATGTTGTGAAAGGGGGCATCGTGCCTGGGGAAATCCCTGTCGAGGAGGTGGCAGAAGTGGCCCGAGATATCTTTCACGACCAGAGCATCAGCCAGCAGGTGATTCGGCGTGTCGTTGGCAGTTCTGTCGAGGTCGAGGTGCTGGCACGAGTTCACTTTGCCGCAGGACAACGCCAGCAGGTGTTCCATCTGCCGCTCACTCCCTCGTTCGCATCGACTCCCGAGATTGAGGTCGAGAGCTTGGGGGAGACGGAAGTCGAACTGACGGTGGCGACCGCATACCCTTATGGTTTAAGGCTCGACATTCGGAGGAACGAGTCTCAAGAGGCGGCAGAGGCTCTGATTGGACTTAGTTTGTCGGGATCAGTCGCCATCGCGAAGGCGGCTTGAAAGAGGAAGTTCTTGCTTCAGGTGGAAATGGCTGAAGGCCCCGGGAACGAATGTTGTTCCGGGGCCTTCAGTTTTCCCATAGGGACTCACCTTCAATTGTCGTGAGTTGTCATACCGCTGCCGGGTTACTGCCGGGTCGCGGCCTCACGAACTGTCTGGAAGTGTCGTCACCGAGGACGGTTCCAATTAGTCGTTGTTGTACTTCGGACCTTCGTAGACTGGGTTGTCGCAATCAATCATGCACTGATCGTTGTCGCATTCATCGACGGTGTCTGTGAACGACGAGCCGCGGCTGTAGATCGAACGTCCACCGTTCTTTGACTTCGAGAAGCCGCTGAACGAGTAGCTTTGGTTGAGGTTGCCGATGGCGTCAGCGACGTCGTTCAATTCGGCGTTCAGGGCGTGCTGAATCGAGGAGAGTCCGACGACGAGGCCGATGACGACCAGTGTGGCAACCAGGACGAGTTCAGCCGATACGACGAAACCTGCTTCGTCTTTGAGGAGTTGAGTGATCATGTGGTGGAGTCCTTTGAGTTGAGACATTTGTGAAGATATTGGAGCTACGATTTTTCTCATGTTGATCGAAGGAGGGCATCGCCGCTGTCTGAAGGACAGGAGAACATCCAGAGATCGGAACACCAACCGAGGTCTTTGCGGGCTCGAGTCTCCGCAACCTTCCAGACTGAAGGGAACCAGGTGGTGATGCCAATGCAAGAAGGCACGCGGCGCGCCAAAGCATGAGCAACGAGCGGCCTGCCAAATCAGGCGACCGTGGTTAACTTGTGTTTAGCAGACAAGTTGTGAGTATGTCGCGCAGCAAAAAACGTCGCGAGAAGGAAGGCCCCTCTCGACGAATCGTTACAGACCCTGAGCGCATCGCTTATTCAATGTGATAAGCAATCCAAACAATCAGCCAAGCCGCAGGCTCGAACGATGTCTGACTGACATCGCGGCCCGAACCGTGACTCTTATTCAACCCTTCAGGGGCGATGCCAAGAATGCACACCCCGTGCCAACCGTTGCAAACCGCACGATCTGCAACGTCGATTCCAGTCCGCCGCTGAGTGGCGAGTTGTAAAGCGTTTCTGGAAAGTTGGTTACGCGGAATGGGTCATTCGGTAGAGAGGGAACTCCTGTATTGATCAATCGAGAGTTGGGAGGACGATGTTTCGCATTTGAAACAGATCGTTATCACCGTTGCTAACTGAACGATGATGGAGAGAGCCGATTTGGTGATTGTTGAGTCTTGCCATGAAACGAATACAGCCCGCCAAGTTTGGCGGGCTGTTGCAAGGTGCTTTTGATTCGTTCAACCGATGTCGGTCAACAGAGCTTAGAACACGTCAAGCTTATAGTGGTTTCCACGATGATACGGCTTCGCGGATGGGTAGAAGTTGTACCAGTTCGAGTTGTAGATCGGAATCTGGCGTTCCTTCGGATACCGCTGATACAGCGAATCGTTGCTCTCGGGGTACTGCTGGAAGTTGTGGGGATAGTAGACGTAGGGGTAGTAGTAGAATCGCTGCCAGTCGTTAGGTTGACCTGGCTTCTGGGCGCTTGCGGAGCCACTCATCCCGATGAGGACGGTAGCAGCCACGAGGACTCCCAAGGCGAGAGTTCGTTTCAGCATGGATTGCACTCCTTGCAACGGGGGAAGGGGCCGACGCGGCAAATAGTGGTCGTCCACAGAACAGAGCGGCGGCATCCTCTTTGTTATCGACCATCTCACCCCTCGGACAACAGGAATTGTCGACAGAACCCGAATAATCGTTGCCGTAGCACTTTGACGATGTTCGACGCGACCGGTGCGAGTCATCGTTTGCCGACGCGGGCAGAGAAGAGATGTCGTCCCGCGTGTTCGTGAACCCTCACTCACAGTTGCAGGCTTCAGGAAGGCTTCGCGAAGACTTGTCGTCGGGGGAACCGACAGTTTAGTCTGTGTCGCAGTCGGTTTATGGGAACTGTTTTCAACGAGACAGGAGCGCGCAAAATGCGTGGGAATGCAATTATTGGTCAGTCAGGGGGGCCGACCACGGTCATCAATGCGTCGCTTGTCGGTGTGGTTCGAGCCGCTCAGAAGTCGGAGAAGATTCGACAGATTTTCGGCATGCACTTCGGTATCGAAGGGGTGTTGGCAGACGATTTGATCCCACTGACGGACCTCTCCCCAAAGACTCTACGCGGCCTGCGACGTACTCCGAGCAGTGCTCTCGGTTCGACCCGGTTGAAGCTCCAAGCCGAGCATCTTGACGCGGTTGTCGAGCGTTTCAAACAGCATGACATCCGTTACGTCTTTATGATCGGCGGTAACGACACGATGGATACCATTCATCGGGTCGTCGAGCATGCGGCGGCGAGTGGCTGGGAGATGCGGGGCATCGGCATTCCGAAGACCGTCGACAATGACCTTTTTGGAACCGATCACACTCCCGGTTATCCGAGTGCTGCCCGATACGTTGCTCTCAGTGTGCAGCAGTCGGGGCAATTGGCCCGTGACATGCAGCGGGTGGATCAGTTTGTCATCTTTCAGACGGTAGGACGCAGTGCTGGTTGGCTCCCCGCCGCCGCCGCGCTGGCTCGCCGCCAAGAGGGAGATGCCCCTCACATCCTGCTGTTGCCCGAACGCCCTTTCCAACAAGACCAGTTCCTTGAGGCTGTCCGAAACGCTCATGAAAAGTATGGCTACGTCTCGATTGTTTGCGGCGAAGGGATCACCAACGGGGACGGCTCCCCCGTCAGTGCCTCGACAACTCGCGACAAGTTTAACAATGTCGAATTCGGAGCAATGGGAGGGGCGAGTGTGGGTATGGTCCTGCATCGCATTCTCTGCCAGGAATTCGGCTGGCGAGGAGAGTTTCAGGTGTGTGAGTCTCTCCAGATGTGTGCTGACGATCGAACTGTCAAACGGGACATCCGCGAAGCTGCCGCTTGCGGTCGACGGGCTGTCAAGTTGGCCCTGAAAGGGACCAGTGGTGTCATGGTGACCATGCAACGAACCCCCGACGACAAGACCAGTTTCGGAACGATCCCACTTCGAGAGGTCGCCAACCACGAACGTCCTCTCCCGCCAGAGTTCATCGCCGAGAGCGGCCTCGACATCACCCCGGCATTTGTCGACTACGCTCGCCCCCTCCTCGGCCCCCTGTCGACCTACACCCGCCTTTTCTGATCTTCTAAAGAGCAGAAGTCGCCTTCTCATGATGCCGGATTGCACTGCCAGTCTTGGCTGCGAAGCGTCTTGCGCGGCCTTTGTCGATCCTCCCCCGCGTTCCCTCCTCGATCTGTGGAGACATCCTCCCGAATCGGGACGTCGATGGGAGCGCTTTGGAAATCGGCCGCCTGGGTTGCTGTGGGACCATCTCTGAGGGTGAATCTGAACTACCACATCGGACAGGACTCAGGAAGATTTTCGCCATGACTGACGCGAAATGATGCACTGTAGTGGTCCGTGTACCGTCATGCGGCACAGTGTGTTAAGAGACGTCAATGTGGGTATTCTGAAGGATTTCTGCAAGAAAGATGACGCAATTGATCAACAAGTCTTGGTATCTTGTTGATCGAGGAAGTGCGGTCCGCGGTGCCGCGTTGCTTTGTGGCGACGTAAGTTGAGGACTTGCCATTCAAGTCGGGTCGGAACTGCACCTCCATGTTTTGTTTCACGAACCACAACTTTGGGAGAATGCAGATGAGCGCGTTGACATTCGAGCGACTGGAACAACGTCAGCTTCTGGCTGGCAACGTCACGGCGGTCATGAAGGGGAGCACCCTGGTTATCACCGGGGATGCAGCGGACAACGGAGTATTCGTTGAGGGGCAGACTGACGGAACTTGGACTGTCGAAAGCGATGCTATTTTTGGGGGAGATACTACAACGATCAACGGAAGTAGCATTTTTCAAACCCCGGAGGGTGTCAAGAAGATTGTCGTCAATATGGGCGACGGCAATGACCGCTTGTATGTGCTGGCGGTTACGTTCGATGGCCCAGGCGGTACCGATCTTGATAGCCTGACGATTAAGATGGGTGACGGTAACGATTCGATTGGCCAGTTGGGCATTCTTACTGGCTTATTGGACATCCACGCGAAGAAGGTCTCCGTCGATTTGGGCAACGGAGACGATTCTTGCCAGATCGCAACTGATGTTTTCGGTCTCGATGATACTGTTATTGGAACGCTCAATGTCAAAGGCGGGAATGGTGATGACAAAGTTTCCATTTCGGGTTGCGAAATCCAAAAGTCCCTTTCTGTGAATCTCGGTGCGGGCGACGACACACTTAGTCTTGGGAGTCCTTTCCAAGGAACTCTTCAAGGCAACACTTTCGGCACAAAAACCAGCTTCAACGGTGGCAAGGGGCTGGACGAACTGATCGACTTCGGGAACAACACGGGAGTCAAGGAACCCAAAGTCAAGGCCTTTGAGACTTTGCCTGTCTAATTGTGGACCTTGCCCATCTAGTCTTCAGCGACCTCCACACCCCGGCTCCCCAGCGCGGCCGGGGTGTGGGTAGAGGCAGAGGGTGTTGGCTGTTTACCGCAGAGCTTGCGATCTTCCGCGAAATTGTTTGGGGACTGTTCAGCACTCTCAGGCGGCTTCGGGTTTCTTGGGGGAGATCGACTTCACGTCCCCCTTCCTTGTGCGGGCTTTCAGGTCGAAGAGGCCGAAGATTTCGTTGGCGGTGAGGCTGAGCGAAACGTCGTTGTCGTTGTCGCCGTCACCGAGGACGGAGTTGAAGATGTCCCGCTTCTGTTGAAGAACCTTGTCGATCCGTTCTTCGATCGTGTCTTTGCAGATGAACTTCGAGACGATGATCTGACTAGCGGTCGCTCCGATGCGGTGGGCCCGGTTGATCGCCTGATCTTCGACGGCGGGGTTCCACCAGCGATCGAACAGGAAGACGTATCCGGCGAATTGCAGGTTCAGGCCGACCGCTCCGGTGCCGTAGCTCATCAGGAGGATGTTCGCCTTGGGGTCGTGCTTGAACTGGTCGAGAATCGGCTCTCGCTTTTTCGTCGGGATGCCGCCGTGATAGATGAGGGGGTTGCCGACTGGGAGCCGCGCGGCAATCCAGTCGATGGTTTTGGTCCATTGACTGAACAGGATTGCCTTGCCACCGGAGGCGGCGATTTCCTCCATGTCGGCTTGCAGTCGCTCGAGTTTGGCCGACTCGCCGGTGAGTGGGTCGTAGTTGGCGATCTGTTTGAGTCGGAGAACCAACTCAAACACGTTTTGAATCGAGATTTGTTCGCCCAGATCGTTAAGGTTCATGACCCCATCTTTTTCCGCCTGGTCATAAGCGATCTGCTGAGCCGGGGCGAGTTCGATGATTTCGTCCCGATCCAGACGGGGGGGAAGATCGGTCATGACGAGGTCTTTGGTCCGCCGGAGCACGAACTCTTCACTCAGTTTACGGAGTTGGCGAAGGTCGGGGTTGCCGGCAGGTGGGACGACCCCCATGAACTCGAACAGACTCGACATCTCTTCCGGGCGATTCTCGATCGGCGTCCCTGTCAGGCAGAGAGATCGTTTCCGAGGAATGCTGCGGATGACGCTCGATGTGATCGATTCGCGGTTCTTGATCCGCTGGGCTTCATCAAGTACGACAAGATCAAACTTGGGGAGTCCGGCGAGGGCCGAGCCGAGGGCCGACTGTTTCGTCCCGGCTCGGAGCGAACGTCCGAGTCCATCGTGCGAAAGTGTTTGTCCCACCGACTTCTCGCCGGACTGCTTGAGACCTTCATGGATCATCTCCTGAAAGTCGCGGACGACGAGTTCGTAGTTCGCCAGTAAGACGAATGAGCCGGGGAGTTGCCAGATCATTTTGCGTCGTGCCCCGTCCCCTTCGATGGTGGTGATGGGGACCTCTTCGGCCCAGGTCTTGAACTCGCGTTGCCAGTTGGGGATGAGCGGTTTCGGGCAGATCATCAGGATGCGTCGGACCTGTCCCGAGCGAAGCAGCAGGCGGACGGCGGTGATCGTCTGCATCGTTTTGCCGAGTCCCATTTCGTCGGCAAGGAGGGCAGCCTTCTGCGAGAAGAGCCACGCGATTCCCTGGTATTGATACGGGAAAGGTTCAAAGGGCATGATCAGTTCCTGCCCGCGCAGCCACGATTCCAGAGGTGGTTGCAGCACGTAGAAGAGCCGGTCTTCGAGAGACAGTGCGTCGGCTGGTGGCTTGATGCGGGTCGGCTTTTTGCGAATCTCCTGGCCGTCGGTGTTGACCTGTGGCGGGGCGAGATGGCGGAGTTCTCGCTTCTCGCTGGCGGTCTCTTCCTTTGGCGGGAGAAACTCCATGCCGGCTGGAAAGGTCAGTGTGAAGGTCTTGGGCTTGGGCCAGTACGGCTTCCAACGTGGGACGAAACCGGCCCGCCCAAGGAGCGGAACCGCATCGACATCAAGCTTCGGGAAGCGCTTCAAGGCTCCATTCATCCCGGTAATGTGGATGTCCGGAGATGAGACGTTAAGCGTCGGAGAGAGCGTTTCAATCGTGGATGTCTCGTGATCGGAGGCTGATCCGACTTTGGAAACCGCACTCATAATGTGAGGTCGCGGCGGTGTCGGCTCGTGGTCGATCAGTTTTGAAGACGAAGATTCCGATAGCTGTTCGAGGAACTGCGGCTCGACAAACCGCTGACCGAGAGACTGCGGTTGTGCAGCCTGCTGTGGGTCAATGAGGCGGAAGGGGTCGAAGAGAGTGTCTGACATGCGACGGCATCCGTTCCGTTTCGTGACGTCAAGAGTGGCGGTTTCGTTGCGGTCGACGGGGAGTGGTGATCGCGGGGTGACGAGTCCATGTCATGGCCGCGAGTCACCGGTGTGAAGAGGTGTCCTCAGGAAGCCATACGCAGTGTCTCTTCGAGGGCATCGCCGATGCGGTCGATCGGCTCGTGAAGGTCGGCATCGCTGGGGATATGTTTCGACTGCTCTTGTATACTGACGAGGTCTTCCGCGAACTCGGGATGCAACGAAATCTGGTGATGCCCAATCTGTATCTTCAGGTGGTCCGGCAGGTCGCGGGCTTCTGAAGCAGATTCCAGGATACAGCCTACGGGGACCGAGATGTGCATCCTCAGTTCGAGCAGTTCGAGCTGATTCACGATCAACAGTTGCGGCTTCACTTGCAGACGTTCCCAGAGCGTCTTCCCGATGAGTTCCGAGTAGACGAATGGCCGAAGCGTCGGGCCGTAGAGGATTTCCTGAGTTCGATTCGCCTTGACGGGTGTCGTACACTGAAACTCAAGGGGGCGCCCCATCCGATTGGTGACCAGCAAACCTCCAACGGCTCCCGAGCCGGGCTGTTCGACGATACGCAAAAACCCGAGATGAAACGTCTCGGACCGGTTGGCTGACGACATTGAGTGAATTCTCCGGATGGAATCTGAAGGAGAAATTGGCGAGTTTCCTGATTTCTCAGGAGTTTTCTGGTCGCGGGGAGTATGGTCCACTATCACTTCACAATCGGTCTTCGCGAGTGTGGACTTGAAGGATGTCCGGTTTGTAAGGGTCAGGGATTCTTGAAGTTCTTGGCTGGGGTGCTAAGTTTGTCGAAAACTGTCGAATTTGCGTTACTTTCCTCATGCGTGGGATGTCATGGCAATCCTGTTTGACTGTCCGTACTGCACGGCTCCGATTAAGGTCGCCGATGCCGCCGCAGGCAAAGTGGGCCGCTGCCCGAAGTGCGAAACCAAGTTGACGGTTCCGATCCCTCCGCGTAAACCGGGCGAGGCCCCGCATCCTCCTGCGATTGCGGACGCCCAGTCGCCGCCGCCGACCACGCCCGCCGCGGCCTCATCCATACCAGCCGAGACCCCTCCGGTACTTGAAACACCAGCAACTCCCCGTTCCCCTGCGACCTCATCTGCACCGAAACCCCCAGTTGGAACATCCAAAGCTTCGGCGAAGGCAGCCCCACCGTCGTCCCCCCTGCCCCCTCGACCCGTGGTTCGCGGACCAATCGGCGACATCCCCGTGACGAGCGATGCGGGGCCGTCCAGTGAAAAAGTCTCCTTTTCCAACGTCACAGAACCTGATTCGCCGCAGAATTCGCAGAATGTCAGTCGCCCTGAGGATGAGATTGTGCCGGGGATCATTCCGGCACGAGGGAGTTTTCTTCGAACGTCGAATCATCATGCTGGAACATCTGACGCAGAAAGTGATGAATCGACAGACTTCAACTTCTCTGATCGACCGACGTCTGGGCCGAGTCTGGGCGAAGGGCTGGGGATCGATATCGAAGCTGGGGGCGACGCGGTGACCGACTTCCCCGTCGTGGTGGACGAAGGGGCCGGCGTTTTCGTTTCGACTCAGGGGGCCGACGGAAAAAAAGGGGGAGGATCCTCCTATGCGGATCGGATCAAACAGCAACGCAAGACTTCCTGGGGGCGGATGGTCATCCCTTTGATTCTGGGAGTTGGGCTGCTGGTGATTGGCGGGGGATATTACTTCTCGACCCGCGCGACTTTCACCGGGCCGATGGAAGCGGAAGTTGTCGCCGACGGGTTTCCACTAGAAATTGTGATCGACCGCGGGCAGTTTCCACTTCCTCCCGACCGGGTCGAACGGATGCTCGCAGAGTTTCGCGATGACCCTCGTGTGTTGATGAAGGAGTTGGCCGGCAAGTCGTTCGGGACCATCCGGTTTCAAGGAGATGAACAAGGACTGCGGATCACTCACAATCCGGGCCCCGATGTGCGGGTCGTTCGGGTTGACCTGCGTGGAAACGTCCCGCTCATAGACTTCGTGAAGCAACAGGTCGTTTCTCTCGATCAACCTCGGCTTCAAATTGTGCGTTCCGGAGCGGAGAAGTTCGCAAGGGTCTGGGATTCTGCGACGTCGTCGGGGATGCGGATGGGAAACGTCGGCGACTTCATGGAGAGTCTCGGTCGCGAATCGATGTGTGGCAGCCTCGGCCATCATCTCGTCGCCCGTGTCGGGATCGAGATGTACCAATGTACTTTTCAAGATGTCGATGGCCGTCTGTACTTCCTGCTGCCCCACAACGTGACGGTATTTGAACTGGTCGAACGTTCTGTCGTCGACGGGGGGGCATCGGTGTTTCCAACAAAGTTTGAGTTCGTGGTGACGATCCTCGCCCCAGCAGCCTCCAAATCTTCACCAACCACAGAGACCACCCCCTCCACAACCGAACCCCCGGCGAAGACGGAAGAAACAGAGGGGACGAAAGACCCGGAAGCAATGACCACCCCCAACACCGAAGTTGACGGAGCCATGATGCTCCGCGACGCCGCCGGTATGACAGCACCGAAGTAACATGCCGCAGTGAACGGTCATGGATGATGAACCTTCAAGTCCGTCGCCCGATGACGCTTTCGCCTAATGAGAAGAACGCCTGTACAGGACGTTTTTGGCTTCATCAACGCATCGCTCAACGGCCCGCGTGAGTTCGTGATGGTATCGCTTTTCAGGAGTGGGGCTTTCGGCGACTCGTGGTCGTTGACTGTATGGATTTCGGCGGAAAGTGCCGCCTGCAAGGGACGACCTGTCAGTTCCTGCCGATTGGGGCCGTGTGCCAATGATTTCATCTTTGAGATGCTCATGCGATTGGATAGTTTCCGGCCCGATATCTCAAAATTCCCATGATTCCCCCCGACTCACTCACGTTTCTGTGACTGAGTTCCGCCCCAAGTTCCATTTTTCTCCCCTGAGGGTGACATTGGAACGGGCCGTTCTGGCCCATATTGGGGTTTCCCTAGAAGTTTGTGCGTCTTTCTCACAAGCCTCGTCAGCAATTGCAGACGAGGCGAGTGAAATTCTCCTGGAGTCGGTTCGCCGGTGTGTGATACCACGAACCAGCGGACTCTGGGGTTATCGTTTATCTCACAGATCTGTCCCTTTCTCTCGGCTGAGGAAGTGGCCGGTCTGTGTGAAGTTCCCGTTGGAACACAGGCGGAAATGGTCTGCCTGATCGATCGTTCGAGGATCGCGGAGTTATTGAACTATGCCTATCGTACGGCGATCCTCCGGAGGTGATCGGATGCCCTTGATGACGATGTTCTGTCGAACCACGACGGCACTCCTGTTCGGTGCTGTGCTAGTGATTGGCTCGATGTCCACGGTGCAACCTGTGCAGGGACAATCTCGCGGGAGCAGTGCCTCGCGGCCCCCCGCCTCGAATGGCCCGGTGGCTCAGGCAGCTTATCAGGACAACTCGTGGTCCATTCCCGGCAGCGATTCTGGGTCGGCCGATGCCACGTCATCGAATGGTGGCCCGAACACCGTCGGAGGCTACGGCGTTCTCGGTCGTCTCGGTCACATTACTGGACCAGCAGTGGGACATAACGAGTCGTTCTCCTTTCTGGAGGTCGCCCCCTACTCGACGTTTGAAGAAAACTTCCTGGCGGCAGACTTCCGTGTCTTGCGGACCAATCGTGGCTTCACCGCGATGTCGGGCGGTGTGGTCGCACGGCACTTCCTTCCAGCCTACAACTCGATTCTCGGTGCGAACGCGTTCTTCGACGTGGATGAGACCCGTCGTGGGACCCGGTTTCAACAGGCTGGTTTCGGTATCGAACTGCTCACGGAGAATTTCGACGTCCGGACCAACTTCTACTATCCCACCGGCGAAGACACCGCCATTATCAACTCGGGGATCGTCGCGAACTCCAGCCGTTTCAATGCGAACCAGATTCTCTTCGACGGCTTCCGCGACTCGGCGACCTCGACGGGCGGCGTCGACATGATGTTCACCGTTCCTGTTCCGGGCCGCATCGCCGAGTCAATCAATCTCGAAACCTCCGCCGGTTGGTATCTCTACAACGCGAAAGATAGTCAGATCGAAAAAGTCAACGGTTGGAAGCTTCGCGCCGACACGAGTTTCGCCGATCGATTTCTGCACATCTATGCGGAATTCTCCGAAGACGGAGTGTTTGACAAGAACGTTCTTGTCGGGGCTGATATTAACTATTGGCACAAGACCGAGCGCGGGCCTCGACTCGGGGCAAACCAGTACAACCGAATTGCACAATGGGTCGAACGTCAGTGGACTGTGACGACAGTTGATCAGCGATTGATCGATGCGGGATTGGTCGCCACGAATCCGGACACCGGAAATCCGTACTTCATCGAACACGTCAACACGACGGCTGCTGGTGTTGGAACAGGAACCTTTGAAGATCCCTATATGTCGATTAATTCGGCCTTCACGAACGCACCGGCAGCCGGTCCAGACAACGTGATCTTTGTTCATGGTGTAAGTAGTTTTACTCAGCCGATCACCCTTGGGGCACAAGACCGTGTTTTTGGCGAAGGAATCACTCACACATTGGCTGTCAGCGGATTCAGCAGCCCGCTTGAACTCCCAGCAGCATCAGGTGGCGGGCGTCCCATCATCGACCTGACCGGCGTCAATGGCGATGCCGTCACGATGGCCGATGGGGCAACCTTCGCCGGCTTCGTCATCAACAACGTGACCAATGGTAACGGAATCAGCATCAACGGCGTCAACGGGTCAACAGTGCGTGGTGTTGATATCAACACCGTGACGGGTCGCGGGATCGAGATCGTCAACTCGTCGGGAGCAATCAACCTCTTCGAAACGAACATCACGGGGACGACACAAGAGTCGCTGTTCATCTCCGGGGGATCAGCCGACATTACGCTGGGGACCTCAAGCTCGACGAATCCTCTATCGCTGATTACCGCCAGTTCGCCGACTGCGAGAGCAGTGCATATCAACAACGCGGCCGGATCGGTCAATCTCGTTCGCTCGTCGATAACGACGGCAGCAGGTTCGACGACCGAAGGGGTCTTGGTTGATGGATTCTCAACGGCATCGGTCGAATTTGGCAACATCGCATTGACCGGAGGGACACTGGATTTCCTGAATATCCGCGGGGCGACCAGCGTCTCGGGTGACCTGGTGATCGACGATCCATTAGCGAATGCCGAGAATCCTAACGGAGTTGCCATTAATATCTTCGACGCTGATGCTCGCGTAGGATTTGCAAGTTCGGTGATCGTCAACAATCGGATCAATACAGGGATTAGCATTGTGGATACGACAAATGCGGTCGTCTTCAGCAATGCCGTCAATATCTCCGCAAATAACGGTGCCCCCGCTGGAGCCCATGCGGTCGAGTTCGCGCAGTCATCAGGCGACTTGCTGTTTAACGGGTCATTGACCATTGCCGACAGCCCGGGGGCCGGGATTAACGTCAATGCAAATAACCTTCTCGGTTCGGAACTTCGGATGGCCGGTCCCTTCTCGATCAACAATACCGCACTCTCGGGGATTCGCGCCCTCGGCGGACCGACTGTCGGTATCTTGAATGGAGGAGATATTACCAATCGTGTGCAACGCGGGATCGAACTTGCTGGTACCTCGGGGGCATGGACATTCAATGGTCAGACAAATATCGACAATGGGGCAGCCTCACTCTTCCCGGCGGTAGAGGTCAATGGTGTGACGGGCGATGTCGCCTTTAATCAACTAGTCATTACAGCGTCACGAGCTAACATCGGCACCGCAGGGCTGTTCGTCGATAATAGCAACGTCAATCTGGCGTTTGCGGATCTTCAAGTCTCCAGTGCAGCTAACGAAGCCATACGAATCCAGAATAGCGGTGACTTAGCAATAGGCACTGGGGTCGTACGTGCCATCAATGGGAGAGCAGTGACCATTACGAATAATAACTCGATGGACGTTATATTTGACTCCATCGGCTCGACCAATTCGCCAGACTTCGGCATCTTGGTGGCCAATACGCCGGGGTCATTCACGAACACGGGGGTCAATGCAACCGGCGTAATTACAAGTGCCGGATTCGCGGGAGCCGTATTCGACTACAACGGTCTGGACATCTTGGACTCCTCGAACGCTGTGAGACTAAACAATCTCGACTTCAACGCCAACGACAACATCGGCATCCTGGCTGATGGCATGAATACGTTCGAACTTGCCAATTCCCAAGTTCGTGGGAGTGTGCATGAAGGAGTCGTCCTGGGCGATCGAAACCCCGGCATTGCCAACGGCGGCGTGTTAAACGTCCGTATTGCTGATAGCATCTTCACGAACAATGGAACAGACGCCACGGCGCTGGGGAATGGCCGAAGGCAGCACTTCATCGCCGAGATTGGTCGTGCTCTTACCGTCGCCTCCGATGATACGCTTACCGCCGACCAGGTCTACACCTACGTTTTTGAGCGAAACATTGTGACCGATCAAGGGTTCTCTCGCGTCGATGACGATGCCTTCCTGATTACCACAGTAAATGGGGGGCAAGGGGCGATCTTGAACCTGAGAGTCGGCGACAACACGGCACCGGGAACGACCGGAGCCCAGATCTTTACCGTGAATCGCTCTCCATTGACCACAACGGCATCCGCTTTCCGCGTGAACTGGGAAGGGGAGATTCGCAACGCTCTCGTCCAGAACACAACATGGAACTTGCAGGGGGGAGTGGACCAGGTCGGGTTTGATGTTCAAACTCTCAATACGACAGAAAGCGCACTTGTTATCTTTCAGAACAATCGCGTCATCGGTACCGGGAACGCTGCCACAGGAAATGCAGCCGATCGAACCGTCGGAGCCAACTTTGACTTCAGTGGTCCGGCCACTCTCAACGTTCTCGCCAACCGGCGATTTGTCGTCAGCCCCATTGACCCGAACACGCTCATCGAGGCCGATGGTATGAGCTTCTCTGGTTTTCAGTCTCGCGGCATTCAAATGTCGTTTAGAGCAGATGGCAACAATGTCTTGCTCGAAGATAACAACATGCTCTTCAGCAACGACAACGGTGTTGGATTCTTTGTCCCGATCAACTCGGGAACGACCACCTTTGCGATTAATCGTAACACTGTGAGACACAACGATCCGACGTTTACGTTTAACCTTCCAGAAAGATTCTTCGATGTGCAGACAGTTCTCGACACGCTCACGTTCGTCGGAACCGATAACAACATATTCGAGGCCGCCAATGGCGCACTCCAACCCTTCCCGAACGCCGCCTTCTTCCCCGCAGGGTCGTTTAGCGGTTCCTTCCTGATTAACGGTATCACCCTTCCTTAGTCGCGACGGCCAGTCCCGCGCCAGTCTTCATTTCAGCACATGTTGGTCGACGCCGTTCCCAGCAACAGGTCGACCTGGGGGCCGATGGCGGGATGTCGCATAAGGCTTTCGCCGACCAGCATCGCGTGAATGCCTGCCGACTGGAGGCGTTCGACGTCGGCTCGGGTGTGGATGCCGCTTTCGCCGACGAGCAAGGTGTCTGCCGGAACCTCCTCTCGAAGACGAACGCAGTGCCCCAGATCGGTGACGAAGGTGCGGAGATTGCGGTTATTCACCCCGAGAAACGTCGGTCGCGGTGTCAAATCGAGAACCCGCTGCAAATTCTTCGGCTCGTAAATCTCGATCAGAGCCTGCATCCCGAGTGCGAGCGTTTCATCGTACAGCAGTTGCATCGTGGCGTCGTCGAGGCACTCAGCGATCAGGAGGACGCAATCCGCCCCGGCTGCCCGAGCCTCAACAACTTGGTACGGGTCAATCAGAAAATCCTTCCGGAGTACCGGGATAGACACCTCTTTTCGAATCGCGACTAAGAAGTCGAGATGTCCCTGGAAGAAGTGTTCCTCCGTCAGCACACTAATACAAGCGGCCCCGTGTTGCTCGTATGTCTTCGCGATTTCGACGGGGTGAAAGTCCGGACGAATGAGCCCTGCCGACGGAGACGCTTTCTTAACCTCAGCGATCAATCCCATCGGATACGCAGCGCGCAAGGCTTGCTCGAAATCTCGAACAGGGGGGGCATCAGCAAGCAGCGCCCGGAGGTCATCCTCGGGACGTTGACGTCGTGCCGTGTCGATGTCCTCCCGCTTTCGGGTGACGATCTTGTCAAGGACATCAGTTGCCATACCTTCAACCTGGCGGTGTATGAATGGGGCTGTTATTGGAACCGCAAATGGATTGCCTAGGGGTTCTTTGGAGCCGGAAGAATGGGGCCTTCGGTCGACGAGTCTGACGGGGCGTTTGCTGGGGGCTCGGCTGATTCCGCAGGGGTTCCGAGTTCGATCGTACCTGGGTCACCCAGGTTGACGTCACCGCCGCCCGTGGTGTTTCCCGTGTCGGTGCTGGTCTCGGTCGTTGTCGCTGCTTCGCCAGAACCAGTCGTCGGAGTCGCCTCCTGGCGACATCCCACCAAAACGGCACTCATCGCAAGCCCACAGCAAAGAGTCATCAATCGTCGCATTTCCTACCTCACTCCATGTCGAGGAACCGTGAGATTCCATTACAGTTCGTCGAGGGGAAAACCTTCTCCCCCCTTCAAGAAAGCATCATCACGTTTCTTTCAGCTCAGGGCAAGACAATGGTCGTGATCTTCAACGAATGCCGGTTGGAATTAGTTCAAGGTGACATCACGGAGCAGCAGGTCGATGCCATCGTCAACGCGGCAAACTCCGAGTTAGCCGGGGGGGGAGGGGTCGACGGAGCGATCCATCGAGCCGCCGGCCCCGAGGTGATGCTTGAAACCAAATCTCGCTACCCCAACGGATGCCCGACAGGTTCCGCCGTCGCCACCTCGGCCGGTCTGCTCCCGGTGAAGTTCGTCTTTCACGCCGTTGGCCCCATCTGGCGAGGGGGCGGTCAGGGAGAACCAGCCCTGTTGCAGGCCGCCTACCGTGCCTCTCTCGAACTCGCTGCCGAGCATCGCTGTCGATCAATCGCCTTCCCCGCCATCAGTGCCGGAGCCTACGGCTACCCGATGGACCTCGCCGCCGAAATCGCCCTCAACACCGTCCGCCGATTCTTTGAGTCCAAAGGCCAACCCGCCACAGTCCGGTTCGCCCTCCCCACCCCCGGCCCCTACGCCGCCTTCGCCCGAGTCCTCGAAAACATGTCCAACTCCTGAACCCTCCGTCTCCCGCTGCACGCGGAGGAGGTCCCCCTTGCGGTTGACGGGGGCGTAGGTGTAGGTCGTCACGTCTCCTGTAGGCTGCTCGACGCTGAGCACCTGATTGTCGGCATTCCAGACATACGTGGTGATGTCCCCTGCCGGAACCTCCAGCGACTGCTGATTCCCATCGGCATCGTAGGTATACGTGGTGAGGCCGGAACCATCATCGGTGGTAAGCAGATGATTGGCCGCATCATAGGTACTACTGGTGACCGTGAGGCCATCGTCCAGCGTAAGCCGATTGCCGACCAGGTTGAGACGTCCAGCGACCCGACACGGAAAGTGTCAGGACTCAGAAAGCGTTAGAAAGACATCGTCATCCGTAAAAACGATCTTGATGACGAGGTGCCGGATGTTTGGGTCTGGAACCTCGCTGCGATAGGGAAACGTTTTCATATGCAACTCATCACTCCCATCGATCCGAAAACTCACCGTGATTTCCTCCGCGATAAGGGGAGGAGCAAACGCCTCCCAGTTCCCAAGGCCGCCGTCAATGCTGGAGAGCCGCTTTTCCTCGCCTCCAATGTTCAAGACGATATCACTGACTCTTCGCGTTCCATTATTTCTCGACTTGTATGTAATATATTTCATTTTTGGAAAGCCAAGTGGTGACGCATTCTCCCTGCATCCCTCACAAATTGTCAAGACGGCAACCATAAATATCCACCTCATCGCAACTAGGTACTGCCTGACTGGCATCATCGTTCCTTTCTATCGGTACTACGCGCTAGTTGAAGTAGGTCAGGCTGTGCCTGACTTCCTTTTCGGTATTGCTTAGATATGCCGATTCGGCCCAGTAAATTGTCAAGCACGCCCCTGCAATCGATCACCACCACCAGCGACGCCATCTGGAAGCCTGACCGGCTTGACTGTAAGTCATTTCTCGAAGAACCGAAAGGCGCCGGGTGCCGTTGTCGAGCAGTTTGACGGTCTCGCGGCCGGCGACATCGTACAGGAACGTTGTGACTTCGCCATGTCCGTTGACGAGCCGGGTCAGTCGCTTTGCTGCATCAAACGTGAAGGTGGTGGTGAGTCCCCCCTCTTCGACTCGCGTTTCCCGCTGACCCAGAGCATCGTAGGTAAACGTGACCAACCCCTCGGCAGGCCAATGGACACTCGTGACATGGCCGTTCGGATCAAACGTGCGGGTGAACCGTCCGTAATCGCATGCCATCACCAGCGGGTCGCCGACGAGATCGTCTGTCCAAGTGGATCGCGTGCCGTCCGGGTACTGCTGCCCGATCGGCCGTCCGGCTGCGTCATAGGTGAACGATGTCCGTTCGCTGCCTGCATTGATGCTGACTGCGGTCCGCCCGACGGCATCGTAGATCGTCGTCTTGCGATTGCCCAGCGGATTGACTTTGTCGATCTCCCGTCCGACGGCATCGTACTGGAACGTGACTCGCCGCGCTGCGGAGTCGATCAACGCGATCGTGCGGCCTGCGGCATCGTAGACCGTCGAGGTCCGTCCCCCATTGGCATTCACGCTGACAATGCTCCGACCAGCAGCATCATAGACCGATGTGGTGCGGAACCCGCGACCATT
>JAWKTT010000046.1:0-33827 GCA_041398965.1 Planctomycetaceae bacterium | reverse complement strand
CAGAATCATCAATACGATATCGCCGCCGGCCTTCGTCGCAAGAATGAACAAGGGGGTCGATTCGAGATCTCGCAAAAACTAGGACACCAGAATACGAACTCCACATTCTTTGTGCCTAATAACCAGGGGACCGCTCGCCTTGCATTAAGTTATACGCACCCTCTGCTTCGAGGTTCAGGGGAAGAATACAACCGCAGCCTCGTCGTGCTCGCGCAGATTGACACCGCCGCTGCGACCGATGAGTTCCATCGCGAGTTGCAGACTCATCTGCTCGAAGTGACCCGTGCTTACTGGGGGTTGCATCTCGAACGGGCCACACTCGTGCAAAAGTACCGCCTTTATGCCGAGTCGACCCGTATTCTGGCCGACCTCGTGGGTCGAGCCGAAATCGACGCTAATCAGACTCAGATCGCCAATGCCCGCGCCGCAGTGGCGACTCGTCGCGCCGATCTGATCCGGGCACTCACCGCCGTCAAAAACGCCGAGTCGCGCATCCGTGGTCTCGTCAACGCTCCGGAACTGGGAGATGGAGACTCGGTCGAACTTATTCCACTCGACACGCCGACCCACGACTTTCTCCCCACAAACCTCTCCCATTCGATGGGAACTGCGTTGCAGTCTCGTCCAGAGATTAATCTCGCCCTCAGAGAAATTCAGGCGGCCTGCCTCCGAACGCACGTCTCCTGGAATGAACTGCTCCCCGTACTCAATCTCGTCACCGAAGCCTATATTAGTGGCCTGCAAGGACAGAGTGACATCCCGCAGGCCATCGGCAATCAATACTCTGTGGGTCGTCCGAGCTATACGATTGGCATTCAGTATGAAGTCCCATTAGGAAATCGGGCTGCCAGTGCTCGGCACACACGGCGACACCTCGAACTTCGGCAGATGCAGAGTCGCTACCGGTCGACAACCGAAAGCATTAAGGTGGAAGTCGAAGTGGCAGTCCGCGAAGTTGAAACTGCCTATGGCGAGATGCTGGCAAAGTATGAACAGATGCTCGCCGCCAATGCCGAAGTCGACTCGATCGAATCCCGCTGGAAGCATCTCCCCGGAATGGATGGAAACGCTGGCCTGATTCTCGATCAACTCCTGCGGGCCCAGGAGAGATTGACTGCCGCCGAAACAGGGTTCAGCCTGGCAGAACTTACGTACAACCTCTCACTGATGAATCTCAAGAAGGCCGAGGGGACTCTGATTCAACAAGAGTCCATCTCCGAAGGCCGCATTCAGGATGGCGACCTGCCACGCACAATCCTCGACAAGCCCACCGGGATGGTGCCGTCCAGTTTCTCACGTCCTCAAGAGCCAACTCTGGCTTATCCTTAACCTAAAGCGACTCTTGCGGTGCCCGAGGGGGGACCGCATTAGCTCCGCCGTTGATGACCTGTCAGTTCCTTCGACGTTCGAGGGAAGCCCGGCCCGGCAAAGCACGACACATCGACGGCGGAGCGTTTTCCCTGTTATTCCCCACACGACATGGGCGAGGGAAAACGGCGACGCAACTTTCCTGATGACCCCACAGGCCATTGATTCGACCACACACCCCGAGTTCATCGTGCGAGGACTGAATGCCGCTCGAGTGACCGATGCACTATTGAGGCTCTATCACGATCACGTCGAACGAAGTCTCACATCGCTGGAATTGGAAGCCGATTTATTAAGACAGAAGTTTCGCGGACCCAGAAATACGCTCTCTCAGGCTAATCGCTTCCAAGGACGGATGCAAGCCATTGCTCTGGCAGGGGTCGCCGTGCAAAAGACGTTTGGATTTCATCCACATGGAGTCCAACTTTGGGGAGCACTCCTCGTCGCTGATGGAAGGATCGCCGAGATGCAGACCGGGGAGGGAAAGACGATCGTCACCGGTCTCGCGGCGTTTGCACGGTCTCTCGAAGGGGACGGCGTCCATGTCGCGACGACGAACAGCTATCTCGCTCAGCGCGACTGCGAGGAACTGCGGCCTGTCTTTCGACTTCTCGGCTGTTCTTGCGGTTTGATTCCCGGAGATGCCGACCTGGACCTTACCCGAAATGCCTATGCTTGCGACGTAACCTATGGAACAGGCTATCAATTCGGATTCGACTATCTTCGCGACCAACTCATCGTCCGCACTATTACGAATGCCTCTCCCGGCTCACGGACCCGTGCGATCCTTTGTGGAGACGAGCCACCCATCCCTCCGATCCGCCAGCGGGGACATGCCTATGCCATCCTTGATGAGATTGACTCTGTCCTCATTGATGAGGCCGCAACTCCTTTAGTATTAAGTGGACCCGCGGATTCCCAAGAGTCTCCCTATCCCTATCACATCGCCCGACAGGCGGTCGACGCGATGGTCGAAGAAAGAGATTATCTCATCGAAGCAAACGGCCGAATTCTCTTTCATGAGGAGGCAATCGCCCGTTCGTTTGAACGTCTCAACTCAGCGTCGACACATCCCCTCGCGAGAAGTTGGACGTTGTATCTTAGTAATGCCATGCAGGCGAAACGCCGATTCGAGAAGGATGTCCACTACGTTGTCCGAGGCGAAGAAGTTTGTATCGTTGACCAGAACACCGGACGCATTTTTTCCGACCGATCCTGGCGAGACGGGCTCCATCAGGCGGTGCAGGCGAAGGAAGGGGTGCCGATTAAACCCTCCGAGTCATCCGTCGCAAGAATCACTCGTCAACGTTACTTCCAGAAGTATGCGGGCCTCGGGGGGCTGACCGGCACGGCGGTTGGCAGCGAAGCGGAGTTTGCGGAGTTCTACGGGCGAACCATCACCCGCGTCCCTCCGGCTCGTCCCTGTCTACGACAAGAATTCCCGACACGCTACTTCGACACGATCGCGGCGAAGCGGGCCGCCATCGTGACCGACGTCATCACGCGTCATCAAACCGAACAACCGATTCTCCTCGGAACCCGGACGATTCAAGAGAGTTTGTGCCTCAGTCGATCACTGGCACAACATGGTGTGCCGCACCGGTTGTTGAACGGCCTGCAAGACCAGGATGAAGCGGAAATCATCGGGGAGGCGGGGACGGCGGGACGAGTGACGATTGCAACAAACATGGCCGGACGGGGAACCGATATTCGACTGCGAGGAGCGGTTGCGAAGCAACTCGGGCTGCACGTTTTGGCCACCGAACGTCACGAGTCATCGCGAGTTGACCGACAGCTTGCGGGACGTGCAGCACGACAGGGACAGCCCGGTTCGGCTCAGTTCTTCGTCTCTGCAGAAGACGAACTCATCTCTCAACATGCCCCTCGACTGATGCGACGCATGCAATCGGCAGCAGGTCCGCTGGGTGAAGTGATTCATCACCGTTTCGACTCCGCCGTGGCCGACCTGCAACGTCGGCAAGAGCTTATTCATTTTCAACGACGCCAACAACTTGTCGCGTTAGATATTTGGGGAGACGACATTCGTGAATCGATGTTAGGCGCCTCAGTTTCCATTTAACGACGACATATTGGAGTCCTACGGATAGGTTCTGAAGACTAGCGGGTCCTAGCAACACTATATTGTAAAAAATGAGGAATTGTGTCATGTCAAGGATGACGGAGACGCTATACTCCCGATCTCTCCCCTGTGAGCCGCAGCCGGCCCGGCGTGCGCGACCGGTCCGGCCCGCTCGGTCTGTGCTGCGGTGCCCGGCTGCGGCTCGCGGGGGAGATTGGCTTTCTGTCGGGCTGATCGTTCTCTCCCTGTCACTCCTCTCTGCGACAACTTTGCAGGCGCAAGTGACACAGAGTTTTATTGAACCTTTTGAGACGATCGATGTCGCGGCAGCCGACGCGGGGATCGTCCGGGAACTTCTCGTGCGAGAAGGTCAGCATGTCAGTCAGGGTGATGTCATCGCCCGGCTTGACACGCTCGTCCTCGAAGCGACCCGAAAACTCGCAAAGCTGCGAGCGAGTTCGACCGCACGCATCGAAGCGGCCCGTGTCGATGTCAAGCTCAAAGAACGTCAGAAGCAAAAGCTCTCGCTCGTGCTGGCCAATGGTCATGCCAACAGTAACGAAATCGAAAAGGCAGAAGCTGAGTACGACGCCGCGGTTGCGGCCCTCAAGCTGGCGGAAGAAGAGACGGCCATCAATCTCGTCGAGGTCGAACGTATCGATGCCGAGATCGAACGACGGATGGTGCGAAGTCCGGTTGACGGCGTCGTCACTCGACTGCATCAACGTGTCGGCGAGTATCTCCCGTTGTCAGAACCGGTCCTCGCGACGGTTGTCAGGCTCGATCAACTGCGGGTGAAATTCTACATCACGACGGAGATGGCCGAGCAGCTCAAACCGGGAGCTTCGCTGACGGTCGTCGTCGGGCCGAAGTCTGAAGAACTCCCGGCACAACTCGACTTCCTTTCACCCGTAACCGATGCCGACAGTGGGACCGTGCGGATCGAGGTGTTGATTGACAACGCGGGGGGCCAACTTCGGAGCGGCATCCCGTGTCGACTGAAGCTCCCTTGAGGGGAGGGGAATCGATGCAGTCGCTGAGTCGTCCCAAACGGTTCGCGGAGCAGACGCTACGGCTTTCACACTGTTTGCGAGGGGGAGCATGTCGACTTTTCGAGTGTTTGATCAGGGATCGGGAGCCGGACTTCAGGAGCGGGGGGCGATGGTTGCGGGGAAGGAAGGTCGTGGACTGCATGTCGAGTTGTATCGACTTGTCGCGACAGCGAAGGGACTCGATCCGCTGCGAAGTGAGTTGCGGCGTCTGTTGCTGGAACAAACCACGGCGGTCTGTGCGGCTCATGTCGTGCTTGCCGATGAGAATGCGGCTCCTTCAAGTTCCGTCCAATCGAGCACGCCGTCGCCGTTGATCTTGTTGGGATGTCTCGGGGCGGAAAGTCTGTGGCAGCGATGTCAGGAGTCGCTGCAATCTGGAATTCGTCAGGCGTTGCAGTCGGGGCGATTGCAGTTTCAGACAATCGACATCGCCGCGACGACGACTCAAGGGGACGGTTCGTCCGACGAAAGAAAGTCAGTCGACGTGCCCCGTTCAACACCCGGAAAGGATGTTGGTCGGCACAGGACGAGAGATCAGACGAAGGTCGGAAGGGAGCCTGCGGAGGGATGGATCGCCCTTTCGTTACCGCTGATGCTGCCATCCTGCCGCCACGAGGTGTTGGTGTTGATTGTGCCGCATCGACTGGGGGAAGTGCAGTCGGCAGCAGTGACACTCGAAGTGGTCGCGGGCTATCAACGGATTGCGGCGAGGGGTTTCGAGTCGGTCGAAGGAGATTGGCAGCTCTCGGCGATGGCAGCGCTCTGCGAGCTGAGTTCGCAAGTCGTGCAGTCACCCACATTAAAGGACGGGGCTGTTGTGGCGGCGAATGGGGTGCAGCGTCAACTGGGGGCGCGGATGGTTGCCATCGGACTCGGGACTCATGGCAAACTGCGACTCGTTGCGATGTCGGGGACCGGCGAACTTGAACGGAGTTCCGACCTCCATCGTGATCTGCGTCAGGCGATGATCGAATCTCAGCTGCGGGGGGGGCAGACCTGTTATCCGCCCCAGGATGACACCCCCCGGCAGCTCCTTCTTGCCCATCAACGTCTCGCACAGTCCACAAACCAATCGACCATCCTTTCGACTCCATTGACGACCGAGGCCGGTGAGATGGTCGGGGCCTGGGTTGTCGTCGGCCCGACAGACAGAGCGACTGGCCAAGTCAAAGCGGATGCCGACAATACGTCACCATCGAACCCGAATGGGAGTCGTTCCCTGCGATTTCTTCGGGCAGCCGCACCACATGTGGCGACCGCCTTGACGACGGTCAAACTGGCGACGCCGGGCCTCTTCAAGCGATTCGTCTCTCTGCTCACACGCGGGCTGACAAGTCGGCCCGGATGGTGCGTGCTGTTTGCCCTTGTCGCCCTGGGATGGTTCATGACGTTGAGTGCGCCGTATCGGGTGTCGTGTCGTTGTCGAACGGAAGCAGTGCTCAGCCGTTATGCGTCGGCCCCACATGAAGGCTTGGTCGAACAGGGGTTTGTCGAACCGGGAGACCGCGTCCAGAAGGGGATGCTGCTGGCTCGAATGGATGGTCGAGAGCTTCGTTGGGAACTCGCAGGAGTGCAAGCCGATCGAGAGCGGGCGGCTCGCGAACGTGACATGCAGTTGACCGGTGCCGAGGTGCCTCAGGCAATGCTGGCAGACCTCGAAACCCAGCGTCTGGGGCTTAAGGAGCGAGTCCTCGTACAGCGTAAGGAGAACCTGGAGATCGTCAGCCCGATCGATGGGATCGTGCTATCGGGAACGTTGAAACAATCCGCAGGACGACCGGTGACAACGGGAGAAATCCTCTACGAGATCGGCCCGCTGTCTCCGCTGCGGATTGAACTGGAAGTTCCCGCAGCAGACATTCTGGAGATCGAAGTTGGTGGCCTGACAGACGTCTGGCTGGAGGGGGCCGGGGGGGAGAAGATCACGGGAACCATCCTCCGCATCCGCCCTCGATCGGAGATTCGTAATCAGGAGAACCTCTTCATCGCCGAGTTGGAGATACCCAACAACGATCTGACACTCCGCCCCGGAATGACTGGGACCGCCCGTATCGAAGGGCAACCGCACTCACTCGGATGGCGGCTCTTTCATAAGCCGTGGGAATGGGTCGTTACCCGAGTTGGATGGTGAAGCATCTGAGGTTTGCACATCACTGGTCATGAAATGGGTCATTATGTTCGCGACCTAAGTGACGGCGAACATCCTCGTCTCCCTCTCCCCCATGTTCGACCTCACTATCTTTTCACAACTCACAAGTGAGGGAGAGCGTCGACCACGGGGGAGAAGGAGCGTCGTGTCGGCTTCGCCTCCGTTGTTGTGGCAATGGCCATTGGAGACCGGACTCTTACTCACTTTCGAGAGACAGACTCATGACTTTACCGCCGCTTGATCTTTCGACCTTTGAACTTGCCGGGGTCACCCTGAAGCTGCGGGACGGCGTCGTGTGCTGGACTCGTGATGATGACCAGCGCGAACCAACGTTTGTCGTCGAGGACCTCAAGACTGGACGGTTCTTTCGAGTCGGTTTGGCGGAGTATACATTGCTGTCGTTATTTGATGGACGGCAAACACTCGGGGGGGCGTTGGCAGAGTCGGCACGGTTTCTGGGGGGAGACACACTGACCGAGACCGAAGCCGCTTCGATGTGTCGATGGTTGATCGAACAAGACCTCGTCACCACAGCAGCCTCCGAGTCGGTCGCCCGCTTGTTGCATCGCGACCAGGAGCGGCAGCGTCATTCGTATTTCCGTTGGTTGAATCCGGTGATGTTGCAGTTCCCGATCTGCTCGCCGGACGGGCTGTTTCTTGGGCTGAACCGTCTGATGGGATGGAGTATCTCGTTGCCGTTGCTGGCGGTCTGGTGCATCGTGTGTGGCTGGGGGCTGTTCTCCGTGCTGACCGATTGGAGTCGTTTCTCTGGCCAGAGTGGCAACGTTCTCGACCAGCACAACTGGCTCGCGCTCGTCGCCACATCGGTCGGATTGAAGCTGATGCACGAGATCGCACACGGCCTCTGCTGTCGGCGATTTGGGGGAGAGGTCCGTTCATGCGGGGTGTTGTTGTTGATGTTCTTGCCTTTGCCGTTCGTCGATGTCACGAGCAGTCAACGATTCCTGTCACGCGGATCGCGGATGCTGGTGGCGGCGGCGGGGATGCTTTGCGAATTCCTGATCGCTGCGGTCGCAGCCATCGTCTGGCGAAACACGACGTCACCGGTCCTGTCGATGCACATGGTCAATGTCATCGTCTCGGCTTCGGTGACAACGCTGTTGTTCAACGCAAACCCGCTCATGCGATTTGATGGTTATCATTTGCTCGTCGACTGGTTGCACTTGCCTAACCTTTCCACACGAGGC
This sequence comes from Planctomycetaceae bacterium, assembly GCA_041398965.1. GTDB lineage: Bacteria > Planctomycetota > Planctomycetia > Planctomycetales > Planctomycetaceae > JAWKTT01. The sequence continues at coordinate 25,970 of JAWKTT010000046.1, read as the reverse complement.
AGAGCGTGGGTCAATGGAATGCTCGCGGCCATCTTTCTCGGTGAACGTCGACCGGTCAGTCCGTGGAAAGACCGGCGTGAATGGCTCATTCCGCTGTATGGAGTGGCGTCTGTCGTCTGGATGATGCTGGTGTCGATCTCGATCACCGCTGGGGCAGCGAACTTGTTGCCGGGTGTCGGTATCGTGCTCGCTTCTATTTCGGCCGGACTGTGGTTACTCCTCCCGACATGGCGATTTCTCGTCCGACTGGTGAAGCAAAGACGACAGGTGAAATGGCAATGGGTGCGATGCGGCGGGATGACATCGCTGTTGGTGACAGCCCTCTGGATTGGAAGCGGAGCACTCCCGGCTCCGCGGGGCCAACAGGTTCCGTGCGTCATCGACTTTGAGCCTCGGTATGACGTCCGGGCCGGTGTTGCAGGGTTCGTAGAAGAGGTCTCTGTCTCCGCCGGGGCAAATGTGAAGCAGGGGGACCTCCTGTTACGTTTGGTCAATCCGCAACTCTCCGCAGATGCTGAAGAACTCGAACTCTCATTGACCGAGTCTCGATTGAAGTATCGACTGCATCAACTGCGAGGTGAGGTGGCTTTGGCACTTGCTGAACGGGAGCATCAACAAGCGATCACCGCCCGACTCGCCGAACTGTCGCGACTGTTGGACCAGTTAGAAGTTCGTGCTCCCGGAGATGGCTGGCTGCTCGACGCCGGTTGGGAAGGTCTGCCGGGGCGTTACTGTGCTCAAGGTGAACTGCTGGCGACCGTTGGCTCAAATGGAGCGAAACAAGCGATACTGCTGATCCCTCAGCACATCGCCCCGAGACTGGCTACCTCTGCGTTAGAAACTCTTCCGATGACGGAAGATGATGATCGGACAACTCAGAGCGATGCTGTCGGCCAAACTGAGCAAACGGTGTTCATCTCTCTGGAAGGGATGGGGGGAAGATCACTCGAGGGTCAATGGAAGTTGCTCGAACCGTCTGCGACATCGCAACTTCCGCACCCAGCTCTTGGTGCTCCCGGTGGCGGGCCACTGGCGATGCGACCAATCACGGGAAAGAGAGAGAGCGATCCCGACTGGGAACTGATCGACCCGCACCTTCTGGGTCGCGTCACTCTCTCCCCGACCGACAGTCATCTTCTCTCCGCAGGTCAAACCGGCCTCGCCTCCCTGGCATCCCGCCCGGAACCGCTCCGCGCCTATCTCCACCGCAACCTGCAACAGTGGTTCGAGGAGAAGTTTACGGAGTCGCATGGGTTGTAAGACAAACGACTCAAGAGCGTGTGGGAAGCGTCCCCTCAGGTCAACTTGCGATCTAAGAATTGGAAAGTTTTTTGTTGACACGCAGGTCGCATTGACTGAGACTCTAGTGCAGACGTTGACTCGATCGGGGCCGGATCGCGTTCGAATTCGATCTGCCAGCCAGCCCCATGAAACCACAATCTGGGGAATGTTATGGCCAAAAAGGTAACCACGACTTCTGCTCGTAAAACATCGGCAGCCAAACGGACAAGGCGTCCTGCGAAGTCTGAATACACTTCACGTGTGCTGAACTGTATCCCGTCCACTAACACCGATGATGACTGGAGTTTTGACACCGCTCTGGCGGCTGGATTGGCAGCAGCGGCTGCACCGCTCCCAGCGTCCAAAGACCTTCGTGCGTCTTGGTGGAAAATCGGCGATCAAGGAAATACCGGTTCTTGTGTTGGCTGGGCGGCAACAGATTCCGTGTGTCGATGGCATTTTGTCAAGTCGAATCGAATTACGACCACCCAATTGCTATCGGTTCGATTTACTTGGATGGCTGCGAAGGAAACAGACATCTTTACCTCGCAGCCCACGACCTTTATTGAATCGGATGGAACGAGCCTGAAAGCTGCTTTAGACATTGCTCGGAAGTTTGGCTCCGTCAGTGATGCCGATTTGCCGTTCGCTTCAGGAAGACTCTATCAGGGTAAGGCCAAGACGTTTTATGCGATTGCGTCGCGACTGAAGATTTCCAACTATTTTAATCTCGGACGCAACCCTCTTGAGTGGCGACGATGGATTGCGGAGAACGGGCCGATCTTGACTCGATTGGACTGTGACGATAACTGGATGAACGCATCATCAAGTAATGGCGGAAAACTCGACACCTATGATGCGGCATCAGCGCAGGGAGGACATGCCGTCGCCATTGTTGGCTACACACCCACAACCTTTATCATTCGGAATAGCTGGGGGACCGGCTGGGGCGACAAAGGTTTTGCTCACGCTTCCCTAGACTATGCGAAGGATGCCTTTACGGAAGCCTACGGAGTGACGTAACGCGACAGGAGGAAACGGTCCGCTTGTTTCTTCGAATTCAACGTTTGGTCCCACACTTGAAGTGTGGGACCAAACGGCGGGTTAGTTGGACGCCTGTACGGGGGTCGGGAGGTGGGTGGCGAGGAGGGTGGTGAAGGTCTCGACGCGGAGCGGTTTCGGGAAGCAGCCTTGCATCCCGGAGGCGAGGAAGTCCACTTCGGAGACGCAGCGCACGCTTCCCGTCAGGCCGAAGATGGGGCAGGTGTGACCTCGCTGACGCAACAGTGCAGCCGCCTCCAAGCCACCGAGAATCGGCATTCGGATATCCAGTAACATCAGGTCGAAGGCTTCCCGCTCGGCTGTCGCGACCGCTTCCGATCCATCGGCGACTGCAACGACCGTGTGCCCTAGCGACTGCAGAATGCGGGTCGTCAAGAGACGGCTCACCGGATCATCATCGGCGAAGAGGATGTGCCGACCGATCGGAAGTGCATCGTCAAGATGTTCAGTCTCGGCGGGAAACATGGAGTTGGATCTCTCTGTATGAAGTTGGCTGTCTGTTCTGCGGCTCCCTTTCCTTGAGGGAAAGTGACTGAGACGAGTCGGCAGTTACGATTCCTGAAGTTGTGGTTGATGGACTGGCTGTACTCTCTCCGTGCGGAGGCGTCGTTTGGCGAGAGTGACCTGATTCCCTTTTTCGTTAAAGGAGACCTCATCCATGAAGGCCCGCATCATCAGGATGCCCCGCCCGCTCGGTTTCAGTAAGGCTTCCTCCGATGTCGGGTCGGGAAGCTTCGAGACATCGAAGCCGGGGCCTTCGTCGGCAATCGTGTAGCGAACTTCGTTTCGAGTGCGAGTGAATCCAACGCGGACGCTTCGATCGCAGTAGGGAGCCATTTGTTCCCTGAGGGCGATGAGTTTCTCGTAGGCGTCGTCATCGAGTTCGCGAAGCTTGGAACTCACTTCGAGGTTGCCATGCACAACGGCGTTGACGAGTGCTTCTTCCAAAGCCACGCCGACACGGTAATCGTCCGCTTCGGTCAGAACGTTGGCATCGATCCCCCAACGGACGAGTTGTTGAGCCAGGAGAGGCATCTGCTTTCGATCACTCGTCAGTCGAAGTCGTTTGGTTTCCCGCACCGTCCAGTTCTTGATCAGCTTCGCTTGCCGTGTCTTACGCCGTGTCGTCTCGGCAATATCGAGAGCCCGATCGATGGCATCAATCAGTTGCGTATCGAGAAACTGCTTGGGGAGGAAGTCGACCGCTCCGGCCCGGAAAGCGGCGGCGACAGCCTGTTCGTCCGCACGATCGCTTACCGCAATGACAGGAATGGTCGGCACTTCGTCACGTAACCGAGACAGAATGCGACACGGATCGCTGGGCCGGGGTGACGACTGAACGGCATTCGCTTCGAGCAGGGCCAAGCTCTCGGAAGTGGAGGTCGCTGTGTCGTCGAGAAACAGTTCCGTCACCAGCAGGTCGACCGGATGTAACTGGCACCGCTCGATTGCTTCTGTCAACCGACTGACGCCAATCGCCTGCCAATCGTCACGACTGGCCACGAGCCGTGCGAACCGCTGGCGTTCTACGTCCGATGTGTCGAGAAATAAGATGTTTGCCATGATCCCCTCAGACCGGCCCGAAAAAAGTGTTGCCCAATGGAAACGTAGGTCAAAAAACGACACGTGGTCGGAAGATGTTTCAGAAAGTCATCAGCAGAGGGCTCATTGAAGCGCAACAAAACGGCGTGGCGTTGAAACTCTGGGGATGTGGGCGTAGCATCAGGGGCGAAGTTCTTGCCGGAAAACGACCGGACTCGACGACTTGTCGTCGATGGGCCGGTCGTTTCGTGTCGGTAAGCCCATGGATTGTGCGATTCTTTGCCCTTTGTTTCTCCTGTCACTTTCGGAATCACGATGTCTGAAGCCTCTTCCAACGCGATTGAATCGGTCCTTCACGAAACGCGGAAGTTCCCCCCTTCCCCTGAGTTTGCAGCTCAGGCGAATGTGACACCCGAGCAGTACGCGGCGATGTGGCAGCACGCTAAAGAAGATCCTGCGGGCTTCTGGGGCGACCTCGCCACCAACGAACTCGATTGGATGCAGCCGTTCGACACCGCCATGTCTGGCAACATGCCGGAAACGAAATGGTTTCTGGGCGGAAAGCTCAATGCGTCGGCTCAGTGCCTGGATCGGCATCTGACCACTTGGCGAAAGAACAAAGCCGCCATCATCTGGGAAGGGGAACCGGGAGACTCCCGGACACTCACCTATCAGCAACTGCATCACGAGGTTTGCAAGTTTGCGAACGTGCTGAAGAAGCTCGGCGTCGAAACGGGGGACCGGGTCACCCTTTATATGCCGATGATTCCCGAATTAGCCATTGCGATGCTCGCCTGTGCCCGCATTGGGGCGACGCACTCGATCATCTTCGGGGGCTTCTCGGCAGATGCGATCGCCGACCGCAACAACGATGCCGAGTCCAAGATCGTCGTCACCGCAGATGGTGGTTGGCGACGCGGGAAAGAGGTCTTGCTCAAGACCAACGTCGACAAGTCTCTCGATCGTTCCCCGAGTGTGCAGAAGGTTGTCGTTGTTCGCAGAACCGGAGGCGATGTCGACATGGTCCCCGATCGGGACTACTGGTGGCACGAACTGATGGAAACGGTCGATGCCGATTGCCCGCCAGTCGCGGTCGACTCCGAGCATCCTCTGTTCATCCTGTACACCTCGGGGTCGACAGGGAAGCCGAAAGGGGTGCTCCATACGACAGCCGGCTACATGCTCGGGACGAAGATGACCAGCAAATGGGTCTTCGATCTCAAAGACGAAGACACCTATTGGTGTACCGCAGACATCGGCTGGGTGACCGGTCACAGCTATATCGTCTATGGACCGCTCTCGAACGGAGCCACGTCCATGATGTTTGAAGGTGCCCCCAATTGGCCCGATGAAGGACGCTTCTGGGAAACGATCGAGAAGTATCGAGTCAACATCTTCTACACAGCCCCGACGGCCATTCGGGCCTTTATCAAGTGGGGGGACGAATGGCCCCAGAAGTACGACCTCTCGTCGTTGCGACTCTTGGGAAGCGTCGGAGAACCGATCAACCCCGAAGCGTGGATGTGGTATCACAAACTGATCGGGGGAGAACGCTGCCCGATCGTCGATACCTGGTGGCAGACCGAGACCGGCGGAATCATGCTCTCGCCGTTGCCCGGTGTCACCCCGACCAAACCCGGATCGTGTACCACTCCTCTGCCGGGGGTCGTCCCGATGATTGTCAACGAAAAAGGAGAAGAACTTGGCCCCAACGAAGGGGGTTTGCTCGTCCTCGCCCAGTCGTGGCCCCACATGTTGCGAACTCTGTATCGCGATCATGAACGCTTTCTGGACGTGTACTTCGGGAAGTTCCAAGGGAGGCTGTACTTTGCCGGTGACGGAGCACGGAAGGACGAAGATGGCTACTTCTGGGTCATGGGGCGAGTGGACGATGTCCTCAACGTCTCCGGGCATCGTCTGAGCACGATGGAGATCGAGTCGGCTCTCGTGTCGAGTCCGCTGGTCGCCGAGGCAGCGGTCGTCGGATTCCCGCACGACTTGAAGGGAGAGGGCATTTGCTGTTTCGTGATTCCGAAAGGAAGCGATGCTCCGGGAGATGCGGAGCGAAAGGAACTCATCGCCCATGTGAGGCAACAGATCGGCGCGATCGCGACCCCCGATCAGATTCGCTTCACCACCGCCTTGCCGAAGACTCGCAGTGGTAAAATTATGCGTCGCCTGCTGCGTGACATCGCCGCCGGAAGAGAGTCAGCCGGCGACACGACCACACTCGAAGACTTCAACATCCTCGCGAAACTCCGCGAGCAGGATGAAGCCTAAGGCGGAGCAGTGAGGGGGCCGGTTGTGAGCTGTCAGCCGTCGCCCCCTCGACACAACCATCTCATTAACTTTCTCCCCCTTACCTCCGGCAGAACATATGTCTCGTCGTTACGTCAACACCCTCATAGATGGAGAGACCATCGACGAAGTCTTTCTGCTGGCTGACAAGCAACTCCGGGTCAATCGCAACGCTGACCTCTTTCTCCTCGCTCAGTTAAGGGACCGGACCGGGCAAGTCAGCGCGCTCCTTTGGAACGTCGACGAAGAGGACATGGCCCCATTGCAAGCGGGGCAGTATGTCCGCGTCCGGGGGAAGGCTCAGCTGTATCAGGGAAACCTGCAACTCATCCTGACCAGCATCCAGCGGGTCTCCGACGACACGATCGATCAGGAAGAGTTTGTACAGGAAACGTCCGTCGAAACCGGCGTCCTGTTCACGCGACTCACCGAGATCGTCGCCACCGTGAAAGACCCAGAGATTCGTGGACTGTTAGAAGCGATTCTCGACGACTCGACTCTGGTCGATGGTCTGATGCGGGCACCGGCCGGGGTCCGCATGCATCATGCCTATCCGGGCGGCTTACTCGAACACGTTGTCGGTCTCTTGGAAGCCGGACTGCGCATCGTCGACCTGTACCCCACCCTGGACCGCAGTCTCCTGGTGGCTGGGATCATCCTGCACGACATCGGAAAAGTTCGCGAACTCGGATTTGAAACGACACTCAACTACACCGACCAGGGACAGTTGGTCGGACATATTGTGATCGGTGTCGAGATCGTCAACGAGAAACTCCCCGAGGTTGAACTTCGCACCGGACAACCGATGTCTGAGGAGACCGTTCTGCGAATTAAACATATGATCCTGAGTCATCATGGAACCTATGAATTCGGCAGTCCCCGACTCCCGATGACGCCGGAAGCGATCGCCCTGCATCATCTCGACAATCTCGATGCCAAGCTCAACGAGTTTGCTTCCTTGATGGCAGCCGACCCAAACTCCGGCTCTCCCTGGACCCCCTTCGCCCCCCACCTGCAACGCAAACTCTTTAAAGGAGCCCCCCGGCCCTAGACTGAATGATCCCCAAACCGACACCTCAGCGAAGGGAATTGAGTCGAACATAGCCAACTCTCCCTTGCCGACGCGGCAGACGACGAACCACTCAAGACTTTTGGCCCCTGCATTCTTCACTCGACTCAGTCCTTCCCCCACACCACGACTCCAGCATTCCGTCATGTCTACGAACTACGAGGGCCCACGTTATTTCAATCGGGAGCTAAGCTGGTTGGCTTTTGACCAGCGAGTGCTCGAAGAAGCGACGGACCCCACGAATCCGTTGCTCGAACGACTCAAGTTTTTGGCGATCACAGCCTCGAATCTGGATGAGTTCTTCCGGGTCCGTGTCGGCGGCTTGCAATTGATGATTCAGCAAGGAGTCACCCGGCCCGACCCTTCGGGGATGAGCACACAACAGCAACTCGATGCGATCGGGGTCAAGGTCCGAGAACTCATCGCTAAATTGTACGACTGCTTCTGCAACGACATCGAACCGAAACTCGCAGCAGAAGGGATCATCCGGGTCACGATCGATCAACTCAGCCCGGCTCAGCGTCGGGCAGCGAGAAAGGCGTTCGAGACAGAAATTCATCCCATCCTCACGCCGATGGCGGTCTCGCTCGAGGAAGAATTCCCTTTACTGCCCAATCAGTCGTTGGCCGTCTGTGTGCGACTCCTTCCTCAACAGGGAAATTCCGAACCAAACGATCGTTTCGCGGTGATTCCCTTTGGACCGTTCGCCCCCCGCATCATCCCACTTCCAGCAACAAGCGGTTTGACGTATCTGTTGCTCGAAGAACTCGTCCGGCTCTTCGCAGATCGTTTCTTCCCTGGCGAGTCAATCGCCGAGGTTGTCCCGTTTCGGATCACGCGCAATGCCGACATCAGTCTGCAGGAGGACTCGGCGGGTGACCTGCTAGATGAAATGGAGCGTGTCCTCGAAGACCGTCGCGAAGCAGACTGTGTGCGACTGGAGATTGCAACTGGAGCGTCCAGCGAACTCCTGGCATTCCTTTCCCAGGCGCTGCGAATCGACGAGCCAAACGTCTATCAGATGCCGGGACCGGTCGATATGGTCGCCTATTTCCGTGTCGCCGACCGCGCAGGTTTCGACCATCTCAAGAACCCCTCCTGGCCACCGCAAAACTCTCCGAGTGTTCCGTCGGACCAAAGTCTGTTTGAGACAATCTCACAGCAGGATGTGATGTTGTATCACCCCTACGAGAGCTTTGAACCTGTCGTTCGTTTCCTGCACGAGGCTGCGAACGACCCGGACGTCCTCGCGATCAAACAAACTCTCTATCGAACGAGCCAGGACAGTCAGATTGTCGCGGCCCTGAAACGTGCGGTCTTTCAAGGGAAGCATGTCACCGTGCTCGTCGAACTGAAGGCGCGGTTTGACGAAGCCAGAAACATCCATTGGGCTCGACAACTTGAAGAAGCCGGCGCGCAGGTCATTTACGGCGTCAAAGGGTTGAAGACCCACGCGAAGTGCTGCTTGGTGATTCGCCGCGAGCCACAAGGGATACAGCGGTATATGCACTTCGGCACGGGCAACTACAACGAATCGACTTCGCGACTCTACTGCGACGTCAGCCTGATGACCTGCAACCCCGACCTCGGGGCCGATGCGGTGTCGTTCTTCAACGCCATCACTGGTTACTCGCAGCCTCAGCGTTACCGTCGTCTCGAAGCGGCCCCGCTGGGGCTGAGAGACAAACTGCTCGATCTGATTCAGGTCGAGACCGATCGAGCAAGGCAAGGTCTGCCGGCAAAAATCCACTGCAAGCTCAATTCCCTCGTAGACCCCACGCTTATCGATGCTTTTTACCTGGCGTCGCAAGCGGGAGTGCAGATCGGCCTGAACATCCGTGGAATCTGCTGTCTTCGCCCCGGAATCGCCGGACTCAGCGAGAACATCGAAGTCGTCAGCATCGTCGACCGCTTTCTCGAACATGCCCGCATCCTGTACTTCTACCATGGAGGAGATGCGCGGGTCTTTATCGGGAGTGCCGACTGGATGCCCCGCAACCTCGATCGACGCATCGAACTGCTAATCCCTGTCGACGACCCGGTCCATCAGGCCCGACTGTTGCACATCCTCGAACTGTGCATGAGCGACAACGTCAAGGGGCGCCGCATCCGAAAAGATGGGACACACAAACGTCTCACCCCCGGCAAGGGGCGTCGTGGGCGTGCGATTCGTTCGCAACAGGTCCTCTTTGAAGAGACTGTTGAAGCGGTTCGCGAATCGACCCGCCGTCGCCGTACCGTCTTCGAACCTCATCTCCCTCCCGAAGACCCAAGTCAGATGTCCCCGTCGTCGTAATGACTATCAACGAGGCCCCCACCTCGACCCCGAAGATTCTTCTCCGACACCCCTCAGACCCTTTGCCGGTCAAGGATTTCCGCAACAAGGATGCGGGTGTCCACCTTGCAAGCATCACCGATGCCAGCTCGCTCGATGTCTGAGCATTGCCGAGGCAACACACGGAGATGCGTTGTCTTTTCACAAATCAGTCGATTGCACAGCAATGCAAGATGCCTAGAATGAAGGCACACGGCATGGATGACTGCATTTTTGACACGCAATGTAGCAGAAGTTGTCTGATGGCTGGGTCCCTCAGGGAACACGCGACATCGGATGAACATCGATACAGGTTACGGAATGACAACGTCGAGTCTACAGATTCCCGGAATTATCGGCAGTGGTCCCGCCATGTGCGAGGTCTACCGCATGATTCGTCGTATCGCCGATAGCTCGGCCACAGTGCTACTCCTCGGCGAAACAGGAACCGGCAAGGAACTGGCGGCCCGGGCCATCCACGACCTGAGCCCTCGAGCGACGGCCCCCTTTGTTCGGGTCAACTGCGGTGCCCTCAGCGAGGGAGTGCTCGAAAGCGAACTTTTCGGACATGCCAAGGGGGCCTTCACCAACGCTTACGAGAACCGGACCGGACGATTTGAAGCGGCTCATGGAGGGACGATCTTTCTCGACGAAATCAACTCCGTCAGCCTGAATGTCCAAGTCAAGCTGCTTCGCGTTTTACAGGAGCAAGAGTTTGAACGAGTCGGTGACTCCCGGACCATTAGCGTCGACTGTCGCATCATTGCCGCCACGAATCGGGACTTAGTCTCCTTGGTCGAGGCAGATCGCTTTCGGGAAGACCTGTACTACCGTCTCAACGTCTTGCCGTTGTATCTCCCCCCCCTGCGTGAGCGGCGCGAAGACCTGACCGAACTGATCGAGTTCTTCATCACCCGCTATGCGAAGGAGAACCGTCGCGACGTCCATTCCATCGCCAACGATGCCTTGGGTTATCTGCGGACATACTCGTGGCCGGGAAACGTACGGGAGCTACAAAACTATATCGAACGGGCGATTGTCCTGGCGGAAGGAAGGACCATCGAGTCCGCTTTGCTGCCACCGCATGTCCGCGGTGAAGCACCCCAACGACTCGGCCGCATCAATCGGTCGGATATTGAATCGATGTGTGCCGAACTGGTGAGTCTGGGCCTCTCGCAACACCCTGAAGAAGGAGAAGCTTACAACGCAGTGATGGGAGTGGTCGAGAAGGAGCTTATCCTGCAAGTTCTGCGGATGTGTCAGGGAACCCAGACAAAAACAGCGACCCGACTCGGAATCAATCGCAACACTCTCCACAAGAAGATCGAAGAACACCAACTGCAAGACGAATCCCGCTGACACCGCGTCCCGTCACCCAGACTGATGCCCCCGAGAGTTAACGACCAGCGCAACCTGGTTGCGGTCGGGGGAGAAGACCGGTCAATGGGACTCGTGTCAAAATGTTGTGATCCCGAGAGAAGGAAACCAACGATGGCTGACCGCGACTACAGCAATTACCAAAAGAAAGTGATCAACCGGTACTACGACAACCGGGAGTCAATCGACACGACACGTCTGGCAGAACTCGTCACCAACCTGTACCTGGCAACCAGCGAAAAACAGATCGAGAAGCACTGGAAGACGGCAGGAGAACTGATGACACGACTAGAAGTCCCCGCGACCCGCATCGCCCATGTCCTCGGCAAACGAGAACCCGCCATCCTCGCCGAGGTGGTCCAAGACCTCAACACCGGTCGCATCGGCCCTGGAAAATAAGAGTGAGCAACCCCAGACTCATTATAGCGGTACGGCGCAAGCCGTCCGGTAACGAGGCAGAGCGTGTTGCAGTCGCTGTTTGGGGGTGGTTCATTTGTCCAGTCAGGGTCACGGTCGGGCCAACGGCCCAGCAGGTTGTCTAGCCTAGGCCATCGGCCTAGGACTGAAGGGATGAGTTCACGCGAGAGGGCTGAAGGCCCGGCCAGTTGCCCAAGAACTTGTCAACGGGCCGGGCCTTCAGCCCTCGACAGACAATCTTGGGCCGATTCCCCAGTCCGCTGGACTGGGCTAGACAATGTTCCGGGGCGTTGCCCCTGCTGTTTCGTGAACATCGCCACGTCAACTGCCAAACTTGTTCGCGGTGAACAGATGAGCAACCCCCAATTGGCGGTTGCACCCGGCAGAACGTGTTGATGCTGACGAACCGTGACGCTCACTCACCGGAGGGCTTGCGCCCTTCCGCTATCTGATGTTGAAGCAAACCGTCTCCCGTTCGTCATCTCCCTTCGCTTTCCCTCAAAGTCAGACAAGACTTCAGCCCCGGGAGTCGATATCATTTCGGAGACGACCGATACGTCAACGCAGGGCGTTTGACCCAGGACGTGCGGATGGTCGGGCAGGTTTTGTGAGGGGACGATGCGGAAGAATCGACATTTTTGCGACGGAATGACACGGCGATCCTTTGTCAGGGCGGGGGCCTTGGCGGGGTGCGGCTTCGCCTTGCCGCAGCTTTTGCAAGCCGACACCTCGGCATCGCGGCAGAACTCGGTCATTATGGTCTATCTGTCGGGGGGTATCTCCCACCAGGACACCTTCGACCTCAAGCCTGACGCCCCCAGCGAAATTCGGGGCGAGTTTCAACCGATCCCCACCATCGTGCCGGGAATCGAGTTTTGCGAACTCCTGCCGCAACTCGCCACAGTCGCCGACAAATGCAGCATTGTCCGTTCCTGTGTCGGCCAACGGGATGAGCATTCCAGCTTTCAAAACCTGACTGGCTATACGATGGGGGAAGTCGAGCGGACCGGCTTGCCGAACTTCGGCTCGGTCATCTCGAAGGTTCAAGGGTCGACTGATCCTCTCACACCACCGTTTGTCGACCTCTTCACCACGATGCAGCATCGTCCGTACAACAGTTGTGGGGCCGGTTATCTGGGGAGTTCGTTCAATCAGGTGCGGGCGAATGGCGAAGACATCGCCAGTATGAAGTTGCGATTCGTCGAGTCGAACCAGTTTCGGAGTCGCCGCGAATTACTGGCCACGCTCGACCAGTCGCAGGGCGAATTTCAACGCCCCGAGTATGCAGAAGTTTCTGAGAGTTATCGGCGTGCGTTTGATGTACTGACATCGTCGAAACTCGTCGACGCCATGAACATCGAACTCGAACCAGAGGCGACTCGTCTGCGTTATTCCGGAGGGAGCACAAAGCCAATTGGCGACGGAAGCCCGCTCTGGAACGCAAATCTCCTCGCCGCCCGCCGACTTGTCGAAGCGGGGGTCCGCGTGGTCACCGTCGCGTATGGTTTCTGGGATACTCATGGGAACAATTTCAGCCACATGCGACAGCACCTCCCCGCGTTCGACGCCGGACTCGCAGCGCTGATCACCGATCTGCACGAACGCGGTCTGGACCAGGATGTGACGCTCGTTGTCTGGGGCGAATTTGGTCGAACTCCGAAAATCAATAAAAACGCCGGTCGTGACCACTGGGCCCCGGTGCAATCGGTGCTCTTCTCGGGCGGGGGACTGAAGTCGGGTCAGATCATCGGATCGACCGATAAGACCGCAGCCTATGCCGAGACCCGCCCCGTTCATTATCGGGACGTCCTCGCAACCGTCTATCAGTCGATGGGAATTGATCCTCATCAATACGTCCGCGATGTCACCGACCGTCCCGTGCTTATTCTTCCTGAAGAGTCTCGTCCGATTCGCGAACTCTTTTGATATCTCGATAGGTAATTAGGCGATGATAACTCGACTGCTCGCGACGCTACTGTTTCTCTTGGTGGCTAACATTGCGAGGGCGGAGAAGCCTAATATCGTCTTTATTATTGCAGACGATTGCACCTTCCGAGACATCGGCTGCTATGGCGGCCAAGCTCATACGCCAAACATTGACAAATTAGCTCAACAGGGAATGCGATTCACACGATGCTTTCAAAGCGCTCCGATGTGCTCGCCGACAAGGCACAATATCTACACCGGGCTTTACCCCGTAAAGAGCGGCGCTTATCCCAATCACACACGAGTGGATCGTGAGACGAAGAGTGTCGTGCAGTATCTCGGGACGCTGGGGTATCGCGTCGCCCAAAGTGGTAAGACGCACGTCGCCCCGAAAGAGGTCTTCGCATGGGAGAAACTCGGCGGAGGCTCGAACCCCGAGTTCGGCCAGGTCGAGAAGTTCCTGAAAGATTGCCAGCAAAAGAAAGAGCCGTTCTGCCTGCTGCTCTGTTCCAATGAGCCGCATACGCCGTGGAACAAAGGGGATGCTTCTCGCTATCCCGCCGAAAAGATTCATCTCCCCCCCTACTTCGTCGACACGCCGGAGACACGGGCGGCAATGTCGAAGTACCTCGCGGAGATCACTTACTATGACGGACAAGTCGGCACCGCAATGCAGTTGCTTGATCGACACGGCTTGGCCGACAAGACGCTCCTAGTCGTCGTCAGCGAGCAGGGGAGTTCGATGCCCTTCGCGAAGTGGACCTGTTATGACAACGGCCTGCAATCGGCCTGCATCGCCCGCTGGCCCGGCAAGATAACGCCCGGCAGTGTCAACCCCGCCATGATGGAATATATCGACCTGCTCCCGACATTTATCGAAGTCGCCGGCGGGGTTCCTGATGCCTCACTACAAGGCAAAAGTCTGCTGCCTCTGTTTGCGGGAGAGACGAAACATAAAGACTATGTGTTTGGAGAAATGACGACACGGGGGATTATTAATGCCTCGAAACATTTCGGCATCCGCTCTGTTCGTTCCGAGAAATATAAGTACATCTGGAACTTCACCCCCGAAATTGAGTTTAGTAATGCCTGCGTAACCTCCCCAGAGTTTGAGAGTTGGGTCGCACTGGCGAAGATGGGGGACCCTCGGGCAGCCGAGTTGGTGAATCGCTACCTTCATCGCCCAGAGATTGAACTCTACGACATCATCAACGACCCGCTGGAACTCAACAATCTGGCAGCGAGTCCTGAGTATGCTGATGTCATGGTCGAACTGCGAGCGGAGTTGGACCGGTGGATGACCGCTTGCGGCGACAAAGGGCAGCAAACCGAATTAGACGCCCTCAACCACACGAACAAAGGTCGCCCCGACCAAGATGCCACCCCGGCAGTAAAGCAGCCCCGCAAGAAACGAGCCCGCTAATGAAAGGACGCTCCCCTTCCGGTAAGGGGGTGCGACGCTCTGCGTCGTTACCGAGCGGCTCGCGTCTTCCTGTTGACCTTGTCCGGATCTCAACCTTGGGGAATGACAGCTTGAAACCCAAGACCATCCATCCGAAGCGACCAGTGAGAGCCGCTCTGGTAATGTTCATCCTACTCTGTGGCTTCTATGGTCTCTTCATGCCGTTCTCTGCGCGGCTCCAGGGTAGCTGGCCGTACGTGTTTGGTTACTGTGCGCTGCTCTCTATTGCCGTCATCGGTATCGTCCGAATGGGAGTTCGGGTGCTGTTGTTGCTGGGGGTGACTGGGGTCATGGCCATCGCCATGGCAATTGTAGGGAACCAATTGACGCTTCGTACCGGTCGCCTTGATGCCGGTTCAGTCTGGTTCACTGTCGCCAGTAACCTGCTCTATGCTCTCGCCGCCAGTACCACTTGCCTCTCCCTCAGAGGATGGTGGCTCTATTTCTCCGAGACGCCGGACGCGGACTGATGCTTACGACCGACATCCTTGTCCTCCGACAGTGTCGACTCGTGTCGGACATGAATCGTCCATCGCACAGAAGACGGGAAACCGTCTGTGCTACTTGGCCGCTTTGGTTGTCGATTACTTCCAGGGGAAGGCCGATTGGGAGAGGCGTTCGTAGGCTTCGATGTATTTCTCACGGGTGCGGGTGATGACTTCGGGGGGGAGTGGGGGCGGGGGGGAGTTTTTGTCCCAGGTGGTCGATTCCAGCCAGTCGCGGACGAACTGCTTATCAAACGATGGCTGCGATTGACCGGGGCAATACAGGTCTTGAGGCCAAAACCGGGAGCTGTCAGGGGTAAGAACTTCATCGATCAGTATCAGTTCGTCCCCCACCTGACCAAACTCGAACTTCGTGTCGGCAATCAGAATCCCTTGCTTCAACGCCAGATCTGCTCCGGACTGGTAGATTGCCAGACTGAGTTTGCGAAGCCTCTCAGAAAGCTCTGGGCCGACGAGTTCGCACATTCGCTCGAACGGGATGTTCTCGTCGTGGCCATCGTCGACTTTAGTCGCCGGGGTGAAGATCGGTTCGGGGAGGCGGTCACACTCTTTCAGCCCTTGAGGCAATGGGATGCCACAGACGGTTCCCGATTGACGATACTCTTTCCAACCAGAGCCGACGAGGTAGCCCCGGACAACACACTCGATCGGGACGACCGTTGTCTTGCGGACCACCATGCTGCGTCCGAGTAATGGCTCGACGTCGACACGACTCGGCAGCGGAAGAACGGTCGGGTCCCCCCCCAGCAAATGATGCGGCACACCGAGTCGGGCAAACCAGAACTCGCTGATCTTCGTCAGCACACGCCCCTTATCGGGGATACCGGACGGGAGCACCCAGTCGAATGCACTGATACGGTCGGAGGCGACCAGTAGCAGGCGATCGCCGAAGTCGTAGACATCCCGCACCTTCCCGTGTCGCACGGGGATGCCGGGGATTTCGCTTTGCAGATAGGCCGTGTCGCTCATGGGTCGTCTCGTGGGTCGTGATCGTCATTCAGGGGGGTGACGTGGATCGTGCGGGGATTTGACGTCGTCTCAAGTCTGACGCAGTGTACGCTGGGGACGGCGTGAGTCCACCTGTTGCCAGGCAGAATTGTCACCGCTTTCTCAGTGACGCGACGACTGGGGGGTTTCGGTGGCAGTTTTGGTCCTTCTCTGGTACGTTGTCGGCTCGACGTTGATCCCGAGACTTCTCCCCTGTTTGTCGCAGAGTCTCACGAACATCATAAGGTTGCGGACATGAGTAGTGCAGTGCTGCCCCAAGCGATTGCTGGCGTAAGTGCCGGAAAAGAGACGCCAATCGACGTGGTCTATCCCTCGATCTGTGCCTCGTGGCTCGGCCGCCTCATCGGCACAATTTGTCATTCGATTCCGGTGAAGGTGGGAGGGGTCAAGCTTTCCTGCCTGTTGTTCGGATTGCCATTGGCCCCGTTGGCGCTCGTCGGTTACGTGATGTCGAAATTGACCTGGGAACGCTACGAATTGACGAATCGCGGGATTGGCATCTGGAAGGCACTCGGAAACGCGAGGTTGCAGCAGATTTCCTTGACCGACTTTGCCGACATCGCCATCAACGTACAACCGGGCATGGAGTTCTTCCATGCGGGTGACTTGCAGTTGCAGTCGGCCAAAGGGGACGTCTTAATGACGCTGGCTGGTGTTCCACATCCCGATCGTTTTCGGCAACAGATCCTCGAAGCCCGAGCAGCCCGTCAGGAAAGCGACAACGCGCTCGCAACTATCGAGGCACGTCACAAGTAAGGCTTCTAGAACCGGTTGAGCAATACTCAGATTGTGCCCCCCATTTCGGTCCACACATTGACGTGCAGGACAAAATATGGCGAACAGATCGCACAAAAAGGGCGTACACCGATGAGAACGCAAGCGGATTAGCGACGAGGAGGGAGATGCTCGCGTTGGAACGATGGTTCGACTTCGCGGAGGTAGGCGAGCAGTCGGTCCCGTTCGTCTTTGAGGTGCCGGACCTGTAAGAGCGAGCGGACCCGCGTGGCGAGTTCCAGTCGATGGACCGGCTTCGTGAGAAAGTCATCCGCACCCGCTGCGACCGCCTTCTGGATGTCGCCGGGGTCTTTCAGAGCGGTCACCATGAGGACCGGGATATCCTTGGTTCGCTCGTCCTGCTTGAGTTCCTGGCAGACTTCGTAACCACTGAGTTTGGGCATCATGATGTCCAGCAGCACGAGGTCCGGCTGTTCCGCAATCGCCACTTCCAGCGTCTCTTGCCCATCGACAGCCATCATCGTCTCGTGCCCATCTGCAGCGAGATAGGCATCAAGTAGCTCGCGGTTCTGGACGTTGTCGTCAGCAATCAGAATGCGGCCGACGATGGAATCTGGTTGACGTGGCATGGCACAAGCTGCAAGTGGTCAGGACGAGGGATGATTTCAAAGTCGGATCGCACGGAACGATCACCGACAGCATCACCCCGAGAAGTATACCGTCACCCTCCGAATCGCGAAACGCTCCCGCCCCTTCAACCTTGAGTCCGGGAGGGGATTCTGGAATCGGGGAGATCGGAGATGTCTTGCCGTCGATCTCATCGGCAAATCGGGCTCGGCCGAGACCTGTAGACGAACGCGAGAACATCACGGCAACAGGGAACTGCCGAGATTGTCTGGTTATTGATTACCGGTTGCTGATTACCGATTGCTGGTTGAGACAGAGCGTCACTCCCATCCAAGGCAGGACTTGCCCCCCTTTCGATCGTCTGACTTGACGCAGACTGTGTCTTTCCCCCCCACGTCGCGGTTCGCGAGATCGGTCTATCGCTGTTTTCCGGGTTCGATTAAATTTCGGTCCGTCGGGAGGGTGACATTTGACTTTACCTCACATTTCCCGAGCGTTTGGCGTCGTTCGGGTCTGTCGGAACGAATGAGAGATTGATGGTCATGCGTCCGTTTCAAATTGTCCTATTCGTCGCGATTTGTGCGACATGGGGGGGCTGCATAACCCCGCAAAACACCCGTTTCCCGTCGCCACATTTCCGACCTACCTCTGTCGAAAGGGCAGCGGCTCAGATTTACGACCCCTTCCCCGACCGCAGTATTGGCCCTGACACCGGCTTTCGTCCCCGCGACTTCAACCAACAGCGAAGCGACGTCATGCGAGCCAAACAGCGCTCGCACCTCTCGGGTCTAATCCCCTACGGCAGTTCCTTCCCCACAGGCCCCGTCGGCATGCAATATCTCCCCGAAGCCCACTACCCCAACGCCGTCCCTTATTAACATCGTCCCTTACTGACTTTGAATCACCCGCGACTCACTCGCCTCCCAGCCAGAATACGTGATGACTCCTGGGGTGGATGATCACAAACGCATCGCCCCCCCACAGATGGCCCCACACCGGAGGAGGGGTTAATCGCGGTTGGTCTCTCTCAGATAGCGACCCAGGGCCATCAGGGGGAAGGAGATGGGGTAAAGGTGGTAGCGGAGATAGAAGACTTTGGGAAACCCGGTGCCCGTAAACTCGGGTTCGTCCCAAGTGCCGTCGGCTGACTGTGTGCGGATCAGGAAGTCGATTCCGCGGCGGACGGAGTCGGAGTGAGTTCGACCTGCTGCCATCAGTCCCATCAGGGCCCATGCGGTTTGCGATGCGGTCGGGTTTCCTTGGCCACGAAGTTCCGGGTGATCGTAGGTTGCGGGGGATTCGCCCCACCCCCCTTCCGACTGTTGAACCGACTCCAACCAGTCGGCACCTCGTTGTACGCGAGCATCGTAAGCGGGGGTCCCACTGGCGGTCATGCCGACGATGACTTGCCAGGTTCCATAGATGTAGTTCACCCCCCAACGGCCGTACCAGGAGCCATCCGGTTGCTGATCGTCCCAGACGAAAGTCATCGCTTTGAGCATGGGTGACTGCGAAGCGACCCCGGCTCGTCCGAACATTTCGAGCACACGGGCGGTGATGTCGGCGGTCGGCGGGTCGATCATCGCGTTGTGATCGGCAAAGGGGACGAGCGTCAAGAGTTCTCGGTCGTTATTCGCGTCGAACGCTCCCCAACCTCCGTTGCGGCACTGCATGGCAAGCATCCATTGCACTCCGCGACGAATGGCATCGAGCGAAGGTTGCATGGCGGCCAATTGCGATACCGTCAGCTTCCCATTTGAAGAAGACCCAGCGAGAACCGTCGTGCTGGCCAGTCCCGGTTTGAGCGGGACCATCTCGGCACTCCATCGGCTCGCGTCGGACCCCGGCAGACATTCTGCCAACGCCATCACCACCATCGCAGTGTCGTCGACATCGGGATAGAACTCGTTGTTGAACTCGAAGAACCACCCCCCCGGTTCGACATCAGGTCGACGCAACGACCAGTCGCCCGGTTGACGGCACTCCTTTGACAATAGCCATTGCACCCCCCGCTTGATGGCAGGGGCGTCGGCAGAGACCCCCGCTTCTCGCAAAGCCAGCAGGGCGATGGCAGTATCCCACACGGGAGACCGACACGGTTCCAGACGATCGGTCTCTCCTTCGGATATCGTCAGCTTATCTAGCTCTTTCAGTTGGGCAACCACCTCGGGAGAATCCTCGGCATAGCCTAAGCATCGAAGGCCGACAATACTCCAGATGATCGGCGGGAAGATTGCCCCAAGACCATCGCTCTTCTCAAATCGGTCGAGCATCCACTGCTTCGCCCGACGAACGGCGAGCGAACGGAACGGAAGCAAACGCAAGCGTTCAATCCCTTTCCAAACCCGATCGACCCCACGAAACAAGGCTCCCCAGTTGATCCAGCGTTTCGTCTTCAATTCATCCAACAACTCACACGGAGGCATCGAGACCCCGAGTGCCTCGGGCGAATCGACGAAAATCTCGTCGATTCGATGCTCGGGAGGAAGCGGGGTAACAGGTTGATGGGCCCATAACAGACTCAGCGGCACGAGAATCGTTCGGGACCATGCCGACATTTCATAGATATTAAACGGTGCCCACTTCGGCAAAAACATTAACTCGGGGGGAACAGCCGGACATTGCCGATAGGAGAGGATACCTAACAAGGCAAGATAATATCGCGTAAAGCTATTCACCCGTTCGGCCCCGCCCGCCCGTAAGATCGCTTCACGTGCTCGGGTCATGGCGGGTGACTCGGGGGACTCGCCGGTAATTTTGAGTGCGAGGTACGCTTTGACCGACCCGCTGATTTCGATTGGTCCGCCGGGGTACTGAGCCCATCCGCCATGCGCTTCCTGTTTCGTCAGCATGTACCGAGCCGCCCGCTTCGCCGGTTCGCTCTGACCGCGATTCATCCAGGCAAGCAATAGGATGTACTCAGACTCGAGGATGGTGTCCCCTTCGAGTTCGCCGATCCAGTACCCCTCTTCGTGCTGTTGATCAAGGAGCCAATCGCGACAACGAGTGACCGCATCGACCAGCCCTTGCGGACTGTCAGCGGTGGGGGAAGTCGGGGGATACTCGGACAACAGATCGGCCAATCGATGATTCGACTGAGCGTCCGGCATCCGTCGTCCTGACAAAAATTCGCCTGAACTCATTTCAGGTGTCCAAAGTGTGAAACAAAAATGTCCGTGAGTTTGCGGATCGTACGGGGGAAAACCCCTCGACATCAAGACCAGCCCGGGAAATCAGAGTCCATGCGCCGCGAGATACGTTTTGTGCTTGTTGGTCAAAGCTGGACATGACTCCCTCTCGATCCGTGAACATTACTCGACCTTTGCCGTTTACGATATACTGAAGCATCACCAGCGATTTCGACGACTTTTCCGTTCATCCTGCGAGTTCTCTACCATGTCTTTGACGGTCAAATGTTGTGCGCTCAATTCGGATGTCGGGCCGCAATTCGAATTGTTGCGGCTCGCGGGTTTTCAATGTCTTCCCTCCGATCGTTCGAAACGTTTCTGGGATGCTTCGCAGCTCATTCAGGAACTGACGGGCTGCTGTGCGGTGGTTGCGGGGTCGGAGCCTTACACGCGTGAAGTGATCGAATCCCTGCCTGAGTTGCGAGTCATCGCGCGGACCGGCGTCGGGTTCGATGCCGTCGACTTGCAGGCGGCTGACGAGCGGGGAATCGTGGTCGCAACGACTCCCGGCTGCAATCACCACGCGGTGGCAGAACAGACCATTGCGATGTTAATGGCCATCGCGCGAGGGTTCCCAGCCGAAGACCTGCGAATTCGTCGTGGCGAATGGCAGCGAATCGAACGACCACGCGTCATGGGGTCGACGTTAGGAATCGTTGGGCTCGGACGGATCGGGCAGGCGGTTGCCACACGAGCCTCGGGGCTAGGACTCAATCTGCTCACATTCGACCCTTATGCGAACGTCGACTTCTGTCAGAAATGGGGCGTGGAATCGGTCTCGCTCGAAGAACTGCTGGGGCGGTCCGACTATGTCACCTTGCATAGTCCCTGCACGGCCGAAACGCGACATCTGATGAACGCGACCCGCTTCGCGATGATGAAAGCGGGGAGCGTGCTCATCAACACCGCTCGGGGCGGACTGGTTGATGAAGTCGCGCTGGTCGAGGCACTCCGCAGTGGACGCCTCCGTGGGGCGGGTCTCGACGTGTTCGAGGTAGAGCCCCTCCCCGCCGAAAGCCCGTTACGTGCGTTCGAGAACGTCCTGATGGCCGGCCATGTCGCGGGCCTCGACATCGAATCTCAACGGGACACCCTCACCATGTGTGCCGAAACCATCATCGGCCTCCACCAAGGAAAGTGGTTCCCCGACCGCATCCAAAACCTCAAGTCCTCCCCTGGATGGAAGTGGTAGACCGAATACCTAATGTCGCATAGGCCGAAATCGCGACGGTGTTTTAGGCGAAGAATCTGCCGAAAGTTCGTGTGCGAATCGGAGCAATTGAGTTCACTCCGAGAATGAGTTGTCACACATCTGTGCTACCCCGCACGGTGCGGCGGTATATCCCCTACCTGCCGAAAAAACGCCTGTTTCGCAGCCTGTTTTCCTGTACATGAGGCTTCCGTTAGAAGCCGATAGATTCACCGAGCCAGCCGTCCTTCATCGGGGTCGGGGCAGAGTCGACGATTTATCAATCAGACAGGATTCGGAATATGAGACGCTGGTGTCTAGCATGGTTGATGGCAATGGTCGTCTGTGGTACCGCCGTCGGACAGGATTGCAACGAATCAATCTTCAACTTCGAATCGGACCACGGCTTCGATAGTTTCATCAGCCCCATGACCAACCCGGTCTTCTTTGAAGACCCGCGTATGTTGAGTGAGGCTCGTGTCATCTTCGCGAATCATCGGCTCCCGGATTTGCTCGGGGGGGATAATGTTCAGCTGTATGCGATGCAAATTCGCGCCCGCCTCACTGAGAACCTCTCGTTCATCGCGACTAAGGATGGCTTCATCGTCTCGCAGTCCCCCGTCCTCGACGATGGCTGGGCAGACCTCTCCGCTGGTCTCAAACTGAGCCTCTACACCGACCCGGAAAGCCAGATTCTCCTCAGCACCGGCTTTACATTTGAACTCCCGACTGGGCAAAACCGCGCCTTGCAGGGAAATGGTGACGGCGAGTTCAACCTGTTCCTGACGGGTGGGGCAGAACTGTTTGAAGGAGCACACTTGGTCTCAGCCGGTGGTTTCCGACTCCCCGTCGACTCGAATGCCGAAAACAAGCTATTCTACTGGTCCAATCACTTCGATACCCAGCTCGGTGACTCAGGGATTTATCTCTTCAATGAATGGAACTGGTTCCACTGGATGAGCAACGGCAACACCGCGATTCCGGTCGGCGGACTCGACTTAATTAACCTCGGCAGCAATTCGGTGAACGGTCAAAACGTCGTCACCACCGCACTCGGCTTGAAGTACAAGCCATCAGCGAATGTCGAAGTCGGCGTCGCCTATGAAATCCCGGTCACTGCCACCGAAGACATTATTCAAAACCGCATCGGAGCCGACCTCATCTTCCGATACTAAGTCTCGTTGGCTGGGGACTAAGTGTCAGGTTCGCTTAGCCTGCGGGGCGTTCGGCAAATTGATTCGACTGCACTTCGGCGAGGGAGGCGAGGACTTTTCGGGGGCCGACGAAGGTGCGGCGGGCGTGCATGGTGACGCGGTTGTCGATGAGGACAACGTCGCCTCGTTGCCAGGCGAGATCGAAGGCGAGTTCTTCAGATAGGGCGATGGCCGCTTGAACTCCGGCGCGATCAAGCGGGGAACCGTCGCCGTGGCGGATGGCTCGTGAGGGGTCGTTCCGTTCATCTTTCCAACCACAATAGGCGGCGATTAGCTGGTTGAAAAAGGACTTGCGACCATCCCCCAAGTCGAGCACGGCGGGGAGTTGTGGGGTGGTCGCCTGCAGTGATCCGTCAACACGCCAGTCCCAACGATAGCCCAGGTCTTGCAATCGTTGTTCGGCTGCGTCAATCGTCGTAACACCGAGCGTGCTTTGCCAACTTCGCCCCATCCCAGACTTTGCATCGTCGGCTGCGGGCATGACGTTGGTATATTGCAGCCCTTTCTCTTCACAAGCGGCTGCAAACTCGGGGGCAATCTCACACAGTCGCGAGTAGAGGACATCGGACCGGCAGATCGGCGTGGCTCCCCCTTGTTGAGCGACCAACTCACAACTGAATAGAATCCATTTCGGATACAAGGGCGTCTGGGCCATCTCGTGGTGGAAGAAAATCTCGATCTCGGGGGGAGCCTCGTTGGCCGAGAAGACTCGCTCGGTCCGGTTGATCCGCACCGCGTTCGAGAGGGAACGCTGATAAGGGAAGTTCTCGATCTTCAGGGCCGAGACGACAGCATCAAAGTCGTCAGCCGTCTGAACCGGAAGTCCCCGCAACAGGACCGCACCCTGCTCGGTCGCCCGCTGCAACAGTTCGTCCCGATGCTGGCTGACCCAGTCTGTGGCGACATCCCGCTCACTGTCTGGCAATGTCCAATGCAGCACATCGGGAAATCGTTTCCCCCCATGTGTCTGACCGCCATTGATGGCGACCTCTTCCATTCCCATGACCGCAACTCCCCACGATGCCTCGATTCCTCCTCCCGCCCCGACTGGCAGGATGGACAGTCCGACATTCTCCCGACGACACGACGAGAAGTCAACATCGACCGCTTTCGGATTGGCGATGATGTCTCTTGAGGGAAAAGAGGGAGCCCATGAATCGACAAGGAGTCAAACCTTGTCTCGGAGTCCTGGAGAACGAGTGACGCATGGGGAAAAAGCGACGCCGTGGGAGAGCCCCACGGCGTCGACGACAGACAGATTGACTTCACTGAGGGCCAGTGATGGGAGTTGTCAGGTTATGGAACCTGAGCGACCTCGCCACCCGCCATAGTGCTCAGGGCACGCCAGATCCCGAGATCGATGTTCTCGGAAACGAAGGTCACCTTTGCGTCCCCCATGCAAACATGGACGCCACCTGGGTGTCGGCTACGTGCTGAGAAGTTCGTCGGAGCGGTGGTGGTTGCTTCGGCTTGGCAAGGGAGGCCCAATGGAGCGTTCCCGGCATTATTGCAAAAGCCTGCCGCCAAGTTGTCTGGCGAGGAGGTGTTCGGCGGATAGTGTGCGGTGAACCCGGTGTGCTTGCCAAACCATGTCAGACCACGAAGATCAGAGCCGATTTGTCCCTGGCGGACTTCGCCGAGCAACATGACGTTGGAGGTTCCGTCGACCATGTCGCGGAAGGCGTACGCCCAGCCGGTGTTGCTCGTCGTGCGACGGAACGGTCCTGGTAGCCAGTTGACGCCGTCCCACGAGGCTTGCTCGGTGATCGAAGTCTGTCCCATGCAAGCAGCATAGTTGTAGTTCGACGTGGAGTTCCAAGTCTTCGTCCAAGTGTCGCTCGGGCATTGGTAGATCGCAATGTCGGTCCGAATGAGGGGCAGGTTGGTCCCCGCGTGGTAGTCGATGCTCTCGTTCCACTGATCCGAGAGTGGCTTCTGTTCGATGTAGGGGAGCAGGTACCGCACCCAGACATAACCAGCGGTGTCGCTCTTCATGGCACCAATCGGCATCCGCTTAGTGACCCCTTCGTAGTTATGAATCGCCAAACCAAGGTTGTGCAGGTGATCCTGACACTGACTACGGCGGGCGGCTTCGCGAACCGACTGAACGGCGGGCAACAGGAGGGCCACCAAAATGGCGATGATCGCGATCACCACCAGCAATTCAATTAGCGTAAATGCTGCCAAGAAGCGCGCAAAAGAGTTGCGCAGTACAGCATTGCGCGGCATAACGAACATCCTGTAGCTACAAAGGGAAATCACCAACAGAAAACTGCAGCGACCCAGTTAGCTTTCCAGAACAGGAGGCCAAGAGAGACGCAGTGATCATAATGCCGAACGTCGAAATGTCAACAGCGAGTTAAGACAAGTTCGCCTAGCGGCGGCATTCCCCAGTTTGTGCATTCCCCGAATCGGAGGCGTCAGCCAAAGTGAGGACCCTGCTCCACCGCCCGTTGACGCTCTTACTCTTTTGCATTTACTCTTTCAGGTGTCCGGATTCGTCGACCGCGTCATCTCCCCGATGCGCTTATCAATGTCTCCATTCCCCTTCTCTGGTCGAGCCGGGATCGGGGTTTCTGTTCGGTGGACGGCGGGGGGGTTGCCTGCGACAATCGGGGGGCGATGACTGGCTGTTGCTGGCCGCTGTTCCTTCCACTTTACCCGTCTGTTGGACCGATGACTCGCTCTGTTTACAACTTCTCTGCCGGTCCGGCTGTGATGCCGGAGTCTGTTCTTCACGAAGCCCAGGAAGCTT
>JAWKTT010000045.1:0-34970 GCA_041398965.1 Planctomycetaceae bacterium | reverse complement strand
CCCACACTTGACCGGTCCTTCCATATCAGAGGGCCGGGGTGAGGGGGATTCGCGTCAGGCATCCATTTCATCGACTTCGCAAAACTGCGACATGAGAGTCTACCGCTGCCCCCTCATCCCAACCTTCTCCCCCGTTAGAAACGCTGGTTGAAGTGGCACGTCGATCACGGGGGAGAAGGAGCCTCGCGTCAGCTACGCCTCCGCAATCGCTGTGCCGAACGGTATTGGGGAGAAGGTCGGGATGAAGGGGGGCACCGTGGAGGTTCCATCAACCGTTTTGCGATGTGGATGCGGCAGTAAAAGCCCCCTCACCCCGAACCTCACCCAAAAAAACGACCCGTCTGCCCCAAGGGCGGACGGGTCGTTCGGAGTTCACACCTCAAACGATATTAGCTGCAACCCATCGATTGGCCGCAGTTGTGGCAAAGGTAGCAGTTGCCGTTGCGGACGGTGATGCTGCCACAGGTGATTCTAATCGATCCCGAACGGCGGTGTGTCACCTAGACTCCGGAAGCTTCGAGCGGATACTCATATCGATTGTCTTGGACTTCATGCCTTCCGGCATCACCATCTCGAATTCCAATGTTCCCGAGCTTGCGTTGATGCAGGTAATCGTTTTTACATCCCCGTCATAAGAAGACAAAACATGCTGTTTTACGACACACTCACACAACTCCTTTGATGCTTCCAAGTAGACCACCATACATTTCGGGCTTAGTATTTTCCCATCAACGTGCAGCTGCAATTTCTCAAGCTGACATTCCATCTGCAGAATGCTCCGGCCGGTGGAAGAGTTACGAACTGAGTCTCTAAGTTCGGACAGCGCCTTAACTCCCTTACTGCTACGACGATCAAATGTAACGCGTTTAACCCAGTCACAAAACCTTCCATGACTTTCTCCGCAGCAACTACATATCACCTCTGCCTTGAAAAGACATTCCGTTGAAATTTCCGTGACCGGAGGGATAAACGTGACGCCAACGATTTGTGGACCATTAATTAGAGAAAGCGATAGCGAATCAACTGTCCGTGCCGTTAACTGCCTAACAACAACATCAAACACGACAGTATCGACCGCACACTTCTCGTTCAAACACGTTATCCAATGCGGATGATCCAATTGAGCGGTGATGCTGACCACATGTTCTTTCCCACTCGCCTGGACACGCTCGTTAATCGCATTCAACTTTACTCCTTGTGTCGTTTTCAAAGCTGAGTAAAAAAAACAATGCCTCGCAAAGTCTCGCGGAGAACCAAAGTTCGTCCCATGACTACAAGTTAACTCTCCGTCGCCACCTGAGGAAAAACTGACGAGCGCACGGTTTGGAGTCTTCGAAAACAAACGGACATTTTCAACCTGAATATTCCAGGACGAAAAGGCGTCTTGTGGAAAGAAGTCCGTCCAGTCAACCTCCCTAGCCTCACGCAGGGTAAACAAATCGACATGCAAACATCTCGCACGTACCGAAACCGACTTAGTAAACCCGGCTCGCGCGATTACGACAACCTTCTGAACTTTAATACCGCCTTCTACAAAGTACTTGGCGAGAATCGACTCAAACTTCGTTATGCAAAGTTTTCTTTTTTCGTCTTTGGCCTCAACTGCAATTTTAATCTTGTAGGGACCAACCTCAGATTGTATGAGTACATCGATTTCTCGTTCAACGAGTTGCCCCGCCTCCTTCATCATCACTGATTCCGTCACCTTTGCGCCATGCGGTGCTAGGGCTCGCTGAATTGAGGCGACGAGTCTTTGGAATTCGTTCGTTCGCTTTGGCATTTTATGCTCCGAGAATACAGAAAATGCACCTTCGGCACGGTTACCGAAGGTGCATCAATTGAAACTCACGTAGCCTTAGCTGCAACCCATCGATTGGCCGCAGTTGTGGCAGAGGTAGCAGTTGCCGTTGCGGACGGTGATGCTGCCGCAGGTGTCGCAGGCGGGGGCGTCGGACTGGAAGTGGGCGAACTGTTCGTCCCGGGTCTTGGGACGATCGAGCACCACCAGTTGAGCCGCTCCATTCGTGGCATGACCATTCGTGGCATGACCATTGCTTCCGTGGCCGTTGGAAGCGTGACCATTCGCACTGGCGAGGCCGTTCGTTTCCGTCGGGGTCTTCAGTCGGTTGGTCGTGGTGGCCGGTCCAGCTGATGCCGTTGTTCCCTGTCCGTTGGCCCCCGTCCCTTTCGAGGACGAGGGTTGGTTAGGGTTTACGGGGGTTCCTCCCGAACCACTCTGAGGAGTGACGTCTCGCTTCGGAGCGTTCGCTTCACGATAACCGGGCATAAAGGTCATCCCCAGCCAGCGGAAGATATAGTCCACGACGCTCTTCGCCATCGGGATATCGGGGTTCGGAGTCCAACCGGCTGGCTCGAATCGAGCATGGCTGAACTTCGCCACCATCGCATCCAGAGGAACACCGTACTGCAACGCGAGCGACGTCTCGGTCCCGATGACATCCATCAGACCCCCAATCGTCGAACCTTCTTTCGCCATCGTGATGAACAGTTCCCCCGGCGAACCATCTTCAAAGAGTCCAACGGTGATGTAACCTTCGTGTCCGCCAACAGAGAACTTGTGCGTCAACGAGTTTCGGGTTTCGGGAAGACGCCGGCGGACCGGTCCCGACTCAGCTACTGCCTCGCCATTCTTCCCCTTCTTGCGGTCCCCTTCTTTGCTCGTCGCCAAAGGCTGAGACTGCTTCGAGCCATCGCGATAAATCGCCAGAGCCTTCAGCCCGAGCCGCCAACCTTCGATGTAGGCCGCTTCGATGTCTTCGACGGTTGAATCCGAAGGCATGTTGACGGTCTTCGAGATCGCTCCCGACAAGAACGGCTGAGCAGCCGCCATCATGCCAACGTGGGCCTTCCAGGCAATCGATCGCGTCCCCTTCTGGGCTTTGAAAGCACAGTCGAACACTGGCAAGTGTTCTTCCTTCAGCCCGGGGGCCCCTTCGATCGTCTCTTCCTGATCGATGTAAGCCAGAATCCCCTCGATCTGCGGTTGATCGTAGCCAAGGGTCTTCAGGGCGACCGGCACGGTCCGGTTAATGATCTTCATCATCCCCCCGCCGGCCAACTGCTTGTACTTGATGAGTGCGATATCCGGCTCGATTCCGGTCGTGTCGCAGTCCATCATGAACGCAATTGTCCCGGTCGGTGCCAGCACGGTCGCCTGAGCATTGCGGTACCCATGACGGCGACCCGACTGCAAACACTCGTTCCAAACCTGACGGGCCGCATCTCGCAGATACGCCGGACAAGCCCGGTGAATCTCTTCACAGGCGTCCCGGTGCATCTGCATGACCTCGAGCATCGACTGCTCGTTCTCCTTGTATCCCGCGAACGGCCCCATGTAACCGGCCATTTCGCTCGACGTGAGGTATCCCTGCCCATTGAGCAGAGCCGTAATCGCTCCCGCAATCCCACGACCTGCATCGCTGTCGTAAGGGATTCCCATCGACATCAACAGACTTCCCAAGTTGGCGAAGCCGAGACCAAGAGGACGGAACAGATGCGAGTTCTTCGCGATGTCGGGAGTCGGATAGCTCGCGTGATCGACGAGAATTTCCTGAGCCGTCAAAAAGATCGCACAGGCTCGCCGGAATCGCTCCACATTAAACGATCCATCCGCATTCTGACACTTCTTCAGGTTAATACTCGACAAGTTACAGGCAGTGTCGTCCAGGAACATATACTCGCTGCAAGGATTCGACGCATTAATCGGCCCACTGTTTTTACATGTGTGCCAGGTATTAATCGTCGTATCGTATTGCACTCCGGGATCGCCGCAGAGCCATGTCCCTTCAGCCATCGCCCGCAGGACTTCTCGCGCCTTATAAGTCGGCCCTGCCTGCGAAGGATCGGTCACCCAGTGTGTCGTCCAGTCGCCATCAGCTTCAACGGCCTGCATAAATTCGTCCGACAAACGAACCGAAAGATTCGCATTCTGGAACATAATCGACGAATACGCTTCGCCATTAAAATTGGCATCATATTCGCCCGAATCGATCAGCGTGCGGGCCTTCTTTTCTTCCTTCTGCTTACAGTTAATAAAGTCCATAACATCGGGATGCCAGTCCTTGATCGACTGCATCTTGGCGGCCCGACGGGTCTTGCCCCCCGACTTCACCACGGCGGCAATCTGATCATAAACACGCATGAACGACAACGGCCCAGACGGTGTCCCGCCCCCCGACAGCTTCTCCTTGGACGACCGAATTGTCGAGAGGTCCGTCCCTGTTCCCGAACCAAATTTAAAGAGCATCGCTTCGCTGGTCGCGAGGCGCATAATGTCTTCCATATTGTCATCAACCGACTGAATAAAGCAGGCCGACGCTTGCGGATATTCATACGGTGTCTCGGGGCGGAACGTCACCTTCTTCTCGGGGTCATAGCAATAATTCCCCTGACACCCCTTCACCCCATACTGCGACCAGATGCCGACATTAAACCAAACCGGGGAATTAAACGCCCCGTGCTGATGCAAACAAAGCCAGGCTAACTCCTTATAGAAGTTCTCGCCATCG
Organism: Planctomycetaceae bacterium; assembly: GCA_041398965.1. Lineage (GTDB taxonomy): Bacteria > Planctomycetota > Planctomycetia > Planctomycetales > Planctomycetaceae > JAWKTT01. Next base: position 30,441 of record JAWKTT010000045.1, on the reverse strand, counting down.
TCAGCCGACGCAAAGTAGCCATCCTCGATCCCCCAGTCCGCAATCGTCCGAGCGACGCGATAGATGACCTGCTTAACCGACTTCTCCCGCTCGTCAGTCCCTGGCTCGCCATAAAAGTATTTCGAAACGACGACGTTCGTCGCCAGTGGAGACCAGCTCTTTGGGATTTCGCAGTCGTTCTGCTCGAAAAGAATGCCACCATTTTCATCTTTAATATGTGCGGTCCGCTTCTCCCATTCGACAGTCGAGAAGACGTCGTCGACATTCGCGGGGCAGAAATAAGGTTGAATCTTCATTGGCTCGCGGCTCGCAGAAAAAACAGGGGCAGCAGTCTTCATTGGGGTTCCTTGAGATTGGGGCATCATGCACTCCGGTGAGATTATGGATTCCTTGAAACACCGAGCTTCAGCAGCCAGCTCGTTCATGTGTGTGTCATCTTGACACTGTGCCTCCCAACCTCGGCCCCTGAAGACTTTGAAGCCACTCCCTGAGGAACGGGTCAAGCACAGGAACGTCAATTGAAACACACTCGAGACAGCGGGACGCACCCACTTGCCGCGATCCAGACCAGTCGGACACCCCGACAGGAAATCAGCCACGCTTCTACAGTAAGAACTCAACATCCATCGCAAAACTCTTTACACTCTTCGGAACCACAGGCGCAACGACGATGGCAATCCAACTTCGATGAACCAGAGGAGCGGGAGACGAGCCGACCCCGGACCGCAGCAGGCGGATTCCGGCGTACGCCTTGGCTTCCTTTCCAGACCGAGCTGTCTGATGTATCGACCAGAGACTGGTCAAAGTTACACTCAATATACAGAAGTACCACACAATCAGTGGGACTCGCAAAGATGAGAGACGCTAGATGTTGTGTCTCTCGGGCCTGAATATAAGTCGCCCGGAGAGATTGTCAAGATTGTGAGAAACGGAATGATTGCGCAAAACCGGACTAGCCGCAGCAATCCCCGATGAGCCTTAGAGTTACTGCATTTGAAAAAACTTTGGCATCGACAGTTTTCCAACGCGAGGGACGTGGACAACGTGTCGACAACCCCCGCATTCCGTCCGCTTGTAAACCAGAGACTCTTCCATAACCATTTAATGAATAACATGTTACAACTCGCGCAAACACCTTGAAACACTGCCGGACGACCGCGTGCGGGATGCTGACAGCCGGTCCCTTTGATAACATCTCGACCCGGTGATCTGCCGTAACCCTTGAACATTTCGCCCCTTCCGTTTACTCCCCATCTCTGTCTCCCCCACCCCTCACTCCCGCCTCTCTCCCCCAAAGAGTCTCTCCACGATGAATTTCATTGACCGCTGCGAACTGCTGATGACGCACGCTTGGATGGTCCGCACCTTCATCAAGCATTGCGAAGAGGTCGAGGAGTTTCCCGAGTTAATGGTGGTCGCCCGCTCGATCTTTGACCTCGGCCGAGCACTCGAGACCCGCACGGGGGACCAGGACGCCTACCTGAAGATGCTGCGGAAGAAGCTCCCCAAGTTGCGCCAAGCGGTCGAACATTTCGAACGAGAAGCCCCCCAGGCTTCGACTCACATGAACTTCATCATGGCCGCCAAGTCGATCCGAGGGGTCTATGAAGACCTCAACCTCCTCGCCGCTCAAGCCACGATCGCCACGACAAGTCGCTCCGAAACAGAACCCGACACCATGGAGGCTCACGACGACGATGACGACACGGATTGACCCGACACCATTTCGACCAAGATTCCGAATCCACCACCTCGAACACTTCCACCGCAGTCAGCATGGGAAAACTGCCGAGACTGTTTATACTTCCCCTCGTGAACGATGACTCTTCGTTCGCTCTCTCTTCAGGACTCTCTGTTTGACGGAACAATCGACATGAAGGTTTCAATCGTTGGTGGTGGCGGACTCGTTGGCTCGTGTGCCGCATCGGCATTGCAGTTTGGAGGGATCGTCCGCGAGATCGCTCTCGTCGATGTGAATCAGGACCTCGTTGAGGGCCAGGCGCTCGACTTATTGCACGGTGCGTCCCTCACGGCAGATCAGAAGATCGTCGCCGGTGGCCCCGAACTCTCCGCCGATGCCGACGTCATCTGCATCACGGCTGGTCTGCGTCGCAAGCCCGATGAGAGCCGTCTGGACCTGATCAATCGCAACGTCGCCCTGTTCCGTTCCTTAATTGGGGACATCAAGAAGGTCGGCTACAAGAAGGATGCGATCATCTTCGTCGTCTCCAACCCGGTCGATGTGCTGACTTACCTCGCAACGCAAGAACTGGATCTTCCGCCTCAGCAAGTTCTCGGACTCGGCACCGTGCTCGATACGACTCGCCTGCGGAGTATGTTGGCTCAGCAGATTGGTGCCCCCCCCAGCCAGGTCCAGGTCACCATCTTCGGCGAACACGGAGACAGCATGGTCCCCATCTGGTCGAACGCACAAGTCGCCGGTCTGCCACTCGAAAAGTACCCCGGCGTCACCTCAGCGTTGATCGCCGATGTCGAAAAGAAGACGCGCGGATCGGGGGCCGAAGTCATCAAGAAGAAAGGGGGAGCCGGTTTCGCAGTGGGGGCATCGATCGCCGATGTCATTCACTCGATCGCTCTCGACCGTCAACTCATTCAGCCGGTCTCTTCACTGCAAAACGGAGCCTACGGCCTTGCCGACGTTTGCCTGAGTGTCCCCACCGTGGTCGGACGTCGCGGAGCCTTGCAGCACATCGAGATCGACCTCTGGCCAAAGGAACTGACCGCCCTCAAACACTCCGGCAGCGTCCTTCGCGAAACGATCGACAAGGTCTTGAAAGGTTGATTGGGCTTAATCACAAGTCCTCTCCAGCCAGCGTCTCAGGCTGGAGAGGATTTTCTAAGAAAGTCAAAACTCGTCTCAAGGAGTCAGTTGTACCGGCAGAACTTGCCGGACAATGACCACTTCCGCCTGTACACGGGGATCGTACGAACGACTCCCAATGACGCCGACCGATTGCCCAATTGACGTTTGCAAATTAATCCCGTCTCCCGGATGCAGGTACGTCAAAAAACGGCCATCCGGGGCGAACAGCGAGTAGGCTGGAACACCAGCGCGTGGGGGCGATGTGACACGAACGATACCCGCACCGTTCAGACGCGGCGCGATCGACGCTGGAGTTGCAGACTCAGCACCTCCCGCAGCATCGTTGCCGGAAACCGCCCGCTGCGGTGTCGGGGCCACAACAGGCGACTGCTGAACGGGCGGGACCGGAATCTGCCGTGCAGGGTCTGGCTGAGAGGCAATGAGAGTCGGGTTCGACGATTCCTGCTGCTGAACGAAGCTTGGAGCCGCCAATGTTGATCGGTTGTCGCTAACCGTGTGCCCCGTCAGGGCGATGTAGTCCGACTGAATCGCACGTCGAGTTTCCAGAGCGTTGAGGCGTTGCAGGATCTCGTTGGCCACTTCGGGAGGAGCCGCAGGGAGCAAGTCGCTGTACTCATCGACCAGCGAATCGATGTCCCAGTTCCCCGGAGCCTGCCGCATCATCGCTGTGTAACGACCATCAATCTGCTGCATCCGTTGACTTGGGGTCTCGTTCGTCGGCTCGTTGACTGTCGCGATCGATGCGGTCGTCCCGTTGCTTCCGGGCTGAGTGGCAGTAAACGGATCGGCGGCAGCTCGTTGTTGACGGGCGAGCACGTCAACAGGGACCGCATAAGGATCGCGGCTTAACTGTTGCCTGAGCGCCTCATCACGCGGGACAATGTAGTCCCCCTTCACCCATCGATACTCGAGGGGAGGAGGGGTAATCTGATACATCCGCACCGGTCCGCGATCGGTGTTGAGGGTCTTTTCGCCGAGAATCTGCACGGTATCGCCAGTCGACAACTCGCGACCGTAGTAGCTGTGAGCGTCCGACAGAGTGCTCCCAATGCGAACAATGGCCCGAGCAGGACGCCCCTCCTCATCGGGCGGCACATTGACGGAACCCGTCCCGTCTCCCGCAGTCTGCACGAGTGTGGCATCGATCCAACTGAAACTCCCCGGCGGTGGCGAAATCATGAACCACCCGCCCGGATCGTGACGATGGACCGTAACGGCATCGTGAGCCTTCAGTCGACCGGTCGCGTAATACTTCACCCCCGGCCCACTCCAAACGTCGACCGATTCGGCCATCACGACCGCCTCATAGGGAAACTGACGCACTTGAGCCGACAACTCGGCTGCCACCAACGTCATCACGATCGGCAACCCAGCCAGCAGAAACAGCTTCGAGGCCAAAGAAAAGTTCTTCATACGCATGAGACATCCTCCCGAGAACGCAGACCAACGGCCGACGATCCGCACGGATTGGAAGTTTGGGGAAACAAGCGAAACGGCAAGACTTGAGGAGATTGACCGCAGCAGTCCAAGAACCGAACCACAGAACGATCAACACCCCATTCTTACGCCATCCCCCCAGAAAAAAGCAACCCCGATTCTCACCGATCAAACCGCCACGAGAGCCACATGATGCCGGTGGTAAGATTGTATCGCCCCCTGTTGAAAAACGTGGGACAGGTTTGCCTGCCTGACGGGGTGCCGTTTGATGTCTCGGCAAAAGGGCGTACAGGATGCTCTTGTCAGATTGGAAAATCTGCCCCACGGTCGTTTTGCAACGGGCTGTTAGGCTTCCAGGGCTTGTTGCATGTCGGCAATGAGATCGGTGGGGTGTTCTATTCCGACGGAGACGCGAATCGTTTGCTCTGAGATTCCGGCTGCTCGACGGGCGGCGAGGGTCATTGAGGCGTGGGACATCGACTCCGGATATTCGACCAGTGACTCGACACCGCCGAGCGACTCCGCCAGGGTGAACAGCTTCAACCGACTGAAAAACTTTTCGACGTCGGCTCGAGTTCCCTTGAGATCGAAACTGAGCATCGCCCCGAAGCCGTGTTGTTGACGGCGAGCCAATTCATGACCGGGGTGCGTGGGGAGGCCGGGGTAGTAAACTCGATCGACGGCAGCGTGAGACTGCAACATTTCGGCGAGGGCTTGTGCTCCCCGTTGATGGGCTTCCATCCGCGGCCCGAGCGTCTTAATTCCGCGGAGCACCAGCCAGGCATCAAACGGAGAACAGGCGAGACCTAAGGCGTTGACGATGTATGCAATTCGCTCGGCCCGTTCGGAATCGCGAGTTACCACAGCACCGCCGACAATATCGGAGTGACCATTGAGATACTTCGTCGTCGAGTGGACGACAACATCGACGCCATGCTCGAATGGACGTTGCAAGTAGGGTGACAGGAACGTGTTGTCGGCAATCGACGTGCAGTTGTGTTCGCGGGCAATCGCGGTGATTGCGGCAATATCGACAATGTTGAGCAACGGGTTACTGGGGGTCTCCAGCCACACCCCTTTGGTCTCGGGTGTCATCGCCTGCCGGACCGCCTCGGGGTTCCCCATGTCGACGAACGAGAATTTGTATCCCTGTTTGGTCAGGACATCGGCGAAGAGGCGATAGGTCCCGCCGTAGATGTCGTGCCCGGCGATGATGTGATCGCCCGGCTGAAACAGGAACATGGCTGTCGTGATGGCGGACATGCCGGTGCTCGTTGCCTTGCAGTCGATGCCCCCTTCGAGGGCGGCGATGTTTTCTTCGAGAGCCTTGCGAGTGGGGTTACCACTGCGGGTGTAGTCGAATCCTCGATTGGTTTTCAGGTCGTCCCACGCAAAGGTAGAAGAGGTATAAATCGGCGTGGTGACGCTAAGGAAAGCGGAATCTTTGTTCACGCCCGTATGGACACATCGGGTTTCAAACTGCATCGCCTGCCGCTCCTGAAGAGAGATCGCTGAAAAACTGCGGAACGAAGGGGAACCTTCCCCCGGTTTTCGCCCGTTCGCAGTGTAGCATCCTTCTTACGGGGGACAATCGGCCTGACTGACGACAATCGACTCGAATGGGTCAAGGTTCCGTTCGCTGCCCCTTGACCCCAGCAGCGGGGATGTCATTCTGGTAGTGTCACCCCCCGCCCCGTCACCGACCAAATTCCCCCAAGGAAACCGCTGTGAGTCAACCGGAACAATCGCCGCTCCGCTGGAATTGGAGGTCGCCGCAGGTGGGGTGTTTGGCGATGGCGGTGGCGGGGTTCCTGATTTGTCTGCTCCCGTATGTCGTTGTGGGAGCGATGCAGGAAGCGTTGGCTCGACTGCATTTGTACCCCTTCGTCGCGACGATTGCCGTGGTGGCGACATTCATCGGTTCGCTGATTAACATCCCCGTTTATCGACATCAACAGGACGAATTAACCCCCGACCGGTCGATTGACTTAAAACATCTGGGGCAAACGAAACCCCGATTTCATCATGTGCAGTCGAACGTCGTCATCGCGGTGAACCTTGGGGGCTGTGTGGTGCCGGTGCTGGTAGGGTTGTGGCAAATCGTATTCTTGGCGACATCGAGTTTGCGGGTGTTGCTGCTATGCGGGATCATCAGCGTGGTGAACGTGGTCCTTTGCTACCGAGCCGCTCGCCCGGTCCCGAGCGTCGGGATTCTGATGCCGATGTTTCTCTCCCCCCTCGTCGCCGTCGGCTTATCGCTCCTGCTGATTCGAGACCCCGTCCTGCGACCTTCTGCCGCCTTCGTCGCTGCGATTGCCGGGCCTCTGATTGGAGCCGACATCCTGCGACTCCACGAAATGACCCGAATCAAGAACGGCATCCTCTCGATCGGCGGTGCGGGGAGCTTCGATGGAATCGTCGTGTCCGGATTGATCGCGGCGTTTATTGCTTGAGTGAGTGGAGCGTGGATTCAGGGGTCCGGGGCTTCAAAGCTCCGCGATTGCATCGTGGGGAACCTCGGAGAGTCACCTGCGTTGACGTCGTCTGTGCTTCGAGAACGACATCAGGATGACGGCACATGTGGTGGAGTTGACGACATTGCCATCGGGAGGACCGGAGAAGTTAGCCTCCATGTAGACTCTGTTAGGAATCACCCCGAGATGTGGTGACGAGCTTTCGAGAGAAACTCTTGCTGAGCGGGAAATGTTGCTGGATTGCGACTGTTTTCGCAGGTTCCTGTTGATCGATGTCGGGACTTCGCGTGGTGCAAATCGACGGGTGATGTGGCGGTTTCGGGGGGCCTCGGGGCCGACATTCGGGCGAATGGCACGGAGCGTGCATTGTTCTTTTGTCGCAACGAACAACCTCACAAACTGCTCAGGCCCAGTGGGTCAACACAACGCCCGGCAGAGGTTTATCGCGGCAACTGGAGTCAACGCCGTGGGACGTTGGCCTCCCCCTCATCTGGAAAAGTAAGGAGTTCAAGTCATGGTCAAGTTCGCAACAGTCTTAATGACAGCCGTGTTAATGGTCTCGGTCGGTTCCGATGCCGCCTTCGCCCAACGTGGTGGCGGAGGAGGCGGAGGTGGAGGTAACCATGGTGGTGGCAGCAGTAACCACGGGGGAGGATACCATGGGGGTGGCAATCATGGTGGAGGCAACTGGGGTGGAGGGAACTGGGGTGGCGGCAACTGGGGTGGAGGTTGGAACAACTACTGGAACAATGGTTGGAACAACTACAACACCGGATGCTACAACAACGGATACTACAATAGCGGCTACTACAACAATGGGTTCTACCCAAGTCGCGTCAGCTACACGACCTCGACGCCGGTCGTTGTCTCGCAGCCTGTTCGGGTCGTGTCGTCACTGCCCAGCACGATCCTAAGCGGCACAATCACCACGCAGCGAGTCAGTCAGGCCGATCTCATCATCGATCAGTTGTACCCCGCGGCAAACCAACTCGGCCTGGATATGTACTACAACTATCAACACAACGCGGGTTGGGCCGATACTTATCGGTTGACCTTCGCTCTGGTGCAAACCACGAAGGCGATGCAAGCGAACGATTATCGGGGCGACTCGGTCGCCGTGGCTCAACGACTGCGAGAGATGGACCAGATTGTTCAAGACGTCCGGCTCTCTGTTCGAGGTTGGACCCGTCGCGACGTCCGATCCTTCGGCAACTCGGGCCTCTCGGACAAGATCGACACCGTCGACAACATGGTCATCGACCTGATGCAGCAACTCGGCGTCCGCCCTCTGGCCACAACCGCCACCCGCATCGAAGAAGCCCCCGCCCCACCCGCTCCCTAAGTGAGCCAAAGTGCCGGGAAGACAGATCACCGAGTCGGCAACAATTCGGAACAATTACCTAATCACTTCAACTACCAACCCGCAATCGTCTGACAAATCGTCAGACGATTGCGTCGTTTTGGTAGGGACACAACACAATACATCACAGAGACACAGCCATTCAGCAACGTAGTAAGACAGATGGCCCATAGTCAGGTAGGCCAGGCTGTGCCTGACGACCAACACCACAAACCCTTCGCCGGTGGTTGACTCAACAAATGTACGATCGATCTGTCAAAGTAAGCGTCGACCAATACCTTGAACGCCCACTTGAACTCGCGTCAGGCACAGCGTGACCTATTTCAACTGAGCGAACTTGCCAACTGGGTGGCGCGGGCGTTCTATTGGCTGGGGCACTTTTTATGGAGGGGGGGGAGTTTATTACCAGGACATTTCGATGGTGACAGTTTGTGTTCCCTTCATTGATTTGAGGGGGAGGAGGAGTTCTTTTTGGCCGGCGGAGTCGCGGATGACTGGGGTGGGTTGGTTGGGGAACGAGAGGGTCAGGCTGTCGTTGAGTTTGTACTTGTTGTTGCCGAGGTCTTCGATCTTGCTTGCTCGGGCCAGTCGGACGGTAAGGCCGGCGACTGGTTCTGGGGTGTCGATGGTGAGGGTTCGACGGAACGAGCCGTAGTCTTCGCCGGGGATGGGCTCGGGGAAGTCGGTGACAGTGTAGCCGGGGGCCTGGTATTGGAATGTGGGGCGTTTCAGGCTGTCGAGCGCGTACCCTTTAAAGCGGTAGCCACGCTCTTTGGGGGGAGTCGTCGGCCAGGCGTCGTCGGGGTTGGCCAGCACGGCGACAGGGACGGTCTCTTCAAATCGCATGACGTGATCGCCCAGTGGGGTCTGATTTCCTGGACCGCGACCGACCCAGTGCTTACTGGCGTCGATGAAGCGACCGTGCCAGATCATCTTGAGGCACAGGTCGTTGGCATCCCAGGCGAGATGGGCCCGTTCGGGGTATCCGACGGCAATGCCGCGCGGACTGAGGCCGTCGATAAAGTTGCGGTAGATGATTGGTTCCCCTTCGGGCTTCAGTTCGATCATCTCGGCGATCAGACCATCGGGGATACCGGCTTTCCCGGCATCTTTGAGGTAAATCCACAGGGCCGAGATCTGTTGGTTGGGGTCTCCTGCGTAGACGTCTCGGATGGCGGCTTGTCCATTGGGGAATCCGGTCGGCATGCGTGTGCCGGGTCGATAGGTGGCGGGGTCGTAGAGATAGCGCAGGAACCAATCTTCCCGGAGACGACGGGTCATCGAGTGCAGGTTGATCGCCTGAATCCCAGTTGCCTTATGGTTCCCGAAGGTGTGACACTTAATACAGGCGAGCCCCTTGTCGCCGACCAACTGGCGACCGTTGGACTTCACGCGATATTCCGGTTCGTGGAAGGTGGCTAACGTGGCTTCGTCCCGGAGATCGAGTTTGGCGAAGTCGGCGGCGAGGTGCCCGACTCGTCCGTTGCCGAACTTTGGCATTTTGGTCTGCATGTAGGGACGGTCTTCGCCGCCGTTGTCGAACAGGTGCTTGAGGAATGCTTCTTCAAGTTTGTCGCCGACGCCATCGAGTGGAGGAGGAACGCGCCCTTCATCACCCATTTCGGGGATGTTGGAGAGGAACAACTCGTTGCGTGCGGTGGTCGCTCCGCCGATTCCCCCACGGGTGTGGCAGGCGTAACAGTTGAACGAGGTCATCGTCCGTTCGATGGATGTCTTCGCGGGATCGACAACTGCGGTGGCCCGGTTGGCAGCGGGAGTCGACAGCAGCAGCGACAACGCTTCTGTTTGAGTTGGCGACAAATCGTACTGGGGATACAGGGTCTTCGTGTCGGTTCCCTGTCCCGGTTCGGGAGTGGGAGTCGTCGAGAGGCAACCGAGGTCGAGGTTGCAGTCGGCGAGTGGCTTGGCTGTCAGGGTCGATGCAAGACGTTCGTTCCCGACCTTCAACTCGTGACAAGAGGCACAGCCAATCGACGTGAAAAGCTTGCGACCGATTTCCACCTGCGAGGGGTCGTAGACGAACTTGTTCGGGTCGACCACGACCGGTTGCTCGACAACGGGTTCGGCTGTCATCCGCATGAGTCGTGCAGCATCCTGTCTGGGGAACCTTGGCCCTTCGATCTGGAGTTCGAGCGATTCTTCGCCTGCTCCTTCAAAGTACTCGACTCGCAACTCGTGGACTCCCGCCGTCAAAGTGACGCTGCCAGACGAGAATCCGTGGGGATGAATGCCGTCATTCTTGACGACTTCTTTGCCGCCAATCAGCAGTCGACTGCCATCGTCCGAGCCGATGTGGAAGGTGTACTTTCCTTCTTTTTCGATCGGGAGGAAGCCATCGAACCTCATGGCGAAGGCGTTGCCTCGACCGGCATGACGGAGGTCGAAACCGGCTGACTCGCCCGTTTTAACAGCTTTGAGTTCGTCAAAGTTGGGGAGTTCGGTCCAGTCGCCGTGGTAGACGGTGTACTTCAAATTCGGGTTGAGGGGCTTGAGTGTCACTTCGCCAACGAGATACGTGGCGATGTCGCGGAGTTCGTCATCCTTGAGGGGCCACGCGGGCATGCGGCCCGAACTGCGGACTTTGTGTGGGTTCTTCAGGAACTCGGAAAGCGAGGGGATGCTGTACTTCTTTCCGACTTCGCCGAGGGGTACAGACGATCCAGCGGGAACGGTTCGACCATCGCGCGGGGCATGACACTGCACGCAGCCGACGGAGTGGAACAGGTTCGCCCCCTTCTGAGCCGACTTGGGGTCGGGCATCGCTTCGGCCAGTTTTCCGGTCGATGCGAGGAAGTTTGTGATCGCCGTCGCTGCTGCGGCTCGTTCGGCATCGGGGAGACTTGCGAGCATGTTGGGCATCGTTGACCCCGGCTTGACGCCGTGCGGATCGTTCAGGAAGCGCTGAATCCAATCGGCATGCACACGTCCGCCGACTTCCGTCAACACGGGGGGCTCTTTCACCAGCAATTCCTGGGCAAGTTCTTCCCCGGCCTGATGACACTTCGTACAAGCGAGTTCGCCCGCGAGGAGACGTCCCCCTTCCAGCAGGTTTCCGCCGGTCTGAGCGTGAAAGCGTTCAAAGCCGGGGATGATCGGACGGACCGCTTCACGATCGGCATCACGAGGCAGCACCCAGATGTTCTGATAGCGCACCTGATTCCCATGGTCCTGCAAATAGATCGGTCCCGGCTCGGGGCCTTCCTTCAGTGGAGCGGCTGTTGTCGTGTGGGGGAGCGGGACATCGTTCTGCACGATGACCCCGTTGAGCCGGACCGTCAGACGGGCGTCGGCAATCTTCTTTCCGTCCTCATCAAAGCGGGCCGCTGTGTAGTCGGCATCGTACGTTTGCCACGAGAGCGGTGGGAAGCACATGTTGAGGTCGGGATCGCGGATGGTATAGATGCCGCCGGTCTCGTTGTTTTTTCCGGCAAGGCCGAACGAGTCGAGCATTTGCGTCTCGTAGCGACCCTGATAGTAAATCCCGCTGTTCCCTCGACCTTGCCCACGTGCATAAGGCATGAAGGGGGTTCGGAATTCGATGTGAACCGTGCAGTCCTGGAACAGATCGACGCTGGTACAACCTTGCACCAGTAGTGAGTCGGCATCAATCTTGGCTCCCTCTTTCCAGTGCTGCTTGACCGACTCGGGAGTCCCGTCGAACAGGACGACCGCCCCCTTGGGAGGCTTGGCACCGAGCGTTTTGCTCGCGCGATGAACTTTCTTCATGTTCAACGACGCAAGCATCTCCTTCAGACCGGCTGCGTCCTCTTCAACTTCCGTCTTCTCTCCCCCATCCCAGCCCGCTCCGGGGAGTCCTCCCTTGAGGATGACGACCTGAAACTTGCCTGCTCCGAGTGCAATCACCTGGAGGGCGGAGTTCTCGCCGACGTATTCCCCCTGGAGTGCGAAGTCGGGACTCGCTTCGGCCAGTTTGGGGGTCTCGAACACCTTCCGTTCATCGTCCCCCATCGAGGGGCGGGGAGAGAGGCTGGCCAGTAATAACCCAGCCATCAGCATCATTCCACAAGAGACTGGCCGCGAGCGACCGAGAATCGTCCAAGTCGATGGAGCAAAGAATCGTGGTGCAGGGAACGACATCGGTCGGTGACTCCGTCAGGGATGTGGTCACCCGCAATCAATCAGAGGATGGCGGGCGTTCTTCGTATGGTGATGATGGCCCGTGTGACAGCGTGAGCAGATTAGCGAATGGGAAACCCATAGACCAGCATCGATTGAAAGTTGCCAAGGTTTCTGAGATGACGAACGTGGATGGGTACACCGAATTGCGACCGTTGCATATCCTGTGACGCTGGAGTGTCATTCCGGCACTTGCTCACGGGAGCTGGTCGCCTACCATTCCCTTCCTATTTGCCTTACTGCCGAAGAGAACATCACGATGCTCGAAATTCCTGTGATTCGCTGGGGTAAACCGTACGAGTCTGTCGACAAGCAGCCTGTGGTCCACTTCGAGACGGGCGAAGAGTTAGCTCTCGTCCATCAGGCGAACGGCGGACTCATCAAGATGGACATGCGGAAAGCGTCCAAAGCCCGCGAAATCCTGCGGCAGTTCTCAATCGAACAACTCTGCGAGATGGCAGCGAAGGCGGCAGAACTCTTTCTGACAGCCGATCTCCCGCTCGGGAACGGGATGCAGTCCCCCGCAGACTTCTGTCGGATTCAATCGGCCACGACCGGCATGCCCGAACATATGTGTGCCGGGAACATGCGGAAGAACGCTTATGTTCTGAAGCACATGAAAGAGGTGCTCGAAGCCCTCACGCGGGGTCTCCCGTTTGACATCCTGTCGAAGGGATACGGGATGGAGTCGCGGGGGGTGATGGTGTCGTATCAGGCGACGACCGACGTCATGGGACTCGTTTTGCCGTCGAACTCTCCCGGCGTGCACACCTTGTGGATGCCGGTGATTCCGCTACAGATCGGACTCGTGCTCAAGCCGGGGTCGTCAGAACCTTGGACACCGTACCGGGTCTATGAAGCATTCGCCCATGCGGGCATTCCTCGCGAGGCGATGTGCATCTATCCCGGCGGTCACGATTGCGGCCCCGCGGTGCTTGAAGCGTGCAATCGGACGATGATCTTTGGCGGTGCAGCGACTGTCGAACGTTATCACGGCGATCCGAAAGTTCAGGCTCACGGGCCCGGCTTCTCAAAGGTGCTCATCGGCGATGACATGGTCGACGACTGGGAACAACATCTCGACATCCTTGTCGACTCGATTTATGCCAACGGCGGACGAAGCTGCATCTCGGCATCGGGCATCTGGGCGAGTCGACATACGGAAGCGATTGCCGACGCCATCGCGAAGCGGATCGGGCCCGTCGCCCCGCTCCCCATGACCGACCCGAACGCCGGTCTCGCCGCGTTCACCACTCCCGGCGTGGCCGAGGCTGTGAATGCTCAGATCGAAGAAAAACTGAAGGAACCGGGGGTGACAGAGGTCACCGCGAAGTACCGCAATGGGGACCGTCTCGTGCAGCACGAACGTTGTGACTACTTACGTCCGACAATCGTTCACTGCACCAGTCCCGATCCCTTCCATGCGAACACCGAATACATGTTCCCGTTCGCAGCGGTCGTCGAGTGTCCACAGAAGGAGATGATCAAACGGATCGGCCCGACCCTTGTCGGAAGCTGTCTCACGAAAGATGAAGCGTGGACCCGACAACTCATCGATGCCACGAACATCGACCGCCTGAACGTCGGCCTCGTCAAGACGAACCAGTTGCACTGGATGCAGCCTCACGAAGGGAACATCATCGAGTTCCTCTTCCGCAACCGTGCGTATCAAAACAGCCCGCCCCCGGCTCACTAACGGGTTCGACGAACAGGACGTGTCACCCCCGCCATGCCGACGAACTGCTCGGTGTGTCGGGGAGCCCATGGCCTTTGGATCGCCGATCGTCCTGAAAGTCATTGTCGCCTTTCGCTCCGCGAAAGGTCACCGTGAAAGGGCGAGGTGATCACATCGTTCTCGGAACGAAGGGACGCGGTGATCGTACCTTTCGCGGAGCGAAAGGCGACACTCAAGGCGACACTCGGTCGTTGTCAACGGGATGTTAGGCTCAAGTGTTGCTATCGCTTTATTCGATAGAACCAGTCACCGAGTGTGCTAACTGCATTGGTTCGCCCTGCGCAGATATTGCCGAAAACTCTGGGTGAGCTTGGGGGGGAGTCATGTCGTCGTTTCGTCAATTCCGTGCTGCACGTCTGCTGACGTGTTGTCTGTTCGCGCTGCTCGGAATGACCATCCGTGGCGAGTGTCAGTCACCGTATGGGTCCTATCGTGATGGACAAACGTCGGGACATAGCGTCTCTGCGATGTCGTACGGGGGATACAACGCAACTTCTGGATACAACCCCGCTGTCAATCCAGGCGCCCCGCAGTACGGGAACGCGGCGATGGGAGAAACCTATTACGAAAACACCCCGTCATGGCACTCCGCCCCCCCACAAGATTCGTGGAGTGAAGCGGGGATGAACCGGGCCAGCGGATGGAATCGACCGATCAGCTCGGTCATCCGCCTCGAACCCGAGACCACACGCCCGATGCTCGATTTCCAAAATCGACAAGGGGACAAACAACTGATTCTGCTGGAGAATCAGCCCTCTGGCGATGCTTATCCTTCGGTCGCCCTCGGGGCACAATTCCGGATGTCGGCGATGGTCGCCCGCACGAACACGGCCGACCACTTCCCCTATCTCGGACGATTCCCGACCGACTTCGCCGGCCATTCGGCGACGGACTTACGCATCCTGCAAGCGAATCAGGCCGGCATCCTGAACTTCACTCCGTGGGCCACTGGTTACTTTGAAACGCTCTTCTCGGATGTCTTCTCTTTTTCGAGTTTTAAGCAGGGGAGCTTTCAGGTTCGACAGGCGTACGTCGTCTTCGGCAATCTCGATGTCACGCCGTTCTACATGTTCCTGGGTAAGAAAAATGTCTCCTTCGGCGACATGGGGACGCTGAGCCCGTTCACGCAGTCGGTTGTGTGGCACTACTTTGCCCCACTGGCAGAGCAAGGGGGGATCGGTTACGCGGCAAACGGGTTCAACTTCACTGTCACAGGAATCAACGGACTGCGAGGAATTCGGGTCGTCGATTCCAGTCAGAAGGGACATGTCAACAACTTTGCCGTGAATGGAATCTACACCTGGAATCGCGGTGAAGACTTCTCGTGGTCGGTCGGGGCAGGTTACCTGCACGGAACGATCTACGACGGCCAGACGGCTGAGCATCTCGACCCCGGAGTAACTGGCCCACTCAACTCGGCCTGGGATGTCAACACGCACATGCAATGGGGGCCGATGCACTTCAACGGCGAGTTCATCACGACGGTCAACCCCTGGCCGGTGACCGGTCATGAGGTCTCAGCCTGGCATGCCGAAATGGCCTACGATGCCAACACGATCAACCTCCCCCTGTGGTTGTCGCTCAGCTATGGGGAAGGGGTGCAAGGGGCTCGCGGAACCGAGTTCCAGTCGAACCGTCAGTTCGTGGCCGGGGCGGCATGGACACTGTCCCCCAGTTCGCAACTCACCTTCGAGTACGTCCGCAGCATGGGCTTTGCCCCATTGCTGGGGATCACGACGGTCAGCGATCAAAGCGTCCGCCAGAACAGCCTCATCTTTGGGTTGGTGTTGACGCTGTAAGTCCGCCCCAGGCGAATTCCAGTGGCTGACACAAGACTGCTCGGCACAGTGATGACGGCACATCAAACACGGAGGCGGTGCCAACGCAACGCTCCTTCTCCCCCGTGATCGACGTGCTACGTCAACCAGCGTCCCAACGGGGGAGAAGGTTGGGATGAGGGGGCAACGGCGGACGCTCATGCGGTCGTCTTGCGAAGTGGATACCTCACGCAGCTTGTGGCCGCAATCAAAGTCCCCTTTCGCTCCGCGAAAGGGGCGCTGCTTTCGCGGAGCGAAAGGCGACAAACAGGCGCTCACGGCGTGTCGATGTTACAAAGCAAGACTCTAACCGAAATTCCCCTCACCCCGGCCCTCTTCCCCACTGGGAAGCCCTGCAAAATCGTGGGGTCGACAGTGGGGGGAGAGGGAGAGTGGTTCATCCAACCGCTATGGCAGAATTGTGACGGGCCGTCTTTGTGGGAAAATGAACAGGTGTCAAAATGGGTGGTGTGGTGAACATACTCCGAGAATTCCCGCTGTAACTTTTTTTTCGATTGTTCGGGGGCGATCCGCTTCAGCTTTCGAAAGTGCTCTGACCGATATATCCGGAGAGGTCTGCCCAGTCTCCGAAGGGGACACGGGGCATGCGGGATACACTCAAGATCGGGTCGGGGGAAATAGTCATGGCACACACACCAAAACGCACATTCGTTCGACGACTCGCCTGTCTTTCGGCGGGGGGGGTTCTCTTGGGAGCACCTCTCTTGTGGCCCAACCTGTTCAACAGTTTTGGACAGTCGGGCCGTAACGTCGCCTATGCGGCAACGGCAACCCCGGCCAGCGCCTCGATGCCGAAGAGCGATATTCAGAAGCATCTTGATGAACTGTATGCCCGCGACGGCAAACGGGCTCCAAAGATGCTGCTCCCTTCGCAGCAACAAGCGATGCCATCTTCAGCGAGTCAGAGTCAACTCATCGATGTTGTCGACGAAGGCTTCGTCACCCCTGTTGCCAGTTCAGACGGGGGAGAGCCGAGCACCTTCAGTAAGATTCTCGCCAAGTTCCGACGCAGCCCGAGTGCTCCGACCGAGCCTCCTCAGGAGCCGAACCCCTATCGACCCAGAACCGGTCAACCGCAACAACTCCCCGTGCAGCCAGCCGGGATGCCACAATACAAGGAACTCGTCGCCCCGGCGACACCGGAAGGGACTCCTCAGCCTCAGAACGGGCAGTTCCAACAACGACCTCGGCAAGCCCAGGCACAACAACAGGCACAGCAAACTGCTGCCGCCGGTCGAGGTCGCCGTCAGCAGGGAGTGCAGCATGGTCAGATTTCGGAAGTCCCTTCACAAGACCCCGTCTTCGTCTTCGACGATCAGACAGCCGACCGAGTCGCCGGGAGCGCAATTCGTCCCGGTGATGGCGACCTGAATACCGGATGGAATGAAGGTCCGACTCAACCTGCTGCGGTTGGTCGCCCCCTTCCAGGGCCGCCTCAGACAGCTGAAGCTCCTTGGGATGGATTGACAGAACCTGTCGCCACGAACCCACCTGCCATCGCGAACCCTTCCGAACACGACTTCTTCTTCCCGGACGATGTCGCCAATCCAACTCAGGAGCGAAATCAACAACAAACCCAAACAACGACTCCCGCCGCACAGCCTCGCGAACTTGATCCGCTGCTCGACCTCTCGATGGATGATCTCCCTCGAAATTCCAGCGGTCGTCCTTCGAGCACAGCCGAATCAACCCCGGCGGTTCGCCCCGAGACCACTGCCGAGTCGACCTCGCCCCCCGCCATCACGGAGACCGTTCCATCACCAGAAGCGGGAGTTCCAGAGATCGAGGAAGAGACCTTTGAAGACCCCTTCACTGGCTTGAAGCTTGAGGCCCGTCCCACATCGGTATCGCAAACTCGAACTCGCACACTCCCAACACCCGAAACGTCAGTACCGGCCCCGCCCCCATTGGACGGATTCAGTCGGCCCCAGTTGCCATCCTCAGACTTGCCGAGCGACCTGATTCCGGAGAACGAGCTTCCGCCAACAACGGACAGCGTTCGCCAACCGCTCGTCCCCGCTCCCGGACTCGGCGGGATTGAGGAGACGACCGACTTCCCCGAGACCGAACTTCCCTCGCTGGGAATTGAAGACTCGATCGAGTCGACGCCGATGGAACCGACATTCGACCCTGCAGACCTTCCTTCGATTCCGACCGAGTCTCCGGCAGCCGAAATATCCGACAGTGTCACAGGGGGACCATCATTCGGAGGACCGAGCGAAAGCCGTGAAACCAATCCCGACATGGAACCGGTCGGTCGGGCACAACTTCCTTTGACGTTGCCGTCGAATGAGGCTCCGCCGAGCTTGACTCCGCCACAGACCGCAAGGCAGATCGAAGTCCCAGCGGCTCCAAGTCCGGATGAAGTCCAGTCTAAGCTTGCCCGAATTGCGGCCCGTAAAGGGAAGGTCGGACTCAAGGGCTTCTGCCCCGTCGTACTGCGTGACGAAAGAGACCTCAAAGATGCCCTCCCGGACTTCAGCACTGTGATCGATGGGAAGCGGTACTTCACGAGTTCTGCCGAAGCGCTGGCCCACTTGGAAGCGGCGCCGGAGAAGTACACCCCGGCCGCCAGTGGTCACGATGTCGTCCATTATCAGCTGACCGGCCAGGAGATAGAAGGGAGCCTGGACCATGCCTCGTGGTTCCAGGGCCGCCTTTACCTGTTCCTCTCCGCCGAGACAATGGAAACCTTCGTCTCCGCCCCCTCCTCCCACGCCGTGCAGTAATCGCCCAGCAACACGATTTCGCAACACAATTTGATGTGTGGCGAAATCGGACGAGCCATCAATCCTCTGCAACGCTGTCTTTGACACTTTGCCAGAAGATGTGCTTGGCGTTGATGTAGGCATGGGCACCAAAGTCGTAGTGGCGAATCCTGTCCAGTGCCTCTTGAACTTCGGGGCCAATCGCTTCCGCCACGCGAGAGAGTCCCTGGACCACCGCATGAAACGGGAGTCTCTCAGAAATACAGATCGCAAGAACCATGACGTGAAGCTGCGAAGCGGTGATGAAAAATGGTTCTTGACCCGAATTAATTAGTGTGACAAACGATTCCATCTGTTGCTCGAACATCGGGTGAAGGCGAATGATTTGATCGATCTCCGCGTACGGTAGCGGGGAGTACATCATGTCGTGTGTTCCGACATCAAGTGTCACTTCCAGCAGCAATTGCATTGCGACGCCGGCATTCATGTTGAAGAGTTCGACAGTTTCCTCGTCAAACACAATCTCCTCAGCCGTCGTATTTCTTGAGACGAGCGAGATGAGGGCCGGTTTCGATCGAGCACTGCCGTAAATCAGATGAAGACGCAACACGTCCCGCACCGGTGCAATGACCTGTTCGAAACCGGGGGTCTCGCGATTGAACGCACCAAGCTGCTCAACGCACGTCTCCAGCATCTCGACCCGTTCAAACTCGGTGTCGTGTGCGAGTTGTAGGTCGTCGCAGGCTTGGAGACGCTCACGGCAATGCTTGATCACCGCCTCGGCCGTGCTAATACTGTCCCAGATCGAGACCTCCACTCCCCGTCGCAAGAGTCTGAGCAGCAGCGGTCGGTCGTCGATTTGCCACTGACGTTCGAGATGGATTAAATCTTCAAGAACGACGTTCCACATCGACTCATCGACGGCATGTCGCCAGCGAACATCAAGCAGCGTTTCGACGCGAAAAGCATCGCGATGACTTCTGATGAAATCGGTGAACTGCTCCGTCAATGTCACCTCTGGGACAAAACGTAGCTCCTCTTGCAGCAAACTATCGATGGAACAAAACAGACGCTGCCTCTCGAGAAAGTCGATCAGTAGCGAGGCGGGCGTTTGCTCGACACTCATTTCCGGGTCGACCTTCAGCAGCCAGAACATCCTTTCGACAACGACGGCGTCTCGTGGTCGCTGCTGGGCCAGCTCACTCAGGCGTCGCCAAGCCGTCAGACGGTCTCCCTCGAGTGCTCCCTTCCAGACAGCCTCAATCTCGTCGACCGTTTCACTCGGCGACGCCACGGTTGTCGAGTCCGGCGACTGCGGATCGAAGTCGGCGTCGGAAGTCCCCGATGACTCGACAATTTCCGACTCGCCAAACATCTGAACGATTCGCTGAACATCCTCATAGGCGAGCCGAATCTTTTCAAACTCGACCGGATGATGTTCCGGCTTAAACCGTTTAATCAGCGATGAGTACGCCAACCTAATGGTCCGCAAGTCGGCCCCCCGTGCGACCCCGAGGACTGCATACGGATCACTCGGCCACTGTCGACAGTCATCACTCAAATGCTCTGCTTCCATCCCGCTCGCTCCGTTGCCAGTGATGTCCTTAATCTTCAGCTTGCTGCTCTTGCATCGTCGAATTCACGCCATCCTGGCTGTCCGTCGCTTCAACATCGGTTGCACCGGAAGCATCCTCCACGGCGGGCGATTCGCGCTCGGGTGGCGATTGCGGCAACGACATCTGCCTCAGCATGATCCGAACAATCTTCGATCGATCGTCCTCCCGGGTCCAAGGGAGCGTCACCCGAAATCGGTAATGTCGTACGGGAGCACCACCATGCCAGCGTGTTTGCTCTGTGATGGTCGGCAACTCGTGAACAGACAAAAATCGATCCGAATTGCGACCACCACCGTAGACGAACTCCGCGTCAACCTGCCACAGACTCTCCGCTCCTGCTGACCCTGCCGAAGTCCCCCCGGCTGGGATTCTCGTGCGTAACGTCTCAGTGACCCAGTTCCACAACTGGCGATTCACACTACCGACCACCGACTCATCCAGCAGCATGGCGATGAGGTATTCACGATCCTCTTGACGTTTTTTCAGAACCTCTTCGTCCACAATCAGTTGGTCGTCATCCAGTGCCTTTGTACCGGCTTCAGCTGTTAGCTCATCAATCATCGCCCGACGACTCTCCTCGACGCGCCGCCATCGATGCTTCTCTTCTGGAGTCTCCGTGGGATAGGGATAACGCAAGCTATAGGGGAGGTTTTCGGGAGAGACCTGAAAAGGTGCTGGCTGATATCGAGGGGGACTCTTCGTACCCCTCATCAACCCTAACAATAGGCCAACTGCACCACCGACAATGATCAGGAGTACGACCCAAGCGTCTGAATCGTCGCCAGACGCTTTGTTCCGTCGCCGCTTGACGACATACGAATTCAATGGCTTCGGTACTTTCGACCATTTCTGGTGGATAATGGCGAGGTGAATCGCATGATTCAGTTGGACCAGTTCTGGACAAGCCTCTTGAAGTGCCAACGCAACGCGGGCGTTTGTCTCGGGGGCGTCGCGAACTTGTTGCTGCAATGCTCGCCGCATCTGCGACTTCTCAATCCCATAAGCTAAAGGGAGCTTCCGGTAGAATTCGTAGATGTCGGTGAGGTTTGCCAAGAGAATGGCGGGGTCAGTCACCCGAGTGGTGACGGTGGTCAGTGCGGGGCGAATTTGTCCCAGCCATTCCAGTATCGGCGGACGATCATGAGCTTGCACACGAAGTGCCTCCCACTCCCGTTGTCGCTCGACGACCGGCATGTCGAAGAAACGCTTCACAAACGACTGCATCCGCGAGTTCAACGAAGTCTCGTGCCATTTCGCATAGACCGGCGACCGCGACATCATCGCCGCGACATCGACCTTTTCCCCCGAAAGCAATGCCGCAATCGCAGCATGGGGATCGCCTGTTGACTGCCACTCTGTCCCCGGTTGCATGACGTCGCTTTTCGTCACCCGACGCAGAATTTCCGACTTGAGCAGTTCCCCATGAGGAGCACCGTCAATCTGCAGTTGCTGAAAACTCCAGCTCAGTAAGTCCTCTGAACGCGACTTGTCGACCTGAGCCTGTTGCAGTGGGGTGAGCGTCGCATCAACCGGCCCCGCACTGCCATCCCCTTCCAGTTCCATGTCGTTCATAACGACTAACGAATCCAGCACTTGATTCAAGCACGTGCCATCCTCGGGAGCAATGTCGAAGAGGCTCGAATCTGGTGGACCAATCGGCGCGACATCACCCCCCTGGTGATTCCACGGAAACTCATCGGCCTCGTCCCTCATCGCTCCCCCCCAACTGCCACCCTGCTGACACCCAGCTCATCCAAAAGGATCGCCGCATTTTGTCACCGCCCTACTCCGTGGGCAACCATTCCTCGGGCCACCTGTCGAGACTCAGGGGCAACTTCACTCGGCAAGTTCAGGGAGACGTTGACTTGCAGCGGAGGTGGGGGCGAATATTGGCGAGGGTTTTGGGGCCGATTCCTTTGACGCGGTCGAGGTCCTCGATCGATGTGAAGGGGCCGTTGAGTTCGCGGTCTTCAACGATTCGACGTGCCAACTGGTCGCCGATCCCTTCGAGTTGCATCCACTCGACCCAGGTGGCCGTGTTGATTTCGATCTGAAACTCGAGTGACCGCTCGGGCAGACGTTCAATCTCGATCGGCTTGGCCCCCCAGCCACTGGTATAGGCCCAGTGGACGCTGCTCAGGAGAATCAGCACGATGGCCGCCCCGACGAGGAATATCACGTCTCCGCGAGTCAAACCGAACGATCGTCCTCCGCTGTCGCCGTTCGAACCATTGTTCGCTGCGACACCTTCCGTGGGATTCTCACCTGCCATTTGACTCATGGGGTCTCTCGCAGTCGCTCGGGAAGGGCCAACAGATTGACGTCATTTCGCGATACGAGTTTCGCGACGATTGGTAGCGATGCCAAGTTGTTCGCCAGAGCCATCGTTGGGAATCGTGACGAGGTTGTACTATGGGGCATGACGATCGCTGGTGTCAAATTCTCACAATCCGCTCTCAGGGAGAACCGTGAAGAATCCCGGTTGATCGGGAGGTTTTCGGGGCCTCAGACGTATCGGAACATCCGGTGGAAATGGGGGTTCGAAAAATCTTGCATGACGTTGCAGTTTACACACTTCGGGAAAGCCGTTATATCTCCTACCGGTTCACGCCTCCTTCCGGAGGTCCGGAGAGGTTACCGACACTGGTTGCCGAACCGGTCTGCGACTGTTTGACTGGTGGAGACACCGGTCCGCAGGGCAGAAAACAGCGTGAGGAAAGCAGTAAAGAGGCAGGATGGTTCGTAGCCGACTCGGATTCTCCGAGACGGGAGGCTGGTCAGGACGGGGACGTCTTTCACCCACACCTCACGGCAGCGACGTAGGACGAGAAACGACTTTGGAGGAAATCCGTGGATCTTGAGCAGAAGGTAAAAGAGATTGTCAGCGACAAGTTGAGCGTTCCCCTCGAGGAAATTACGCTCGAAAGCTCGTTCGTTGACGATTTGAAAGCAGATTCCCTCGACCTCGTCGAAATGGTCATGGCATTCGAGGACAACCTCGGCGTGACGATTCCCGACGAAGATCAAGAACAAATCCGTACAGTCGGCAACGCCGTCGAGTACATCCGTGAGCGGAGGACCGCGTAAGCGATGGACCGTCGCCGCGTTGTCGTCACCGGCATGGGGGTCGTCACATCACTCGGCTGCGAAGTCGAGGAGTTCTGGCGTAACATCATCGCCTCGAAGAGTGGAATCGCGCCGCTACAACGGTTCGATTGCTCGAGCTTCAAGGTCGGTTTTGGTGGTGAAATCTCCCGTATCGACACAGCTCGCCGTCTCGGCGTGTTGGAGAAGGAGGTACGTCGACTGGATCGGTTCGTCGAGTTCGCCATGATTGCCGCCAAAGAGGCGATCGATCACTCGAAACTCGATTTCCAAACGGGCGACGCCTATCGATACGGAGTGCTCATTGGGAGCGGCATCGGCGGACTGAACGAGATCGAAGAACAGCATTCCACGCTCTTCGATCGTGGTCCAAACCGTGTCTCCCCCTTCATGATCCCTAAGCTGATGGTCAACGCTGCCAGCGGAAACATCTCGGTGCATTGGGGCCTGAAGGGGCCCAACAGTGCCGTCGCAACCGCTTGTGCCTCCGCGACAAATGCGATTGGAGACGCTTTCAAGCTCATCCAAAACGACATGGCCGACGTCATGGTGACCGGGGGAGCCGAGGCGGCCATTACGCCGATGGGTCTTTCCGGCTTCGCCCGAATGAACGCCCTGTCAACCCGCAGCGACAACCCCGCAGCAGCCAGCCGACCGTTTGATCGAGGTCGTGACGGCTTCGTCATGGCTGAAGGGGCTGGCGTCGTCGTTCTTGAAGAATTAGAACACGCCCGGAGTCGGGGAGCCGTCATTCTGGCGGAAGTCTTCGGCTACGGTCTTTCAGCGGATGGAACGCACATGACCGCTCCCGACCCAGAAGGTCGCGGGGCTGCTCGGGCGATGTCGGGTGCTCTGCGAGATGCCCGAATATCGCCGGAAACTGTCGACTACATCAACGCACATGGGACCAGCACTCCACTGGGCGACGCCGCAGAGACCTATGCCATCAAGCAGGTCTACGGCGATCACGCCAAGAAGATGATGGTCTCGAGCACGAAGAGTCAGACGGGGCACCTGCTGGGAGCATCAGGAGGAGTGGAGTTTGTGGTCTCGACCCTGGCCCTTCAGGATCAGGTTGCCCCACCGACAATTAATCTTGACGAACCGGACGACAACTGCGATTTAGATTATGTCCCCCACACCCCCCGCGAGGCCCGGATCGACGTCGTCATGTCGAATTCGTTCGGGTTTGGGGGGCACAATGCCTGTTTACTGCTGAAGCGATTTCAATAGTCCGCCACATCGTGACTGTCGAACCGCAACTAACAAAAGAGACTTAAAGAAGAACTTCGCTGCCGACCGCAACGAGAGCCGGATCGCGTGAGTCGGAGCCAAACTTCATCGAGAGATTGCGAAGGAACTTGGCAACTTGATTGCCGCCCCATACGATTTGGCAGTGGATCAAGCCTCTGCTCGATAAGTTGTTGATAAAAGAAAAGTTTACCGGAGTCGAATCCACAGTCGGGACCAATTCGCCGTTCGACTGTTGCAGGGACATTGAGTTTTGTTATGACAAGCCAACCGACATCCGCACGCCGTGTCGTCATCACCGGATTAGGGGTGATGTCTCCTGAAGGTGTGGGACGAACTCAGTTCATGGAGCACTTGCGAGCCGGGAAGTCGGGGGTCACTCCGGTCCATGGGCTTGCCGCTCCTGTCGGTGCCGAAGTAGCCGAGCTCACCGAAGAATCAGCCAAGAAAATCTACCTCAAAGGGCAGCGGAAGCAGCTCAAGGTGATGAGCCGCGATGTGCTGCTCGGCGTGGCCGGGGCGATGATGGCGGTCGAAGACTCCGGACTCCCGCAACCATTCACCGAGCCGGAACGCGTGGGGGTCGAATTCGGGGCCAACCTGATGCTCACCCCTCCGCACGAACTGGCAGACCCCTCCAAACCATGCCTCACCGCAGAGACAGGAGCGTTCAACTTCTCTCAATGGGGCGATGCTGGCCTCCGGGCGATGGAACCACTCTGGATGCTCAAGTTCCTCCCGAACATGCCAGCCTGTCACGTCGGAATTTTCACCGACTCACGTGGCCCGAACAACTCGATCACACAAAACGAAGTCTCCGGTGCCCTCGCGATTTCCGAAGCGACCTCGATCATCCGTCGTGGACATGCCGAAGTCATGATTACCGGAGCCACCGGCAACACCCTGCACGCAACAAAGTCGCTCCATCAACGATTCTGGAACGAACTCGGTTTCGATGCCGAGCACCCCGATCGCTCGGTGAAGCCGTTCGACTCGCGACGCAACGGACCCGTCATCGCCGAAGCCGCCTGTGGCATGGTTCTGGAAGTAGAAGAGTTCGCTCGCAGTCGCGGGGCGAACATACTTGGCACCATCCTTGGGACCGGTTCATCCTGTGTCTCGAACGTTGATGGTGAAGCCAACATCCAACAGGCCCTCACCAATGCCATGCGGTCGGCCATGCGGTCGGCCGGCCTCGCCCCCGCAGACATTGGCCACATCAGTGCTCATGGTCTGGGGGCTCGCGATGGGGACCAGGCCGAGGCTCTCGCCATTCACGAAGTTTTCGGAGAACTCGGTTCAACAATCCCTGTCGTCGCCCTCAAGGGGTACCACGGCAACCCCGGAGCCGCCGCGTTACTTATCGAAGTGGCCGCCTCGTTGCTGTTCCTGCAGGAAGGTGAGATCCCCTTCTCCCTCAACTGCGAGCAGCCCGATCCAGAGTGTCGCCTCAACATCGTGGTCAACCAACCACTCAAGACCGACCGCCGCATCTTCATGGCACTCAGCTACACCCTGATCGGCCAAGCCGCCGCCGTCATCATTCAGTGCTAAACGCAATCGCTTAAGATCTCAATCCCCCTGCTTGCACGGCGAAATCCGAGAAGGCATGACGGATCCGTAACATCTCCAAGTCACTTTCGTGGACTGTCAACTTCCGCGACCAGTTCTCCCCTTGTGAAATCCACACAATCGTTGTGACCGCCACTTCGCTGCTGTCGGAGTTGTTGACAAAACGCCACATTCTCTGACTCGCGAGCTAGGTTTGAGAAGAATTGGTTTGCTTGGACCCTTGAAGCCAACTTCCGTCAGCCCGCCGTCTCCGAGTCGGGCCCGCCTTAACAGCAGTCGAGTCGAGACATGACACACTTCCTGACGTTGTCGAGCACTTTCTCGTACTACATGAACTTCTATCAGAACTATCTGGCTCAAAAATGGGACCAGATGACTCCGATGCAGTACGGCACCGTGCTGATCTCGATCGGCGTCGTCGGCTGGCTCTTGATGCGTGGCTCGGGCCGACGCTGAGACGTTCACCGCCGAGCGGCACAGCAGAAGCCGCTGTGCTACCGGTTGCTGCTACTGGATACTTCGTGCGGTATTGACGGCATCACTCACTACGACTTCCGAATAAAGTGATCGGCATAACTGCGGACATGTCGACCGTTAAGAACATGGAAGATTCTTAATTGCTGGACGGTTTCTTGACTGAAGTGGGCCAGTGGGACGTGAACGAGTTTCTTTCCGTAACGTTTGGCGAGCCGTCGCCAGCCTGCTCCGGGGGGAGCGTGAGACAACAAGGCGATATGCTTCTCCCGCGAATAATGCAGTGCCGCCGCGAGGAGACGTTCTTCGATGGTGTCGGTGAAGTCGAAGCGTCGATCGGTCCAGATGTCGGAAACGGGTCGAGGCGGAAACAGGAACATCGCCCCCCCATACGTCGCTGACGCAATGCCCGGCCCCACGACTTCGGCCCCATAATGCGTCGCGAAGAACGCCAGCGTCGACTCGTCATGATGCTCCGCATGCCAGGTGATTCGCCACGGATACTCGCGAGGGTCGGCAGGGCTATCGAACAGCATCAGGACACAGTCGAGCGACCCGCGACTCGGCGGATGAATCTTGACGTACAGGTCGCCCGTGTGCCAGTTCCGCAAGGTTTCGCGAATATCGAGGCCATCCATCATGCTCGTGCTAAACTTCTCGGTCCGCGCCAGATCTTGACCGAGCAACTGCAAGGCATGATCCTTCACATGAGTTCGAAATCTTTCGATGGCAACATCCTCAGGAGGCCAACTACATTGATGGAATGGGTTCCATGCGAGTTTCCACTGCTCTTGATCGATCTCTGGAGGTCGTCGACTGAGCTGACATGTTCGCCATGTCACCGGATGTCCCGGAAGTCGACTCACAACATCCACTAATTCCCCATCGGGCATCGCCCCATGACCGACCCCCATCGTGAACACATCGGTCGGCAGCGGATCTCCCTGGGGGCCATAAGTCGTCTCCCCGGATGCGGGAGTATATGCATACTCTCGGGCCGTCTCGGCGACATGAATCGCGAACTGATCTCCTGCAATCTGCTGTGCGGAAATAATTAATGTGTAGAGATCCGGAGTCATTCTCCGTTCGATCAGGGAAAGATTGCGAGCATATTTAAGATAAGTTCTCAGCATATGCGGAGTAATTTTTCTGGCACGATGCTTTAGCTCTTCGCGATATCGCTCTCTTGCGGTGAGGAGCATCTCCTTTACCCCATCAACCGAGAGATTCTCATCGTCATCTAACTCCTGACGCGCCCGCTCGTAGAGGGAAGTAATAAAGGGGAGTTCTCCGAGGAGGAACACAAGCCCGGCAGGGTGTGCCTTCATTAGGCGGGGTTCAATCACAGGATCATCCGGGATGATCGCGTCAAATCCTTCAACATAGGCTTCGCGGACCCACGGCCAGTCGATAATCGAGGGGAGAAACAGGATGCGGTCGAAGGTCTTTTCAAGTTCCCGGAGTCGTGCTGCCATGTTGAGAGCCCGCTGCTGCGGTTGACCTTCCGGGAGTCGCGGAATCGTCGGCAGGATGGCCGCCGAGAACTTCTCGACCGGCACCTCTCGCAGGGCGTAAGGGTCGGGGAGCACCGCAGCCACAGGGCTGAAGTGCTCCGTCTCCATGTCGATAAAGGCCCGGTGCATTCGTTCCTGCAGGGCGAAGCGGAGTGCTGCAATCACCGGTTGACAAGGGTCAATCGGGACATAACTGCAAACTCGCCGATCGGGTCGCCCGTCCGACTCTTCTGCATCTTGTTGACTCTGCCAGTCTGTCTTTTGGAATGGCAAATCCTCTTCCTGGACGACGACCGAAACCGCCGGAAGCAGTTCGACCCCGCGCTCGACGTATGGCTGAAACGATGGCGGCAGCGGCACGGCGAGGCAGTCGAACTTCTCGTTCAACAGCGCCCGACGGACCGCGACCGCATAATCTCCACTGCCGTGAATCACTGGCAGACAGGAGATGCGAGGACTGATCTTCAGAAACTCGTGCATCAGATTACTTCTTCTTACGTAAACTCGGAGGATCAGCCTCGACCGAACCTCGGTCGTCGGGAACCTGCAACTCTTGCTGCAACGTCGCGAGTTGTTGCTTCATCGTTTTCACTAATTCGACATATTGTTCTTCGCTATAGAGATTTCGCATCTCGTGTGGATCGGCCTCTAAATCGTACAACTCCCATTCACCAACGTTGTAAAAGTGAATGAGCTTATATCGATCGGTCCGGACGCCGCAGTGACGACGAACCATGTGAGCCGCCCCCTGATTATTAAAGAATTCGTAATAATGATAGTAATGAGCCTTCCGCCAATCGGCAGGAGTTTCCCCTTTCAGCAGAGGGACCAGACTTGCTCCCTGCATATCCTGAGGTTGTTCGACTCCAGCAGCGTCGAGGAAGGTCTGAGCGAAATCGAGGTTCGAGACGAGCAGTTTGTTCCGGCTCCCCGGCTCAGTGACGCCGGGCCAGCGGACCATGAGCGGTTGACGATAGCTTTCCTCATACATAAACCGCTTGTCGAACCACCCGTGATCCCCCAGAAAGAAGCCCTGATCGGAGGCGTAGACCACGATAGTGTTCTTCGCAAGGCCGGTTTCGTCCAAGTAATCGAGCACGCGGCCGACATTGTCGTCGACACTGGCGATGCAGCGGAGGTAGTCCTTCATGTACCGTTGATACTTCCAGCGAACGAGATCGTCACCAGTCAGGTTCTGCTGCTTGAAGGCGTCGTTCTTCGGTCCGTATGCGTCGTTCCAAGTCTTTAGTTGCTCGGGAGTGAGGTTCCCGGGTGGGACGAGTTTCAGGTCTCGCGGAGTCATGGTCTTCGAGATGGTCATGTCCTGTTCGTGTGCGGCCCGTCCCCGAGTGGCGTAATCATCGAACAGGTTGTCGGGTTCGGGGATGGTGATGTCATCGTACATCTTGAGATGATTCGGACCGGGGGCCCATTCGCGGTGCGGAGCCTTATGTTGATACATCAGCATAAACGGCTTCGAATCGTCGCGGCCCTCTTTGAGCCAGGTGAGTGCGAGGTCGGTGATGATGTCGGTTGTGTATCCTTCGTACTTCGTGCGGACCTGTTTGCCCGAACCGTCAACATCCCGCAGCATCAAAGGGTTATAGTAAGGCCCCTGCCCGATCAGAACTTCGCTGTAGTTGTATCCTTGCGGAGCCATGTGTTCGCCAAGATGCCACTTCCCGATCACTGCTGTCTGATAGCCCGCCTTCTGAAGCAGTTTGGGAAAGGTCTGTTGCGTGCCATCAAACTTGTCGTTGTTCGTCTTGAAGCCGTTGAGGTGACTGTACTTCCCCGATTGAATGACTGCCCGACTCGGACCACAGAGAGCGTTAGTGCAGAAGCAGTTTTCGAACAGCATTCCCTCTTTGGCAATCCGATCGAGGTTCGGCGTCTGATTGATCTTCGAACCATACGCACTGATCGCATGAGCGGCATGATCATCGGTGAAGATAAACAGGATGTTTGGTCGGTCGGCAGCAGAGGCTGTCGTACAAAGCCACAGCATCAGGAGACAGGCGACGGTTCGCATGATGGGAAATCCTTGATCGAGAATGCGGCAAAAGGAGATGCCAATGGAAGTTCGGCGAGTGGTCGTCAGAGACCAGACATCCGACACAAGCCAAGTTCTCCCCCCAGTCAAGGTGGGGGAAGGACTCGACACCCCGACGATCCTACGCCGTCCCGCACGCCCATTCAACGCCGACCGCACATCCCCTTGCCGTGGCATCCGGCGATTCTCATGTCGATTGAATGCCGAGAGCAGTTACTGACGCTGTAAAACAGGGCGTTGCATTGGGTCCCCCCTCCGAAAGGGGATACTGGGAGAGCGGAGGTTGCCCACTTTGCTGGGA
>JAWKTT010000044.1:0-35825 GCA_041398965.1 Planctomycetaceae bacterium | reverse complement strand
GATTGTTCGCCATCGACTTGCTTGAGGTTTTTGAACTGCAACAACTGCGAGTGGTAGAACATTTCTTTGGGGCGTGAGAGTTGGCAGAAGGACTCTTTCGAGACTGACAGCATCCGCCGCCACCGACTGACTTGGTTTTTCGTACACCATCAATTCGGGAGCAAGAACATCCACAATGGGGAGCACCGTCCTGACCGCAACAACAGGTCGACACTTCGGTCACCCCCCCGATGACGCCAGGAGATCCGCCGACTGCGGTCATCAGATAGGCGCATATCACGAACCAGTTCCGCCAAGGGCGAAACGCGAACCGGCAAGAGCAATGAGCACCTGAAGTCATGGAAGCCAAACGACAACGAACGTAACGACCGATTTCCGCAAGGTATGCCGTCGGGTGACATCGTCGCGAACAACAGTCACCAAAACGACGATGAGCTACTGCAATTCGCCATTCTTGGTTTGCTCAAGTGACTTGTCCAGTGCCGGAGAACGTCGTTCTCATCTGCGACAAAGTGAGAAGTCAAACGCCGGGAAAATGTCCCCTCCCTTCCGGTGAAGGGGGTCACGGGATTGGCCATGGAACGAAGCGGACGCAGACGGGGCGCGGGATTTCGATCGAGTGGCCGGTGGCTTTTAGCTCTCCAGTGTTGGCATCGATGTGAAACGAATAGATACTGTCCGACCCCTGATTTTCGGCGAGCAGGATGCGTCCAGTTGGGTCGATGCCGAAGTTGCGTGGGGTCTTACCGAGAGTCGACTGATGTTGCTTCCAAGTCAGTTTTCCGGTGGATTCGTCAATCGTGTAGACGACAATGCTGTCATGACCTCGGTTCGATCCATACAAGAAGCGACCACTGGGGTGGACATGAATGTCTGCGGTCGAGTTGTTCCCTTTGAAGTCATCGGGGAGCGTCGAGATCGTTTGCAGTTCCGTCAAGGAGCCAGTCTCTGAGTTGTAGCTGAAGGCTGTGACAGTCGAGCCCATCTCGTTGATGACGTAGGCGAACTTTCCGGTCGGGTGGAAGTCGAAGTGGCGCGGACCGGAACCGGGGGCCACAACACCTGCAGCCGGATGATTCGGCGTCAACGTCCCGGCGGTCGCATCAAAGTTGTAGATCAGAACTTTGTCGAGACCAAGATCCGCAGCGAACGCTCGCTTGCCGGAGAGGTCGAGGTTGATCGAGTGTCCGTGCGGAGCCGCCTGTCGACCAGGATTCACACTGCTCCCTTCATGCTGAATGAAGCAACTTGGCTCTTTCAGTCCCCCACCGTCAACGATGGGCAACACCGCAACGCTTCCCCCACCATAGTTGGCAACCAATATGTTCTTCCCCTCACGATCGACGTTCAGGTGACACGGTCCGGGACCTCCAGAGGGCTTGACGTTGATCGCGGTGAGGGCACCGTCTTTGGGATCGATTGAGAATGCGGCGACTCCACCGGTCTTTTTGCCATCGATGTCGCTGATTTCGCTCACGGCGTACAGGCTGCGATTTGTGGGATGAATCGCTAGAAAGGAGGGATTTGCAACGCCGGAGGTTTCACCCAGTTTGGTCATCTCGCCGGTGGCGACGTTGAGTTCCAGACGAAAGATTCCAGGGTCTTTGGCACCGGCGTACGTTCCGACATAGACCAACCATTTTCCCACCGGCTCGGCTCCAACCGCACGCATCGAGAGGAGAGGGGTGATCAACAACGGCAACATCATGAGGACAGCAGACTTCAACATGATCGAACTCCCAAGAGCGAAGGGACGGAACGGCAAGGTGTCATGGTCGATACGATACAGATCGCCAGGAGACTCGTCGATACGATACCCCGAGTGCGATGCGGTGCAATAGAACAGAGAGGATCGCTTTCGACGGGGGGCGATGTTTGTCGCCACACACGAGATGAACGGTTTGGGGACTATGTCCTGGCTGCGTCGTTCAGGCGGGCGAGGAATGGTTCCACGAGCATCTTGAGCATCGGGAGTTGTGAGTCGATCAGGAAGGCGTCGTGACCGAAAGCACTCTCGAACTCAGCGAAAGAGACGTGTCCCCCGGCCTCAAGAATGGACCTTGTGATTTGTCGACTTTGTGACGTGGGGAACAACCAGTCGGTGTCGTACGACGCAACGAGAAACCTCGCTCGAGTTTTCGTGAGACACTTCCGCATCGGGCCATGCTTCTCTTCGAGGTCGAAGTAGTCCATCGCCCGGGTGAGCAAGAGATAGCTGTTCGCATCAAAGCGTTCGACGAACTGTTTCCCCTGATAATGCAGATAGCTCTCGATTTGAAACTCGGTCTCTTTACGAAGGTCGTATGCCAGTTCATCGGAGTGTTGCAGCTTGCGTCCGAACTTCATCTCGATTGATTGTTCGGAGAGGTAGGTAATGTGCGCAATCATCCGGGCCAGTGCGAGACCGAAGCGAGGTTGATCTTCTTCGCCGTAATACTGCCCCTCCTTAAACCGTCGATCCATGTAGATCGCCCGGCGACCGACCGCGTTGAAGGCGATTCCTTGTGCGTTGAGCCTTGGCCCCGCCGCAAGAACGATCGCCCCGAGCAAACTGTCGGGATACCGGGCCGCCCATTCGAGTACCTGCATCCCGCCGAGACTTCCGCCGACAACCGCCAGTAGCTTTTCGATCCCGAGTTGTTGGCAGAGGGCATGATGCACGTTGACGATGTCGGCTATCGTGATGAACGGGAATTCCGGCCCCCAGGGTGCACCGGTCGACGGGTTAATGCTGGCGGGTCCGGTCGTCCCTTGACACCCCCCCAACACATTCGCACAGATGACGAAATAGCGATCTGTATCGATCCCTTTACCGGGGCCGATGAAACCCTCCCACCATCCCGATTTGCGATCATCCGCGGCATGCTTCCCTGCGACGTGGGCATCTCCAGTCAAAGCATGACAGATGAAAATCGCGTTGTCCCGATTGGGGGACAGAGTCCCACACGTCTCATAGGCGACGGTGATCGGGCCAAAGGTTCGCCCTCCTTCGAGGAGCAACTGATTCGGCGGTTCAAACAGCGTCATCGACTGTCGCTCGACGAGACCAACGGTCGAGCGAATGCGTGTGGCTGATGGTGTTGACGTCGTCGACATGTTGATTCGAATTCTGCCCAATGACCCCATAGTCTCGCAGGCAAGACGAGTTACCCCGATGAAAGGGGACGTCTGCCTTCTGTTTGAATCGTATTGTGCCCCCAGCGCTTATATCGCGATTTTCTCAAGGTGACAAGCGGTTGAGAGCTGCTTGTTGACACGTTCACCCGGTCGCATATCGATCGTCCGACTAATTGACACAGTTTCCCCGATCGAGACGCGCAAACTCCGCTTCCGATTCGTTACCATTAGCTTCACTCGCCCGAACCCTTCCATCAAAGGTGAAGGTGTGCTCAACACAGTCCGCCCGATGCCTCCTGCATCAATCGAGGTTTCTTGAACCATGCCTGCTTCCAATTCGTCATTTGTTGGCCTTCCTTTCTTGGATCACTGTGAGACAGCACTGGATCGGGAATTGGCCCATCTTGAAGTTCGATTGATTGAGACACGTCGGCATCTCCATGCTCATCCCGAACCAAGCGGCCACGAGCAGGAGACAACGGCTTACATCGTCGATCAACTGACTCAGGCTGGTTTGTCTCCACGTGTAGGGCGGAACGGGCTCGGCCTGATCGTCGATGTCGATCTCGGGAATCCTGTGCCGAACTCACCCCGCATCGCTCTCCGTGCCGACATTGACGCCCTGAAGATTGTTGACGCCAAGACCACCTCTTATGCTTCGCGACGTGAAGGGCTGTGTCACGCTTGTGGACACGATGCCCACACAACCATCGCTCTCGGGGCGGCCCTGACAGCCCAGCGGTTGAGTGCATCATACGCCGACTTGTCCGGTCCGAATGGTCCCGAGGGATTCCGTCTTCGGTTTGTCTTTCAACCTGCGGAAGAAACTGCAGAAGGGGCACAATGGATGGTCGAACAAGGTGCCGTCGATGATGTCACGGCGATCCTTGGCTGTCATGTCGACCCGGAGCGACCATTGGGAACAGTCGGCATTCGATATGGCGCGTTGACCGCACACTGCGATGAAGTCGAAATCGTTGTCGAAGGCCGAGGTGGCCATGCCGCTCGACCGCATCACACGCAAGACCCCATTGCCGCCGCTGTCTCGCTCGCCAGCGCTCTCTTCCAGTTTCTGCCTCGCAGCGTCGACAGTCGATCGCCCGCGGTCTTCACCATCGGGAAGTTCAGTGGAGGGACGCTGTCGAACGTCATCCCGGGCCGAGTCGAGATTCTGGGGACTCTCCGCACGCTCGATCAAGAAGTCCGGCAACGATTGAAGGATCGGATCGAGTCGATTGTCCATGGTGTAAAGGAGGCGAGTGGAACGTCGATCCATCTCCGATACTTCGAGCCACTCAATGCCGTCATCAACGATCCTCGTTGTACTGCGGCTTTGGAAGAGTCATCTCGTCGGGTGCTGGGGAATGAAGGGGTGCAGTCGATCTCGCTGGCGAGCATGGGGGGCGAAGACTTCTCGGCCTACCTGACACGCGTGCCCGGCTCGATGCTGCGCCTGGGGTCTGCCCCTCCAGGTTTCGCCGCCCCGTTCCTGCACTCCCCCGACTTCGACGTCGACGAGCGAGTTCTCGCCATCGGCTCCCGCATCCTCCTCCGTGCGGCCCTCCTCCTCGCTTATCCGAAGTGAGAGTACCGAACCCGCGATCTCGGCAATACTACCAAAGTTGATGACGGTGGTCAGAACCAAATCACCCGCAGATAGGAATACCCCGTGTTGGTCGACCGTTCGCCAAGACGATTGTCTCGCTCTTGTCAGTTCTCCAATGGCACGAAGAGTTGACGCCGAGAGGATTTTGACCGACAGTCTGCCTTGGCAGGGCCAACTCCTTGAATTGACATCTCATCAGCAACACGAGTCGTACGGTGACCAAGTATCTCATTACCGGTGCTGCCGGTTTCATCGGGTCGCACTTGTCGCATCGGCTGTTGGATCGGGGTGATGTCGTTGTTGGACTGGATAATGTCAACGACTACTACGATCCCACTCTGAAGGAAGCCCGACTCGCTCGACTCCATCAACATCCGCAGTTTCGTCACATCAAACTCGGCATCGAACAGTCACCCGAGTTGATGTCTCTGTTTGAAGCCGAAGACTTTGATGTCGTTGTCAATCTCGCGGCACAGGCGGGTGTTCGCTACTCACTGACGCATCCACAAGCCTATATCGATGCGAACCTCGTCGGCTTTGCAAACATCTTGGAGGGGTGCCGACATCATGGGGTGAAGCATCTCGTGTATGCGTCAAGCAGCAGTGTTTATGGTGCGAACACGCGGATGCCGTTCAGTGTGCATGACAATGTCGATCACCCAGTTAGCCTTTACGCGGCAACGAAGAAGGCCAACGAATTGATGGCACACGCCTACAGCCATCTGTATCAGATGCCGACGACCGGCCTGCGGTTCTTCACCGTCTATGGTCCTTGGGGGCGGCCCGATATGGCGCTGTTCCTGTTCACGAAAGCGATCCTCGAAGGTCGACCGATTGATGTGTTCAACAATGGTCAAATGCGACGCGATTTCACGTACATCGATGACATCGTCGAAGGGGTTATGAGGGTTTGCGACAAGACCCCAACCGGCAACCCAGACTGGAACAGCGACCAACCCGACCCCGGATCAAGCCGGGCACCCTACAAGCTCTACAACATCGGCAATCATCAGCCTGTCGAATTGATGGCAATGATCGAGACACTGGAGGAAGCACTCGGCAAACAGGCGGAGAAGAACATGCTCCCGATGCAATTGGGGGACGTCCCCGCCACTTTTGCCGACGTTGACGACCTCGAACGAGACCTCGGATTCCACCCCGCCACCCCCCTCTCTGAAGGGATCAATGCATTCGTCAAATGGTACCGTAGCTACTATCACGTTTGACGTATGACATCGACGACAGAACATTGAGCGAGATTGACGCCAACGATGTCGCACGGTTCTGAGTGCCGCGAACTCTTTGTGCTGTCGGGAAGACCGGATCATTGTTCCGCCGACTCGACGGCACGCTTGGTGACGTCGTGACGGTAGGCAAACATCGCTTCTAATTTCCGACGGATCAACCAGCCACCGCAGAGGTGACCGAGCCAGCCAAGTGGAGCGGCGTAGTCGACTTCGTCCCGCAAGATCGTCCCCCCTTGAGCGTCATCCAGAAACATGTGTTGATGACGCCAGTATGCGAATGGTCCCGACTCTTGTTCATCAACGAATAGATGTGGGGGTGCGTACTCGGTATGGACCGCGACCCAGCGGACGGGTATCGGACCAACTCGCCCCTGGAGAATGACCCGGCCTCCCGGTTCCAGCGAGCCAATTCGTTCCAACAATCGCATCTTTTCCCACGGCGGAATCAACAGCGACAACGCAGAGGGGTCCTCGTGAAACCGAAAGACAGCTGCCGGCGATGCGATGATTCGTGTCTCTTTGACAAACTTACTAGTGACCATATCCCTGACTCGCAAAACATCTCTCATCGCATGGAACGACTGGTTTCGGACTTCATCAGATTGTAGAGGGCAATCCCATGCTGCCACTGGTCGATTCGTAAATCTTCCTCGCTTCAATCGATGTCTGAGTTTGACTTGGATCGGGTTGGTGGTCAGCATGGAGCGAGAAAAGGTTCTGTTCCTGGGAGAAGAGGGGCGATGTCTAACGCTCACGAGTTGCAGCAAATCGAGTTTCTCGCCCGCGTCGACGGGTTGGTGTCGCGGCTGCGCCATTGGGTCGATCGGGCACCCGGATGGGAACCGGCAGAACAGGTTGCGGCCATCCTGAGACGTGTACTCGAACGAGTCGACACACTCCGCGTTCGGCTCGATGCACCACTCGTTGTCGCCACCTTCGGCGGAACAGGAACGGGAAAGAGTTCCCTCGTCAACGCGCTCGTCGGAGAGGAATCGACTCAAGCGGGACGGCAACGACCAACGACCCGCCAACCGATTCTCATTGCTCATCCAAGAGCCGAAATTGAACATCTCGGCCTGCCGCTGGAACAGTTTCAGATCATCCGCCGTGACGCCGACTTATTGCGAGATATCGTCCTGATCGATTGTCCCGATCCAGACACTTGTGAAGAGGACGCTGCCGGAGGCAACCTCGCTCGACTCCGTTCGCTGCTCCCCCATTGCGACGTGTTGCTGTACACATCGACGCAGCAGAAGTACCGCTCGGCCCGCATCGTGGACGAACTGTCGCAAGCCGCATCGGGATGTCGGCTGGTTTTCGTACAAACTCATGCCGGGGTCGATGTCGACATTCGCGAAGACTGGCGACAGCAACTCAAGCAGCAGTACGAAGTCCCCGATCTGTTTTTTGTCGATTCACTTCTCGCCCTCAAAGAACAGCAGTTGGGACAGTATCCTTCCGGCGAAATGGGGAGACTGATCAACCTGTTGCGAACTCAACTGGCCGAGTCGGAACGTGTTGGAATTCGGCGGGCCAATGTCATTGACCTGCTGAACGCCACACTCGAACGATGCCTCGCGTTGCTCAACGAGAATCAAGGACGACTTACGCAATTAGAACAAGGTTTGGCCGAACAGCGCGTACTGTTGGGACGCAAGATGGCGGGGCGATTGCGGACCGAACTGCTGACAGGACGCAACCTCTGGGAACGGCGACTTCTGAGCGCCGTCACCGATTCTTGGGGCTTCAGTCCTTTCTCATCTCTGCTGCGGTTGTATAACGGCATGGGAGCGTTGATTGCGTCGATGAGCCTGTTTCGAGCAAGAAACACGGCTCAGATGGCGATCATCGGGGCGATGCAGGGGTCTCGGTGGTTGCGGGGCCGCAAGGAAGAACAAATCGCCGAAGAATCGCTTGATCGTGCGAGTTTGCTCGGTCTCGACGACTCGATTCTACGTGAGGCCGAACTGGTCATCGAAGGGCATGTCTACGGTTCCGGCCTGAGACCTGACGCCCACGATGTACGAACCAACAGTCGACTCCGACAACAGGCAAGCCGTGTCGAAGAATCGTTCCTGGGAGATGCACGAGTCCGCATCGAAGAGATCGTCGCGGACTTGTCCGCTCGCAACTCCCGATTCTACGTCCGAGGTTGGTACGAACTTCTCTTCGTCGGATACATCGGATTCGTCCTGTACTGTACGGGCCGCAACTTCTTCTATGAGTGGTTCATCAAGAAGGAACCGCTCCTCGAATCGCACTTCTACATTCCTGCGGGGGTCTTCTTTTTGCTGTGGTCGATGCTGCTGGTGATCGCGTTTACCCGCCGACTTCGTCGTGGGCTCACCTCGCGAGTCGACGGATTGTCACAGGACTTGGTCAACATGAGACTGGAAGCGGGACTGTTTCCGCACCTGGAAGAGACCTGCCGCCGTCTGCAACGCGAACGAGACGAGTTCGAGGCAATCGCAACCACGCTCAACCAAATGGGGCATGAGATTGCCACCTCCCGCCACCTCGGCTCCCCCCGGCATTCGACAACGGTCAAGGAAAAAGCCGCAGGGTGAGCGACGGCGACGACAACTCTTTCCTCGGTTCGTTTTGTCCTCAGGTCCCTTCGCTCGCTGAAATAATCAATCTCCAAGATAATTTGATCCGCCGCAACTCTGCATCCGTTCCTTCACTTCGATCTCCGAACGAAAACAGCGCAAGGCTCCTTGATGGACTTGCTTGATCGGACTTAGAATCCCAGCATCTTGCGTGATGCAGACGAGAACGGAACTTTTTCCTCCAACGACGATGGGAGTGCGACATGGGGTTGCTTGATAAACTACGAGGCGAATTGGTCGATATCATCGAGTGGATCGATGACACACGACACACGCTCGCTTGGCGTTTCCCACGATACAACAACCAAATCAAGAACGGAGCCCATCTCATTGTCCGTCCAGGACAGGTGGCGGTCTTTGTGCATCGTGGTGAAATTGCCGACCAGTTTGATCCGGGTCACTACGAACTCAAGACCGATAACCTTCCGATCCTTTCGACCATCATGGGTTGGAAGCATGGATTCGACAGTCCGTTCAAGGCTGAGGTCTACTTCGTCAGCACTCGGCAGATCACCGAACTCAAGTGGGGGACCCCCAATCCCATCATGCTTCGTGATCCCGACTTCGGCCCGATCCGACTACGAGCCTTCGGTGTCTATGCGATGCGGGCTTCAGACCCCAAAGCACTATTGCGCGAGCTGATCGGCACAGACGGAAACTTCTCATCGGACGAAATCAACGAACTCATGCGATCGACGATCGTCTCCGCTTTCGCTGATATTCTCGGTCAATCAAAGATTGCCGCCCTCGACCTCGCATCAAACTACGGGGCGCTCGGCGAGCAACTTCGCAAAGCGGTGATCGAACGGGTCGACGACGAGTACGGCCTTGATGTCCCGCAGCTCAACATCGTTAATATCTCTCTGCCTGAAGAGGTCGAGAAGGCCCTCGACACCAAGAGCAGCATGGGAGTCATCGGCGACATCGCCGCTTACCAGCAGTTCCAGATGGGCCGGGCGATGATGGCAGCGGCCGAAAACCAAGGGTCCGGCGGAGGCGCCGCCGGAGCAGGGATCGGACTCGGAATGGGGATGGCCATGGCCAATCAGATGATCCGACCAGCAGGGACACCCACCGGTCCGGGAATGGCCGCCCCCCCTCCGTTGCCCGCCGCTTCTGTATGGCACGTCGCTGCTCAAGGGCAGACCACGGGCCCATTTAACGACAGTCAGGTTCTGCAAGGAATTCAGGCGGGACAGGTCACCCCGGCCACGCTCGTCTGGTCACCAACTTTGAGCGGCTGGACTCCAGCCGGGCAGGTTCCGCAACTCGCCCCACACTTTGGCTCCGCCACGCCACCCCCATTGCCACCCGGATAAGTCGCCCAGGTGATGACTTCAATTCTCTCGCAACTCGCGGTCGCAAGACTCCACCGGTAGAGGTGGGGCTTGCGACGAGATGGAGGTGACGGCACATTCCATGTCTGAAGACTCGAACTTTCTCAGCCCCGATCAGGTCGAGTACGCCGAGCCTCCACCCATTGAAATGGTCGAGGTTCTCGGGCGTAGCGATGTCGCCGGACAAACCACCGACGAGGGGAAAGGTCGGATCTTTCCCTGCGATGGTTGTGGCGCCGACATGGTGTTTCATATCGGAGAACAACAGCTTCAATGCCCCTACTGCGGGTTCCTAAAGGAGATCGAGACCGACGAAACGGCTGAGGTGCGAGAGCAAGACTATCACGCAATGCTCAAGCGATTAAAGGCACTTGAAGAGGAAGGGGTCGACCTGCAAGTCCCCGATCAGTCGGAAGTCCGCTGCAACTCTTGCGGCGGGACCGTGCTGTTCCAAGGGACATTGACCAGTTCAGAATGCCCCTATTGTGGATCGCCGATTCAGAGAAACAAAGTCCATTCGGCCACACAGCGCATTCCCGTCGATGCTGTGCTGCCGTTCCTGATCGATCGCAAGAGTGCCGCCGACCGGCTCAAGGAGTGGGTCCAGTCCCGCTGGTTCGCCCCGAACGAGTTCCGTCGCCGTGGAGCGAATGGGACCTTTCAGGGAATTTATTTACCCTATTGGACGTTCGATAGTTTGACTTTCACCTCATATTCCGGCCAACGAGGAGAGAACTACACGGTCACCGTCGGGACAGGAAAGAATCAACGAACCGAGACCCGAACCCGCTGGTATCCAGCATCGGGCTCGTTTCAACGATTCTTCGACGATGTCCTCGTCGTCGCCTCAGCGGGGCTCCCTGATAAGTACATTCTCGCACTCGAACCGTGGCCTCTGTCTCGCTGCATTCCGTTTACTCAGCAAGTTCTTGCCGGCTATCTCGCGAGGACCTATGACGTCGAGCTTCCTGACGGATTTGCTGAGGGGCGGGCCCGGATTGATGAAGCATTACTTCGCGACGTGCGACGACGCATCGGCGGCGACAAGCAACGGGTCCATTCCGTTAAGAGTCGTTATGATGAAGTCACTTATAAGCACCTCCTTCTGCCGGTGTGGATGCTTGCTTACCGCTATCAAGAGAAATCATTCCAAGTCTTCATTAACGCAGCAACCGGCGAAGTCCAAGGCGAACGACCATATAGTGTCGTAAAAATCGTGCTCGCGGTCATGTGCGTGCTCGCCGCCATCGGCGGCATCGCATTCCTCGCCTCGCGTTCCTAAAAGACGGCGAAGCCTTACGTCGCCCGCGAAGGCCCACCAATTAACTCTTCGCCCCTAACAGCCCCATAAGAAGCAACCGCGGGTCAGACTTTCCAATCTGACAAGAGCGTCTCACACGCCTTTTGCCGAAACATCAATCGGCACCCGGCCGTGTGAAGAGCTCACTAATGCCCGGCACGTGTCTTCGATGAGCCTTGGACAACACCTTTCCCCCACTGTCAACGCCCCGAATTCCTATGGCTCTTCACTGGGAGAGAAAGAGCCTCACGTCGGATGGCACCTCCACGATCTATCTGCCGCACAAAAACGCGATAAAGCGTCTGACCTCCGCGCTGCAACACGCTGCTCACAGACTCACAAGGTATCTCGCAACCACAGAACGCTAAGTCGGCACCACGATTCCATCCCAACGATGGCTTAACTTAGCGGTTCCGAGTATCAGCTTCACGACCCGGTGAGACGTGTTGGAGATCGCGTACTCTGCTGGAATCGGGTGTTGACGAGTTAACTCCTGCGTTGCAACGGCGAGACGAACGGAATCAAGAATCACCCGCTGATCGAGGCCGGTAACGATGATATGCCCCGAGTCCATCGCTTCGGGACGCTCGATCGCGTTTCGCAACGTAATGGCCGGAAACCCGAGTATCGCCGACTCTTCACTAATCGTCCCGCTGTCGGACAGCGCACACAATGACTGCTGCTGAAGATGGATGTAGTCATGAAACCCGAACGGCTTCAGGAACTGTATTAGCGGGTGGACCCCCTGATGTCCGAGCTTTTCAAGCTTGTCACGAGTTCGCGGATGTGTTGAGACAATGACGGGAAGTCCGTAACATTCACAAAGTGCGCTCAGAGCATCAAGCAGCGATGTGAGGTTCTCTGCCACATCAACATTCTCGGCTCGATGCATGCTCACAATGAAGTATTGCTGAGGCTTGAGTGACAACTCATTAAGAATTGCCGAACCCGCAATCCCATCGCGATTCGCATCAAGAACCTCCTTCATCGGTGATCCCGTGAGGTAGATTCGCCGCGCGGGGACCCCTTCAGCTAACAGATTTCTCCTGGCATGTTCCGTATAGACAAGGTTGAAGTCACTGACGTGATCGACGATGCGACGATTCAGCTCCTCAGGAACATTAAAGTCAAAACATCGATTTCCCGCCTCCATGTGATAGACTGGAATTCGCATACGCCGTGCGAGCACTGCGGCGAAGGCGCTGTTTGTGTCACCCAAAATCAGCACCGCATCAGGCTTTTCCGCAATAAATACTTCTTCGCAACGAATCAGGATCTCACCAAGAAGACGCCCCAGAGAGCTCCGACTAATTCCCAGAAAATAGTCGGGAGGACGAACCTTCAGGTCCTGAAAGAACACTTCGTTCAGCTCATGATCTGAGTTCTGGCCGGTATGCACAAGCTTATGGTCGACATGCTCATCGAGCAATGCCATCACACGGGACAAGCGGATAATCTCGGGACGTGTCCCCAAGACCGTTACAACCTTCAGCCTATCACCCATGAGCTAAGCGACCTTTTCAAACCAAGTGTCAGCGTCGGCGGCGTCGAAGATTTCGTTGCACCAGAACATTGTTAATAGTTCCGACTCACCGACATTCTCAATATGATGCGTGTGAAAGACCGGAATAGAGATAAACTCAGGTTGGTCCCCAGAGACGCGGAACTCCTGAACAGCGTCGCCACCTATGCGTCGGAGGCGGATTACTGCCTCCCCCTTCACGACACAGAACCATTCCACTTTGCGACGATGAAAGTGATTGCCCCGTATGACTCCCGGCTTTGTCGTCGAGAAAAATACTTGCCCAGCATTCGCCAGCTTAATGACTTCGAACAAAGAGCCTCGCTCATCGGATCTTACAAAAGCTGGATGAACATGGTCCTTCGGGTCAAGGTACGAGCAAAACGTGGTATAAAGGCTAGCGCGGACAGGATCTGTCAGATCGGGAATGACCTGCTTAACGAAGTAGTCTTCACGAAACTCCTCAAGCGTCTTTAACAGGCCATTGATAGTCAGCTTGACCGGCCCGTCAACCATCTCCAGTGAGACTCCTTCAGCGTGCCGCACAGATCTCTCGGCGATTAACT
The DNA here is from genome assembly GCA_041398965.1 of Planctomycetaceae bacterium. Lineage (GTDB taxonomy): Bacteria > Planctomycetota > Planctomycetia > Planctomycetales > Planctomycetaceae > JAWKTT01. Next base: position 22,521 of record JAWKTT010000044.1, on the reverse strand, counting down.
GACTCAGATCGTTCACCGGAATAAACGAGACCTCTCGGTCTTCGAGAATCTTAGGTTGTTCGCCGTGCGTGAGTTGATGGCAGAATGTGGCTACGACCGAGTTATAGAACGGACGGCATCCCGCTCCATAAACATTTGGAATGACGAGAAGACTACACGAGGCTCCATTTGCTTCTGCCCATTGAGTGAAAATCTCCTCGCCTCGTCGTTTTGACTTTCCATACGGTCGATCGGTGTCCCGCTGCGTCGACGATGAAAACACGATATGTTTGGTTCGACCGGTCTCTTCGATCGCGTCGACGAGTTGCTCGGCAAGTAGGATATTCGTTTCGTAGATTTCCTGATCTTCGCCTCGATTCATTGCCGCGAGGTGAATGATCGTGTCACACTGGGATGCGAACGACGCAAGCTGACGTGGCTGTGAGAACCAGTCCCTTTCGCAGGCAATTACTTCCACACCGTCTAATCGACGGAGCTGTTCGTGGACATGTTGTCCAACGAAGCCATGCGCACCGGTGAGTCCTACTACGACTGTTGCCATTGTTCCTCCTGCTGGTCCCTTACGTATCGCTCTGGTGCATCATGAAGAACTAAGCGGCGCGGCGAGTTGCGGGTCGCTGGGCTTTCCAGGCTGCCAGCTCTTCTTGAATCTCCGGAAGCGACAGGAGGAGTGCTTCGGTCTCAGCAACGTTTAGCTGATAAGCGTTAGCCGACGTATAGCCCTCCTTCAGGAACTTCGTCGAGTGAACTCCCGTCGTGTAGTAGTCTTCATAGTCACGTTCGAGGCCGGCGCGAATACAATAGTAGTCGTCCCACTCCTGTGCGTGAACGAGTTCTTCACTAGTCACGAGAACTTCGTGAATCTTCTCTCCTTCGCGGACCCCAACGATTTGAATCTCTGACTTCACCTCGAACAGATTGAGCAAGGCTTGGGCGACAGTTTGAATTGTTGCTGCGGGGGCTTTACGGACGAGCAGGTCACCAGTTTCGCCCTGTGCTAAGGCGAACGTCACCAACTCGACGGCCTGACTGAGGGGGAGCAGCAGTCGAGTCATGTGAGGGTTTGTGATGGTGAGCGACTTCCCTGCCTTAATTTGCTGGACGAATAGCGGAATCACCGAACCACGTGAGTACAGGACGTTTCCGTATCGGACAGCACAGCAAATCGGACTGAAGCCAGGGTCCTTGGCCTTAGCCATCGTCACCTTTTCCATCATCGCCTTGGAGATTCCCATGGCATTGATCGGATAGACCGCTTTGTCGGTACTAAGGACGACCAGCTTGTCGACGCCGTGGTGATTGGCGGCATCTAGCATATTGTTTGTGCCGAGCACATTCGTCCGCACAGCTTCCATCGGGAAGAACTCGCAGGAGGGAACCTGCTTCAGAGCTGCTGCATGAAAGACGTAGTTCACCCCTTTCATCGAGTTGAACATCTGGTCTCGGTCACGGACATCGCCAATAATGAAGTGCAGTCGCGGGTCGGCCATGGCGATTCGCATGTCGTGCTGCTTCTTTTCATCACGACTGTAGACGATGACCTTTTCGGGGTTCTCCTGGCCAAGCAGCAGTCGAATGAACGCGTGACCAAAGGAGCCTGTCCCACCGGTAACGAGAACCGTTTTGCCTTCAAACATGGAGATCATCCTTGATCTGATTAGTGAACTGAACGTGAGTTGTCGACGGCCTTGACTTACCGTCAGAAGACCTGATTCCTGTCGAATGTCGGCGGAAAACGAAAACCCCTCTGCTCGGTCGTGCGGCGGAGTCTAGGCCGGTTCTCGAAAGGGGTAAATACCAATCCGGCAAAGAGAGGCGAGATTGGTCAACGAGCGGAGATGGCAGGCCGAATTTGTCGAATCACGAGGGTTTTCGACTCAGTTGCCCCAGCGACGCATGAGATTTACTTCAACCCCCAGTTGATCGCAGATGCGGGCGACAACGAAATCGACGAGGTCGTGGATCGTCAGGGGGTGATGGTAGAAGCCGGGCATTGCGGGAAGAATGACACCGCCCGCATCGCAGAGGCGTTTCATGTTGTCGAGTTGAATCGCTCCAAGAGGCGTTTCGCGGGGGACAACGATCAAACGACGTCTCTCTTTGAGATGCACATCAGCGGCTCGATGGATCAAGTTCGTCGACAGACCACTGGCGACTGCGGCGAGTGTTCCCATGGAACAGGGGCAGACAACCATCCCTGCGGTGGGGGCCGAACCGCTGGCGATGGGGGCATTCCAATTCTGATAGTGATGGTATCGAACGGTGCCGCGATGCGTACTGCTATCGCTGAAGATCGAACTGCCATGCCCCATTTCCCCCCCATCGATCGCGGGTCGCAACATAGCGAGCGAACTGTCGATGCCCGGTCCGTGTGGCAGAAGTTGTTCGAGGTCGAAGTTGTCGAGGTCCACGTCCAGTCCGAGTTCGTGCTTCATGACCTCGACGGCTGCGGGGCTTATCGTCAGATGCACCCCCCGTCCGGCTGCAATCAAGACTTCCAGCAAACGCAATCCATACACCGCCCCACTGGCTCCGGTCATCGCGAGGACAATGTCAGCCATTAGAAAATTTCACCATGATGGAAGGGGTTTTTCATCAATACTGACAGTCTCGACAGCCAAAGACTGCCATTCGCCCTGTCGTCACAAGGCATTCGCCTTGCAGTCACGGAAAGAGTATAGAACCTCGATGACTTCGGGAAAGTGGCAATTCCAACGACTGCATGCAATGTCACGGTTAGCGTATCAAATTACCTCGGCCATCCTTGTCGAGAATCGGCGGGATTCTCGGGGAGTTGTTGCCTGCGGACGGATTGTCCCGGATAGCACAGTCCGTCACCTGACAGTCAGCGCACGAACGCAGTTCAACGGCCCCGTTGGCGTTATCCAGAAACATCGAGTTGCGGAGGGTCACCCATTGGCAGTGGTCCAGTGTCAGAGCGGCCTGATTCGCTTCACCGTGGACATCATGCACGTGCAGGCCACTCAGCGAGCAGTCTCGACAGTTGACGAGACGCAGAGTGTTGGTGCTCGTCTCCTCCTTGTAGTCGGGGTTGCGATCAAACAGGTTCTCCCCGATAACAATATCGTTGCAACCTTCGAGGAGCAGATTGTGATCGAACCCTTCCCAGAACGTGTTGCCGGTCAGCACAACACCTCGGGCGTATTGCAAATGCACGTTGACTCGGACGTCGCTCAGAACGTTATTTGCGATTGAAAAGATGCCAACCATCAGGCGATTTTCGTCATTCTGACCCAGAAAGCGGATATTGGCCGAATCGGGCGAGTGGCGGTTGTGCTGAAGCGTACAACCGACGATTGCCCCTTCGCGAACCGATCCCTGACGGCAATCCAGTAGGATGTTGGCAGTCGGTGGCTGGTCGTCTCCCATGTTCCCTTCGATGTCGCAGGTGCCGATCTGCAAGTTGCGAATCTCACTATTTCGGCAGACGATCCCCCCTTGCCGGTTGTAGCTGATGTGGCAGCCGACGATGTTGATCTGGTGCAGATTCACGCTGTCCAGATAAATGCCGACTCCACGATTGTTGTAGAGGTGACAGTCGGAAATCTGCACGTTGCGATTGCGGGTGACGAGATGGATACCATGGAGGCACTCGCGAACGGTGACCCGAGTCAGCGTCGGCTGCATTGTCTGTACCAATTCAACGCCGCATGCTTCCGGGTGTCGACCGATGATCTCAATCCCATCGATCAGCGGCATCCGTTCACGCTCCCAGACTTCGGGCTTCACGGTCTTTGGATCGGCTGTGCCTGTGTGAGTGCCGTGAAGTCGCAACGCGGGACCGGCCCCCTCCATCAAGAGTCGCACGGTTCCGTTCCCATGCAGCGACCACGTTCCGGACCGGCTTAGATCGACATCAATCGTCCGAGTCAGCCGATACGTTCCCGGTGGAAGTGTCACGCTCGTCGGTTGACCGGCAACAGGGTTGAGCAGTCTGGTGATTATCTCGGTTGCATCTGCGTGTTGTTCAGCGGGGAGGCTCGCCGACTCCGTGACGGGTTCCGTGGCAACGGCGTCGACCTGTAACAGTGGCAGGTCGTGGATACCGACCGTTTCGCCGCCGAAGAAGAAGGCATACAGGCCGATGAAGATGCTGAGGCCAAGAGTCCGGACAATCAGAAACCTTGGAGTTGGTTCGATACCGATCATGTTTCCTTGGTCCTGCTCTACGATTCAGTGTTCGTTGACTGGTGTCGATCGTCGGTCGATATGTCGCACGGCGCTGGAGTCTCACTGCCGTCTCGAGCATCCCGCCACTCGGTGGTGTAATCGCTAGAGTCGCTACATTCGTTAAAATGTACCGGACCCGACGACGGCTGCCTACTGACGGGGGCAGCGTTTCGTACAACGAACATCGTTGTCCGTTCAGGGGGACTCGGAGACGGTTCGTGATACACTGCCGGGGCGAACGACTCGGAGCCTCTCGACTCGGGTGTCGCTTCTTGATTTTGACCATGCAGACTGAAGGCGTTTTGTGACCATTGCCCCTGTTGTCCATGAATTGCGTCCGGTGCCTCGTGTTGATGGGGCGTTGCGTGCCTGTGTCGATTTACCGGGGGTGATTCTGTTTGACAGCGCGCGGCATGATTCACGGTTGGGGCGGTACAGTTTTCTTTCGGGCGATCCAGTTGAGATGTTCTCGCTTCAGGAGGCGACTGTCTCTCGGGATCCGTTCGCCGAATTGCGAGGACTGATGGCTTCGCGGGTCGAAGCGACGCTCCCCGGATTGCCTCCATTTCAAGGGGGAGCAGCCGGAGTGCTGAGTTACGAACTCGGCCATGCCTGGGAGAAGTTGCCTCGGACGGATATCGATGAGTTCCAGTTTCCGGCATTCACCATCGGCCTGTATGACTGGGTGCTCGCGTGGGACCATCTCGACGACCGTTGCTGGATTGTCGCCCGCAACCGTCCAAACTTATCGGCTCAAAGCCGAATCGACGACCTTATTGAACGGCTTCAAGACAACAGCGGACCTCCGTCGGCTATTGATCCTGTGTCGGCGGCAACTTCGTCGGACATTGTCCGACCGATACAAAGGGACATCACTGCACTCGCGACGCGATCATTTCGTGCCAACGGTCCTGCCGAACTTCAGAGTAACTTTTCTCAGAAGAGTTACGTCGAAACGGTCGCCCGCGTTGTCGACTACATTCGAGCCGGGGACATCTTTCAAGCCAACCTCTCACAGCGATTGATGTTTCCCGCCCGAGAATCGGCTTTGGAGACCTACTTACGGTTGCGTGAGGTCAACCCGGCTCCGTTCGGCGGCTTCATGGCTCATGATGATTGGGCCGTCCTCAGCGCATCTCCCGAACGGTTTCTGCAGTTGGAGGGAAACATCGTCGAGACTCGACCCATCAAAGGGACTCGGCAACGAATTCGCAGCTCAGTCGTCGACCTTTTTACTCGCGATGCTCTCCGAGAGAGTACGAAGGATGCTTCCGAAAATGTGATGATTGTGGACCTGCTACGCAACGACCTGTCGCGAGTCTGTCGACCGGGATCGATCTCGGTGCCGAAGCTGTGCGAGTTGGAATCGTATGAGACCGTTCACCATCTCGTCTCGGAAGTTCGCGGGGAGTTGCGGGCCGGATTAACGTTTTGGGAAGTCTTGGCCGCGACGTTTCCCGGTGGGTCGATCACGGGGGCTCCGAAGGTGCGGGCGATGGAGATCATCACAGAGCTCGAACAAGTCAGCCGAGGGCCTTATTGTGGTTCGCTCTTTTATTTGGGATACGATGGAAGGGCCGACAGCAACATCCTGATCCGAACGTTCAGTCGACGTCAGGGGTGGTTGCAGTGCTCTGTCGGAGGTGGAATCATTGCACAGTCCGACCCCGAGTCGGAGTACGCCGAGACTCTTCACAAAGCGGCTGGGATGATCCGAGCGCTGAAGTAAGCTCCCTCGTTCACCTTGCTGTTCATGCCAGACATGTCACCTGTTGTCGGTCGGTCTCACTCGTCAGATCAACGATTCTTTGGGTTGGCAGTGAGCTTGCGGGATGGTTGCTCGAAAAGCTGTCAATCGATACAAGCCACTCTTCAGACTTTGTAGCACGCTCACACCGGCAGTGCCGGGTTTTAGGAGAAAGAGATGAAGACTCCCATTCGTGTCGCCGTCACCGGAGCCGCCGGGAACATTGGTTACGCCCTCGTCTTTCGTATTGCCAGCGGTGAAGTTTTCGGCCCCGATCAGCCGGTGATTCTGAATCTCGTCGAAGTTCCGCCGGTTCTGCCGTTTCTTGATGGGGTCGAGATGGAGTTGGACGACTGTGCATTTCCAACACTCGTGGGAGTGAAGAAGGCCAGTAGCGACAATCTCGAAGAAGCCTTCGCGGGATGTCATTGGGTCCTCTGCGTGGGAAGCATTCCGCGAAAAGACGGGATGGAACGGGGAGACCTGATCCGCATCAATGGGCCGATTTTCGTCAACACTGGGAAGGCGATTCAGGCCGCAGCTGATAAGGACGTGCGGGTCCTTGTGGTCGGGAATCCGTGCAATACGAACTGCCTGATTGCGATGCACAATGCTCCAGATGTTCCCCGTGATCGCTGGTTTGCGATGACGATGCTCGATCAGAACCGGGCACAAACGCAGTTGGCCCAACGCTCGGGGCGTAATGTCTCGGCGGTCAAGAATCTCGCCATCTGGGGAAATCACTCGGCAACACAGTTCCCAGACTTCTTTCACGCCACCATCGACGGGAAGCCAGCCACTCAGGTTATTGGTGACGACAACTGGTTACAGACCGATTTCATCTCGACTGTGCAGAAGCGAGGGGCGACGGTCATCAAGGCTCGCGGGGCTTCGAGTGCCGCGTCGGCTGCGAATGCTGCACTCGACACCGTGAAATCGGTCATTCGTCCCACCGCCACGGGGGACTGCTTTAGTGCTGCGGTTTGCAGTGACGGGAGTTACGGCGTCGACGAAGGGCTCATCTTCGGATTCCCGCTGACGACAAACGGCACGCAGTGGAATATCATCCAAGGATTCGACCACAACGCCTTTGCTCAGCAGAAGATTCAGGCGACCCTCGACGAACTTCGGTCCGAACGAGAGCCGTCGGCGACCTGGCGAAGTAGCCGGCATTCAGGCGTCTTCTCCTCGGCGCCTTCTCGTTTCAACAGGGCGTGAGGGTCGCGCGCTCCCGTCCGGGTGCATTGACACCGGGGTGATGGCGTGGCCGCGGCGGCACATGTAGATGCAGCGCACCACCCTGAGACGATTTCGCGACTGGCGCCAGTCGCCGAGGCTGGACGACGGCACTTCCGTTACTGGAGTGCCTGTCGTGCAGCGAGACCAGAGGCATCTTCAGCGGAGCGGAGCATAGGCAAGTGACGATCTGCGGGCCGACTGGAGTCCATCAACGGCAGCACTGACAATGCCGAATGGCGCAATTCAGCTCCTTCCCGACGGGGTATAAACCACGAAATCCAGCGGTCTGTCGAGTGAGTGGTCGCGTTCAATGTGAACCGGAGCGTCTTCGCATCTCGGGGCCGACGACGAGGTCGCCCTTTGAGAAAGCTGCCGCATCTTCTTGGTCCATGACCGGGGAGTCCGCGACGAATGGCCTCAATCACCTGGGGAGTGGGAGGAGACTGTCTAATTCCTGTGCCTGGGAAGCCCTGTGCATAGGATGAAGCGTAAACCGCCCCGGTTGTGGCTGCGACGGTCGAGAAAGTCCTTCGCCAGCTTGGATGGGGGCCGCGAAGCTTCCGCGAGTTCATAAGCCACACGCTCGTATCTCCGGGCTGCAATTCGACCCCGGCCAGGGGGTGACTGCTGCCAAACTCTTCGGGTTCCAGCGTTACCATCAGCCCGTTGGCGAAAGGGGAGTCATGACGCGAGTTACTCATCCCGTTCGAGGTTGCGAAGAGGCCCGCTCCGAAATACTCGGCAGCCGGACGATCCCCCCGGCACACATGCAGAACGAGTAAAGATCGCGGCCCCCCTTGGCGACGAGTGCAGTCAGCGGCCCCTAGCAGGGTCACCGAGATACACCGGCTTGCCGTTACTCAACGATTGACTTGATCTTGAGGTTGCTCAATCCGCAACCCAAGTTGAAACGCCTTTTGCTGCATCGGCATCTGTTTGTGCAACATCTGCAATGTCGCGGAGCCGAGGACCGGTCGCGAAGATGACCGACGTCGTCGCAAGCCAACAACCGCTCGATGCCCTCGACACCAACGACCGATTCATTCTGGAATGTCATCTTTCAAGTCGGCAGCCAAATCGGTATTCGCCCCTTCCTGTTCGATTGCCCGGCGCGATAATACGGCAGATCGGGAGTTTATTGCCCTGCGATGCGGGCGATGCTCGTAGACCAAGACCTTCGCCCCCGGCATGCGACAAACGATTGCAACACCCAATCGACATCCGGACCACTCATGCGGCAAGTGAGTTTGCCGTCCGGTAAAACATCCGGCTCCCCTTCACCAAACAGATAGTTGTTGTTTCGGGATCGTGAGGCACCGCCCGGTCAAACAGTCGGACCGCCGGAACACGTTCTTTAACTGCGGTACCTCGTCTGAGAATGATCGGTTGGTAACCTCTTATCGTGACAAAGTACGCGGCCAGCAGTCCTGCCGGTCCCGGAGCCGACCACGACGGGCCGCTGTTCGAGGGGGTCCGTTCCAGAAGGGGATCATCAAAGGACTCAGCCACAAAGTGCGTGACGTCGGGGTCCGACTTCAGCTTCCGCAAGAGACCGGATTCATCAGGGAGTTCTGATGGACAGCGGAAAGTAGACGAATCGTAAGTCGTCGCGACCTGAGCGTCGAGACTCTTGCGAAGAATTCGCCAAGTACCGAGGTCGTCCACCTTGAGGCGCAGTTTGCGTGCGGCGACTCGCAAAAGGTCCTCTTCGGACTGTTCAACGGGGAGTCGCAGGTTATTGATCCGCAAAGACATCGTGGGCACGCAGCGAGATTGAAGACACGACCGGTCCGATCATCCGCCGCCTGGGCTGAGCACAGGAGACGTATGTTAAGCAAATGGCCACAGAATCAAAGACTGTCGCAGATGATCGATTGGTCCGGCAGATGCGAGTCGATGGGCAAATGGACAATTGAACTCTGCCGCGACGCGTGTTCGGCGAAAGGATCCAAAGGGACTTCCATTGGAAAATTAGGAACAGTGTGAGGAGAAGACTATTCGGGGTGACGGTACGGAATTCCGGCGGCAGAATGTCCTTCTGAATCGTCAGCCCAATCTTCTTCCCCACTGGAAGATTTATCAGAGAAGAACTGGCGGGGGCCGGAAGAAGGGGGTTCGCATAGCTGATTCCCTTCGGGAAATCGAAAATCAGTGACACCTGAGCCCCTTCCCGACGACCTCGAGAAACTACTCGCGGGGAACGTGTGGACAACAGGAAGGCGTTCCGGGCAGATGGCAGCCAAGTCGAAAAGGCAACGATGATCGTCGCCCCCACCACTTCACCCAGTGATTACCAGGCAGGAATCTCTCGGCCGCAACGTACAGAACAGCCCCCTGCAAAAGGAACAGGTGGCACACAAGGGGGCAGGGCGAAAGAGGGACGAAACTCGTTGCAAATAATCTCTCCACCGACACCCCGCTGTCCCGGGCGATGACTCCAATGAGCACCGCTAATGAACGGTGCGACCCCCGATTCATACGCAAACGACGCTCCCAGAATCGTGAAACATTCCCCAGCCCGAGAGCATCGGGAAAACTGGTGAACCGTTCCAACTTCTCGATCTGTCTCGGCACCAGACTTCCGATGAGTGCGAGGCCAAACACGAGCATCGGGTAATGCGGATTGGCGATCCAGAAGAGCGGATGCCGGTCGAGAAACAGGTCCCGCAACGTTCCCCCGCCGAACGAAACCGCGAAGCCGACGGCAAAGAGGCCCACAAAATCCATGTGTTTGCGTGTCGCCAGCAGAACTCAAAGAGGGTGCATCGCCAGGACCGCGAGCAGTTCAATAAGTTGCAGCAAGGTCATGACGGCAAGAGTTCCCCCGAAGACCGCCCCCATCCGGTCTTCCGGTCACCGGACGCGGCAGAGAACAGGATGGAGGATTCAGAATTTAGGAAATGACTGGTGCGATCGCTGCGAGCAAACTCATCAGGACAAGGACTTACTGCGTCGATGACAATCGGGCGATGAGGAGTTCGCGAACCGTTTTTGCGTCGGCCTTTGATTTGGCTTCACACCTACGATCAGAGGTCCGACGCCTGCTGTTTTCCAGCTTTCTGAGTCGGCGACGGCGGCGGGTGAGCGGCGATAACCTCATCGTGGATGGCCGACTCGATTTCGTTTCCACCTGCGATCGTCCGCAAACCGAGTTCGTCGATCAACGTCGCGATGCCATTCGGCTCGATCGAATGACCATCGTCATTGCGGGCGCAGGAGTTCGATGAACAACATTTCGGCCACTCTCTTCACAGTAATTGCCCCGCTGGCCACTCTTTCAACAGTGTCCTAAGGATCGTTGACAACGGGAATTCCTCGATTTCGATTGATCGCTCTTTGATTTCCCGCAGGACATCTTGTGTGACAAAGTTCGCGGCGTGCTTGGTGTCGCCGCAGAGAGTGCTCGTTTGCTCGAAGTAATCGGCGAAACGGCGTCCCTGTTGAATGATGACGTCGGCATCGTATGGCGAAAGGGCGAGTCTCTCGATGAACCGTTGCCGACGGGCTGCTGGCAATTCGCACTGCTGGGAGCGGAGCGTTTCGACAACCTCACGAGACACCGTCACGGGAACGAGATCGGGATCGGGAAAGTAGCGGTAATCGCTCGCTTCTTCCTTGCCTCGTTGGGCAAACGTCGCCCCACGATCAGCATTCCAACCTCGCGTCTCCTTGAGAACGCCAGGGTCCCCCAGCTTGCGACCGGTGCGAGCAAACTCCTCTTGTTGTCGCTCGATCTCGTACTCAACAGCAGCTTCGACTCCGCGAAACGTGTTGAGGTTCTTTACCTCGACGATTGGCGTGGCAATAGTCGAGCCACCAGGTTGATGAACGTGCAGGTTGACGTTCGCGTCACATCTCAGGCTCCCCTCCTGCATGTTGCAATCGGACACCTCAAGGTATGTCAGCATGAGATGAAGTTCTTCGAGATAATTCCGACACTCAAAGGCCGAACGGAGGTCCGGTTCGCTGACAATCTCCAGCAATGGCGTCCCGGTGCGGTTGAGGTCCACCTTGCTTTCGCCTCGACGCCCCGACTCGTCATGCAGGTTTTTTCCCGCATCCTCTTCGAGATGGGCGCGGTTGATTCGGACCTTTCGTTGCGCTCCGTCCGCCGTTGTCACAAACACATGACCCGCCCGGCTGAAAGGGAGATCGAACTGGCTGATCTGGTACCCCTTGGGGAGATCGGGATAGAAATACTGCTTCCGATCCCACTTTGTCAGTTCAGCAATCTCGCAGTTCAGGGCAATCGCCGTCACGAGTGAGAGTTGAAATGCCTCGCGATTCATCACCGGAAGCGACCCCGGAAAACCGAGACAGACGGGGCACGTCTGGGTATTCGGCTCATTCGGGTTGAATCGGTTCACACAGCCGCAAAAGATCTTGGTGCGAGTCAATAACTGCACGTGAACTTCGAGTCCAATGATGGGGGTGTATTGCATTGTGAGTTGTGGAGTGAGTCTCTGAGTCAGGAATCGAAGACCGTCTTATGTTTTAGATGTTCAGGCCGAAATCGTCGTGACACTGTAACGCCCGGCCCCGGCCCCCGACAACACCACCCACAACACTGACACCACCCACGACATCGGAATTCTCTGATCGGGACGGGAAAGACGAACGGGACACTTGGCCCATGTCGCTAAGTTGCTGTTCCCATGCATTACCATTGGCGGCGACAGCCAAACACGGGAACGCTCCCGTGAGACCAACTCTGAGTTTGTCCTGACATCTGGCTCCCTCCACATCCACTCGGTGAAGAGGTCTCTTGGGAACCGATTGCACTCCTTCACTTGCTCGCCGCGCTCTCTTTCAAGAACGCGGCCATTTTCGGCGAATGGGCTCAGGTCAAGGCCATGTCGAGACTTCCCCCGTAACGAACATCACCGACGCGGTCGGGTCAAGGCCCAGCAGGTCGCGATGCGGGGGGCTCAGTTGCCGTAATGGCGCTCTGAAGGGAGTCCGGTTTCACATTCGACGCGGTTGGCAATGTGATCGACTTCCTCGGTCGTGAGGGACGACACGAAGCTTTCGGCGGGGGGGCGGGCGACGGTGTAGACCTGCACGAGGCGAATCGATCCACCGGCAGCAGTCATCTCTTTCAACCGACGGACATACGCAGTGATTTCCGCATCACTGGGGGGAAGACCGTTCACCCGCATGAAGAGGCTCTGAATTACCAGTGGGCGGATACGGGCGGCGTTGGTGATATTCTCGATGATGCGGGCGAAAGGGATTTTCGTGCGGTCGATCTCGTGGTAATACTCCGCCGTTCCCGCATCAAGCTTCGCCCAGACCTCTCCCTGATTTTCATCCAGTATCGCCAACCCTCGGGCAACGACCGGGCGATGGAACATGCTGGCGTTGGTTATCAATACGAGCTTGACTTGGTCGAGCTGTCTGGAGCGTTTCAACTCGGCCGCCTGGTGGATGATCTGATCAAAATTCGTAAACGTCGTCGGCTCTCCATCGCCGGAAAACGCGATGTCGTTAAGCCGTTGCAGTTTGGCCGGGACCGAAGCAAACGCGGCATCTTCATAGAGTTCGCCGGAAGTCACAATGTCAAGAGTATCACCCAATTCCTGGAGGAGTTGCTGCGACTCGACGAAACGAACTTCGGACTCGCTGCGGCGATTGACCTGACAGTAAATGCAATCGAAGTTACAAATCTTGTCCGGGTTGAGGTTGACCCCAATGGAAATCCCCTTGCTGCGACGCGACAGGACGGGGTAGACAAACTTGTTGGAATGCCACGTGCGAGAGTGCGATCGATGCTGCGGAAGTGTGCTAGACATGGGGCGAATTCGGAGGACACATCGTGTCTGATGCAACGACCACGAGTTGCGTTAAAGTGACGGTCTACCGCTGATAGACCGGAAGATACCCTTTGTCGAGTTGCAGGATGGTGCAGTTGATGGCCGTGGTGTAGATCGGACCAACATGACCGGCCCCCCATGAGCCATCGGCTTGCTGAGTCGCAATCAACTCCCGTTTGATGGCTTCGATATACTTTGGCCACTCTTCTGGTTGGCGGTACATGACTTGGGCATAGTAGTAGTGGGTGTAATGCCAGTGTCCGAACTGATTGGCGGCGTTGATCCCGCCTGCTGGCCAGACGTTCTTTCTGCAATACTCCATCATCTTCTTCACATGATCCGATTCCGCCAGTTCGCCGGCGTTAAACATCGCGGCGACCGCAGCCGCAGTGATCGGGGGACGAGACCCCCCTTTGCTTTGAGCGCTGTACTGAATCCCGCCATCATCATTCGTGCAACCTTCGATGTACTTTCTCGCACGGTCGATGACTTCTTTCGGGACAGCGATTCCAGCATTGCGACAGGCTCGCAACCCTTGCACCTGAGTAATACAGGTCGACCCTTCGTCGAAGTCGTTTCCGTCCTTTGCTGAGACGTAACCCCATCCCCCCCGACTCGTTTGAGCTTGAATGCAGAACTTGACCGCCTTCTCCAAGACGCTGCGAATCTTGTCGCGTCGCACCGCGTCATCTTCTTCACCAAAAACTTGCGACAGGAACAGCATCGAGAAGCCGTGTCCATAGGTGTAGTGATAATCGTTCGGCTCGCCAATGAGGCCGTTGGACTGCGACTTGGACGTCAGATGATCCACCGCGAGCGAAATATTCTGGGAATACTTGCCTCGTGTGGTCGTTGAACCTTCGCAAAGCAATGCGGTCCCGGAGAGAGCCGTCATCGCGATGCTGTACTGCCCGCCGTTTGCCTCCCAGTTCCCCTGCCGTCGTTGCGACTTCACGATGTAGTTCAGCCCCTTCTCGACCACTTCGTCCACTTTGGGGTCGCGAGCGATCTTGGGAGCCGCTTGAGCGGACGGAAACCAACCTGTCAGCGACTGCATCGCCAGAAGCCCGGCTGTCGACTGCAACAGAAAGTCGCGACGATTGGAAGAGGTCGAACGGGTCATGCGATCGCCTTGAGGTAATGGGTCGGTCATCAATGGATTCTTCGCTGAACCTCTGACGATTTGAGCAGACAGACGCAACGCGCCAATGCGCTTCACGACAAGAGGACGCATCAAGCATACTCCCCGCGACGTCGTTCAACAAGATGCAACTCGCTCTTGCGACCTGTTTTGTCTTCTGGAAGTCTGCACCTCGGACTGAGGATGTCATGACAACGACTATCGTGCGATCACTTACCCAACAGCTGCCGAACCAACTTACCAAGTCCCGCCAGCATCAGACCGACGACAAGCCCCGAGACGTGAGCCACGTTTGCGACATCGCCGATCAACCCCGTCATGCAGAGGAGCATCCAGAAGAAGAACCACATTGAATCGCTGGGCTGCAAGGCGACCCCTTGTCGACGATCGAAGTACGTTAGAAACCAGAGATAACCAAAAAATCCGAAGACGACTCCCGAGATTCCCCCGAACTGCGGGTTGGGTTGACTCAGGCTCACTCCCCCCAGTCGGTATTGTAGATAGTTCGACACGCAGCCAATGACGAGTGTCATCACTGTATTAATCGCGTTGTCCTGCAGACGTTCAATGACACCCCGAACATCGCCAGCCAGTACATGTTCATCAGCAGATGCAGAGGACCTGGCGAATAAAGACTGGTGTGAACAGCCGCCAGACCTCCCAGTCGAAGACGACCTCTTTCAGCGGGTAAGTCCAAACCTGATTGTGAGCCAATATCTGTGATATGCGGAAGTGGTTCGTCAGTACCCGGTCGAATCCGAAGCTGGTGATGATGGTGACGACAACACAGAGGGCGATCAGGATCACCGTTAACGGCATGCTGCGCCAAATTCGACCAAAGTCTTTTTGAATCGACGACGCTCCTCGACGAGACAGAGCCCGGTGCTCTTTGAGGGTCGCTGCCAGTTCAAGATTCCGCTTCTTCGCCGCGATTTCAGCAGAGTTTTGGTACTTTGCGGTTTCGGGATGTGCTAGAAACTCGACAAGTTCTTTATGTGCTCGAGGGAGGTCGTCCTCGTCGAATACCCACAACTGTGCCTTCCCTTGATACTCATCGAGGCGGCAGGGGATATCGATCGCTTCCAGATAGTCGCGAAAAATTGCGACATGCCGGATGTCAGTAAACTGGCCAAGACTACGCATGGTTCCGCTTTCGCGTTTTCGATGATCGCTCTCCCCCCGTGTCGTGAGTCTCCCCATGACACGAGCCACCTTCTGTGCTCCCCTCCTCTACACTGATGCTGTCACATCATGTCCCGGAATGCACCATGAAGGCTAACTGGCTTGCTGTCGTTGTTCCATCACCCGATTCACTTCAGCCAGTTGATCCTGGGTATTGACCCCCATCGCTTCGGCAATGTCGAAACAGCAGACCGCCGCGACCGAATGTCCCCCCGCACGTAAGACCTCAGCACAGTCGGTGAGATAATATTCCCCCTGGCTGTTGTTCGGACGAATCTGATCCAACGCCTGAAACAGCAGGCGTGAGTCATACGCGAAGCAACCTGTGTTGATCTCTTGAATCTTTAACTCTTCTGCCGTCGCATCCTTCTGCTCGACGATTCGGAGGAACGCTCCATGTTCGTCTCGAACAATGCGGCCCAGTCCTTCATTTTGAGCGGTGCTTGCCGTCCCCACGACGCAGGCTGCTTGAGTCTTCGACTGTTCATCCAGCAACTGCGCCAGCGAAGTTGCTCGCAACAGCGGAGTGTCGCCGGTGAGAACCAGCACCGGCCCATCATGGTCTGCCGCCGCCTCACGACACATCATCACCGCATGCCCCGTCCCGAGTTGTTCTGACTGCAAAGCGAACGTCACGTCGGAGTGATGCGACAGGGCCGCTTGCACACGTTCGGCCTGATGTCCCACGACGACGATAAGCCGCGTCGCCCCTGCCTGCCGCGCCGCATCAAGGACATGTTCGACCATTGGCCGTCCACAAACAGGATGCAAAACCTTGGGAAGTTCCGACTGCATCCGCTTACTTTTTCCTGCTGCCAGTACGATTGCAACGACGTCCGCCATGACGAAAACCCTGAAGAATTGAGCCTGCTGCCGACACCACCATCGGCTTTGGGGGGGATGATAGCAAATTGTCGCCCGATCTCCCCACCCAGACTCGCGATTCTCATCTTCAGCCTCATTCGTTGGCCGGATGCGACGAAGGAGATGGACATGCACACGCCGTCTCGACCGGGCCAGCACAAGTATGCGACCATCGGTTTCGGACACATCGCCGTTGTGTCAGCCCGGGCGGCCCAGACGGGACTGCCTCGCTCGGGCACGGCGACTCTCTTCGGCGAGCAGTTCTCTTTCCTGATCGGTCAGACTTTGCTCCCCTTGCTCGCCAAGCTTTTGCAGGATGCGATCGGCTTGAGCAGTCAGGCTGCGGTCATCGATGTCGTCGGACGTTCGGGGATCCCCCTTCGTCGCTTCGGGATGATAGACTCTAAGTTTCGATGTTCGTCGTCGATACCCCGATTTCCACTTCTGCCACTGCTTTCCCCATCCCATCGGCCACAGCCAGGCCACCGACCAGTCGTATCGATAGTAGAGGTATCCAAAGAGTGCCCCCCCTAAGTGGGCCGAGTGCCCGATGTTGTCATAAGAGACTCCGCCGGTCAGTTGTATCAGCATCGGGAGGAGATCCATGCCCACTTTGATAATGGCCAACACGTAAGCTCTGACCGGAATGATGCCGTAGACCTGCCAGACATGATTCGGATACTTCATGGCGAAATAGATCGCCGCCGCCGACACTGCTCCCGAGGCTCCGATCGCTGGACTCAAGCGATCAATAAACAATCCCCAGCCGAGATACGCCAAACTCGAAATGATTGCCGCGGAGAGGTAGAACGCCAGAAACTCACGCGACCCTCGTAACGACTCAATCGTCGGCCCGACCATCCACAGCACAACCATGTTGAAGAAGATATGCCAGACCGACATCGGATGGTGCGCAAACGCAGTGGTTAATAATCGCCACACTTGCCCAGAAAGTACCTTCGGGAAGTCGATCTCAAGCAACCTCGTGACCTGATCGCCTCTACTGTAGCCGAGAAACTGCACCACGTAGGTGACCGCGGTGATGACGATGATCCATTTGACGGCAGACCATCCCCCCCGCCGATCCCAGTCGAATTGGGGGCCTTCGGTGCGTGCATAATCGCGACTGTCAAAACCCATCCCGTACTACGCTCCCGAAAGCTCCATCCCCACAAATCCGCCCTGCGCCACTCAGCCGGGCCGACGATTAATCTGAGACAATTATTCCATCCGCAGTCTGTCTCTGCTGGAAGGATACTCACATCTCCCCTGGGGGAGAAGCGGAATCTTTGACTCTGGTCCCCCGATGTGTCGCCAAACTCGTTGATTGCTGGAGGTCCCTGTCCGGCAGCTGATCAGGCGATCTCTGCGGACATGGACGGTCGTCCGACGGGGTGAGCAGCCCAGACGGACCGGTCCGTCTCGACATTTCACCGTCCCATGAACTACCTTTGATGAGGAACGCCCCTCGAAACGCCAGCAATCGAGTTCAGTGGGGGACCGCAATCATTCACCAAAGGTTGTCCAGTTGTCGCCGTTGAAACCGATCCCGTTCTCTCGACCACGACGCACCGTCTTGCAGGCCGGAACCGTCGGAATGCTTGGATTGCCGACGCTGTTTCAGTGCGGTGGTGCGTCATCTTTGATCGCACAAGAACGACCATCAGGAACAACGAGCGATGCCGGTGGCCCTGGATTCGGACAGGCGAAACGTTGTCTGTTCCTTTTCATGTGGGGGGGCCCGAGCCATCTCGACACCTTCGACATGAAGCCCGAGATGCCTGCCGGAATTCGAGGAGAGTTCCAACCGATTCCGACCGCTGTCCCCGGTCTCCAAATCTGCGAACACTTTGAAAGGCTCGCCCCGATCATGGATCGGGTGGCGGTGGTTCGCTCGCTGACACACGATGACCCGGCACACCTTTCGAGTGCCCACACGACGCTGACCGGCCAACTCCCACCGGTCAACAAGAGCGATGCCGAGCCTCCCAGCGAACGGGACACCCCGCATCTTGGCTCGGTCATCGCCCGCTTGCGACCGGCCCCGCACAACCTTCCCGGTGCGGTGTCAATGCCCTGGCTCGCCTATCACCCCGCCGCCCCCGGTGGACGGGCTCCCGGTCAATCGGGGGGTTGGCTTGGACGCGGAGCCGACCCATTTCTCATCGAAGGAGACCCCAACGCTGCGGGATGGTCGGTCCCGGCCTTGAAACTTCTCGACAATCTCGACCAGCAGCGACTCCGATCTCGACAACATCTGCTCAACGAAATCGATCATCAGCGACGAAACCTTGATCGTGCCGCCGCGGTCGTGAACCGAGCCTCTCAGCAGCAACAGGCGTTTGAACTGCTCGCCTCTCCAGAAGTTCGGGAAGCGTTTGATCTCAATCAAGAATCCGACGCGACCCGCAACACATACGGACGCCACATTCATGGACAGTGCGTGTTGCTGGGACGTCGCCTGTTGGAGCATGGTGTCCCTCTCGTCTCGATCAACTGGCACAACGATGGCGTGAACTTCTGGGACACTCACGGCAACAACTTCAACCGCTTGAAAAACGACCTCATCCCCCCCGCGGATCAAGCACTCACCGCCTTACTGCTTGACCTCGAATCACGCGGCCTCCTCGACACAACGCTGATCGTTTGGGTTGGCGAGTTCGGTCGTCGACCAGTCATCACCGAAAACAACGCCGGACGTGAGCATCACCCCTTCTGTTACTCTGGACTCTTGGCCGGAGGAGGCATTCGCGGGGGGGCGATTTACGGTCGGAGTGATCGTGATGGAACCTATCCGCTCGACAATCCAACCTCGCCACACGACATCGCAGCCACGGTGCTACACGCGTTGGGGGTTCCCCCTTCCGCCTCGCTGGCCGACTCGGCCGGTCGCCCCCATCGCCTCTACGGAGGCAGCCCGTTGACATCACTGTTCGGGTAGACTTGTTGGCTCGCTTCTCAAGTGTCCACAAGAATGTCACAATGGAGACCTCTTCATTGGCGAGCATGCCTCTCTCAATCATACATCACCACGACGACGACCTTTCCACAACAGAGGTTCGTTGGTGGTAAGAAATCCAGGAGCATTACGGTGATTTTCGGACGCAAGCGGAACGATGACATTGACGACGATGATGAGGACGAGGAGGAACTCGAACTCGTTCTGTTCCAAGGGGCGGTCAATGGCGTCGAAGCGAACCTGGCCGAGAACGCGAAACTGGTTCAGGTCGGTCTGGTGCGGGCAAAAGAACTTGTCAGCGACGGGATGGGGCGTCGAGCCGAAATGATTCGCATCGACCAAAAGGGGAACGCCGCCATCTCGACGTTCTTCATCGATGGAGTCCCCTATCCCGCCGGAAAGATGCCGGCTCAGGCTGGCAACGCCATCACGCAGATGCTGAAACTGTTAGCAGGTCTTGACGTTCGCGAACGAACGAAGCCTCAGTCCGGAGGAATCAATGCAGAGTTTGAAGAGAAGAAGTACAAGCTTCTCGTCGACACTTTCCCCGAAAAGACTGGCGGAGAGCGTCTGATTGTGCGGGTCATCGACCCCAAAGAAAAGCTCGAACGCCCGGAAGAGATCGGCTTATCCGAAGGAATTCGCCGGATGGTCAGAGACTATTCCTCCGAGAAGAACGGAGTCATTATCGCTGCCGGTCCGCCAATGTCCGGGACCTCAACGACCGCACTCGGGTTGATGCGCTGCGTCGATGCCTACATGTATGGCATCTTCGACATCGCCCGCACAGTCAAACGAGAGTTGTCTCATGTGACCGACTTCAAATGGCTCGAAGGGGACGATCTGGATGCGACACTGATGCGCATCAAACGTCAGGACGCCGACGTCGCTGTCATCGACCCGATCGTGAGTTCCGAGATTGCCAAGCCGGCCTTCGACAAGGCTTCCACGTTAAGCATCATCTCCGAGATGGCTGCTCGGGATGCGGCAGACGCTATCGTCCGACTGGTCGCGTTCGTCGGCAATCCCAAGCTTGTCGCCGATCAACTCAAACTGGTCGTCAGCCAAAAGCTGATTCGGATGCTCTGCACCAAATGCAAACAGGCGTTTCGCCCCAATCCCAAGCTCTTGCAAAAGGTCAATCTTCCTCCAGAGACGAAAGTCCTCTACCGCGTGCCGCGCCCGATTGAACTTGAAGATGGCGAGATCGAAGAACCGGAATTCTGCGAACATTGCAACGGCATAGGCTACCGGGGTCGCATTGCGTTGATGGAAGAGATTCACATGACCCCCGGAATTGCGGAACTGATTCTCGCCGGGAAAGATGCCGCCGCTATTCGCCAACAAGCCCGCAAAGAAGGGATGCAGTCCTTTCAAAACGATGCCCTGAGAATTGTGGCAGAAGGGAAGACGACACTAGAAGAGTTGCAACGCGCCTTCCGCCAACCAGCCTCATAACCGCATATTTTCCTTAGAACCGACACAACTCCCCACGATTGCATTGTGGGGACCGCAGTTGTTGTTGCGGGTGCAGAGAAAAAGCGACTGGCGAACCACTAAACACTCAACGGCCCGTAGTCCACGACTGCCCCCCTGATCCGGGCCGGGGGGAACTGTGGACGTTTCCCGGATTGGGTTTGGATTGGACGGACAAGTTTTTTCGTCAGGCAGCGCGGCGGGCGGGTTTGGATTGTTCGCGGATTCGGGGTGCGGTTTTCCAGCGACGATGGACCCAGAAATACTGCTCGGGGGCACGGCGAATGGCCCGTTCGAGGGCTTGCGTGTATTGCTCGGTGATTTCCTTGATCGGGTCGTCTGATGTCAGAGATTGTGGGTCGATCACCGCTTCGCAGCCGATCTCGAATCGAGCCCATCGCCCCTCATTCAAGTCATCTGGCAGACGAATTCCGTAACCCATAACCAAGAGTGCGTCGTACTCCATTGCCATCAGGGCGATCGACTTAAACGTCGACGCGGGCTTGCCAAAGAAGTCGACAAAGACACCCCGCTTTCCGGCATCTTGATCTCCCAGCAAGGCCATGTTGCCACCGGCTTGCATGAGTTCGGTAATCCCATCGTAGCTACCCTGTTTAAGGTACAACCGATGTCCCGCCCGTTCGCGTTCTCTCGCAAACCACCGATGCAGATAGGGGTTGTCCATCTCCCGGGCAATGACCCCCATCGGAAACCCGAAGAGTCCGAACGAGGCGATCGAAACTTCCCAGTTGCCAAAGTGCCCCCCCAGAATCAGCACAGGACGCCCTTGAGTGAGTGCTTCGACCACCGGTTGACGATTGCGAAACGTGACACACTCCCGACAGTTCTCGAGCGTGAGTTTGCGTGGGAGTTGCACCATTTCCGCCACCACTCGGGCCAGGTGAGCCCACATCTTGCGGATGGTGTCGGTGACATTCTCGTCTGACATTTCGGGGAATGCCTGTCGAATGTTGTCTGCGGCAACGTTGTATCGCGTCACTCTTCGTGGGAGCAAATCGGTCATCAGCCAACTGACAAATCGCCCAAGCTGAATGGTCTGCCGTACGGAGAGCAGTTGCAACAGACAGACTGCGCAGCGAAACAGAAAGTATTCGCACCGATGCCGGAATTTCGACTGTCTCATCCCTGAACCTCCCATTCCCCTCGTCCATTCCTTGGACGTCATCGATCCAATGAGCGTCACCTCCGAGCGACCATTCAGCACTCGGGACGCCCCTCAAGGTCGTATGGTCCTTGAGACTGAGAAGTGTCCCACTCCCCAGAAACCGGGTCAAGGGCAGTCTCTCCGACGTGGGAGTTCCGATTCCCTTCGTTTGTCGCCTCTCCTGCTCGTGAACACGAACAAAATACAACGGCTTCCGCGTCAGCAGGCGACGGCTATCAGACGTCGGCATCGCGCCTGAGACCTCCGCTATACCCTCAGGACAACAGACGCCAACGAAGCTGTTCTTGTTCCAACCGGCCCTGCCTGGCCAACTCCTCGGAAGTGACAACGACATGACCAGTCGCCGCCAAATCCTGTTCAACATGTGGTCAGTTCACAATCGCCGCGACTGACTCTTGCAGGCAGATTCCCAAAGGACAACAGCGGACCGCCGCTCCATGTCGGGAACTGGCATCGAATTTGCTCACCGCACCAAGTCAGGATACGTCGGGCATATCACATATATCAAAGTGAACACGTCGCAGATGTTTTGGAGTCTGTGTTCGGCAGTTGGGTTCTTTGTGCCGAACTTCATGACAGGTCGTCGGAGGTCGAGACCATGTGGTTAGAAGCGAAAGTGATAGTGGATGTCACCTCGGCAGGGGAACTGGAGCGTCGTATTTTCATCGCTGCGATGGAGCGACGAGGTTGGACTCCTCAGGGGGAGACCGGTTTTCATGCAAC
>JAWKTT010000043.1:0-36287 GCA_041398965.1 Planctomycetaceae bacterium | reverse complement strand
TAGTCCGCCAAAATTGAGAAATCGTTGTCATATTGAGTCGGTCGATGATTTTTCGAAGAAGTGCTGTGTGTTCAGGTTTCTTGGCGCGGAGTGTTTCGGTTTCATATTCTGGGTCGATACGAACTCCCTGTCGTCGTTCCTGTTCAGGAGCGACAAGTGCTTCGGGGGGATGGGACATTCAGGAATATCTTCATGGCAGCAGGACGGCTCGAATCGATCCAGGTGGGACTCCCGGTGACACGGGTGGATGAAGAAGGGGAGTGGACTTCTGCGGTGCATAAGCATCTCATGAGAGGGGCAGGGGAGGCGACGACTCTCGGACTTCTCGGAGATGGTCAGGCGAATACTGTGAATCATGGGGGACCAGACAAGGCACTTCTGGCTTATGCGGGGGAACACTTCCTGGCATGGCGAGACGAACTGGGCTGTACGATTCCGGCTGGGGGACTTGGAGACAACCTGACGTTGAGCGGTCTGAATGAACGAACCGTCTGCATTGGCGATCAGTATCGTGTTGGAGATGTTGTGGTCGAGGTGACGCAGCCCCGCAAGCCCTGTTGGAAACTCGGACGTCTCTGGGGACATCCACAAATTGCAAAGCGAGTCGTCGAGACCGATCGCTGCGGTTGGTACCTGCGGGTGATTGAGCCGGGACGCCTGAAAGCAGGTGATGCTGTGGAGCTTGTCTCTCGTCCGCATCCCGACTGGTCAATTGTTCGTGCGAATCGGGTGATGTTCCAGCGAGTCGATGGCGAAGACCTCCTTAAAGAGGCCCGCCATCTTGTCGGCTTGCCAGAACTGTCGGCAAGTTGGCGAGACGAGTTGGCGGAAAAGTACCTCAGGGCGGATTAGTCATCGCCGCGAAGGACATCCATGTCCGTCGAAGTGCCCAAGGAATGAAGAGGTGGAAATGGGCATCAAGTGGGGGGCGTGGATGTCCGTCGCAGAAGGGTGTGACAGCCGACTTGGAGAGGTTTAGAGGCTATGGATTTCGCCGTTTAGGATTTGCACGGGGGTGAGTTCGGTCCAATCGACGACACTGGCGAGATCGCTGCTTTGGGTGGGGGTGGTTGATTCGGGACGAATGAGGATGGCTTTGAGGAGACACCCCGATTCAAGAATGCGGTTGCAGAACTCGGACCGGGTTTCGTCCCAGTCAATGAAGAGGCAGATGGCGGTCGAGATCGATTCCAGCTCCTCGATGACGAGGGGCGAAATTTTGACGAACGGGTTGTCTCGACAGGCGTCGACCCCGGCGAGAATTTCGAGCACGCTGTCGAAGTGAGTCGCACCGCCGATCGTGCGAAAGACGTACATGTCGGGGCCTGCTGCAAACAGGTCGATGACATACTCGTTAATGTTCAGACGATCGGTGATGGCTGCAGCGAGGCTCACCGCTGCTTCCAGTGTTGCGAATCCGATGTTCGATGCCTTTGTCCCCGGGGGGATGTAGGTGTCCACAATGAGTGCGATGCGGCAGTAGTATTCTTCCTGATATTCGCGAACGACGGGACGGCCGACACGTCCCCAGGCTTTGAAGTCAATTCGTTTGATTTCTTCGCCGGGGATATAGTCCCGGTTGCCGACGAACTCGGGGGAGTGTCCCAACCCGGCGGTGTACGTGACGCCCCCCGGCTGGTAGCGATGGCTGACGGGGATGTTGATCTCGTCGAGCGGCTCGTACGAGGGGAGCACGATAAGGTTTTGACGCTCGGTCTTGTCTCCACCGAAACGCATGAGGTTGAGAGGAAAGGTTGATACCGATTGCACGGGGGGGAGCGGATAAAACCCGCGACGCGGCGTGGCGACTGTGACGGAGATTGTGGTCGATTCTTGAGGGTCCAACTGGGAAATGCAGTGGTCGGCGTCGGTATGTCGGATGTCGCGTGGTAAACCGAATAGGCCGAGCATGACATCGTATGCTGGTCGCCAGCGTGAAGTGTTGGTCAATGTGAAAAGCCCGGTCACTTCACTCCCGGCAACCGATCGATCGGGCAATTGTCCCGAGAGACTGAGCGAAGGCTTAAAGAGCAGTCCAACCCCTTCAGAGATGCCGAGCAGTGCCAACAGACAGCAGAAGATCTGATAGACCGGCACCTCAAGAGTGATCGATCCGATGGAGGTCATCAGAATTCCCAGGACGAGCCATCGTCCCGGCGGCGTCAGTTTGTATCGCCAGAGATAGCGTCCGAAACGGAAGACATGCGGTTGATAGGCCATCAGTCGTAAACCGCAAATGGGATGAAGCAGTATGTGAGGGGGGAGTCTAGAAATGCGGAAGGTCGAACCGGTGAAATCACATGGCGAGACAGAATACCTGGTGTGACAAAAGTGAGAGGGAGTGTCCCTTGTCTATTGAAGTCATGTGCAGAGAACCGGGGATTCGGTCGGTTTGCGATGTTACACGGGGACTGGAGTTTGGGCGATGATTTCTTCGATCAGTTGAGGTTTCGTGAGACTGCCGTACTTAGCTTTGGATGTCAGGACAGTACGATGAGCCAGGACATGAACGGCAAGCCGTTGGACATCGTCGGGGGTGACATGCATCCGACCTTCTGCGAAGGCCGCTGCTTGAACGGCGCGGAAAAACATGAGGGAGCCGCGGGGGCTGACGCCAAGCTTCAACTGAGGGTGATGCCGGGTGACGTTTGCGATCTGCACGAGGTATGCAGCGATCGAGGGGTCGACATGGACCGAGCGGACAAGCTGTTGAATGCTGCGAACTTCGTTGAGCGAGAGCACGACCGGGATTTCGTCGATCGGAGAGACGACGGCCTGTGAAATGAGCATTTCGACTTCGGCTTGAGCGTCGGGATAGCCGAGATGGAGTTGAACGAGGAACCGATCGAGTTGTGCTTCGGGCAGCGGATAGGTTCCATGAAAGTCGATGGGGTTTTCGGTCGCGAGCACAAGAAATGGTTGCGGCAGATGATGACGGACCCCCTCGATGGTCACCTGACCTTCGCTCATCGCTTCGAGTAAGGCGGACTGCGTTCGTGGAGAAGCCCGGTTGATTTCATCAGCTAAAAGTACGCTGCAAAAAATTGGCCCTTTGCGAAAAGTAAAGCTTCCATCTTTCGGGCTGAAGACCGATGCGCCGAGGATGTCGGAGGGGAGGAGGTCGGGGGTGAACTGAATTCGTTGAAACTCAACGTCGAGTGAACGGGCGAGTGACTTTGCCAAGGTTGTCTTGCCGACACCGGGGACGTCTTCCATCAAGACCGAGCCACCTGCCAGAAGTGCGATGACGAGAATGTCGATCGACTCGGGCTTGCCGCGAATCACGAGGGCGAGATTTGCCTTAAGTTGCTTGAGCTTCTGGTATGCCAATTCGGGTGGCATAACGAAATCGGGGACCGATGCGGAGCCGGATGAGCCGGAGCTGGTCGAGATTGGACTCGTGATAGACATGAGCAGCCGGAGGTGGCGAGAGTTACTGTGGGGATCAGAAAAGAGCCGAGAACCGGGCAGGGGAGTCGAATTGAGTTCGCTCCCTGCCCGGGAGCTACGTCAGCGGCGAATCGTTCGTTGAAACGATTCGCAACTTGGAAGTGAAATTGATCAAACAAACTACTTCGGGGACGCGGTGATCATTTTGTCTTCGGGGTTCTCGGTCAGGATCAGTCCGCGGAACTGCATCTCCTGTGGCACTTTGTTGCTGTGCAGTTGCAGGCCGATCGGGCCTTCTTCGCAGTATTCGGGCTTAGGATCGGTCCAGTCGCCGACTTCCTGACCATTGATGGCGAATCGAATTCGATTGCCGATGGCGAGGATTTCCATTTGATTCCAATCGTGCTGATGCCCCGCTTTCTTGGCGGCCCCGTCGGGATCGCGATAGATGCTGTTGCGGCGGTAGAGATCGTAGTAACCATATCCCGACGGAAACATCACGAGATGCCCCATATAGCTGAACGGGTCGCTCTCCTTCTCGACGGTCTTGCCCCACAGGGAAATCCCCGAGTGCATCTCGCTGGTGACGAGCTTCGCTTCAAAGATGAGCCGGAAGTTGCGGTACTTCTTCTTCGTGACGAGGTAGGTACTCGCCTTGGGGGCGTTCTCGGCGTTGTTCTTGCCGACGATGATGCCGTCCTGAACCGACCAGTACTTTTCGATCTGCCCCTCCCAACCTTCGAGCGACTTGCCATCGAACAGATGGATTGGCTTTTCGCTCTCGGGGAGTTTGGCGATTTGCGACGTGGACCAGTCGACCTTGGCCTCGCCAGCCGGATTCTTTTCGGCGGTTGATGCCTTATCTTCGGCGAGAACTGCTCGGGGCAAACTGACAGAGATCGTTAGAGCAAACATCAGCGACATCGAAACGGCACAACGCATTGTGATTCTCCTTGGTGAAAGGGACGACAACCAATGCTGGCAGACTAGCCGACACCGCACTTGGGGGGAAGGATGAAGGACGGAAGATGAAGGATGAAGGATGAAGGATGAAGGATGAGGGATGAAGGATGAAGGATGAAGGATGAAGGATGAGGGATGAAGGATGAGGGATGAGGGATGAGGGATGAGGGATGAGGGATGAGGGATGAGGGATGAGGGATGAGGGATGAGGGGTGAGGGGTGAGGGGTGAGGGGTGAGGGGTGAGGGGTTAGCTGCTGGCGCTGCGGTAATTGTCGAGGGACCATTGGAACAAGCGGCGGGAGAGGTACAGGAGCAGTAGTGTCAATGCTGGGGGAATGGCCAGGGCCCATGGGTCGGGGTCGAGCACTTTCGTCAACAACACTCGGGCGGGGACAGTCACGACCAAGAGAATAGGGAGACAGAAGGAGAAGCCAAACCAGAGAATGTCCCCCGCAATACCTCGGTAGATGTTCTGAGGATACCGGGCGAAGATCGTGAGGTAGAACCAGAAGTCGTACAGACTTTGATTGCGACCGGTCCAAACACTTGTACTCGCGAGGGTGATCATCAGGGCATAGAAAAAGGCGACCCCCACGCCGATCAGCATGAGGTACATCGCCACACGTAACACGGTAATTTCCGCATCGAGTCGATAGAGGGAATACCCCAACAGCGCCCCGGCGAGCAACACCTGTTGCAGCATCGCGAGGTTGACCTTCTGAAACGAAATCAGGAACTGCGTGTCGATCGGTTTGAGTAGTGCGAAGTCGAGGTCGCCGGTCCGGATCAACTCGCTGAAGTTCGAGATGTTCGGCATGAAAAACGCCTCGACGAATGAGTTGATGAGCATCCCAGTCGCCATGAAGGCGAGGTACTCTTCGCGGTTCCAGTCCTTGATCGAGGCCACGTGTTGGTAGATGACATCGAACAGCACAACCTGAGCCGCGAACCAGAATGTCCGCGTCAGAATGGTGATGATGAGGTCACCCCGAAACGTCATCTCGCGGATGAGAGAGTTGCGAAAGAAGGTTTTCCAGACAGTCCAGTAGTCCGGGCGAAACTCGGGGGTCGCAGAGTTCATAATGTCTTGACGGTCATGGTCCACAGGATTTCTGGAGGACATTGTAGAGGGAATGTCCGGAGCCGTCGCGTCCTGAAGATCGACAGATAAGGAAGACCGTCGTTACGGGGGGCGATGTGCCGACGCAACGTTACGAGAGCCGGTTCATCTGAGAGAGCAAATCGTCGATGGTCCCGCGAGTGACGACGCAGACATACACCTGCTCTCCTCGGGTCCACGAGACTTGCTGCATCGGATTGTACCGGACATTGGTCCGGCTGGGAGTGTCGATTTGCGGAGGATCGATGAGGGTTCCCTTAGGGAGCACGACCAGCATTCCGGCAATTCGACCATGCTGCAGGCGAAACTGATAGACGGCAGCTTCATGTCCCGGCTGACCATCGAGGTCGAGGCCGCGTGCTTCGGGGGTGACCGCATCGACCCACAAAAGATCGTGAACATGGGCATCGAAATGACCATCGAACGGAGCGAGCGAAGCGACATCTCGCGGAACCGTCCGCGATGAATCGCTGGTTAAACCATCGGCCAAGGCAAGGGAAACGCTCTCCAGTGTCATCGTGGTGGGGCTGTTTTGTGCCCAAAACCAGAAGCCGATCACGGCCAGCACCGAAGCGGCTGACGCGAGCAACATCCAGCGTCGCGTATTTCGTCCGGTTTCCTGTCGACGAGACGGAGCATCGGTTGGGGTGTTGCTATTGTCGGTCGTTACTGTGGACGAAGAGTCTTTCGTCGATGATGACGCCGCTGAAGAATTCCCGGTTGCCGACTCGGCTTGGCAGGCGGCGAGGAGTCGTTGCTTCAGGTCTTGGGGGACGGCCACCTGGGACATGGCTGAGCGGAGTTGGCGATCGAAGAGGTTCCACTGAGCGAGGACTTCGCTGCAAGAGTCGCAGGCGTCGACATGGTCCGCTGCCTCGCGCAACTCGACCGAGAGCCAGTCTTGCCGCTCTTCGCGGGAGGCGTCTAACAGTTCGCGGACAGTCCGACAATCCATGGACATGGGGTCACTCGATTCCATCTGAATGAGGGAGGTTAGAGGTTCGACCGTTCGGAGGGGTGGCGAGGAGTCGGGTCAGGCGGCGGCGAAGGTAATCTTTGCCACGTGCAAGCCGACTCATCACGGTTCCGGGAGGAATCTCCAACATCTCTGCGATCTGGTTGTAACTGAGGTCGTTCAAATAAAACAAGGTCAAAGGCTCCCGGAACTCGGGAGGGATTTCGTTGAGTGCGGTTTGAAGGTCTTCCGAGTCAATCGGCTGTTCAGGTTCGAGGGGGGCCTCGGGATCGATCTCGTCTGTGAAACTGGAAAAGGGGGCAGGGCGTTGCGTCCGAAACGACCTTCGGAAGAAGTTCTTCAAGATCGTGATCAACCAACCGCGTGCCAACTCGGGCGAGCGCAGTTGGTCGAACTTCTGCTGAGCTTGGAGAAACGTCTGTTGAGTCAAATCTTCGGCATCGGCTGAGGACCCTGAAAGGCGATACGCGAACCGATAGAGGAACTCGTAGTGCTCCTCTATCAGCGCAGTAACAGCGATGTGCTGCCCGTCAGACATCACTCCCTCGACATGGTGGATGCGTCAAAGACCCCGATTTATTCCCCGGACTTTCGGGTTTTGCAGATTTCAACAAGGAATCCCTGCTGGCAAACTCCCCCGGTTGTCCCAGTTTGTTCGTCGATGATGACCGATCCTTGGCTCCGAAGCGACCGTTTGGCCCAAAGAACTGGGACTTTCTACCGACTTTGCCCCACGTCCCCAATTCTCGTCTCCGACCCCAAAGGATTTCGACGAAAAATCCCCAAATCTGGCACCCTGCTGCTCCCCGCAAACTTACCCCGGTTGGAATCTTACGAAGATCCCTCTTTACCCAACTTGCGGGAACACCTTACACTCGCGGCAGAAATGGAATTGTTCACCCAGTCGCTTCGCGAACTCTCAGGGAAGGTGTGTCGATGTGGTATGACCTTGTCGTCCTCGGCATCTTGTTGTTCTTCACACTTCGTGGTGCCCAGAAAGGGATCATCTGGCAGCTCGCGGGGATAGCCGGGATCATCCTGTGTGTGGTCTTCTCGCAATCGATTTCGGCCATGTTCGGCCCCTACGTCAAGCTGGACCCACCGCTCAACAACTGGGTGGTCATGTTCGGGGCGTATCTCGCCTTTACGTTTCTTTCGTTTGGCCTGGGGAAGATGCTCGATGACTGGATCGAAAAGTCCAACCTCGAACACTTCAACTCACACTTGGGAGCGCTCTTCGGATTCCTCAAGGGGAGTGTGCTGGTTTTGGTGATGACCTTCTTTGCGGTCACACTTTCCCCCGCCTCGCGAGATGCGCTGAAGAACTCCAAAACCGGCATCGTCGCTGCCAAGATCATCGATACCGTACACCCTTATATTCCCGAAAACCTTCACAACGCCCTCGATGACTACATCCACAAACTCGATACGCCCGAGATGGAAGATAAGTACGCCAACGAGAATCATCCAACCTCCGGAGGCGATGTTGACCTCGGAGCCCCGAATCCGCTCGGGGGAATTCCGGGCTTTCCGACAATCGGGGAACTGGCCCAAAATTCGGGGGGACAACCAACCACCTCGGCGGTAACTCAGGCGGATATCAACAGTTTGCTCTCCCGACTACCAGCAAGTATCGGACCAGAATTTCGTCAAGAGCTTTCACGACAGATCGCGTCCACTCCGCCGGAGGACCAGATTGCCGCCATGACCAAAATTTGGGAGACCCTCTCGAATGCGCGACCCGAAGAGGCGGCCACACTTCGTCAGCAATTGACACAAGGGGGGATTGCCTCCCTGAAGAACGTCGCGACGAACTGGCTCAATTCAAACTTGCCATCGACTCCCGTGAATCCCCCAGTTGCTCCTCCGGTTCAAGTCTCGAATCAGGAGCGTTATCTGATCGATATCAGCAAACGGTTCTCCAGTTTGCCCTCCGTGCAGGCCAACATTCAGAACGACCTGCGCTACAAATTGAATGGCTTCGACCCACTGGTTCAGGAAGCGGTCCTGAGAGACTGGCGCTACGATCTGTACCGACCGGTTCAAGAGCAGGACCCTGACAACGGGACAACTGCCGAGACCCCCATCGAAGTGCGAATCGTTCGCGAACTCGAACGACTCGGCATCCCACTGAGCCGTCTCAGTCTCGATTTGCAAAACCGTCTTCAGGGTGGCAGCGTCCGATGATCCCGGACATCACTTATCACACCAGGGTTGAGCCTGGGAATGAAGTCGGGGGGTGACTCATGAAACAGGCTCGACTCTATTGCTCGCGCTGTGATGAAGATGCCGACCATAAACTCGTCTGGCGCGAGACCCGCCAACACGACTGGCGATTATTCGCTCGGTGTCCTCAGTGCAGCCGACTTCAACCCGCTCCCCAGGTAATCAATCGCGAACTCGTCGCACTCCCGGATGTCGCCCGCCGCCAACAGCTGCTGTTCGTTGCCCCCATGCTGCCATGTGAGCCGGAGTGAGCGAAAGGACAGTGAGCCAGATGTCGTGAGAGCAGAGCAGGGGGGCTCGACCAGCATCTCCATGTTGGACACTCTCGTCCGTTGGAGTGGCTTCGAATGAGGGACGTTGAGGTCGATCATACGAACTCACGTTGTCGCACGACTCACATTGGTTAGCTGTCGATCTCATCGGCCCGTGAGGAGGGCCATCCATCACGACGAGCCATCCCCTTCATTGGAGAGATGGAACTGAAATCAGGGCTGTTGTCTTTCCTGTTCTGGCTGGTCACGAGACAGACAGACTCCCCGTTCTGGCCTGTCAGTCCGTACGGGGCTTCTGGCGGACCGAATTAAGGAAACCCGCTGCGCCAGCCATTTTCGCCCCCCCCGCAACGTCCGATAATGTCCGTTATGTTTAATTCGGCTGTTCCGAGCCAGAACCAGAATTCCCACTTGACCAGCCCGCCAACTCATCGCTGAGGCACTCACCCAGAGCAACTCACGTTTGAGCCGCCAATCCCGTCGCAGAGTGAGGGCAAGCCAGCACACCAACATCGAATGGAGAGACCGCCTCAGTTGTTCAGTCGCAACGACGACACGGCCCAACACGCCGACAAACTTCCGGGAGATCGTCACAGAAAAGACCGCCATCTCTCGTGCTCAGTCGGCCATCCGTGCGACCGAACTCTTCGTTCGTCAAAGCGACCATCAGTGATGGACAGAGTTGGCGGTCCTGCGATTGGATTCCGCCACGAACCGCGACGGCCCGCTTGAGTTAGCTCTCCCCTTCTCCGACCTCAGCCACACCTTCATCGAACATCCCGATCTTACGAAACTTAGCGTATCGCCGATCAAGAAGTTCATCTGCTGGGACAAGTGCCAGTCGGTCGAAGGCGGCGTTCAATGTTGCCTTGAGGTTGCTGGCCATGCGACGGTGATCGCGGTGTCCGCCTCCCAGAGGTTCTTCCACAACCTCGTCGACGATTCCGAGTTCCTTCAGGTCCTTGCTGGTGAACCGCAGCGCATGAGCCGCCTTGTCGGCATGTCGCGAATGCTTCCACAGAATGCCAGCACAGCCCTCAGGACTGATGACAGAGTAGTAAGCGAATTCAAGGATGGCGACATGATCGCCGATTCCGATTCCCAGTGCCCCGCCGCTTCCCCCTTCGCCAATCACGACACAAACAATCGGAGTGGCGACACGAGACATCTGACGAAGGTTGTACGCGATCTGGTAGGCCTGTCCCCGTTCCTCCGCCCCGATCCCCGGATAAGCTCCGCCGGTATCGATGAAGCAGACAATCGGAAGCCCGAACTTGGCCGCCATCTCCATCCGGCTGAGGGCTTTGCGGTACCCTTCTGGATGCGCCATTCCATAGTTGTGATGTTGTCGCTCTTCAAGATTTCGCCCCTTCTGCTGACCGATGAACATGATCTTCCGATCATCGAGTCGAGCGAGTCCGGTGATAATAGCGCGGTCATCACCGAACGCCCGATCCCCATGCAGTTCGACGAATTCGTCAAACAGCAGTTCGATGTAGTCGAGTGTCTGAGGGCGAGCCTCGTGACGGGAGACTTGCACGACATCCCACGGAGAGAGATGTGCGAAAACCTCGCGCTTCATCCGATTGACTTCGTTCCGCATGGTGCGGATGGCGTCTCGCGAGTTGGCCGTCGGGTTCGGCTGTTTCTCTAACTCGTTCAACTTCTGTTCGAGGTCGTAGATTGGTCGTTCAAAAGGGAGGGGCCGAAGCTGCGTCATGAACGTTCAGGGCTGAGCCAGAAGGACTGGCGAGGAAAGATCAGTGACAACAGAGGCTCTCCCCTGCTGCCGATGTGACAATCGAAAATCGCAGTCGAATCGTAGCCTTCGGGAACCCATGATTCCAGCAGCCCGACCGAAAAGGTGTCGCCGTGTCTCCAGGGGCGCTCACACGGCGGGTTGGCCCATGGAAAAAGTCGAACCGGGATACAGCTAAAAGACGTCCGGGAGTTCGGTCATCATGGGGATGTCTTCTTCTTCCTTCTTTTTCGGAGCGTTGGCTGGAGGGGTCGGGATGGCAGTCGGAGGAGTTGCCCCTGCCGGAGGAGTCGGCGTCGCAGAGGGAGCTGGTGCTCCTTGGGTGACCTGACCCGGCGGAACCTGTCCCGGTGGAAAAGGATACTGCTGACCGGGTGGGTACGGGGCGGGGGGACCTGGGTCTTGAGGGTAACCGGGCATCTGTGTTCCCGGAGTCGAGGGATAACCCTGCGGAGGATACTGATACCCTGGCGGGATCATTCCGGGAGGATAGCCCTGAGGAGTCATCGGATATTGCGGTGCGGCACCGGGGGGGTAACCCCAGGGCATTCCGGGAGCAGCACCGTATCCCGGCGGATAACCTGGGGGCATTTGTCCTTGGAGAGGGGCGTACTGCGGTGGGTATCCCGGCGGGACGACCGCAGGATTCTGAGTGACTGGAGGCGCTGCGGGCTGAACGGTTCCCGCCGGAGATGCCGACGTTTCCCCGGATGCTGTGGTCCCCTTCTCTCGTGCGGCCTTCGCTTCCTGTGCCAATGCCAGCCGTGACTTTTTCGGGGCCGCTGCCTTCACCGGCAACGCCTCCGATCGATCGCGAGTCGCATCAGTCCGACTATCGAGACGTGCCGAGACTGATTCCAGAAAAGCCGCATTACTCTTTTCGCTGGCGTTAGCGGCGAACTCCATCGGGTCTTCTTTGAAGAACCGTAATGTGCGAACTTCCGAGTAAACCTCCTGCATTGTTGCAGGTCGATTCTTAGGGTCTTTCGCCAGCAGTCGCAAAGCGAAGGCATTCGCTTCGGGAGAGACGTTCGGATTGAACGTTGTCGGGTCTTCGGGTTTGTCCCGCACGTGCATCATCAGCAAGTCGTTCGGATTGCTGCTGACAAACGGGGGGCGCCCAACGAGGACTTCGTACATCGTGACCCCCAGACTGTAGATGTCAGCCGAGACCGTGAGTGGTTGTCGGCGAATCAGCTCTGGGGCCAGGTAGGTTCGCGTTCCCTGAATGGTTGTCCCCGACTTTGTCGAAAAGATCCTTCCGAGTCCCCCCACAGGGTGAGCGGAGAGGGAGAAGTCGATGAGTCGAAATTCTCCCCCCTTCGTCAGCAGAATGTTGTCGGGTTTAATATCCTTGTGGACCCACGTTTTTTCGTGCATGTGGGCGAGGGCTTGGGCGAGGGCCTCGATCATTTTGGGAAGTCTGGCCTGCGCGGTCGCGATGTCCGAACGGTAGAGTTGTTTGAGGTTGGTAGAACGAAAATACTCCATGATGAAGTAGGCATGTTCCTTCGTCATCACCAGGTCAAACATCTGAATGATATTCGGGTGTTCGAGCGACTTCGCGACCGAATACTCGTGTTTGAGGGCCTTCTTCTGCTCGGGGTCTCGGAAACCCTGTGGGAGCATCAGTTTCATTGCGAAGGTCTGCCCGCTTGATCGCTGCAAGACCTCCCAGACCTGGGTGGAGTTCCCGGTTGCGACGCAATTCACCAGTTCATAATCATCAATAAGAGCGACTTCAGACACGTCGAGACTCCTCTGCGGCGAACGCCCAGCGAGACCCCCGCACCCGCTGGGGAGTCTCAACTCAAACCGTCGGCCTGAATACTTTCTGCAGAACCATTTTCGTTTGTTGTCGAACGAGCTTAGAAGCCCAGGGACCAGTAAGCCATTAACGGGACAAGTCTCATGAAGAACCTAACCCCTTGCAAGGACCAAATCTCTGCGAGCCACCCCCCTGCCCCGCTCGCTCACTCGTTTCCTTCGTCCAATGTCCTCTGACGAAGCGCTGTTCAGTATAACAAACACCCTGCCCCGACCGAATCCCAACCGGTTCAACACTGCCACGAAGTCCAGTTGAGCCGCAGGGCTAGAAGTCGTTCGACCGAGGCGTTGTGGCAGGAGTGCGACCAGTCGATGGCGTCGCAGGACCGGCGTTCTTATGCACAACGCGGGCTCCATCCAGGAGTGGCTCACTCGACCGCACGACAAGTTCGTCACCGGGCGAAAACCGTCCCGTCACCCACACGTTCCCATCCCCAATTTGCCCCAACAACACGACAGGCACGTTCCGCACGAAACCATCACGAATTACCTGTACGGTCCGTGTCCCATCCTCGGTGCTCCGAATGACGGTCATCCCCACTTCGGTCACGGTGTTCCTTGGGATCATTGGCGAGTAGACCGTCTGGCCTGTAAGGAAACGATCCCCCGCATTGTCAATCTCGACGATTCCCCCCGCCACCGACTGAAACAGTCCACGCAACGGATCGAATCGCGGACTCAACGGAACGATGGCGGTCAACTTCCCCTGCACCGTCGTCTCTTCCACCTTCAGCTCGATCATGTCCCCCACCTTGAAGGCGTTCCGATCGATGGGGACCTCGGCCACCAGTCGGGTCGCATCGGTGATGGTCGCCAATGGATCGCCCCGACGAACATAGGCCCCCTCGACTACGGGAAGCGAGTAGAGGTGACCCTCAAACGGAACACGAACCGACGTCAGTTCAAGGTTGAGTTCGGCGATCTCGACATCCTTCTCCGCCACGGCGACTCGCGCTTTCGTCACGCTTCCTGCTGCTCCCTTTTCTTCTTCGACGGCAACGGCCAGCGCCGCCTTGGCTCGCTCCAATTCCAGCTGTCGAATCCGGGCATCAATGCGGACAATCTCGCTCCCCGACAAAACCTTTTGGCCCCCAGGCTTTGCCATCACCGAGACCACCACTCCGTCAGCCATTGCGACCAGTGTGACCTCACGACCCGGTTGCAACTTCAGGGGAATGTCATAAGTGCTCGGCGGACGCAACATCAGGGGGGCACGCTCGATCACCACCTGCAAGCCACCCGTTGCTCCCGCTGCTGGCTGACCCTCTTCCGGCTGACCCCAAACCATCCCCTGCCCCAGCGAGGCAGACAACACTGCGACCCCAATCCAGCGAACCAACACACGACTCCCAACGAATTCCCTCATGGTCATTCCCCTGTTCTTTGCCGCGCAGGTGTTGAGCCAGCGGCAATCTAATGTCTTTTACTCTTCCCACGCGTCTCCCCCGCTTCGCAATCGCAGACTACGACGGATGACGCATCAAGTCAACGAGCACCATAAAGAGTTCGTGAAGACCGTCAGGACCGAATCCAGACTTGCTCTCCGTTCGATTCGCCATCACACTACGGAGTGCACCCTCCTCCGACCGGCTCGCCCCATGCCTCCTCATCGCTGCACACATTGCAACTTCATCGCCCTGGACGATGCGGAACCCGACGACGGGTTGTGCCCCGGTTGCGGTGAAGTCTGGCAGACCACCCTGCTCTCTCCTCTTCCCGCGTCGAATTCTCGCAATTTTGAGACCGCAACAGAAGTCGCAAAGCCCCTCCCCTCCCATCGTTCAAGTTTCTTGCTCCCGGTCACAATCGGGCTGTTCCTCGGAGCGATGCTGATGTTCGTCGGGCTTCGCTCAGCCGGATACGTCGTGGACGATCAAACTCAGCAGATAAAAAAGTCGCACCGCGAACTGTTGGAGTCGGTCGAATCCCTCAAGGCAGAAACAGTTTCCGCCATGACCCTCCGGTCTGAAGAAGCCAAACTCCGCCGCGAAGCGGAACGGAAACTCGTCAACTCCGAAGCGGAGACCGCGATGGTCCGTAACGAATTGGCCGAAGCCCTTACACAGGCCGCCAAAGTACAAGAACAGGCGAATGAGACTCAGGAAATCATCAACGAATTAGAAGCAAGTCTGGCTTCTGCCCGTCGTTCGGAACGTCAGTCTTATGTGCGCAGTTGGCAGATACTTGGCCCTTTACCCATTGAAGAAACAGGCCAGTGGGTCGAAACTGTTGATCCTAAAATGTACATAGTCAAGAAATCATATAAGCCCCCCAAGGGCGAGACGGGATATGCTGAGAAGATGATTCGCTGGAAGGAGTACGAAAGCCCCGAGAATCAAATTAATCTCGGGGCGATCCTGGCGACGGGAGATCGCGTCAGTTGTTATCTTGCAACATTTATCTATGCCGAAGACACAACAAAACTTCAACTGAGCTTAGGGAGCGATGATGGCATGGCTGTGTGGGTGAACCGAGAGAAGGTCCACGAGGTTCGCGAAGCTCGTAGTCCGTCTCCAGGCCAAGACAAAGTGGCCGTGACGTTTCGACAAGGATGGAATGAAGTGCTGGTTCATGTCGACAACAACGGTGGAAGCGGATGGGCCATGTTTTTCGAGTGCCGCAGCGAGGATGGCCAACGCCCCTTCGCCGTCTATGCCACCACCCGCACCCCCCGCTCCGGCCGCTCCGCCACCCCGCCCCCACTCTAGTTTCCCCGTTCAGGACCACCTTGAAATTGTCGGGAGAAACAATCCCTACTTGCGAATCAGGACGATGGGCACGATGATACCCTCAAGATAGACGACACTGGACTCGACTTAAACTTTTCAATATCACCCCAAGGAGAACGACGATGAGCCCCTTGAATCGACGCGATTTTCTACATCGCAGCCTCGCCACTTCCGCGGCCATCGCCTGGCCGACCCTGCTCTCCGAAGGCTCGGCGCGGGCCGCAGAACCGAACGACGAAATTGGTGTCGGGATGATCGGAGCCGGGGGACGTGCGGGTGAACTCTCCAAGGGCTTCCACGGTCCGAATGGAGCAAAAGTTGTCGCCGTCACCGACCCCGATGAAGGCCGGGCGACGCGACTCGCCAAAAACTTCGACGCCAAAGTCTACAGCGATCTGCACAAACTCCTCGAAGACCCCGCCGTGGATGTCGTCGTCGTCGCGACGTGTAACCATTGGCACTGCCTGGCTGCCATCTGGGCGATGCAGGCAGGGAAAGATGTCTATGTCGAAAAACCCCTTTCACATACCCAATGGGAAGGTCGACAAGTCGTCGCCGCCGCTCGCAAGTATAAGAAGGTCGTCCAACTCGGGACTCAGCAACGATCTGATCCACTGCAATCTGCAATTAAGAAATTTCTGCATGAGGATCAGGCCCTAGGAAAAATCCACTATGCACAAGCCAATCGCCTCGGGCAGCGTGCCCCTATCGGCAAGCTTGATAAGCCGTTGGAGATTCCTGCAGGTGTGAATTACGACCTCTGGCTCGGACCTGCCGCCGATGAACCACTCTATCGGAAACAATTTCACTATGACTGGCACTGGGACTGGAACACCGGCAGCGGCGAGATGGGGAACTGGGGCGTTCACGTCCTCGATGACGTCCGCAATGTCGCCTATCAGGATTCCGTCACCACTCCCAAACGTATCCTGGCTGTCGGCGGGCGAGTCGCCTGGGACGATGCCGGGAATACCCCGAATTGTCACTACGTCTACTTCGACACTGGCTCATTCCCCACGCTCATCGCCCTCAGCAACGTCGAGGCGGGTCCCGGCAAGAAAGGAAATTGGAGCACGAAGGGGAATCGTCCCTTCAATGGTCCCTCGACAGGCTATCTCGTCGCCTGTGAAGGGGGCTATTATGCTGGTGGTCGCGGAGGGGGGAAGGCATTCGACCTCGAAGGAAAAGAAATACGTTCTTTCAAAGGAGGCTCCATGGACACCCTTCATAAGGCGAACTTCATTAACGCCGTCCGCTCGAGAGACTGGGAGAGTCCTAATGCCGAAATCGCCATCGGCCACGATTCTTCCGGATGGTGCAACCTCGCGAATGTGGCGTTTCGTGCAGGGAAGAACTTCTCGATGGACGAAGCCAAGTCGATTCAACCCGACTTCGAGCCGTGGAACCTGCTTCTCGGCGAACTGGGTGAGCACCTCGGTCGCTTCGACATCCCGCTGTCGTCCGCCGAAATCCGCATGAGCCCAGTTCTGCACCACGATCCGAAGACCGAAAAGTTCACCGGAGACCACGCCGAATCCGCTAATGCGTTTCTCAAACGAGAATACCGTAAAGGCTACGAAGTCCCCGAAATCGTCTAGCCCCCCGCGTCAAAGCCCCCCGACTGCGTCGGAGGGAAATATACCACGATTCCGCCTGAAGAGAGCCCCCTGCTCTCTTCAGGCGGTTTTCTATTCCCGTCGTTCAGATTCCGGGATTTTAATGACCGTGAGACCCGCCGTATTAAAACTCAACTTCCCCTTCACCTCTCCCCCCTGATTACCATTCCAGGTAATATACACCGTCCCCCCATCAGGCGAGACCGCCATGCCATAAGTTCCCATGCAGGTATAACCCGTCGCCGCAAAGACGGAGGGATGCAGGAAGCAAATCACCTTACGTTCCCTCGTCTTCAGATCGTACTGAACTAAGGGGGAGCCATCCCGATAACTTCCGCCGTGAGCACCCGCCACATAGTACAAGTAACGCTCCGTTTTCGGGTCGATGTCGATTGACGCAATATAGGACTCCTTTCCGACCGTCACCTCGCCTAACTCCTTTGACGTCTCGGTACGGGTATCAAACTCCCAAAGCCGATCTCCATCAACGGTATACACCTTCCCACTCTTTGTCTCCGTCGTGCAGGCCCGCAAACCGACCTCAGCCTGCACTGGCTGAGGAGGCCCCGGCTGCGTCGGGTCAAAGCGAACCAAGGGAAGTGCAGCATTGTTTCCCCCGTCTTGCTGAAAAAAGACGCGGCCCGTCGACGGCGCAAAGATCGCTGCACGATACGGTCCCTTCCCATCGTGATAAAGCACCTTTCCCGCCTGAATGTCATACGCCAAAAACTGCACCCGCTTCTCGCGATAGTCTCCATCAGCAGTCCCCGAGTAGAAGATGAGTCGCTCTGGGTCGAGAACGCTCGTCGGCAGACATTGTTTATCCAGCGGTGCATGGACCACAACTTCTGAGCGACCACTCTTGATATGGTGCCTCAAGATCCAGTCACCTAAATAATGGTTCGAATCTGTCGTCGCCCGAGTCGAACCGCGATGTGTCGAGAAATAGAGCCAGCCATCTTTGCCTAAGTCTAACCGACTATGAATCTTCCCCGGAGTATAGTGCCCCTCTGGCATCTGAATGATGTCCTGAACGTTGACAACCCGCGTCAGACTTCCGTCCCGGTCATCATACCGATAAACATAGGCATTGCCGCGCGGTGCAAGGTGATCGCCGATCGAAGAGTAATAAGCACCTTCAACCGCTAACCCATCCCCCCAGACCGACCACGGGTTCCCCGGATAGCTCTGCCCCGGATAATACTGAAACGTCACCTCGGGAGCAGCGACAGCAATCCGTGTCCCCGGTTTCAGCCCTTCCGGAGCCTGAAGCAGGCTCGCAGCAGGAATGGTGACTTTCGTCTGACCGTCCGGCAACGTCGGCGGATACACCGGCTCAGCGAACGCCAAAGCCTCGATCGCAAGAACGAGGACGATCGCCCGGACTGCTGCACAAGCAACACGAGTTCGACAGGTCCGAGACAACATCTCCCCCCCTGCCCCGTCACTCGACCTCTTACTAATGCTCGCATGACTCATGTTCGCTACTCCTCGATC
The DNA here is from genome assembly GCA_041398965.1 of Planctomycetaceae bacterium. Lineage (GTDB taxonomy): Bacteria > Planctomycetota > Planctomycetia > Planctomycetales > Planctomycetaceae > JAWKTT01. The sequence continues at coordinate 17,911 of JAWKTT010000043.1, read as the reverse complement.
GACAGACGTTGATTGACCGCGGCTTGTTTGCGCCGCACGACCTCACCGTTTGGCAGCCGCACTTCAATATCCACGAACTCTGTTTTTCCCAATCCGAAGTGAACCACAGCCGGTCCGCCACTGGCATAGCCACAACCGACCTGAATTTCCTGCGTCCCTAACAACCGCCCCCCCTCCCCCGCCTCAAACACCTTCACCTGGCTGCCGATCCCCATTTTATTAAATGATCGTCCCGTCACGGTGATGTCGAGCCAATTGCCGCTGGCCGTCTGATTTAGTAATAGTCGACAGTGATTCCCTGTGAACCAATTGATTAGAAAGAGGTCGACACGTCCATCATTGTTAACGTCCGCCGCAGGGCCTGCGGGGAAATACACCATCGGCGACGAACTCTCATGGGTGGCCGCAAACTGAGGCACCCCATCCTTGTTCGTTCCCGTGTTGCGATAGATTAAAGGACGATACGCTCCATCGCTGTCTAGCCATCCCGCGGTGAGATGGACATCAAGTAAGCCATCGTTGTCAAAGTCATATAGTTCGACATGCGGAGCCTTCGCGGGTATCGAATCCGGCCAGCCAGCCTTTGCGGTGACATCCTCAAATTGCGGCACGCCATCTTGCAAACCACGATTGAGATACAGCTTGTTTCGTGCCGTTTCGCAATGAATACTGAGTACGAGGTCCAACAGCCCGTCGCCGTTGAGGTCCCCCAAAGCGGCCCCGCACGGCCAGTCCTCCCCGTGGAGTGGTTGCCACGCAAAGAGCGCCTTCAACCCCTCGGGCTCGATGTAGGTTCCATCTCCCTGAGAAAGAAAGAACCGATTGCTATGCCCGATGAAAATGTCAGGACGGCCATCATCATTTAGATCGGCGACGGCGTGGCCTAATCCAAAGAGGTCGTTCGGCAACCCCGCCTTTGCGGTCACATCCCGAAACTCCAGGTTTCCCTCATTTCGTAATAACACAGAATGGGGATCTTTGCGGAAGCGGTCTTCTATGAGGAGTAAATCTAATAACCCATCGGCATCGTAATCTAAAATGACGACATTGCGCGCAGTATGCAGACCTTGGGGGCACGCCCCGCTCGCCTCGCTAATATCAATCCACTGTCCACTTCGTTGCTGATACAGGACAGACCGTTGTGGTTGTGCTTTTGCCTGTCGCATGCCACGCGTGTTAGGCTTCCCACCCGGCTTCGCATTGTTCGCGACATAAAGCTCTAACGCACCATCATTGTCGAGATCGACAAAAACCGCTCCGCTCGTGCGGGCGTAAAGCGTCGGCAAGTTGTCAGCCACGCGGAACTTGCCATTATCGTTGATAAACAGCTGACTCCCAACTGGGCCATTGGCAGGAGCATATTCTGCGTCCGGACGATCGGCGAAACCTCCTACGTACAGATCGAGATCGCCGTCACCATCGACATCTCCCCAGGCACCGCCATGCCCCATGAGTCCTTGCAACGACTCCAACAGTCCCGCCTCTTTGGTGGCCTCATGAAACAGAATCTCCCCGGCATAGGAATTGCACAAGTTCGCCGCAAGGGGAGCCAGAGTGACGGCAGCTAGAACGAAACCTAAGAGTCTATATCTCTTAGACAACACAGTCCCTATTCGCATAGCACACCTCGCAAAGTCGATATGACGCCCAGAGGAAAACGCCGCGCAATTGTCATGTGGTTGTGCACCCAGTTTTGCCCCGTACATCGTACGCGGAGCGAGACGATGCTGGGTCGTCTACTTAGCCCTGATGTTTCAGAATTAGCATCCCTAAAGGGGGGAGTACGACTTGGAGGCTTTGGCTGTGGCTATGCATCGCAACGGGTTCGGTATTTAAGCCACCGAGGTTACCAACATCGGTTCCGCCGTAGAGATGGGAGTCGCTGTTAATGATTTCTGCATAGTGTCCCGGCCGAGGGACACCGACACGATAAATCTGACGCGGGACCGGGGTCATGTTCATCATGACGACAAGGAGTTCCCCGCTGCGTGAATATCGACACCACGAATAGACACTATGGGCTGCATCGTCCGCATGAATCCAGGCGAATCCGCCCGCTTCGAAATCGAGATCGTAGAGAGCCGGTTGCTCACGCAGGACGCGGTTCATGTCTCCGACGAACTGTCGAATCCCGGCATGTTTCGGGTCTTGCAGCAGTCCCCAGTCCAATTGCTGGTCATGATTCCATTCGGTTCGCTGGGCGAATTCACAGCTCATAAAGAGGAGGGGTTTTCCGGGCGTTGTGTATTGATATCCGTAGAGGAGCCGCAAGTTGGCGAATTTCTGCCAGTCATCGCCGGGCATCTGTTCGATGAGTGCCCCCTTCATGTGGACCACTTCATCATGCGAGAGTGGAAGCACAAAGTTCTCGGTGAAGGCATACATCATGCGGAAGGAGAGTTCGTTCTGATGGTGGGCACGATACAACGGGTTGCGACGGAAGTATTTGAGAGTGTCATTCATCCACCCCATATCCCACTTCATCGAGAAACCTAGCCCCCCATCGTACAGAGGCCGCGAAACACCCCCCCACGACGTCGATTCTTCGGCCAGAGTGATTGCTCCAGGAAACTCGGCATGGATCATCGAGTTAAAGTCTCGCAGAAAACTAATGGCTTCAAGATTCTCGCGTCCCCCTTCCGCGTTCGGAATCCATTCTCCCTCCTTGCGTGAGTAATCGAGGTACAACATTGACGCGACGGCATCCACTCTCAGGCCGTCGATATGATACATGTCACACCAGAAGCGAGCGCTGGACAGTAAAAAGTTGCGGACTTCATTACGTCCATAGTTAAAGATGAATGTATTCCAATCGGGGTGGAATCCTTTTCTCGCATCTTCATGTTCGTAGAGTGCGGTTCCATCGAAGCGTCCAATCGAATGAGCGTCGGTCGGGAAGTGAGCAGGAACCCAGTCGATGATGACGCCAATGCCATTGCGGTGGCAGGTGTCGACAAACTTTTGAAAGTCTTCGGGACCTCCAAAGCGAGACGTGGGGGCAAAGTAGCCTGTTGTTTGATAGCCCCATGAACCGTCGAACGGATACTCGGTAATGGGCATTAATTCGAGATGGGTGTAGCCCATCTCATGACAATACTCGACCAGCAGTTCCGCAAGCTCGGCATAGCTATGATACTTCCGTCCATCCCAAGGTCTTTTCCAGGATGCCAATTGTACTTCGTAAATACTAATCGGGGCATGAAGCCAGTCGAACTGTTGACGGCGGTCCATCCAATCTTGATCTTGCCATTGGAAGCGTGTGAGGTCGGTGACGATCGACCCGGTACGCGGCGGGAGTTCGGCGGCGAAAGCATAAGGGTCGGACTTTTCTAGCAGGTTGCCTGTCTGTGTCCGAATGCTGTATTTGTAGACTTCGCCCGGTGCGACGCCGGGAATGAAACCCGACCAGACCCCTTCATTGCTGCCATTGAGATAGAAGCCCCCGTGCGACCAGGCGTTCGCCTCATTGAGGACACAGACTTCACGGGCATTCGGGGCCCAAACGGCAAAACGAGTCCCTGACACCCCATCCTGAATCATCGGGTGTGCACCGAGGTAGCGATATGTTGTGCAATTCATGCCATGAACCATGGCCTGTCGCTGAGGCTTCGAGAACAAGTCGGTCTGCAGCACAGGCGTATCGTGAGAGTGTGAAGTTTGCATCCTTGAGTTCCTCGAACTCCTTCTCGACATCCCCGGTGCGAGCGAAACGGGACGCTGTCTTTCGACAGAGTCTAGGGGATTGCCTCGGGTGACGCCCCCTCGGTGTTGTCGGTGATTTCCTGGATTCTCAGATTGCGGAAGTGAACCTCCGCACCATGACCGCAAAAACAGAGTCGTCCCGTCTTAGAGTTGATCCCCGGACGTTTGAATTCATCTGCTGGCCCTTTCTCAGCAAGCTCATCCAGGTTGGCGTCGACAATGGTTTCGCCGTTGACAATCACGGTGACTTGTCGGCCGATGCAGCGAATCTCCTGGCTGTTCCACTCCCCTACGGGCTTCAAGGAACCGGTCTTGGCAGGGAAAAAACCGTAGATCGAGCCGTGTCGTTGATAAGGTTTCACCTTTTGGTGCTTCTTGGCGGAGTCGTCGAGGATTTGAATCTCCATGCCATCAGTCGAGGCATGTTTGCCGTTAGGGACACGGATGCCGATCCCATTGTTGGCCCCCGGTGTCAGCAGAAACTCAAATCGCAGGATGAAGTCAGCGTAGTCTTTCGTGGTGTAGAGATTACCCCCCTTCTTCGGGAGCGACTGAATCTCCCCATCCTTGACGATATAATTCGCCTCGGCTCCGGTCCAACCTTCCAGGGTCTTGCCATCAAAGATGGGCGTGAATCCCTGCTCTGCCTCTTCCGCGATGGCCCCCTGAGCGAGCCCAACGAGTAGTAACAGCAACCATGCGAGAGTGTGTTTCATGATGCACGTTCGGAAAGTGAGCGAGGACGGGAACTGCCAACGTCGCATCAGCCTACCCGGTTGCGACGTTGATGGCCACTGAACCGCATGATTCGTCCGTCGCGGCGGAAGTGCGGTGGTCAATGTCGGCTTAGCGAGATGTCGCCGGCCTCACCCGCGTAGTTTCGGAGTCGCGTTGTTTGTCACGTGTTGGCCGGTGGATGTTGCGTTGTGGAATCGTCGTGGTGATTCGGCAACGTGGGGTGGAACTTGTGGTGGAGTCAGAGGTTACGTCGACGCGGCTGGGCGGACGGCGGGGGGTGTGGCGTGGCGGCATCATCGGACGGATGGGGGGTGTCTCGGTTGTTGAACAAAATGTGTCGTTCTTGTAAGTGGCGCATCTCTCTGACATGAAAGGGGTTGTGGAGATGGTTGCGAGGTGGTGTCAAGATTTCTGAACGGGTTGTCAAGCGTTTGGCACGCGGGGTGCTTTATCACTTCTCATCAAACAACGACGAGTCAACACGACAGACTCTCGAACGCCAAACAAACGAAAACTCACCCCACACCTTGAGGACACTTCCATGACCAACCTGTTCGCCAAACTCCACGCTGACGAAAACGGCTTCATCGTTTCTGCGGAACTGGTCCTGATCGCGACCATCTGCGTCCTCGGCCTCATTGCTGGCCTGAGCGAGTTGGCCTGGAACGTCAGCGAAGAATTGGAAGATGTCGGGGCAGCCTTCAACTGTGTCGACCAGAGCTATCACAGCGATGGGATCGCCGGTCATAAGGGATGGGCTGGAGGCTTCGGCTTCCGTGACCACGTCGACTACTGCGGCGGCCAGGACGATTTGACTTGCGATAACTAATCACTCAGAACGAACAGGAGCCCCCACGTCACAGACGTGGGGCTTTGCACACGAACCACAGACCAACGAACCAGACCAACGAACCACGATCTCTCGAAACAGACCACCGCGACTTACAAGACCTGACCACTCTTAATAAGTCGCACCACGAACCACAAAGAACCACCGGCTCCCCAGCCGTCACTAAGAAAAAGTTGGCAAGCACTGCGTGGGGTTGTTGTCTTGCCGAAACCCTCGTCGTCATCGCACGACGAGGGTTTTTTTGTGTCGACAAGTAACGCCGAGGCCGACACCCCACACTTTCGGCGTGGGGTGAAGGGAGGGATCTCAATTAATCGAGCGTAATTGATAGGGTGCCGGGGTTTTCAACTTTAAGGACCGCATTGTTTGCCTTGCAGAACTTGTTGATTCGGGCGATGAGGTCGAGGGATTGGGCGTTAAGGTTGCTGGCATCCTGTGACTCGAAGTTGACACGCAGCAAAGGCTCGTTGTTCGAGGCCCGGACATTAAACCACCAGTCCGGGGTGTATCCGTCGGCAATAATGCGGTAAATCGTCCCGTTGGGGTCGCCGACCGGGTCGACAGTGAAAAGGTCTTCGCTTGTCGGGAGTTCCGCAACCTTCGGGTGATAGACACCAATTCCATCGAGCTGGGTGATGTAGCAATTCGCCGAGGGGGACGAATACTCCTTCTCGAGCATGGCAATGACCTGACGGCTCATTTCTTTCCAGTTGCCACATTCGATACGGAGGTTTACTTCGCCACTATTAGGCCATGAAGCGGAGGAGGCGAGGGCTTCGGAACAGGTTTTTCCGGAAGCTAATAGTTCGTCCCAAAACATCATGAGTGCGAAGAGCCCGGAGTCTAAGCAATACGTGTCGGGGAAATTGTAGTGTGCGGAGGATTCTCCTCCAAAAACGGCGTTCGTTTTAATTAGGGCGACCTTTGCGGCATCCTGTCCGACACGGCAGAAAATCGGAGTTCCCCCTTCTTGGCGGATGGCTTCGATAACTTTGAACGAGGAGACGGCAGCGAAGACAACGGCTCCGGGCCCGCGCCGTTTGAGGGCGATCGTCGCAAGAGCGGCGAGAAGTTGCGATCCGGGGACGAACGTTCCCTTTTCATCAACGAGAAACACGCGGTCCGCATCTCCGTCGAGTGCTGCCCCGAAGGCGGACTTGGTTTCGACAACGACCTTCTGCAATTCGGCGACGGCACCGGGAAGGCCGGGGTTTGAAGGGCGATTTGGGAAACGACCATCGATTTCGGCAAAGATTGATCGCAGTTCGACTTCGGCTCCCTGTTCTGCGAAGACTTTTTTCATAAGGGGGATGAAGATGCCTCCAACGCCGTTGCCGGGGTCAAGGACGATGCTTCCGGTGGCTGATGCGAGACGTTCGGCCCGTTCGCAAGCAGCGTCGACGAAGTCTTGATGCAGTGAGAGTCGGCCGCCGGTCGGATAAGGGAGCCTTTCGGTGGGTGGAGCTTCGGCCCCATCACCATCTTTCTCCCAGTATGGTTTGAGATGATCGACCGGGCGGACGATGTCGATGCTTTCGGTTTCGGGGTTTCGCAGCAGCATCTTGATGCCGTTGTATTCGGGGGGGTTGTGTGAGGCGGTAATCATCACCCCGGCAATGGCTCCTTGAAGTTGCATACCGGTCCCCCACTGCACCATGTCGGTGGTGGCGAGTCCGCAACAGAGGGGATGTCCCCCCGCTTCGGCGATGCCATCGATCACCGACCGATAGATGGCGGTGGATGACGTCCGACCGTCACGTCCGACGAGAATGGCTGGGCTGGAGCTTCCGGTCTCATGGGCGACATACTGCACGAGGTATCGCCCGACGTGATAGGCCAGCTCTTCGTTGAGCTGATTCGGATAGACGCCACGGAAGTCGGCCTTGCGTTGAAATTGTTCGCGGTCAAACATGGTATGGTCGGCCTTCGAAAAGGGGGTGTTGTCGAGTGAGCGTACGCGGTCTGGCGGAAGTATGGTGATGGGGAGCGGGATGGTCAAATCGTTTGAAGAACTGAGGCGGAAGAACAAGAACGTCACAATCATCCGATCGGGGATTGTGTGGCTTCGTTGAGAGGGGGTATGATGGGGCGGTCTAGCTTGGAGGTCTGCATATGCTGTCAGTCATGGAGATTCATGTGAAACTGTCGATGAGGAGTGAATGTCGACGGAGAGTGGGGCGCGCCCTGTTCTTTGTGGGTGTGCTAACCTGCCTGACACGTGGGGGGATGGCTCAGCCCGACGCGGGAGTGCGGGGGAAATTGACGACTGTCATCGATTTTACTGTGCTCACGCCGCAGTTTGGGGGACGAGTCGAGGCTCAGGAGTGGAGTCGAGTCTTTGCCAATCTGGGTTATTCGCCGCAGTTTCGGTCGTCCATCTTGGGAGACGAACTGTCGGTGACGGAGACGGTGCGAGGTCGAGTGCGGACGGTCAAAGTGCTCGGCGAGATGGACGAAAAAGGGACCATTACATTTGGAACAAGGAAGTTCTCGAAGAGTGATGGCAAGCAATTGTCAGAATGGATTGACGAGTTAAAGGCATACGGGGCACAGGGGGCGCCAGAGGGGCAACCGTTGTGGGGAATGAACAAGGACCAATTCTCTCAGTTGTATGCTGCGCTGAGTTTGAAGGAGAAGGATGCTGAAACAAGCGTTGGACTGCCGTTGGCTCAGGCGATTGGAAAGTTGCCGATCCCGGAAGGGTTTCCGGTTCGGGTGGCGACTTCGGCTGAGAAGGCTTTGGGAACGGAGGTCGAAGGGCCGGCTGTCAGGAACGATACTCGTGGACTGTCAACCGGGACGGCTCTCGCCATTTTGTTGCGAGATGCGGGGTTGGGCTTTCGTCCGTTACGTACGCCGACCGGGAACATCGAACTGAAGATTCAGCGACTCAGCGAAATCTCGGATCCCTGGCCGATCGGTTGGCCTCTGCCAGAGCCCGATGCCAAGGGGCAAGCGGCTCCGGCCCCGGCAGCGGCTCCGCAGTTGTATAAGTTTGTGGAAGTCGGCTTCGAGAAGGTCGCGTTAGAAGATGTACTCATCGCAGCGGGGGCGGCGATTGAGGTTCCGATCATTATTGACTACCCCGCGATGGGAGAAGCAAAGGTCGATCTCCAAAAGCTCTTAGTAACGTTTCCCCAGAAAAAAACATCGTGGTCGCTCATGCTCAACAGCATCTTGCGGCAAGTGAAGCTGACTAAGGTCTTGATGCTGGATGAGGCCGGTAAAGCATTTCTGGATGTCACACTCTTTCGACCCAAACGGATCGAGTTGGCGCCGTGACCTGGGAGACCGAACATCATGCGGCGGAATGGATGGTTTCCGTCACGCGGCGGCTGCTGGCGATTGGAACCATCGGACTGATGAGCGTCAGTTCACCGCTTTGGTTGGGGGGAGATGATGGTCTGCAAATTCCAATTTTTGCAAGTCTTTGTGGTGTGTTGGAAAGTGTTGACACTGGGCTGCTGATCTTTCTGGTGGGCTGCCTGTTGGTGATGATTCTGGGGCCCAGGTCCTCGAGGGCAACCCGTTGGTCAACCTTGGGAATGGTGGTGTCACTGGGATCGCTGACGTTACTGGATCAGTTAAGACTGCAACCTTGGGTGTATCATTTCCTGTGGATCGGGATACTCCTAGGCTTCGCGCCGAATCGGGTGGGATTGCAAGGGGTCAGGTGGCTGGGAGCGAGCTTGTATCTTTGGTCGGCCTGGTCCAAGTGTGACCCACTGTTTGTCGAGTCACACGGACAGATGTTGCTAGATGGAGTTCTTAAGAGTCTGGACATCTCGGCTGTCTTCTGGCCGAAAGTGGTACGGAACGTCCTTGTGTGGGGAATGCCAGTCGGGGAATTTCTGGTGGGGTTTTGGCTACTGTGTCGACGCTGGCAGTTGTCGGGGCTGGCGGCGTCTGTGGTAATGCATAGTCTGCTGATTGCGGCATTGAGTAGTCGCGGGCTGAATCATGGTTGGACTGTCATTGGGTGGAATCTGTTTCTGATTTGTCAGAATCTGTGGTTGTTTCGCGGCGATGCTGGTCCGTCGCGATTGGGGGCAGTCTCACCGAGATTAGTTGATGATGAGTCTTTAGGATGGATGCAGTTTGGAGAACTGGATGGGGTCGCCCGGTGCTTGCTGATGATTCCCCTGCTCTGTCCGGCTCTGAATTACTGGGGTCTGTGGGACCATTGGCCGAGTTGGTCCTTGTACTCGTCACGACCGGGACTGGTCGAGTTGTCTGTCCGTGGAGATGCCGTCAACAAGTTGCCCGGTGAGGTGCGAGAGTTTGTGCTCCCAGCCGAGCCTTTGAGCGAATGGCGTCGAGTCCGTTTGGAAGAGTGGTGTTTCCAGGTTCGGGGGGTTCCTCCGGTCCCGCAAGTCCGCTGGAAGCTGGCGTTGGCAGCCGCGATGACAGCACAGCCTTCGGTCTCTCCAGAGGGCAAGAGTGATGAAAACGTTCGCGTCATCGTGCGCGAACGAGCCGGTCTCTGGAGGAGGGACTACGTGACAACAGAGAACATCGGCATCACGAAATTGAAGGAGACGCTGACTCAGTTCTGGTTGAATACCTCGGTCCGTCGATCATGAAACCTGTTCGCCGGCCAGACTCTCCGACTGCGCCATAGAGTCATCCGATTGACATGGCGGTGACATGTCTTCTTGGTTCCATCTCGATCTTTGGGTGCTCAGGAGTTTTGGGTTCTGATTGCCAGAAAAGAGGGGGGCCTCTCACTAATGTGGTCGCTAGTTGTAACCGGGCGTAGCTGCGGTCTAGACTGATACTTTATTGGTGGATATCATAGCGAACACTTCCCAGCACTTAGTGAGGTGGTGTGATGATCTGTGCCGCAAACTTAAGTTGGCGAGATGGCAAAAAGTGTACCTGGATGTGTCGGTTCATTCTCCTGGTTGGCATAGGAATCCTCGGGCTTTCGTTGTCGGCCCGTGCTGATCTTTACACAGGGGCGATCAGGTCGGTTGATTGGATTGTCGATTCTTCGGACTTCATGGTCCAAGTGAAGGTGGGGGAAACGTCGCCGGTGGTGGTGTTGGAAGATATCGTGTCACTGAGACTTGTGGTTTCGCAGGAGTTGGCGGCTGACAATCCAGAGACGTTACCCTCTTCGAATACTTCCGCTCAGAAAGTTGCGACGAAACTTGAGTTTCTGAAACAGCCATCGCCCGAACAGATGGAGTCGCTGCGGATCGCGGGGTTGGAGTGGATGCAGAACTGGCGGGGGCTCTTGGAACCGGGTGATGAGTGGATACTTGCGGGGCGATGGCGGGACCTTCCGGCTGATGATCCGAAATCGAAGAGTGGCCAGTTCATCTTTCAGGGGATCAACCTGACTCGGCCACTTCAATGGGCGTCTACCGCGGCTGTTACGCCGCGTGGAGTGTTGCTGCGAGATCGAGAGTCGATCTTGGAGGCGTTTCAGAAGCGACTTAAACTCCAGCGAACACTCCCCCCCAATGCGGCTTGGGATGTTCTGGAAACGATGCTGTTTGGGAGGTGGACCGAGTATCCAGATGGCCTGCGGATCGAGTCGTTGCCCCCGAGGGCGTTTCTGGGGGGAGTGATCCTTCCCATTGACGTGACTTATTGGGATGAAGGTGGGCTGTATGATGACGACACGATCTACCTCCATACGCTCGCGCCCGCCGACCCCGAGTATCAGGATGAGATATTCGAGCGGGCAAATTCGACCAACTTCGTTCTCCGTCGTTTGTCGATTGGAATGCTCATTAACTATCCCGGGCCGAAGACAGAAAGGTTTCTGGAGACCTATTCCGGCGATCATCGCGACCAGTCTGCGCACGATGCGACTCGCCTGTTGGACTATTGGCAATGTCGCGAGCAACCTGATGCTGAGTTGAATCTTCGTTTCTTGGGCCAGTGGCGATTACTGGGGCGAACGCTGGCGATTGATCTCATCCTGAATGCGGACCAGACGGCGACCATCAACATTCGTCCCCGTGCCACCGCCGATGCTCCCCCGACCGAAGGCTTTGGAAAGTGGCGGGTCGAAGGGGACCTGCTTTACATTCAAAGAACTCGGTTCGCCGATCAACGCTTTGGCACAGGGGATGCGCAGAAGATTATCCTCCCCGGTCAGCCGATCATTTCAATCAACGATGACGAAGTCCAACTAGCCAAGGGGTTGGTTCTCACCAGATCGAAGTAGACTGTTCGGGTCGGTGTTGCAACTGCTATTTGGCTGAAGTAGTGCGTTGGATAGTGAATTGGTCGATCTCTTTGCCATCAATGTCAATGAATCTTGAAGTTAACGTTGTGGTATCGCCTTGTGTGGAAACGTCGATCTGCATCGCACCGTGCTTGTCAAAATGTCGGGTGACGCTCCCTGAGACTGGTGTTTTGAAACGACGCAGGTTGGCGCCACCGGCTCCGTTGATGATGTAAACGAGGCCATCGCGTTCGATTCGCTCATAGTCGTGATCGTGTCCATTAATGACCAGGTCAACACCATGTTTTTCAAAGTCCCAGTCAGCGTCGCGGATATCGCCATGCTCTCCGGAGGAAAAGGGGGGATGATGTGCAACGACGATTTGAAAGGGGAGTTCACTCGTGGCAATCGCGTCAACAAACCATGCGTGTTGTTTTGAACCAACGCGGACACCATCGGGTTCTCGGCCATCGGTATCGAGCATGAAGAAATGGCACGGTCCCTGTTTGAATTCGTAGTAGCGTTCGTTTCCGGGGAGAGTGAAGTATTCAACGTATGGCTGACAGCGGACCATCGGAGCATCCCAGTCATGGTTTCCGAGAACTGGAAAGAATCGGTTTTCCAGAGAGCCTTTCCCGTGCTGACCGCGGTAGTTCCCGATAAACTCTGAGTAATATTTGCCGATGTTGTCGTCGATCGTTTTCGCCTCTCCCTTCGGGTAGTTGTTGTCTCCGGTCGTCACGACGAATGCGGGTTTCCAGGATTTGACCAAATCGGCCACGGCGGCCTGATTCGGATTGTGACGCTTCGAGAGGGGACCGTTCGTGGCTTGGCCAGCGGTCGCCAGTTCGGCCTTCTCCTTCGCCATCGTTTTTGGCTTGTAGTTGTCCAACCCGAAGTCCCCGATGACCGCGAAGCGGAGGGAACTCGAAGGGATTTCGGTTGCCGCCGGGGGCGAATTACTCGAGTTGAGTGGCTGTGAAGTCGCCGGAGGAGCTTGGGGCTTGCTGATGGAAGCGTTGTTGATTGACTTTTCAAAGAGGTACTTCCAGTCCCACTCGACCTCTTCGAGCAAAGTCGAGTCTCGCTTGAACTGAAAGCCGAGTCGCATTCGTTTTTTGGTGATCTCGACGACAAAGAAGCCCTTTTCTGTCTGTCCGGTGTTGATAACGTCAAGTGCTCGCTCTTCCCCTTCGGGTTTCCACTTCTTGACGCCAGTTCCGGAATGACCATGAAAATAGGCGACGACATTGTACGGTTTGACAGCGTCGTAGAAGGCTCTCCAGTCCTCAGCAACCCACCAGTCGGTGTCAAAGCCACAGTGAGCCATGATGATGACTGGTCGACCGCTCTGCCCTACGTTTTGAGCGAGATCTTTGACGACAAACTCCAGGGCTCCCTGCGGGTCATGCCAGGGCAAGGAATAACGAACCTTGGCGTTTTGCTTGTCGGCCGGATAGAGATTCGTTTGAACGAAGTGGATGCCATTCCAATCCCAAGAGTAATGCAACTGATTCTCGGAGAGGTGGGAGATGAGCTGTTTCTCAAGTCGCTCGGCATTGCGGCGTTTGATTTCCGCCTGGACGCTGAGTCGTTGTTTGACGAATTTTTCTGGTGGTCCATCGTGATTCCCCCAACCTTCGTACACGGGAAACTTGAGCAGTCCGTCCGTTCCATCAAGACCGAAGTGCGTCTCAAAGTGTCGCCATTCGACCTCTGTTTCGAGTGCCTTGTCGCCATCGTCGATGAGGTCACCGAGAGCGAGGATTCCGCGAGGATTGCCAATCTCTCCGCCACCGAGTTTGTCGGGCCATGGTCGACCGGGCATGACGTTCATACGTTCGATCGTGACGCGGTTGCGGTCGTTTCGTTCGACATGTTGAACCGCTTCGTAATGCGAGTCTGAGGTGGCGAAGAACGTCAGCACATCCTCATCAGCTTGGATCAACGTCGCTGAGGCAACAATGATGAATGCTCCAAGTAGACATTCAGTGAGTTTCCGTCGCCACATTGCTGATTCCTGTGTTTCGCAGGTGTTGCAGTAAGGATACTTCAGTGATCGTGAATGTACCTCGCCCCCTGAAGAGATTGCAAATCCTGCGGGGGGGAGGGATGACAGATTGTTGTGGCGGGAGGGGGTGAGCCGCTTGAAAGAGGCGAGAGGGCTGTTTACAGTGAACAGGTTGACACTGCGAAGGTCTGGCGTTTTCCAGAGAGGAAGCGGCTCGGCTCTCGTGTTGGTGGGAGGTGTCGTTCGGAAACGGACACGTTTGGCGATCCCATCTGTTGAATTGCCGGGAGACATTTCGTTTTCACATCTTCTTTTCGATGTCTTCCTGAAAACTTGAGATACCACGTTTTTCTTTACTGTTTATCCACGTCTATTTCACTGCCTTGGGCGATCATTGTTGATCGCAAAGGCCCTTCACCCGTTTGGGGGAACAATGTCGACTGGTACCGAGAATGTCGTCGAAATCCGTAATCTGTCGAAAGACTACCGTGATTTCTGGGGTCGCAAGACCGTCCAAGCGTTGAACTCGCTCACATTAGATGTCAAGAAGGGGGAAGTCTTCGGACTCCTCGGGCCGAACGGTTCGGGCAAGACGACGACCCTCAAGCTGTTGCTTGGCTTGCTCTTTCCGTCGTCGGGACAAGTGCGAGTTCTCGGGCAACCGGCCCACGATGTCGAAAAGAACGAGCGGATCGGATACCTTCCGGAAGAGTCGTATCTGTATCGCTTTCTCAACGCCGATGAGACGCTCGACTTTTATGGTCGGCTGTTCAAGATGAGTGCGGCAGAACGGCGTGAGCGACGCGATCAACTGATTGAAATGGTTGGTCTGAAGCAAGCACGTCGACGTCAACTCAAACAGTATTCCAAGGGGATGACGCGGCGTATCGGATTGGCACAGGCTCTTATCAACAATCCAGACTTGGTGTTGCTGGACGAGCCGACGAGTGGTCTCGATCCGCTCGGTTCGCGAGACATGAAGGATCTGATCAACAAGCTGAAGGATCAGGGGAAAACAGTCATCATGTGCAGCCACTTGCTGGCGGACGTGCAGGATGTTTGCGACCGAATCGCCATTTTGTATCTGGGTGAGCTGAAGGTGCTTGGAAACGTCGGGGACCTGTTAGAGTCAAGCGAAGAGAGCCTGCTGCGAACGTCTCAACTGTCGGACGAGGCGATTCGAGATGTCGAGCAAGCTTTGGCAAAGCATGGTGCGACAATGAAAAACGTGTCGCATCCGACCTCGACGTTGGAAGAACTCTTCCTGAATACGATTGCCGAGAGCCGGGATCGTCCCGGTCAGCGTTACGTGGCACCGCAAAGGGCGGGTGCCGGAAAGTAATTCGTCGGGGTCCCAAGATCGGGGCCCCTTCTGAGATTTCATTTCACGCTGACAGATAGGCATGGTGCGGTCATGGACTTTGATGATAAGGGGATTGGTTTTCCCGAATTACTCTCTGGTATGGGAAGTTGGGGCGTTGCGGTCCTCATTTTGCTGGGGATCGTGTTGGTTTTTGCGGTCCCCATCTCGATGAGCTACAGCGGTTCTCGCGGCCCCGGACGTGTGGCCGAAACGCTGATTCGCGGCTTCATCGATGTGTTGTCGCAGTCGTTTCGTCGACTATTCGCCATCGCAACGTTGACTTTTCGCGAAAGTGTGCGTCGTAAGACGTTGTGGGTGCTGGCGGTCTTCGTGGTGCTGTTCATGTTCGCCCACTGGTTCCTGGGAGCTGGGCAAGCGACCGAATCGGCAGCGAAGCGGCATGTGATGTTTGTGATGTCGGCTGTCACCTGGCTGTTGATTCCCATTGCGGTAATTCTTGCCTGCTGGGGCCTGCCGAACGATATCAAGGAACGATCTTTACATACCGTTGTGACGAAGCCGGCGCGTCGAGCCGAGATCGTGTTCGGACGCATCCTCGGGTATTCGGCTGTCATGACGCTAGTGCTGCTGGTGATGGGTCTGTTCGGTTACATCTGGCTGATGCGTTCGGTTCCGGACTCGGCGAAGAATCAATTGATCGCGCGGGTTCCTGTCTATGGGGAGTTGACATTTCTCGATCGGCAAGGGGTCGACCAGTTCAAGGGGATCAACGTCGGAGACATCTGGGATTTCCGTAGCTTTATCGAAGGAAACTCGAACGCTCGGGCCATCTACACGTTTGACCGGCTGGACGAATCCGCGCTCAACTCGGACGACGCACTCCCGCTCGAGTACAACTTTGAAGCGTTCCGCAGTTACAAAGGGACCATCGGACAGAACGTGCGGTTCTCATTTCACTTTGTCAACAAGGCGACGGGACTTGATGTGCAGTACCCTGCGGGGTCGGCGTATATCCGAGAGTATTCGCCAAATCCCGAAGACACGACGATGGCAATTCCTCGTGTGTTGACCAGCAAAAACTCGCTGATCAGCCGTGTTGGTTTCGGCGAAGGGGCCACCGAAAACGTTCCCGAGGAAGTCGACCTGCTGAAAGACATGATGGTCGATGGAAAGCTGCGGGTCGAAGTAAGTTGTGACGATGGAGCACAGTATCTCGGAATGGCCCGTCCCGACCTGTTCTTCCGGCTTCCGAATCGATCGTTCTTTGTCGCCTATGCGAAAACGTTTGTCGGCATGTGGTTGATGCTCATTCTGATCGTCGTCTTGTCGACAACAGCCAGTACCTTCGTTAAGGGCCCTGTGGCCACGTTCCTCGTGGCGACGTATCTCATTATGGGGCGGTTGTTGCGTGGCCACCTGGACGAACTGTTGACCCAGTTTTACAAAGACGGGAAACCGATCGGAGGTGGGCTACTCGAGTCTGCTGTTCGATTAACGACGCAAGATAATCAGTTGACTCCCCTTGCCTCGAATGGCTTTAACGAATCGATTGTCGTTCTGGATCGCGGAATTCTGCGATGGTTGAACGCGATGTCGTATATCATTCCGGACTTCAACAAGTTCGATGGGGCTCCTTACTTGGCCAACGGCTTCGATGTTCCTGCGGAGACCCGAATTGTTCCGGCCTTGATTATTACAATTGGCTTTTTCATTCCTTGTCTATTCGTTGGTACATACAGCTTGATGAGCCGAGAATTGGAGGCGAAATGAACCATCTCACTTCGATGCAGCGTAAGCTGGTCTATCTGGTCGGCATGTTGTTAATGGGGGCCGTTATCCTTTGGCTGGGGGCTCCCGGTCGAGATCTCGATGATCAAGCGGGAGCCGAAGGGGTTCTCAGTGGCCTGCGTCGCGAGTACCGACTCGGCGATGCGACCTTCGGTAACGTCGATCCCGCCAGCAGCACGATGACACTGGTGCTGCTTGGGTTCCGAGGGATCGCTGCCGACGTGCTCTGGATGCAGTCGGACGAACTCAAAAAGAAGAAAAACTGGAGCGAGCTGGAGCGCAGCGTCGAATCGATCGTCCTGTTGCAACCGCATTTCCGCGCCGTCTGGCAGTTTCAGTCGTGGAACCTCGCGTTTAACGTGTCAGCCGAGTTCGACGACGTCAAAGACCGCTTCTTCTGGGTGAAACGCGGGGCAAAGTTCCTGGAACGTGGTATTAAGCAGAATCAGGACATCCCCGAACTGTATCACGACATGGGGAACTTCGTCGGACGCAAGATCGCCCGCTCCGACGAACAGGAGTTGTTCCGCAAATACTTCATCCATGATCCTGATGAGAGGTTCGACAAAGACGGAAAGCCCGATCGAGATGACGACCCGTCCGACGACTGGGAAGACAACGGAGCAGACCCGGAGATCAATCCGGAAGGCCTCGAAAACTATCTCGTCGCTTACGACTGGTTTGTTCGTGCGAACGACTGTCTGTACAACCGGGCTTACGGAGTGCAGCGGTTAATGGCAACGGAAATCTTCGTCGGATTCCCTTACAAAGCCCTCATGGATTACGCTCGGACGCGGGCGAAGGATGGACAGTTCGACGAGATCACTCGGGCCGCTTGGGTGAAGGCTTACAAAGGCTGGACCGAAGAGTACGGCACGAAATTGTTTTCGAGTCCTCGTGGAGACGTCACGATGGAAGGTGGCATCCGCGAATTGACGGAGATCATGGATCGCGAAAACGCCGAACTGCGGAAGCTCGGCGTCGACAAAGAGAATCTCTATACCATCGACGACAAGATCGCCTGGCAGCAGCGGCGACAGGAGATGGTGAACTATCGCTTCTGGAAAAAGCACTGCGAAGTCGAACAGCAACCCGAGATGATTGCCGTCCGCAAAGGGCTGTACGATGGTCGCATTGCGATGCAGGTAGATCAGGACCCTGCCACCGCACAGAAACTGATGTACCCGGCGATGATCGCCTTTGATCGGCTCCTCGACGAGAATCATCTCGTCGACACCGGTGAAGGGGTCGACTACATCGAAGACGCGATCGAAGCGGTGATCTTCTATAGGCAAACCTGTGCCGGTCTGCAACTCC
>JAWKTT010000042.1:0-37357 GCA_041398965.1 Planctomycetaceae bacterium | reverse complement strand
CCGTTCCTCCGGCATATCCGCCGGTGCCGGTTGTCGGTCCCCCTCCGGAAGCTCCGGTGGTCAAAGGATCGGAAACGACTGATCCAGTTGACGTGCAGGTTCCGGAAGCTCCGGCCCCTGCAGCCGGCGACTGGAAGAGTCGTCGAAAGAAACTCGCCCCCGGCGAATAACGTCAGAAATTCCGGTCGTTGTTCCGATCGCTGTTCCGCACTGTGGGGATTGCGGTGGGGCTGGGGGGATTGTGCCAGGGTAACCCTAATTCAAGGGGTGCAGTCGCTGTTTGGGGGTGGTTCATTTGTGCAGTCAGGGTCACGGTCGGGCCAACGGCCCAGCGGGTTGTCTAGCCTAGGCCATCGGCCTAGGACTGAAGGCAGGAGTTCACGCGAGAGGGCTGAAGGCCCGGGCAGTTGCCCCCGAATCTTGCCAACGGGCCGGGCCTTCAGCCCTCGACAGACAATCTTGGGCCGATTCCCCAGTCCGCTGGACTGGGCTAAACAATTTTCCGGGGCGTTGCCCCTGCTGTTTTGCCAACATCGCCACGTCAACTGCCAAACTTGTTCGCGGTGAACAGATGAGCAACCCCCAATTGGCGACTGCACCCGGATCCCCCTTTCGCCCCTTCCGCAGAGTGTTGTTCGACTTCCGACTCTGTACAATCCTTGTTCAGCCGACAAACGGCCAGACCATCACACCCCACAACCGGGCGCATCACCCTTTGCTGATAACGGACTTTGACTTATGGAACCTATGGAAATCGTCAACTTGCTCTCCCGTTGGATCCACGTCGGCACCGCCATCGTGCTGATGGGGGGGGCCGTCTTCATGCGATTTGTTCTGTTGCCCGCAGCGGCCGAACTCCCCACGGCCGAACATGACGCCCTCAAAGGGCGACTCAAGGCCCGCTGGAAGAAGTTCGTCATGATCGGCATCCTGCTGCTGCTCCTCAGCGGCTTCTATAACTATCTCCAAGTTGCGGCGGTCGAACACAATGCCGCCGGAGACAAGCGATACCACATGTTTATGGGGATCAAGATTCTACTCGCCTTCGGCGTCTTCTTTCTCGCCTCAGTGCTGACGGGACGCTCGGCCAAGTTTGAACCGATGCGAAAGCACCCTGCCAAAGCGTTGACCTGGCTGATCCTCTTGGCCGCCGGTGTCGTTGGGCTTGCGGGACTACTCAAGGTTCGCGGCATCCCCACCACAGCACCCACGACTCCCGCTCCGGCGACCAACACCACCCAGACTCCTTAACTGATCCCCCCCGATCAACGCCCTTCAAGAAAAGGGGCGACACAAGTACATCCGGCGCCTTGTTGTGCTCGGCCTGTCGTGTGGAAGTGGTACTCTTGTCGGGACTTGGGATGATGCTTGTTACGGATTCTGGGGGGGCTGGGACTGTTGACGGCGGGAAAATTCGAGGAAATGAAGGGGAATCCCTTTTCTTGACTCGGGGATTCGGTGAAGATGTCGACTCGAAACCGCGTCTCTTCACAGGCTGACATTCCGTGCATCTTCCTATTCTTTCCGACGAACCTGCTCCCATCACTCTCCCCGGTGTCGACCCTGAGGGGCCGACGAAGGGGACCTACGCTTTCGTCTCGCTCGGCTGCCCCAAGAATCTCGTCGACAGCGAGAAAATGCTGGGAAACCTGGCGGTCGATGGGTACACGCTCGTCTCCGATCCGGTCGGTGCCGACTTCGTGATCGTCAACACCTGTGGGTTCATCGACGAATCCCGGGCCGAATCAAAGTCGGTCATTCGCGAGATGCTGGAACTCAAACGAGATGGTCAGACTGGAGGCGTGATCGTCGCGGGTTGTCTCCCCGAACGCCTGGGAGGAGGACTGCTCGACGAACTTCCGGAAATCGATCATGTTGTCGGGGTCTGGGGGCGTGATGACATTTCGAGCGTGGCCGATCGCCTTGTATCGCGGCGCCGCCTCGATCAACAGTCACAGGAAATCCTGACCCGAGAACAGCGGGAACTCTTCAAACCCGCCCCGATCAAGGCGATGGACGATCGAGCCCGACTGCGTTTGACCCCGACTCACTATGCCTATCTGAAAATCTCCGAAGGCTGCGATCGAACCTGCACATTCTGTTCGATCCCAAAGATGCGAGGAAAGCACGTCACAAAGCCGATCGAACAGATTCTCGCCGAGGCTCGCGAACTGGTCGACGATGGTGTCAAAGAACTGATTCTTGTTGCTCAGGACACCACATACTACGGCATGGACCTTTACGGCGAAGTTCGCTTGGTCGACCTCTTAAAGGAACTCGAGCAGGTCGAGGGGATCGACTGGTTGCGACTGATGTACCTGTACCCCGTCAATTTCACCGATCGCCTGATCGACACGATCGCTGAATCGACCCGAATTGTCCCCTACCTTGATATGCCATTGCAACATGTCAGCAGTGCAGTGCTGAAGCGAATGCAACGTCGTGTCGATCGCGATAAGACGGTCGAACTCGTCGAGAAGCTCCGGAGTCGAATTCCAAACCTTGTCCTGCGAACCACATTTATCTCCGGGTTCCCAGGTGAAACCGACGCGCAATTCGAAGAGCTACGCGACTTCGTAGCGGCCACGCGGTTCGAACGAATGGGAGTCTTTACTTATTCGCCCGAGCCGGGAACCCCGGCGATGAAGTTGGATGGCCATCTCCCCGATGACGTCAAAGCGGCTCGACGCGACGCCTTGATGGAACTGCAACAAGAAATTGCATTCGAGTTCTCCGACTCGCTGGTCGGCTACGAACTGGACTGCCTGATCGACGAACAGATCGACGAAACCACTTGGTCCGGCCGCATCTACGCCGACGCTCCCGAGATCGACAGCGTTGTCTACGTCGACGGACGAGACCTCACGATCGGCTCATTCGTCCCCGTAGAACTGACGGGCCGCTCCGACTACGATCTGTTGGGAACTGCGGTCGAAGAGGAATAGCGGTGAACGCAGAGAAGGCGGAATACGAGTCACATCACCAACACCTACAGAGTCCCTGAACTCCAACAAAGGGACCGCGCGTACGCAGAGAGAGACACTTCTCAAGTTAGACCACGATTGCGGAATAGAGCACAAGTCGCCCGGGTTGTCCTACCGGCAGGCAAGTTCTTCCCGTTTGCGTTCGCAGTCGATGCAGTTACGAGCAAAGGGGATCGCTTTGAGGCGAGTCTTGGCGATGGCGGCTTTGGTGTCGGACTTCCCCTCGGCGATGCAAGCTTCACAGAGACCGAAGGTTCCTTCCTCGATTCGGGCTAGAGCCGCATGAATTTCGGCCAAGGTCTCCTGATCGTTCTGCATCAGGCTGAGGGTGAAGTCCCGTTCGTAGGAGTCGGTCCCCAGTTCGGCCATGTGGGTCGGGCTCTTGGACTCGTGCCCTTCGTTGAGAGCCCCTGCCGAGAGATGCCGGACGTCACCAGAAACCCGTGCCCGAATGTCGAGCAGGAGCGATTTGAACTGCTCAAGTTCTTTAGAATTCAACATCGGCAGATCCGTTTGGTCAAGAGGTCAATCCAAGGCGAGGCTCAATGGCGGAGCATTATCCCCCACTCCCCCCCTAAAATCAAGCGCCCCCCGTTCGCGGGTCACCTTGAGCAGCGAGACACGGTGCAACATGAATTAATAAAACAGGTTACGTCGCCTCACGGTTCGTGGATGCGGTTGCCGTAACGATCGATTCCGGCCACCTTTCTCCTCTTCGGTCAATTGATGTTCGTACGTTGCCGGGGAGTCTCTTTTTTCTGGTGCCGCGACCTTTTCTGAACGGCATCGATGCTTCGGACGGGGGACGCTCCGTCGTTCGTTGGTTGTCTCGTCCGTTCGACTTTGAGCTTTGAACGGTTTCTCAAGTCAACTTTCGGGGAGTTGTCCCCTGGAAACTCTTCGACGAGTTCGCGGCGGCGGGCGACTTTGTGGTTAAATTCGGAGTGCATTCGTCCGAGTCACCAGCCATCATGTTGACAGCATGTAATCGCCAAGCCCTCACAGCGAGCAGAAATTGCATCGTCATTTCCCCCATGAAAGACAGAGCCGCATGCCACCGTATTCCAAACGACGTCAGCCTCCCCTTGTGATCCCATGATCCGATGACAAGCACATCGTGGCCTTTCCGCCTTACTGTCTCGCCCGTTCACTGCGTTTTCGTGCAGGTGTGCTGCCTGGTATCTTCGTTTTCATTCGACGTCGGGGATTGCGGAGAGGCTGGGTGTTGCGTAACCTGCACTGAGGACACGGGTTGCGGGTCGCAGTCGAGTTCTTTTTGGGAAAATTTTGCTTTCGGTCGTTTTCGTGCGACCGGTTTTCTGCCGGTTCTCGACTTCTCTATTGGCATCCTGAGTCAACCACCATGAGTGACATGACAGACGACGTTATCGAGTTGTTGTGTCAGGCTCGTGGGGGGAATCAGGAGGCTCTGGGGAAACTCCTCGAACAGCATCGCAGTTATCTCAAGGTGATTGCCCTGCGGTTTCTGGATGGTCCTCTGGCGGCTCGGGTGGATGCCTCAGACGTTGTTCAGCAGACCTGTTTGTCGGTCTTTCGGAACTTCGGACGATTTGCAGGTGAGCGCCCGGGAGAGTTTGTGGCGTGGTTGAAGGAGATTCACGAGAAGAATCTGACGGACGCTTATCGGGAGCATGTGGTGGCACAGAAACGGAGCCTGAGTCGGGAAGACTCCCCAATCGTCGACGTGGCACCCGCCACGGCGACGACCAGTTCGCCCAGTCAGCGACTGCTGGCTGACGAACAGGCAGTCATCCTGACGCGGGCCATGGCCGAGCTTCCCGAAGAACAAGCCGAAGCAGTCCGCCTTCGATTTCTCGAAGGACTTTCCATGCAAGAGATCGCGACCCGAATGGAGCGTACCGTCGACTCGATCGTCGGTCTCATTCGTCGGGGGATCACAGGACTGAAAGGGAAACTCGACTCGCAGGGTTGAGTTTATCAATCGAGAGACGAACGCGCACGATCGATGCAGGGTCTCCTCGTCGAAGGTCGCCACGTGTCAAACGTGCAGCTTTGAAGGTGCTTGTTGAAAACTATTTATTGAGGGAGAGACCAGCATGGCGACGAACGAACAACTTGAACTGCCTCACGAGCAGTTGTTGGAGCGAGCGGTGGCCGAGTATTTGACTGCTGTCGATCAAGGGAAAGCGGTCTCTGTCGAGGAACTAATCGCGAAGCACCCTTCGATTACTCGCGAGCTAAGAGATTTCTTCGCAACGATTGGGTCGATCGAGCAGATGGCTGGACCGGTCTCAGCCGAGTCGACGCAAAGCCACTTGAACGCCGCCATCGACACTTGCCTCGGCGACGCCGTCGCTCAATCCGCCCTGGCGTTTGATCCGGCATTGCAGTCGGCTGAGGTCGACGACTCGATCATGAACGACTCGAAGTTCGACGCAGAGGCCGCCTCCATGGCGACGATGATCACCAAGGACGCCGCGAGTGAATCCTCGTCGAACAGCAACTCGCTGTCGGACGTTGCTCCCGATGGGATGTTTGGACGCTATCGGATCGAAAAGGAACTCGGGCAGGGGGCGATGGGAGCAGTGTACCTCGCACACGATACCGAACTCGGCCGCGATGTTGCCTTGAAGATTCCGAAATTCTCGCGGGATGATGTCGAGGTGATGGAGCGATTCATTCGTGAGGCCCGGTCCGCAGCGACGCTGCATCACCGCAACATCTGCCCGGTGTTTGACGTCGGCGAGATCAACGGTCAGCGGTTCATCACGATGGCCTTCATCGATGGCAAGCCATTGTCTTCGTACGCTCGCAGTGGTAAACGGATTCCCGAGAAACAGGTTGCCCTGTTGGTTCGCCGCCTTGCGACCGCCTTGGAGAAGGCTCACGAAAAAGGGGTCCTGCACCGCGATCTGAAGCCGGCCAACATCATGCTGGATAACGAAGGGGAACCGGTGGTCATGGACTTCGGACTCGCTCGACGTCTCGAGCCAACCGAGAGCGAACGGATCACGCAGAGTGGAACGATTCTCGGGTCGCCCGCTTACATGTCGCCGGAGCAGATCGAGGGGATGCCTGACGAAATCAACGCTCAGGCAGATGTCTACAGCTTGGGAGTGGTGTTCTATGAACTGTTGACCGGGTCGCTGCCATTTAAGGGGTCGATTGCGTCGGTCATTGGACAGATCATGTCGAAGCGACCTGTCCCTCCGTCGAAGCTGCGTCCCGGTCTCGACCCCGCACTCGAGGCGATCTGCCTGAAGATGATCGCCAAGAAAAAGGGGGAACGATTCAAGTCAATGAAGGAGGTGGCCGACGCCCTGGGACAATGGCTCACGGCTCCACCTGCCACGACCACAAAGAGTTCGCCTGCCCCAGTTGTTGCTCCCGCTCCGCCGATCACCGCATCTCAGCGCCCCGCGAATGCATCGCCGGGACCGCGCGAACTTCCTCAAAAGACATCGCCCCCGAAGTGGTGGAGCAAACGTCCCATTCAATTGGGGGGCTTCGGTCTGTTCGCACTGATCCTCGCGGGGGTCGTGATGATTCTTCAAACCAGCAAAGGGACCATCCGCATCGAGACCAGTGACCCGTCGATTCAGATTCAGGTCGAAGGAGAGACGGTCATCCTGTCGCAAACGGGCGAACAGGAAATACGGCTCACCCCCGGCACACGCGAGATCACCGTGCTCCGCGATGGCTTCACCTTCGGGACGACTTCTCTCACGCTCACCAAGGGGGAGGTCATCACCGTTAAAGTCGATCTGCTCAACCAGAACGCCGTCCAACTGACCCAAAAGGAGACCGGCAAGCCGATCGCCAAGCTTGCTCCTTCACCGAAGAGCGAAAACCCGACGGGCGAAGTGGGAACCGGGATGGGGACTCCATCGACGCCGTCCGTGGCCGGTGCCCCATCATCCACCAACCCATCGGTGACAGCAATTTCCGATACTGCTCGCCCCTTTCTTCGATTTGATCTGAACACTCTTCAGGTCGGAGACCAACCCCCAGTGTTAATCGAATCGTTGACAAGCAAGTTTAAGGAAACACGCCCTAAGTCATTCACGATCGAAACTCGCTTGCGTCAGCGTGACCAAGCCCAAGAGGGCGATAGCGTGATTGTCGGAATGAGGCACACCTTCGGCATCTTTGGAGGCGAACAATCTGCCCGGGCACTCTCCATGCGAGTGCTGCCAGGCGACGCCGGCAGGGAGATAATCGGTTCGACTCCGGTCAAGTTTCCTGCAGAACGGTGGGTGCATCTTGCCGCTGTTGTGGATGGAGACATGGGAGAGCAACGCTTCTACGTCGATGGAAAGCTAGCTAACCCTCCCGACGCAATCGGAGCGATGAACCTTCCGACTCAGTGGATCGATATCTTCACCGCGGGCTATAAGTTTAGCGGGGACATCGACTGGATACGCGTTTCAGACACGGCTCGTTACACCAAGGAGTTTCAACCGGAGATTGTGCGAAAGACAGATGAACAGACGATGGCGATTTATAACTTCGAAGAAGGGTCCGGGAGGGTCCTGAAGGACTCCTCCGGCAACGGACACGATGGAAAGATCGACGGGGCAAAGTGGGTCGGATCGCCATCGAGTCATGACCCAACCCGTCTGTCAGATCGTCAGGCGATTGAGCTTTTGATCAGTCGACAAGCGGTAGCGGTGATCATGCAGAACGGTCAACGAAGTTTCATCGGCACACTGGATAATATTCCTCAGCCACCGTTCGAACTCCGTGGGATATTCCAGAATCTTACCGACACATTAAAAGATTCCATCACAGACACGGACTGTCAGTTGCTTGCGAAAATTGAAACCATCGACGAACTCAACTTGAGTGGCTCCGAAGCCACCACGGTTGGTTTGAAAGAATTCGAGTCCTCTCCCAACATCCGTTCGCTCTCAGTTCCTCGAACTATTCAGACAACTGCTGCCGTTGAGGATGCAGTGAAGATTATACAATCGTTCCCGAACCTTAAGTTCCTGCATTTCCCCTTCTTTGGCGGAGATAAGTTTATCAACTCCATTCGAGGGAATACGTCAATCGTCGGAATGAGCCTGCATCGAGTCGATGTGACGCAAGGCTGCATCGCCGATCTCGCGACATTGCCGAACCTGAAATTTCTCGATGCGACTGATTCTGGCTTCAGAAAAGGGGAGTTTGAAAAGCTAGCAGACCTGCCACAGCTGATGCATCTACACGTCACCCTGCACGCTAACATGTCGATCGAGGAATTGGCTCCCCTGGCGAACGTCCGCACACTCAAGTCCATTAAGGTCCTTGTCGACGACCCCAAAAGTCAATCGGAATGCGATGCTTATGTCAGATCGATTCTGCCGAAGTGCCAGTACATCAAAGACGACGGAGCCTGGGAAAGTATCCGTGATGAATTGATCGGATATCATCGTAAGACGATTGCCAGTGCGAAGCCCGTGACGAGCGGCGGCACGGCGACTGTCACCACCCCACGTCAACTCGGCGAAGATCAGCAGCAGTTTCTGAAGGCGGTTTCGGTACTGTCACCGGAAGTGCGACGGGACGCGATCCTGAATAAGTTGGAAGAACTCCAGGTCATTCCCAGACGAATCTCCAATTTCAAAGAGAACTCCGAGTTCACAGAACTGGCGAACATGCCGGGCGAAGTGACGGCGGCTCGTATCTCGGCGTTGGGGGTTGCCTCGATTTGGCCATTGGCCGGGTTCTCGAGATTGGAATCGCTCGATCTTGCCGGGACGACGGTCCTCAACTTTTCGCCACTCGAAACATTGCCACTGAAGAATCTCACGGTTGACCTGATGCTGTACAACCTTGAGGGTGAACAATCTCTCCGCAACATTGCGACTCTGACGAAAATTAATGGTCAACCAGCCGCACAGTTCTGGAAGTCGCGGGAGGAGAATCGCAAGGAAATCGACGCATTCAAAGAAGCCTCGAAGTCTCTCAACACGAAAGAGGTTCTCTCTTGGCTGGAACGCAAGCTCCGTGAGTTAAACCCAAAGTCGATTTCGACAGTCCATGAAGGTTTGGTCTCAGATACGAACGTCATTGGATACGACACCATGGAGGGGCAGAAGAGGCTCGTCTTTCGGTTCTGTGGCAACATTCGTGACCTGGCCCCCGTACGGGCGATCGAGTGCCAGCAAGTGTTGGGAGCGATGTCCGATCTTTACGACCTCTCGGCCTTGCAGGGGCTCCCCTTGAATCGCATCATCATTTCACACACTCGCATCCACGACCTTTCGCCCCTCAAGGGGATGCCACTTGTCGAGTTGTCGCTGCCAATCGGAGGATGTGTCCACGACCTCGAACCACTCCGGGGAATGCGTCTGGAAAGGGTCAACTTCCAATCGAATCCGATCTCCGATCTCTCACCACTAACCGGGATGCCCTTGACGACACTCGACATTAATGGCTGTCCGGTAACCGACCTCTCCCCCTTGATCGGGATAAAGCTCGAAACGCTTTTCTGCAACGGCACACCACTGGACGACATCACACCACTCGCCGGGATGCCACTCAAGATGCTCGATATTCAATGGCCGGCGAGTCATGACTGGTACTCCTTTGGCAACTGGGGGCCACCAGTTCAGGCGGTGAAGGATCTCTCGCCATTGAAGAACATGCCGTTGGAATCAATCAAGTTCGGACTCCGAACGCTTTCTCCTCAAGAGGTCGAGCTACTCAAGAGCCTGCCACTGAATAGCATCAATGAAATGCCAGCCGCTGACTTCTGGAAGGCGGAGAGCACAAACGACCGCGCGTAACTTAGGTGGG
Organism: Planctomycetaceae bacterium; assembly: GCA_041398965.1. Classification (GTDB taxonomy): domain Bacteria; phylum Planctomycetota; class Planctomycetia; order Planctomycetales; family Planctomycetaceae; genus JAWKTT01. The sequence goes on along the minus strand of JAWKTT010000042.1, from coordinate 27,608 downwards.
TCAAGTAACGGGTCCAGGAGGTACGACGCCGCCCCACCACCGTGTGGCATCGGCCATCGTGGAGGGTGGTTGACTTAGAAGGGGACGGGGAGGAGGAAGATGTGGTGTTCGAACATTCCGGGTTTGCCGTGCTGGCTGAGGAACTGGGTGAAGAAGAAGAGTGTCACGTACAGGCCGAGCACGGGGAACAGGAGAGCGATGCGGACGAATGTACGGGTGATCCAGTAGGACCTTAACTCCCGTTCCCGGCGGGATTGTGAGCGGTGATAGGCCCAGCCGGTGATCAGTTTTAGGGGGTAGATACTCAGCACAAAAACTAACGTGACCAGCCACATGGCATCTTGCGGAAGCAGATACGCTTTGAAGGCATAGAGCGGAAACGCGAGGACGTAGGTTAATACGATTGTTATCAGCCACGCGAAAGGGGCATGTCGAAAGAGTTCAAATGCCTCACGCAGTTCGAATCCTGATCGCAGTCGATTCTCTGCGGCGAACCGGGCCTGAAGCAGCGGCGTCCAGGCGAAGACGAACACTAAAAGCAAGCCCCCCGTCAGTAGCAAGAGGACCGCTCCTCCCCCCGGTTGATTGGTGGCGGCATAGATTGCGGTCGGCAAGGCCAGCCACGCAAACGCGACACCAAAGCCACGGACTCCCAGGGAGAAGTGATGTTGCAGTCGGAGTCGGGAGACAAAGTCTCGAATCTCTGCCGAAGCGGTGGCCCAATAGTCCCCTGCCCACAATCGTTGCGTCAGCCAGAGGATATTTTTGAGTGGTCGTAGAAAACAACCTAATGATCCCCCCCGCGCGAGAGCGAAGCAGAGATGCAGGCCGATGACAATGGCGGCGACGAGTCGAAACGTTTGCCAACGGCGATCGATGAGTGAGCCGGGATCGATGATGTGAGCTGCGGCGGCTTGCAGCCCAATGATCCGCAACGGCCAGAGCCAGAGATAAACTCCGAGAGCGATCGACCCGATACGTGGGGCGAGCCCGAGGAGGGGGAACCCATCTCGCCAGCGACCCGATCTCGCGACCCGTCCTTCGACTTCCAGCAGATACCCCAAGGCCAGAAAGTTGACGACAGGAATTGCCGCGATGACCGCCAGCATGAACATCAAACTCGCGAAGCCGAAGGCCCCTTGGATGAGCCAGCGGATCGATGCGAACGGTCGTCGCAGTCCGGGAAATGGAGGGAGTCTCCCTTCGCTATCGAACTCGATGACATCAACGACCCCCGCGTCGGTTGGGAAAAACTCGACAACCTCCCGCACCTCATTGCCGGGATTGTCTTCGGAGGTTTCCCCCTGAAGTGGCTGCCGGTCGGCTGTCGGGAAGAGAGGGAGAGACATGGTGAATGCAGCGACTTTCGGAGAGAGATGTTGTGACTGTTTGAAGGTCCCCATAATGAGATTGTGGGGCTTTGATTGTCTACCCGATGTGATGGCGTCGAGTTTCAGGGAACTGGAGCGAGTCTCGATGATTTCTCGAATGAGAGCAACAGAATGGGGAAAAAGTCGCGTCGTCTGTGACGAAACTTGAAACCATCATCCCGGCAATCCAGTAGACTGAGGGGGAAATGTTCTGCGATGTGTCGACGGAAATGACCGTATGACCTCCGCGAATGTTGATTCCTTCGAGTCACTAGAAAGGCGGCGTATGTTCTCCCGGTTGAAGACGATTGCGTGGCCCGTTGCGGTCGTCACCATGGTGGCATGGCTCGTCTGGTGGTCGGTGCGAAGTCCCGACTCGCGGGCCGAAGGGGGCATTGCCAAGCAGGATCAGTTGTCGCTGCAGAGTTCCATTGATGGTCTCGACCAAACACTTCACGCACTCTGGCAGGAGGAGTCGGTCGCCATCGGGGAGATCCCGGCGGATCGACTCGATGCGGTGACCCCCTCTCCGGCAGCCGATGAGTTGATCCTGCTCCGTCGTCTGTCGCTTTCGTTGCACGGGACCATTCCGTCGCTCGAAGAGATTCGACGTTTTCAATCGGATGACGAGCCCCATCGACTGACACGCTGGGCGTCCGCCATGCTGGAGGATCCGAGGTATGCGGACTACATCGCCCAACGTCTGGAGCGACCGTTTGTAGGTGTTGAGGATGGGAGCTTTCTCGTCTTCCGTCGTGATCGGTTTCGTGACTGGCTGGCCGGGCAACTTCGCGAGAACACTCCCTATGACGAAATCGTCCGGCAGATGGTTGCGGGGCGCGGGGTCTGGACGGGGAACGGCGAAGTCAATTTCGTCACCTCGGCCCGCGTTATGGATGACTTCGACGAGAACCAGTTGACCGCCCGCTTCACCCGGGCCTTTCTGGGGCAACGGATCGATTGTGCCCAGTGCCATGACCACAAGTTTGACGAATGGAAGCAGTCGCAGTTTGAAGGGATCGCGGCTCACTTCGGCCAACTCGATATTTCGCTCCCCGGTGTTTTCGACAACAAAAAACAACAATACATCATCCAGGAGGATGACGATGCCCCCCAGCGCATCATCTCTCCTTCGGTCCCGTTTCATCCCGAATGGGTCCCCTCCGAGGGGACTCCGCGAGAACAGTTGGCCACCTGGGTGACGCATCGGGACAACCTCCGTTTCGATCGGGCGATTGTCAATCGTGTCTGGGGTTTGCTCTTTGGGCGCCCATTCGCCCATCAGTTGCGGGTCTATGTCGGCAACTCTTCTGATGCGGCAGCCGCTTCTGACACAACGGAGTCCACCGCAACCGACTGGGTCTGGACAGTGAAGTCGGTCGACGATTTGCCGAATCCGGGGGACCCACGATTTGGTAACCAACTGGCACCGCTCGACTACCTCGCAAAAGACTTCCGCGATCATGGTCGCGATTTGCGGCGACTGATTCTCGTCATCGTTTCGTCGCAGGCATTCTCTCGCGACTCCATTCACCCCGATCTGGCCGACGCAGACCCGGAGATTCTGAGCGACGCTCAGCAGGATGCCGCCCGGGCGAAGCTGGAACATCTGGAAGCCCGCTGGGCGATGTTTCCGCTTGTTCGCCTTCGTCCCGAACAGGTCATCGGGGCGATGTTGCAAGCGAGTCATGTCGAGACCATCGATCAGAACTCACATCTGGTGATTCGTGCCCAGAAGTTCGGACAGGAGAAGAGCTTCATTCAGGAGTTCGGCGATCCCGGTCTGGACGAACTCGAAGATCGCTCGGGGACCATTCAACAAGCGTTGCTAAGGATGAATGGCAACCTCGCGAATGAGTTGTCGGAAGAGTCGCCGTTTCGGGCACCCGGACAGATTCGTAACCTCTCGTCGACCCCAGAAAAGCTGCTTGAGAACATTTTCCTCGGAACCTTCACACGTTACCCAACGCCCGACGAGCAAGCCCGGTTGTTACCGCTACTGGGGGCCGGACGGAGACAGACCCCCGAAGCGGCCGTCCAGGACTTGTACTGGACCTTGTTCAACGCTCCCGAGTTTTCGTGGAGTCATTAAGTCGCAGCGAGAGTGACTTTCCAAGTTCACGGTTTATTACTTACTGATGAGTATCCCATGTCTGCTTCCAAGACTCCATTTCTGACACGGCGAGATGTGTTGTCGACCCTGGCGACGATGGGGGTCTCTTTTGTGTTGCCAGGGATGTCGAGTCGAGCGGCAGAACGGCGGGGGAACGAACGGGCCCGTTCGTTGATTACGTTGTGGATGGCGGGAGGCCCGAGCCATCTTGATACGTGGGACCCTCATCCCGAGACGAAGCATGGAGGGCCGGTCAAGGGGATTCGGACATCGGCCAAGGGGGTCGAAATTGCAGACAGTCTGCCGCAGATGGCAGACCAGATGCAGCATCTGAGTGTCATTCGCTCGCTCGTCTCGAAAGAGGGGGATCACGAACGGGGGACATACTTCGTCCAGACCGGTTACCGTCCCGATCCAACAGTGATTCACCCGTCACTGGGGGCCATTCTTACGCGCTCTCTTCCCGATCCGAAGATCGAGATTCCGCAGCATGTCTCGCTGGCATCGGGCGATGGATTTGTCGTGCCGAGAGGAGGGTATCTCGGTGATGAGTTCGATGCCTATCGCATCTTTAATCCGGGAGAGAATCTGCAGAACATGCGGAGCCGAGTTTCGGAAGAGCGTCAATCGCGTCGGATCAAAAACCTTGATGTTGTCTCGCAACAGTTTCGTCGGGGCCGGGCGATGCAAGTGAACGACACCCTGCATCAGGATGTCATTGGAAGGGCTCTCAAGATGATGAGTTCTGATCAACTCAAAGCGTTCGAGATTGACGACGAACCGGAGGCGACACGACTCAGATATGGGGCCACACAGTTTGGCCGGGGTTGCCTCGTTGCGAGACGACTGGTTGAACAGGGAGTGCGATCGGTGCAGGTGGTCTTGCGTGGCTGGGATACGCACGCCAACAACCATGCCGGTTGCCGGACACAGAACGCCATTCTTGACTCCGCATTCGCCGCTTTAATGCAGGACTTGGTCGATCGCGATTTGCTGCAATCGACAATCGTCCTTTGCATCGGCGAGTTCGGACGGACGCCGCAGATCAATGGACTCGATGGTCGCGACCATTGGCCGAATGGGTTCTCGTGTGTGATCGGCGGTGGGGGTCTCCGTTCGGGCCAGTTGATCGGGGGGACCGACCCAGCGGCCCAGGTCCGCGACAAGACGACACCCCCACATGACCCGGTTCATCTCCCCGACCTGTACGCCACCGTCATGCAGCAGATGGGGGTCGACTACTCCGAAGAAATCCTCACCCCCATCGGCCGCCCGATCACCCTGTCAGAAGGGTCTCCATTGGCACGGCTGGTGCGGGAGAAGTCCGAACCGACGAGTTAGAATTCCGAAAGGGGAACGGAGGGACAGAAAGAGAAAATCAAAGCCCCGCGATCACGTCGTGGGGACCCTGAAGGAGTTCTCTGTTCGTTCCCTCGCTCCTGTTCCGGTCTCCTCAATCCACGAACGCTCTCAATCGTCGCTCTCGAAGTCGATGTTAATTTCGTCAAGTTCGACCGGAGGAGGGCTGGGAGTGCGACGTTGTTGATCGCGGCTTGACGCCTCACGCCCCGAAGATTCACGACGGTAAGAGTCTCGGTCTGACGTCTCCCGGCTCGCCCGACTCTCTCTTGAACCGGACTCTCGTGAGCCGCCATCACAAGACGCCCCCCCCTCACGGGAACGTTCGCCATCACTCGACCCACGACCTCGTCCTTCGCCACGACTCTCGACTCGTTTCGACTCGCCACGTGAGGCGTCACTCCGTCCTTCACTGCGAGAAGTCTCGCGTCCCGAAGAGTCGCTACGACTGGATTGACTACGACCTTCACCGCGATCTTCGCTCCGACCACGCGGACTGCGGGAGCGATCACCCCCACTCTCTTCGCGGCGTCCTTCCGTGCGACGACTGTCATCACGGCGGCTGTCATCACGGCGACTGTCATCACGACCCCCTTCTGAGCTACGGGAAGGGGTGGAACCACTTCGCTCGCTCCGCCCGCCGCCCGATCGCGACTGTTCTCCCCGACCACTCGATGATCCAGAACCTTCACCCCGGCTGCCACCTTCACCCCGGCTACCACTTTCGCCACGACTGCTTCCCTCACGGCTACTGGAGGAACCGGTGTTCTCGTTGCGTGAGTTCGAGCTGCGGTCGCTGGATCGACTGTCGTTGCTCCCCCCTGGGCGATGCCGGTTCGGACTGCCGGTCGTGCGGGCGGATGGGCCACGACGTTGTGGCGGTGGCTCGATAGCTAACACGGGAACTTCGACCCCTAACTCATCGCGACCGATGATTTTGAGGTGCTCAGGACTGACATTGGCTCCGGTCAGAATGTTGACGAGTACATCGTAACGTTCTTCGAGAGCGGTGATGTCGCGACGTTTGCGGTTGATCAGGAAGTCGGCCACGCGCTGCGAGACTTCGACGTCGACCCGATGGACCGCTTCGACCGAGGCGACGGTCATCAGTCGACGCATGACTTCGATCGCCATGCTTTCGGACGTCTTTACGTAACCATGCCCTTTGCAGCAGGGGCAATCTTCGTAGACGCTCCGTTTCAGTGATGGACGGATGCGCTGACGGGTCATCTCGATCAGCCCGAAAGGACTGATCCGGAGCACTTTGGTTCGGGCGCGGTCTCGCATGACACACTCGTGCAACTTCTTCTCGACAGCACGGCGATGACGTTCCTCACGCATGTCGATGAAGTCGTTAACGATCACCCCGCCAAGATCGCGGAGGCGGATTTGTCGGGCGATTTCCTCGGCGGCGTTCATGTTGACCTTGAACGCATTCTGTTCGGCATCTCCCTCCGAACGGAAGCTACCACTGTTGACGTCGATCGCCACGAGAGCTTCGGTCTGATCGATGACGATCGAGCCCCCCCCTTCCAGATTGACCTTCCTTTGTTGGATGATGTCGATCTCTCGTTCGACATGATACTTATGGAACAGAGGCTCTTTGCCGTCGTAGAACTTGATTCGTTCGACATGCTTGGGGAGCACGACCTTCATGAACTCGACGATGCGGTCGTACGCCGCCTCTTCATCGATCCAGATGGTCTCGATGTCGTTAGCGTAGATGTCCCGGATGGTCCGGGTGACCATGTCGCTTTCTTCATAAACGCAGTCCGGAGCCGAGTTGCTTTTCAATCGACGGACGATCGTCTTCCAGAGACGCAACAAGTAGTGCAAGTCTCGCTGGAGGTCTTTCTTGCTGCGGTCGATTCCGGCGGTGCGAATGATGAAACCCAGACCTGCCGGTGGGTCCATATCGCGGAGGGTTTGACGCAGTTTTCGGCGGAGGTTGTCGTCGGGAATCTTCCGACTGACGCCGAGTCTCTGGAGACCGGGCATCAAGACGAGGTAGCGACCGGGGATACTAATGTAGGTGGAGAGCGTCGGCCCCTTGTTGCCGATCCCTTCTTTGATGACCTGCACCAGCACTTCGCTGCCACGGGTAAAAATCTCCTGAATCTGCGGTTTACCTCGGGCGGTCCGTTCGTTGAAGACCCGTCCGGTCTTGCTGTCTTTGTTCTCTCGTTCGTCTTCGCTCAGGAGATGTTTGTAGTATTGATACTCGACGTCGCTGACGTGGAGAAAGCCGTTGCGACCGATTCCGAAATCGACGAAGGCGGCCTGGATTGTCGGTTCGAGGTTGACGACCTTCCCTTTGTAGATGTTGCCGGCGACGTTATCCAGGCTGGACCGTTCGACGTACAACTCCTCCAGAATTCCATCTTCCACGATGGCAATCCGGCACTCCTCCTGCTGGAGGACATTGATGAGCATTTCTTTCTTCATGGATGACTCCTGTTCGTGCGCGAACAGCGAGTGCAGTGCTTCCTTCCAGTCTCTGGCTCATCAACCAACCTGACGATCGCAGCTTTGCGAGCCGCCAGTTGTCGACGTGTGACCCCTTCATCCCCCGCAGATCGAAGCTCCGGGAATTTCGAGGAAGGGGGCCGAGAGGGTTCGGTGAGTGGTCGGACTGTTCCTCGAAATGAAATTGAGGAGAGTCACCGACCGGTCCTGAAGCGCCTGTCCATCGACCGGGGGATGGCGAGCTTCCACAGGGGAAGCGGTCGGCATCATCCGAGGTCGGCTGGCAGGGACATTCGACGAACATTGCGGGCTGCGGCTGCGTGACGGGCGAACCCGGTCGATGCTCTCGGGAGACGGTCCCGGTTTCATCGAGAGGGTGCATGAAAGGACGATCGTCCCCGACCCGAGGTGCAGCGACGACAGACGAAGGCAAGCTTTGCCAGGGCAAAGCTTGATGCGGTCGACGAAATGCAGGACTGGAAAGCAGGAAATGCACTCTGTTCGCTAAGTAATGTCTAGGAAACTGACTGAAAAATGAGGTCGCAACGACAACGAAGAAACCGTGATCTGCCATCGCCCGACAGACTCCTCGACGGCGGAATGCTGTCGTGTGGGTTTGTCTGGAGATGACTCTCTCGAGGACTTCGGTGACTCCGAAGTTTCCGGGAAACCGGTTCGTTCGTCTGATTGTGCCCCGACGCTGTCCATGTTGAGCCACCACAAAGGGGGGCTCGTCTCAAAATTAACGCTGTCTCTTCATTTCAACTTGTTTCATCGTTCGACGGACCTTTTCGTCCGTCGCTCAACGGTGATTCGACCTTCTCGATCAATCGACCTGATCGTGCTGTTGTCGCTTCGACAGACAGGAATGTCCGTCGTATGGGGTAAAGACGCTGTTACTCCATTTCGGGACAGAGACGTTTTAACTCGGATTTGAGGTAACTTTCGACGTCGCGGGCGAGGTCAAATTCAAATGCCCGTTTCGCGATCTGTTCTGCCGTTTCGATGGTTAATGAACGGACGATGGCTTTGATCTGTGGAATGACCTGCGGCGTCACACTGAGTTGACGGACTCCGAGTCCGACAAGCAGCGGGACAAACTTTGGATCAGAACACATCTGCCCGCAGACGGTCACCGGGATACTTCGTGGCTTTGACGCCTGAAGCACCAAGCGAATTATCCGCAGCACAGCCGGGTCGGCCGAGTTGTAGTACTTTGCCACCGCCGGATTGGAACGGTCTGCGGCCAGCGTGTACTGGATCAGATCGTTGGTCCCAATCGAGAAGAAGTCGACCTCCTGGGCAAACTCCTCGGCCATCAAAGCCGCAGCTGGAACTTCCACCATCATACCGACTGGGAGATTGGCACGATAGGGAATCCCCTTTTCTGCCAGGTCTTCACCAACATCTTTCAACAGGCTCTTCGCCTGACGCAGTTCGCTCAGTGAGGAGATCAGCGGGAACATCACCCGGACATCCCCGAGGTCGGCTGCCCGCAGGATCGCCCGCAACTGGGTCTTGAAGCGGTCTTGATCTGCGAGCGAGACCCGGATACTCCGCAAGCCCAACTCGGGATTCGCCTCGCGAGCATAATACTCTCGCAAGGATACCGGAACCTTATCAGCCCCAAGGTCAAGCGTGCGGATCACCACTGGCGACTCGGGATAGGCGTCAAGCACCTGCTTGTAGGCTTTGTAATGATCCTCTTCCGTCCGTTCGCTCTTCCGCCCAAGGTAAAGGAATTCCGTCCGATACAATCCAATGCCGTCCGCTTCACGTTGCAGGCAATGCGCGACTTCTCCGGGGAATTCGATATTTCCATAGACCGGCACCGGCACGCCATCTTGCGTGACCGAGGGCTTGGTCGCACTGGTGAGGAGAATTCGAGCGGCACTCTGGCTCCGCTCGGCATTGCGACGATACTCGGCAAGGCAGTCTTCGGTCGGGTTGAGGATCACTTCGCCATGATCCCCGTCGATGATCACCATCTCCCCGCCCGAAAGGTCTTTTAGAAACGACCCGATCCCGACGACCGCTGGAATTTCGAGCGCTCCCGCAAGAATGGCGGTGTGACTGGTCGGTCCTCCCCCTTCGGTTGCAAAGCCGTAAACGAATTCGCGACTCAGACCCGCCGTTTCGCTGGGGGAAAGGTCGCTCGCTAACACGACGACCTTTGAACTCAGCTGACTCAATTCTTCTCGCTCTTCGCCGAGGAGATGTCGCAGCAGGCTCTTTTCGAGGTCGTAGATATCGGCTGCACGTTCGGCGAGAACGGGGTTGCCGAGTTCCTTGAGTTTCCGGGCGAAGCCTCGCAAGACCGAACTGGTCGAGAACTCGGGGGAGTAGGCGTGTTTGCGAATCCCCTCTTCGATCTCTCCGATGAGCTTTGGATCTCGGGCAATTTGGAGATGTGCGTCAAAGATTGCCCCGCACTGGCTGCCGATTCGTTCGGTCACCAGTCGTTCGTTTTCGACCAACTCCTGACAGACATTTTCGAGCGCAACCCGAAAGCGGGCCACTTCGGTGTCAATAGCGTCGTGCGTTGTGTATTGCCGAGGAACATGAAAACTGCCGGCGCCAAACACCAACGCCGGACCGATACCGACCCCCGGTGATGCTGCAATTCCACGTTTGACCTGCATGAACCGTTCTCGAAATTCCGAAAGATGCCGACAGCTCAGCGTGAGGTCTCAAATCGATCACGAAATAACTGATCAAACTGGTCAGCCAGTAAATCTGCACCATCCCCTTCAACTTCAAGCACCAGCACCGTTCCTTTCGGGGCGTTGAGTTGCAACAGGTCGAGCATTGACTTGGCATCGGCGACGTACTCTTCGCGGATCAGTCGAACTTGTCCCTCGAAACTCCGAGCCAACTTGGAGATTTCGGAGCAAGGAACGACGTGCAACCCATGTTCGAGGTCGACGGTCAATTGACGCATCTGTATCCGGGACTGTGGCATCAAAAAGGCCCCAGGCAATGAGGTCGCGATGTGCGAGGCGGTTGGCAAGGAGTCTGACATGATGACGCGGGGGTTTGAGTTCAGGGAGCAGACCGCTCCGGTCGGTGATGGGATGCCCCGTAGTCTACCACATCAGGGCGGACATTTGGCAACCCATCTCGCCGGAATCGTGGCAATAAGTCCACTGCATCGGGACACCCCCCCGACGATCAAAGTTCGTTTTCGTCTGCTTCCTTCAGCAAATCAACCACATGTTCGCGAGTTTTTGCCTGCCGAAGGAATTTGCAGAAGTCATCTTTCTTGAGATGACGGGTAATGGTTTCGAGTCCCCGCAGATGTTCACCGGGACGATCCGGCGGTGAAACCAGCAGGAAAATGATCTGAACGTCTCCACCATCCAGGCTGGCAAAGTCCATCCCCTCATGGCACAAACCAACCGTCGCCACCAGTGAATCAACAGAAGCGTGCTTGGTATGTGGAACCGCCACTCCCCGTCCGATCCCGGTTGAACCGAGTTCTTCCCGAGTCATGATGGCGGAAACAATCTTTTCTTCGTGTTCGGCAGCAATCTTACCTGCAGTTCGCAACGCAGCTACCAGACGCCGGATCGCATCTTCCTTGCTCACTGCCCCTAAGTCAGAGACAATCGCATCTTCTACGACGAATTCGCACAGTTTCATCTAACAAACTCCTACAGGATCAGTCGGTCCCTGACTTGTCGCGACCGTAAAGCGTGGTCTGAGAAGGATGGTAACGCGACTGACCCCCGTCGAAAAGAGACCCCATCTTTTCTGTGATCATTTTCCCTCGAATCGAAGAATCAGCCCAGCCACCTGTATCGGATAGCACAATCGTGTCACCTTTTCGGCAATGCACCATGGGCGAAACCTCCCGAAGATCCTCTTCCTCCAAAATGTTTCGTGACATTTGCCCCACAATGACGCCATGAGATCGGCAACGATTGATATCGTATTCTCAAAAATCGAAACGCTTCCCCATTCAAGGGCTCATTCGACTTTGAACGTCGCCCAGTCCCTGCTCCACCATGTGGGGACTATCGACATCTACAGAAACTTCGCATTTCACTCTGACGACATACTCTGATCAATACTCTGGACAGGAGCGGGAACATGGCGATTGAAGTCCTCTGTGAGTGCGGGCGACGACTGAAAGCAAGAGACGAATTCGCAGGAACTCGAGCCGAGTGTCCCACCTGCGGAGCCGTCGTCGAAATCCCGTCCACGACCTCCAAAAACATCGCGACCCCGGAAAACTCCTCCGCCCCCACGCCTGCTGACGCCGTCCCCGACAGAGCGGCCCAGTTCGTCGAGAACCTCAAGTCGACCTCAGCCGCACAACCGGTCGCCATGGAAATCGTCGATTTCCTCGATCCACCTCAAGGGGGGGGCGATCCGACCGAAGCGACCCCAACCACCGAAAAACCGGTCGTCGTCCGGATGATGGAAGCTCTCCTCGACCCTCGGGCCATTCACTGGCTTTTGACCATCGGCGGGGGACTGGCAGTCCTCGGACTTATCATCTGGCTCGTCAGTGCCGGGGTCTTCGACGACCCCCGACTAGTCGCAGGTTTTCTCGGTGTCGGTAGCCTCGGCATCCTGGCCGCCGGTTGGTGGACCACCCTCAAAACCCGCTTCCACTTGGTCGGTCAGGCACTCACTTTCCTCGGTTGTGTCGTCCTCCCGCTGAATCTCTGGTTCTATCATGCCCAGGGATTGGTCGATATCGAGAATCATCTCTGGGTCGGCAGCCTCGTCTGTGTCCTCTTCTATGTGGCGACAGTGATCGTCCTCAAAGACCCCCTCTTCATGTATGCCATCGAAGCCGGGGTGACGCTCACCGTCCTCCTCTTGATGGCCGACGTCGGTCAGATCGCGGATGCCGGGAAATTCGCCCTGATGTTCGTCATCCTCGGAGCCATCTCGATCCATACCGAACGAGCCTTCGCCCCCGACGGAGAATACTCTCGCAAACGATTCGGACTCCCCCTCTTCTGGTCGGGTCATGTGCAGTTGGCGGTCGCGTTGTTGGTCTTGCTTTGGTCTCAAAGTGTCGGCTGGTTTGCTGATGTCGCCGGATTGGATGCCCCGCAAAACCTGTTGACCCAAAGCAGTCTCCTTGCCGGAGGACTCTGGCTTGCCGGGAGTTGGTTGTATCTCTACTCCGATCTCGCTGTCCGTCGACTCGGCGTCTACACCTGGCTTGCCGGGGTCTGTCTGCTCTTGGGGGAAGTCAGCTTGATCCTTCCACGAGTCGAAACGGAGTTGATGCTCGTGGTCCTCGCCGTCACCGCACTGACGATTCAAATTCTCCGATTCACCCTCACAATCGACGAGAAGATCGGACGACACCTCACCTCATTCGGTGCCCTTCTTGCGGCTCTGCCTGTGTTGCTGGGAGTGGTGTTACATCTTCGTGCGACTGGCGAAGTGGCCCGTGTGATCGGCTGGACCTACAGCGGCGGCTGGCTCTTCGTCGGGGCGATGGTGATCGTCGCCGTCTGTAATCGGGCCTCGGCCTACCTGACCCGTCACACACATGCCAAGCTTTCGGAGACTTTCTTTTTCTTCAGCGCCGCGAGTGTGCTCGTGGCGGCAGCGGGTCTGTTACGCGAATGGCACATCGTCGCCTGGTACCGACAAGCACCGCTGTTGATGCTGATTCCGCTCGGGTACATCATCGCTTCTCGACTCTGGCGGGGACATTCTCCCGAAACTCCACTCGCCCGGGTCGCTCATGCGTCGACTTTGGTCATCCTGTTCGGAACCTTCGTCGCTTCTTTAGAACACGAGTCCGGGGCGATCTTCCGCTCGCTCGCCGGGCAGACTGAGAACCTGCACCTGGGCGTCGCCTTCCTCGCGGCGACAGTCTTCTATGTGCTCGCCGCGATCTTCCGTGGTCGACATTGGAACATCTTCTTGGCGACTGCGGCTGGTAGCGGTGCGTTGTGGCAGTTCCTTGGCTACTTCGGAGTTCCCAGTTCGAGCTACCCGCTCGTCTATGCCGCGTTAGGACTGGCGACGTTGTTCGCCTCTCGGGTTCGCGGGGTCGAGAAGGCCAACCGCTTCAACTCAGAAGGGGACGTCGTCACCGTCTATCGTGGACCGGGACTCGTCCTCTTTCAGTGTGGCAACGCGGTCTTGTCAATCGCACTGCTCTCCGGCTTCCTGCAAGGCTTAACTCATCTCGCTGGTTCGCGAGACTGGCTCGACCTGTTCATGATTCTGGCGACCACAGCAGCTGGTCTGTTTGCGATTCCTTTGTCACCCGCAGGAGGCTGGCGAAACTGGTACACGACCGCCACCATCGGGTTGGCTGGCGTCGCTTTTCTCACACTCAACCTGTTGATTGATCTCGACCCGTGGCGAAAAGTCGAAGTGTTCAGCGTGATCGCTGGGGTCGCGCTACTGGTTGTGGGACATATCGGTCGATTCCGTGAGGAACAGAATCCCGGACAAGTCGAGTCCACCTCCCTCTGCCTCTGGCTGGGGAGTTTGCTGACCTTAGTCCCTCTCTTCGTCACGATGCTGCACTATCGCTTCTTCACCGAAGCCCCTTCACTGTACGATGAGTTTGCCCTGATGACCGCTTCCATCGTGCTGCTGGTGGCGGGTTGCGCCTGGCAAGTCAAAGCCGGGACACTCCTCGGCGGCGTCCACTTGTTTGTCTACCTCGCGATCCTGATTGTCTCGATCGCCTACCGTCCGGAAGTGGCGGTCGGGGTTTACCTGCTTGTCGGTGGCGGCGTGCTGTTCCTCGTCGGTCTACTACTCAGCATCTATCGAGAAACCCTCATCGCCCTCCCCGAAAAAATCGCCCGCCGCGAAGGAATCTTCCGCGTCATGGATTGGCGATAGCAGCCCGTTGAAATACGACCGTGGGTCAGGTTTTCCAATCTGACAAGTGCCACTCGTAGGCTTTTTGCCGAGACATCAAACGGCACCACGTCAGGCTGGAAAGCCTGCCCCACGATTTTCAACAGGCTAAGAAAGGTCACCCCAATCCCTGCTCCGGGGGCCTCACGTCTGCAACGTTGGGTCCTCGGTAACCAAGTGGAGCATCCGTTCTCGAAATGTCGCGGTCGCTCCTGATCGCGAGTTGCGGAGGGCTCTGTTGCCGAGATGCTCCGCAACCTGACTACGAGGATGTGGTTGATTGGGAGTGGTTGTTGATGCTGTAGGAGATGGTCCACCAGATGGCTCCGACGGCGAAGAGGGTGAGACCGAGCATGGTGAGGCCGCGCAGGTTAATGAACGAGGCTGCGACCAGTCCGATCACCATCAACAGGGCCGGGGTCTGACGGCGGAGAACTGTCGCAGAATCCGGACGGCGTGACAGTCGGACGACCCACAGGATCGCGCACAACAGCACGATCAAGATCGCGACTCCTTGCAGAAGATCGTTGGAACGAGCGACTCGCAGCGACAATGCCAGTTGAGGGTCTCCGCCGACCTTGGTGAACACCAGTGGCTCGCCCGCGGTGGCAAACTCGATCGGCAACGACAGGCCCCCGGTCGCCCGCCATTCGGAAGGGGCCGAAGCAGAAGGTTCCGCGAAAAGATCGTCACCGTGTACCTGCCCCTGTTGCATCACTCCATCGTCGAACGAACCTTGACGAAAAATTGGCTGCTGATTGACTGGCAATTCGTCGAATAGTCGACTCCCCCCCTGTGGGCCATTGACGGGGGTCCCATCTACAATCATGGGAGCCATCGGCTGTGCCGTGCTACTCGACAACCAGCTCTCTTCCTGCTGGAAGGTGTTCGATTGCCGAGAGAGTTGTTCACGGACATCGCTCCGTTTTCTGCCGCTTTCTTTTGATGGGACGCCCGGTTTGGATTCGGATTTCCCTTCACCACTCATCGGCTGCGGGATCGAGAGGCCCGGCAATTTTGTATCGCCGAAAGCATTCGACCCGAATTCATCAAGCAACACGTCCGAAGTCGCCGACTTCTTTCCGAAGCGTTCACTCTCCTTCCCGTCTTGCGGTTGATTGTCTTGGGCGATCGAAGAGTTGTTATCGGCGATGAAGTTCCGGCCAAAGTCGTTCCCCAACAGCGAGTTGGACGTATCGATGAGAATTGTCCCGCCCCCTTCGCCCAAGCTTTCCTGATTCAGTAGCTGCTGCGACTGTTGCAGTGTCGCTTGGGCCTGTGCCCGCAGTTCCTGCTCTTCTTGATTGGCAACGTAACCTTTCTGACGCGACTGCTCGTTGAGGCTGTCAATCGTGATCGCCAAGTTGTGAAGAGAGTCTCGAGCCTGACTTCGTCTTGCCGCCTCGCGGGTCTCTTGCACCAGACGCAGCATCTCCTGGAGATCGTTTAATGTCGTCTGTTGCTTCGCCCCCACGAGCGCATTTCGTCCTGAGGGGACCATGTTCGTCTTGTCGCCACTCGTCAACAGTTGGGCTTTCAAGTCGTCCGGGAGATAGACTTCCCAAGTCGTGCTGAGGACCGAAAGGCCGAACTCCTCCGACTCCTTCGGCGACACCACCTGGAGGGCCGGGACAGTGATCTCGTCGGCACTCAATCGAATCGTCGTTGGCAAAGGTTGCGGGAGTTGACCGGCATAGGTGATGACGATGTCGTACGAGAGATCGGTGAGACTCGCTTGAGGGAGCGGGATAAGGCAGGCTGGCTTCCCATCGATGTCGCGAGTGATCGCTCGTGACGGTCGACCGCGAACCATCACCGAGAGGAGCCGGGCTTCGGGAGGAAGTCGGAGTCCGATGAACTGTCGCCCCCGATTGCGAACCGTGCATGTCGACTGTGACCGCCAACTTCCATCATGCGCCAACTGCGTGCGGAGATGCGTGTTGAGCACGATCGCCGCCGCCCCGGCATTGCTGGCTGCAACATCGACGCGCCACTCAGGGAGTGTCGTCCCGAGCGGGGTCGACGCAACCGCCATCGCTCGTCGAATCAACTCCGAACGAAGTTTGAGAGTCAAGTCCTGCGCAGTGATTGTTTGAATCGCGTTGATATCGGTCGGCACCAAACGTCCAACGGTCGCCAGATTGACCAGCACGAGCGATCGCCGTTGCACACTGAGTGGCATTGGCTCGACAGCGGCAGCCGTCATCGGGACGACCGCTTGAATGTCGGGTGTCCGGACGAGATGGTCCATTGGTGGAGGCAGCGTGACGAGTGCCGAGACGAGCCATTCGTCACGCACGGGGTCATGCAGATGCAGCGTCCAGAGTCGGTCGCCGTCCGGGAGTTCCGTCTTCTCGACCTGTTGCAGGCCGAGGCCGTCGAACACGATATGATCTCCGAGCCAGCCGGGAGTGCGAACCCCGAACGTCTCTGCTGGGGCTCCCTGAATCGTCCATTGAATGTTCAGGCCGTAGTCGACGGATGTGTCGCTGTAGGCGACGAGCGTCAACAGGTTGGCACTCAACTCGGGTTGCACCCGTTGCAGGCTGAACGACACGGGTTCAGCTTCGCCCCGCTGACGCCGAAAGACAAAGTGAGACTTTCCGCTTGCGTTCAGGCTTCGCCAACCGGTTGACGATTGCAAGTTTGGTTGCAGAGATTCGTCGAACAGGATCGCCAGCTGCGTTTCCACTTCGGTGACATCACACGGGAGCGGAACGGCCAGCGTGAGGTCGCCAGTCGGTTGCTCTCGCAGCAGCTTCCCTTCGAGTGCGACATCGACCGTCCCGGTACGAGGCTGATCAAACTCGAGTGTCAACGTTGCCCCGTCGGCCTGTTGTGTGAGGTGCCAGTCTGAGAGTTGACCAGCCAGTACGTCGACCGGTTGATACCCCGTCGGGACCGCAAAGCTGACTCTCCCACGTGGGGACTCCCGGAGGTCAAATCGGAACCGGCTCGCCACGTGCAACGTCCGTAACTCGACCCGCACACCATGCATGGCGTTGACGATGGCATCGGGCTGACGACGTTGCACAGAAAGGGGAAGCGTGAAATCACCGGTTGAATAGCGGTATGTCAACCGTGGCAGGTCGACTGGACGATGCGGAGCATGAGTCGGCGAGAAGGTGCCGACGTTCATCTGCCTCAGCCCGAATGGATCGACTGGGATGATGTCGAATCGAGAGACACCCCCTCTCGGTGGCAGCGAGTTCACGTCGGTTGTCTCGTTGAGATTGACCGCGGTTTCAAACAACGCGAGTTGACCTGTCTCCCGTGTGACCCCCTGTGGCACGACTCGCAACGGCGTCACGGAGATCGCTTCGTTTCCAATCGTGAGTGGACGAATCCGGTCAATCACCAGTGACGTTCGGTCACTGATCGAGCGTCGAAAGAACAATGTGAGTGAGCGTGATCCTGCCTCAACGTCTCCCAGTGCCCAACCGCCAATATCTGGCCCCTCGATCCGTTCGAGCGGACCATCTCCGGGGAGCAGAAAAGTGAGTTCCGTCATGGCCCCCTGGCGAACTCCGAGCGAGAAAGCAGTGCTTGTTCGGACCCCCTCGTCGCTAATGACCACAGCAATTCCCGACTCCGCTTGAACGTCCAGCCCGAGATCGCGGACGATCTTCGACTGCTCCCATTCCACCCGAAGTTCGCCCCCACGGTCAACGACCATCTCGACCAGTGGTCGCTCGCCATCGCGGCGAATCCGATATGTCTCGGCCGCACCTTGAACCTGCAACTGTGGAAGCTTGTCGCCAGGAGCGGCAACGCCGGGCAACAGGAACGACAGTCGGGCGGCAGGGGTCGACAACAGCGGCAACACGAATCGGCCGGCGGCCTCTGACGACTGCGGGGCGGGGAGACGAAACGTCACATCCCACACCTGTTCGCCCGACTCCTGCAACAGCATCGACAATCGACCAGATGACTCATCAATCGTAATGATTCCCGGCTGTTCCTGGACCGTGGCCGATTCGATGGCGACCTTCTCAAACGGGAGTGGCAAGCGGACCTTGCGGTCGGTGAGATTCTCGACCACGAAACGAGCCGTCACTTGAATCGTGGGGGACTCAGGGTTCTTCAAATCGAGTTCGGCGACATAGAGTGCGGACGCGAGAAGTGCCTCGACAGGGGGCCTCGCGGGGCGTTGCGTCTCGGGATGTGCCTTTCGCCAAAGTTTGAGAAACGTCTCTTGCGGCACGAAGACGTGTTCCGCGGACAGTGGCGACTGCCCCGGTGTGTAGGGGATCAAAATGTCTTGTGTTCGAGGGAGATGCGACACCCCCAAGGGAGGTGCGATCGGCATCCGACTCTGCGGCTCGGTCAGATTCGGCAACGCCTGTTGCGACTGGTTCGCCGGAGGCTGTGCAGCTTGCGAGGGAGTTGACTGTGGAAACGGTCTGACCCCTTGTTGTCCGGATTCTTGAGCGAAACTCACAGACGAGTGGCCGAGCAGTGAGAGTCCCGCGAGGATCAGGAGCGTCGAAGTCGATTTGGACACTCCGCAGCAGTTGCGGCAGAGATGGACACAGCAGGTTCGAACGGCCAGTACGATCCACAAAGCGCATCCCGCGAGCGCCCCGAGAAACAGACCATCGAGAATCGCCATGTACCGCAACCCGACGAACGACGCCAGCATCCACGGGCCGAGCAACATCACAAGTGCGAACATCAAACGTGTCCAGCACTCTCGATTCCGCTGCCACCAGAAGAGCAGCAACAGACCGGCGGCAATGGCGAAGGTGATCATTTGCCCTGACCGATAACTTCCGTAATCGAGTCCTAAGGTGAGGCTCTCGTTTTTCAACGACGCTCCGCGATAGTAGAAGGCTCGATGCACATAACCATTGGGGGGAGTGAGGTTTGCATTGAGTGAAAGCAACGCCCCCTTCCCAGTTGCGGGCTGAATCGACCGCCGAACTTCCCCTTCACTCAGAGGATTCCACATCGGCGCATCGGCGAGGTCCCCCTTTGACGACTGCCCCTCTTTCCCTTCGGCCAACTGTCGATTGAACAAGTCGTCCGGAGCCGCCCGAGTCTCTGCCTGCGGTGTCGTGGCGGTCACCGGGGCGAAGGGATCAGAAAATCGATCGTCCGCTGGCTTCGATTCCGGAGCGTTGACGGTGGGGAACGGTGTCGTCGGTTCCGTTGCGGTTGGCGGCAGTCCCCCTCGAGCAGCCGGCCTCCGGTCAGGCTGTTCATTTCCCGAAACACGCCCCGGTGACTCGTTGTCGAGGCGTTCACTCTTCGCAATAGGGCGCTGAAACGAATCCTTGGTGGCTGACTCGACCGGAAGCATTGACCTTTTCGCTCTCTCGCTGCCGCCTTGATCGTCGAAGTCGCCACCCGCGAAGACTGAGGGAGTAGCCTCGATAGCGGCCCCCGGCTCGGACGCGGTCTCCATGTTGAAGTATTCATCCATCCCACCGCGAAGTTCGAGACCCTCCGACCGAACCGACATGGGCTCACTGGTTGTCCGATGGGCGGCCTCTCGGGAGCCCATTGGGCTTTGGAGATTCATCAGCAACAGGCTGAAACCGATGAACAGGGCGATCACGAAGGCACAGCCCCAGAGTAGAGACACTCGGGTTATCCTCCCGTTGCCCTGCTGGTTCCACTTCGCTTTCGCAATTCGATACCGATCAACTACGACGATTAGAATCAGACAGAAGAGGACGATTCCCCCGAAGGCCACTCCCAAGGTGACCAGTTGATCCGACGTCGGCAGGCGCCAGTAGGAACTGATCCGAGAGAGCACGCTGTCGTTTGTCAACGATTCTTGCGGATGAAATGCCCCGGTCACATCCAGTAGACGGACCTCGGGGGGGGAGTACACCTGCCAGTTCCACTCCAGGACCTCCAGCGGCTGAATCGTTCCTTCGCCAGTCACGACAGCCAGCACCGGGGGACGTTGGGTGAATCGTCCAGCAAACGACACCTGTGTGCCGAATCCACTGTCGGTTCCCGCACTTCCCCCTGGCGGCGATTCACTCTCATACAGGAGTCGCACGCTGCGGAGACGTGTCGGTTGAGCGGTCGCGGTGAGTGGGATCAGCACGATCGAACCGGGGGACTTCGCGTCGGAACTTGTCGCTTGCAAACTCTTCGCAGTCCGAACTTCGACCGGCACCTCGTCGACGAGAGCCGACAACAGCACCTCGCCCGCCCCCAGTTCAAGTCGCAACGACTGCACCCCGACAGCGACAAGTTGCAGTTCCAATTGATGATGCAACTCTCTGGATTCATCCAACAGAGTCTTCATCGAAGCCTGATGGACAAACGCTGTCGGAATGGCTTCCCGTTCAAATCGCTCTTCCTGAACAGACGCCCGAAACCCTGGACGGAGATATCGAGCACTGGCGACGATGCGACCTTGAGGCTGATACTGCGACTTCGGAAAATCGACAACATCAACCGTCGGCAAAGGTTGCCCGGCATCATCATTGGCCTTGAGTTCGAGACGCTGTTCCGTGCTCGCTTCGACCGCGAGGTGCCCGTTCTGACGTTCGGCACCAACAACACTCAAGGCAACAACAGGGAACTCGGGCACGGCCCCGCGAGCCTGCCGAGAGCGAGTGACGATGGTCAAGTCTCCCTGAGCACGTCGATCGAGTTTCAACGTCCAACGACTCTCCCCGTCATCTCCCGGCTCATGCAGTTGTTCGACAATCAACGGCAATTCAAGACGTGCAATCTGTTGGGCCTGAGTCACAGGACTTGAGGTGTCGATTGGCCCCTGAAGAAGTTCAAACCGGAGATCGGTCCCGACAGAATCGGGGAGAGTGAAGACGAGTTCTCGCGTCCCTCCCCCGGTGATACGGAGCTGTGCTTCGAGATGGGTTTCGATCCACTCCCGATCAGCCCGCAAGAACGTGATCGTCGCGGCAGCGATTGATGTGGCCCGACGTGTGGCGATGACGCCCCCCGCAATGTCACTCCCCTGATTCGAATAGCCGAGCTTCAATTCCCGACCGCTCTGGGCCACTTGCCGACGAAGGATGTCCAGTTCCTCACGTTTCGCCGGTTCTAAACCGGTGAACGATTGCGGGGCGAGTAACACTTCGGCATCGGCCACGACTCCGTACAACGCCTCGACCAGATCGGCTCCGACCAGTTGCACTCCCGGTAAGGCAAACTCGATCGGCGAATCTTCGACCGGCCAGACATCGGGCAACTTACGGAGATGCAACCGCAAAGCTCGCGACTCGCCCGGAAGCAACGGATTCAACAGAGGGATGCGGACTTCGTTTCGGTTCGGATCAATTGACGCCACCTTCCAAGGGGTCGCGACGTCATTGACCGTCAGCGACACCACTTCGTAATCCCCCGGAGTTCGCAAGGCCACTTCGAACAACGGAACGAACAACGTCGAGACATCGACCGACGTGTACAAGTCGATGGCGGCATCATGCACGTCCAGCAAGTTCGTGATGGCGGCATGCACTTCACTTTTCTTGGTCACCGTTCGAAAGCGGAGCGAGAACTGCTCCTCCCAGAAGCGAAACCACGAGCCCTCCCCCGACAGTTTCTCCGTCGAAGGGGGCATCGGGTTGACCGGAGTGGACTCGGCACCTGTCGGCTGAATCGTCGCTCCTGCTTCTTCAAGGAGCAGCAGGCGGACCCCGTGTGGGTGTTGGATCGTGACACTCCCGACATGGGAGTTGACGTCGTTCAATCGCAATGTTGGTACGGTCCAATCGTCGTCCGGAGTCGCCACGAGCACCGCCTGAAACGTAATGCGGCGGGCACCATCGAACGGCTGACGATAGTTCAGCGTGATCGCCGTCCGCCCCGCCTCACGAGGGTCGTCGGCGAGTTCCCAGGATTCCAGTCCACTCGATTCGACATTCGTGATTTCGACGCTGTTGGGGACCGATGCCACCATTTGTGTCAGTTGTCGACCGGCCACATGCAGATTGGTGCGGGCAGTCCAGGTCACTTCGCCCGGTGCGGCATACAATCCCATCGCGGTTTGCGCGAGAGTGAGAGTGTCGGTCTGACTTTCGGAGTCTCGATCGGTGAAGAGCAACGTCAACGACTTCCCCCCGCCGATCGGCATGTCCGCAGTCCGTGCTCCCGCTCCCTCTGGAGCGACCGCATCAGCTTCTGCCGGGGGAACAGGAGCCTGAGTGATCGGGAGCGAACGTCCATTGACTCGGACAAACTTTCCGGGGGGAAGCGTCAGTTCAAGCAACCCAGTCGGTGCACCCGACAACCCGAAAGAGGCCGCCCGATCGCTCCCCTGAGCGATCAGCGGGGTGATCAGTTCCAGCGTCAACTGATGAGCACCGGCTCCCTGAATCTGCCAGTCGAGAGTGTCGGGAGTGGTCGACCGGAGAAGACGAGCAACCCCCTTTTCTTGAGTCGCTCCTTCAACCCGTAACCCAGAGATGCCCAGCGGAACCACATGCCAGCCATCCCCAAAAGTCACCGCCTCGACATTCAATGTCAGTCGCAATTCATCATCAACGATGATGCCGGTATAGTGCATCTCTTTCAGCAAGACGTCGACCTTCGGCTCGCGAATGATGACCCCGTCTTGACGAGCGGTCGTCAGGAGTTGCTCGAATTCTTCACGCCCCAACAGCACACCGGGACGGTCCTTGTCCGCCAGCAAGTCGAGTTCGCTCACTGGAACATAGATGTGCCGCGACTTGAGTGCATCCTCCGTGACAGACGAATTCGCCACCGGATGAGCCGGGGCCGGCTGTGCGGCAACCGGCTGAGTGACCACCGCAAAGAGACAGCAGAGCACGCCCAGCACCAACAGTCTCCGAGTGGATTGTGACTGATGAATCGGTGACAAAATATCGCCCAGCCAACGATAACTAGTCGGCTCGTTCGTTCGGTCAACAGGTGAGAGCATGGTCATATTGGACTCTGCAAAAACAGAGGATATTGAATTCATCGTTGCGGTGGCACAGACACTTCTGTCGGGTCTTTCCTGCAACAGCCCAGACTTTGTCTTCTCCATACGTCGGACGTGGATGTCCGTTGATTGGGCGAATCTCTTGTTGTGATCCGATGATTGATGAAGCCTCGATGGCCCATCGAATCGTCGTAAGAAAACTCGCCCTTATGATTTGTCAGGTGGAGGCTCATCCGGTGATGTTGGCTTCGCCTCTGATGCTATTCCATCTGAAGGTGCGGCAGTTGCTGCTTCCGGAGTCGACGCGACCGGCGTTGGTGTCTCTTCCGTGGGAAGGCTGACGATGGTCTCTTGAGGCAGGATGATGTCGCCGCCGATGGGGGACGCAGGGCGGAGTTGAAAGAGGCCGTGAACAAGCCAGAGGCCGAGAAGGAAGAGGAGTCCGTAACGGGCGGCCGCGAGGCCGTGTGTCAGGGCAGGAAGGTCGGCCAGTCCCAGCAGCGAGGCAGCAAACACCAGGACCAGCAGCAGGCTCAGTTTATTCTCCCAGCCAGTCGACAACAGTAAAGAAGCCAACGATCGCCAGTGCGATGCTGAACACCAAAGAGATTTTCAAACGATCCCACCAGACGATCTGTATCGACTCGGCCCCGCCAAGATTGGAATACGCGGTGAGCGTGAGGTTGTCGACAGGGTTGGGTCCACTGGCTTGTTTCCCCCTTCGATCCAGCGGTCCAGAGACGACGGAATGTAGGCGACGGGTGACTCGAACAGGCCGTGATGCCAGGGGCGAGCCCCTTCGACCCGAAACTTGTCAGGAGTCCCAACCAGCCAGAACCCTTCAGGAGCGTAGACGATCGTTCGCAGTTCTTGTACGAGTGCGGGGGCCTGAGAGCCGCCGATTCGGGGGATGGGCAACGCCAATTTTCCCCGACCGTACATTGCTTCATAAGGTTGAGGCGTGACCGCCCAGTTGAATTGTACGGTCAGTAAGAACTCTTCATCCGACGGAGTCGCCCGATCGATGTTGATGTCGTAGGGAATCATCAGGCTGTCAGACGTTGCCGGATCCTGAACTTGATTGGGTTTCACCTCACGGCTGCCGACGAAGGCTCCGAGCAGTTCCATCCGCGCGGCAGTCGATCCGCAGACGCTGTCGTTCCGCGACTTGACCAGGAACCGACAGCGGTATGGCCGCCGTGTGACGACTCGGCGATCTCGATTAACCCCTTCCGTACGATCGTCCGGGATGACCTCTTGAACGTCGAATCGACTGGCAGCAAGTTGCAGTTCCACGACACCCCCTTCGTCAGGCTGTCGATAATAGCGGTAGGCGATCGCTCCTGTGACAGGGACAGTGTCAGCTCGCGAATATCGATCGGCTCGACGCCCCCCGAGGCCTCACCCTGCAGCAGCGATAGCGACCGCTCCTTGTCGATCCGGATTTCTCCGAGAGTTGCGTGAGCGGAACAGCCGGTCGCGGCTGGACGCTCAGCCACTCCGGTCGGTTTGATGAGCAAGAATCGTCCGCGACCGGCCTCCCAGCGGCAGCCGAGGTCGCCGATGCGATTCTGTCCATCATCAGGACTCTTCGTGCCAGCGACAGGAGGGGGCAAGCAGGTGTACCAGAACTGTCCGCTGACGGAGTCGGCGTTGGCTCGGGAGTTGTGGTGTCCGGGGTCGCCGGTGTGGGGAGTGTGGGATCGGGGACCAGTGAGTCCACCGGGGTGGGAGTGGCCGGAATGGGTGTCGGAGGAGTGGTTCCAACGGCGACGGGGGTCGCGTGGACGGGGGCGTCATCGGTCAGGCGATAGACGATCTGGAAGCGTTGTCGACCGAGCACTTCTCGCTGTGTTTCCACGGTCCAGAGGACCCAACCCTTCTCGGCCGGGGCGGCAGACTTCTGTTTAATCGGAGAGGAAGTGTTGTCATTCGCCGGAACATCGATCTGCACCCGATCCGAGACGTCGGCAGGGACCAGGAACTGAAACGTATCGATCCCGGCGAACTCGACGAGAGCATCAAGGTGGGTTGTGACTTCGATCACCTCGGGCTGAACATCGACGACCGTGGCAATCTGAACCGACAGGCGGGTGGGCTTGCGGGTGGTCTTGACTGGGATGCGTACGGGCCGGCGGGAGTAGGTCCAGGCGGAGGTCAACAGTGCTTCGCCGTTACGCAGTCCTGGCGGCGAAGGGGCGGGTTGCACAGCTTGCAATTCCTTCTCGTTCGTTGCGACTTCGATGGCAGCCGGAGCATAGACATGAATCGTGCCGGTCTCTCGTTCGACGTTTAACGGTTCGAGCAGCGGCAAGTCTTGTTCGACGTCATTCTCGGCCATCGCCAGAGTGCGGTGGCCTTGAACGATGATCCGGAATTGCCCGAGCGTTTTCTCTTTCAGCCGAATGCTGAGGAGGTCCCCGGCCGGGTTGATCGAGCGCTCCTGCATGGCATCGCATTGGACATCGTCGACAGAAAACTGAGACGGGAGCCGGAGTTTGACATCAAACAGACCGGCCCTTTCGACTGTGAAGTCGAGATTGGCGACGAGTTGCAGTTCATCGGGAGTAAATGTGAGTCGAGACGCTTGCTCGACAACGACACGGGGTTGTATTTGGGCGACCGTCGCCGAAAGCTGAAACTGTGGGGTGTAGTATTTCCATGTCTGCCGTCCTTCGCCACGCAACCTGTTGTCGGCGGTTCCGTTGTCGATGCGACTGACCCCCTGTTGATCGACGATGGTCAGCATGAGGTCGTTGCTGACACTGACAGCCACCTGACCATTCTCTCGGACCGCGCCGACCGCATGAATCCCCCGGACAAATCCCGTCTCACTGATTCCCCCCAGAAAAAACGGTCCGGCGGGGAGCGTTTCTTCGGTGTGAACTTCGAGCGTCACTTCCTTGTCGGCTGGTGTCAGCAGTTCGACGAGCACAAGTTGTCGCCCTTGTTCGTCAGTCGCCTTCCAACTCTTGACGCGGGCATCCGCCGAGACGTCGAGGATGCGTTGGCCAGTGGGGACCGAAAACTCGAGGGAGTTGGTACTCCCGCGCAGAATCTGAAAGGTGAGCCATGCGTCACGATGAATCAGCCCATCTTCAATCGAGATCTGCTGTCGATTGACGACGCTCGAAAGGAGGTCCATCTCTGGCTTCATCCCGCTCTTGGGATGCCAGCGAGCGGAGATCGTCCGACTGCCGCCGAGTGTTGCGAGCACTCGCGTCTCATCAGCGTCATCGACTGCGTCAGCCGGTTTGACCGGACTGTCACCGTTGGCAGCGTCCCCCTCTGCGACTTCGGTAGCCTTTGGTGGAGCAGCGGACTGGACGATCGCTTCGAGGATGCGGACCGATTGATCCTTCTCAGGTACCGAGAATTCGATTGTGGAGATCCCGACGGACGGTATCGATAGCGCAAACTCACGGCCATCAGGCGAGGTCTTGATTGGTGTGACCAGTTCGAACGTTACCTGAACGTCACCCGCTTCACCGATGAGCAACCCATACTTCCCGGCCCCCATTCCCCGCAGCATGACTTGCTTCTTGTCGGCCGCTGAGACTTTTCCAATCGCCGCGTTCCCGAAGTCTAAGGGGAGTTCGATCCATGGGTTTCCCAAGACGGTGATGTGATACGTCGCCGTGATGCGGGCGACATCCCCGGCCACCGCACCTCGATAGGTTGCCTTTGTGATGACCGCATCGACCGGGACCGCAGGCCCTGGCTTCTGCTGCGACTCGTCGATCATCCGCAAATAGTCTTCGTAAGGGACAATGGCAGTCGCCCCATGCTCCTTCAGCACTTCCGCCAAATTGCGGTAGGGCAAGTAGACCGTTCGGGGAGACGTCGCCTCTTCCGCATCAGCCGAGGTTGCGGGAGTGGCCGGGGTTGTTGACGTGGCAGGGTCATCGTCCGCAAGCAGGTTCGTGCCGATGCCCGACACGGCAGCCCACAACAGCACCCCCGTCCAAACCAGACGCGGTAACGATCGCAGATGGGAAACCTGTCTGTTCCGTTCGAGAGTAGTAGTTCGAGCAGCATTGTTCGCCAACAGTGTGCGAGAAATAGCCATAAACGTCATCCGAGCACGAACGAGAAGGGCCCCTGTCGCAACCTGACAGAGGAGATGTGATGCAGGTCAATTATGCCCAAAAAGTTGACGCAAGTCACCCATCTCTCGCAATCAACTTAGTTAGCACTCTATCTTACGACGCCCAGACACTGCGAAACTCTCCCGGAAATAGGGCCCGTTTCATCCGATTTGTCGTAATTTCTCGAGACTGGTCCGTTCGCTCCCATCATTTCAGACTTTCCCCCTTGGAGACGCTCGCTGAAGTCGGCAGGTCTTCTGCGCAGGGAGAAGCGGCCCCGCATCCACTGACGCTGCCAACTGGGGCGATGACAAAGTGGCGAATGCACCTGAGAGTTCCCGGGAGGTCAGTTTCGTCTTGCCTTGATGGGCCGATATCTCATAAAACCCGCTGGCTAACGGGAACGGACCCATTGAAGAGGGCCGTGTTTCAGTGGAGACGATGGTGCCAATCCTGCTCAACTCGCAGGGCCCGCTTTCGTCAGG
>JAWKTT010000041.1:0-37777 GCA_041398965.1 Planctomycetaceae bacterium | reverse complement strand
GTCTGTTCGTTATGCAAGTGCGGATGGAAGTGGACTTTTCCTGGACGATGTGGTTGGGAAAGGTGGCGAGGGGCGGCGGTCTCTGTCCCGGGTCACGTTTATCGATGCGAAAGGGTCAACGGCGGTTGTCAGTGATGCATTGCGGGAGTCCTGGTCCGGGAGTCTGGTCGGTTCGCCAGAGCTTCAGAAAATCGACTCCCAAGTCCGGGCAACTCCGATTCCGGAAAACCTGGCTGACTGGATTTCGCGGTGTGCCGCAGCGGAGTCTCGGCCGGAATACCTCTGGCGTTGGTGTCTGTATGCGGTCGACCTGTTGACGCTCCCCAGTGTTCCGCGAGAGTGGCGCGACGAAGTGCTGCGACTCAAGGTTTTACTGGCGATGTTCAACGTTTTGCTGGATGACCTTGCCGACCTGAAGTCTGACCCCGAGCTTCTCCGCGAACTCCTCCAACTCGCGTCGAGTTCGGCGGACGATAGCGCGACAAAGGGGACGAGAAACGTCATCTCGCAGCAGGTTGAGGCCTCAACCACAACAGGCCGCCACGCCGGGGAGGAATATCGTCGGCTCTGTTTCGATGTGTGGGACGAACTGACTCGCTCTGTGCAACGCTTACCTCGGTATGCCGAGCTGAAGTCGGCCTTTCAATTCGACGTCTCTCAGTTGATGACGACGATTGACTATTCGCAGTTGCTCAATGGACATCCACAATTGTTGAACCGAGCCGATCATGATCGGTTTTCGCCCTATGGCATGATGGTGATGTGTGCGGCCAGTATCGATCTGATGGTAAGTACCTCAGTCGATGCGGCGGAGTTCGGAAAGATTCGTGAGGTTGTGGCGGAAGGGGAGTGGATGGCCCGTATTGGTAACCTTGTGTCAACCTGGCGACGTGAACTCCCTGCGGGAGACATCACAAGTGGTATCTTCGCTGAGGCTGTTGCATCGGGAGTGATCACGTTATCCCAACTGATCGATCCGACCCGTAGCGAGCGTAACGTTCGACTGATCGAACTGGCTGGAATCGAGCAGCGTTATATTCGGAAGTGGCGACAGCATCGGTCGCGATTGCATCAACTTGCCGAAAGTGTCACCTCCTGTCCTCTTCGCCTCTACGCCGAAGCATTCGACAAGCTATGGATGAGTGAAATCGCCAGCATAGGCCAGAAATAACGGTCGATGGAATTCGACCCCGGCTGTTGCCTCGCGACTCGTGCTCCCTCATTGAGCCACGAAGTCCACGAGTGGGCGAACCGCGATTCCCCTCGCATCGATGGTGGCCCGGCATGTTCGAACGTCTGTATCGGCGGTTTCCCGCTGCATATTCGCTGCTGATGATCTACCTCACCCGGCTCACACTGTTGGCCGGTGGCTTGATCATTGTCGCCTATGTTTGTTGGGCGACTCGCATGCCAGACTCGATGCGAACAGCGTTCGCCACCTATGGAACCGTTCAAGTCATCGTGGCAGTCCTGCTGACGATCCCTCTTGCCCACTGGCACACGCGTCATTTTCGCCCGATCCATCGTCAACTGATCGAGGGTCAACCGTTTGACCCCAAAATTGCCGCCATCGCGGTCCATGAGGCGTCCTCGTTTCCCCGCAGGCAAAGCGTTGCCGAGGTGTTAATTGCGGTGATCGCGGGGCCAGCGATTTCATTCTATTATCTCGAACAGGTGTTCGTCGCCTCCGCCGACTTGCTGGTGCTGATGGTGCTGGTTGCTTTGCACATGATCGCGGCGATCGTTGTGATGACCTTCCTCTCGGCCGAGTCTTGGATTCGGCCCCCCCTCAAAGCCCTGTTGCGAAGTGGGGTCGAACCTCCAGGAGACCTCCCCTCGACACGCATCAAATGGCGGATGGTCATTTGCTTCGGCCTGATCGTGTCGGCCACCTGTGTGACGATTGGTGCACAGGCAAATCAGAGAGCGCACGACATCGTGAGAGACCCGATCAATCAGGTCGAAGCCGTACTGGCGTTGCGGAATGAGACGTTGTTCATCGCCGCAGTGGCGTTGATGATGGGTTTTCTCTATTCGCAATATCTGTCGACCTCGGTCAGTTCGCGGGTCAATGAGTTGGTCGAATTGATGCGGCGGGTCGAAAAGGGAGACCTGACGCAACGAGCCTATCCGGCGGGGACCGACGAACTCGACATCCTCTCTCGGCAGTTCAATGCGATGACCGAACAACTGCAACGCAAAGACTCCGAAGTGCGACGACTCCAGGCAACTCTCGAACAACAGGTTGTCGAACGAACAGAACAGTTGCGCGAGTCGATGCATCAGCTTCAAATCAGTAATCAACATCAGACCGAGTTCTTCTCAAACGTCAGCCACGAATTACGGACGCCGCTGATGATGATCGTGTCACCGATCGAACAGTTTTTGAGTGAGTCGCTCGGTCGTCTGGATGAACGGACCGAATCGTTGCTGCGGATGGCCCAACTCAACGGTCAGAAACTTCTCCGGCTGATTAACCAGTTACTCGACGTCTCCAAGGCAGACGCCGGGATGACGGAACTTGATGTCGAGCCAGTCAACATGGTTGAACTCTGTCAGCGCATCATCACCGAAGCTCGTCAATTGGCCGATCGTCGCAATATCACGCTGACTTGCATCACCCCGGAGTTCTCCGAACAGTCCTCGGTTTCGCCGGTGACATTGGCGGATGAGGCGAAGATCGATTCGGTCATCACAAATCTCATTTCGAATGCACTGAAGTTCACTCCAGAGCAGGGTGAAGTCACATTGCGACTCGAACTGCTCCCCCTCTCCGATTCGTTGCACGATGACGACTGGGAGTTTCGGATTGCGGTTGAAGACACCGGCATCGGCATCTCGAAAGATCAACAACAGCGATTGTTTCAGCGGTTTATTCAGGCAGAAGGGACCAACGCTCGGGCCCATGCCGGGACGGGGTTGGGACTGGCAATCGTCAAGGAGTTTGTCGAACTCCATCGGGGCCAGGTCTTCGTCGAAAGTGCCCCCGGACAGGGGAGCACATTCGGCTTCACGATCCCTCGTGTCGATCGGACAGACTGCCTCTTGCCGTCGAGTCCCCTTTCGTCAGCCAAGTTACAGACTGTCGGACGCTTTCCCGAATTGTGTGAGATCGATGCCAGGTATTTGTCGGTCAACGAAGAATCAGCCGGGAATCTGGATGCCGAGTGGTCGGTGCTGATTGTCGACGACATGCCGGAAGTGCGTCAGGTGATCGGCTCGATCCTGAAGAGCCGTTATCGTTTGTACTACGCCGCGAATGGCTTGGAAGGACTCGCGGTCGTCTCCCAAATGAAGCCCGACCTGATTCTCTCCGATGTCACGATGCCAGAACTCGATGGACACGCGTTCTGCCGACGCGTTCGCGAGAACCCAGAGACGAAGACGATCCCCTTCCTGCTTCTATC
Organism: Planctomycetaceae bacterium; assembly: GCA_041398965.1. Classification (GTDB taxonomy): domain Bacteria; phylum Planctomycetota; class Planctomycetia; order Planctomycetales; family Planctomycetaceae; genus JAWKTT01. Next base: position 34,370 of record JAWKTT010000041.1, on the reverse strand, counting down.
GGCCCGCGCCAAAACGGTGCATCACATTGAAGGCCTGGAGGCGGGAGCCGATGAATATCTGTCAAAGCCGGTCGACCCAGCCGAACTCTTGGCTCGCGTCGATGCGAGACTGCGAATTCGTCGACTGCACATCGACCTCGAAGACCGCAACATCGAACTGCAAGCGACGCTGGAAGAACTTCGCCTCGCACAAGATCAACTGGTACAAAGCGAGAAGATGAGTTCGCTCGGACAACTGATGGCTGGGCTTGCTCATGAGATCAACAACTCGATCAACGCAGTTTCTAATGGCATCGAACCACTGACGATTCGCATCGGTCAACTGCGCGAACAAATGCTCTCTGAGGCAGGGCCGACCCATAACACACCCGACGATCGGGCTCGACGGGAACGAACGTTTCAACAGATCGATCGCCTCACACAGGCGATCGCGCATGGAGCCGACCGCACCGTGAAGATCGTGGGAGACATGAAAGTCTTCTCCCATCCCGGTCGACGCGAGACCGATACACTCGATGTCAATCAGTCGTTGGAACTCACCGTCAGCCTGATGCGGGGGGAATTCTGGGATCGAATCGTCGTCGAACGAAATTTCGGCGAACTCCCCTTGATTCATGGACCCTTCCGACAGATTGGACAGGTCTTCCTCAACCTGTTGAACAACGCCGTGCAAGCGATCGACGGCACAGGGACCATCACGCTCTCGACCAGGCAAAAGGGGGGGCGAATCGAAGTCAGTATCCGCGACACAGGCACAGGCATTCCGCCCGACATCCAGAACCGAATCTTCGATCCCTTCTTCACCACGAAGGAGCCTGGCAAGGGGACAGGTCTCGGCCTTTCTCTCTGCTACCGAATTGTCCGTGACGCCGGAGGTCGCATCCGCTGCTTCAGCGAGCCGGGCAAAGGGACCGAATTCATCGTCGAACTCCCCCTCAACGCGACCTCATCCGATCGTTCTCCTTCGTCGGCTCTCATCGGATGGTCTGCAGATGAAACAGAGCCGACGAATCAGCGAAGATAAAAGGAGGTCAAAGGGATTCGTCGACGATTCATCAATGAGTGGCAAGGCCTGGGCCGCCAGTCGATGCTCAGAGACTCTCTGTTTGCGGTTCGTGCGGGAGTGCGTCATGATACTGTTCACCGTGACAGCTTGCGGTGGCTGCGGGCGATCGAGTGAACTTCGGGGCGAATCGCTCTTCGACCGAAGTCGCGTCGATATTCGGGCCGTTAGGAACACATTCGGGCTACCCCCAAAGAGGAACTCTCCATGAGACGTACGTCACTTGTCATGATGCTGTTGCTGACGCTGACCTTGGCTTCGTCGCACCTTCCGGGGGACGATTCCCCTTCGACGGCCGTGCTTCGTGAGATCGTCTTGCCGAAGTGCCAGATCAAGGTCGTCGATCGAACCATGGTTGCCGCAGAGCGGGATGGGGTCATTGATGACCTTCCGGTCCGCGTCGGCGATAAGGTGACTCGCGGGACGTTGCTCGTCGAACTGCGACACGAAATCGCCACCGCCGTCACCACACTGGCCGAAGCCCGAGCTGGCAACGATGTCAACGTTCGATTTGCCGATGAGGTCCTCAAGACCGCTAAGGAAGAATACGAGACGGCCCTTTCGTTGCAGTCTCAGGGGGCGATTACCGAGCAGAACGTTCGGCAACGTCGCATGGAGTATGAACGAAGTCGACTGTCTCTCGAACAAGCACAGTTTGAACAGACAATCCGCAACCTTGAATCGAAACAGGCAGAAGCTGAACTGCGAGCCTACCGGGTCCTGGCACCCTTCAGCGGGACGATCCGACAGGTTATGAAGACGCCCGGAGAGTCTTTGCGAGATGGAGAGTCGGTCCTTGAACTCGTCGGTACAGACAGGGTCCACGTCGAGGGCTACGGCACTCTGGATGAACTCTGGGGGCTTGCTCCGGGGTCTGAGGTGATGGTGCAACTTGATGTCCCCGAACTGGCGAGCACCGGGGCACTGGAAGAGAAGTTCACCGGAAAACTCATTCACGTCGACGACGTCGTCCAGCCCGTTTCCGGAAAGGTGCGAGTGGTTGCTGAGGTTCAGAACCGCAACAACATTCTCCGCGACGGCCTCCGCGCGACCATGACAATTACGGTCAAGAAACCCCAAGCGACGGGCCCCGCCGAAAGTCGAGAAGCTCCTTCGTCGCAGGACGACCCGTCATGTGTACGTCCGTAGAATGCGGAATGCTTGAGGGACGAACAGAGTTCGGCATCACGCCTCGATCGCTGTTTGCATGCAGATCATTCCCATCGAGAACATCCGGTTGTGAGGGTCGTATCAATCACGATCAGCATCCGACTTGTTCGGTCAGCAGGGATCAGGACGGTTCTCCGTAAACGGGGCGTTTCCGCAACGCGCCAACTGATGTATCGCCCTCCTGGCGCGCAATCTTCCGGTCCTGGCTGATGTGCGGCTTACGCAGTCTGTTCGGTCGTCGACCGTAATGGCATCGACTTCCAGCCAGTTCGCATTTCCTCGGGAAATGCCGTGTGCCCGACGCTTTCGGCCCGCTGGTCAGCAATTCGGACGACCGTTGGCACTCCTTGTGCTTTTCCTTCGTGTCGGTAGGGCATTCCCCTACGGTATATCCTCACACACTTGGGAGTCTCACACATGTTGCACAAATTGATGACAGATGAAGCGGGCTTCATCATCTCGGCTGAACTCGTACTGGTCGCGACCATTGTCGTGATTGGCTTGATTGTCGGTCTCAGCGAAATTCAGCATGCCGTCGTGGCAGAACTGAACGACGTGGCAGACGCAATCGGTAGCGCGAACCAGAGCTACTCGTTCAACGGCTTCTCGAAGATCAACAACACGAAAGGTGGAGTTGGTGCTTACACACGCGGTTCATCCTTCGTCGACACGACCGACGAATGCGATAACGATCAGTGCCAGATCGACTGCGACACCCCAGTCGCCGAAGGCCCAAAGATGATGTCCGGTAACAACGGAGACTGATTCCGTTTCCGACATCAGGTCGTCACACTCGAAACGCCGTCGTGGTCTTGAATCCCGACGGCGTTTCTTTCTTGAAATCGACTCCCCCCGAGCACGCCCATCTCATGGGCGAGTTTGGGGGGCGTTGTTTATTACGGGTGGGCCGGTGGATGTTGCGTTGTGGAAACGTTGTGGTGATTCGGCAACGTGGGGTGGAACTTGTGGTGGAGCCAGAGGTTACGTCGACGCGGCTGGGCGGACGGCGGGGGGTGTGGCGTGGCGGCATCATCGGACGGATGGGGGGTGTCTCGGTTGTTGAACAAAATGTGTTGTTCTCGGAAGTAGCGCATCTCTCTGACATGAAAGGGTTTGTGGAGATGGTCGCGAGGTGGTGTCAAGATTTCTGAACGGGTTGTCAAGCGTTTGGCACGCGGGGTGCTTTATCACTTCTCATCAAATAACGACGAGTCAACACGACAGACTCTCGAACGCCAAACAAACGAAAACTCACCCCACACCTTGAGGACACTTCCATGACCAACCTGTTCGCCAAACTCCACGCTGACGAAAATGGCTTCATCGTTTCTGCTGAACTGGTCCTGATCGCGACCATTTGCGTCCTCGGCCTCATTGCTGGCCTGAGCGAGTTGGCTTGGAACGTCAGCGAAGAACTGGAAGATGTTGGGGCAGCCTTTAACTGTGTCGACCAGAGCTATCACAGCGATGGGATCGCCGGTCATAAGGGATGGGCTGGGGGCTTTGGCTTCCGTGACCACGTCGACTACTGCGGCGGCCAGGACGATTTGACTTGCGATAACTAATCACTAAGACCGAACAGGGGGCCCCACGTCGCAGACATGGGGCTTTGCACACGAACCACAAACCAACGAACTACAACACGAACCACAACAAAAAAAGCCGACCCTGACCAGGTCGGCTCATCGAAAGCGTAAAAGAACCACAATCCAAACTGGGAGCGACTCAAACCACTTGGGGAACTCTCTGCGACCCTTACGCCTGATCCGCGTAAGGGTCGCTTCTTTGCGTTGAGATAGTGCCCATTCAGCTCAACAACAAACAAGCGACAGAAAACTAATTAATATCGTAGAAGGCTAATTCTTCACCCTGGGTATTGGTGAAAGAATAGGACTGGTCGAGTTTTCCGAAGGCATGGCCAACGTCTTTCAGTTCGGAGTTGACATTGCCCGAAACCTCTGTCAATCCAGCCATCATCCCTAGGACGCCAACTGTTGAAACTAAGGCCAACTCGGCCGACACGATAAAGCCACGCTCATCTGCCCAGAGTTGCTTAACACAGTTCACCATCATCACGCTCCCGAAAAGATTGAAATGAGCCACCCCCGGACCAAGGAGGCGGCGGGCGTTGACTGCCCCGACAAACTTAGGTCGGGAATCGAAAACTTGAGCCTATTTCTGGGGGGACGGGCGGAATACCGGATATGACGCGCGGATTATGATGGTCGCACCGGGTTCGTGCTCATAACGAGCCGCGACGAATGATTCGCCAAGGTTCTCGCAATCCCAACAGATGGGCGATGCCGAGATACGTCAGCCCTCCGACTCCGAGTGGCAAGACAACAGCGATGAGTTTCCCCCAGAGCGATCCGGCTTCAACAGGCGATTGGCCGATAATCGCGGTGAGTGTCTCGATGCGAACGAACCAGCAAGCTAGCCCCATGGCTGAAGTGGCGATCAGTGTCTTTCCGAGTGTCGAGATCAGCCCACTCCAGTCAGGACGTCCGACGACCTGTTGCAGTCGCCAAAGTGACAGCAAGAATTGAACCATCGCAGCCACGCTAGTTGCCCAGGCGAGACTGATCTCGTGCAGTACCGGAAGCAACGCGAGATTCAACACGCAATTCACGGCCACTCCGCACAGACTCATCCGCATGGGGGTCATGCGATCGTGTACGGCATAGAAGGCTCGATTGACCACCATGAGCCCGATGATGCTCCAAACGGCAGAGCTGTAGGCGATCGTCATCTCGCTTGTGAGGGCCGCGTTCTCGGCAGTGAAAGCACCTCGTTCAAACAGTAACGATGTTGCCGGGAAGGCGACGAGCATCAACCCGACACTGGCCGGTAGGCCGATGCTGAGCGACAGGCCGAGACCGGCGGTCAGATCGGAACGGAGGGCGATGAAGTCGTTTCGCTCGGCATGTCGCGAAAAGCGAGGGAGCAGCACCGTCCCCAGGGCGACGCCAAAGACTCCCAGCGGGAACTGAGACATTCGCTGAGCATAGTACAACGCTGCGGCAGTTCCGTTGGAGAGTTCGGGGAACCAGCCGAGGAGGGGGGACGTTGCTTCTGTTCCCGTGTAGGAACTCGTTGTCGCATCGACAGCCGGAACCTCGATACCGGGTGACAACCCCCATGCGATGACCCCATCGAGGAGTGTGTTGAATTGTGTGATGAGCACTCCCAACATCAGCGGGACCATCGAGGCAAACACATGACGAACCTTCGGCAGCGCGGATCGCCAGTCAGGGACGAAGCCGTATCCCCAGCGTCGCAGCACCCACCACGGGAGCACAACCTGCACGACCCCCGCAATCAAAATGGCAACGCAGACCCATTTCATACGGGTGACATCGCCCGCGAATCCCGTTGTTCGATGGGAATAGAGCGTCAGCGGGATGGCGAGCAACCAGATAGTATTGAGAAGCAGCGGCGACATCGACGGCCAGAAGAAGCGGCCAAGTCCCTGCATCACCGTCGATTGCTGAGCCGCCACGCAAACGAACATCAGATACGGGGTCAACAGCATCAGTAACTCGACCAGCAACCGATTGTCGACCGAGAGGGGCATCCACCAGACGCAGCCTAGCACCAGTTCGCAAACGAGCACGAGAGCGGCGAGCAGCATCCCCAACGAGAGGGAGACAGCCGTCGCCAATCGTTTGGCCGATTGCTCTCCCTCCTGTTCTTGCGAACGAATAAATGTCGGGAGAAACGCGGCCGATTGTGCCCCTTCGCCGAAGAGGCTGCGGGCGAGATTGGGGAACCGAAAGGCAATCGAGAACGCATCCATCAACGGCCCCGCTCCAAAGGCCGACGCCATGGCGGTGTCGCGAACCATTCCCAGCACTCTGCTGGCAATGGTTGCCAAACTGACGAGTCGAAACCCCGCGAGACGCCGGGAGTGGTGGGGCGGGTTGACGTCAATAACGGCAGCAATGCCGGTGACGGAAGTTGTGGTGTCGACGGAGTCCGAAGGGGCCACTGCCTCCGCCGGGGACGGATCGCTGACATCCCGACACTGTGTGTGGTCCGGGATTTGCGATGGCGACGGGTCGTCGTGAGGCAGGGTCATCGGGACGGGGTCATGTCTGCTTCAAGACGTCGACCAACCGGTCAATCTCGACCCGTGTCCGTTGCTCGGTCACCGCGACGAGGAGCCCGTCCGCAATGTCAGAGCCGGTCCGTAAGAGTTCCGGGCCAACGTCGAATCCGGCGGTTGCCGCTCGTGCTGCAAGACCAGTCGGGTCATTTGATTGCAGGACGAACTCCTTAAAGAACGGCTGATCGAATTTCAGCGTGGCTCCTTGTTCGCGGAGTCGATCGGCGGCGTAGTGGGCCTTTCGGCAACTCAGTTCGGCGACCTCTTGAATCCCCTGCGGACCGAGCAGAGAGAGGTACACCGTCGCCCGCAACGCGAGCAAACCTTGATTCGTACAGATGTTGCTCGTCGCCTTGTCCCGGCGAATGTGCTGTTCGCGCGTCTGCAACCCGAGCACGTAACAGGAGTTCCCATGTCGATCGGTCGTGCTGGCAACCAGTCGGCCCGGCATCTTGCGAACGTACTGATCGCGACAGGCGAGGACCCCAAGATACGGCCCGCCATATTGCAGCGGCGTCCCTAAAGACTGACCTTCCGCCACCGCGATGTCGGCTCCGTAGTCGCCGGGACGTCGCAGCATTCCCAAGCTAATCGGGTCAAACGAAACAACTGCCAACGCACCCCGTTCTTGAGCCGCTTTGGTGATCGCTTCGACCTCTTCGAGACAACCAAAGAAGTTCGGCTGCTGAAAGATGACGCACGCCGTCTGATCGTCGATCGCTTCGATGACTCGGTTGACGTCGGCCACTCCGTTGGGAACCGGGATCGTGACAACAGTCGTCGGCAAGAAGCGAGTGTAGGTTTCGAGAACCTGTCGGTATTCGGGATGGACCGATCCGAGGATGACGACTTTCCCTTCACGACCGGTCACCCGCATCGCCATGAAGGCCGCCTCACTGACTGCGGTCCCTCCTTCGTACAGGCTTGCGTTCGAGACATCCATCCCGGTGAGTTGGCAGATGAGAGTCTGATACTCGAAGAAGGCTTGCAGCGAACCTTGGCTCGCTTCGGGCTGATACGGCGTGTAAGCGGTGTAGAACTCCCCCCGCGAAGTCACTTCGTCGACAACAGCCGGGATGAAGTGATCGTACGCACCCCCACCGAGGAAGCAGCTTCGCCCAAGACCGTTCTGAGCGGCCCGAGCCGAGACCTCGGCTTGCAACTCCATCTCCGTCAATGGTGCGGGGAGATCGAGCAGACGAGTGAGCCGGAGTGATTCGGGAATCTGATGAAACAGTTCATCAATCGACCCGGCCCCGACACTCGCGAGCATTTCCTGTTGTTGTTCGGGGGTACAATAGAGATACGACACCATGTTCTCCGTGTGGATGTGTCTTTTGCGCGTGATTCACCGAGCCGCCTTGTCGTCAGCCCCATCACTCGGATGATGGCCCCCAACACCGGAAATCGCAAGTGGCAGAAGGGGGTGAAGTCGAGATTCCCGACGAAGGGGACGGGCAATACCGCTCGGCACAGAGATTGCGGAGGCGTAGCCGACACGACGCTCCTTCCCCCCCGTGGTCGACGATCCGACTTCAGGTCGCGTTAACACGGGTGAGAAGGTTGGGATGAGGGGGGAGCGATGGACGCTCATGCGGTCGTCTTGCGAAGTGGACGAAGTGGATACCTCACGCGGCTTGTGGCCGCAACGAAAGTCGCCTTTCGCTCCGCGAAAGGGGCGCTGCTTTCGCGGAGCGAAAGGCGACAAACAGCCGCTCACGGCGCGTCGACAGTGGGGGAGAGGGGGAGTAGAACGGGCTTACGGTTCTTCATTGCTGTGATTCTTGTACGAGAACCTCTTTTTCTTGGGTTTGTTCGTCCCGACGTCTTCGAGTTTGCGGCCCTGATCGGTCGAGGGACTGCTGCTGATGGGGTCGTCCACACCATCGAGTGCATCACCCGGTTTAATCGAGGCCAGACGCTCTTGGGCTCGCGCGGCATACTGTTCGGAGAGTTCAAACCCAGCGTATCGACGCCCCAGCTTGCGAGCGACGGCCAATGTTGTGCCGCTCCCGGCGAACGGGTCAAGCACCAGGTCGTCGGGATTCGAGCAAGCCCGAATGATCCGGGCGAGCACTTGCTCTGGCATCTGGCACCCGTGCCACCCCTTTCGCTCCTTAAACGTTCCGTTCACTCGCGGGTAGTACCAGGTGTCTTCGTTCGCGTCGAAAGATTCTGGAAGGTCTTGAGGTCGCAAGACCCAGCCATCCTTCGTCGCGAACTTGATTGGAACCCCCTCCGGTGGGATCATCCACGTGTCGTCGGGGAGACGTCCGGTCGGATCGGCCCGCTTGTCTCCATAGACCAACTGTCGAGCCGACGGCACACGGAGGTCTTTGTCGGTCCCATTGAAGGTGAACTCGCGCGGGTTCTTGACCATATACAACAGGTGGGCGTGCGACCGGCTGAACTTGTACTTGCAGTTGACTCCAAACGTGTAGTACCAGATGACCCAACTGCGACACGAGAGCCCCAACTCCCGCTGCATCAGCACTTTCAGTTCGGCGGCAAACTCATCGCCAATCGCCAGCCAGAAGCTGCCATTCGGCTTGAGCACCCGTACCACTTCTTGCAGCCACTCTTTCGACCAATCGAGATACTTCTCGGCTTCCATTCGATCATCGTAGACGTCGTAGGTGTAGCCAATGTTGAAGGGGGGATCGGCAAATGCCAGGTCGACGGACTCCGCCGGCATAGCCTGCATCCCAGAAACACAGTCCCCCAAGACGATCTTGTTCTCGTTGTCCGACATTTGTGCTCTTGTTCGTTCAAGTTGTGGATGTTGTCGTCGTGCCATAACCTTGACTCGGCTTGAGTTGTCTCTTCGTGCGACAGAATTCCTTGTTCGTAGAAACTGTGAGTTTCTGTCGGACAACGATCTTCAGCAGTCACGAGATTTCAAGACGACAACCCGGAGTTTCCCTCAGGCTCGCTGACCAGTTGACCGACAGGCTGTGGGAGATACCATCTTCCAACACGGCTTGGAGTGAACGTGATCGCACGGCCTCCTTCGTCCATGTCTGCGTTTCGCTCTCAATGACTTCAGGTTACGGACTTCCATCCCCATTCCCCTTCCGCTTCGCGAGACTCAAGATGATACGAACATTCCTCACACGATTCCTCCTCGGGATCATCCTTTGTTCGACAACCGTGTCCGCAGCAGACTGGCCACAGTGGCGTGGCGAACACCGCGACGGCCTGTCGAGCGAGACGGGGCTTCTCAAGGAGTGGCCGGCAGAAGGGCCGAGAAAAGTCTGGATGTCGGATGTCGCGGGACTCGGCTATGCCGGGATCGCGGTTGTCGGGGATACGCTGTACACCATGGGGGCTCGCGAAGACAAGGAATTTCTCATCGCCATCAACGCTGCCGATGGGAGCGAGAAGTGGTCGCTCGAGATGGGACCACTGCTCACGAACGGCTGGGGTGATGGCCCGCGCGGAACACCGACCGTTGTCGGAGATCATGTCTATGCCCTCAGTGGACAGGGACATCTGCATTGTGCCAAGGTTCAGGACGGAACCTCAGTCTGGTCGACGAAGATGTCAGAGTTTGGGGGCAAAGCTCCAAACTGGGGGTACACCGAGAGCGTCCTCGTTGATGGCGACCGTGTCGTTTGTACGCCGGGGGGCAAGCAGGGAGCCATTGTCGCTTTGAATCGGAAAACAGGCGAAACGCTCTGGCAGAGCAAAGACTTCACTGAAGGGGCTCAGTATGCGTCCATCACCGTCGTCGAGTTCGACGGCATTCGCCAGTACGTGCAGTTGACGCAGCAGAAACTCGTTGGTTTGAATGCCGAGACCGGAGCCGTAGTGTGGCAAAGCGACTGGAATGGCAAGACAGCTGTCATCCCCACGCCGATTCATAACGACGGAAAAGTCTATATCAGCAGCGGCTACGGCGTCGGTTGCAAACTGGTGCAGTTAGAAGCTGACGGCAAGGTCAGCGATGTCTATGTCAATCAGGTGATGAAGAATCATCATGGCGGCGTGATTCTTGTTGGCAACCACCTCTATGGTTACTCCGATGGTCCCGGCTGGATCTGTCAGGACTTCGCAACCGGCGAAATGGTCTGGAACGAAAAGAACGAACTGGGAAAAGGTGCCATCGCTTATGCCGATGGCATGTTCGTGCTGCAAGACGAAGGCAAAGGGACCATCATGCTGATCGAGGCCTCTCCCGAAGGGTGGAAGCCCCACGGGAAATTCACCCTCGCCCCTCAGACCACGAAACGCAACCCGAAAGGAAAAATCTGGACCCACCCCACCATCTCGAACGGCAAACTCTACCTCCGCGACCAGGAGTTGCTGTTCTGTTTCGACATCACACAAAAGTAAGGGCGTGGGGGAGGGTTCAGGAGATGTTTTCCGATTCGGGCGTCATGTTCCTGGCCTGTCAATAACCCTCGATCTGTTCTTGCAGACGATCGACGATGAGTTTACCGATGTTCAAGGAGGCGGTGGCGGCCGGGGAGGGAGCGTTTTCGACGTTGATGATTCTGTCTCGTGACTGAATCACGAAGTCGTCGAGCATCTGACCATCTCGACCAAGGGCCATTGCACGTACGCCGGATGGAGCTGGTTCGAGGTGTTCGCTTTGAATCTCAGGGACGAGTTTTTGCAGTGTCGCCACGAATGATCGCTTGCAGAACGAACGCCACATCTCTGCGGCCCCTGTTTTCCAATAGCGACTCGCCAGTCGGAGAAACCCCGAGTACGTAATCGATTCGGCCAGGTCCCCCAGGCTGAGCGATAGCTTTGAGTAACCTTCCCGCGAAAAGGCCAGCACCGCATTCGGTCCGCAGTCGATTCCTCCGGCGATCATCCGGGTGAAATGGACCCCCAGAAATGGGACGGTTGGATCGGGGACCGGATAGATCAGGTTGCGTACCAGATGCTCGGCAGAAGGGACGAGCTTGAAGAATTCGCCGCGAAACGGCACGATCTTGGCAATCGGCTCCCGACCGCTCATGCGAGTGACGCGGTCCGCCTGTAAGCCGCCGCACGTCACGAGATATCGGGTCTCGATGTCACCACGATGACTCTGCACGACGATTCGCTCGCCCATACGCCGTACTCCAGTCGCCAGGGCATTCGTCAGCACGACCCCTCCTTGAACGACGATCAGTTCGGCTAATCGACGACAAACAGCGGGATAGTCGACGATCCCTGCTTCAGGGACATGAATCGCCTTCAGACCGGCGGCATGAGGCTCCAGTTCGTGCAGTCGTTCAGGGCCGATCAGTTCGCACGCAATCCCATTTTGATGACCCCGTTCCAGGATGGCGTCCAGACGTGGAAGTTCCTCCGGCTCGGTTGCGACAATCACCTTGCCGCAGACATCGTAGGGGATAGATTGTTCTTCACAGAACTGCTGCAAGGCGAGTCGTCCATCTCGACAGTTAACCGCCTTGAGCGAGCCGGGACGATAATAGATACCGGAATGAATGACCCCCGAGTTGTGTCCCGACTGATGCTGACCGACCGCGTGCTCCTTCTCCAGCAGCACCACCTTTTGGTCCGGATATCGCTGCTGAAAAAGGTAGGCAGTCGCCAGTCCGACAATGCCACCACCGATGATCGTCAGGTCGGCCTGCATTACATGTGACTCGCGTCTCCGCCCGTCGATGAAGAGGACTTCTCCGTCTCTAAGGTGAGCAGCGAAGAGACTTCGAGCAGGTCAACGGCTGGTTGTCCGTTACAAAAGATTGTCGCCAGACGCCCGTACGTGACACTGCCCACCGGCATCTCGAGCGCGGCGGCCAACTCCGGGCCAGCGACGATTTCGAGCACAGTTCCCAGTTCGATATGCCTGAGGACATTGTGATTGATCAAGATGCGTCCGAGCGGCGTCTGCCCGAGAAGGATCTCATCACGCACTGCCGTGGTGACATACTCGAAATGAAATCGGACGATCCCATACTGTACTGGGACATTGTCGGTCGATCGCCGGAGTAGAATCTTTCGCGTGTACAGATCGCCGTCGAGATGTTGGTCCAACACTTCGACATTGACGGAGCAACCGTGGTAGTGCTCCATTGTGACGGTCATATGATGCTCATGTTCGAGCATCTTCCGATACGGCTCTGGAATCTGGTCTCCCACAACGGCCCGTGCCTGCGAAATGGCGGGCGGGTTGGCGGGAAATAGATCGAGAAGTTTTTGAAGTTCTGCGTTTGCGTTCACGGATAGATTCGTTCATCGAGAGTTGTCGGGACCAAACCTCTATGTCGAATCACGATGCTAACAGAGAGGCCAGCCGATGGGAATTCGACACCATCGATTCGCAAGGTTGGGTGTCGTCGTGGCTGGTCACGTCACGAAGAACGAGTCGAGATCGGTCGCTTCTTCTAATGGGGGGGACGATGCCTGGGTGAGTGTTTGATGCACCCATGCCAACCAGTCGGTTTGCGGCGGACCGTAGGGGCGGAACTTCTCACTGGTGCCGGACTCTTCGCGGTAGAACAGGGCACGGTTGACCCCGAGCCGACTTGCCGCGGGACTGTCGATGAGATTGCTCGAGTCGGCGGCATTCATCTGGAAGGCGATGCGATGCGTCAGCTCTTTGAGTCCATTGCGGCCCAACCATCGATCGAGATTGGACGCGGTGTCGCACCAAGTCACCACATGAATTCCACTCTCGGGACCGTTCTTCAACAGGTCGGAAAACTGTTTGCCGGGGTCGGTCGAGGTTGTCGCGGCAGTTGTCCCGAAACCGCCAAAGGAGTAGTCGTCTTCCCCCTTGCGGAGGTCTCGCATTTTGGCGAGATGGTAGACAAAGAGAAAAATCGGAGGATGCGCAACGTCACGATTCTGCTCGCGGCGTTGCTGTTCGGCGGACAACTTGGCGACGACACCGGCGGCATCGCGTGGTTCGATCAACTCGGCTGACTGCGGGACCGTCTCGACGATGCGTCGCCAACCTTGCGACTCTGGAGCATCTGCCGGGCTGCCGTTGATCACATAGAACGATGCCAACGGCGACGAGACGGACGATTCGCCTGGAGTCGGTGACGCGGCCACTTCAGCAGTGGCGACGGTAACAGGGGAGGAAGGACAATGACCCGCCGCGAACTGTGCCGCGAGAGAAACAAGCGCGGTCGCCATGATGCCGTACGCTGCTTCGCTGTCGGAGCCGACAATCAGAAGATGGCTTCCGGCTTCTCGATGAAAGGTGAACGAAGTCGCCTCTTTGATTTCGACCGCTTCACCCAGCCAAATCGTTGGAGCCGCAAACGCTGCTGCGGTTGCTTTTGAAGAAGTTGACTCCCTTTTCGATCCAGCCGCTTGAATGATTGTTTGCAACGGAATGTTGCGAGATGGTTCGGAGGGGATGTTCCCTTCAAAGATGATGGGAGGATTCCAGGGAAGCTGACGTTGCTGCATGAGAGACGAGAGGTGTTTGAGGTACTGTTCTCGTTCATCATCAGGGAGCCAGGCAATTTGAAACGGATGGTTCCCGACAAGCATGCCGTTGGCGTCGTTGTAGATCGCTTCTCCCGGACGGGTGAGGAGCCGGGCCGCGGTGTTCTCTTCACTAAGGATAAGGTGAGCATCTGCTTCGCTGCACTGCAACGCGACACGGACGGCAACCTGTCCCAGTGTGCTGCGGGCGAGGGAGTATGCTCCGCCGAGTGTCTGTGACCCGAGGATGACGTGAATCCCAAAGGCTCGCCCTTGCCGCACGAGTCGGTCGAGCATCAGTGACGCGGTCTGACTGAGTTTGTCGTCTTCGATGAAAAACTCTTGAAACTCATCGACGACTAACAGGATGCGGGGCAGAGGGGTGTCGGGAACAGCATTCCGGAAGCCTGCGATGTCTTGAACGCCGTGACGACGAAACAGTTCGCCCCGTTCTTGCAGCACTTCGTCGAGTCGCTGCAAGGCACTCACTCCAAACTCACGATCGCTTTCAATGGCGATCACTTCGGCATGTGGCAGATGCTGCGACGCATACTGTTTGAACTCGACCCCTTTTTTGAAGTCGATGAGATAGAACCGAATTTCGTTGGGGCTGTAATGCAGGGCGAGATTGGTGATGAGGGCGTGCAGAAAGGTCGACTTCCCCGAACCGGTTTTTCCGGCGATCAACATGTGCTGACTCGTCCCTTTGCCGAGTCGGAGATGTTGCAACTTGGTCGCCCCGGCTCGACCGAGTGGGATGTCGATCTCGCGGCGACTGTCTTGACTCCAGTAGTTGGCGACTGAGGGGGCGATACGACCGAACGACACTTCCACACGGCGGGCATCCTTTGACGCTTCGCCCACCATCCGGACAATTCGAGTGAATGCTTCGGGGCCAGGAGGCTCATCGATCACAATCGGCCATCGGGCGATGTCTCCCTTCGCGTCGATCCCCCCCGCATGAAACGCCCCCTCCTTCCACTGCAATGTCTGCATTTGAGTGTGCAGGTCGCTGAGTGAAAAGTTGTTGGGGAGTTGCTTCGACGTGTCGGCACTCATCAAGGTGTAGACGCCGCAACGAGGTCCGCTCATCACGATGCTGTTGAGCCGTCGAGCCGCGATCTCGCTGAACTTGGATGGGAAGTCGCTGATCACGAGAAAGTGATAGGGTTCAGCCACCTCGCCGGCATGGTGATTGTAGTCTTCAATCGATTCAAACTCGTTGCGAAGATACTTTTGCAGCACATTTTCCATGTGCTCCGTCAGGTCGGCCAGACGGGCTTCGATTTGCGACGTCTCCGTCCAGATGCGTCCGCTGATGAGCATCTCGTCGAAGTCGGCGAGGTGCATGAACCCGGCATGGCTCTCCCCCAAACCGACAGGGTCAATAATCGTGAATCGGAGTTTCCCCGGAGGGAACAGTGTCAGCAGTCGCAGCATGATCGTCTGCTGCATCCGGATTGCCGCGTCGCGACCTGCCGAGTTGCGGAAGAGCGTCAGCAGCGACGCCTCATTCGGGAACGGCATGAGGGCGGGGAGTTCGACTTGTGAGGTTCGCGGAGCCAATCGCATGTCGGGCGAGATCAGTCCGGCCATTTGTTCGAGATCGACCGCATAGCCACCGAATCGCACAGCCGGGGGGAGTCCTTGAGGAGGCGTCCATTGTTCTGGTCGCAAGTCTTCCCACGGGGCGAACAGGGATCGTGAAGACTCCCCGAGCGCCCGGACGGCCGAGTCGAACTCGCCCCAACCGGTGTCCCACGATGTTTTCAGTTGATGCCAATGTTCGGAACGAGCCCGTTCATGCGTGCTGAGATAGGTTTCGAGCTGATGTTGCGCTTCGGTGATGGCGGCTTCAATCGAGGCGGTTTGTTCGGCAAGGTGCGTGCGAAACTTCTCGTCGAGCCGAGCAAGTTCGGCATCGCGGGAATCGCTGATGCGCTGTCGTTGCGACTTGTGCCGCTGTTCTTCGTTTCGCAGTTCTTCGGCCCGTTGACTGCGGAGTCGGTCGCTGAGTGAGGCATGTTCGCTCTCGAATCGGTTGAGCGATTGCTCCCGTTGCTTAACCATGATCCGCTGCTTTGTTTCAAATTCCTTCGTTTTTGTTTGCAACTCGGTGCGGGCCATGGCGAGCCACTTCTCGTGAATCCAACCCGCCTCGACCACTGATTGTTGCAACTGCCTGAGGGCGTCGGACTGTTTCATGGCGGCGAGAGTGTAGACCAGTAACTCGAAGATCAGCACACCCCCAGCGGCACAAGCAGCGGAAATGATGATCCATGTCGGACTTTCTGCCGAAACGTGCAGCTTCAACTGTGAAGGCTGAACGAGGAAATAGAGCGGCAACCCCACTGCGGCAGTGAATACCAGAAATATCCACAGCGGTCGAAACCCGAGAAACAACTTGGGCAGCAACAGTCGGTCAATCCCCTGCAACTGCTTTTCCGCTCTCTCGACCGCTGCATGGAATCGCTCTTGGCCCTCATCGCGATTCTCGGGGGGATTCGTCGGCTCAGGGAGAGGCCGGGCTTCCCATTTGTAACGGTTGGTTAAGGTCTCGAATCCGTTGTTGAGTTCCGTCCATTGTGCCACTTGCCCTTCACGTTCTTTGTGAAGGAGCGTTTTGAACTTGTCGAATAAGCGCTTGGGGCTGTCATCTGCTGTGTCGTCGAGGACCGATGTCGCGACCCAGGTGCTGTCAGTCAGTGTCTGTTCGATCTCGGCCAATTCCGTATCGAAGCGGAGGGCGATCTCGCTGGAGGCTTCGCGATGGGCCATCTCGACAACTTCAAGTTGCGACTGATAACTGGCGAGTCGCTCGGCCCGTTCCTGCGCAGAGACCGCCTCCAGTTGACCGCGAAGTTGGTCCCGTTCATCCTGCAATTGCGACAACCTTTGCCGCAAGGCCGACTCGTCAGCAGATGGCCCTTCCAGGAACCGTTCGCGAAGGACCTGTTCCCCCTTTTGCCGTTGCGCGACGGCTTGATGCAGAGCAGTGAAAAGTGGTTCGTAGGTTGCCATACCAGACCGAAGTGTGCGTGGTGCCGTGTTGTGCAAGGTCGTTTGGGGTTGCGTCAATTGCCACTCAACCTTCGGCACAAGTCGATCTGCCGAAGTGCGTCCCCCCGGCATCATGACGCACGACCTCCTGCCCTCGCAACTCGCATCCGAAAAGTTCAGAGTCATCTGCCCAGTCGACATGGCTGCCTCAATGGTAAATTTGCGGTTACCAATAGAAACGGCAAACGACTCGAACACTCAACGGCGAGTCTTCAGAAACTTGTTAATCGGGACTTACGGACTCGCGCAACTTCGTCGCTGGCGAATAACGAAATGTTAGGCCGATTGGTTGATCGGCTTGTTGAGGGATGGCATCACTGGAGAGAGGGGTTGGCTTCCAGGAGGTGGCGGAGGTGATCGCGCATGGCGGTAAGGCGGGGGAGGGTGTTGAAGGGGCCGCTGCCGGAGAGGCTGACGAACGCCTTTCGACGACCGGACTCGTAGTCGACCACTTGATTGACGTGGAACACCGGTCCTCCCAGCATTGGTCGGACGGTGTCGGCTGTGATTGCGTTAAGGCGATCATAGGCGGCCGACGAGACCGTCAGCGGCGGCGGGACCGTGATGAGTGAGGTCCCGGAAAGCTGACGAGTGGTGTGGCCGAGGAACGGGAGTCGGGGGGAGATGTATCGTGAGTACAGGCGGAGCAGCGGCGAAATATGCGGGGAATAGACTTCGTTCATGTAGGTTGGCATGGCCGAACACCAGCCGTGCTGATTCAACGACTCGATCCGCTCTCGCAAATCCTCTTCGTGATGCAGTTGATCGAATCTCAAGAGAACAGGCAAGATGCGATGACCGGCAGCCGGGATGTCCGCGTCGACATGGGGGCCTTGTCGGGGGACAGTGGTCAACATCACCACATCATCGCCACTTTGCGTCCGAAAACCGAAGGCGTCCAGCGTCTGGGAAAGACACATCAGGAGTGGCGTGAGTCTTTGTAGAGACTCGATTTCCAGCATGAGCACAGGGAGTTGAGACGACGTGGGGATCGTCGAGCGACCGGCATTGATCGAGATGGTGTCGGCCAGAGGAAGAGAGCGGAGGATCGAGAGAGCCAGGTGATTGCAGAAGGCTCCATCCAGCACGAGATGGTCCCCGGCAATCTGAAAACCTTGCGACGATGGGAGTGGCGAAATGCGGAGCCATGCACCGGGAAACGAAGACAGACTCGCTGAGAATTGGCTGGCATCGACGGGGGCGCGATCGATAATGATCGACATGGGAGTTGTGTTTCGTTGACCCGTTCCAGATTGATCGTCTGGAGAAATCAGTGTCGCGAGAAGTCTCTCGATCTCCTGAGTCCAAGACTCTGTGACCGATGGAGTGTCGGTGGCAGTTGACGCGGCGGGCTGTTCGAGAGCGGCGTGCAGAATTGGGTGATTGAGGTCGATGGTGAGCCGTTCGACTTCGCCATCGGCTCGACGAATGCCCAGGACAATCTGCCCGTTCAGGCTGACACGGGGATCCAGGACGCGACGACGGGACGAGAGATCGAGCAGGACATCCAGAGGTTGATTCTGTAAGAGGTGGTCTCCGTGAAAAGTACGGGCGACTTCCCGCGTGACGGCTGCGATGATCCGAGCGAGTGGTTCCTCGCCGGTCACTTGCAGTGTCGGGGTCAGCAGCATGGTGTTCATGCAGCGATGGTTGCGGGGCAGATGGCAGAGATAGCGTTCCCACGGGGAGAGCCGTTCGACCACTTCCGACTCCTGTCGAAACGGCGGGAATCGTCGCAGTAGCTTCATGCCGATTTCCGTGATGAGCGGGACACTGAAGCGCGCGATGTGTCCCTTCTGGGCGAACACGAACTCTTCAAGGACCGCCCGAAATCGCTTCACGGGTCGCGTTTCGGGGGGGAGAGGTGTTGACAGCGGGATGATCGTACTGAGACGATCTCGACCCGCCTCTCGGGGATGGACCGTTGGGCCACGATGTGTCCCGTTGACGTTGCCATCTGTCGAGGAGGGGACGTTCTGTTGTTGTTCGTGTGACATCGGAAAGTCTATCGATCCCCACAAATTAGACGCGGCGGCGCCGGAAGGTTAACACAATGCATCGCATCACGACTCCCCCCGAAGCACCGGTTCGTTCTGTCACCGGACACAAAGGGACCTTCGGGCGCGTTTTGATTATAGCAGGAAGTCGCGGCATGTCGGGGGCAGCGGCGTTGGCGGGCTGCGGTGCGCTCCGAGGAGGGGCCGGTCTTGTGACGGTGGCCATGGCCGAAAGTATCGTGTCGATTGTTGCGACCATCGAACCTGGACTGCTGACCTGGCCACTCGTTGAGGATGCCGAGGGGCGAATTGATGCCGTCAATGGAGAGGCGATTGTCCAACGTGCGCGAACGATGGACGCGGTCGCCATCGGTCCGGGACTGGGCCAGTCTGCTGGCTTGAAGGAGATCGTTCGGCGACTCTTGTTCGATACGTCCGTCCCCTTGGTAATTGATGCGGAGGGCTTGAACCTGTTGATAGGGCAGACTGATTGGCTGCGGCAACGGGCTGGAACGTGCGTCATTACTCCGCATCCCGGAGAGTTCGCCCGGTTGACCGGTGAGTTCCCGAGTGACGATGTCGATCGCCGGGTAAAGATGGCGACCGATTTTGCCCGCGAGACCGGCGTGACGGTCGTTTTGAAGGGGGCTGGAACGATTGTCGCGGCAGAGGACGAGTGGTCTCAAAACGAGACTGGGAACAGCGGGATGGCGACCGGCGGGAGCGGAGACGTGCTGACCGGACTGATTGCTGCACTGCTGGCCCAAGGGATGTCACCCATGTCTGGAGCAAGGTTGGGTGTCTGGCTACATGGTCGTGCCGGGGACCTCGCTGCTGCCGAGCTGTCTGAACCGGGGCTCATCGCGTCGGACTTACCCCGCTATCTGGGCCGTGCCTGGTTGTCGATGAGGAAGTTGTGAGAGAGAGAGGTATGAATCGTGGGACCCCACCTAGCAAAGGTGGGGCTTTGGGCGGAGAGTCGGGAGATGTGTGTCATGGAGATGTGACGTGAATCAGGGCTTTAGCGTCCGGCTCCGCCAAGGAAACTGAAGAGGCGGCGTTTCGGTTTCTCGGGCTCTTCGGTGGTGGTGGTCACGATTGAGTTGTCGAGTTGGGCGGCGAGTTGCTCCATGCTGCGAGTCACTTTGGCTCTGGGGTTCTCGACGATCAACGGGACTCCATTGTTGCGAGACTCGACCATGGTGATGTAGTCGTTCGGAATCTGCCAGAAGACTTCGCGACCAATCGTTTCCAGTGCCTTCGCGAGACTGATCTGAGACTCTTCGAGTCCGATGCGGTTGACGACCACTTTCACCTTGGCTCCGAGTTCTTGTTCATCCAGAAACTGCATGAGTCGGACGACGTTTCGCAGGCAAGGGAGGTCCAACTGCGTCACGAGAAGCACGGTGTCGGAGACTTGCATGGCGGCCATGTCGAGTGGCGTGAACGATTTGCTCAGGTCCATCACCAGATGTGTAAATGTCGCTTTTAACAGCGCCACCACACGCTGTAACTGGTCGGCAGAAAGTGGTGGATGTGTGTCGATGTGAACTGGTCTCGGCAAGAGAAACGCACCACACGAGTGCTGCGTCAGTGAGCGTTTGAGCAACGCGTAGTCGAGACGGGTGATGTTCTCCGCTACGTCTTGAATCGTGTAGTCAGGAATGATGTCCAGCCAAACGTCGGCATCACCCAGCGCGAGATCGAGGTCGATTGCCGCGACGCTCGCATCGGGCGACTGTGCGAACACACAGGCGAGATTGATCGCTAATGACGTGCAGCCTACGCCTCCCGAAACTCCGATGATCGAGACGACCTGCGAGCGACGAGTCTTTGCCCCCTTCTTCCCGTCACCAGTCGAGACAATCCGATCCAAAGCCGACATGAAATCGTCGAGTTGTAGTGGTGACCCCAGAAACTCCTTGGCTCCGTTACGCATAGCCTGCAAAATCAGGCTCCCCTCTTGCGAACCACTGACGCAAAGAATCGCACAATTCGGCTGCATCTGGCTGATCTCGGCCACCAACGCAAGGCTGCGATGAGGATCAGAGTCGAGCACAATGACTGCAATGTCCGGATTCGTCTGGCTGATGACGTCGCCGAAGAATTCGTAGCGCGAACACTCTGCTTCCAGCCAAACGGTATCGATTCCCAGGAGCAGGCTCTTCACAGAGTTGCGGGTCGCGTCATGTGGGTCGACGATAGCAAGGCGGACGACGTTGTTCATAGTGATTTCACTCGTTCTGGCGTCAGAGTTCAGATGGACGTTCGTGTTACAAAGTTCACGTCACCCAATGGGCCCGGGACTTTGTTTCAAGTGACAGCTTGCCTCGTCCCCGGTTCGACAGACTCGGATCTCCATCGTGGGATCGATGGTCGAATCTGTTTGTCGCTCGAAGCGAATGGGCTGTTTCTCGCTGCGGTCTTTTCGGGTCTACGAACCAACGAATCGGGGCGTTGGTCGGGTGGGTGAAAGGGTGTTCGGTTTCGAGGATGCTCCTGAGTTTGTGTTGATTTGTCGGCGGTCGCTTTCACTCGGATAGTTCAACCGGTACCCACTCGCGGGGACAATCCCTCCACGAGTTGTTGTCGAACTTCGATACGACGCCGGATTAACGCCGCTTCCCGACGCACCAGATTGTGAGGGATCGGCAAAGGTTGGCATCGGTTCGGAAGAATAGGCATCAGGTTCGGAGGCCGGGAATTGATAAGCCGGACCAGGAGCAGGGTAGTAGGAATCCGAGGTCTGCCCCGGAGTTGTTACTGGTCCGTAACTGCCTGATGGCGGGTACTGGTTCGTTGACGGATAGCCCGAGCCGGGGGGAAGACATCGGGGATCGTAATTCCGATTTCCATAGCCAGCTTGATCGCTGAATCTTGGAACTTCCACATGACCATCGAACGCCAATTCATGAGCCGTTGGATCGTCGGAGTTTTCTCCCGGTCCATGGAATGGCACTTGATCGGGTCGCATCGGCCCGGCGAGATTCGGTGTCACGAGAATCACCAGTTCGGTCTCGGCCCTCTGCATGTTTTTGCGACTGAAGACTGACCCGATGACCGGGATGTCCCCCAGAAATGGCACTTTGTTCGTGCTGATGGTACTGCGGGTCGAGATGAGACCGCCGATCATCAACGTCTCGCCGAAGTTCATTTCGACACGCGTGTTGACGTCGCGACTCGTAATACCGGGGACTCGAATCCCGTTGACGTCGACCGAGTTGCTGAAGTCGCGGTCGCTGACGGATGCCGAGATGTCAAGTTGGACTCGACCACGACTCAGCACGATGGGAACGGTCTCCATTTGCACGCCGAAGTCTTTATAGTTGATTGTCGCGGTCCCGATCCCTTGAGGGACCAGGAGTGGGAACTGTCCGCCGGAGTGGATCGTCGCTGGTCGCCCACTGGTTGTGGTGACCGTTGGTGTCGCCAGAATCCTCAGCAAAGACTCTTGTTTCAACAAGTCGAAGAACGCTTGGAAACTGTCTGAGTTGCCGACGACGCCAAGCTGAATCTGCGGGTTCCCTAAGGCCGCCGCAGATGGGCTGACGATCGGGGCCGCACCGGGTGTGACGGTCGCTCCCGCGATCGGAACGATCCCCCCAATCGTGCTGCCGACGTAATGATTCTGGCCGACTTGCAGGAAGTTGAACCCGTACTGTTCCAATTTCGACCGCTGCACTTCCATCACCTTGACGGAGAGTTGAATCAGGTTTCCGGCTCCGACGGTGATATGATTCTGGACATCAGCCGAATAGGTCCCCGCGACCTGTACGATCTGCGGAATCTGATCGGGCTTGGTGACCCAGCCTCGCAAAATAATGGAATCTCGGACGCCGATGACTTCGATCGCCGATCCGGGAAACAGACGGTTAATGTTGGACTGGAGTTCGCGGACGTCTTTCTCGATGAAGACCTCGAGTGAGAAGACGGCACCGTTTTCGTCGGTCAGTCGTACCGAAGTGACCCCTGTCTTCTCAGCTCGTAGTCGCAGTTGGTTAGCCGAAATGGCAGTGACCGAGAGCAGATCGGGATTGAAGTCTTCAACGTACTTAATCTTTGTCGCCAGCTCGATCACTCGAGAGTGAAGTTCGACAATGGGAAGATCGGTGCGGGGGAGGGTGATGTGCAGCACACGCTCGCCCGGCCGGAGTTCGTTGCCCGTCTGCTGCCGTCCATTGGCGACCTGTCCCTGTGGAGGGGCCTGTTGACCGGACGGACCCTGCGCGGATACCGGACTGGAGGAAAACAGCATCCCCCAGCCGAGAGCCGCAGCGGCCAGCGCATGGTTCAATCGTTTTCGCTTGGGCAGTGACATCCTTGCACCCCTTGGAAGAGCACTTCGGGTTTCCGTTGCAGCAGACCGATCTGCGTGGCAGTTTGCGAAGTGTTCTACGTTCATGTCGCCCCTTTGTCAGGGGGACCTGTGGAAATCCGTTCCTTGACTCTGCTGTAATCAATTCAGTTGAAGTGACATCAAGTCACTTCAACTGAGTCGTTTCTCGATCCACTACTTTTTCGTGCCGAACAAGTTGAGCAACTTGCTGACCCCCGAAAGGGCGGATTCGGCCTCTTTGACCTCTTCTGCCGTCTCTTCGGGCATCTCAAAACTCTGACCTGCCACGTTCTGACCATTGTAAATCTGAACCGTCCATTCGTTCTTCTTCACTTCGACCACGTCGACAGCCGGCGCGTTATCGACAACGGCTGCTGGCTGAGACTGCGTCAACATGGCATCCAATCCGAAGGCCCCACTGTCCGCAGGTTGAGGAGCGGTTGCCGGTGCCACGGGTGGAGGTGTTGTCTGTGCCATCGGAGCTTGACCGTATGCTCCGGTGTTATTCGCCATCATCTCCGCTGCACCTTCACCCATCAAGTAGTTTTCATACCCAGGGGCTCCACCATCCAGACCGTTAATCGTCTGTCCGCGGAGATCGTTGAGCAGTTCGAGGTCGACTTCCCCGACGTTTGCCAGGACGTCATCGTCTCGATGTCGCCAAGCCAGGCTCAACTGTCCTTTCGCTTCTGCCAGCCTCACGTAGTTGACTTGATCGGGATGCAACAACAGAGAGACATGCTTGGTCGTCGAGGCGGCTCCCGCTTTTGCGTCTGCGGTGTCGTTGACCGTTCGTGCATCGGTCGCAAAAACTTCGACATACTCAAGGAGAGTCATTGTCTTCGTCATCTGGCGACCGGAACGATCGCGGGATGAATAGGTGACTGCCACGTCGACCCGGTCGCCCGGCTGCAACAGTCCACTGTTCGTTTCACTCGCCGTCACGCTGATGGCAATGACTCGCTGCCCCTTTGGAATTTGATAGGAACGTCCTCCGCCACCCTTCTCCGTCAACTTCGAAAGGCGGACAATGTCCCCCTTCTGGAAGGGAAACAGGGCCGATCGTTTGTCGTACTCTTCGACTGTCGTGATTTTGTCCGGTGGAACAGCAGACGCAGCGATCTCGCGGAACTCGACGTTCTGTTCCGACAAGGCCACTCCGGGACTGATGCTGTCCATCGCCACAAGCACTTTGACCGTCTCCTCCGCTGTGACCGTGTTGGACCCGCTCATCGCCTGCTGGACTCCCAGCATCGCGAGCAAGCCGCACCCGACGGCGACAGCTAACAAGATCACTGTTTTTGGTTTCATTGCTAACGCTCCCGAAGGCAGACAAGCCGACCGGTGGCGCCGAGACAACACGACTCAGTGTCAGAATCGGCAACCGCGCGGCAGCGGCTTCACTCTATAACGGTTATGCTGTGTGAATTGGTTCGACCGGTTGTGCCACCAAAGTCGCCGGTCCCCCCATTCTATGCAGGGTACGCAGTTGTTGTGGCCCGAACGTCTTGTTCCACGTCACCCCTGTCGGACGCAACTTAACAGTTGCATCGATTCGAGACTCCACGGCGAGGGGGGCCTCTCGTGTCACTGGAGGGGGATTATTTCCCCTGGGTTCCGGCAACAGACTCTGCCCCACTCGCCATTCAGTCTCATGTGATGTCGAAACACGATGTCATGTGGAGAACGGTTCTTTCACCTCACACGTCACGCATGGGGCGATATCCCTCATTCCGCTCTTCTCTTCCCTGACTCCGAACCTTTGAACCTTTATTTCCTTGCCGATACGCAACAGCGTCCAGGCTGCCGAAGACCGACAGCCTGGACGCGTTCCGGAGAGAATGACCTCACATCATTCCCTGGTAGAAGAAGTAGCCGATTGTGCCGATGCAGATCGGAATCCCGTAAGGGAGGAGCAACATGCTCGACTTCCGGTCTTTGGCGATTTCTGCCAGTTTCTGTGGGTTCTTGACGGTCATCCACTCGTTGGCGATGAGCAGGAAGTTGCCGTAGTGCTTACCCCAGCTCTTGCGGTACAGCACCATGATGACAGCCATGATGGCCCCGACGACGACCGAGACGCAAAACGCTTCCCAAGTGACGACTGGTCCGAGCCAGGCACCAATTCCGGCCATCAACTTGACGTCGCCCGCACCCATGCCGCCGACGGCGTACAGGGGAAGCAGTGTCAGGAGGCCGACAACCATGCCGAGTAAACCACTTTGCAAGCCTTCCCATCCACCGACACAGGTGCTGTAGATCAGTCCGGTCAGAACCATGGGGAATGTGATCCAGTTTGGAACGCGAAGTTCCTTGCCATCAATCCAAGCCGCGACGATCAGCGTCAGCGTGACGAGTTTGACGTGCCAGTTTTCGATGATAATTGTCTGCCAGTCCATGGTCAGTAACCTTTCTGCGAGGGGAACAGTTGTGAGGATTTTTTAGGGTCCGCTCGGATACTGCCGGAAGTGTGTCGTGGTCCGCCAGACACAGTCGGCAGGAAGGCTCCCTTGTGGGGCGGGAGCAACCGGGTCAGAAACTCAGCAACTGCGACCAAGCAGTTGCGAGACGCACAGTCCGATACCGGCCAGAAGCACAGGAAGGAACTGCATCAGTGACGAGGCTTGAAATTCAATCCAAAACGGAAACATGGGAGTCACTCCGGAAGGAGATGAAAGTGTCTTGAGTCTTAGGTGATGGTCTCCCGAGAGACCAAAAAAACGCCCGACCGAGACGAGCCCGGCCGGGCGGACTGTTTCCCGAAGGAA
Organism: Planctomycetaceae bacterium; assembly: GCA_041398965.1. Classification (GTDB taxonomy): domain Bacteria; phylum Planctomycetota; class Planctomycetia; order Planctomycetales; family Planctomycetaceae; genus JAWKTT01. Next base: position 8,470 of record JAWKTT010000041.1, on the reverse strand, counting down.
GCGGCTAGCACCAAAACTACGGAGCTGGGGTGCCGATTTCGTTGGCGATGTCGTTGAAGCGATCGTTGGCAGCCGAACCAACAGCCTTAATGGCGGTCAAACAAACGATGACGATCAGAGCGAGCATGACCGCGTACTCAACTGCGGTTGGGCCGTCTTCCGAAACCAAGAAAGTCTTAACGCTGTTCATGAGATTCTTCATTGTATTTCTCTCTCGTATATGGCCGGAATCACCGGCAAACCAAGGAATTCATGTCAGAACCGAACCACTCAATCCTGTCACACTTATTCCTCAAAAACCTCTCGCGAGGTCAGACCCAAAGTTGAGAGTCGCTACGTTGCCTGTGGGTCGTGCCCCCCCTGCTGGCTGCCGTTTGCGTCTCGGCTGTCGCGTTGACATGGTCATTCAGTGTCAACACGCAAATATGTATCAGGGAATCTGCGAGGCAAATCTCTTTTGGGTAATTTGCGTGAATTGATTGGAATGGTGAATTTGGGAAACGTTTTCCTGACGTCTGAAGCGGTTGTAACGGCGTCACGCCTCAAAGCGACGTCGTTTCACGTCATCTCACGAGCTTTGCCTTCAGACTCGCCCATCCCCGAAGCTCGACCCCTCGTTTGTGGCCAAGTTGCTCTGCAAGCTGGCATCCCCCACGCTTCCGCCCCATCGCCTTTTGGGCGAAATGCAGGAGGCAAATCGAGAAGTGCCGCATGGCATCGGGCTGATTCACGAACAGCGCCTAGATGAGATTGATTCAGGCTCATCACCGACGAATTGCCGAGTTGAAGAACATCTCGACGACAGACACGCCCCCTGCCGATTGCGAAAGGGGGGGGACCCTCCGATGTCGGTCCGCAGACACGCCACGCGAGCAGTCGGCTTAGAGTGTGCCGCGAATAAGTGTGCCACGAATATCAGTCGGGCATCGCAGGGCCGGGACCAAAGACCGGGAGTGGTCTCGTGCCCCGGTCTGCGGAATACTGTTGCCAGAGCGAAGGCAGCGAGGGAGAGACGAGACTCCGTCTCCCGCTGAGGCGTCGCAGAGCTGGGAATGCGGGCCCGCCCGAGATGCAAGATATCCGGACTCGCAGGCCAGTCGGCATCGCATGGGCCATCGTCAGTGATCACCGCTGCTGGCGATCCCGGAAACAGTAGTACGCCGTCACAGCCCAGTTCCATCGCGAAGGCGACGTCACTTGCCGCGCCAACTCCAGCATCGATGATCACGGGATAACCGGCATCACCCTCCTGGAGATACTCGAGGCAGATGCGAATGTTATTCGGGTTCAGCACACCCTGACCGCTGCCGATCGGGCTTCCCGCAGGCATCACGGAAGCGGCCCCGGCTTCCTTTAATCGCCGAGCGGTGATCGGATCATCGGTCGTGTAACACAGGACGTTGAATCCGTCCGCCACGAGGCGTTCGGTCGCGTGCAGTGTGGCGATGGGGTCGGGGAGCAACGTCTTGGTGTCGCCAAGAACCTCCAGCTTCACCCAGTCGGCTCCGGGATTCTCCAACCCCAGCAGAATCTCCCGTCCCAGTCGAGCGACACGAACCGCATCATCCGCCGAGAAACAGCCCGCGGTGTTGGGGAGAATGGTGTACCGCGACAGGTCGATGAAATCGAGGATGCTTCGCCCCTGTTTGTCCACCAGTCGCTCGCGACGAACAGCCACCGTAATGACATCGGCCCCACTGGCTTCGAGGCACTCCTGCATCAGTTCGTAAGTCGCATATTTTCCCGTCCCGACGATCAATCGGGACTGAAGCTGTTTGCCACCAATGACGAGTGCATTCGGATCAAGTTGGCGGGTCGTCGCAGACATTGGTATAACTCGGGTTCGATTTTCGCAGTGAAGCAGGACAAGGGATTGCGGTTTGATGTCGAAGACAACCGGTTCGTTTTGCCGGGAGACGTCGACACCTCGACGCAGATTGTAGACTGCACCGGTCATCAACGCGATGATCCCCGACCGCACCCATGACGAGTGACGATCATGTTCCTGCTCAGACGGCCCGATGCCCGCCGCATCGCTCAGTTGATCGATAAGAGCCAGCAGGCTCCGTTCAGCTATCCCTCGGTTGGCATGACATGGGAAGGAGGTGCTCCACCGGGGTTTCAGTTGGACCACAACCGGGTCTTACTCGGACATGGCGAAGCGACGTATCTCGCCGCCGTCGCGGCCCTGATGAACTGGGAGCATTATCGTTTCGATTGGGTCGAGTTGTTTCGCCCGCCAACTCCCCCGGCTGAGTCTCAGGTCATTGCCACACTGATCTACGGACTCGGCCTCTGGGCACTCAATCCGTGCCGCATCGTCTACCTCCGAGAAGAGTCCTCCCCCATCACCCGCACGGCCTTCGCCTACGGTACTCTTCCTGCGCATGTGGAAGGGGGCGAAGAACGTTTTCAGGTCGAATGGCGACCCGAAGATGACACTGTCTGGTACGATCTACTCGCCTTTTCTCGACCACAACATTGGTTCGCCCGACTCGGCACCCCGTACGTCCGCTACAAACAAAGACAGTTTGCCCGCGACTCCCTGAGTTTAATGTCCGCCGCCGTCCAACGCAGGCTTGCCGACCTCTTTGCCCCTAACCTTTAAGTCCCCGTGCGTCAGACCTTCATCTCCCAGAAACACTTGCGACTGCCGACTCTTCCCGAAAGTCGACCGACAGGAATGGCCGTCGCATAGAGATCTCCATCGCACGTGCCCTAGCAGCAATTGAAACTCATGTCCGAGCCTGTACCACGTTCGTCCCCCATGATCCCTGTCGAGGCCGAGTCGCCGATTCTGTTCTTCGATGGAGTCTGCGGGTTCTGTGATCGAACGGTCAACGTGTTGCAACGCATCGACACAAACCGAAAGCTCAAGTTCTCGCCACTGCAGGGGGAGACCGCAGCCCGACTATTGCCTGCGGGAATGACCACCAAACTGCAATCCGTCTGGCTGAGAGAGACCGACGGCCGACTGACGAGCCGATCGACGGCCGCCGTCCGGGCGTTGTGGCACATCGGCGGCTGCTGGAAGTTTGTTGCTGCCCTGCTCTGGGTTATCCCCTGGCCACTCCGCGACCTCGGTTATCGGCTGATTGCCGCAGTACGCTATCGTCTCTTTGGAAAACGAGACACCTGCCGACTCCCTACCCCCGCCGACCTCGAACAGATGCTCCCTTGACTCGTGCCTCCAAGAGTTCGAGTCGCACGAATATCATGGAGATCGTTTCGCATGACGGACGTTCAAGTCTGACACATGTCGAAGCAAAAGGTTTCGGCGGACGTGAACCTTCGTGGAGCACGAATTTGCCTCTCAATCCTCTCTTGCCGACCACTCTATGTCAGAGTCGTTCAAACGACAGGTCACGGGCGGAGACCCCCTCGCCTCGGAAGCTGAAGCGGCTGAGGTGATAGGCCGTAGCACCAATGAGTTGGGGAGGGCGATCGAAATACTGCTGCAAGAGGTTGATGACACCCGGTTCGATCAGGTCTTGCTCGTCACGCGGTTGATAATGCGACAGCACAAGCAGTTGATACGCTCCGACCTTGGGTAACGAAATGGTGTAGCGGCCATCGGGATCGGCAATCGCATAATCTCCTCCGGCTGCCCTGAGTGACGCAACGGCAATCCGTTGGTCTGTCGGCGATGCCCCGCTACGAAAGGCTTCGACACTCAGCTTGGCGGTCCCCTCGCGAGTTTCTGGAATCACCAGAACGCGAGCCGCACTGTCGGGATGACTGTCACCACTGGCCGAAACATAAGTGATTCGTCCGCTGATTGCTGGTCGAAAGTTGGCAAACTCCGCATCGGCGATTCCCTCACCCTCTACGGGTTCCTTCGCGACAACGCCGCCGGTGTTGGTTCCCTCACCACTCTCGACTGCGGACGGCGCACTCGTCACCCGACCGAGCGCGAAGCCGAGCCCCACACCGGCCACCACCCCGAACGCCACCATGATCCAACTCGTCCCCCGACTTCGCGGAAGGCGACCAGAGGATGACGGCTCTGCTTGAAGTTGACCTGCCGGTAACTTGCGAGCCAACTCATCAAGTGCCGATAGGTGATTTTCCTGCGCCCCAGTCGGTTGCGGCGACGGTGAGTCGGCGGCGACCGCTGCATTGTGCTGATCGGAAATCCGTTCAACGTGTTCGTCCGACGCCGTGCGGGAGTTCTCATCACTCACCGTGATCGCACCAACCGGTGCGGCCCCTTCTCTCGGTGACGGGCCATTGACCGAGGGAGATGTTGGTGCGGGAGCCGCAGGTGGGGGCGGAATCACGACAGGGACCGGGGCTGCCAACGGTTCCAAAACGATTGGCTCGGGCCGGGTCGGCGAGACCGGTGGAGTCCTCGGCGGCACAACATCCTGTTCCGCTTTCTCCGAGGCTCCATCTCCCCCATGGGCCTGTTCGCTGGCATGGTCATCGCCGCTCGGTCGGTTGGAAGGTTGCGGAGTGCCGGTCGAGAGGGCTTCAAGGCTCGCCAGTTTTCCGAGAGCCGACACCAGATCGGAATCGTTGAGATTCAACTCTGGTTGAGGAAGTTCTTCGACCTCGCCATCCAAATTCGGGACGCGAATTGTCCGTCCGCACGTAGGACAATCGGTGATCGTCCCCGCCTTCGATCGGGAGATTCCTAGGAATTGCTGGCAGTGCTGGCAGCGAAACTTGATCGGCATGGGCAGTCGATACTTGAGGGAAAGAGGTTCCCCTATTCTGACGTCCCCCGCGACCCCGTGCCAGTCTGTCACCCTTTGATGGAAAATTTCGACAGACAGGCGACGACTCTCGCGACCACGTTACCGACAGATGCTGTCAATGAGGGGCTGCGGGTCTTGGAAGTTCTGATAAAGTTGATCAGGTGCGGTCTCGGCGAGTGTTTCGTGACTGTAGATGCCGGTTGCGACAGCCACGGCCTGTGCTCCAATCGCCCTCGCGCAACGGACGTCAGCGGGAGTGTCACCAATGACGAAGAGGCGCCCACCTTGTCGGGCGGCGGTCAGTGGAGGTTCTCCTAAAGACTCGACCGCAGCATCCCATGCCGTTCGGGCGACATCGTCGCGGTCTCGGTGGAAGTCGCCGTAGCCACCGAAGGCGAAGTAGTGATCCAGTCCGTAGTGCTTAAGTTTGCGAGAAGCTCCCTCACGAAAGTTCCCTGTCAGCAACCCCAAGGCAACGTCGTCTCGTTGGGAAAGGGCCCGTAAGAGTTGCGAAACTCCCGGCAGAACCAACCCATTGAGGCTCGCCAACATGCTCGTTAACTGGTCGAAGTAGACCGTTTGAAATCGTTCCCACTCGGCGTCTGTCGGGACTAAGCCGTGTTGTGCAAAGAGGTCACTGGTGATGGCCCGATCGGTTCGACCAGCCGCCAGGATTTCCCCGGTGATCTTTGTAATCCCGAACACGAGTCCCAACGCCTGCTCCATCGCCCGCTGACCGGCCCCCCCCGTGCTTAACAGTGTGCCATCGATATCAAACAAACAAATCGCACGCATCAGGGGGCTTCCAGAATGAGGTGTCATCACAGGTTGAGGTGTCGACGCAGATAGGGGGTGTTTCGACGAATCGTGGTGTCACGGGAATGTCACGTTGTCCAGCGCATGACGACGTCCATGACTGAAGTCTCTTTCGGCAGACAAGGAAGTCGATCATACGTCAGTCTTGAATCCCAGTTTGCGGCAACTCTGGCATTGATTGGAGTTCAATGACGGGGATACGGTCTCGGGCGATTTCCGATTCGACAGTCTGGTGGGCGATGACCTCAATTGAAGCCCCTTCTTCCAGGACATCAAGATTCGTCAGGATGACCCGATCACCCGGTTGAAGTCCGTCGACAACTTCGACCAAACCGCGATACGTTTGCCCGAGTTTCACACGACGGCGAGCCGTGACGCCCAAATGCTTCGATGGGGAATCGGGAACCGTTTCCGCCTTGTCGATGGCCGTGATGTCACGATCGGCTGCCGCGACCGTCTCTCCCGTCGAATCCGCAACGACGACGAACACTGTTCCATCCAGGATCGCTGCTCGCGGGATCAACAGCACGTCCGTCCTCAGGCTTGTCCGGATGCGGGCATGCACAAACGTTCCTGGTAACAGCGGGTCGGGCGAACCGTCGTTGTCGACCTCGGCAAACAGGTTGACGGTCCGAGTTGTCGGGTCGGCGACCGGGGCAATGCGTGTAATTCGTCCTGTCCAGCGGGGGGCGGCGGTTTCATTCTCGGCGAGTTCCACAGCAGGAAACGTCCCCGCCAACACGAACTTGGAAATCTCTTGAGATTGCCCGATTGGAATCGCGAGTGGAACTTCGACTCGCTTCAAGTTTGTGAGTCGGACCAAAGATTCGCCGGGTCGAACATACTGTCCCTGCTCGACCATCAGTTCGCTTACTCGCCCAGAAAATGGGGCGGAAATCAGAGTCCGTTTCATGTCGAGTTGCACGAGGGCGAGTTCACGCTCCTGGGTCTCGCGGCGGGCGATGACGGTTTTTCTCGCGATGTCTGCCCCTCCGATATCGATGGTCAACTGTAAGACAGCCGCCTCGACCTGCTGATACTCTAACTCCGCCCGCCGCAGGTCCGATTCGCGACCGGCTCCTTGCTCGAACAGTTTCCGCGCGGTATCCAATTGAGTTTTCACGGAATCCAGGCTCTGTTGCTTTTGCAGGAGTAAACGTCTGTTGTTTCGTTCCTGCAACTCGACCCGTTCGAGTTCGACCGCCGCCTGTGCGATGAGCGATTCCGCTTGAAGAATCCGTTCGTTGTACGTTTCAGGATCGATCCGGACCAGAGTGTCGCCGGGCTGAATCTGAGTCCCCGCAGCCGACTCGACAGTTGCCGGACCTCGCACTCGCGAACCGACCTTGATGTTCGGAACCTCGACCACTCGCCCGGATACTTCGGACGAGATCATCACTTCTTGTTCCGCCTGTGCCGATCCGAAAGCACTCAGAAACGGGGTGAAGTCGACCGGAGCAACATCAAACACACTGATCCGCAAGAGCCGCTGCGTCGGGGCCTCGCGGACCGGTTCTTCCTTGAGATTGGCCAACGTCAGAAATCCGCTGACAGCAACGAACAAGATCGCGGGGACAAGCAGCAACGTCAGCGACATCTTCGCCCATTTTCGACGACTCGTGACGGGCAAGTTCGGAGACGGAGCACCGGTTGAGGACATGAAGAGATCAAGGGGTTAATGCGATGGCAGCCGGGATTGTTCCGGATGTCGTCCGCGAACGTGATCGGCGCGGTCGACGTTGCAAATTCGAGAAGAGCGACAGATTGTAGTCGCCTGAAGGTTCAGGGTCATCTTGAAAAAGGAAATGTTCTCCCAATGTCGGGATCATGCATCCTTGCATTCGGCTTCTCAGAGCAAGAGAATCCTGACGGTCGCCGGTTTTCATGCGTGCCGATGTTTGGGGCCGAACCGCAGATCGACTGCAAGATTCACCGACATTTTCCTCTTTCTGAACTTACCACTATGACGACTCTTTCCCCCGAAACGCTCGAACAACTGGCCAAGTACGACACCCCGACCGTCTGCAATGCCATCGAGTTATTCGACGTGCAGCCCCGCAATGTCGGCTTCATGAACGGGTCGATTAAGTGCTGCTTCCCCGAGTTTCCTCCAATGGTCGGCTTTGCTCTCACCTCGACATTCCGCAGTATGAAGTCTCCCCGCAGTGGCGACGCCTACGGCAGTATGACCGAGCAGGTCGACGCCTTCGCGTCTCTCCCGGGACCGCCCGTTATCGTGTTCCAGGACCTTGATGAGCCTACGGTCTCGGCGACGTTTGGAGAAGTGATGTGCTCCGTCTATAAAGGTTTCGGAGCAAAGGGGATCGTCACTTCTGGAGCGGGTCGCGATCTCGATCAGGTTCGTGCCATCGGCTTCCCCGCGTTCACAGCCGGAACAATCTGTGCTCATGCATACTGTCACATCCTGCAAGTCAATGTCCCGGTCACCGTGGGAGGCATCTGCATTGAGCCCGCAGAATTGCTCCATGGCGATTGCAATGGGGTCACGACGATTCCGATCGAGATCGCCAGCGAAGTCCCCGATGTCTGCGGCGAACTGATGATCGCGGAACAAGTGGTGCTCGACTACGTCCGCAGCCCGAACCCGACATCAGCCGGTCTCGCCGAAGTCCGCCGCGAGTGTGCCGCCATGTTGGCCACCGTCACCGCCCGCCTCCGCGACCAAAAACGTCCCCGGTAGAGCAGCATGGCCGTCTGTGGTCTCCATCCGTCCCCGCCATCTGTAGGACGGAGATCTATGACGGCCGAATCAGCAGACTCCTCACAAGTATTACAACCCAATCTCCACCAATGCCCGTTCTTCGCACGCCCGAAACGGCGATCCCCTTCAACGGATCAAGCCAGACTGACTCATCCAACGGCTCGCTGACGATTCTTCCGGATTTCTCGGCTGGGAACTCTAGGAGGTGGTTGACATTCGTCCCGAGAAGCGG
>JAWKTT010000040.1:0-38797 GCA_041398965.1 Planctomycetaceae bacterium | reverse complement strand
GGCGGTCGCGGTGGTAGGCGAGACGTTCGGCGGCGGACATGTCGGCGAAACGGGGGGCCGGTTCGGACGTCGAGGCGGACACCTGGCGAACGGACTGTGGTGTAGAGTTCGAGACAGCAGGAACGGACGACACCGGTGATGGACTTGGCGGAGCGGCGTAGCTCATCCCCTGAGTGGTGACGGTCAAGTCATCCTCTAACGTTCGATGGGGCGCGATCCCGAGCTTTTGCAGCACACCGTGATACGCCCGCACCCCTTCCGCCGGATCAAGAAGACCGTCGGCAATGAGTCGCAGAAACTCGATGAAGGCCAACTGGTTCTCGGCCTGATTGATCTTTCGACCGAACAAGGCGACCTTCGCCCCGTACTTGCGGGCATCGTGCAGCAGTTGAAACGCGTCTCGTGTCGTTCCGGCTGACCCCCCGAGAATGCCGACGACGAGATGCGGGTCATAGGCGACCAGTTCTTCCAACGGACCGGGGCCGGGATAGGCGAGCTTTAAGAAGAGCGGCCGACCAGCTGATGTGACCCCCGCTAAGGTTCTGGCCACAGCATCAACCAGAAACTCTCCGATGCGGCCGTTCCGGATGACCCCCGGCTGATTCGGATTGAATACTTCCAGAAAGTGGCGAAACCCCTTTCGTTCGGCTTCTTCTCGGAACTCGTTGTAAGCGAGGAGTGTTTCTCGATCGAGGTCAACATCGTTGTTGAACGTCACCGAGTACAGCCCGAGATCAACCCCTTGCGATCGTTCGTCGGGGTCGCAGTCGAGGTGTCCGCACTGGGCATGATCGATGGTCGCCGTTCGGAAGGGGCGAGCCGGTTGTTCGGGGATGCGACTGCCACGCATGGCATGGACATCGGTCGCATCGTTTGCCCGCACAGCCGGGGTGATATGGCTCCCATCGAAAATCCGCTCTTGCATGACGAGCACTTCGGCCGTACTGGCCGACATCAGCAGGATGTCGACGAGTCCCTGCCGGGCGATGAGTCGCATTTGTTCGCGGTATTCGGCGAGCGTTCGGAACCGGACCTCGGCATCGTGCCTCTCCGGGGACTTCCCAGGCGCGCCGATGCCAAACGCCATGTCCGCATCCTTGGCATCTGCGAGAATGAATTCCCGACAGCCGTGCGGGTCGGCATGAATGGCAGCGATTTTCTGGTCCAAAGACTTCATAGAGTCCATCATCGGCATGTGAATGGAGTGGTTCGCCCGAGGCCAGTCTCGGGGGTCAATCCGCATCAACGACAGACGATAACGGGGAATGCCATTCGAGGGAAAGAGGAGAAGGGAGAAGAGCTGACGTGAAAAAATCGCGGAGGAAGGTTCTCACAGCGCAAAAAAACGGCGAGCCGGACCGGAGTCTGGATCGCCGTTTCTCAGTAGCCTCGGGGGGAGTCGAACCCCCACTCCCGTTACAGGAACATGGCCCTCAACCATGCGCGTCTGCCAATTCCGCCACGAGGCTGTACTTTGCTTACTCTCCTTCGCCAAACCAACATTATGCAACTCGACTCGGCGAAGCGTCACATGGTAATCAATCCTGTGGTCGTCGCAAGTTGAGCCTGTCGAAATCCTGACGCTTTCTCGCCTCGATCGGTTCGGGCCGATTCCGACAGTTTCGTTACCTTGACACTCCCCCTGTCACGAAAAAGCGCGACGTAGCACTTCCAGGCTTTTCGGGATGGCGGTCTGGTGATCCTCCTGCCCCTCGAATTCCAGCGAGATGTACCCTTGATACCCCACCTTCCGGAGCATCTGGGCGACGCGGTCGTAGTCGATATCGAGCGTATACCACGTCCCCCCGCCGAAGTAGGTCTTCGCCTGCACAAAGACCACGTACGGAGCGAGCATCTCGTATTGCTCGTACTGTCGCTCAAGGAAGTTCCCTGTGTCGAGAGTCCCCCGCAGCCAGGGGGATTTGACCGCGTCGATGACTCGGATCACCCCTTCGGCAGTCCGGCCCAGTCCCCAGTGATTCTCCAATCCCAGGACAACGCCGCATTCTTCCGCCCGTTTCAGGCATTGTGAAAGACCATCAATCACCCAGCCAAACGCTTCGTCGTCGGTGACTCCTTCGAGTCGGGGTTCGATCCCTTTGTTGGCCATCAGTTCGTTGAAGTCTTTGCTCGTCCCCCAACGACCGGTGTTAACCCGAATCGTCGGAATGCCCAGAGCATAGGCGACTTCGATACAATGGATCGTGTGGTCGATGTTCTTCTGTCGTTCCTCTTTCGAGGGAAACACAAAAGACTGATGCGTCGACATGCCGCAAAGGTCGATGCCGCGACGAAACGCCCGCTGTTTGATCCGCTGCAACGCGGCATTCGAGTCGTCCCCCATCTGGACGTGCAGCACTTCCACCGCATCAAAACCCGCATCGGCTGCGAGGTCGATGCATTCTTCGATCGTCAGCTTCGAATCGGCTCGATACCGCCAGTAGCTATATGTCGACGTCGCGATGCGGTTGGGCCGTCGTGTCGGAACGACGGTTCCTTGATCGGCAGCCACTTCGACCACGACAGGCGGAGTCTTGTCGTCCGCCATGCTCGAGAGACTGGTGAGTCCCCCCGCCAGCAGACTTCCGGCAGCTCCCAAAAACGAACGGCGTTCCCACATGTTAAAGTCCTTCGTTCAGTGGTTGCAGATCGGCAGGGACAAAGTAGCCATCGTGACGAATCAGTTCGCCATCGAAGAACATGTCCCCCCCGCCATACTCGGCAGTTTGAATACAGACAAGGTCCCAATGAACCCGGCTGCGATTGCCATTGTCGGCGATCTCATACGCCTGACCGGGGGTGAAGTGGAACGACCCCCCAATCTTCTCGTCAAACAGGATATCCAGCATCGGCCTCTTGACGAAGTTGTTGACCCCGATCGCCCATTCCCCGATGTAACGTGCTCCTGGGTCCGAGTCGAGAATGGCATTGAGCTTTGCGGTTTCCCCACGACAACTGGCATCCACGATCTTCCCGTTGACGAACTCGAAACGGACACCCTCGAAGACCGTTCCCTGATACAGCGACGCGGCATTGTACTGCAACACCCCCTGCACACTTTCCTTCACAGGGGCAGTGAAGACTTCGCCATCGGGGATATTTCGATCCCCGTTGCACGCAATCGCCGACATCCCCTTCACCGAGAACCGCAGGTCGGTCCCCGGTCCCTTGATATGGATCTCTTCTGCAGCATCCATCCGCTGTTTGAGTGGCTGCTGATTGATCGACATCTGCTCGTAGTCAGCGGTGCAGACATTGAAGTAGAAATCTTCGAACTGCTCGGTACTCATCTTGGCCGCTTGGGCGAAGGCGGGGGTCGGGTATCGCAGCACAACCCACTTCGTCTTCGGGACTCGGGTTTCGATATGCACCGGTTTCCACCAGCACTCCTGATACAGGTCCATCTGAGAGCCGGGAACGTCACTGAAGCCCGCACTGTTGAGGGCCCCACGAATGCCGATGTAAGCATCCATCTGCTCCATCCGCTGACGTTCCATTTCCCCAATCATCGACAGACCTTCTCGAGTCCCCGACCGATAGAGACTGCGGAGAATCGCATTCGACTTGCACGAGACGAATGGCACCCCGCCACGTTCGACGGACATCTCGACAAGATCGCACACGAGCTGTGGCTCAGGAAGATCGAACGCCTCAATCAGCACCTTTTCTCCCGCTTGCAGTCGGCAGCTATGATCAAGCAACACTTCGGCCAACCGCGTAATTCGAGGGTCTCGCATCGAGATACTTTCGCGTTGAAAGGTCCAGTTCCACTCCCTCTGCCCACCGCAGAGTCAAGGAAAGGATACCAATCTCCGCCCGCTGAGGAACAGCCCCGCCCCCTCTTTCCCAAGTTCGCTTGAGGCCCCTTCGATTGCCGGTCGCCGAACGATTCCACACACAACTGAGTCGCACACACTCATTTGGGTCAGATCGGCATCTCCCGTGGGAGGTTGGCGTTGAGGGTCCGTACGATACACTGCTCCGGGCGAGCAGTGGGTACTTCTCAGCAACGCCTCGCCGACTCTCCCGCACCGGTTATTGAAATTACGTCTCTGTTGAAACGGTCATGTCCTCCTCTTTCCCGAACTCGCGACGACTGGCGATCACCGGGATCGGTTTGGTGACACCGTTCGGCGAGGGGGCCGATATCGCATGGCGAGCAGTGCAACGGGGAGCCAGCCAGGTTCGCAGACTCGAACTCTCGGAATTACTCCCATTCTACTCCGGCACAGATCAGCGGTGCGACTTGTCGAGTGGAGCAAATTCCCCCATCAACTGGGGAACTGGTTGGGTCGGAGCACCGGCTTCGTTTGGCAAAGGCGAAGTCTCCCCCAACCCCAATGAACAGCAGCGCGAATCTTCCTCGTTTGTCGAGCCTGTGGTCGAGATGGCTCGCCGGGCGGCACGCGAGGCAGTCGCCGATGCACGGTTGCAACCAGGTGGAAACGTCGATCAAGAGCGGCTCGGCTGCGTTATTGGCACGAGCAAAGGGGGCCTGCGAAGCTTCGAGCGATTGCAATCAAAGAGCCTCTGTGACCACGAAGCCGCGAACCTCTGGTCGACATTTCTTCCCGAGGCCCCCTCTCGATTCATCGCGAGGGACATCGGGTCGCAAGGGCCATTGCTCTGTCCGGTGGCCGCTTGTGCAACAGGACTCGTCAGTCTGATTCGTGGGGCGGCTCTGCTGCGAGAAGGTGTCTGCGATGTCGTCGTGGCCGGGAGTAGCGATGCCTCGTTGCGTTTATCGGTACTCGCATCGTTCCGACGGTTAGGGGTGCTCGCTCCAGCGTCGGACGATCCGACCGGGGACTGTCGACCCTTCGACCACAACCGGCAAGGTTTTGTGATGGGTGAAGGGGCTGGCGTGCTGATCCTCGAACGTTGGGATCATGCGATCGCCCGGGGAGCGCCGATTCGGGCCGAGTGGATTGATGGACTGGAGCGGGGGGACCCAAGCGGCATGACACGGCTCGATCCCGAGGCGACGGCCCTCACCCGTTTATTGGGAGACCTGCTGACCCGAAGCGGACAGCGGGCAAACGACATAGACGCGGTTTCGTTGCACGGAACCGGAACACATCAGAACGACCTCGCCGAATGTCGCGGCGTGCGGCACGTGCTGGGACAACGAGCCGACGTGATCCCGGCGTTCGGTTTCAAGGGGGGGATGGGGCATCTATTGGGGGGAGCGGGCAGCGTCGAGCTAGCACTTTCGGTGCTCGCACTACAAGATCAAATCGCCCCGCCAAACGTCAACCTGAGACACCCCGATCCCGAGTGCCCGCTGCACTTTCAGGGGAGCACCCCGACACAGAGGCCGATGCGTCAACTCTTAAAACTATCCCTCGGCTTCGGCGGTCATCTGTCGGCAGCGATGATTCGGAGTGTGGAGGAGAGCGGAGATGGATGTTAGGATTCAGGATTCAGAGAGGTTTATTCTTTCGCTCACTCTTTATTATTTCACCTTAAGACCCTTTAGCGTCTCGCGGAGGCTGGATTCGGCGGTGGGGTTCTTAGGGAGCGGTTTCTCTTGAAGAGCGGGAAGCAGTTTATCCCAGACGACGTTTAGCTCGGCCTGCATGTTGCCAGTATGGGCGGTGATGGCGATGACTAAGTCTTCATCGGGAACGACGATACAAAATTGGCCATCTTTGCCGTCCCCCCGAAACGCATTGTGGCGGCAGCGCCAGAACTGAAAACCATAACCTTGATCCCAGTCACGATCGGGGTCGCTGCCGTTGGAAACCTGCTTTGAAGTCGCCTGTTCGACCCAGTCGGCTGGGATCAACTGCTTGCCGTTCCACTTCCCTTTTTGAAGGTACAACTGCCCAAACTTCGCGATGTCTTCTGTCTTCAGATAAAGGCCGTAACCTCCAATGGAAATCCCTTGCGGGCTGGCATCCCACTTCGGCTGCTCTATTCCAAGGGGTTCAAAAAGTCGAGGTTGCAAGTAATCGACAACCGTTTGTCCCGTTACCTTCTGAACGATGGCCGACTGTATATAGGTCGCGGGAGTATTATATCGGAAGTGTGTCCCAGGTTTATGGGGAACAGGGTGTGCCAGGAACTCCTTAACCCATACTAAATCCGGGCCGAGTTTCGCTTCGTCCTGATGCCCGGTCGACATCGTTAGTAAATCTCGCACCCTCATTGCCTTGAGGTTCGCCGAAGGCTCGCTCGGGGCATCATCGGGAAAGAACTTCAATACGGGATCGTTAAGACTGAGCTTTCCATCAGCGATTGCTAAGCCGACGGCAGTCGAAGTAAAACTCTTACTCAGCGACCAGAGAATATGTGGTTTATCGGCAGACTCCGGGGCCCACCAGCCTTCAGCAATGACATGCCCGTGTCGGACAATCATCACGCTGTGCAGCGTATTGATCTCACGATCAGCCGTCTGGATGAAGTCGCGAATCCCGTCCGACGAGACCCCCTGTTCTTCGGGCGAACTGCGAGGCAGCGCAGTCGACTCCGCGACGACGAGCCCACACATCGCGAGCAATGCAAAGGTCGATGCAACACAGGTTCGCATCGTCATGAACAGAGTCGCACGTCTCATGATGTCATCCCAATGGTTCTGCACATCCCACAACAACCACCGCGCCGACCGCGGTCGTCCCCAGGACATGTCGTCTGAGGATACTCCTTTTTCTACGGACGACCAACTCAATTCCACGGAGTTGCCAAAGTGTTGGAGGACGGACGCTGCGGACAAGAGAAATCTGGATGCCGAGCACTCGACGAAAAAACCTCCTGTCGGCTGTGAGGCTGACAGGAGGTTGGTGTTGATTTGGGAGTGGATCAGGACGTTTACTTCAGGGCCTTCTCCAAGATCGCCTTAACAGCACTGCCACCGGAGGATTGGAGCCATTCGAGGATCTTGGGGAGGAACTTCGTAATCATTGAGGCGTCAAGGCCGAGCTTCTTGAAGCCAGCGGCCAGGTTGGCGAGTTTGCCGAGGTCCTCGAGACCAAACTTCGAAGCAAGGCCGCCGAGTGTTCCCAGCAGACCCCCACCCCCTTCTTCTTCAGGACTTGGGGCATCGTCCATTAACCCTTGAATCCCGGGAACGGCATCCGCAAGCTGGCTAAAGTCGCCCGATTCGAGCTTTTCTTTGGCGGCACTAAAGATCATCCCGATGCCACCTGCGGCTTGCTTCTCATCAATACCTAACTGACTTGCAACAAAACTAACAATATCCATCGTCAATACCTCCAAAAATAAACTTATGGTGACTCAAAGTGAGAGTCGTCCCTTCCACACGTCGACATGATGACGACTACACGATCCCCTTCGCAAGCGTTACGGAAGACACTTCATATTTCTATGTTGATGTGCTTCCAGTGGACTCGGAACGGGATGCGATCGCGTGATGTCCTCATCGGGGTGGCGGGAACTGAAATGGTCAACACGATGACAGCGAGTTGCCAGAGATCAGTGGCATCAATGATCACCCGTCGCGTAAGCATCGATAAGATGTTTCGCCCGACGATACAGACGATATCAAAGCCGTTTCCCCTCAACGGCAGCGGCGAGGACTTCGGTGTCGGAACACCTTTTGTTTGGGTCGACTCCTCTCATTGGCCTCTGTGGTGGAAGACTACCTTTCCTCTGGAGCCAAGAGGCGAATGTCGACGCTTGCACGGTGGGCAGAAAGGCCCTCTTTGTCGGCGAGTTGCCGAACGAGGTCGGCATCTTGAGCCAGTGCCTCAGCGTTATAGTGAATGATGGATGATCGCTTCAGGAAGTCGGCCGAGCAGAGGCCATTAGCGAAGCGTGCGGTCCCTCCAGTCGGCAAAACGTGAGAGGGTCCCGCAACATAGTCCCCTAATGCCACTGGTGTGTAGTGTCCTAAGAAGACCGCCCCCGCATTCTGTATGCGGTCCAGGATCGCTTCCGGATTTGCGGTCGAAATGTGCAGATGTTCGGTCGCCAGTTCGTCGGCCAATCGAGTCGCTTCGTCGGCATCGCGAGCCAGCACGAGGGCGCCGTATTGTTCCAGCGATGTCCGGGCGAGATCACCCCGGCTGAGATGGCCGAGTTGTCGCTCGAGTTCCTCGGATACCTCTTCTATCAGCGGAGGATGCCAGGTGATTAACACTCCAGAGCCGGGAGAATGTTCGGCCTGCGAGATGAGATCGGCAGCGACAAATGCGGGGCGGGCGGTCTCGTCAGCCAGCACGATCACCTCGCTGGGTCCGGCAATACTGTCGATGTCGACCGTTCCAAACACATGCTGCTTTGCCAAGGCAACAAACAGGTTGCCGGGTCCGACGATCTTGTCGACAGGCTCAATCCCTTCGACACCATAAGCGAGAGCAGCGACTCCTTGCGCACCGCCACATCGGTAAACTTCAGTCACCCCCAGTTCATGACAGACAGCCAGCAGGTCGGTGTTGTAGCCCCCGAATTCTGTCGGCGGGACGACGACGGCAATCTGCTTGACTCCCGCCACCAGAGCCGGGATCGCGGTCATCAACAAGGTTGACGGATAAGCCGCGGCTCCTCCCGGAACGCAGACCCCGACGCGTCGCAACGGACGATAACGCTGCCGGAGTTCAACTCGCCCCTCCCCGTCGATTCGGACAATCTTTGCATCCTGCGGTAACACGGCTCGCTGAAACTCTTCAATGTTGTTCCGAATGCTGCGGATGGTTTGCAGAAAGGAGGGGTCTGCCGCCTGATGTGCCGCTTCGAACTCGGGGCGCGACACCCGCATGGTCTGTGGGTCTAGCTGTTTGCCATCGAGCTTGCGGGTGTAGTCGAGCAACGCTGTCAGTCCTTGTTGACTGACGTCGTGACAGATTCGCTGGACGACCTGCTTCGGGGAGAGGGCCTCGCCGAAGAGGGCGATGGTGCGTTGCTTGCCCGCTTCGGAAACGATGTCTCCCTGAGGAGAGAGCTTCGACCGCAGGTCGGCAAATGCCTGCCGGGCATCGTCCTGACGGCAGTCAATTCGTGTGATGTTCAGAGACATGTCATGTTCGTTGGGAAGGAATGTGGTGACGCAGCAGGGCTGTGGATTTCGCCGTCTGATCAAGTGTCGCGGTTGACATCACAGTGGTCAACGCACCCCGCGGGCGACTGGGAGTTTCGGCCGGTCGTTGGGAAAAACGAGTCGATCGTTCGCGATGTCGGTCTCGCTGAGAGTATGATTACCGAGCGGTTTCTCGCTCAGTATCTGTCGAGTCAGCATCATCGGACGACCGCATCGGTTCACGTCATGGTCGACCGCATCAAGTCTGTGCAAGTCGAAGGATGATTCCATGTGTTGCTTGCGAAGCGTTATCCCCTGCCTGATGCGACAGCTCGAAAGACTCTCGACAGTCCAGGTATCGATTCTCGTCGGCCTTCTCCTTCTGGGGGGATACGGCTTTCAGCGGCGGACCGAGGAGTTTTCCACCCATTACGGTTGGGATCATCAGACACCCGATTCCGCCCTCGGGAAAGCAGCCGATGCCCTCACGTACCTCAACAATCCGCCGGGGTATCTGGCCGACTTCCTGACGACCATCGGAGAATCGGGACGCCGACTTTATGCGTGGTCTGAAGTGACCATGGACCTTGCGTTCCCCATCGTTTACGGCACTCTGCTCGCCGTGTGGTTGTATCGACGCTACAGCCCCCAATGGTCTGCCCGACTTCTGTGGCTGCCGCTGACTGCTGCGGTTGTCGACATCCTGTTCGAGAACAGCATCACCGCCTACCTCGCCTTCACGAATCAGACCGATCCCAGTCAACTGGCGTATGTTGCCATCACCGCGTCAGCCATCAAGTTCAGCGGCATCATCGCCTCCATCCTTCTCGGGCTGGTCGGGGAATGGAACACACACCTGCGAAAAAACGTATCACCTTCGCAACGTAATGACATCAAGGACGATCCAAGCCAGGGCCAGGGGACCGTCTCATGAATGACGTTGTCACAGAGAGTCTGTATGCTGGGGGCGGTTGCTTTATTCAGACTCTTTCGTGAATTGGACAGGTTGGTGATGCCGCAGATGTCGTTGCCGGTCGCTTGGCTGAACGGGGAGATCGTCCCGTTCGATGCCGCACGGCTGGGGGTGTGGGACCGTGGCGTCGTTCAGGGGGTGACGGTCACCGATATGGTCCGGACCTTTCGTCAGCAACCCTTCCTGTTAGACGATCACCTTGATCGCTTCGCTCAATCGTGTCGAGCAATCGGAGTTGTGCTCCCGGAGTCGACCGCACAAGTCAGCGATATCGTCCGCGATGTCCTCGACAGAAACCGACCCTGCTTTAGGCCGAACGAAGAACTTGGCCTCTTGCTCCTGGCGACTCCGGGAAGCGTTCCGATGTACGAGTCGGCCCGGACGATGGAGCAACCGAGTCTCCCAGTCGACATCGATCATCCCCCCGTCATTGATCGGCCAACGCTTTGTGTGCATCCGTTTCGATTACCTGTCGACGACTATGCCAAGGGTTATCGAGACGGAGTGGCCATCGCGGTCCCGAGTATCCGGCAGATACCGGCGGACATCCTCTCGCCGCAGATTAAGTATCGCTCGCGACTCCACTGGTGGCTCGCCGATCAAGAAGCGCGGTTGATTGACCCTGCCGCGACCGCACTGTTGCTCGATGCCAATGGCTATGTCACCGAGACGGCCAGTGGGAATCTGTTCGTGGTGAAGGACGGGGAGTTCCTGACTCCGCGTTTCGCACAAACACTCGCCGGGATCAGTCGATCGTTTGTCATCGACCTGCTTGCGAAACAGCAGCAGGCATGGCGAGAAGCAGACCTGACCGTTGCCGAGGTTGCGGCAGCCGATGAACTCTTCCTGACCTCGACCACCTACTGCCTGATGCCAGTGACCCGCCTTAATGGACAGCCGATTGCCCAAGGGAAACCGGGTCCACAGTCACGACAACTCCTTGCCGCGTGGTCCCGCCATGTCGGCTGCGACATCGTCCCCGTGGGGTAGTTCTGCGAGAGCGAGACGCGGTTCGCAACCTGTTGATGTCATCGTCTTTCGACTACTCGACGTCGATTTTCCGCAGGGCGGCGGCGGATTCTTCAGGGGTCACGGTGTTGATGTAGAAGCCGCTTCCCCACTCGAACCCCGCGATGCGAGTCAGCCGGGGGATGATCTCGATGTGCCAGCGATAGTGCGGCAACTCCTGACTATCGAACGGAGCCGTGTGAATCACGTAGTTATACGGGGGGTCGCCCAGAGCTTTTTCGAGCTTGAGGAGTGTCTGCTTGAGGACGCTTCCTAGCTCTTCGATCCCCTGTTTTTGGATGTTCTCGAAGTGACTGGCATGATGCTTCGGGAGAATCCAAGTCTCGAACGGGAACCGGGCGGCATAGGGGCAGACGACGACGAACGCGTTCGAGTCGATCACCACTCGCTTCTGCTCCGCCACTTCTTGTTGAATCATGTCTTCGAAGATGCAGCGACCACGGAAGCGGTAGTAAGTCTCGGCTCCGGTGATCTCTTCCTGAATGGCAATCGGGACGACCGGATTGACGATAAGCTGCGAGTGACTGTGGTCGACCGAGGCCCCCGCCAGTGCCCCTTTGTTTTTGAAGATCAGTCCGTGGACGAGCCGAGGGTCTCGCTTGAGATCGACCAGGCGGTCCCGGTAGACCCAAAGCACTTCACGAATCTGTTCGACCGAGAGGCGTCCGAGATTCGTCTCGCGATGGGGGCACTCGATGATGACTTCGTGCGCCCCGGTCCCTGCCATCATGTCGTAGATGCCATCGCCCCGCTTCTCGACCGGCTGATGGGCTTGCAGGGCGGGGAACTTGTTGGGGACGACACGAACTCGCCAGCCCGGTCCGTTGGGCTGGGAGCCGGGGGACCGGTAAGCGAGAATCTCTGGCGGAGTGGCATCTTCGTTCCCTTCGAGGAACGGATCGTATTCGTTCTCGTCGACACTCTCGATGGCTCGTGTCATCTGGGGACGGGCCATTCTTTCGGGGGCAATAATCACCCAGCGACCAACGACAGGATCCTTGCGCAGTTCAGACATCGACAGCGACCATTCTCTTTCAAAGTGTACTCGCGAGCGCCATGCGACAGAGAGTATCGCACCGGCGATATCCCTGAGAAGGACAGACTTCAGAATTCCTGATGTTCCATCCTGTGCCTCCTGACGACGAAATGGCGCTGCCCGAGCGTCACCCCTTTTGTCCCGAGAAATCGACGTTCTCAGGCATCACGTCAGTTGCCAGACGAACAACCCTTTCGCCAGATGCATGCGGTTTTCCGCCTGCTCGAACGCCAGGCACGCAGGCCCCTCCATGACCTCGTCGGTGACTTCCAAGCCCCGACGAGCCGGGAGACAATGCAGGAACCGAGCCTGCTTCCCCGCATGTTTCATCAACTCAGCGTTCACTTGAAAGTCGGCGAAGACCTTCGCTCGTTTTTCTTTCTCCGCCTCTTGTCCCATGCTGGCCCAGACATCGGTGTAGACCACATCGGCACCTTGGACTGCCGCACGGGGGTCGTCCGTCTGCTCTAACTCTGCTTTGGGATATCGGCGTGTCAGGTCGTCGAGAATCTCCTGAGGAAGCTGATATCCCTGCGGAGCACCACAAACAAACGAGACCCCCAGCATTGCACAGGCTTCCGCCAAAGACACCGCGACGTTGTTTCCATCGCCAACGTAGGCGAGTCGTTTCCCGGCAACTGTGCCGAACGCTTCCTGCATCGTGAGCATGTCCGCCAATGCCTGGCAAGGATGCGAAACATCCGACAGCCCGTTGACGATGGCACACTGACCATATTTGGCAAAGTCCTCGATCAGTTGATGCGAGAAGGTTCGCAACACGATGACGTCGCAGTAACTGGTGACCACGCGAGCGACATCAGCGATCGACTCGCGACCATTGAGACCAGCATCAGCAGCCGACAGAAAGATGCCACTTCCCCCCAACTGACACATGGCCGCCTCGAAACTGACGCGAGTTCGCAACGATGGCTTCTCGAAGAGTTGCCCGAGAATCCGCCCCGCCAGGATTGGTCGGCGTGTTCCCGATTTCACTTCGCGTTTGAGTTCGGCTGATCGATTCAGGATTTCCTGAACATCATCGACAGCAAGGTCCAACAGATTCACAAGATGTCGCATCACGGCTACCTGCATCGGCGAATGTCCCGGTTACGGCTCACGCAACACGGTTCGCCCCTCAAAAGGGAACACCCGGCATCAAAGAGGCCGGGCGCGAAACCAAACAGACATTATCGCACGGGAGTGTGAGTTCTGCTATGCCTTTTCGTAAATTTTTCCAACGTACCCCACGAGACGGACTCTGTGAGGGTGCATTCCCCACATGGCAACTCCCCGAACCAGAGGCGTCAGCCGACGCGAAACGCCCTCTCCCCCACTGGAAAGTCCTTCAAAGTAGGAACTTCGACAGTGGGGGAGAGGGAGAGGCTGACAACAGAGATCACCCGTTGGCGAGGATCACAATCCGGGGAATGCACCCCCGCACTTCCAGGGGTGCGGAAAAGAGCATCGTTGAGAATGGCTCTTACCCGATGTCGTCGCAAATTGGGGGGTGCGGTCACTCACTCCGTGCGGATTGACGCAGCTTTGCCATTGCGACACATCGCACAACTCGCCGTTCGGCTGGCCGCAGAGGTCGGCGACTTCAATCCATTCCCGACCGTGTCGAACCTGATGTTGTTCGTCGACTGAGTCCCGAGCGAGCCTCCGAGTGGTCAGACAGCTTCCATTGATCGTGAGACCGCTTGTTGCAGTTGTTGAGCGAAGGGTTCCAGGCGATCCGAAGTGAACAGGGGCCAAGCGAACTCGCGACTGTTCAGCACACTGTTCGATTGGAGTTTCCCTTCGACCTCCTGAAGTGTCTGGCAAATTCGGGCCGACGCCGGGGCGGCGAGGGTCGCGAATTGTTGTTGCAAAAGCCTTAATTCCCGATGCAGGTTATGGCGTTCGGCGGATGTGAGGAGGGACTGGTTCCCGGCTCTGCGGTCTCGGTGGTCTTGATGCCAGCGGTCGAGTAATTGTTGTTGCCGTTGACGCAGGGTTAACTCGGCGTTGGGGGGCAGGAACTGTTCGCCGTGGAACTGGACGGACCGAAGCTCATGTCGCAATCGAGGGGGATCATCCGTCGAGGCCGACAATTGCGGCAGCGGGAGATGTCGCGTTGCGGTGAGGGTGAGGTACGGGGGGAGTGGGAACTGGAAGAACCGCTGGGTGATGGAGTCGGTCATCTCGTCATACCGGGCACCACCAATGCCGTGAATGAAGAGGTCAGCCAGACAGAGCCTCGCGAAAAGTGTCGTCGTCAGTGCCCGCGTCCTCAGTCGCCAACCCTGTCGAGCCAGTTCTTCCAAGCCGATCCCGATCACAGAGTTCGCGCTCAATTCCGCATTGGCATCGACATCGGTTTGCGAACGACATGACGCATCGTCACGGCAGCGCGAGTCTCTCTGTGCAGCGGGGGAGATACGTGCGGGAAGCGTCACGGCGGTCAACAGGGTGTCGTCGTTGCTTAGCTCAAGTTGCGTTTCCGTCTGACGCACGAACAGGCGTTGACGGACGGTTTCTCCCGCTCGCCAGACCCAAAACGGGGCTTCGGTCCAACCTTCGCGAAACTCCAATGCCGCGACCGGATGGGCTTTGCTCCGGATGTGATGCCGTTGACGATAGTCGTTCAACGCGGCATTGTGATCGCGGGCGAAATGCTCGGCATGAAGCAGGAGATGTGATGCAAATTGACGATAGGACGTCGACTCACAGAGCCGACTCAGCGGGAGTTCGAGATTGTTGATCCCCCAGCGCTGCTCCTGTTTGTGACGCATCGCCACAAAACAATCGGCGATGCGACGGGACGTTGACAGATGAGCGACCGCATCGGCCCAACAGTCGGCCAACAGCGGGCGATACCCCCACTGCGAAGTCATCTCGGCAGAGACATCATCGCCGAATCGACGAAACGCCGATTCGTCAACAACCACCCGATCCTCCCAGGGTTGCGTCGGTGTGCGGGCATCGTAAGAAAAGGTTTTCCAGGAGGCAGACGCCACGGGACCAGAGGGGGCTCGCAGGGTCGCGTGGGTGTGCAGGTCATTGTCGACGATGAGATTCATCGAAATCGCCCCAGTCTTTGCCGTCGAAGACGCGGCGGACGATTGCGAGTGGTTTGCACTTTGAGCCAGTCCCCCAATGGCAAAGTTCTTCACCCAGACGCCCGGATGAAATAGCTCGGGCTGATGCCCCGTCATAAACCATCGCGACGTTGTGGGATCGACGTTGTTCCGTTGAGGTGCTCCGCCACCGGTGAGGGATGCGGTGTATTCCTGGGCGATGCGGAAGAGTTCGAGCCGGGCCTGTTGACGGAGAATTGCCAGCGATACTCCGCCGATCAGGGTGGTTACGGCCCGTTGATGAAACGTCATGGCATTCTGTTGCGACAATTGATCCGCCGCTGAGAGGTCGGGGACGGAAAGCAGTTCCCCATCTCCGCGCGGAGCACGCCATCGCCGACGTTCAGCAACGGTTTGAGCGTTGCCGAATTCGCTGCTGTCGCCAGAGATTTGCGGAGCCTTAGGCATTTCAGGTCTGATGATTTCAATCGTCAACGAATCAAAGGGAAAGAGTCTGTCTTCGAGATTGAGGAGGTCGTCGCCCGTGATCGACCGCCAAGTTTCGACGGACATGGACGTTCGTCGTACGGAAGAAGTCCGTCAAAAAACGGGGAATCCGACTAGTTGACTGGGAGTTCAATGCGGGCTCCTTCGTTGCGGGCCGAGAGGAGAGCGGCATCCATGACCTGTTGCGTCTTGAGTGCGATCTCCGGCCAATGCGGGTCCAACTGACCCGACTGCACGATCGCCCCGAAGGTTCGGAACAACTTGGTTTCCTGGGCCGACTCGTGATTACCGCTGTACTCGGTCACGGCGTGACGTCGTCGATGTCGCTCCATCGTGAATCGGCAACCCTCGACATGAAACGTCGAGTTCTCGGAATGGAAGTCGACTTCGCAACCATGAAACGGCAGCACGAAGTCATCCAGTTGCAAGTTCCCCTTCGTGCCACTGATGTGAGCCAACTGCTGGTTCTCGGTACGAAACGAATTGTAGAACGAAGCGGAAACTCCCGAGGCAAACTGCATCTCGGCCGAGAACTCCATCGGCACTGCCTCCGGGCTGTCATGTCGACCAAAGGAGTGAATCATGCGCCCGCTGATCCATTGAGGCATCTCGTACTTCATCGTCCACAGAGCGAAGCGAATGGTGTACCAACCGAGGTCGCCGAGACATCCTTGTGGCTCTAACTCGCTGCTGACACGAATGTTGTTTTGGAGAAACTCATCAGGAGCCTTGAAGGTGAAGTGCGTCGCAATACGACGAATATCCCCCACAACATCGCCAGCATCGAGGACTTCTCGCAACTTGATGAGGCGGTCACAATGCATGTACATGACCCCATCCATAAATTGGACGTTGTGCTCCTGGCATGCCTGAATCATCTCGGTAAGGTCGCTGGCCGATGTGCCGCAAGGTTTCTCGCAGACCACGTGCTTCCCCGCCTGGGCCGCCTTAATGACCCACTCTTTGCGTAGACCGGTTGGCAGCGGGATGTAAACAGCATCGACATCGTCACGCTGAAGCAACTCGTCATAACTGCCGCAAGGTGCTGGCCGAGTGGCGAAAGGGTATTGCGACTGACATTCATTGATAAACGCGGAGGCCCGGTCGACGCTGCGACTGGCGACCGCAGTGACCCGTCCATTCCCCGTGTTCAAGATGGCATGCCAGTTTTTCCGAGCAATCGTTGCGGCTCCCAGAATCCCCCAACGGACCTCATTCGACTGGCTCATGTGTCACTCACAGTATGAAGTAAGAAAGTCATCCAATCCCCCGAATTCACAGGGAACCAACATTCTAGTGACGTCCCGCCCAACGAGGGAGTCAACCAGCAAAGCATCCCACCACCCTGGTGCAGTCGCCAATTGGGGGTTGCTCATCTGTTCACCGCGAACAAGTTTGGCAGGTGACGTGGCGATGTTCAGGAAACAGCAGGGGCAACGCCCCGGAACATTGTCTAGCCCAGTCCAGCGGACTGGGGAATCGGCCCAAGATTGTCTGTCGAGGGCTGAAGGCCCGGCCCGTTGGCAAGATTCTGGGGCAACTGGCCGGGCCATCAGCCCTCTCGCGTGGACTCCTGCCTTCAGTCCTAGGCCGATGG
The DNA here is from genome assembly GCA_041398965.1 of Planctomycetaceae bacterium. Lineage (GTDB taxonomy): Bacteria > Planctomycetota > Planctomycetia > Planctomycetales > Planctomycetaceae > JAWKTT01. Next base: position 21,619 of record JAWKTT010000040.1, on the reverse strand, counting down.
CCTAGGCTAGACAACCTGCTGGGCCGTTGGCCCGACCGTGCCCCTGACTGAACAAATGAACCAACCCCAAACAGCGACTGCATCCCATCACCCTGACGTTTTTGAAGTATTGAGAGACCCATCCACTTTCGAGATGCAGAGACATCCTCGGCGGTGCATTCCCCACATGGCAACTCCCCGAACCGGAGGCGTCAGCCGACGCGAAACTCCTTCTCCCCCGCTGACGACGCTCCGACTTCAGACCGCATCCCCACGGGGGAGAAGGCTGGGATGATGGGGTACCTGTGGACGCTATTTCAACACGTTTGTGAAGTGGACGCCGCGTCTTATTCCCCCTCACCCCGGCCCTCTGATATGGAAGGACCGGTCAAGTGTGGGGGGGGGCTTTTTCTGTTTGACTGAAAGGGGGGCGTCAGGTCATGATTTTCTCCTGGGGATGGCAGCGGGCCGGTGGGGGTGGGAGACTGGCACTCTGAGATACGCGGGTTGGTTACCGCAAGGCAAGGTTTCGTCTGGGAGGAACCTCAGTCTCCAGGACGAGCGTGTTCCTGTGAAGGAATGCTCAAGAGGGCATCGAGGGTGCTTCCGTTCGTCGGTCTCCACACCGCCACGGCGTCGCTGTCGTCTCCTTGGGGGCAGTCGGTTGTTGTCATCGTTGTCTCTTTTCAGACATCTCACAACATCATCCTACAAAGAATAATCTCTGGCAAATGATGCTGTCGTATCGATGTAACATTATCCTAGTTAGAACATCATCGTCACAATTCTGTTGGGAGTGGTGTCTGTTCGCGTTTCGTGTGTTGCTGTTTGTCACGATCATGCTTCGCCCGTTTTGAGGTCGCTGGTGGGGAAGTCTGTTCGCGATGCAGACGCTGCGTGGTGATCGCGGCGGACCAGCAGGAACCCCGCCAACTCGCGGGCCAGCCGCGGTGACGATCTTCGTGGCAGACTTCTTGATTCGCTGCAACTTCAGCGAGCGTTTTCGCAGTCGTCGCAGCGCGTTGTCGGCGATGTCGATGACCTCCTGAGGCAGACCTTCGCGCCGCTGTAACAGTGCGAGGCTCGCGTTTGGTCGGGCATGATAATAGTGCCAGGCTGCTTCGATCAGCAGACGTCGCACATGGCGGTTGCCGCTCTTGGTGATCCCACCCTGACGACGTGTTGGACCGCTCGACGCTTCGCTGGGAACCAAGCCGACAAACGACATGAACTTCGCCGCTGTCGGGAATCGTTCAAAGTCGCCAATCTCTGCGACAACCCGACGGCCGTCAACTCCTGAATTCCGCAGAACGCCTGCAAGTTCTGCACCAGCGGGCCGAGTCGCCAGTCGGCCAGTGCGTCATGGATGTCGGCGTTGAGTCGGGTGATGCGGGACTGGGCTTGGTCTGCCGTGGCGATGGCGTTGGCCAACAGTTGATTCTGTGCTTCGAAGTCAAACGTCTGCCGACGAATCCACGACCAGTGCGTCTTGGTCCAACGCGAAACACCTTCGGTGAAGCGTCGTCCCTGACGCAACAGAAACTTGAGTAACTGCTGCCGGATGCGCCGTTCGCAAAGACGAGCATCATCCCGCACGCACCAAGTCGCGGATCGCTTCGGTCGCGGCATCGGGAATCCAGATGGTCACCAAGTCGCCCGATCGCAAGAAGTGGGCCAGCCTCTTGGCATCGCGTCGATCCGTCTTCACGCGACCCGCTGTTGCGGCACCATCGACGGCGAAATGACCACACAGTCCACCCCCTTCTCCTCTAAGAACCTTTGCAACCCATACCCCGTCGGCCCCGCCTCGTAACAGACCTTTAACGAACCAAGCGGCCCCAAAGTTCGCAACAACTTCAACACCCGCGCTTCATCGAACGGCAACCGCTCAAGAACCTGCGCCGCCGCATCCCCCACATCGGCAACCGCCACCGAAATCGAATCTTTATGGACATCAAGCCCCACGTATCGTAACGTCATCATCGGACCAGCCTCACTGTTATGGCTCTGGAAATCGGGAACAGCAATCACCCAAATTCTAACCCACGCACCCAGTGATCGCCGGTCCTTCCATTCTGTCTCCCCCGCTGGAAAGTCCTTCAAAATAGGAACACCGACAGCGGGGGAGAGGGAGAAAATGACAGAAAAGATCACGAGTTGGCGAGGATCACAATCCGGGGAACGCACCCTGCGCGTCGGCTTCGGGAAGATTGAACTTGACCCATAATTGACATTTTCTTAGAACGCCACCCGAAACAGGTATTCGGGCTGATTGGCGTCTCAGGGATTGGGGCGCTACGTGAGGGGTCGCTTCAACCATGCGACCCTTGACTATGACCATCTACTAACGTGAACTCTTCACAAGAGACGGAGCGCAGTTGCCATGAGTGAACGGAATCACTCCGCTTATGATTCGACCGAGGGTCTCCCCGCACGACGTCGAGTTCTCCCCTTAATTCTTGGAACCGGTGTGGCCGTGCTGGCGGCTGTCGTTGGCTTGCAAGTTTATAACGCCGACGAGGCCGCATCGCAAACCCGCCCAGGAGCAGACACGGGCGTGGCAACCGCACAAATTGCCACGACCAAGGGGACCGGCGAACGGCTTGCTGTCGTAAATAAAGAGTCGATTACTTATGACGAAGTTGCCCGCGAATGCTATGAGCGACATGGCAAAGAAGTTCTGGAAAACATCATCAACCGCCGCCTCATCGAGCAGGAATGCGCAAGGCTGGGAATCACCGTAACAAACGGAGACGTTCAGCAGGAAGTCGTCAAGATTGCGAAGCGATTTAATATCGCACCCGACGCTTGGTACACGCTGCTGAAGAACGAACGGAATATCACTCCGCAACAGTATCACCGGGACGTCATTTTCCCCATGATCGCCTTACGAAAAATCGCTGGCGAGAATATCGAAGTCACCAATCAGGATATGAAAGAGATTTTCGAGAGAAATTATGGGGAGCGTGTGGAAGCACGTATGATCCTGGTGGAGGGAAATATCCGTCAGGCAAACGAGACCTGGGAAATGTGTAAGGCAAATCCCGAGGACTTCGGACGCGTCGCTCGCGAACGTTCAGCCGATGCGACGACCCGCGCACTCGGCGGGGTGATCCCACCGATCGCCCGCCACGGCGGCAATCATCCACAAGTCGAAGAAGAAGCCTTCAAACTGCGGGTCAACGAGATCTCCTCGCTCATCGACGTTGGAGACGGACGTTATGTTATCTTGAAGTGTGAAGGCCGCACGAAACCAATCGTCACCGACATTCGTGACGTTTGGGACGAACTTCAGCCAATGTTGGTGGAAGAGAAAACCCAGGAAGCAGTCGCAAAGGTCTTTGAATCGATCCGCAAGAAGGCGGAAGTGATTAACTATGTGACCAACAGCACGACACTCGGTGCCGCTAGCGTTCCTTCATCGGGAATTCAGCAGACGTCAGGCGTTCGCCCGGCAACGGCAACTCCATAGGCAATTCCATATCTCGCCTGTCAAGATTCAGGCGAGCGACGTGGACTTTCGACGGCAAACTGCGGACGTCGACGCATATCCGTCACTTGGCGAAATCTTTCGGCCAGCCGTCTCGCAGTCTGTTGAAACACGTGGGTCAGGCATTTCATCCAAACATGGTGCCGTTTGATGTCTCGGGCAAAAGGCCTAAGAGATGCTCGTGTCAGATCGGAAAATCTGCCCCACAGATGTTTTCAAAGGGCTGTTAGCAACGGAATACGTGTTCGTGCTAAGTCAGTATCCCAATCGGGCGGGACTTCGTACGAGTCGAGATTCTTAAGCGAATGTCGTTAGCGTTCCTGCGGCCTAGTCGTAGGGCATTATCGGCTCACACCTCGCCTCTGTTTCGCAGTGAATTAGCGAACCGAGGCGGGGACCGGTTGGACTTCGAGGAACCGGGCATGTGGTCGGCTGAGGTCGATACGGGCGGGGCGATCGCTGATCACCTCGCTCGAATTTCCGGCAGCATCCTGTGCGATCAGTCGAACGTACAACTCTGCGGGAGCAGGGGTCTTTATACTCCATGCATAATGGCCGCTGTTTTCGACCCAGCCAGTGATCGGTTCCCATGGTCCGTTCGTTGATGCTCCGACTGACAACGAGATTGGACGACTGTTGAGGCCATCGTCTTGGAGTTTCCACGAGACCAACAGTTGATTTCCGGTCGCGGTGACCTGTTGTTGCAAGGGAAGGAGTTGGACGACGGGCGGGGTCTGGTCCACGATGACACGAACCTCGGGAATGTCGTACGGACGGGTTTTTCCGGGGTCGTGCGACTGCGGCGGATCGGCCACGACGCCGACGCCGTTGCGAATACGGACCGCGAACCCATAGTCGCCGTCCGCTGGGACGGTAATGTCGACCGGACTCTGGCGGTCGGTGTCCTGGCTGTAGTAGTACCATTTCCGGCCACCATTCTCGGTGATGTAGATGTCGACACTGTCGACTCCAGATGGTCCGATGTCTTGAATTTCGTAGCTCAAACGAAAACTAGTCGAATTGACCCGAAGTGTGGGTATCCGTTGGTCCATGAGTGGATCGGCGACATGGCGGACGGGAAGTGGCGAGACGGTCACCGAAGCCCCGGCCCCTTGTGGGGGTGTCCCAACTGCAGGGATGGACATCGGTCCAACGTGTCGAGGATCAGGCATCTGCGATGCCGATGGTCCCTGGAAACCATTGCTGCCCGTGATCGATGACGTTGATGGTGGGCTAACCGTCTGCGGGGTGCGTGATGGCATGTCCAGCATCGGCCACTGCGGGGTACGTTGCTCCGGGAGTTGGCCGAATCTGTCTGATTCTGAGCGGGTTGTCTGAGGGAGCGGCGTCTGGATGATTGGGAGCTGGACAGGTGGTGACGAAGGAAGCGTGGCTGGTCTCATCGCTCCGGTGTCGGTCGCAGATGGCGAGGTGGTGGAGGTGGAAGCGGAGTGGACCGGCAATGGCGCTCGACCATCGACGGAGCCGGGGCGAATCGCAGGAAACTCCTGGCTTCGCGAAAGCTGATCGGGGTTTCGCCGAGCGACTGGCTCGCGGAAGTCGGGAACATCGCGATGCATTGTCCCGTCCGGCGAATCAGCTCCCTGTGTGGTGGCCGTGGGGGTTGCTTTCGCTTCGGCAGCGGCTTCGTTTCCGGATCGGTCGGCCACATAGGCCCGGAACTGGATGTTTTGTTGTCCAGCAGGAGGCAACCAGTTCGTCCGTCCGAAAGAGGACGGGGTGATCGAGATCGGCTGCCATGCGGCAATTTGGGAGTCGAGGTATTCGATTCGCAACGAGTTGGTATCGATATAGTCGTCGGTTGCTTGCCAATGAAGCTGCAATTGTCCCCCTGGCAGAGGAGTGGCATCGAGTGTGAGGAGTGGCGGGAGATCATCGACCACGACGACGAGTCCCGGTTCAAAGGCTCCGGCAGGGTGTGGGCGTCGATTGATGTCGATGGTCCGGACTGAGAACCAGTATTCGCCATTCAGAGGGGCGTTAAACTGGAACTTCTGAGCCCCGGGATTGACGGTCTGCATCAACTTCCAGCTTCCCCCTTGATTGGTGGAGACATGAAGTTGCACTTCGACGGCACCGATGCGGGTCATCTCTTCGGCATCAAACTGAAACGGGATGCGGAAGTTGGCCTGTTTTGTGAAGATTGGTTGCGGGGCCGCCTGAGCGTGGGCGACATTGGTTGTGAGGGAGAAGAGGCTGCACAACGCGATGATGACCGCGACGCACCGGCGGCGCGTCGGGAAGTCGATTCGGGAGTATTGCCCGATCCGTGTCATATCACCATCGACTACAAGGAATCCGTTCCCTGAAATCGCCCCCCCTAGAGCGAATTCGCGTACAATACCAATGGGAACCCCCATCAGGATTGGCAACCTTTGATTTCGGCTCCAGAAAAGCCGAAGATCTGTTGCTGGTGAACCTCTTATCGTCAGGCTTATCCCGTCTGACGTCAGCAAAAGAGAATTCTCCACTCCTCTTATCGACTTCGGACTGTGATGAAATCGAGGGAAATACCGGAAGAATCGAACAGAGGGAATGTGTCATCGCTTGCAAATTGAAAAATGCAGGCGATTGGTTCGAGGATTTCAGGCGAACCCGCTACCATGTGGATTCTGCGGGCACACACACTTTTTTTGACCCAGTACATTCGAGTCCTTGTCGTGATCATCGTCCTGAAGCCAGACTGCACCGAAGACCAGATTACCCACATTTGCGACAAAGTGGTCGAGTTGGGGTTCCGGTTTGAAATCAGCCGAGGGATCAAGAGAACTCTGGTCGGTGTCATCGGCGAAGAAGATCAGCTGCGTAATGCCCCGCTCAAGGCAATTCCCGGTGTCGAGGATGTTCACTCCGTGCTCAAACCCTTCAAGCTCGCCAGTCGAGAGTTCCGTGCCGAAGACTCCTGCATCGACCTGGGGCATGGCGTTAAAGTTGGTGGCGGTCATCTGGGGATGATCGCCGGTCCCTGTGCCATCGAAGGAGAAGAGATTCTCCGTGAGATCGCCCTCGCCGTAAAAGCCGCAGGAGCCAACATTCTGCGAGGGGGTGCGTTCAAGCCGCGCACCAGCCCGTACGCCTTTCAGGGGCTGGGGGAAGAGGGCCTGAAGATGCTGCGGGCCGTCGGCGACGAGACAAAGATGCCCGTCTGCACCGAAGTCATGGACCCGCGTCAGGTCGAACTGATCGACCGTTACACCGATGTCTTCCAGATCGGTGCCCGCAACATGCAGAACTTTGATCTCCTCAAAGAAGTCGGCAAGACTAATCGTCCTGTCCTCCTGAAGCGTGGCATGGCGGCGACGGTTGTCGACCTGTTGATGTCCGCCGAATACGTTATGGCCGGGGGGAACATGAAGGTCATCCTCTGCGAGCGTGGCATCCGAAGTTTCGATAGCTCGACACGCAATCTGCTCGACCTTGCGATGGTCCCGAACTGCAAGAACCTTTCGCATCTGCCGATCATTGTCGACCCGAGCCATGCGACCGGGCGGCCCGAACTCATCCCGTCGATGTCGCTTGCTGCCATCGCCGCAGGGGCGGATGGGGTTCACATCGAAGTCCATAGCTGTCCAGAAAAGGCACTCAGCGACGGAGCACAAGCCCTGCTGCCGAACCAGTACGCCGAACTCTTCCAGCAGATGAAGGCGATGGCCACCCTCGTCGGTAAGTCGATTCCGGAAGCCTGTTAAGCATCAGCGACTTTTGTTCGTGTCTAAAGTTCCCGTCATTTAATTCCCCACTATTGCAAAGTGGGGAATTGTCGTACATGGGAACTCAACTCCGACGAAACGACGATTCCAACAGACCATCGGCTCACAGACCAGTCGTCGAGCAGTCCAGTTGTCGAGCAAGGGAGTGATGTGACGACTTCAGAACCAGCGAACAGTGCTCAGCCAAACAGCGAGACTCACACTGACAGTCCGCCACAAGTAAACAAACTGGCGACCGATAGCCACGACACACTGCCGCAGCGAGCGCTCGTCATCGGGTGCGGGTATCTCGGGAGTCGGGTCGCACAAGCGTGGGTTCAACAAGGGGTTCAAGTCTCTGCTCTCACCCGCTCTTCCGAGACAGCCGAACGATTTCGGGCGTCGGGTCTCGCCCCCATTCTTGGCGATGTTCTGCAACCGGAAACGCTCGCCGCACTCCCGGCTGTCGATGTCGTGCTGTATGCCGTCGGATACGACCGTAACAGTTCGGCTGGCAAACGAGAGGTGTATGTCGACGGGCTGAGACATGTGCTCGCCAGCATCGATGGCCGTTCTTCGGAGAGACCGTGTCGACTAATTTACGTTTCCAGCAGTAGCGTTTATGGACAATCGCAGGGGGAGTGGGTCGACGAACAGTCGCCGACTGAGCCGACGACTGAGGGGGGAGAAATCTGCCTCGCAGCGGAACGCTTGCTGGAGCATCGTCCGGAGACAATTCGCCTCCGACTGTCGGGAATCTATGGACCGGGCCGTCTGCTGGCGAGGATCGAACAACTTCAACAAGGGCTGACCCTTGAAGGGAACCCCGAGGCATGGCTGAACCTGATCCATGTCGACGATGCCGCCCGTGCCGTGCTGGCGACTGCGAGGCATGGGTCTCCGCAACCACTGTATCTGGTCTCCGACGATCAGCCGATCACCCGACGAGACTACTACTCGCAACTGGCGGCTCTCGTTCAAGCCCCGGTTCCTCAATTCGCCGCAACGAAGACCGGTTCCCCCTCGGAAGCTTCCTCGGTCCATGTTCCGTCGCGTTCCTCGAAAAACAAACGTTGTCGCAACCGGCTCTTGCATTCGCTCTTGAACGACACCCTGTTGTACCCCACAATCGCGACCGGCCTCCCGAACGCCATCGCCCCCGACGGCCAACATCGATAGGGTAGGTCAGTCCCACACATGACGCGTGGGACTAATCGGATGTATTTGACATGACTCGTCGATGGAATGAACGGAGACTGTGACACGATGGGATTGTTTGAACTGATCGCGGCGTTAATTACGCTGTCGGCTCTTTTTAGCTATGTCAATGTCCGGTGGCTCAAGTTGCCGACGACCATTGGGCTGATGGTGATGTCGCTGGCCTGTTCGCTCTGTCTGGTGGGGCTAGGTTACTGGATCCCGGCTGTCGAACTGCAAGCAGAGAAGATTGTCGGGAGCATCGATTTTAATCAAACGTTGATGCACGGCATGCTGGGATTCCTGCTGTTTGCGGGGGCACTGCATGTCAATCTTGGGGACTTAACGGAGCATCGCTGGGTCATCGGCACACTCGCCTCGGTGGGGGTTGTCATCTCGACGATACTTATCGGCTGTCTCGCCTGGGGGGTGTTTCAACTGATCGGGATCGAGATACGATTTCTGTACTGCCTGTTGTTTGGAGCATTGATCTCGCCGACCGATCCGATCGCGGTGTTGTCGATCCTCAAACAGGCGAACACGCCGAAGGCGCTGGAAGTGAAGATCACCGGCGAATCGCTGTTTAACGATGGAGTCGGGGTGGTGATCTTCCTCGGGTTGTGGGAAATCGCGACCGGCACACACGAATTTAGCGTCCCTCATCTCGTTCACCTGTTTCTTCAGGAGGCTGTCGGAGGGGCCTTGCTGGGACTAGCACTGGGCTATCTGGCGTATCGGATGTTACGCACGGTCGATCATTACTCGGTCGAGATTCTGCTCTCGCTGGCCGTTGCCTCGGGGGGCTATGCACTGGCAGGGGCCCTGCATCTCTCCGGTCCGATTGCGATGGTGGTAGCCGGCCTGTTGATTGGCAATCACGGTCGAGCCTGGGCGATGTCTCCAAAGACGTGCGAACACCTCGACACGTTCTGGGAGTTGGTCGACGAAATACTAAACGCGGTGCTCTTCGTGCTGATGGGCTTAGAACTGGTGATTATCGCGTTTCGTGGAGAGTACCTGTGGGCCGGTCTCCTGTTGATTCCCGTTGTCCTGCTGGCTCGAGGAATCTCTGTCGGGCTACCGATTCAATGCCTGAAACGTTGGCACAACTTGCATCCCAAGTCGACCAGCATCCTCACATGGGGCGGTCTCCGTGGGGGCATCTCCGTCGCCCTCGCTCTCTCGATCCCCACACTCGACGCCCAGTCGAACCTCATCCCCGAACGTCAACCTCTCTTAGCGGTCACCTACATCATCGTCATCTTCTCTGTCATCGTCCAAGGTCTAACCATCGGCCCCTTCGTCCGACACCAGATCACCCCGGAGTCGAACGAATCAGGCAGCGTCGCGTGACGTGACTCTCCACGTCTGATGTGCGTAGCGACCAGTGCGATCCGATGGACGAACTCAACTGCGGATTCGGTGACGAGTTACAGGTCGGCGTTGATGGTCGGTTCGGGAGATGTTGTTGCAGGGCGTTCCGGCTCAGAGATCGAACCGGCATAGAGGTTGTAGCCGACGCCAGCGGCGATGAGGGCGGCGACGACCACCAATGCCGCGACAATGACGGTGGGGTTGGTCAGCATCTGTGCCCACCAACTTCGACTCCCAACGGGAACCTTCGATTTGGTTGTCAGAGTTTTTACCAACTGTGGGGGGGCAATGGCTTGAGGCGGTGGGGCCTCGAATGGGCTCCCGACAGGAGCAACATAATCGATGAGTGGTTCGCTTGGGGAAGCAGGAGCAGCGGGCTGGGAGAATGTTTTTTCCGATGGCGATTTCGCGACGGGCGAGGTTGCCCCCCCTGAGCTGCGCGGTGGTTGCGGGCTACGCCCCTTCTTTCGTTTCGAAGACCCCTTACTGCCCGAACGATTCTCTGGAGGGCCGCTGGGGTTTTTCGACTGCGAACGAGTGCTGACTCCTGAGGCGGAGTTCTCGCTCGACAACGATTCGTCAACCATGGCCTGAAGTTCATCAATACGAGACTCGAGCGTCTCGGTTTTCGCATCGTCCTGCTCACCGCTCTTCCATTCGCTGCTGAGTTCTTTGATCTTAAGATGTTCGGCAACGAGTGCGGGATGGGCACGACGCCATTCGACGTCGCCGTTCTCGACGAGCCACTTGCTCAGGGCCGCCGCCGTTTCGGCAGCAGTCTGATACCGATCCTCGCGTTTCTTCATCATCATCTTTTCGAGAATCTTGGTGAGACTCTCGGGGACGTCTGGACGGGACTTCGAGATGGAAGGGGGCATCTTTGTTTGATGTGCCAGCAGTCGTTGCACGAGCGTTCCATCCGTGAACGGGGGATGCCCCGCCAACGCGAAGTACAGGGTGCAACCGAGGCTGTAGATGTCAGCCCGTTCGTCAACGGCGTGGCTGTCGACGGCTTGTTCCGGGGCGAGATAGTCGGCGGTGCCGAGCACTTTCTCGTCGTGCTTAATTGTCAGAGACTCTTCTTCTGTCGACTTAAAAAAGCGTGCCAAACCGAGGTCCAACAGCTTGACGACTCCATTCTTGTCGACCAGCAGGTTCCCCGGCTTGATGTCGCGATGGACAAGGCCGTTTTCGTGAGCATGGGCCAAGCCTTCGGCTGCTTGTCGAATGTAATCGACCGCATTCTGAACCGGGATTTCCACTTCGCGGTCGAGCAAGTTCTCGATGTCGATCCCCTCCACGTACTCCATCACGAGGAAGTGGATTTCTGTTCCCGCTTCCGACTCCTGATCGACGTCGTAAGCGCGAACGATATTCGGGTGATCGAGTGACGCGACCGCTTCGGCTTCGCGATGGAAGCGACCGAGATAAGAGGTATCTTTGACCTTGTTTGCGGGAAGCACCTTGATGGCACAGCGACGTTTCATTCGGACATGCTCAGCGAGATAGACCGAACTCATTTCGCCGCGACCGAGCAGTTTCATCAAACGATAGCGTCCGAGAAGAAAGCCTTTGAACTTCCCTTGCAGCAGCTTGTCGGCTTGCCAGCGGGTGAGGACCGACTTCTCGACCAGCAGGTTGGCAATCGCTTCTGAAGTCGTCAGGTCTTGCTCTTCCTGTTCGAGTTCGCGCAACACTCCCGTCAAACGGTCTGCGTCTACCAAACCACTTTGGCGCAGGCCGTTCAGGAAGGACTCAACTGTCAGTTTGATCGCCATGGTGGCGTGTCCACCCAAGGTATACGAACGCAATTCCTATCGATGCCGAAGTGTCACGCGGCGGGACTTCCGCCGAGAGCCAACACTCGACATGTGGATCATACGTTGTGAATAGTCAACAGTCAGAACCAAAGTCCAGACAGTTTCCAAAACGGAACAACAAGCGGTGTCAATCTCGTCACATCTGTCGGCAGAATCGGAACGACCGTTACCTTGCGCAGAGGTTGGGGGCTCTGCGCAATCCTTGCATCGATCGAAACAGCGCGTGGGAGCGTACACACTTCGAGAATCGTCGGAGATTTCTCTCCACAACGGTCCGGCCTGATCGTTATGACATCAGTCGACGCTGCGGACCTTGTCGTCCGCGATCACCATCCCACAGACAGACAGCTCGGTGGCGAGCCGCTTTGACACGACCCCATTGAAAGGGACCACGATGGCAACCATTCTCCCCGGCGATACGGTGTCGGTCCATTACACGACCCGATCACTTGAAGGCTCGGTCATCGAGTCGTCGGACAATCGCGAGCCGATCCGCTTTGTGGCCGACTCGGACGAAGTGATTCGGGGACTCAGTGACGGTGTGCTCGGCCTCCGCGTGGGAGACCGAAAGACGTTATCCGTCTCACCTGACCTTGGCTTCGGTCGAAATCATCCCGATCTCGTCCAGCAGATACCGCGATGCTGTCTCCCCGCAGGAACGATTGCCGGTGACCAGATTGCCGCCCGGAGTGGCCCAAACTCCGATTCCGAAGGGATCGACATCTGGGTGCAACGTGTCTCGGAAGATGTCGCCTTCGTCGACGCCAACCACCCCCTTGCCGGCGAGACTCTCGTCATCGACATCGAAATCGTCGCGGTCGAATCTTAGCGAAAGGCATCGCTTCGCCCCATACTTTCGGTTTGGGGCGAAACCGTCGTTTCCCTTCGCATCGCGGACCGGTCTCTCTAAGATCAATCGTCAGGCATGTGTGATCGCGGTGGCAGACAAACCACCGTCACACATCGAACGATTCTCATCACTTGCAAGGGAGAGGCGGTATGTCGAGCAACGTCAATCGACGCGACCTGTTAACAGCAGGAGCTTTGGCCGGAGCCGCCTGGTTGGCGGGGAGTCCGACCTCTCCAGGAACTCGGGACGCAAACAGCCTCTCTGCTGCGGAGGAACAAGCGAAGTCCCCCAATGAGCGCTGGCGAATTGGCTGCATCGGGATGCGGTATCAGGGGTCGGTCATCACCCGCGAAGCGACTGCATTCGGCGACGTCATCGCGATTGCCGACGTCGACCAGCATGTGCGAGAACAGGCCCGAGCCTCGTTCGGGAGCACGCCGAAGATTTACGAAAACTACCTCGATATGCTCGCCAAAGAGAAGCTTGATGTCGTGCTGATTGCGACCCCCGATCACTGGCATTCGAAGATGCTCATCGACTCGGTTCGGGCGGGGTTCGACGTTTATTGCGAGAAGCCCTTAACCCTGACGATCGAAGAAGGGGGACACATCATCAAGGCGGTCGAAGAGTCACAGCGCGTTGTCCAAGTCGGAACCTGGCAACGGAGCGACTCCCGATTCCGACAAGCCGTCGAACTCGTGCGGGCAGGTCGCATCGGCAAACTGAAAAGGGTCACCTGTGTCACCGACAAGAACCCCACAGGAGGCCCGTTTCAATCGGCTCCCATCCCGAAGCACTTCAACTGGAACCTCTGGCAGGGACAGACTCCCGATGTCCCCTACATCCCCGAGCGGGCACACTACACCTTTCGCTGGTGGTACGAGTACAGCGGCGGCAAGATGACCGACTGGGGGGCTCATCATCTCGATATCGCCCAGTGGGCGATCACCGGTAACGAACTGACTGGCCCCGTGAAGATCGATGGGGTCGCCACCCTTCCACAAGTCGAACAAGGCTACAACGTCGCGACAGACTTCATGGCGAAGTACACCTACGCAAACGGCGTCGTCTTAGAGGCGTGGGACCGACCGGTCGATTGGTGTCCCGGAAATGGTATCCACTTCGAAGGAGAGACCGGCTGGATTATCGTCAGCCGAGGTCAGATTACCGGCAAGCTCGAAGTCCCCCTCAAGGAACAGGGGCTCGATGTCTCGGAGTATCAGCTCTATACCGACAACCTCACCCTCCCAGAACGGAGCGGCAAGATCGACGCCATCAAGAACCACATGGCCAACTTCTACGACTGCACACACAGTCGCACGCAGACCATATCAAACGTCGCCAGTCAGCACCGAACCGTCTCGACCTGTCATCTCGGGAACATCTCCCAACGACTCGGCCGACCACTCGAATGGGACCCGGTTCAAGAACGATTCGTCAACGACACCGAGGCCGATGGCTGGCTGAAACGGGAACAACGAGCCGGATTCGAGGTGAAAGCATGAACAATTTCATCTCACAAACGTCGCCCGATCGTCACAATCACCGCGAGAAAGCAGAGGTCGATCGTCGCCACTTTCTGGCAACGTCGCTCACATGGGGAGCCGCCGCGATCGGTTGGAACTCGATCCAGGGCGGCAACGTATCGATCGCCCACGCAGCCGACGTTGTCCCCGAGACAGAGCCATTCCGACTGAAGTACATCGTTGGGTCGTGCATGTATGGGTATAGCCCTCTGTCGGAGATTCTCCCCGAGGTCTCCAAGGTCGGGGCAACCGCGATCGACATCTGGCCCAAGGTGCATGGGAATCAACGGGAACAACTCGATGAACTCGGTGAAGAGAAGTTCGCCGCACTCCTCAAAGAGCACGGCGTCTCGCTCGGCTGCATCACGCAGTACAAGCTCGGGCCGTTCGGTTTGAAGGAGGAAATGAAGCTCGCTCAACGACTCGGCTGTCAACTGATCGTCACTGGCGGAGCAGGCCCCAAAGGGCTGACCGGCAGCGAGTTGAAGTCTGCCGTCGCGAAGTTCGCTGAGCAGATGAAACCACATCTGGAAGCAGCCGCTGCGGCAAATGTGGTGATCGCCATCGAGAACCACGGCAACAACGTCATCGATTCCCCCGATTCGATGAAATGGCTCATGGAGTTCGCCGACTCGCCATCACTCGGGATCGCCCTTGCTCCGTATCATCTCCCGCAAGACCCCAAACTTCTCGCCGGTCTGATTCGCTCGCTGGGGAGCCGGGTGAAGATGTTTTACGCTTGGCAGCATGGCAACGGCTGCATGGAGAAGCTGCCCAAAGAGCAAGAGCTTCTGCAACTCCCCGCCCGCGGCCCACTCGACTTCGCCCCACTCCTCACCGCTCTCAAGGAGACCCACTACGCCGGTTGGACCGAAGTCTTTATGCATCCTGTCCCCCGCGGCATCCCCATCCTGGAGACAACAGCCGAAGTCACCCAGGAAATCCAAACAAGCCGCCATCACCTCGACACCCTACTCACTAAGACAAGAGAGAAGTAACACAGACATCTCTGCCTGTGGACGTCCGGACAATTCGTGTCGCACGCCGAGCTACTCCTGCGGTCACTTAGCAGCCCGTTGAGCTACGTGGGTCAGGCTTTCCAGCCTGACGGGTGCCGTTTGATGTTAGGTAACAAATCGTACGAGTTACTCGTGTCAGTTTGAATGAGCTGACGCACGGTTGTTTTTCTTGGGGCAGTTAGTAATTCAAACCAGTAAGAATGCGACCCCGGAAACCGGATCGATTCTTGATTCCTCCTCACTTCACTCGCTGAACCCAGTCGCATGTCAAAACCAATCCTGTACTCACTCACACGCCTCATCGCCCTGTTTGTGTTGGGCCTGGCAAACATTGCATCGGCAGAAGTCCATCATGCTCAAGGAGAGATGGCGGGCGAGGTGACGGCCAATTCGGTGCTGTTACAGTCCCGGCTGACCACAATTCCAGGGCCGGAACCGGACGCGACCGGTGACCTGCCGGGTGCGACGGGTGTCGCTTGTTTCGAGTGGAGCCCATCCCCCGACTTCGACAAAGCGAACCGCACAGGCTGGTTGAAAGCCGCGGCGGACCACGACTTCATCGTGCGGGAGCAAGTCACGGGCCTTCAGCCAGGCACACGCTATTACTATCGACTGATCTTTGGCGAGAGCAAAACCTCAACTCGCACCGGTCCCGTGCGACAGTTTCGGACGCTCCCCGAACCTGACAACGTCGACGCAAACCTAAGCTTTATCATGGGGAGCTGCCAAAACTATGCCTTCTTTATGTATGGAAAAGATGGCAAAGGGAGCCCCGCGTCGGAAGAGGATCGCCGACTGGGTTTTCCCGCGTATGCAGCGATGTTGAAACTGAAACCAGACTTCTTCATCGGCACGGGAGACATCGTCTACTATGACCACCCAGCCCAAACCGCAGCGAAGTCGCTCCCCGAGTTGCGGAAGAAATGGCACGAACAGTTCCGCTTTCCCCGCATGGTCGACTTCTTCGCCCAAACACCCGCCTTCTGGTCCAAGGATGATCACGACTTCCGATTTAATGATGCCGATCGAGATGGCGAAAAGCTGCCCCTGACTGAGACCGGCATCGAAATCTTTCGCGAGCAAATGCCGATTCACCCGATGGACGATACGAAGACTCCAACCTATCGCACGCATCGCGTTCATCAACATCTCCAACTGTGGTTCGTCGAAGGACGTGACTTCCGTTCGCCCAACAAGAGTCCAGACGGACCAGACAAGAGCATCTGGGGAACGGAACAACGCGAATGGCTGGAACGGACGCTGCGTAACAGCGATGCCACCTGGAAAATTATCATCACCCCAACCCCGATGGTCGGCCCCGACTCGAAGAACAAAAAGGACAACCACACCAACCTGGGTGGCTTCCGACACGAGGCGAACGAATTCTTCAAACGCCTTCAACAAGACCGCCTGACCAATGTCCTGACCTTCTGCGGCGACCGCCACTGGCAGTACCACAGCATTCATCCACTCGGAGTGGAAGAATTCTCCTGCGGAGCACTCAACGACGAGAATGCAATCAGGGGCATCTCTCCAGGTAACCCGCAAAGCACCGATCCGCAAGGTCTAATCCGGCAACCTTTTCTATACCCCAACGCCACCGGCGGCTTCCTCCATATCACAATCAACAAAGAGGCCCAACTCGTCATCACCCATTATGACGATGAAGGGACCGTTATGAACAAAGTCCACAAAAAAGCAAAATGAGCCCATTCCATTCAACGCGACTTCCGTGCAAAAAGTCGAAAAGACACCCTCCATCCCCACACCATAATTCCCTGCCGTGCGCAGCCCGCTGAACACGCCGTGAGTCAGGTTATCTAATCTGACAAGAGTCACTAAAAACAACCGTGGGTCAGATTAGAAATCTGACCCACGGGCTGTTAGCGGTAGGTGGGGCATTGAGCTGTGTGGTACTTTGGACAGCCAAAGCGGACAGTGGCACCGACGATTACCATATCGGCGGAGGCGGTGTTGGTTACTGAGGTTCCGGGGATCGAACCTAATGGGAGCACTAAGGGGCCGGTGACCGAGTTCTCGAAGCCGTGGGTGTACGCCAGCGAGAGTGTGAGTGCCTCGGAGACATGATACGATCCCCCGAAAGAGAGGAGATTCTGGAGAACTAGTGGCGAGGCGACGTTGGCGGAGCTTTGGGGGGACGAAATGGGATTCTCGTTCCAGCTATACCCGATCCGCAGCGAGAGGTTGTCGGTCGCCTGATACTGGGCCCCGAGTGCGACGGCGACAATGCTTTGTTGTCCTAATCCCTGCAAGGCTCCGTTTGGTGCAAAGCCCGAGTCTCCAAAGCCGTTCGCGTTTGCATAGTCAAGATATCTCACATCAGCCGCGAGAATAAGATTTTCGAAGCCTCGATAGGATGTCCCGATCGAGTAGATCGCTGGGAGGTTCAGACGATACGCGATTGATCGTGGCAAGCCGAGTTCATCGGTCGTATTCCAGCGATAAGAGTCGAACCACTGTTCGCTTTTATAGGAGGCTCCGAAGGCCCAGTCCCCGGCGTCGTAGTAGGCCCCCAGCTGGAAGCCAACCCCCCAGGCTGTGCGGGAATGAGTGGCAGACGGGTATGTTGCGAAGGTGTCCAGGTTCGCGTCATCCGGAGCGGCGAACACCGCAGGGTCGACCTGTAACGACCCGAGATTCAGGATTGGACTCAACGAGAGCGAGAGGTTATCCGAGGCATCGACGACAAAGGCGGGAGCTATTTGCAGAACCTGATACTGTGACATTATCGGCCCGAATCCGAGGCCGACGGGAGGAGCCGGGGTTAACACAGGATTCGTGAAACTACCGGGATAATTCAATCCGAATCCTGCAGCGGCGAACACCCCGAGACCAAAGGTAAAGGGGGTCTCTTCGACCTGATACGAGAGTGCCATCGTCGGGAGGGCATAAACGGAGTCTTCACTCTTTGTCGTTCCGGACAGATCGATCGGCGGCACGCCTGGACCAAAGGTATTGGCAGGGACGCGGGAACCCAGGCTGGCGTGCGGGAAGAGCAGTTCGGCACCGATCTCAAGTTCGGACTGATTGAGTCCGGAGAGTGTGGCCGGGTTCCAGTAGAGTGCTCCTGCCGAAGAGAGGGGTGCGGCGGTCGATGCTCCCCCCATTGAGCGGTTGATGGGGCCGACCCCCGTGAGCACGGTTCCATGTTGTGCCACTGCGGGAGCGGTGCAAAGTCCAAGGAAACACCCAGCCCACAGGCAGAGAACTGCGCGCAGTCGCGACCGTGTCATGGACATACCACGACCTCCCCTCAACAAGTGAATGCCCCGGCACACTACAGCAGTCGACTGCGATCAGTGGTCCAGTTGAGCCAGACTTCGATCGGGACAGATTTCGTATGTCGTCAACACAAATCCCCAGCAGAAACCGCAGGAAGGAGGGAGTCAACGGGACATTCCTGCATTGGAAATGCCCGACTCTGAGTTGTGAGGACTGGACGGGGCAAGTAGATTGCTGGTTCGTAAATGAGTTGTCTGATGATCGGTGTGCCAGGTCTCTTAAGAATGCGGCTCGCTGGAACATCATCGCGGATTGTGGTTTGCGAATTGTGCTCTTTGAACTCTCCCTTGAAGCTGTCTTTTTTGCGTGGCAGCGGGAATCTCTTGAGGAATCGATTGTGAAGCGTCTGTCGAGTTGCCTGTTGGGGCTGATGTCGTTTTGGACACTGGGATTGTGCGTCGCAAGTCTCGGGGCCGACCCGAACTATCAGCCAAAAATCGCCCCCGCATCAGCCGAGGGGGAGTTGGCAATTCAACAGTTTGTGAAACCTGACGGGTTCGAGGTGAAACTATTCGCTGCCGAGCCGATGTTGGCAAATCCGGTCGTTTTCTGTTTGGATGAACAGGGGCGAGTTTATGTTTGCGAAACCTTTCGCCAACAACAGGGGGTCGAAGACAACCGAAGTCACATGAAGTGGTTGCTCGATGATCTCGCGGCTCAATCCGTGTCTGACCGGATCGATTTCTTCCGCAAGCATCTGGGAGACTCCGTCAACAACTACACAAAAGAAGATGACCGAATTCGTCTGATCGAAGATACCGATGGGGACGGCAAAGCGGACAAGGCAACGGTCTATGCCGACGGCTTTCGCAATATCGAAGACGGAACTGCGGCAGGAATTCTCGCACGGGGCGGAAAGGTCTATCTCACCGATATTCCGAAGCTGTATCAACTCCAGGACACGAATCTCGATGGCGAATCGGATCAGCGTCAGGTGTTGGCTGATGGCTTCGGCGTTCGCGTTGCGTTCCGGGGTCACGACATGCACGGCCTCGTGCTGGGGCCGGATGGTCGACTCTATTTCTCGATCGGAGACCGGGGTTATCACGTCACCAGCGACACTGGAGAGAAACTGCATCGCCCCGATACCGGTGCGGTGTTTCGGTGTGAACAAGATGGATCGAAGCTCGAAGTCTTTGCCTATGGACTTCGCAACCCGCAGGAGTTGGCCTTCGACGACTTCGGCAACCTCTTCACTGGCGACAATAACTCCGACAGTGGCGATCAGGCCCGCTGGGTCTATGTGACGCAGGGGAGCGATCAGGGATGGCGGATGTACTTCCAGTATCTTCCAGACCGGGGTCCCTGGAATCGCGAGCGAATGTGGTATCCGTACAAAGCTGATGACGAAACGACACGCGTGCAACCCGCCTTCATCGTCCCCCCCATCCTCAATTTGGCGGATGGTCCGAGTGGTCTCGTCTATTATCCCGGCGTCGGTTTGCCGGAACGATACGATGGTCACTTCTTTCTCTGCGACTTCCGGGGAGGAGCGGGGAACAGTGGGGTCCGATCGTTCGGAATTGAACCAGACGGAGCGACCTTTAAGGTGACCGACTCGCACTGGTTCCTCAAGTCGATCCTCGCGACCGATGTCGACTTCGGGCACGATGGGAAGGTGTACGTCAGCGACTGGGTTGATGGTTGGAACGGACCAGGCAAAGGACGAATCTATACGTTCGAACATCCCGAATCACGGAAGAACACGGCGGTCACATCTGCAAAAGCCATCATGGCAGATGGTTTCGATCAGCGAACTCCGGAAGAACTCATTGAACTCCTCTCACATGCCGACCGTCGAGTGCGGCTGGAGTCTCAACTCGCATTAGCTTCGCGGGGGGCACGACTGTTTCAAGAGAGTCAGTCGGCGACCGTTGGCAACTTACTCTGGCAACGGGCGATCGCTGCCGGACCTGCATCCAGTGATCTTCCGACTGATGTCAACAGTCGCCTGCAACGACTCGGTCGACTGCACGCCATCTGGGGGCTCGGACACTTAATGCGACTGACCGGCCAATCGATCGGGTCTCTCGACGAGTTACTGAAATCGGATGATGTGGAAGTCCGCTCGCAGGCTCTTCGTGTCGTCGCGGACCTCAAGCAGCCAACATCCGGATGGGGTCGCGAAAGCATCGCCAGTTGGTTGAAGGACCCTTCTCCCCGGGTTCGTTACTTCGCCGCCATCGCGTTGTCGAAGATGGGGAACGAATCAGACCTCCCCGCGTTGCTGCAACTGCTGGCCGATAATCACGATGCCGACCCAGTCGTCCGGCACGCCGCTGTCATGGGTCTCACCTCTGTCGATGCCGACGCTCTTTTAAAGCACGCCAACAACACGGATCGTTCGGTCCGACTCGGCTTGGTCGTCGCCCTGCGTCGCAAGCTTGACCCGCGCATCGCGCAGTTCCTCAAAGATGGAGACCCGCAGATCATCGAAGAGGCGGCTCGGGCGATTCATGACGAGTCGATCGTCGACGCACTTCCGGCACTCGCCCGACTTGCCGACAGCCCGAGTGAGAAGTCCGATGCACTGCTGCGTCGTGTGCTGAGTGCGAATTTCCGACTTGGTGGAGTGGAAGAGGCGAAACGTGTTGCCCGAGTGGCCGCAGCCGCATCGACTCCCGAACCACTCCGCCTCGAAGCGGTCGCCGAACTTTTGCAATGGGAAGAGCCTTCCGTCCTGGACCGGGTGAATAATCAGTTCCGTCCGATCGGCGACAACCCGCGACCTCTCAACGAAAAGGGCTTCATCGCCGCAACGACTGTTCGACCGGTCGACGGGATCGCCGATGCCGTTCGCACTTCGCTGGGAGGAATCCTCGCCGGTCCCGATAAAGTTCGGGGCGAAGGGGTCAAGCTCGCAGCAAAGTATGGGATCAAAGAGGTCGGGCCAGCACTGTTTACGATCCTCTCGGACGTCACCCAACCGGCTCAGGTCCGAGCCGAAGCGCTGACGGCACTTGATGCAGTCGATGACCCGAAACTCGCCGACGCAATGGCCTTGGGTCTCAAGGGAGATGCGGACATCTTGCGGATTGCCGCTCGGTCGGCCCTCACGCGACGTCAACCGGAACTCGCCCTGCCACAGTTGAAGGAAGTCGTGATTGCGAAAGGTTCGACAGTTGCCGAGCGACAGGCAGCCATCATCGGACTCGCGTCAATGAAGTCAGAGACTGCCGACGCCGCGTTGCTGGAGTGGTTGCGCCAACTGGCTGGCAAGCCTGCGGACATCCCGGCGGCCGTGCATCTCGATCTGATCGACGCTGCTCGCAGTCGCAACAGCGAACCGTTTCAAAAAGTAATCGCCGCGATCGACTCCTCCCGCAACGCCGAGGACCCGCTCTCAGCCTA
>JAWKTT010000039.1:0-39011 GCA_041398965.1 Planctomycetaceae bacterium | reverse complement strand
TCCGTAAGACTATTTGTTTGCCAACGATTGCAGGAGTGGAGAAAGGCGGTGCATCCCCTCGGCGACCGTAACCGGGGGAGCGTAGCCGAAGTCTCGTTGAGCGGCGGCAATGGAATAGGTGTGGGACTGACTGAGCTGCGAAGCGACGAAACGGGTCATCATCGGTTCGCCAGAGAGTCTGAAAAGGTGGTACGCCCCTTCCATGAGTCTGCCGATCACACGGGCAGTTCTTGCGGAGACAGACTTCTTGACCGGAGGCAACCCCGCCAGTTGCAGCAAGGTGTCGACCCACTCCCATAATCGGACCGGCTCGGCTTCGTTGATGAAATAGGCTCGGCCCGCCGGCGTTGCTGAGGGCGTTTCGGCTGAGGCCGCAGAGAGTAAGCGGTCAGCGGCTTGCAGGTGGGCGGCAGCGGCGTTTTCGACGTACGACATCGATACGAGATTCGTCCCATCCCCCACCCGGCGAAGTCGTCCGGTTTTCGCCCTTTGAATGAGTCGAGGAATCAGGTGATTGTCCCCCGGTCCCCAGATGAGATGTGGGCGGAGGGCGGTCGTGGTCAGCCCGTCGATGCCGTTTGCGGCAAGCACGGCCTGCTCAGCAAGGGCCTTAGTCTCCGGATAGTGGCAAAGATAAGTGGCCGGATAGGGGAGTGATTCGTCGGCATCGAGATGCGGCTGACCGTCGTAGACCACGCTGGGCGAACTCGTGTAAATCAGATGTTTTACCCCGGCTCGATGACAACCTTCGAGGATGTTGAGCGTTCCCTGTGTGTTGATGCCGTAGTAGAGAGCGCGCGGTCCCCAGACGCCGGGGAGAGCAGCGGTATGAAAGAGGACATCGACTCCTTCACAGGCGAGGCGGACGGCGTCGAGGTCTTGCAGGTCGGCTTGCACGGTTTCGACACCGAGTGTGCGTAAGTCCGCATAATCGCGTCGACTGAGGCTGCGAACAGTGGCCCCCCGAACGAGTAACTGCGTGACAATGTGTCGTCCAAGAAACCCCCCTCCGCCAGTGACCAACACGACCCGTCCCCGCCATGAAGGGGTCGAAGGTGTTGGGTTGGGATGTTGGACAGTCTGGGACATGAGAGATTCGCGGCGGGAGGCCCCAACTTGCAAAGGTGGGGCTTTGAGGGGTATTTGTTTTCGTAGGATTGAAGGGGGGCTACATCGCCTCGCGGTAGATTTCTTCGATCAGTTCTAACGTGACGGGACGGGGGGTGAGGGTCATCAAGCGTTTGATCGCGTACGCCTTCGCGGCGAAATCGGGAATTTGTTCGACAACTCCTCCAAGCTCGCGAATCCGAGTAGGAACGCCGATTGTGGCGCGAATTTCATCAACTTTATGGATCGCGGCATCGGCGGCCTCCTCTTCCGACAGTTCGCTGATGTCGACCCCCAGCAATTCGGCGACTCGGGACAATTGACTCAGCCGATAGGGGAGATTGAATCGCATCACATACGGCAGCAGCAGCCCGTTCCCGGCTCCATGAGAGCAGTGCAGGACACCTCCGAGCGGGTACTCCATCGCATGGACTAAAGCGACGCCGCAGTTTGAGAAGGCGAGACCCGCCAGGGTTGCGGCCAGGGCCATTCCTTCGCGCGCGAGGATGTTCTTGGGGTCCAGTACTGCGGTCACGAGATGTTTGCCGACGAGACGAATCGCTTCTTCGGCGAACAGGCTGCCAAGAGGGTGACGACCTTCATAGGCTGGGATGCCGGAGGCCGGGGCTTCGATCTCGTGGAAGTCGGTCGCGAGGTAGGCTTCGATGGCATGAGTCAGCGCGTCGATACCGCTGTCAGCCGTTGCTTGTCGCGGGCAACTGATGGTGAGTTCGGGATCGACGATGGCCAAGGTGGGGCGAAGATAGGGACTCAGCGTGCTGACTTTCACCCCGGCGGCATGATCGGTGAGCACAGCCGCATGAGAGACTTCACTTCCTGTCCCGGCGGTCGTGGGAATGCAGATGAGTGGCAGGACGGGGCCGGGGATGTTGTCGAAATGAAAGTAGTCTTGGAACGTTCCTCCGTGAGTGAGGACTCCGGCTGTAATCTTGGCGAGGTCCATGTTGCTTCCCCCGCCGACGCCGATCAGAGCATCGGGCTGATACGCCTTCGCAGCGGCGATGGCAGCTTCCGCACAGGCGAAGGCAGGTTCGGGTTCGCCGCCGTCAAACACCTCGACCGCAAGTCCGGCATCGAGCAAGGACTGACGCACCTGGTTGACAATGCCGACTTGGACGAGCGTTGCGTCGGTGATGATGAGTAGCCGCTTGACGCCGAGTCGCACAGCGGCCCTCCCAGTCTCTCGCACGGCCCCCGAGCCGAAGAGGAGTCGATCAGGAGCGAAGAAGTTCCAGGTGTTGCGAGTTGGTGTCATGGGAAGGATGTCGGATGAAGGCTAGTCGATGAATTGAAATTCGTTAGAGACAAGGAGAGCTTGGGAGAATTGTTGAAGTGGGTTGGGGCCAGTTGCGGTGGCGAGAAACCTTTCGGCCCAACTCAGTTCTTCGGGAGCGGGGCCGCGCTGCAAGATGATTTGATAGAGTGCTTGAACCTGCTCGGCAGGGCTTTTCGCTTGGGCGACTTCGGGTCGATTGGTCACATCTTGGGCGATGCGTTGGACGAACTCGGAGTTCAGGGCGAAGAGTGTCTGTTGTGGGACAGAGGTTGTTGTCCGTCCGGGACTGCTGACGTCGGGGGTCGGGAAGTCGAAGGTTCGCAATAGGCTGAGGAAGTTGTTCCGGTCGATCAAGGCATAGACCGTTCGTCGATTAGAGTGGACATTCTTATCCAGGTCAAACGGCCGTCCTCCGAGTGATGTATCGAGTCGGCCGGCAACTTGCAGGAGCGAGTCTCGCATGGCTTCGAACTCGAGGGAGCGGCGGTTCATTCGCCAGTAGAGGCGGTTTTCGGGGTCAACTTGTCGGGCGTTGGGCCGATCGAGACTTTGCTGTTGATAGGTTGCGGAAAGCATGATCCGGCGATGCAACTTCTTGAGCGACCAGTGATCGACATGGATGAAGTTCCAGGCGAGCCAGTCGAGCATCTCGGGATGTGTGGGTGGGTCGCTCCGCTTTCCGAAGTCGCTGGTTGTGTTGACGAGCGGTTGACTAAAGTGCCAGTCCCAAACTCGGTTCACCATGACGCGAGCGGTCAGGGGGTTCTCGGGACTGGTGATTAACTGAGCGAGTTCCAATCGGCCGCTGCCGTTCTTGTAGGGAGGGCCATCGGGTCCGGTCAGGATGCGTGGGGCACGGCGAGGGACCGCGTCGCCCCGTCGATTCGCGTCGCCCCGCAAGAAGATCACAGGGGCATGTGGCTGTGGTCGATCCTGGAGCGTCATCGCGCGGGGCGGGGCATCGGGTGATGTCACTTGCCATTCGGCCACTTTCTTTTGCAGTTCTCGCTCCTTGTCTCGCTGATTCCGCTCGTAGATGCGGGACTCCTGACCGACGGGAACATCGGTCACCGAGCCTTCTCCATAGAGGACTCGTCGCAATTGCTCAGCCGCTTCGTCTTCGAGTTTGTCGGGCTTCGAGGCGGCCTCTGCGGGGGCTTCCTGTTGAAGCTTCTGCCACTCGGCGTCGACCTGTTGGAAGAGTTCGCCGTACGCTTTGGCGACGTCGAGCATTGACTTGGGTGCCGCCTGCATCAACAGGTTGACGACACGTTGATTTGCCCTGCGAGGAGAGTTTTTCTCCGGCTTGTCGTCGGATTCATTGGCCAATCGCTGGAGGATTGCGGAGGACTTGTCGGCGAATTCTTTGTGAGGGATCGCGGCGAGTTCAGACCAAGGCCGAAAGACCGGGTCGCGCTGTTGGATGCGTCGGTCCATCCAGGCTTTCCAGTGCTGAATCTGTTTGTCCGAGGGGTTCTTTTTCGCGAAGGGGATCTCCGTCCCATCGGGCAGGGTCTTCGAGTCTCGGACGACTCCAAGGAGTTGATCACCGACTCCTGTGCGAAGGTTCGTCAGGATCTCGTCGCGAGTCTTGGCGACATAATCGTCGACTGCCTTCTGTCGGGTGCTTAGCTCGGCAAGATACTTCTGATACCCCGGTCCCTCGGGAGGGGTGCCGATGAGCGGGGGCTCTTCCGGTTCTTCGGCACTGGCGAAAACACCATAGAGAGAGTAGTAGTCGGCAGCGGGGACTGGGTCGTATTTGTGGTCGTGACAGCGGGCACAGGCGACTGTCATGCCCATGAGGCCACGGGTGACGAGATCGATTCGGTCGTCAATGATGTCATGCGAATTGTTGAGAAACCGCCGTCCAACAGTGAGGAAACCCATCGCCGCTAAGTCGGGATCGTGCTCAGCCATTCCGAGTTGGTCCGCCGCCAATTGCTCTTGCAGGAATCGATCATAGGGCTTGTCGTCGTTGAGCGATCGGATGACGTAGTCGCGATAGGTGTAGGAGAAAGGAAAGAACCGGTTCTCGGTGAAGACGTAGCCCTTGGTGTCAGCATACCGGGCGACGTCGAGCCAGTGTCGACCCCAGCGCTGTCCGTAGAGGGGAGACGCAAGGAGACGGTCGAGGAGTTCGGCGTAGGCCTCGGGCCTTTCGTCTTGAGCGAATGCTTCGACTTCGGCAAAGGTCGGGAGCACACCGAGCAAATCGATGCTGGCCCGGCGAATCAACGTCCGCCGGTCGGCCAAAGGGGAGAGCGTGAGTTGGACGGCAGACTGCTTCTGCAGGATGAAGGCATCGAGTTCGGTATGGGAGGCAATTCTAGTCGCGGCAGTCGATTGATCAGAAGTCGTTGCAGGGAAAGGTGGGGGCGTGATGGGGTGAAGTGGACGATATGCCCAGTGCCTTGTCGCTTCGGCCAGAAAGTCGACTTCTCCGGAAGCGGTCTTGAGGATGGGGGCGAGTGGACTTCCAGCCGGGGCGTCCTCGGGCCATTGGGCACCCCCCTTGATCCAGGCGGTCAACAGGGCGATCTCGGCTTCGGGAAGCTTCTTGTCGGGGGGCATCTGGACATCTTCCGGGGCGTACCGAATGACCTGGATGAGTCGGCTATCATCGGGGTGTCCCGGGTTCACGAGCAATCCGGCCTCGCCAGGGGTGAAGACCTCTTGCCGAAGATCGAGTCTGACGGCTCCCTGTTGTTTGTCGGGACCATGACATGAGAAGCAACGTGCGGCGAGTAAGGGGCGAATCTGCTTCTCGAATTGTTCGATCTGTGACGACTGTTCGTCTGCCGCAGGCGTCCTGTTGGCGATACCGAGGAGATGACACGAGAAGAAAAACAAAGTGATGCAGAGCACTCGAAAGGGCAAGATGTTCACAACTCGGGAGACTGTCATGCTGAAGACAGTCAGGGAGATGTGCTGAAATCGATCTGGGCGAACGTCACGCATGGTGTCTCTGTTAAGAAGTCAGGAATCGAACACGGCATGATTCAATCGTCGATTAGATGCCGAGAACGTAGAGTTTACCGGGTTATGTTGCGACTCAGTGAGTCTATCGCGGATTGATTGGAGACAATCACCATTCTTCAGAATCCATGTTTTTTCGCCATTACGTCGTTGACAGGATGCAGCGTTTAGCTAGATTGTCCGACATCATCGCTGCAACCGGAAGAGTCCGTGCAACTTGCCCGAGCTTCCCAAGTGGTGAAGACCCTAAAATGTGAGTGGTCGAAAAGGTTGGTTTGAGTGGTGCCAGGTGTCTGGCACACCGAACCGGGCAGTTTCTCAAATTCTTTGCGAGGAGAGGCAACAATGATGCGTAACGTTCTGGGTGTGGTCGCTGTACTGGCGGCTCTGATGATGGTTTGTGACAGTGCTGATGCAGCACGTCGTGGTCGCCGTGGATGTGGCAGCACCAGCTGCTGCCAGGCAGCTGCTCCAAGCTGTGCAGCACCTTGTGGTGCTCCAAGCTGTGCAGCTCCTTGCAACAGCTGCAACGCAGCTCCAAGCTGTGCTGCTCCTTGTGGCAACAGCTGTGACAGCGCTTGCGGCAGCTGTGGTCGTACCCGCCACGCTCGTGGCAGCCGTCGTGGTTGCTGCGGTTCGGTCGCTCCGACCTGCTGCGGTGCAGCTCCAAGCTGTGCAGCTCCTTGCGGCAACGGTTGCACCAGCTGTGCAGCTCCTTGCGGCACCGGTTGCAGCGCTTGCGGAGTTTCCGCTCCAGCGACTGTCGAAGCTCTGCCACAGCCAGCAGCCTAGTTCCTCTGATTTCAACATAGCCATACTGTGTTGATCGAGGTGCAAAAGACTCAAGAGCCTGTGTCGTCTCCCGACGACACAGGCTCTTCTTCTATTTTGGGCGTTCTTTCTTTGGTTCGGCGACACGGCAAGGTCTCGCGTTCAACCGATCTCGTTGTCGGTCACTGAGCGACTGGGACAGGTGCCGTCGTGAATTGGGTATCGCTCGAATTGCCCACCAGCTTTGCTTGCCCAACACATTTGCCAGACAGGCCAATGGTTTCAAAAGTTGACATCTCAACGTAGCCAAGGGCTCCGGCCTTTGGCGGCTGGCAGGGCCGGATGTTCACGCTCACGTGTCCCGCGGGCCGAGTGAGGTCAAGTTCCGATCCGTTTTCGTTGCGGTTTCGTCAGCGTCTCTGAGACCCTGACCAAACGCTAGCACGGCGAACAGTCGAAACCCATGAATCCGTGATTGCCGCTTGTTCATCGGCGACGTTTGATAGACTCGTCGGGGAGTTCACCTGTTGCTATCATTCTCGTTCGGCCAGGACGTTGGTCACCAATTCCTCTGTGGAGCAAACACGATGAAATTTGGCGGAAATTTGATGCTTCGAGGCTGCCTGGTTCTGGCGGTCGCATGTAGCGCAGCAATTGGCGAAGAGATTCAGGTTCCTGAGGGCTTTCGAGCCCTGTTTAATGGGACTGACCTGACCGGCTGGCATGGGATGCCTCACTTTGATCCCAACACACTTGCAGGTTTATCTGACGAAGAACGAGCGACAAAGATTGAAGCTTGGAATGCCGAAGTCGCACAGCACTGGACTGTCAAAGATGGAGCAGTCATCAATGATGGTCATGGGGCTTACCTGACAACCGATCAGGAGTTTGGGGATTACGAGTTACTCATCGAGTACAAGACTGTTCCCAAGGCGGACAGCGGGATTTATCTCAAGTCGACGCCACAGGTTCAGATTTGGGACTCGACCGATCAAGGGAAATGGGGCATTGGTGCCGACAAGGGGTCGGGCGGACTGTGGAACAACAGCGCCGGAGCAGCAGGGAAGGACCCAGCGATTCTTGCCGACCTCCCGTTTGGCGAATGGAACAAGTTCCGCATCGTGCAAGTTGGAGCAAGGACAAGTGTGTGGTTGAACGGCAAGCATGTCGTGGATCATGCCATCATGGAGAACTACTGGGACAAGACCCGGAAGTCGCCGTTGCGTCCTAAGGGGCAGATTCAGTTGCAGACTCATGGCGGGGAGATCAGCTGGCGAAACATCTTTATTCGCGAGTTGAATTCGGAGCAGGCCAATGCCATCCTTGCGGCTCACGATGCTGAGGGGTTCACTCAGCTTGATAACGGGAAAGACCTTACCGGCTGGGCGGGAGCTTCGGCGAATTACGAAGTGGTTGATGGGGCGATTCGTTGCAAGAGTGGTCATGGCGGCGTGCTTTACACTGAGAAGAAGTATGGCGACTTCACCGCTCGACTCGAGTTCAAGCTCCCGGAGGGGGGAAACAACGGGTTGGCCATTCGGTATCCCGGCACAGGGGATCCCGCTTACTCGGGGATGACCGAGTTGCAGGTGCTCGACTCCGAGCATCCGAAGTATGCGAAGCTTGATCCGCGGCAATACCATGGATCGGCTTATGGCATGGTCCCTGCTTATCGTGGCTACCTGCGTCCGACGGGTGAGTGGAACTATCAGGTGGTGACTGTGATTGGCTCGAAGGTGAAGGTCGAGTTGAACGGCAATGTCATTCTCGACGCCGATCTCTCAACAGTGACGGAGTTTGCCGCAAATCGTCCCCATCCCGGTAAGGATTCGACGGAAGGTCATTTCGGTTTTGCCGGTCATAGCGATCCGGTCGAGTTTCGGAATGTGTCGATTCGCGCAATCGAACCTGTCGCGACTCCAGCCGTCGAGACTGAAGCGGCTGAAAAGACGGAGAAGTAGGTCGACAGCAGGGGGGGCGAAGCGGTGTAGAACCGGTTCAGCCTGTACGATTGCAGCGATCCGGGGAAAAGCCGGTCCGCCCCTCTTTTCTTGAGGTACTTGACACTTTTCAGACGCCGATGATAACGTGAGCAGTATCACTTCTTGGTTTTGACTGTTCCCTTCATATCTCAAATTCGTCTTGGGCTCGGGGGTGTCGTCGTTTTGCGAAGAACGGAGACGTCTGGGTTCGAGCGTGCTTGGGGTTCACATTCTGTTATCTCAATCATCGGTGTTGTGCCTGTGTCTTGAACTGTCAGGGGCGTCTCCCTGATGGGACGATTTTCCTGAAGTTGTCGCCCAAGTCTGTTCGAGACGTTCGGGAGAACCATTCGTTGACGTTCACGCATTCCGAGAGGCTTTCCCGCAGGCAACACGGGGTAAGCGGTGTCATACCTCTTCTCATGTGATCCGATGTGCCATCGATCTACGGATAACACTTCTATGCTGATTCAATCGGGAAGGTCTAAAAACGTCCGCTTCAAAACCGCCATCGGTTGGCAGGTGATGATCGCGCTGGTCTTTGGCTTCGTTGTCAGTGTCGGCTCTGTTCGTGGCGATGACACGAGTGCGCTCGAAAATGATCCGACCATCTGGGCCAAAGGGGGGATTCGCGACCCGGAGCCACCTAGTCAGGACGACTACCGACGGAAGTATGAAATCACCTATCGCAGCACGCTCAAGACCAAGAGCCTCAATAGCGCCAGCAAGGAAATCCTCGAAAAGACCATTCACTACCAAATGGCTTTGCTGTGTCTGCATTCCAATCGTCACCAGAGGATGTCGATGTTCGAGCGGATTCGAACCGATCTCCGTAATCGTGATACTTCAGCAGAAGCCCGGACGTTCATCTTGGAAACGGTGGTGAAGTTGGCTGGTCGGATGATGAAAGAGGACTCGCCCGAGTTGCGACTGGCGGCTGTTCGAATACTTGGGGGTCTGGATGTCTCTTCCTCGCCCAACGTTCCCTACATTGGAGCGTCAGCTCAGTTGCTCGAAGTGTTTAAGAGGGACGACAGCGAGATTCACTTGAAGGCTCTGGCGGCGAAGGGATTGGGGCGAATCCTCGAGTCCGGTTCGCCGCATCTGACTTTGCGAGTTGAGATTGCCGAAGCATTAGCCAAAGAGGTGCGCCGTCTCAGGAAGGACCACGCCAACTTCGACAAGAAGACGATCGTCGGTTACCAGTGGCACATGTGGCACCTTGTCGAGGCACTTGGAAGCACGCAGAGAACGGAAAATTTGACGGGGACTCTCTCGTTTGTCGAAGTTCTCATGGAAGTGTTGACTGATCGCAGTCAGGACAAGTTGTCGCGGGTTCGGTCGGCTCGTGCCATCAGCAGGTTGCCACTCGAAGGGACGACAAACATGGAATTGATTAACCATGAGGTGGTCTTGCTGGTTGTCGAGATGTGTCACGGGTATCAGGCCGACACCAAGTGGCCTTACTGGGACCGGGCGTTTACTGAAGTGTTCATCACTTACGATGGTTTCAATGCGACCGAGATCGCCTCCAAAATGGGGTTCCGAAATCAGGCGACCAAGTCTGGCTTGAACACGGCTCAAGCGTCAGTCAATCAAGCACGTGACTTGATGTTGCCCCTCATTCGAACTGTCGTCAACGCTCCTCAAGCACGACCTAAGCTGGATCCCCAGAGCATCACTGAACTCGAAACGTGGGCCAAGGGGGCTGTTCCTGCCAACCGACGTGTTCGCGCCAATGGAGAAGTCTTCCCGGTGTCGGCCCCAGCGGCAGCTCCCATGGGGACCACTCCCGCCCCAGCCGTTCCGATGACAAGTTTTCGGATTCCAAAGCGGCACAACCGGTCGAGTGCGTCGGCCATCTGAGTCGTTCGAGTCGATCTGATTGAGGAATAGAGATGGTCAGCCATCAATGTGAGTTTCAACTCGAATGGGACGACGACGTACTGATCGTCAGTCCGAAGGGGAGCGTCGAATCACTCGATACCGAATCTGTCGAGAAAGCCGCCACGAAGATTCGGACCCCGCTAAGGGACAAAGAACCCCCTTACGTCGTCATCGATCTGTCGGGGCTAAACTACTTCGGTTCGCTGTTTCTTTCGTTGTTGTTGCGATGTCACAAACAGGTCAAGATGGATGGTGGCGGGCTGGCGATTTGCGGGGCGAATAATGCGTCGCGAGACCTGCTGAGCCTCACCGCACTCGATACCCTTTGGCCGGTCTGCAACACCCGGGAAGAGGCCATCAAGGCGATCCGCCACCAACGGTGACCCCGGTGACAATCTCCCCTGCGGAGGCCACCACTTGCCGGTCACGTGGTTTTGCGGGTACTCTCTCTGACCATAGCGGCTTTGACGCGGGTTATCGTAGGCGAATCGAAAGGACTTGATCACATGGCTCCACGAAAACCTCGACTTCCTCAGACCGATGTCTCAGAGACTCATCCGCTTCCAACAGAGCACACCCCCATCGACGATGGGACACAGTTCCTGATCGATGAGATCAAAGAAACTGCCGATAAGTTGCAGCGGGATCAGGCAGCTCGCGGCGACCTCAAGATCATTTCTCGGGCTCTCAAAGAACTTCGTTACGCCTTCAAGGTCTTTAAGCCATTCCGCAAGCAACGCAAGGTGACGGTCTTCGGCTCGGCTCGATTGAAGCCCGATCATCCGTCCTACCAGCAGGCGGTCGAGTACGGACGCCGTATGGCAAAGTACGGTTGGTACGTAGTGACCGGGGCTGGTGGAGGAATCATGGAGGCTGCCCACGTCGGCGCGGGTCGCAAGATGTCGATGGGGTTGAACATTGTTCTTCCGTTCGAACAAGAAGCAAACTACGTCATTAATGACGACGAAAAACTTGTCAACCTGAAATACTTTTTCACCCGTAAGCTTCTGTTCGTGAAAGAGGTTCACGCCGTCGTCCTGTTTCCTGGTGGGTTTGGCACGCAGGATGAACTCTTTGAAACGCTCACTTTGGTGCAAACTGGCAAACGAGATTTGATGCCGATTGTGCTTGTCGATGAGCCGGGAGGGGGCTACTGGGCCGCGTGGCTGAAGTTTGCGGAGGCGGAGTTACGCGAGACCGGCTTAATCTCCCCCGACGACTTCTCTCTCTTCTGTATCACCGACAAAGTGGGGACTGCGGTCAATGAAGTGCTCGGGTTTTACTCCGTTTATAACAGCATGCGGTACATTCGCGACGAACTCTACCTGCGGTTGCATCGTCCGGTCGGGGCGACTTTGTTGGATGAGTTGAATCGCGATTTCGCAGACATCATCGAGTCGGGGACGATTCGCGAGGTCGAGCCCCATCCGTTTGAGTCTGACGAGCCACACCTCGCCGACTTGCATCGCATCGCCTTCAAGTTTAATCGCCACGACACCGCCCGTCTGCGTCAACTCGTCGACCGTATCAACGATGAACTGGGGGCCTCAGATGAGGAAGAGGAAGAAGAGGAGTAAGTCCCCCCGATGCGGTCGGGGGGCTTTGGTGATGCACACACACACACACACACTCTCTCTCTCTCTCTCTTTGCCATGCTCAAGACTTTGCTCTGCGATCTGGGAAACGTGCTGGTTTTTTTCAGTCATGAGCGGATGTGTCGGCAGATTGCCAAGGTCGGGGGGTGTGAGAGTAAAGCGGTTGAACAGGCATTGCTGAAGTCGGGCTTGCAAGCTCGGCTCGAACGGGGCGAACTCGACGACAACGCCGGACGCATGGTTCTCGAAGAGGCACTGCAAACCACGCTGCCCGAGGCGGAGTTCCGTGTTGCGATGGGTGACATTTTCACCCTCAATCTTGATATGCCCGCGATGTTGGACTGCTTGAAGAGTCAGGGGATTCGGCTTGTCTTGCTTTCAAATACGTGTGCGACGCACTACGAGTGGATTTCCGATCAGTTCTTTCCACTTCTATGGAGTTTTGATGCGGAGGTCCTGTCGTATGCCGTCAAGGCGGCCAAGCCGGACGACGCCATCTTTGAACACGCCTTGCAGCAGATTGACTGTCTGCCAGAGGAGTGTTTGTATATTGACGACATCCCGGAATACGTTGCTGCCGGCATGAGGCACGGCCTGATGGGGCACTGCTTCACCGACCTTGGGCCGCTCCTCCCACGCCTGGATCAACTTGGGGTCAACTTGAACGCATGATCTCCTGACGATTGGCTACATCATCGGTTCGCATGACATCGATGATGTCTGCTGTCTATGAACATTGTTTCCGTGGCGTATCGTTCACCTCGGGGTGACTCGTGAGACAAAACAACAGGCCCGGTTGCCAAGAGACAACCGGGCCTGTGATGATTTCTGGAAAACTTCGCAACGCAAACTCACCCATCGGTGCGTCGTGTTGTTGCGAATTTCCGGTCACTCGTAAACGAACTAGACGACTTTGGTCTTTCCGGGGACGGGAATCGGGTACTCGCCGGTGACAGGGTCTGGATTCGTCGGGGTCTCAGCATCGAAGGAGTATTCCTTTGGCATAATGCTGATCTTCGAGTTGATCGCCTGATCCCAAGAGAGTTCTTTTCCGGAGTAGGTACACATCCGGCCCAGGATCGAGACCATCGTGCTCTTCGCACCGTTCTCGGCTTCGCTGTAGCTGATGTCGTTACGGATCGCGTGGAACAAGTCGTCATGTTCGACCTGATACGGAGTCTTGGTGTCGCCATCAAACTGGTAGGTTCCACTTGGCTTGACGATCCGGCAGCTGCGAGCGTTCCCCGACAGATCTGCCATCCCCTTTGTTCCGTGTACGTGTTCGCTGACGGAACTCCAAGTGCCGGGAATGTGTCGACACTGGCTGATCATCACAGAGCCATCGGCGAAGGTGTACTCGACTGCATGATGGTCGAAGATTTCGCCGTAGCGTTTGTCGGTGCGGACCTGACGTCCCCCCATACCGTTGGCCTTGATGGGATAGTCATTCTTAACCCAGCAGCCGACGTCGAGGTTGTGGATGTGTTGCTCGCAGATGTGGTCGCCGCAGAGCCAGTTGTAGTAGTACCAGCTACGCATCTGGTATTCCATCTCGGTCTTACACTGTTCGCGAGTGCGACGTGGTTCCCAGACCCCGCCGCCGTTCCAGTAGACCCGAGTCGCGAGGACATCGCCGATTTCGCCGGCGTGAATCTTGCCGATGATGTCTTGATAGCACGCCTGATGGTGCCGTTGCAGTCCGACGCCGACCTTGAGGTTCTTCTGCTTGGCGACTTCAGCCGCTGCGAGGACCTGCCGCACTCCACCAGCATCGGTGGCGACTGGCTTTTCCATGAAGACATGCTTGCCAGCTTCGACGGCAGCCGCGAAGTGAATCGGGCGGAACCCTGGAGGGGTGGCCAACAGGATGACGTCGACATCGGGGAGAGCGAGCACTTGTTTGTAAGCGTCGAACCCGACGAACTTCCGTTCCTCGGGGACGTCAACCATTGCTGTCTCGTTCTTCGCGACCGATCGCTGAATGGTTTGCAGGGCACCGTCCAACTGATCGCGGAAGGCGTCAGCGACAGCGATCAGCTTGACCTTGCCGTTAGTCGACAGTGCCTGCTCGGCTGCACCCCGCCCACGCCCACCACAGCCGATGAGGGCGATGTTGATGGTGTCGTCGCCGGCGGCGTAAGCGGAACGGGAAATGCTCCCCAGTAGCCCAGCACCTACAGCGGTGACCGAGGCGGTCTTTAGAAAATCTCGTCGTGATTCAGACATACGAAGCTCCTGAGAAAATGTCGAAGTGAAGTGATCGGCTCATAGCGATGCGATCATTCTGACGAATCGCCACCCCTCTTGCCAACCCAGACGCCCCTTTGTTCCTCATTTGCAGTGTCGTGACTGCGGGGTGTTGCGGTTGCAGCATGTCAAAAGGGCTCGGCCTCTAGTGGGCGGGGATGTCCGGGGTGTCGAAGTATTCATCGGCGGGATCGAACTTCGGGATGACGATATTGATGATCTTCATCTGACCAATCGCCCGATGCCTGACGCCGGGGGGGATCAGGATGCACATTCCTTGCCTTAACGGAATAATGTCGTCATCCAACTGCATCTGGGCCTCGGGCTGACATTCGAGGATGTAATAAGTCTCGGTTTGTGTCAGGTGATAGTGAGTGACGGCATCTTCCGAGATCTCGGTGACATGAATCGTCGCCGGGTAGTCGGCCACTTCAGCGAAGGCTCGACGGGCGGTGCCGCAAGGGCAGGGGACCCCAGGAATCTGTGCGAAGTCCACGACCCGATACCGCGGTTCAGGAGTGTCATCTGAAATCGGCATGTTGCTGTTCCTTGCAAGTCATCAACTTAAAGGGCGCTGTCGTTGCCATCGTCACGAATTGGCGAGTCGACTGTGCTTCCGTCGTTCCCGCTGATTTCATCCCGAATGCCGCGATCTCTATCTGTACGATCAAGGTTTTCGGGTTCTTCAGTCGAATGACGGATTTCGTTCAGCGGGTCGTCCGTTTCTTCATCGTGGAAGTCATCATCGACATCGTCGTCGGAGTCCGATGCGACCCGGCTGATCCGTTTAATCAGCATGGTTGCATAGGCCCCCGGAGGCAAGTCAAACGAGAGAGAGAGAGCCGCCCGGCCCGGTTGCAACTCGTCCTCTGCGATGTCCCAAGTCATCTTTCCCGGTCGCAAGATGGCGGGCCTCATCGCACGCGAGAAGAAGCAGTCACGTGGCGTCTTCACCTTCATCTGAGGCAAAGTCAATCCCCAGGAAGCGAGTACCGAGACCAATGCCTCGCGAACTGCGACGTCGGGAATACTCTCGAGTTTGACTCGACCCGATGGCAACACAATCTGCAAGTTCTCGAACGTCTGGAACGTTGCGGCTCCCATGCGGTTGTAAAACGGCAGCGGACCGGTCTTCATGAGGACGTTCGTCAGGCATTCTTCAGGAATGCGAGTCCGCAACGTTTCGGCCAATGTCTGATTCCAGATTTCACTCTGAAAGGCGGAAAGTAACAGCGACCGGTAGTCTCGATCGACCCTCGCCCATGCCCCTTTGAAGTCGCCGGGGCGGTCGTCCAGAAATGTGATGATACTGCGACGATGTGACCGGGAAAGGAGTCGTTTGCACTCTTTCCAGTCCCCCCAGTGTTCTTGCAGAATCGCCTGTTGCTCCCGCTCTTCCAGGCGATCGCCGGGATGATAGGTGGCGAAAGTCAGACGGAGTGCTGCTTCAAAGTCGTTAGCGATCCAGGCTGCCCCGGCGAACGAGCCATCGACCGTCACCGAGCCGAAACGTTGATCGTCGAAATAATTCGGCACCCCAAACTCGGCGATGGCCGCCAGGTTTTCCTTCGCATCACTCACCTGTTGCTCGGTCATCGAACGCAGCACAATGGTGAAGCGGTTGCCGATGACAGCGTCAGCCGAGTAGCGTTTCGGCACCTGTCCGAGATACTCGAGTTGCCAGGTGGACTGCCTGAGGTCTTCGTGGCGTCCGTGGGCGATCGTCACGTACTGCGTGGTGACGGCGTGTCGGTCTTTAAGTCCCCCCCGGTCGATTCGACCGGCGCCGAGCTTCCACTGTCGCTGCACTTCTCGCAACGCTTCCAGTGTGCCGATCCCCTGTTTCCGCAGTCGGTACAGGGCATAGTCCCCGGTACTCCCCGGTTTCAGGCGAGTCAGTTCTTCGACAACGAAGTCCTCGGGGCGACGTTTGACCTTCACAGCGTCCAGACCGTTCGAGTGGAGGACCGTTGTGCCAGGAGCCTCGGCGTCAAGGCCATCTTAATGACCGTGAGCATCATGTCCGCCGTGTCCGCCATGAGCATCGTCGCCGTCATGGTCGACATCAAGGGGATTCTCCAGACAGAGCCAGCGGTCACAGCAGCCGGAAAGCTGAACCGATCCACAGAGGAACATGATGACAAACAGAGCCGTCACATAGACCGTCTTGCCGACAAAGTTACTGACCTTCAGTCCCAACAGGTAGTGCGACCCAGTCTCTGGCGGAGCGACGACACCCCAGATGAGGACCATCACCAACCCCAGCAGTATCACGCCGATCAGTCCCCCCTTGAGGAGCGACCCCCGCAACTTCACCCAGTCGACAGCGAGCGTCCAGAAGGCAACCCACGCAATGAGCGGCGTCCAAGGGGCAATGGTCTGCACCAATTGCCAAATCAACAAGCCAACCGACTCGACAACGTTTAACAGGGCGTTCAGCAGTTCCATGGAACAGTCTTCTCGCTGGAATCAACAGGTTCAGATGAGTTGTGTTCAACACGACGAAACGGCCCGCCCGACGCTCTCTTCACCAGGATGAAGGCGTACAAAGCAGACTCCACGAATTGCAACGTCCCGGCACTCTCCCGTCAACCCTGCTCGACGTCGATTCCAGAGATCGGGTCTGTCCCCCACCTTGTGCTTGCCTCGTAGCCGAGTTGCTCCGCAACTCGGCAATACGTCAGGCATCAGTCACCGACGACTCCCTCACAACCACTTCCGTCATTCCCGCGCAGGCGGGAAACCAGAAGTCGCGGGGCGTAGACGATCATCGAGGCGTGTCGTCTGCCGAGTTGCCGAGCAACTCGGCTACAAGGGACGCCGACGTCCCAGAAATCGGGTAACGCCCGCGGAGTCTCCCCAGTGAGAAGACACAAAACCGTCTCCACGACAACGCATCATCTGGTTACCATTCCCTCAGGAGCGCTTGCTGCCCCCCCACTCTACGGAATGATGGTTATGCCTGCCTATCGCGAACCGCTGCTCACCAAAACGAAGATCGTCGCCACGATTGGACCATCGAGTAAAGATCGAAAGACTTTGGGAGAACTGATTCGCGCTGGGGTCGATGTCTTTCGGCTGAACTTTGCCCACGGGACCTACGCAGAGAAAGCGGAGGTCGTGAAGTCAGTTCGCGAACTCTCCCTCGAACTCGGGCACCCCGTCGGTATTCTTGGCGACCTCTCGGGGCCGAAAATTCGTCTTGGCCAACTCCCCGAATCAGGGATTCAAACGCAGTCCGACGAAACCTACTTCTTCATCCGTGGAGAGCAGTCGAATAGCGATCGCGAGTTAACGTCGTCCTATGCTGGACTTGTTGACGATTTGCGCATCGACAACCGCATCCTGCTGGCTGACGGAACCGTTGCGATGCGAGTCGTCGCCAAGGGAGCGGACCGCGTCGAGTGCGTTGTCGAGCAACCCGGTCGCCTCCTGAGTCGGCAGGGGATCAATCTTCCGGGAAGTCGATTGAACATCGCCAGTCTGACGGAAAAGGACCTCGAAGACCTCAAATGGGGTCTCTCCGTTGGAATCGACTTCGTCGGCTTGAGCTTTGTCCGCTGTGCCGCCGACATCCGACTGTTGAGATCGCACATTCAAGCGGCCCGTCCGCAGCAGTCTCCCTTCATCGTCGCCAAGATCGAAAAGCCCGAAGCTCTCGACGACCTCTCGAATATCCTCGACGAGACCGACATGGCGATGGTGGCCCGGGGAGACCTCGGGGTCGAAGTCGACATTGTCCGCGTCCCGGCATTGCAGAAACGGATCATCGCCGCCTGCAATCAACATCGAGTCCCGGTCATCACCGCAACGCAGATGCTCGAAAGCATGATCGACCATGATCTGCCGACACGTGCCGAGGCGACCGACGTCGCCAATGCCGTCCTCGATGGGACCGATGCCGTTATGCTCTCCGGCGAAACCGCCATGGGGCGACACCCCGTTCGAGTCGTGAGCACCATGAGTCGGATTATTCGCGAAGCCGAAGCTCTGTTGGTTTCCCGCAAGAATCTCCCACTCGGTACCTCGACCCGCAGCATCGCAACGGAATTGACCGAAGCGGTTACCTTAGGGGCGATTCATGCGGCTGAGCGAATTAAGGCGAGTCTCCTTGTTTTCTTCACCGCCAGTGGTGCCGCCGCGACGGCGGTCTCAGAGCTTCGTAGCACAGTTCCGCTGTTGGCCATCACCGATTCCCAGCAGACATCGCAACGCTTAACTCTCACGTGGGGCGTACATAGCATCGTGACCGACATCTGCCGTCGGCCAGTCGCTGAGGTGGCCGAATTTATTAAGAAGTGGGGCCAGGAAAACGGCATCCTCAATCGGGGAGACCGCTTCGTCCTCGTGACGACGACCGATTGGTCCCATCACGGCAAAGACACCATGCTCGTCAGCACGATTTCCTAATTGCTCACCCCGTTTCGCCCCACACTTTATGTTTGGGGCGAAACGTATTAAAACGCCTGACAACTCGACGGAGTGTCGTTGTTCTCAGGTCGCCCTTCGATATAAAACCAATTATGAATTGGGGCGAGAATTTCTTGGACTTCCTTCAAGAGGGTTTCGTCCAATGGCTGGTTCGCCCAGTCGGCCCACTGACGAACCCGGGCAGGGTTTGCACTCCCAGTGATGCAAGTGGTCATCTCCGGATTCGCGATCGAAAACTGCAAGGCGAGTTGAGCAATGTCGATCCCCGCCTGCTCGCAGTGCTTCGCCGCTTTCGCAGCCACTTCGCGGACTAGGGGAGTCGCCTTGTGCCAAGGGGGCAGGGGGGCATTGGTGAGCAGCCGAGCCGAGAACGGGGCGGCATTCATGATGCCGACTCCCTTCTCCTTCAGGTAAGGGACAAGATCGCCATACATCGTGTTTTGCAGTGTGTAGTGATTGTAACTCAGGACGACATCCAGATCGGTCTGGTCGAGAATGAACCGAAACATCTTCATCGGATACCCGCTCACGCCAATCGCTCCGACCTTCCCTTTCTCCTGTTCCTTGCGGAGAGCCGGGAGAGTCTCGTCGACGATCTGCTGCATGTTCACGAACTCGATGTCGTGGCAAAGCATGATCTCGATGTGATCGACCTTGAGCCGTTCGAGCGAGATATCGACCGACTCCTGCACACGTCTGGCAGAGAAGTCGAAATGCGAGCCGCTGTATCGGCCTAACTTTGTGGATAAGATATAGGAATCGCGCGGGACGTCTCGAAGGGCGACACCGAGCAGAACCTCACTCATTCCCCGACCATAAAAGGGAGATGTGTCGATGTAATTCATCCCGCAATCTAATGCGGCATGGACCGACGACATCGCCTCTTGGATGTCAACCTGGCGAAACTCCTGTCCTAATGAACTGGCTCCGAAGGAGAGGATCGGCAATTCCAGATTTGTGCCGGCAAGTGGACGACGTGATAACATAGTGTCTGCGATTCAGAAAGCGGGGTTAGGATCAGGGAGAGTGAACATCAAGAAACTGGGGGCGACGAAGTGTCTTCGTTCCCGGATGACGGACCTCCATGTCCGTCACTGAGCGTCGTTCGAGAGAATGGAGTGACTTCAGGTTTGTTACGCCATGCGCGTCAGCTTCGAGACGCGACCGGTTCCGACCCACTCGGCGACGAAGATGTTGCCATCCGGGTCGAAACAGGCATCGTGGGGATGGACGAATTTCCCGTCGTTCCAGAGTTTTTCGTTCCCGCGAATGCCTCCTCCCCCTTGGCCATTGATCCGGGCGACATCGTCTCCCAGTCGGGCGACAACCTCGTTCTTCTCGTTGAGCAGAGTCACCCGAGCTTTCAACTCGGGAACGAGCAGCAGGTTTTTCCAGCTGTCGATGTTTGCTGGAAGACCATAGCCAGTGAGGGTTTCGATGTACTTCCCCTCCATCGTGAAGTATTGCAACGTGCCATGCGCCCGGTCGCAGACGACGATCTGCTGTTCACGGCCCGGACGTCGATCGACCCAGATACCGTGCGGGGTATTAAAAGTCCCCTCTCCCTTGCCGGGGCCTCCGAACTTGCTGACCCATTTCCCGTCTTTGTCATATCTGTGAATAAAGAAGGAGCCATAACCGTCAGCCAGGAGGAAACCACCATCGTCCAGAAAGGCAAAGTTGGTCGGGAGGAATCGATCGCGGCCCCAGACTTTTGCAGGCGCTGTCGCTTCTTCCGGAGCATAGATTTCCGCCTCCATCGGCGCGTGCTGTGTCCAAACTTCTTCGCCCGTTAGAGAGAGTTTGGAGAATGCCTTCACTTGCTGATAGGCACAGACGTAAAGGAACTCTTCGCCCCCCTCTTCGCGAACCTCGATGCCGTGTCCGCCCCCTTGATACTGTGAACCGAAGGCCCGGACGAACTTCCCCATTTGATCAAAGACAAAGATCGACGGATGATCCTTCTGGTTCTCACGTCCTTCGTGAATGACATAAAGATTGCGGGCCTTGTCGACAGCGACGTTGTGCGTCGTCTGCCAGGTATACTTGTCCGGAAGTTCAGGCCAGTTGTGTTCGATGCGGTACTTGTAGTCCCCTTCGCCGACGACCACTTCCTTGTCGGTCTTCGAGGCGGTCGCCACGGCAGGTGCCCCGGCCAGCAACACCGCTCCAGCGACTGCCTGTTTGACGAAATCTCGACGCGAAACACCCGTAGACTGCGAATCGGACATGTCACTCTCCTCGATAGAAACGACAACAATCACCCACTGGAACATCCGTCCCAGTGCCGTTTGCAGAGCGTATCAAATGCCGGTCCGCAACGCGACTGGTCGCCATGTCATGCCGGGGTCTTGCAGTGTTGACGGGAGAATGGTCGCTTCGTTCATCCTGAGGAAGTGTCCCCGTTCGAGCCTGACCGAATGGTCAGCATGCGGGCTCCGCGATCGGCATGATGTCGCATGCGTGTTTTTTCTTAGAAGATCGCGTAGGCTCTTCATTCGCAGGAGAAGGCTTTTCGTGCCTGATCGGCGTGGGGGTCGAACAGTCCGTGGAAAAACGAACGTGGGTCAGATTTCAGTCTGACATGAGCTTCTTTTAGACCTTCTTGTCGAGGCATCAAACGGCACCATGGCAGGCTGGTATGCTTGACCCACGATGTTCAACCGGCTGCTAAGATGGGGTTAGTATTCAAAAAAATGAACAGGTGCCAAAGTGGACGAGAATGACATCGAATTCAAGCGAAAGAGTGCCTACGTGGAAGAACCCGATACGTCGGTTCGTACGTGCCTCATTATAGGATTTGTCGGAGTCGGGATTGCGACGGCATCGCTCGTCGTGTTCGCGATCGTAATATACCAAAATTTTCTGAAGCCCCTGCACGTTGAACCACAAGTCGAGACGGTGGCCGAACGTCGGGAATCCATCGCACCCGCCCTCGACCCTGAGGAAGCGTCGATCGTGGGGATCGACGACACCGTTCGGCGAGACCTCATGGAAGTTGTCGACTGGGCCTTTGCCGACGATTCGTTCCAAGAAGACGAGATCGAAAGAGACCGTGTTGCGGTTGATCGTCTGCTCAAGCGGTCCATTGCAAGCGGATCACTGAATGGCCTGAGGACGGATGAGGTGCGTGAGTTTGAGGTCTATGGCGCATGGAGTATTCAGCCACCTCCGTCGTCGAATCATTATCAGGTCACAAGCATAGACCTCTCCACCAGTTCCGATGCGGCAGAGTTACTGATACTTGTGTCGGGAGATGACTTCCGAACAGAGCCATATCGGTTCTGGCTGGAACGTGGGCCGGTACGTTGGATGCTTGTGGACTGGGAGCGAGTCGACGTTGGATACCCGGAGAGTTCTTTGGTTGCCATTCGCTACCAGTCGAGCACCAAATCGAGCAGCGGCGCGTTTTCCGAGTTGTCGTCAGCAAATGACCTCGTTAGTGAATATGACTACGAGGGGGCAGCAGATCAACTCAGGGCGGTGAGCCTGCTGTTGCCAGGTGTCTCTGGCGTGGCGGCGGATGTTTTG
The DNA here is from genome assembly GCA_041398965.1 of Planctomycetaceae bacterium. Lineage (GTDB taxonomy): Bacteria > Planctomycetota > Planctomycetia > Planctomycetales > Planctomycetaceae > JAWKTT01. The sequence goes on along the minus strand of JAWKTT010000039.1, from coordinate 17,184 downwards.
CGTTTCGAGTTGGCATCGCATTGGATCACGATTGGAGAAACGTCGGAAGCGAAGTCCCTCGCCGAGGCGATCACCGATGGGGACCGCATTCCGGGGAAATCGCTTCTGCTCGCGAGGGTCGCCCAGGCCAAGGGGGAGGCGGATGAGGCAAAGCGGCAATGCGAAGTTTACCGCAGGAACGTCGGTCCAACACCCGAGGTTTTAGGCATCGAGGCTTGGGCGATGCGAAAGATGGGAAGTGTCGATGAGGCGAATCAGCGAGAAGTCGACGCCCTCTGTCTCGATCCTCGCAGTTCCTGGCTTCTGTCGCGTCACGTGGCAAATGCAGAGGAAGTCGCAGTTGTTCGGATCATCGAGGCCGCCGAGCGTCTCGGCGTCGGTGAGGAAGTCGCCAAGTTAGTGGCGGAAAGGGTGATGTCCTATCAGCGATTGAAGGGGCTGAAGGAGGTTCATACACAGCTTCAGAAGTATCCCGCACTACACGAAACGCAGACGATGGTTGCGGGGGAAATCGCCTGGCTCACTGGGGACGACGCCGAGGCGGCGAAGTACTTTTACCGAGGCTACCACTTGGCTGATGGCAGGGTGCCAAGCAATGTTGATGCCGAGGAGTATGGTTATTCCTCCGAACGTTGGGTCGCGAAACATCGACTCAATAAATATGCGGAAGCGATGGAGTCATTAGGAAAGTATTCCGAGGCGATAGCCGGTATTTCCGATAAGGTGGCGATCATCGAGGCATTCATTGATATCGACTCTGATCGAGAGTCTGCTCTAATTAACGAGCAACTGCATATCGCCATTGAGCCGATATTGCAAGAGATTAAGTTTAACAATAGATTCCGCTTGTTAAGCGGAGATGTCGCGATCTATCTGGGAGATCACAAGTCGGCAATCTCCATTTATCGTCCACTTTTGGCGGGAGTCAGAATCGCGCGTGTCAAAGAGGACGATCATCGATTCGGCGATGTTCAACACGATATCCCTGAGCGAATTGAGTGGGTTGCTCCCGGGTATCTGCGAGACAGCGATGTCCTGGATATGTTGGAAGTCTCGAACTGGAAGGGGCAAGAGGTTGCTTTACGGATGATGGCTTGGGATATTCACCGTTTTGACTCGATTCTGAAATCGCGGGAGAGAAAGTCCCAGGATGGTCAGGATATTGCGATACTGAAAATTCATCGAGCGATCCATCTTGGGGAACTCGACGAGGCAGATCGTCGTTGTCGAGAAGAACTCGCCAAGAGTCAGGAAGAGTCCTATTTCTTTTACGGTCAAGTGCTGCCGCTGTGGATCGAGGTCTCAAGACGGCGAGACTGCCTCGAAGAAACAGTGGAGCTATTGTTGGAGGAATGCGATGATATTACGGATGTATTACTTTATCTCTCCGATGATCGTCTGATCGACCTTGTTTTGAAGAAAGGGGATGTGCGGAAACTCGCGGCCTCGGAAGAGGCCATCTATGAAATACTGACGCATTATGCTCGACAGAAGGACGACGAAAACTATTTGCTCTGGTTTGATCGCATCAAACCAGGGATGTTTCAGGACTGGGACGAGTATGACTATGTGGAGATTTACGCCGACCGATTTGGGGCGTTGTTAAGAAGTGGGCAGTCAGCAACTGCGGCTGATTTCGCGGATGAGATGCAGAAGAAGTTTCCAGGAGAGGCTGACCACTGGGCCATTCGGGCGGCAGTCGCCCGGGGAGATCTTTCTCCGATCCTCAACGATCTCCCCCGATTTCGCGCGGGAGAGATTGGGGCGCTCTATTTTGAGAGTGCTTTGCAAGAGGTCCTGTTTTCGGAGAAAGCGTTGCCTCTGCGTCGGGCATGCCCTCCTGGTCTTCCGTATCGATTTGATCGGCCTTCGCTCGTCTATCTTCCGGGCGAATGGAGTCCCGATGCAGAGGAATTGTCAACGCTCCTTGAGAAAAGTCTCACGGGGCCGGTGACTGTGTCGCAATTACACAGGAAAGATGACTGGTCGGAACGCGTTTTCCGAATCACCTATGATGGAGAAACGTTCGACTTGCGGGTGATGCATAGTAATTTCTGGCGACTCAAACCGGTGGGCGAGAGTGGAGTATGGAAGGACATTGCTCCCTTGACGACCGCCGTCGCCCTGAGTTCTGTCGAAACAGCCCCTGATGTCAGTGACGTCTCGGGATTTCGTAGGCGCCAGATTCTTAAGGCGTTTTGTCCTGTCGAAGATGGCCCACAATCAGAGCGGGTCGTTTATGATGCGACGTCAAAATCTCTGGTACGGGCTTCGATTTTTCATAAGGACTTTCCGAAGTCGCCAGACAGCCATGTCGTTTGGACAGAGTGTGGATCGCGGATCGAAGCAAAGTGTCTGGCATTGCGTTGGGATCGAGAGCGGCAAGTTACTCGGCGCGTGCAACGATTGTCACATCAACTGCTCGAGTTACCGGATGACCTGGCTGAAGAGGGAAAGTCGGTCTTGGTCGATTTTCAGATGGGGACATTCCCGTTTCAAGAAACCCTCACGATGAAACTGGACTCTGCCTCGGAGTGCTTCGAAGGGATCGAGTTGTTCGGAACGCTGACATCCTCGTCCCAGTTCTTCCCGCAGTATCAGGTGGGAGAACCGATTCGGGTCCAGCAGTATGAAGTCACCGACTGGTTCATCCCGGGGGTCCCCAGTGCCCGGTCGACGGCCGAGCAATGGATTCAGAAACAGGCCCCGCCGCCGTCCTCGATTCCAGAAACAGGCCCCAAGGCTCGTGAAGGTGAGTGACACTCCGCTTGCTGTTGCGGCGGGAGAATGGTAGTTCAGGGCAATGAACTTGTCGTGTCAACGTTTCGTGGGGCGACCGGTACGAATCGTTGGTTCTGCCTGTGTCATTGCGATGAACGGAGTGAGAAGTGCTTGGGATCAGACTGTCCGCAATGCAGCGATTACAACGGCCAACAGAATTGTGAAAAATAGGGCAAGTTTGCCCGTCAGGGCGCCATTGGTGAGCTAGAGTCAAGGTAAGGGCGTCAATTTGCCGGGGAAAACGGCAGTTGTGCGTCTTTCTACGCGATGCGAAGCCGCTTGGTGTCCCCCAAGTCTATTCGAAAAAGGCAAAACTGCCGTGAGGCAGTGACGCAAAGTCACAGGTCTTCGAGTTCTCGAAGATGGCTGGATTACCGATACACCACTTTCTTGGGAGCCTGACGATGAGTTTGCTTAACGCATTCTGCTGCATGCCGAATTCAGTTCGACGCATCTTTTTGATGTCCATGTTGTGTGGTGGACTGGGTATTTTGCCTGCCGAAGTTCAGGGACAGGAACTGCCGACCGAAGGCTCTGTCGAGCCTAGCGAGTCAGATGAGGATAATCCCCTGAGTGGCAAGATCATCGTCCGGGTTGAGGAGGAGTGGATCGTGGATATCGCCAATCCGGATCCTGAACTCGACATTCCCCAGATTGTGACGGTTTTTGGTCCAGATGATCCCCAGTTGGGGACACACGGCATCTTCGAGGTCAACCATTCGACGGTTCCCGATTTTGTTGACGGCGGGATGCAGCTTCAGTGCTGGTTTCGAGATTCCCGAATGGGGGCTCGTCGACACCTGAATCCGGCAGAACTGGCAATCGGAATCGAACGCATTCGTTACACAACGGTTGTGGAGTTGAAGGACTCGAAGTTGATCCTGGAGATCAAGAATGGCGACTCCGTGACGTTCGGAAAGTTTGGTGGCGAGGGGCAACTAAGGTTAGCACTTTGGACCTGGCGACATAACTTGAACAGTTATAACGCACAAAACTCCATCACGCATTCGAGGGTCTCGTACGGTGCCAATCGTGTCAATCGATTTCTGCGAGCTGGGATTCGCTATTACACGTCCGATGGTGAAGTCATTGTCGACGAAACAGACACCATAATTCATCAAGTCGCCGATGCGAATCTGGGGCCGGCACCAGTGAATGCACCGACCGAATAACGAACACTTGATGTTGGCTCACGATTTTGGCGTGTTTGATAGCAAACATAATCATATTGAGTAGATCACCATGAAATCGATTCAACGACCAATCAGGCTTCGGCTGGCTGTGCAGTGCTTCGGTGATGCCCGCCGTTCTGGCAGCGTCTTTGTGCTCTCAGCCATGTTGCTCGTCTTAGTGTTTGCCTTTGCGGCTTTTTCGATCGACCTCGGCTACCTAACGTTGGCTCGGACAGAACTCCAAAACTCTGCCGATGCGGCTGTCATGGCTGCAACGATTGAGTTAGGCGAGGGATTGGGGGGGGCACCAGCATTGACGGCCCAGGGGGTGGAAACTGCTGCAAAGCAAGCCGCCGTCGCCACGGCCGCCGCGAATTCCGCGGGGGGGGTAAATGCTGTTTATGTGGATGGGGCTCGCGACGTTCGACTTGGAAAGTATCAATGGGACTCCAACACCAACAGTTGGGAAAAACAGTGGGGTGTTGCCCCGTATAACCTGGTGGAGGTGACACTGCGACGTGATCAGGTCGCAAGCACGAATGGTGACGGTCCGCTCGGATTGTTTTTCGCGCCGCTGATTGGAAACAAAGATGCCAACCTTGTGGTGACATCGACATCGGCGGTGTTGCCCGGCACTGGGATACGCATTGAGCAGGGAAGTTCACGGAACGCGGATATCCTCCCGATCGCATTGGATCAGCAGAGTTGGGACGCCCTGATTGCAGGAGCGGGGACCGACACGGTTCGTTATGACGCGACGACCGGCGCGGTGACTTCGGGGTCCGATGGAGTGAAAGAGGTCAACGTCTATCCGACTGGTTCACCGAATCTTCCACCGGGAAACCGTGGGACGGTCGACATTCAGGCTGTCGGTGCGAATGGCAAGGCGAACAATAGCACGGCTGACTTAGGAAATCAGATTCGTTACGGAGTGACCCCTGAAGACTTTCACGGGGCCTTTGGAAATGAGTTGGACTTTAGTAATGGGCCGGTGATCCTGAACGGTGATACCGGGATGAGTAATGGGATTGAGGATGACTTGATTTCAATTATTGGTCAGACACGCTTACTGCCAATATTTTCACAGGTGTCAGGAAACGGCAATAACGCGAATTACACAATTGTCAAAATGGTGGGAGTTCGCGTGATGGCAGTTAATTTGAGAGGGAAGCCGCAGAATCGATACGTCAAAGTGCAACCGGCAACCTTTATCTCCGACATCGTGGTTCCTGGGAATGTTACCGTGACGACAGATTCGTATTTTGCCCCAGCCGGACTGATTCGTTAGTTCGTGTTCCAGTTCTTCGAAGACCGTTGAAACACGAAGGTCAGGATTTCCCGTCTGATCTCGTACCGTTTGATGTCCAGGAAAAGAGGGGTGCGAGTGACTTGTGTCGGCTTAAAAACGTGCTGACACACGGTCGTTCGTCAACGGGCTGTTGGTTGAGTTTTCAAGTTGAAGGTTTTTTCTCAGTCTCGCGGAGCCTAGGCTGGGGACAGGGAGATGGAGCACGCGAGTGCCTGTCGTTCCTTGAGATTATTTTTCCCCCAAAAACAAGTGGATTTCTGACATGCAATGGTTTCGCTCGACCAATCGTTCCGGGTCTCGGAAGAAGTCGCCGACGCGGCGTCGTGGTGCTGCAACGGTGGAAACGGCGCTCGTACTCCCAGTTTTCTTTCTGGTTCTTATGGGAATTGTGGAGGTGGGGCGGGCCATGATGGTCGCGCAGTTGCTCAACAACGCTGCTCGTGAGGGCTGCCGGGCCGGGATCATGACTGGGAGCACAAATGCCGAAGTGTCGACCACCGTGGAGGATATTCTGGGAGAAATGATCGGGACGACCGCAGCCGACATCACCGTTTCCGTGGCGGTGACGGAATTTACCGGAAATCCGCCGGCAAATAATCAGGTTGCGAGCGCTCACAAGCGAGACTTGTGTGTTGTCTCAGTCGAGGTTCCATACGACAAAGTCAGTTGGATTCCGATTACTTGGTTCAGTAATCGATCGCTGTCCGGAGTTGCAGCCATGCGGCACGAGTAGGCTGTTCTAAACCGGCGACTCTGTTAACTTCATCAAACCACGGGAGCAGTCCGCAGCGTGTGGACTTCGGCGTACCGAGTGGCTTGTCGCCCCTTGCTTCTGTCGAGGAGAAGGAGCAACAACGGTAATTTAAGTGATGAATTCCCGCTGAACGATGTCAGGATGGTCTGGTGGTAGAACGGTGGCGGTGTCGATAAGTAGGGAGAGCCCGTTCCGTTAAGGGGCTGGAATCTCGGGCTGCCGATCGAAATGGGGGTTTCTGACGGGGAAACGAGCGGTTGGGGAGAGTGATCGGGGGGAGATTTGGCTCGACGCTGTTTCCAGGGCGAGTTAGATTCCTGTTGTTGCGTCTCTGTGGGCGGTCTTCGACGACGATCGATGACTCGTCTTGAATGAGGCATGATGGCGATTTGTCGGCGAAAACACGGCGAATTGTCTCTCCCGGAGCAACGAACGGCGACCTAAGATCACTTCCTTCAGATTGGGGTTCTGCGGACATGGACGTCTCCAGAACGTGCCCTTGTGGCGCGAATACGCAGTTTCAGACGATCAGTTTCTTTGAAGAATCGGCAGATGCTGCCGGTCCTCTCGTTCGGTCCGACCTCTTTTTTGAGGAGAGATCGCTCGACGTTTCCTGCCAGATGGCGGGAGCCGTCTCGAAGCGGGGTCGACTCGTTTATTCGTTGATGCTGTTGTGTGCATTCTGTGGTGCCGGTTGTCAGTCGGGCAAGCTCTTGGGCGGGTTTTGGAATTCGAAGGCTGAACATCCCGAGATGCTGGCAGATGCCCAGTCCCAGATGACTGTGGAAGAACATCTGGCAGCGGGGGACCGGGAGTTTACGCTGCATCAGGCGAACCCGGCTGAACTCGCGAAGTCGCGGTCTCACTATGAGAGTGTTGTCCAGAAGTCGCCGGAGCATGTGGTGGCCCACCATCGCCTGGCGATTATCGCAGACTTGCAGAAACAGTATTCGGTTGCGGAGGCTCACTATCGAACTGCCCTGAAAGGGGCACCGCAGAACCCTGACTTGCTGCATGATGCTGGGTATTCGCTCGTGTTGCAGGGGCGATCGGCAGAAGCGAAGCCATATTTTGAACGAGCCTTGGCGTTGTCGCCGCAGTATGTCGATGCCGCTGAGAAGCTGGCGCTGATTCACTTGAAAGCGGGGAATACGGCGGCTGCTTCGCAAGTATTGGCCCAGGCAATGCCGCAGCCTCAGGTTCAGCAAACTCTTGCCCGGTTGAGTGCTGCTCCGGCTGCCGCAGTCGAACCGGAGCAGACTTTGATAGGGAGGATCAAGAACAATCTCGAACATCTTCGACCAGGAAGTCGTGACAAACAGGAGCCGGATCTCACGCAGCAGGTGGTGGCTCAGGTCGAACAAGCTCGGCGGGATGCTCAGTTGCAACAGGGGCAAGGAATTCAACAAACGGCGATGCAGTCGTATCAACCCGATCCGTGGGGGGGGCGCCACGAATCTCGGCTTGCGCCGGATGGTGTCTCCGAGCGGGGAGTGCATCCGTCCGAATTGGCACAACACATCGCCAACATCGATCGGGACGGTCAGTCTCGGCCTTCGCGTCCCATTGTGATCGATGCCCAGGGGAATCCGACTCAGATGTCGCAAAACAGCTCGCATCGGGGAATCGATCCATGGGCCGATCAACGAGAACACTCTCGGTCGAACGGGCCGATCTACATTGATGGCCCAGATCAGCCGCAACCTCGGACGACCTCTCAAAACCCGTCACAACTTTCGCAGGGACAGTATCAATCGCAGTATTCTCCCCAGAATCCTTATCAGCCGACAGGACCACAACCGTCGCCGATTCAAGAGGGAACGCATCTGCAAGGGCTGGTTGATCGAGAGCATCCGGGACAGTATCAGGCTGGACCTTATCAGCCGGGGCAGGGACCGCCTGTGCATGACCATCAATCAACTTCCACAGGCTACAACGATGTCTTGAGACGAATGGAGTTGGTTCGAGGCGATTCGAGCATGGGACGTGGGGGAGTTTCACGCGGTGGGGTTCAGTGGCCCGAAGCAACTGCTGAAGGGGGGGGCGATCGTCGATTCATCCCTGGTGGGGCAGGGGCGACAAGTGCTTCGACTGGAAGTGGTCAGTTTGCCGAGATCATTCGCGGAAGTGAACGTGGCGTTGCTGGGCCAATCCCGTCTCGCTTCGCGCCACGAAGTCAGCAAGCGGGCGAAGGTGTCGACCGTAACACGTCGATCGCCCAGTGGCCCCAAGGCTCCGGGGCTGGGGACATTCAGCCAGCGGGTGGGTTAGTTCCCGGCGGACTGTCGGAACAGGGATACGATTCCACGAACCGTCAGTCGGTCCCGTCGCACAATGAAATGCGACCATCGACACCTTATTATCATGATCAACAAGCCCAGCAGTCGCGACGAGTCTTCCTGCCAACCCGGCACCTGCGGGTTGTCGGTCCGGGGGCACGCCGGAGTATGGAGTGACTCAGGGGAACAGCCCGGTACAGGTGAACACCGGGCGGCAACTGCGGCAGCGATGAGGAGACCGGTCCGGGCGATGTTCCCGGTGCTCAAGCAGGTGGAGCGGATTTCCGGGAAGCAATTCGCATTTGAATGGGGGACAATTTGCGTCACCTTCGAGATACTTGCCGACCGATCAGCGGCCGCTTGATACCTCGAATCCAGGTTCGTGGAACGGCGGGGTCAACGGTGCTCCCGAGCAATACTCGCCGGGCTCGCGGTTTTGGGACGCAGTCAACTAACTCGCCTCCGATGTCCGCCCCCCCCGTGAATCAACTCAGTTCCTACGACACGCAGCGTGCTCAGTTCGACGCCCAGATGAACGCCCGTCTTCAGCAATCCCAAGGGACGATGCCAGCAAACTTCATCCCGACGCCATCGGCTGGTATCGCCACCGCAGCGCGGCCGACAAGCTCCAGTTCCCATGACCGAGCCACCGCCGATGGCGCCTCGGCAAACTCAATTCCTTCGCAGGAGGGGCTGGGGGACCAAGGGACTGGAAGCCAAATCAGGCTCAGACTTTAACACCTGGCCAGTTTAGCAACATCCTCGCTTGAACATGACACCTTCTGCGACTCCCCAATACGGTTCGCAGCAGAGTGTCAGGACGTATCTAACGACTACGGTCAGGGACGGGCCAGCAGATCAGTCAGCCGGAGCCGTATCCGTACAGTGGGAGCGATCGTCGCTGTCCAATTCATCCCCGATGACGACATCCAGACTCGGGCTATGATCCCCCCGCGATGCGACCAGCGGGTCAGCCATATCAACTCCCGGCTCAGTACGCCCATGGAGTTGAAGTTCCGGGCTCTTATTTCAACCGTTCACCGGCCAGCGGCCCAATTGCTTACTCCGGTTGACCCGCTCCCGCTGGTCTGGTGCTCGACGCCCCGTCAGCATTCAGAGACATGTCCTTCGATCATGAGTTGCTCGGCTTGGATTGTCCGGCTTTCGACGGCGGTCGTTGTTACCGGCTCATCATGCGGCTCCGGAAGGTTTTCGGTCTTCCGTTGATTCGTTTATGTGGACATGCAGGATGACGAAAATGCGGTATTGAGTCTTGGGCAATGTGGAGTTTGATCACGGGGCGATCTCGCATCGACAACCTGGGGAGTCGAGGTTGTGGCGTGGTGATGAATCTGACCGCCCGTCGATTGCTTGCCGACGTCCTCGGTTGGTGTTGGTGGTCAGGTCTTCGATCGGGATGGAGCGGATGGGATCGATCTCATTCGCCGCTGGGCCGGCGAGTCGTGTGCCGTCCCACTGATGCTCGTGTCGAACTATGCCGATGCACAGGCACGCTGCGTGGAGGTGGGGGGAGTGCAAGGATTTGGGAAGGCGAACTTGACCTCTGCGGCGACGACCGAGTTGCTGGGTCGGTTTCTCGAATCGAAAACCGAGTCGGAACCGTCGGGTCAGTGAGTTGGCAACCTGTGTGTGACGGGTCATACTCCCGGCGGATGCAGGGAGTCTGCATCAATCATTACCACCATGCCGCAAACAGCGGTTCACATCTGGGAGCAACGAACATGGCGAATGTCACACTCAAGGGAAATCCGGTGACCCTGAAGGGAGCCGAGTTGAAAGTTGGGGGGAAAGCCCCGGAATTTGCTTTGCAGAATAACAGCCTGGAAGAGGTGACGTTGGCGTCGTCGGCAGGGAAGACCCGCATCATCGCGACGCTCCCGTCTCTCGACACCGGGACATGTCATGCCGAGACCAAGCGTTTCAACGATGAAGCCGCCAAGCTTGATGGGGTCGACATTCTGGTCGTCAGTACCGATCTCCCTTTCGGTCAGAAGCGGTGGTGCGGAGCTGAGGGGGTCGACAAGGTCTCGTGTCTCAGCGACCACCGCACCGCAGCGATGGGAGAAGCCTACGGCGTACTGATTCAAGGAGGTCCACTTGACCGCTGTCTGACCCGAGCCATCTTCGTTGTTGATGCGGCTGGAACGCTGAAGCATGTCGAATACGTGGCCGAGATCGCGGATCACCCCAACTATGACGCGGCCCTGTCTGCTGCAAAGTCTTAGTGGCAATGGCGTTGTGTCGAAAAGGGTGTTGGGGTTCCTAAAGACCCGCCACTTAGCGACGTTTCACCGCAAGACATTTCCGAGAGCCGACCCGAACCATCGGGCCGGCTTTCGGTCGTTTTGGGGCGAAACCGCTCTTTCTACGCGCGATTGTCAGCTGAAATGCTGTCAATAGTCGCGGAAGGGCGCCAGCCCTCCGGTGAGTGTTCGGCACGCTCCATCAAGATGCAATCCGTGACTTTCTGGCGGGTGCAGTGCCGAATTCGGGGTGGTCCATTTCCCAGCAACTGGGAGAGACGGGCCAAAGGCCCAGCAGTTTGTCTAGCCCAGTCCATCGGACTGGGTTTCGTGATCGGACGTGAACTTGAGGGCCAAAGGCTCGGCAAGTTGACTTCTCGACCGCGCCAACGGCTCGGGCCTTCAGCCCTTGGGGTGGTCCTTTGTTCTCGTTCCCCAGTCCTGCGAACTGGGCTAGACAATGTTCCGGGGCGTTGCCCCTGTTGTTTCGCGAACATCACCGCGTTCCCTGCCAAACTTGTTCTCCGCGAATAGATGAGCTATCCCGCAATTGGCGACTTTTTCCCTCCGGTGAGTGTTCGACACGCATCCATCAAGATGCAAACCGAGACTGGCTGGCTACCGGACGGCTTGCGCCGTGCCGCTTTTCGTTTGAGGAGACTGCTCTCCTGAACACTCCAGACCCCCTAATCCGCACGGATGACAGGAGTTTGAAAGAATTGAGAGTTGAAAAGAGTCAAAAAGATTGTGATTCCGAAAGATTGTGGGAATATCCGCCGGCTCCTCGGGATCATCTGGGGAGGAGGGTCGCTGTTGGGGCGGACTCATTTAAGACAATTGATGCTTTTAGGAATATCACAATGAAGAAGTTCGCAATCTGCATGGCTCTGTTCGGTATGGTCGCTTTCGGCACTGGCTGCGAAAAGGCCCAGGAAGTCGCTCCGAATACCACCGAAGCTGTCAAGGAAGCTGGTGAAGCTGCCAAGACCGAAGCTGGTGAAGCTGTAAAGGACGCAACGGAAGCCGTTAAGGAAGCTGGCACCGAAGGTGCTGAAGCTGTTAAGGAAGCTGCCGCCGAAGGGACTGAAGCCGTCAAGGAAGCTGCCGCCGAAGGGGCTGAAGCTGTCAAGGAAGCTGTCACCGAAGAAGCTGCCAAGTAGTTTGAGTTGAGAACTCGTTCTCGCACTCTCCAAGAGGGTTCCTGTGTCAACACGGGAGCCCTCTTTCTTTTTTTGCGCTCCCATCAACCCGCAACGTCCATCGTCCACTGTCGCAGCATTCTTCCATCGAGGCTATAGGAAACGTCAGAAGAAGTTCGTAGCATGACTCGTACGAATTTCGTTGGATACCTTGTTGACTCTGTTGGGGAGCGTGTTCATGTTCGGGTTGGAGATGAGTTGTCGAGTGCTGTTTGCGTCGGGATTGTTGCTGTTGAGCTTCGGGTGTGCGGATGGGGCAGACGTCGCTAGGCCAGTAACGAGTTCCGACGTTACCGCGATACCCACCTCTGCGGCGACCGACTGGCCCGGCTTTCGCGGGGTCGAGGCGATGGGAGTCGCAAACCATGCAGCGATTCCTGCCAAGTGGAGTTCGAGTGAGAATGTCGTTTGGAAAACAGCGCTGCCGGGGGCGGGAGCTTCGAGTCCGATTGTGCTGGGAGATCACATCTATCTCACCAGTTACACGGGGTATCTCGTCCCGGGAGAACCGGAGGGGAGCCTCGATAAGTTGCAGCGGCATCTTCTTTGTCTGAATCGGGAGAACGGCAACATCTTGTGGCAAAAGTCGGTCGCGGCCAAGTTGCCAGAAGAGGAACGAATTCGCGATCATGGATACGCCGCCAACACTCCGGCGGCTGACAGCGAGCGAGTGTACACCTTCTTCGGCAAATCGGGTGTCTTCGCCTGGAACCATGACGGTGACCAACTCTGGCAGGCTGATGTCGGCTCGAAGACGCACGGCTGGGGGACCGCAGCATCCCCATTACTGTATGGTGATCTTGTCATCATCAACGCCAGTGTCGAAAGTGAATCACTGATTGCCCTCGACCGAAAGACAGGTGTGGAGCGCTGGCGGGCAGGGGGAATCAAGGAGTCCTGGAATACGCCGATTATCGTGAAGACCGCAGAGGGAGCGGAGGAACTGGTGGTGGCGATACAAGGCAAAGTGCTCGGCTTCGATCCGCAAAGTGGCAAGGCGCTTTGGACCTGCAATAGCGATATTACGTGGTACATGGTCCCTTGCGGCGTGGCGAAGGATGGGGTTGTGTATTACCTCGGAGGTCGTTCTGGGGTGGCCTCGCTAGCTGTCAGAACTGGTGGACGGGGCGATGTCACGAAGTCACATAGACTCTGGACGAGTAACAAGGGGTCGAATGTTAGCTCGCCGGTGTATCATGATGGGCACCTCTATTGGATGCACGACAATCTCGGCATCGTATACTGTGCGAAAGCGGATTCGGGAGAACTCGTCTACGAGAAGCGTATGGAACGGGGAGGCCAGTCGTACGCCTCTTCGGTGTTGGCAGACGGTCGTGTCTACTACATGACCCGCTCGGGGAAGATGTTCGTCGTCGCCGCGACTCCCGACTACCAACTTGTCGACACAAACGACCTTCGCGACGGCGGACAGTTCGACTCGACCCCGGCTGTTACTGGCAATCGTCTGCTGATTCGCTCCGACAAAGCCCTCTACTGTATTGGAGACTAACCGCGTTGCGGAGTTGCCAGGGCGGAGAGTTGTCGCTTCACTTTTGTCGCATCAACCAAGCGATTAGAAGTGTCAAATGTTGCTGATGTGACTTCTGGGGGTTTGGGATGTCCGGGGCTTGGGAGGTGGGATTCCCGTTGACCCTGTTTGTGGTTCGGTCGTACCATCTCCAGGCGGCGAGCACGTAAGGAAGCGTGTGCCGGCGATTAGGGTATGAGATGGATCGAACTGGCTCATCGCAGTCTGCACTCACGGAGGGGCGAGCGATCCCTCGAAACTGTCGCCGTTGGCTGATGGTTGTGCTTGGGCTCGCGCTGGCCTTAAGAGTCGGAGCGGCCTGTGGATTACAGTGGATGCTCGACACCCGGTTCCAGCGGCAGTTCCTGATCGAGGGAGACTCAAACGGTTATTGGGAACTGGGGCAGAAGCTTGCTCAAGGGGAAGACTACGCGATCTACACTCCCCCTCGTCGTATTCTCCGAATGCCCGGCTTCCCCCTGATACTGGCGATGTCGCAGGCCTTGTTCGGCGACGAGAAGTTGCCCGCGCGGCTACTCCTGGCGTTGGTCGGAACGACTGCCTGCTGGGGTGTCTGGCGGCTCGGACGGGAGTTGTGTGACGACAAGATTGGACTGATGGCGGCTGCATTGGCAGCGGTCTCTCCGGCTCTCGTCGGGTTTACACCGGTGATCCTCAGCGAAACTCCGTTCGCGGCCACCATGACCTTCAGCTTGATTGCCGGTTCAAATCTTCTGAAACGACATCGACTCTTGTCGACCAAAAATAGCGAGACCCACACAAATGATGGGGCAGGGGGGGGAGGAGAAGTTTGTTCTGCGACGGCAGGGAAGTCCCTCGTTGTCGGGCTGTTGATTGCGCTCGCGGTCTACTTTCGACCGAGTTGGTTGTTGGCTGGTATCGCCTTTGGCGGAATCCTGTTGTTAAGTTCGCGATCGCCCCGGCGAGCTTTGCGAGACACTCTTCTCATACACCTCGGGTTATTGCTTGGATTGCTCCCTTGGACAGTTCGTAACTATCAGGTGAGTGGGAGAGTTGTCCTGACGTCACTCTGGATGGGGCCGAGCTTGTATGACGGTTGGAACCCGGATGCGACAGGGGACAGCGATATGCGGTTCTTTGATCGGGATGATGTCCTGGGGCAGGGAATGTCGGAGTACGACATGAACCAACACTACTCGAAGCTTGCTTTCGATTTTGCCCGCAATCATCCGGGGCGTGTCGTCGAGTTGGCGGCTTTGAAGTCTTGGCGATATTGGAAGCCGTGGCCGAATGCGGCTCAGTTCGAGGGAGCGTTGCCGGCGATCGTGTTGTCCACTTTCTATCTCCCGATGCTGTTGTTGGCGATTCACGGCGGATGGCTCATGCGACGTGAGTTGTGGAAAGTGTTGATCGCAGCCGGTCCGATTGTGTACTTCGCTGCCCTGCATGCGGTTTTCGTCAGTTCGCTGCGATATCGGCTGCCGGCTGAGTACCCGATGCTGGTTTTGTCGGCTGTGTCACTGCGACACTGGTGTCGTGGTTGCTGTTCCGGTCTGTGCGATGGCAGTGGCTCGATGACGGTGGCATCTTTGTTAACCGCTCCCGCGATCTCTTCTGCAAAGGGTGACAGCGGCAACAACGTAGGGTCCGCTGTGCGGACCGTGTTCAGGTGGATACGCTCTCGTTGGTCCGCACAGGGGACCCTACTTGGCTCTCCGTCGATGACTCCGGTACGGGGTGACATCGGCGCTTCGGTTTCTCCGGTGGAAGGAGTGACCGCATGAAAACTCTTGCATACGCAACGGTGATTGCGGCGGTCCTGGGGGTGCTCGGCTGGAACAAGTTCCAGGAGTACTGGGGGCGACGTCACGAAATTCTCGGGCAGACGATTCGGCAACAGTTGGAATTGTTCGCCCCCGAGTGGGAAGTGACCTTTGATTCGGCGGAGCTGAAGGATGATGCGACGGTCGTCCTGACAAACGTCGCTGTTGGGGTGCGGGGTCGATCGGAGCCGTTGCTTGATCTGCGGGAAATCGAGATCAATCTCGATCGAAGTCTAATCACGAATCAACAACAGGCGTTTCCGACAAAGGTCGTGTTGCGTCATCCTCGCGTGCTGGTCGAAAGGGGGCCGGATGGCTTCTGGAATTGGGAGAACATCCCGCGCATTCCGCAAAGCGACAATCCAATTCCCGTGATCGAACTGGAGCAAGGGACGCTCTTCCTGCAAGTGGCGGCTCATGACATGTTGCCCTCGACAGAGTTTGCGATTCAACAGATTCATATTGAAGTGACCCCAACCGGGTTTCGGGAGTTGTCGATCCGAGGAGAGTCGGCTCTCGATGTCGTCGGTTCGCTGGAGTTTCAGGGGGGTGTCAATCTGAACAACGGGTACTGGCATGTTGCGGGGATCTGTCCCGAACTTCGCGAGGCGGGACGACTCGTGGGACTGGCGACCGGCATCTCGCCGCAAGCTCAGTCACGGTTTGATCTCATCGCCCAGTCAACTGCTCGAGGGAGGTCAAGCTCAGACTCCACTGCCCCAGGAGGTCTGCCACCGAAGCCAATTCAGACGGTGGGAGCGGCGACCATCGACGAGTTCGGCGGGATGTCGCATGCCAACGGCGTCGGAACCTCGCCGTTGTTTACGATTCCGCAACTCGGCGTGAGTGCAAATGTGGCGGTCGCGTTTCATGTCAGCAGTGAAGGACCCGATTCGTGGGTCCAGTACCAGGTGCAGACCCGAATCAAAGATGGCATCATCGACAACCCGGCGCTGCCGATCCCTCTGCAAAACCTGTCGGGAGAAGTCTATGTTGATAACAGTCAGATCGTGCTGAAGGAGGTCCGCGCCAGAAACGGAGACAGCGACCTGTTTCTCGACGGAACCATCCCACAGAGTCAGCCTCCGGAGGCCATGCAAGGTGTGACTCAAGGAGTATCACAGTCGACGTCTCAAGGAACGAAACCGGGGACAACGTCTTTCTTAATGCAGGCGAAGAACCTTGCGTTCGATCGGCAGATGCGATCCCTGCTGCCGGTGGGCATGCTTAAGCTATATGATTCTCTGCAACCTGCCGGTCGCTTCGATATCGATGCCAGTTATGTTGATGATGGGAAGTCCGCTCCAAAGCTGACACTTCGTGAGTTCATCGCCCGCGATTGTTCCGTGCTCCCCGAGGCGTTTCA
Organism: Planctomycetaceae bacterium; assembly: GCA_041398965.1. GTDB lineage: Bacteria > Planctomycetota > Planctomycetia > Planctomycetales > Planctomycetaceae > JAWKTT01. The sequence goes on along the minus strand of JAWKTT010000039.1, from coordinate 727 downwards.
GTATCCGGTGACGCAAGTGCAGGCAAAGGTGTGGCAGGAGGGAGACCTGTTTCAGGTCACGGGAACTGGCGTTTGTGCGGGACAAACTTGCACCGCGGCGGGCTGGTTTCGAGACCCCGGACCCCGCGTTCAAGCGTCGCTGGTGTTGCGGGGACAAAATCTCCCCATTAACGAACAGAGCATTGCCGCACTCAAACTGCCGTCACAGCAAGGGGCGCGAACCACGCTCGAACGGATGCAGTTGAGAGGTTTGGCTGATGCCGAACTTGTGCTCACCAAGACGGGCATCGAGGGGGAGAAAATGAAGATGACCCTCAATGGCGTGGTTCATGACGCAAGTCTGAACTATCAACTTTTTCCGTATGCCATCACGGGATTCTCCGGACGAGTCTCCGTCGATCCGCTCTCGCCAGACCCAGCGCAACGCGATGTCTGGCACTTCACCGAGATGACGGGACGACATGGTGACGCGGCCCTCCAAGCCGAGGCCCATCTTGGGACGGTCGGGGGGCGCAAGGTGCTCAACATGCAGGTCTCAGCAACGGCGGTGCCGATCGATCGAGAGTTGCACACCGCTTGTGTGACCGCCAGTCCAGCGATGCAGGAAGTCTTCAGTTCACTGATGGAAGGGGGACAACTCGACGCTCAGGGGATCAACATCGTCTGGTCGCCGGGAGTACCGCTTTCCATTTCCGTCCCTTCCCTGATTGCGACAAATGCGCGCGTC
>JAWKTT010000038.1:0-39356 GCA_041398965.1 Planctomycetaceae bacterium | reverse complement strand
TAAGCAACTGAACCGCGAACTCTTTGCTGAGTTGGAACGGACTGGCGGCATGTACATCCCTTTAAATCCTGACAAGGGGGGAGTACAAAACCTCAGACTCCGCTCTCGTGGGCCGGCAGGTGACTTGCCCGACTGGTTCTATCGCGAAGATTCCGTCAACAAAAACGCCCAGTGATATCACCGATGTCTCAGCAGACCGCCGCACAACTTGGATTTCACATGCCTGCCGAGTGGGAGCCCCAGGAGGCGGTCTGGCTCTCCTGGCCCCATCGCACCGCCAGTTGGCCCGGAGCGTTTCAGTCCGTCGTTCCGGTCTTCGTGCAGATTGCCAAGAACATCGCCGCGACGCAACTGGTCCGCATCAACGTCGGCACCATCGAACTGCGAGATCAAGTCGATCGACTGCTCCGAACCGCTGGAGTCTGCATCGAGCGAGTTCGCTATCACATGAACCCGACAAATGATGCCTGGTGTCGAGATCATGGCCCCATCTACGTCGTCCGCGACACGAATGGGGGGCGCGAACGGGCGATCCTCGACTGGGACTACAACGCCTGGGGTGGCAAATACCCCCCCTTCGACTCCGACAATGCGATCCCCTCGCGGATCGCTGAGGAGTTTGGCGAGTATCGATTCGTTCCGGGGATGATCCTCGAAGGGGGATCGATTGATGTCAACGGTGCCGGAACGGTCATTACGTCGGAGGCCTGTCTCCTCAACAAGAATCGTAACCCTTCGCTCACGCGCGAGCAGATCGAACAACGACTTCGCGACTATCTCGGGGTACAGCAAGTCCTCTGGATGGGGGACGGTATCGTCGGAGACGATACGGATGGACATATCGATGACATGACCCGCTTCGTCTCGAGAGAGACCATTGTCACCGTTGTCGAAGATGATCCGCAAGACGTCAACTATCACGCCTTGATGGACAACCTGCGTCGCCTGCGACTCCTGCGACATCCTGATGGCTCGCCGTTTCGGATCGTCACGCTCCCCATGCCGGGCCCTGTCTACTTTGAAGCGGACGAACGTCTCCCCGCGAGCTATGCCAACTTCCTCATCATCAACGAAGCCGTCCTCGTCCCCACTTATCGCGACGAAAACGACCAGCGGGCTCTCGACACCCTGCAACAACTCTTCCCCACCCGCAAAGTGATCGGCATCGACAGCACCCCCCTCGTCTGGGGCCTCGGCTCGATCCACTGCGTCACCCAACAACAACCGAAGGGCCAAATCGTACCCCCAGCCCCCTGATTCTGATTCGAGTGCAAGAGACAACTCGAGACAGACTCGCAAGCTATTGCCTCAGTTCCACTCGGGGTGATCGCATTCATCGGGGAGCAGGCGATGGGAGCGGTAGGCGGCTTGAAGCAGGTTGTCCCAGACGGCGTATGGGTCATCGTGAAACACCAGCTCTGGGCTGGCTGGAAGGGCGAGCCAGTCGCCCCGATCGATTTCCCCTTCAAGTTGACCGGGGGCCCAGCCTGCGCAGCCAGAATACAGACGGCAGGGGAAGTTGTGATCCCCCTCAGCGACAGCCGACAGGACTTCCTCGAAAACTTCGGCATTGGTGGCGATAAACAGTCCGGGGACTACGGGCGACTCTTCGCCACAGAGGTTGGGATCGCCGTGCAGGACAAACAGGGCCGCCGGTTCGACCGGGCCGCCGACGTACACCAGATCGTCGATGTCTGGCAAATCGAACTGCCCCCCGAGGGCATTGGAGACGGTCACCGATGACGGGCGGTTGATGACGAGTCCCATCGCTCCATCTTTGCCGTGCTCGACGATAAGTACAGCAGTCTTGAAGAAGTGACTGTCGCGAAGTCCGCAGGTGGCAATGAGAAATTGCCCTTGAAGTGATTTTTCCATGAGTCGCCCATCCCTGATGTCATCAAGGCAGAGGACAAACGGGAACAAATCCGCCCAGCCCCTGCTTTTGTCTACTGCTGTTGTCTACTCTTGAGGAATTGATACACGAAGCACCAGCCTCATGCCGACGTCGTCAGCCGGGGCCGCCATCGGCATACCAACGCGGGACCAAGTTTCCCACCCGCGACTTCCGCTCCCTTTCACGACTCGCTCCCCAGCCTTTTCGGCCTTCTTGGGACCAGCCCAGTTAACGACCGCCGATCCGTCTGGAGTGACCGCTTCGCGATATGCTTTCGAATCGTACCAGTCTTCGCACCACTCCCTGGCGTTGCCAGCCATGTCCAGCAGACCATAGGGGCTGATGTCGTTGGGATGGCTGCCAACCGCGTCGATCTGGCCGGGCTTTCGGGGCGATGTCCAAATCGGGCGACCATCTCCCCAAGGGTAGCGAAAGTTCAGTTCGCCACGAGCAGCCTTCTCCCACTCCGCCTCTTTCGGGATCGCTTTCCCCGACCACTTGGCATAGGCAATCAAGTCCCGATAGGTTACCCCTAGAGCCGGATGTTGCAGCGGAGAGTTCTTGTTGATCGGTTCTTTGGGACGGACCATTTTCTGTTCACTACGGAACGCATCGTACTGCTGGAGCGTAACTTCCGTGACGTCCATATAGTAGTCGTCCACATAACTCGGGTGAGCCGGTGCGACCTCGGGGGAAACACCCTCCTGCCCCTGTTGGAACGCGCCGCGCGGGACGAACGCCATGATCGAACCATCGGCTTCACACTTGATGCGACGTGGCACCCCCGGCGCCATCAGACCATACTCGTCCAGCGCCACAAAACCTTCGGGGAGAACAAAGCCAGCCAACGGCGTAATGGTCGTCACAGCCACCGGGGGCGGGATGATTGTCACGGTGGACGAGTTCTCTTGAGGCGAACCTTGATAAAGCGCAAAGACATCCTGAGGTCGCGGTTCACCCACCGAGACCACTTCGTAGTTCGTCAGATTCTCCCCCATCTCGAAGAGACGATCGACATCGTCTTCGTTGACGTCAGGCAGTCCCGACTTCACCTTATTATTCGCAGGACTGGGTTTCGGATTGACTGGGACCGGTGCTCGAACGGCCGCCGGAGCACCACCGCCTCCCCCGGCAAAACCTCCCGCCGCGGGAGCAGCAGGGGGTGGCGGAACATACTCTTCGTTCGAGTCCCCACAGCCGACCAGAAGACACAGCAACGGCCCGAATAGCCACATCACGAATTGAGAAACGACCGGACGAGCAGACATATCAGTCACCTGACCAAAATCAAACCACGGGCAAGACCTCACCCCGACAAGCCACCATCAACACCTGTCACCGGTAAGGATACCACAACTCAACACTCACCCAAAGCCCCAAGATCGCATCGCAAGAATGGGGGACGCGAGATGCACTTTGTGACAAGACAATCTTACAGAAAGTCATAAGTCCCTCCTGTGGATGAGACTCCAGCCCCTTCTCCGTCAACAATTCGGGAGGTGAAGAATCGTGACATTGCGGTCTCTGTGGCATTGGAATCCCCAATCGTGCAAAGGTTACACTTTGAGACACGATCATTGCTCAGTGAATCGATGAACGGGAGTGAGTTGTTCGATTTGGGACCCTGCCATGTGACAAACACCGTACCTTCCTGAATCCAGACAGGGCCATCACATCGGGAGCAGTTGCGGTGTGGCCCCGCCGTTTCGAGATGGGTTGGGGAGCGACAGACCCCCCGGAACACAACAGGTCGTCAACAGGTTGACAGACGGAAGAGCTTCCGTGGCCACCTGGTTTTCACGATCACAAAACACTGACGAGACGGGAATGAAGTCGAATGAGTACAGACGAATCATGAACCCATTCCTGCTTTACTGGATTGCTTCGACGATTCTCGTGGTTGCGTGGAGCCTGTTCCTGACGAGGATGCCGCCACCGCGTCGCCCATTTCCGGGACCGTGCGGAGCCTGGCTCGCGACACTTGTGTTGACCGCATTGTGGCAGGCCGAAGTCGTTCCACAACTTTGGGCGTTTCTCAACGTCGTTTTACTCGTCTGGCAGATCGCCTTGGCGTTTATCGTCATCGGGACAATTGGGGTATGGCGTGCAGGAACATCCATATCGCGCACCTAATCACCGCATAATTCGAACCTCCAACCATCAATATTGCTGCCGGTCTCCACTTCCTATGGCTTGCCACAGTCAGTCCCGGCGGTGTGTAGCATTGAATAGGCCAGCGTGTACGAACACAACCAAACAGAGTCGCATGGGTCAACGGCCCGTTGAACAACGACCGTGGGTTAGCTCTTCTAAGCTGACACGAATATCACGTACGCTTTTTCGCCGAGACATCCAACGGCGTCAGGTCAGGCTGGAGAGTCTGACCCACGTTTTTCAACAGGCTGATACCGAAGAAAAAACCTTTGAAGTGGCGACCTCTCGACGGATCGTTACGAAGACACCGTAGTAATCCTTTTCTTTCGTGACCCGAAGTTTTAGCGAGGCCGACCACTCGATCGACGTCAACAGTTCCCTCGCTGACACTTCGGATTACGACGATCGCGATAGCCCAACTTCAGAGGCAACCTCGCGATCCACCGCAGATCGTAAAGTAGCAACCCAAGCCTGCGTCCTGGTTCACTGAAGCCCACATCCCGAATCCAATCGTCTACTCCCCATCGCTTCACTCTTTCGCGGGGGGTGTTGGTGAGCTGACTTTTGCGGGACGGCCCCCTTTGCGGGGGTCGCTCGCGGCGGTGGGGTGAAGGGTAACGAGGGCGGCAGCTTGGGTGGCGGATTGTCCGATGCCGAGTTCGACCTGATGGCCACGTCCCTTTAAGGGGTTGGCGAGTTGATCGTGCAGTTCCTGCTCCAGCAACAGTTGATCGGGGAGCCATTGGTGATGGAACCGGGGAGCAGAAACCGCTTGCTCCGGGGTCATCTCGAATACCATCATGTTGAGCAAGACCTGAAGTGTCCCACTGATGATGCGCGGCCCACCCGAACCACCAACCACGAATGTTGCTTTCCCATCACGCAAAACGATCGTCGGAGACATGCTCGACAGCGGTTTCTTCCCAGGGGCGACGGCGTTTCTCGCACTCTGCACGAGGCCAAACGCGTTCGGCTCCCCCGGTCGTGCGGCGAAGTCGTCCATCTCATTGTTCAGGACGATCCCAAACAGAGGCTCGACAATCAAGCTGCCAAAGTGAGTGTTGATCGTCTCGGTGCAGGCGACACCGTTGCCGTGCGAGTCGATGACACACAGATGACTCGTCCCTGCATCACGACTCGGCAGCCCTCGACCATAGGCATTCAACGGCTTGGTCGACTGCATATTGACCTGTTTCGCGAGACCGGCAGCATACTTCTTCGAGGTGAGCCGGGCGATCGGGACGTCGACAACGTCGGCATCTCCCAAAAACTCGGCCCGGTCTGCGAAGGCGTGCTTGAGTGATTCCGTGACCAGATGAACGTAGTCAGCCGAGTTGTGCTTCAGTCGTCGAAGTCCCTGCGGCTCGGACTGTTGTGACTCCCATGCTTCTAACACGTTGAGCACTTCGATTTCGGCGATCCCCCCGGATGATGGAGGGGGCATCGTCAGGAACTTGTAGCCATGAAACGTCCCCCGCAATGGCGACCGGACGACGACCGGGTTCGCCGTCGACAGGTCCTCGGCTGTGATGATCCCCTGTTGCCGCTCGATTTCGGAGACGATCGCGGCGGCCACCTCTCCGCGATAGAAACCGTCGGCCCCCTCTTTCGCGATTCGTGTGAGCACCTCTTCGAGCGGTGAGTGGTAGTGATCCCCCGGAGCGAACGGCTCGCCGGAGTTGAGGTATGTCTTCCACAACTTCGCAAACCGGGTTTGGAGTTCGGGATGCTGTTGGAACTGGGCGATCATCGACCGTTGAGCCGAGAGGAACTGGGGATCGACGGGGATCTCTTGTTGAGTGAGTCGAATCGCCGGGCCCAGCACAACGTCGAGCGGGAGCGAACCGAAACGTTCGACGGCGTAACAAAGGCCGGCCACATTGCCCGGCACCGCAACGGCGAGGCCTCCGGCCTCACTAGCGGGGAGCGGTCCCGCCGGTTTGCTGGTTGTGGCGAACATCTTCGCGTGCGCGGCACGTGGTGCCCGTTCGCGGTAATCGAGGGCGTATCCCTGTTGGGACTTCGCGTCCCAGATCATCATGAACCCACCACCTCCCAAGCCGCAGCCTTCGGGACGCAAGACCGAGAGAGCGAACGACGTGGCAACTGCGGCGTCGACGGCGTTCCCTCCGAGTTTGAGCACCTCGGCCCCCGCCTCACTGGCGAGCGGATGGTCCGCAGCAACGACTGCTTCGCCCGGCAAAGCCCGACACAAAGCCTCCTTTCGCACAACCCCCTCGGCCTGCAACGCCCCGCCGTGCCATACACCATAGTGGAGGATCAGAAAACTCAATAGGACGCATCGGCCCGTTGATACCAAGCACTGCATCACGATCACTCCTCAAAAAGCCAAGCTCATCCGGTTCATGATTTCTGTTGTCCCTCAATGGTACAGTATTCGTGGTGAGGGGTTGAGGGGAAGGGGTGAAACTTTCGTCTTCATCGAAGATGACGGACGAAGATCTGCCCACTTTGTCGAGAGAAGTACTTCTACTCAGGTGGCGGCAGGTCGCGTGTGTTGCTAAGTGGCGAGCAACCCGTTTAGATGGCAATCGTATGAAAGGTTGAATTTTCGTTACGAGGTGACCACTCGTAGGGTTTCTTTCCGCTGACGTGAGATTTCAAGCGTAATTCGATTTGCCCGACCTCTTGTTGGGAAATAAAATTCAGCCATCAACACTGCTTAATCGTGGCGAGCAAGCTTGATTTGTTGTAACGACTTCGTTCCTTCAGACCTTGCACTGCCATGAATTGCGCAATCCTCGGTTGTGGCTATGTCGCCGATTTCTATATGGCCACACTCTCCAGCCATCCAGAGCTAGCGGTGAGCGGCTGCTATGACCTCAATCCGCAACGACTTGCGGAGTTTTCCAAGTTCTACAAGGTCACGGCATACCCAAGCTTGGAATCCTTGTTGGCGGACGATTCAGTTGAGATGGTTCTGAATCTGACGAATCCGCGCAGCCACTACGAAACGACAAAGGTTTGCCTGGAAGCTGGGAAGCACGTCTACTCTGAGAAGCCTCTCGCGATGGATACTGCCTCGGCTGCCGAGTTAGCCGGATTGGCGAAGAGTCGGGGACTGGGGCTGGCAACCGCTCCATGTAGCTTGCTCAGCGAGACGGCTCAGACACTCTGGAAAGGGGTCAAGGAGGGGGTCACCGGCCCCGTGAAGCTCGTGTATGCCGCATTCGACGATGGCATGATTCATCGCCATCACTTCAAAAAGTGGAAAAGTGCGACAGGTGCCTATTGGCCAGCAAAGGACGAGTTTGAAGTCGGCTGTACTTACGAACATGCTGCCTATGTCCTGTCTTGGTTGGCAGCGATCTTCGGCCCGGCCCGGCGCATTCACGCATATTCCACCACCTGCGTCACCAATAAAGGGATCGCCGTCGACACGATGGCCCCCGACTTCACAGTTGGCTGTATCGAGTACGACAATAACGTGGTGGCTCGAGTTACTTGCAGTATCCTGGCCCCGCTTGATAAGTCGATTCAGATCATCGGCGAAGAAGGGATGCTGTATACTAAATTCGTGCGCAACGATGGTTCTCCGGTCTACTTCCAGTCGACGACACCTAACAGGATTCTCTCCGGTATCGCGAGTCGTCTGGGGCATTGGCGAGTGAGATTTGAACAGCTCCTCAGACTCCCATTCTCGCTCTCAGGTATGAAGTTTGAGCGAAAGTTCCCTTATGCTCGTCGTCCGAAGTTTCAGTATTCCGCCGGGAATAAGCCAGTCGACTTTCTACGCGGTCCGGCTGAACTCGTTCGTTCAATTGCCGAGGCTCGCCCCTGCCGACTCTCGCCAGAACTGGGAGTCCACCTCACAGAGGTGATCGAATCTCTGCAACATCCAGAACGCTTCGACAATCCACACACACTCACCACGACATTCCCCGCTATTGAACCTCTCCCTTGGGAGTAACCAACCTTAGCAGCCTGCTGAAAAACGTGGGCCAGGCTTTCCAGCCTGACCTGGTTCCGTTTGATGTCCAGGTAATAAAGCGTACGAGTTGCTCTTGTCAGATTGGAGAATCTGACCGACGGTCGTTTTCAGCGGGCTGCTAAGCGATGCGTGATGACATAAGTGGCAGGAGCAATCATCCGATCTCCATGAAAGGAGTACATTAGCTCGAGCGGCGGCGGAGTTTGTCTTTGAGCCAGGTGAAGGGGTTACGGCGGGGGGAGCGGGCGAATGCTTTCAGGTCGGCGATGAGTTCGGCGGCGGTCTGGTAGCGACGCGACGGCTCTCGTGAAACCGCTTTCTGAATGATCACTTCGAGACCCCGAGGGATCGACGGTCGGATCGATCGGGGGGAGGGGGGTGTTGAGGTCTGAATCTCTGCTAGCAACAATCGGCGGTCGGTCGTTTCGTACAGCGGTCTGAGGGTACACAGTTCGTAGAGAGTGGCCCCAAGGGAATAGAGATCGCTGCGAACATCGCATTGACCAGAGAACTGTTCAGGGGCCATGTAACGCAGTGTCCCTGCGACACGTGGGGAGTGAGAGAACCCTTCCTCCAAAGGGCGGGCCAAGCCGAAGTCGGCAATCCAGACGGTGCCATTGGGGTCTAACAGCAAGTTCGCCGGCTTGATATCGCGATGAAGGACCCCCTGTTGATGGGCGTAGCGCATCGCGTCGGCCACTTGCAACGCGATCCTGACAATCTGCATCCAGGCATCGGACCGAATGATTCGGGCCGAGGTCCCCGGCCCGTCGATCGTGCTGATTGTTTTGCGTCCCTTCTGGACTTCCATCGACGCGGCGGGGTCGATCGAATTCGATTCGTGAAACTGTTGCCGAATCGAGGCCGCGGTAAGCGATCCGTTCCCTTGTCGAAAGAGTTCGATGACCCGATTCAGGCCGATTCCTTCGATGAGTTGCATGACATAAAAGCACATGCCGTCTTGTTCGCCGAAGCTGTAGATGGGGACGATGTAAGGATGTTTCAGGGCGGCTGCCGTTTGAGCCTCGCTACGAAACCGCGCACGCGAGGTTTGCCCGCCGATTTGCCTGGGCAAGAGCTTGACCGCGACACGACGACCGATCGGTTGCTGTTCGGCTTCAAAAACGACACCCATCCCGCCGCGACCGATCTCGCGCAAGATTCGACAGTCCCCGAGTCGTTCGATGCGGAACTCTCGTGGGATGTCGCGGGCCATTGCTTCGGCTTCGCGGTCGTGTTTCCAGTCTTCGAGTGATGCAATCAGCGGGAACAGCTCACGGATTTCTTGTTCCTTCTGGGGGAGTTGCTTGACGTACTCTTCGATGTCCGGCTGTTGACCGGCCCGCAGTGCGTCCAGAAACTCGGTGGCCATCCGTTCCACCGGATCGTGTCCACAGGCGGCAGGGACTTTCGCTTCGGTGGGGAGACCGTAAAGGTCAGCATCGCTGCCGGGGTCGATCGGGACTCGGAGCGAGAAATCGGTCGAGTCATCGTCGTCGGGGCGAGGCGGAGACGCAGGCATGAATCAGCGGCGCTCCATGAAACCTGGAATCGCAATCAGGACCGACTTGAGTCTGGCAATCGCCCGCATGTATCGCGCACTCGCCGCCTGCTCGGTCAGCCCGAGCACGACGGAGGCTTCGTGATTGGTCAGTTCTTCAAAGTGGCGCAGGGCTAACACTTCCCGGTCGAGATCTCCCATGGACCCCAAGGCGATATTGAGTTGCTCGGACAACTCGGCTCTCATGGCCGCTTGGCTGGGCGAAGTAAGGTGCCCGAGGAGATGAAATGAGAGTGAGAACGACGTCGAGTCGGCTGGCCAGCCACTCTGAAGCGACCGGTCTCGATTGGCCGAGCGAGACTGGGTGCCAAGGTGGCGTCGATGGACATCGACAAGAGTCTGGTTGACGATCAATCGCATCCAGATAAAGAATCCCTGCGGCGAATCGTAGAGGAAGTGTTTGAGTCGCTGCTCGGCGGCGAGATACGCCTCTTGCAAGACGTCGTCAGTATCGACCCGTCCTGCAAGACGCGAGTCCATTCGAAAGTGGACGATTCGCCAAAGCCTGACGCGGAAGTGATCAAAGAGCTTGCTGAGCGCTTCGCGATCGCCGCGAATCACTTGATTCACCAGTTCGTCAATCTCGGCTTCGGTGAGCGGCTGATGTGTCATAACTTCCCCGGAAGACACCACAACCATACCGCGCGGCAAGCATCTCTCGCAACATATCGACAATGTTCGTCGCAGAGGAACGCAATGAGATTATCGTGACATGAGCGCAAGCCGACGATTCGATGGACTGGATGTCCATCGACGATGAGGTGCGATCCTCTGCACCAACCGACCGTGCTAATCGGGGGTGTTCAGCCAGCGTTCCATCTGCACAGAGTCGACCATCAGCATCTCGCCAGTTTGAACGTTGGTCAGCGTCAGACAGTTGGGGTCGTTCAGGTCCGAACGTTCGAGAGACTCTCGGGAGATGAGACGCTCGGCAAAGGCTTGCGGCGTGAGCTTTCGGGCCGCTCTGGGGGGAGTCATTTGCAGGCTGATGGCGTTCAAGTTGCCCGACTTTGTACTGGGAGACTTCGTGTTCATGGTCATTCACTCGGGGGGCAGTCCGCAAACCTGGGTCACTTCCTCATGTCCTGGTTGGCTGCTTCGATACGAGGGCGACATCCCTTGCCCAGACCAAATCCAGAGTGGCACCGCGTCAAAGACAGCCGCGATCTCCTGAACTCTGTTGTCGACAGGATCGCCGAAGATCACGATTCTGCAATCAAAAACTTGGACCGATTTAACAATCGACGCACCGATCCTGCTTTCAAGAATCTGCACGTTGCTGGCAGAATCTGGATTCCCACCCCATTCAATCGGCACAGTGTCCCCAACTGTACCCTTCAGTGACCGGAGACATCGATTCGTCCAGTTCGGCCGATTCTTCCGGGAGGAAGAGAGTGAACAGAACGAGTGAGGTTACTTCGCAGGTGCCAGTGACGGAGCGTTCGAGTCGCGACGACGAGGAGCATCGAGGTAACGATATCCGGTGTTCGGATTGTTCTGGTCGAACGCAAAGGCATCGCGGTTATCGAGGAAGTGGCGGACATAGCTGACCGGGATCGCGAAGCCCAAACCTTCTCCCCCCAGCAACTTCATGTTCGTGACGCCGATCACTTCGCCGCGAGCATTGAACAGCGGACCACCACTGTTGCCGGGGTTGATCTCGGCTGTCGTCTGAATGTAGACCACCCCTTCAAAGTTGCGGTTGCGGGTACTGATGATTCCTTGCGAGACCGACCGTTCCAGCCCCAGCGGGTTCCCGATTGCGAAGACTTCCTCCCCCTCTTTCTGGTTCGACTCCGGGGTAAGCACGGTGATTGTAAAGTCAAAGTCCTCCTGCTTCGGAATCTGCAATAGGGCAAGGTCAAAGAACGGATTGAGGGCGAGAATCTTGACATTCTCGATCCGTCGCTTTTGGAAATCGCCGGTCTCGGTCTTGTGGAAGATGGTGACGGCCAAACGGGTCTCTTTCTCGACGACGTGATAGTTCGTCACGCAGTACCCACGGTCGTTGAGGATAAAACCGCTTCCAAGGCCGGACGGGGTACTCACAAGGACGACTCCTTCGCCGTATTGCTCGGCCAACTGACGAATGCTCTTGGCCGGGAGCCGAGCGGAGGTGTAGACCTGATTCTTATCCGTCGCTCCGGCATTTGTGGCTGTCTCTCCTTCGGCGGACTTCGTCTTCCGGGAAAGGATACGATCGAGCGGAATCCGGACGACGTCGACCCCAAGGTCGACAAACAGATCGTTGTCGGTCTCCTTGAGAACTTCCCCTTCGATCTTCTGACCGGTCTTCAGTTCGATCACCTCAGCCGCTCCGGCTGAGACGACAACGCCGATTGTCCCAAGGACGGCTGCCAGAAGCAGCGTCAGAGCAGGTCGGAACGGCAACGCGGGGTGCGGCATCATGATGGAGGGGGTGAGGAGGGAAGGGGAGTCAGGATTTTGAATTCATGAGTCCGCAAATTGGAAAACGCGTAGGGAAAACAAAGCCCCGCGATTGAATCGTGGGGACCATGTGCAGTCATTAGAAGCCGCCATCACCGAATGCAAACTTCCCATGACAGTCGGCACACGTCTTCTGAATCGTGGCGATTGCTTCCATGTACACCGTGAAGTTTTTCGCCTCGGCTGCCTGTCGACCTGAAATCGCGGCGTCAGTAAAGGTCTTTGCAAAACCTCGATACTCAGGGCTCTCGGAATACTCGTAACTCTTGTCCGAAATCACCTGACCAATCAGGGCGAGGACGGCAAATTCTCGCTGAACCATATCGGCTTCACTGGTCAGCCGGGCTTCGGTGTTGATGTTAGACTTCAGGTTGTCGAACGTCTTTCGGATGCGGTACATCAACTGTGTACGGTCGGCAACATCGGCAAAGGGGACCTTTTCCATCGAGTCCTTGTCGGGCGCAGAGCCGCCGTTCAACAACACTTCAATTTGCTCGAATGGTGCTTGCGTTGCATTGAATGGCTTACTCCCGGTTCCATCGGCGGCCATGTACATGTCGTAAGAGAGGTCTCGCAGAAACTTCGCCTTCTCCTTCCAACTCACCTCGCCGGGATGCACTTCGACAACCCCCGCGATTGCGGCCAGGACGTTGGCATCTTGCGAGATATCTTCCTTCCCCTTGTTGTACGTGGCGACTGTGCCGAGATGGCCAGTCAGCCGAATCCGAAGCTGCTTGACCTCTTCAACCACCATCTCGATCGGAGCGACTGCATTCCAGTCAATGGCTCCGCCGGCCCCCATCGGTTCCGGAGTCGTTGTGGTCATCGGTGTCCCGGTCTGCGGGGGAGTCGTGGCGGTTCCAGCACTGGCGACCGCTTCCGCCATCGGCCCACCACTACCAGGTGTGGCTGCTGGTCCGAGCGACGCGGCATTCGAAGCGACGGTCAATGGGGCATCGTAAAAGACATCGTACGGAATCCCGCCGATCCACTTTGTGCTACTTGCCGCAGTCGACATCATCGGTGCCGCTTCGACATTTGTCCCCGGCACCATCCCGGCTCCAGTAGCCGGTGCGAAAGCAGTCGAACCAGCCGATGCCGTTGCCTGTGTCGGCTCTGTCGATGGGGTTGGGGTCGAGCCCCTACCGCATCCCACAAGCGATGCGAGGCTCAGTAGCATCCCCCCGAGTGACAGAGTCCCGACAAACCCGCCAAAACCCCACCACCCCAGCGGATGGCATCGGCGGAGCGATGTCGAACGATCATCGATCCCCATCGGCAACGTCAAGCTGTTTTGCGGATTCGACCGGCTGCACAATGACATGACACATCTCCAATATCCAAAAAGACCTCGCCGTTATTATTCCCTCTCAATGCCCCCTCCGCAATCCCGAAGCTCCTCGATTGCCAATTCAGGGTGCGTTCCCCACATGGCAACTCCCCGAACCGGAGGCGTCAGCCGACGCGAAACTCCTTCTCCCCCAGAGACGACGCTCCGACTTCAATCGGCGTCCCCACGGGGGGAGAAGGCCAATACTGTTCGGCACAAGATTGGGGAGGCGGAGCCGACCCGTGGCTCCTTCTCTCCCGTGATAGTCGTGCTACTTCAGGACGCATGCTAACGGGGGAGAAGGTTGGGATGAGGGGGGAGCGGTGGACGCTCATGGGACGCTCATGCGGTCGTCTTGCGAAGTAGACGAAGTCGATACCTCACGCGGCTTGAGGCCGTAATCATAGTCGCCTTTCGCTCCGCGAAAGGGGCGCTGCTTTCGCGGAGCGAAAGGCGACAAACAGGCGCGTCGCTGTTGCAGAGCCAGACTCGGTTGCAGACCAAGACTCGAACCGCATTCCCCCTCACCCCGGCCCTCTGATATGGAAGGACCGGTCAAGTGTGGGGGGGGGCTTTTTCTGTTTGACTGAAAGGGGGGCGTCAGGTCATGATTTTCTCCTGGGGATGGCAGCGGGCCGGTGGGGGTGGGAGACTGGCACTCTGAGATACGCGGGTTGGTTACCGCAAGGCAAGGTTTCGTCTGGGAGGAACCTCAGTCTCCAGGACGAGCGTGTTCCTGTGAAGGAATGCTCAAGAGGGCATCGAGGGTGCTTCCCGTTCGTCGGTCTCCACACCGCCACGGCGTCGCTGTCGTCTCCTTGGGGGGCAGTCGGTTGTTGTCATCGTTGTCTCTTCGCAGACATCTCACAACATCATCCTACAAAGAATAATCTCTGGCAAATGATGCTGTCGTATCGATGTAACATTATCCTAGTTAGAACATCATCGTCACAATTCTGTTGGGAGTGGTGTCTGTTCGCGTTTCGTGTGTTGCTGTTTGTCACGATCATGCTTCGCCCGTTTTGAGGTCGCTGGTGGGGAAGTCTGTTCGCGATGCAGACGCTGCGTGGTGATCGCGGCGGACCACAGGAACCCCGCCAACTCGCGGGCCAGCGCGGTGACGATCTTCGTGGCAGACTTCTTGATTCGCTGCAACTTCAGCGAGCGTTTTCGCAGTCGTCGCAGCGCGTTGTCGGCGATGTCGATGACCTCCTGAGGCAGACCTTCGCGCCGCTGTAACAGTGCGAGGCTCGCGTTTGGTCGGGCATGATAATAGTGCCAGGCTGCTTCGATCAGCAGACGTCGCACATGGCGGTTGCCGCTCTTGGTGATCCCACCCTGACGACGTGTTGGACCGCTCGACGCTTCGCTGGGAACCAAGCCGACAAACGACATGAACTTCGCCGCTGTCGGGAATCGTTCAAAGTCGCCAATCTCTGCGACAATTCCGACGGCCGTCAACTCCTGAATTCCGCAGAACGCCTGCAAGTTCTGCACCAGCGGGCCGAGTCGCCAGTCGGCCAGTGCGTCATGGATGTCGGCGTTGAGTCGGGTGATGCGGGACTGGGCTTGGTCTGCCGTGGCGATGGCGTCGGCCAACAGTTGATTCTGTGCTTCGAAGTCAAACGTCTGCCGACGAATCCACGACCAGTGCGTCTTGGTCCAATGCGAAACACCTTCGGTGAAGCGTCGTCCCTGACGCAACAGAAACTTGAGTAACTGCTGCCGGATGCGCCGTTCGCAAAGACGAGCATCATCCCGCGCACGCACCAAGTCGCGGATCGCTTCGGTCGCGGCATCGGGAATCCAGATGGTCACCAAGTCGCCCGATCGCAAGAAGTGGGCCAGCCTCTTGGCATCGCGTCGATCCGTCTTCACGCGACTCAGCTGCTGCGGCACCATCGACGGCGAAATGACCACACAGTCCACCCCCTTCTCCTCTAAGAACCTTTGCAACCCATACCCCGTCGGCCCCGCCTCGTAACAGACCTTTAACGAACCAAGCGGCCCCAAAGTTCGCAACAACTTCAACACCCGCGCTTCATCGAACGGCAACCGCTCAAGAACCTGCGCCGCCGCATCCCCCACATCGGCAACCGCCACCGAAATCGAATCTTTATGGACATCAAGCCCCACGTATCGTAACGTCATCATCGGACCAGCCTCACTGTTATGGCTCTGGAAATCGGGAACAGCAATCACCCAAATTCTAACCCACGCACCCAGTGATCGCCGGTCCTTCCATTCTGTCTCCCCCGCTGGAAAGTCCTTCAAAATAGGAACACCGACAGCGGGGGAGAGGGAGAGGCTGACAACAAAGTTCACCAGTTGGCGAGGATCACAATCCGGAGAATGCACCCACGACTCAGGTGCGAGTCACGATTCGCGACTGTCGTCCGAATTGCGGCACACCCTGTCGCCGAGATGCTGAGCAACTCGACTGCGAAGTCTCCCGATGTGGTGAGTGGTTGCCACATCGGCGGGGGGTTGCCATAGTGACGCAAGGAGTCTGCATTGAGAAAGTGTTTGCATTGAAGTCGTGCGTCTTGGATCTGTTTCTGATCGATCGGAAAACGTTAGGGGGATGGCTGTGCTGGACCTGTTCGACAAAATTGAAGCGGCGGCTGGAATGATCTCGCAGGCATGGGGGCGGAAGCCTCATGTGGGAATCATCCTCGGAACCGGATTAGGGAAACTCGTTGATCAGATCGACGTCGAGGCAGCCATCGACTATGCCGACATCCCCCACTTCCTGAAGTCAACCGCAACGTCGCATCGGGGAAGGCTCGTTTGCGGGATGCTGGAGGGGGTCCCCGTGGTCGTCATGGAAGGTCGACAACACTTCTACGAGGGGTACCCTCTGAAGGAGGTCACACTTCCCGTGCGGGTCTTCAAAAGACTCGGGGCCGAACTGATGATCGCCACCAATGCCGTCGGCGGGATGAATCCGTTTTACTCTGCGGGTGACATTGTTGTCATTGATGACCACATCAACCTGATGGGGGCGAACCCGTTGATCGGCATCAACGATGACCGACTCGGCCCACGTTTTCCCGACATGAGCGCTCCTTATGATCGAGCCCTCGGAGATGTCGCACTCGAGATTGCCCGAAGGGAGAACTTCCCGGCTCATCGGGGGGTATTTGTCGCGGTCGCCGGTCCAAATCTGGAGACACGGGCCGAGTATCGATTCTTGCGAACCATTGGGGCCGACATTGTGGGGATGTCGACCGTTCCCGAGGTCATCGTCGCCGTCCACGCGGGGCTCCGGACGATCGCGTTCTCGGTGGTCACCGACATGTGCCTCCCCGACGCCCTGAAGCCTGCCGTGGTTGAAGAGATCATCGCAACCGCGAACGCCGCCGAACCTCGCCTCCGTGCCCTCGTCACCGGCATCTTGACCCACGAACGAGCCAAATTGACAGAGTAGCGGTTCCAACAACGTCGTGGTTGGGGACGGCGGATGAAGATGTGGCGATTTGGCATCGTTGTGGTGGAAAAGACTACGGATTGCGCCGTTGTGTCTGCTTTCGTCAACATGTTCAACCGGCAATCTTTCCGGGTTTCTCCAGTCTACGGAACCTCGCAGGGCATTGTTGAATTGCCGAGTCCGATCGTTTCTCGTGGATTTTCTTAAGAAAATTCAGGAATCGACTGGCATCTCTTTGAAATGTCAGGCGGAGTTTGGCAGGATGGATTCGTGGACTTCGGGAGGGACCCCATCGTCATGCGGGACATTTTGTCAGTGGCCGTTGGGAAGAGGAAACCAAGTCATGAAACACTTCTTAAGTGGCATTGCCATCGTGCTGTTGATGGCGTCGGTAAGTGAGGCGGGATGGTTTTGCGGGGCGGGTCGGTACGGGTGTTGCCCGGCTCCCGTCTGTCAGCCGACCTCCTGTTACACCGCCTGCAAGGTCGAACGTCAGACCTGTTATCGCACAGTGAACGAGACTGTGTATGAACCGCAGCAATACACCTGCCAGCGTACGGTTTACGATACCGTCTGCGAAGATGTCCAGGAGACCTGTTATCGCACCGTGGTCGAGACTGCTGAACGGGAAGAGACCTACACGGTGCAGCGTCCGGTCACCGAGACCAGTTTTCGGGAGCACTGCTACACCGTGCAACGTCCAGTAATGGAGACGCATTACCGGGATCGATGTTACACGGTGACGCGCCCCGTATGGGAAGACCAGCAGGTCTGCCGCACGGTGATGCGACCAGTCACTGAAACGATCATGCAAGAACGGACCTACACGGTGATGCGTCAGGTTTCGGAGACGATTCAGCAGGAACGATGCTACACGGTCATGAAGCCAGTGACGACTTGTCGCACCGAACGTCGGGTGATTCCACGGTATGTGGTGCAACGCATCTGTGTTCCGGGGCCGATGATCACCCGGATGGTTCCCGATCAATGCGGACGTCCGCGTCCCTGCATGGTTCAAGGACCGAGCCGTACCGTGGTACGTCGAGCAATTTGCAACCAGGTGGTCGAACGACAGGTTCCTCAGACTTGTTACGTCCCTCAGGTGGTCCGACAGGTTTGCCCGGTGACGGTCTGTCGTATGGTTCCACAACAGGTGACGCAGAAGTGTCCTGTCACAGTCTGTCGCATGGTCCCCGAGCAGGTGACCAACACGATTAAAGTCTGCCGCTATGTCAACGAACAGAAGACCGAGAAGATTCCGTATCAGGTCTGTCGCATGGTGAGCGAGCAAAAGACATGTCGTATCCCGGTTGAGACCTGCAAGATGGTTTGCGAGACACTGATTCGCAAGGTTCCATACTGCACACAGCGTCAGATTCCCTACACGGTCACGCGAAAGGTGTCGAAAGTGGTTCCCCGGGTGGAAGATGTTACCCTGACACGCATGGTTCCCCGGGTCGTCCAACGACAGATTCCTTATGAAGTCTGCCGCGTGGTCCCGGTTCAACAATGTCAGACATGCAACGCGTGTGGTGTCTCGGGAACAGTTCCCGCTGGCAACTCAACGGGATGTGCTGGTGGCGACTGCGGCGGGTCAACTCACTCGGCGAACAAGCTCCCTGTTCCAGAAGAAGGTCATGGGGCCGAACCGACCCCTGCGGCCGAACCAGCAGCAACTCCTTCCAATGAATCGGTGGGACCAGCCGTCAACCCTCTCCCGACCCCCGGCGACGCCCGTTTGCCTCAAGGTCGTTTCGCCAGCTAATGGATCGCAGGCTGGGTGATGCGTACGCTCGCCCAGCCTGTTTTTTCCCTGCCGACCTTTCCACTGATCGTCAAGAAAAATTCCGACGTTCACTCGCCTAAGGTCAACATTGAGAAAACTTCGGCGGAACGATGTCACGTGGGAAACATCACTCGACATCGCCGCAGATCGAGGATAATGTCATGTTTACTGTCCCCTCATTGACGAGGCGGACCTTTCCCTGATTTCAGGCAACAACCGAACGCGAAGCATCGGGTCGACATCGTCCCCCTTCGCACGCAGAGTGGTTGCCCGTCATCAGTAGGGATCGTCCCCCGTCGAGGCGGTCCCGGTGATGGAGAGACTCGCGCGAGTCATCGTACTCCTGCACTCACCGGGCGACGACAGTTCCCAAGTTAAGAGTTACGTTTCCATGTGCCAATCGGCCATTCTCGCGTCACTGCGGCCTTGTCTGCCGCTGATCGCTCCCTCCATGCTCAAATGCGATTTCGGCAACCTTCACCGCGAGGTCGAGTTGCTCGATTCCGCCAGTGCCGACGTTCTGCACTGGGACGTCATGGACGGTCACTTCGTCCCGAACCTCTCGTACGGTGCCATGGTCATCGAACGGGTCCGTCCGCGATCCGAAGCGATCTTCGACGTCCATCTGATGATCTCTAACCCCGCCCAATACGTCGCCGAGTATGTTGCAGCCGGCGCCGACTGGATCACCTTTCATATCGAAACCGATACCAATCATGCCGCTCTGCTCGACGAAATTCGAGCCTCGGGCTGCGGTGCCGGCCTCGCGATCAATCCCAAGACCGATGTCGCCCGCATCGCTCCGCTACTGAAGCACTGCGATCTCGTCCTCATCATGAGTGTCGAGCCCGGCTTCGGAGGCCAGAAGTTTCAACCCGATGTCCTGAGCAAAGTTCACTGGCTGAGAGAACAAGTCGGAGACAAACTCCTGATCTCAATCGATGGGGGCATCGGCACCTCGACGATCTCCCAGGCAGCCGCCGCCGGGGTCGACCTCTTCGTCGCCGGTAGCGCGGTGTTCGACGCCCCCGACTACGTCGTCGCCATGGAGCAATTGCGTCTCCTCGCGGTTCAGGGTCGAACGACAGCGGAGGTCGTGTGATGCAAACCTTTCAAGCAACCATCATTCGTCCTGGATCAACTCTGTTCGACGAACAGGGACGGATTCAAGGCTCTCTCGACCTCAAGCTGACGCCAAACGGCATCGCCCAAAATATCGAAACAGCCGAACAACTCCGGCCGCAGTCCATCGAACTGATCTTCTCTTCCCCCTCCGAACCTTCCCTGACCTCGGCTCTCCAGATCGGGCGCCTGCTCGGCGTCCCAGTGAAAGAACTGCCCGGCCTGCATAGTGTCCATCAGGGACTCTGGCAGGGGAAAGAGTTCTCCGAATTGAAGCGATGCAGCCCACGCGTCTTCCGACAGTGGGAAGAGTCTCCCGACTCCGTCTGCCCTCCCGAAGGAGAAGACCCGGAAGAGATCATCCTCCGAGTCTATCACGCCCTGAAGAAACCGATTCGTCGTGGCGGCAACTTCGCCATCGTCGTCGCCGAACCACTCGCCTCACTCGTCGCCTCCATCCTCCGCGACCTCCCCCCCCACCTCCCAGGTCCCCTCCGCGCCGGCGGTCAACCAAACCGCATCGAAGTCATCACCCACCAACCAACGCCCCCCGTCCCAGCAAAGACGACTTAACCCCCAGCCCCCATTCTTCGTTTCACCGAAGGGTTACAAAAGGGGTGTATGAAAAGAATTGGGGATGTGGTCACAATGAACCGTTAGTAATCAAACAATCAGCACAAGATTTCGGAGAGTGAAAGGTACGCACAGCGTACGAACCGCATCACGGGGTGGCGGGAGTTGACGTTGATTTCAAAACGGACTGGCCACCGCCACTTCCGTGCATGCGATGGTTCTGCGACGATTACCGTGTGATGTCCACTCGCCAGATCATCTCATCCGCCTCTTCACTTCCAAACGCGGCGACGAGTTGTTCACGCAATTTGTCCCGTACGGCATTGTCTTTGACGGTACCGATCAAATACACCTGCGCCGCAGACGAATAGTCGGCCTCAACGCCATCGAAGTCATCTGACTGCAAGATCGTGGCGAGCCCTTCGAGCTTTCGTTCGGTCCATGCTTGAAAGAGTTGTTGCTGGCCGACGACGCCTCCAACGATAAATGTGGCCGCGCTGATTATCAATACCGACATCGCGGCAGCAACCCCCCAAAGCACGTGAACGGACCAAGTTCGCGACAGCGAATCTGTCGTTGGGGTGTTGCTTTCGATGGCAGGGCTTCTGGAGCGAATATCCCGCCATGCGAGTATCGCAAGGACGACGATCGAAATCGCAATGCCGGAAGCAGCACCTTGCGTAACACCCAAGCCAACGCCAACTTGTAGTGGGTTGAAGTCTGACGATTCTCCGCCCCGAAAAACGGATCGGTAGTAGTCCGGCGCCACAACGCCGATCATAGCCCCCATCACACTGCCGACACACGCGAAGACGACGGCCCAAGTCAGAACGGTTGTCAGTGCTGTCTTTGTGGTCATGACTTCAGTCGCAGAACGACCAAGTTCACGCGGCGGGCGCGTTTGACGTTGAATTCAAAACCGACGTCGCCGCCCGCTCGCGTGCAACGCCTAGTTCTGTCGCAATGGTATATGTTTGGGGTCCGAATTGCCAAGCGTCTCGTGTTGTTTTCAACGTAATTCAGTCTTTCGCAATTGGAACCGTTACCCAAATCGGCGTGCTATTCTTGATGTCACGAGGCCGGGCTGATTGTTGGTCAATCGGCAAGTAGGTGGTCACGTAGCCGGGGCAGGTAACGCGCAGCCACACCTGCCGCGTATCCACGTATCCCGATTTCGTGAACAGGCCGTCATTGCCAGCAGCATTGAAACGATGCGAGAACTGCGTGTATCCACGGTTGTTGGTCGTTAACGTTTTGGAGTTCTCCAGTGGAATGACGTCGAATTCACTGTCAACGGCAGGTGGTGAACCTTCCATCGGGGAATACGGGCCATTAAGGGGTTCAACTCTGGCGTTAGCAATCGGTGTCAGAGTCGAGGCGTCCACGACAATTACGTGAACATCGAGTTCGTGCGCACCGACCCAAGCGACGATCGTAGATGACTGAATTGCGATGGAGACCGCTGCGCCGAGAATGAATAGGGCGCCCACAATAACTGCGCCACGTCGACGGCTGCGCACGCCAGCAGCGATGGCGAGAATTCCAAACAATGCCAGGCCGACTGCGACGCCAATAGCGATCCTCCAGCGACATGCACTCAGAGTGACAGAGATGGCTGCGAGAAACAACAGGAGTTCACGAACGGAGAATCGGATCGAAGTCTGAGTCAGCGTTCGAGTATCAGTTGACGTTATAGTCATATCGGTACAGGACCACAAAGCCTCGCGACAGAACGACCCGGATCACGGGTGCCGAGGAGTAAAGTGTGGATTCAGGGACCCTACTTGGCTTCCAGATGATCGACTCCGAAACACTGCCGGTACTGGACCTGCATCGGATTGTCGATCACGACGCCACACACAAACATCCCAAGGACAAAGCCTGGCTCAAACGCCATCTTCGGTTTGACATCCACTTCCTCCCCCCACCAGCCCGGGGCTCACGCTCCACGTTCGGCGCGAAGTTCTTCCAGTTGGCGTTCGCTCTTCTCGACTTGGTGGGCGTGGCCGATCGCCCGGAACGTGGTGATTGCCTGCTCCAGATGCTGCTCCGCCCGGTCCCACATCTGTTCCCGGTCCCAGCCTCGCCCCTGCCAGTCGTCGGTCCGCTCCCTGGCAATGGTCCACTCGACCAAACCAATGTTCGCCGTCGTTTCCGCCCACTCCTGCGGGAACTCCTGTTCGGTCCGCACCCGCAGGGCGGCGTTGTAACAGTCGATCGCCCGCTGCAGGTTCCCCTCCAGGTCCCCCGTCGGCAGGTTCCAGTACGCGATGCCGAGGTTGTTCTGCGTCGCCGCCCAGTCCTGCGGGAACTCCTGTTCAGTACGCACCCGCAGGGCGGCGGTGTAACAGTCGATCGCCCGCTGCAGGTTCGCCCCCCGGTCCCCCGTTGGCAGGTCGCTGTACGCGGTGCCGAGGTTGTGCTGCGTCATCGCCCAGTCCTGCGGGAACTCCTGTTCGGTGTAGACCCGCAGGGCGGCGGTGTAACAGTCGATCGCCCGCTGCAGGTTCGCCCCCCGGTCCCCCGTTGGCAGGTCGCTGTACGCGGTGCCGAGGTTGTGCTGCGTCATCGCCCAGTCCTGCGGGAACTCCTGTTCGGTGTAGACCCGCAGGGCGGCGGTGTAACAGTCGATCGCCCGCTGCAGGTTCGCCCCCGGTCCCCGTTGGCAGGTCGCTGTACGCGGTGCCGAGGTTGTTCTGCGTCATCGCCCAGTCCTGCGGGAACTCCTTTTCGGTAGTGACCCGCAGGGCGGCGTTGTAACAGTCGATCGCCCGCTGCAGGTTCGCCCCCGGCCCCCGTTGGCAGGTCGCTGTACGCGGTGCCGAGGTTGTGCTGCGTCATCGCCCAGTCCTGCGGGAACTCCTGTTCGGTGTAAGACCCGCAGGGCGGCGGTGTAACAGTCGATCGCCCGCTGCAGGTTCGCCCCCCGGTCCCCCGTCGGCAGGTCGCAGTACGCGGTGCCGAGGTTGTTCTGCGTCATCGCCCAGTCCTGCGGGAACTCCTGTTCGGTGTAGACCCGCAGGGCGGCGGTGTAACAGTCGATCGCCCGCTGCAGGTTCGCCCCCCGGTCCCCCGTCGGCAGGTCGCAGTACGCGGTGCCGAGGTTGTTCTGCGTCATCGCCCAGTCCTGCGGGAACTCCTGTTCGGTGTAGACCCGCAGGGCGGCGTGGTAACAGTCGATCACCCGCTGCAGGTTCGCCCCCCGGTCCCCCGTTGGCAGGTTCTGATACGCGGTGCCGAGGTTGTTCTGCGTCATCGCCCAGTCCTGCGGGAACTCCTGTTCGGTGTAGACCCGCAGGGCGGCGTTGTAACAGTCGATCGCCCGCTGCAGGTTTTCGTTTCGGTTTCCCTGCGGGGACTTCCAGTGCTCGAGGCCGAGACTGTTCAGGGCAGCGGCCGCTTCCCAACGGCAGTCCGAATCGGTGAGTCGACTCGTCAGGTCGCAGGGGGTCCACCAGTGGAGCAGGGCAGCGTGATTCAACACCCGCAGCCGACGGAGTTCTTCTTTGGCGAGGTCTTGCCACGCCCGGCGGGCGGACTTAGGATCGAGTTGCCACTGGTGAAACCAGGCCAGACCGGCCAGACCGTCGGTCGGTGCTGTAGAACGCTGTTGCCAGTGCTTCTGCCACCACTGGTGCTGTCGCTGACACTCCTCCGGGTGGCGGGCTTGCCACAGGTCGTTGAGGGCTTCCCGCATGCGCAGATGAAACGTCCACCAGCCGGTCTGTTCCGCCGGTTTGAGAAAGCTGTAACTCTGCAAGGTCTGCCAGGCGAAATCCTGTTCCTTCCCCGCCGGACCGAACGCTTCCCGAGCGGCGGTTTCGTCAAATCGGGGCGTGAGGGCCAGCGCGTGCAGCCACTGGGCATACGTTCCATCACTCCCCAGCGAGCGAAGAAACCGGGCGGCCAGTTTCGCGGTCTCTTCGGGTCCCATATCGAACGTGTCGGGGTCGATCGTTTCCCCCCGCTGCCGCAGCGTCCAGCAGGTATCGGCACATAAGCCGAGGCTGAAACAGTGATACCCCCGGTCCTGCTGCGAAGCGGTTTCGACATCGAGCGAAACCCGCAGGATCGCCTCCTGCACAGGGGGTTGTGTGACGCCACACTTCGTGAGAAACTCGCGGGCATCGTGCTCGGAGAGTCCGCCGACGAGATGCTGTTCGAGGTAATAGTCCTTCGCCCAGTCACTATTCGGATCGGCTCCCCAGTCGAGCTTGTCTCGACCTGCCATGACGACCAGCAGGCCGGACTGCGGATGATAAAGCTCCTGCAGCCACTCGTGCCGACGGTTGAGTTGCGCGTCGCTGTCTCGCTCGCTACGAATGGCTTCGACGGTATCGATGAAGACCACGCCGCGCACGGTGTGGCCCTCCTGCTCCGGCAGGTTCGCTTTAAGATCGCGCAACAGGCGTTGATTCAGTTCCAGATAAATCCCTTGCGGATCCATCCCCTTGAGGTTCAGGAAATCTTCCTCGCCGAGTTGCGTTTCCAGCCACTGGCCGATGCCGCTTTGCTTGAGCCACGTTGCAACCGGGGAAGTCACCTTGCCGACGACCCACTTGACCAGTCCCGCCACCGGATATTTGCTCGCTGCAATGCTGCCAACTTCCTGCACAAGCTCCCAGATGTTCCCCAGCGAGCCCGCTCCACGAAACAGCGGTTCTTCGCGGTTCCCTTCCTTGAACCGCAGCCAGGTGTAAGCAAGATCGAACCGGGGACAGACAACCCGGTCCCCCAATTGACGCCGAATTTCTGCCAGGGCTCGGGCCGAGTTGGTCGCGTAGTCGACACCGCCGGTCGCCCGATCCAGATCAAGATAAGCGGCAGGGATGTTTGCAGGGAGCCCCTGTTTCAGTTTCCTCAGCAGCCACGTCTTCCCCGCACCGCCAACGCCGTAAAACATCAGAACTGGCGCGACATGTCCGCCGTCGAGTTCGAGCAGCCGATCGAACGCCGCCTGTTCCGAAACTCTGTTCGTGAAGTTCCGCAGCTCCATAGCCGGAGGAATGAATTGGTCATCCAAGTTTCCAAACATCAGCCCATCTCCCTGATTCCCGCGACGGGAAGTCCCCCGAATCAAAACACCATGAAACGTAAACGAGTCGACACGATGGTGCAACGTCCCCGCCAGAGCATTGGATCAAACTTTCGGACAACAGGGACCACAAGTCCGTTGAGACAACCCGACGTCCGCCTCATCGCCACCGTCCCCGACCGGCGCAAACAAGGCCACCTGTGGATCAAGCTCTGCGATGTGCGGTTTCCTTCCAACAATGGTTCGATGTGAGTTGCTTCCACGTTCTGCCCCTAACGCGGTGGCTGACCAGCAAGGGGTTTTTAATCCGAGATCGCGAGGGTTCGAGGCCAGAATCTCGGACAGACCGAAGTACACTTCCGATTTCGCGTTCTCCCAAACCAAGAGCAGTCACAAACAAGATAAAAGGTCATGCTCCTGCCGGACGAAGGATGTAATGCACGGTTGGATGGTGTCAGCCTGTCTCAATGTTGATGACGTTTGTGGGGAGCTTTGGGCTGGCCGCGGCCGAACACGGCGTTGACGTCAGGCACAACCTGGTCTACGCTCGTTCAACCGACCAGCGGATGATAGAAACCTGTCGACTGGCAATCCGAATGATCCGATTCTTGTGCTTGATGGTTGTGTCATGGATAGTGATGACATTTACGCACGAAATGGGGCACATTATCGGCGGGACATGTTGCGGTGGATCGCTGCAATCGGCGGATTTACTGCCATGGCATCTCCCCTACAGCATCTTTGAACCAGACCCATACCCGTTGGTGACCCTATGGGCAGGACTGATTTTTGGCGCTCTCGCCCCAGTGGCTGTTGCCATGGTCATTCAACGCAACGGGATGTGGTTCATTGCGAATTTCTGCGTACTTGCGAATGGTTCGTACATAGCGACTGCTTGGATCTCTGGCGACCGCTACCTCGATACTCCAAAATTACTTGAACATGGTGCGAGTCCAATCGCGATTTCGTTATACTGTTTGCTGACCATCGGGTTCGGATATGTTGGTTTTCGTCGATCGTGCATTGCCGCACTGGGTGGGCTAACACCAATGGACAGCGATAAAACGCCAACCGCGGACGAGCAAAGTAATGCACGCAAGTCGCCGGTCGGCTGCGAATTGGAATGATCGTTGTCTAAAGGCGGCTGCGAGATCGCGGTCGTGCTGTGGCGGTAGCAACAATTGTGAGTGAAGTTCAATGGCCCCCAAACACGTTCGCGAACATGGGCATTTTACAGTCAGCATTCTCACTTCAGACGAAGCGCGTGATGTGGTCGTCGATGACAGCCTGCCGTGCCACAGCAAGGTGCTGCGTCCCCTATTGGAGATGGCCAAAGAGTGCTATGTTTATGGAATCGCTAGAGAATCAATAATTTATTCGCAGTCATCGAGCATTCTGTCCGCTGTTCGTGGCAAACATCAAATATTGCTGGACGGCGATCCGATCACGGGTCACGAGCGGCTTTGGAACGCTCATAGCGGAGAGCGTGGCACCATTGTGATGCTCATTCCCGAGGAGCGATTTCGTGTCCAAGAGCTACTGGGCGGATGCTGCGATGTTGGAATGGTGTCGAACTTTGGTTCCGCTCACACACCGTCGTCAATTCGCTTCGCACGTGACAGTACACGCGATCAGCCGATGGTTGCGGCATGCTTACCCAGAAACAATGGAATCCAATGGATGGATATCTTTGCATCGCACAAACTTGCTGAACGACTCTGGAGCAGCGCATACAAAGTTCTACCGTTATCTCGCTGATGCTTTCAGGTAGAATAGTTACTGGCCCCCACCCGGTCGTCGGGGGCGATATTTTGAAAAGGTGATGGTGGCAGATGAATTGGAATTACAGGCTTTTTCTCTGTGTTTCTGTAGTCGCTGGTTGTGGTTGCACTCCCGCTGAATTCGATGTCGACCGTGGATTAGGAAGTCCGGTAGCCGAGTCGGAGTCGCGTTCGAGCAACGCACCCGAGATCACGCCCTCCCAGATTACGAATCGATTCGGAATGACGTTTCGCCTGGTTTCCGTGGACCCATCTCGTCCCGAACACAAGGACTCCTATCCAAAGCAGTCATACTTCTTGCAGCAAGAAGAACTCTCGTCTGGTCGTCAATTCACAAATTTCGTCGAACAGACTGTGGAGCGATGGGAGGACCGCATTGAAGTGCAACTCCCAAGTTCGTGGCAGGGGTTTGCCGATTTCGCGAAAGCGCTTTCCGCAGCCGACCCAGACTTTGATTATCGTCTTCCCACGCAGGCGGAGTGGGCTTTTGCCTGCAAGAACGGCTATGATCAGACATGCCCGAAGTATGTTGCGGGGTCGACAACTGGACCAAGAGAGCCTCTTCGTCCAAACAAATATGGCATAGAAGGATTTGACAATCACGATATTGAATGTGGGGATTTGCCGGGAGTCTTTTTTGGGCAGTTTTATCGTTATGACTGGATGTACTCGCAAGATGCGCCAGAGTGCGGTTGTGATCACGTCACGAAAGGGAATCCCGGTTCGGACGATAGTCTCGATGAACTCATCACCGGTCGGTTCGTTCTGATTCCAAAATCTCCGATGCGTACTGGTGGCCGATAACAGACCGTTGCACACGGAGTTGCGGGTCGCACGGGAACGGAAAGTAGCGGGTCGGTGAACGACTTTGTTATGCGACTATCTCAGATGCATAGCAAGAAGAAAGCAGTACTCATCTTAGTTGTCTGCACTCTGGCGTTGTCTTTCGGTGCAGCTAATGAATCCACGATTGCGGTTCAGCAGTCTGACCAGAAACAGTGTGTCGTTATCAAGTACAGCAAGCCAGTTGAATGGTCGACGTTGTTGTGATTTGGCTTGGTGGGGCGTACGATGTTGATCTGGACAACTTCCCTAACCAAACACAAGGTGTGAAATGATTCGCATATTGACGGTTCTCGTGGCTGGTCTCCTGTTTGCAGACCTGTCGGTGGAAGCTGCTGACAAGACCGTGAAGGTCTTCATTCTCGCCGGTCAGTCGAACATGGAGGGAAAGGCTCGCAACTCGCTATTGGAATATCAGGCGACCGACGCGAAGACCAGCGAACTCTTCGCTCATCTCCGCCAGGGTGACAAATGGGTTGTCCGCGACGATGTATTCATCAAGTTTCTGAATCGCAAGGGGCCGCTCACTGTCGGCTATGGGTCGCGCGACTGCACGGGGGTCGAACTGGAGTTTGGGACTGTCATGGGAGACCACTTTGATCAACCGGTCTTGTTAATCAAGACCGCATGGGGTGGTCACTCGCTATACAAGCTCTTTCGTTCGCCATCTGCTGGGCTTCCGGAGGAGATGCTTCAAAAGGATCTTGACCAAGCACAGAAACGTATCAAACAGAGTAACGAGAAAAATAAAAAGGACGCTCCGCTGCCAACGTTAGAGGACATCAGGAAAGAATATGGTTCCTCCTATCGTAACATGATGGCAGAAGTGAAAGAGGTGCAAGAGAACTACTCCACACTATTTCCGGAACTGGAAGGGACGACGCTCGAGTTGGCGGGTTTCGTATGGTTTCAGGGATTCAATGATATGTTTGGGGCTCAGGACGAATACGCGTCAAACATGCGGCATTTCATCAAGGACGTGCGTCAGGACCTCAACGCTCCTCATTTGCCGTTTGTGATTGGAGCACTTGGCCAGAACGGGTCGAAGGAGGCTACCGGCGGAATGTTAACAGTCCGCGATGCCCAACTGTCGATGAATGAAGTGCCCGAGTTTCAGGGAAACGTTAAGGCGTTCCGGGTCGATTTGTTAGTCGACAAGGAGGCCGAGGCGATGTTTCCGAACTGGCAGAACGAACCGGAATGGGTACATACTGGCAGCGACCGTCCCTATCACTACTATGGTAGTGCGATTTGGTTCAATCGCATCGGCAAGAAAATGGGCGAAGAAATGCTCGAACTCATGAAGACCCCTAAGTAGCTCGGTTGAAAAAACCGACCGTGCGTCAGCTCTTCCAGCCTGACACGAGTCACTCGTACGCATTCTGTCCCAGACACCAAACAGCACCAGGTCAGGCCCGAAAGCGTGACCTGAGTTTTTCCACCGACTGCTAAGTCGCTTGATTAGTGTGAAGGGGATGTTGTCAGTTGAAGGGGTGTTCTGCGAGGAGGACCAGCGCGGGGGAGACGATCTCTGGCTGACGTCCTTGCAAGCCAGAGTCTTGTGATTTCAGCGACTCATGGCGTGAGTGCGCAGGTTCATGGAATACAAATGAACACTTACGGATCGTGTCCCATGTCGTTACCTTGATGAAAACACTCATCATTCGCGGGGACCAATGAGATGGCGAAGAAACCGAAGGCTGCCACCACGAGTGGCGGTGACAAGTTGCGATTTGCTGGATATCCACGGGCGATATCTTACGTGGCTGCTGATGGCAAAGAGACGTTCAGGGAGCTCCCCTGGGGCTTTGCTGTTTACGACACTGGTGTGCGGCAGGGAAAGTACAAAGTCAAAGTCGATGGCCAGACTGTTGAGGGGCAATATGCTGGCTGCAATCGCCTTCGCCGTGGCAGCAGAGAGCGCCAAACGATCTGGATTCGCGAGCACGAACTTCAGGACAACCGCTGTCTTGAGGTGGTCTTTGTCGACATCGGCCAGGGTGACGGCTGCTTCATCTCCACTCCGGCGGGCAAACATATCCTGATCGATGCGGGGGAGGAAGACAACATGTGTCACTTCCTCAACTGGCGATTTGGTACCGACAAGAAAACGAAATTTGAAGCCGCCATTATCTCCCATCCGGACTCGGATCACTACAAAGGTTTCGAAGCGATTTTTGCTCGTCCCAATTTCTACTTCGAAACGGTCTACACCAACGGTCTCATGGAGTGGGCCGACAAGAAGTTCCCGCTGGGTCCTCGCAAGGATCACACGCTGGCCAATGGAAAAAAGGTGCGTTTGGTTGAGCAACTCATCACCAGCAAGGCCGAACTCGAAGCATTCCTCACGAAGGAAGAGAACTGGGTTGGCAAAAGTGGTCGAGGAAAACAGTTCGCCACGATGATCAACGAAGCCTTCAAGGGGAACAAGCAGATCAAGCGTTGGGGGAAAGATGAGCCGGAGGTGATCCCGGGAACCGGCACCGAAACAATGGGCGATTTCCGAATGTTATCGGTCGATGACAAGTACCTTTCCGGTTATGGGGAAGGGAAGCCGCTTTCCATTCAGGTGCTCGGCCCGATCACGGATGTCGTCGATGGGCGGAGAATGTTGCGATGGCTGGAGAGCAACATTAGCAAAACGAAGAATGGTCACTCTGTCGTACTAAGATTGCAATACGGCAACGTGAGTTTGTTACTGGGGGGCGACCTGAATATCGCGTCTGAACATTTGCTGCTCGAACATCATACCGGGATGAAGTCTCCTCCGAAGGAGGCCGACAAAGAGAAGTTTATCGAAGCGGCTCGTCGAGTGTTTCAGGTTGACATTGCTAAGTCGTGCCATCACGGCAGTAGCGATTTCACCCCTTGGTTCCTGCAGGCGATTAACGCGACGGCAACCGTCGTATCGAGCGGTGATGACGAACCGCATTCCCATCCGCGGTCTGATACGCTTGGTGCGATTGGTCGATACTCGCGAGCCGAGGGAGATGCCCGTCCGCTGATTTTCTCGACAGAACTCGCGAGATCAACAAAAGACGATCCGGTCAAGCCCTGGCAGTTTAAGGCGAGTTTGCTCGAGAAGCTCAAGACAGTTGCCGAGAAGTCGTCGACTTATGAGGACCTCGTTGCCGGCATGAAGGAGACGCTCACCGAAACAAAGATTGAACGAAGCGTCGCCGTTTATGGAGCAATCACCGTCGTCACCGATGGCGAAAAGGCCATCGTTTACCAGAAGCTCGAGCAGAAGTCGAGTGCTGGAGAATATGGCATGTACTGTTTAACTCCGGGTGGCAAAGATGGAAAAGGGCCGCTCGAATTTCAACCGAGGGAGTCGTAACTTCGACGCGAGCTTGCTCGGCGATTCACGTTGAATCCGTACAACTTCCAATTAGGATTTACCTCATGGCTACCGCGACTTCAGTCACCATTGAACTCGGAACAAAAGAAGAACTCATTCAGCTGTACTCATGGCCCAACATCACGGGGAGCAAAGAGACGCTCACAGCCACGATTCTGCATTGGTTTCGCAAAACACTTGTCAATGATGGCTTTACCGCAAAGAAGGCTGCTTCTGCGAAGGTTGTGGTTAAGAAGGGGGTTTACTCACTTCAACTCACCGGCCCCAAGAGTTTAGAAGGATATGCGGAGCGACTGCCGATCTTCCTCGATCATGGTCGTGCCGCACTTAAGAGAATCGAAGAGATTCAGGCGGAAGACAAAGCGCGGGCAAACAAAGCTAAGGAGGCTGGAAAAAAGCCGCCGAAGAATCATTGGGATCCGCGTGGCCTTAAGAACTGGCGATTCTTCATGCCACACGGTTTAGCGATGATTAATCAGCGGTCTGTGCAGTTCTTTCACTACCCACCGATTCGCCTGCTGGAAACCGATCGGGACTATCTTAAAGACCCTGTGCCAAAACGCTGGGAAGAATTGCTCGTTGCTAACGGTGTTCCCCAAAAGGACGTGGAACTGTACGAAGCGGTTATGGATGCAGTACCTGTCGGCGCACTAGATGACGAAGGTTCGGCCAAAAATGGCGGCATGCCGATTAATGATTTCGTCACCTATCAAACAGCACAGGTCGACTTACTGATCGGATTGCCGGATAAGGAGGGATACACCATTCCGATCGTCGTGTATGGCAGTAGCCCACGCAAACGATTCTTCACAAGCTATAAGAAGGGCTTCTGTGCGAGTCTCCAGAAGGCCAATCAATGGAACGTCGAAGACCCGCAGTTAGTGTGTGGTATTAAGGAGGGGGCGAAGACAGCGGTGTTGGCAATGAACCATCCCTACAGCTTTTTTATGGGCGTTCAAGAAATGAAGGGGGGAGTCTTCACCCCGGGCATCGCGAAGAATTGGCACGATGGCATCCGCAAAATGACCGAGAGTCTTGTCGCAGCGCGCTGGCAGAAGATGATGGCCGCCAAGCCATCGCTCGATCCCAAGGAGGTCTACAAAGAATGCCAGACTTTCTGGGGCTGCTGGCCCGGTCAAGATGGGAAAACGTCGACATACAAAGATGCCGACTACCAACATGCTGCCGATGCAAAACAGCGAAATATGGTGGCTGCGATGATTCTTCATCAAGGAACGCTCGATGCCGGCCTCACCGGAGAATGGACATTCAAACGATCCCTGTCTGATTCCAAGGCGCTCGTTACCAAGTTCAATCGCAGTGGTGCCTTGGAGAAAGCAGACCTCCTCCCAATCGAACAGGAAAGCACGATCAACGCGATGCTTGCATTCATCTGCCCGCCGAAGAAATAGCAACCTGTCCGGGGAAAGAGCTTCACCGAACTCCGGTCCCGAACATCCTGCTCGCTGTCTTGTTTCAGACTCGATGGGGTGCAGTCGCCAATTGGGGTTGGTTCATTTGTGCAGTCAGGGTCACGGTCGGGCCAACGGCCCAGCAGATTGTCTAGCCTAGGCCATCGGCCTAGGACTGAAGGCAGGAGTTCACACGAGAGGGCTGAAGGCCCGGCCAGTGGCCCCAGAATCTTGTCAACGGGCCGGGCCTTCAGCCCTCGACAGACAAACTTGGGCCGATTCCCCAGTCCGCTGGACTGGGCTAGACAATGTTCCGGGGCGTTGCCCCTGCTGTTTCGTGAACATCGCCACGTCACCTGCCAAACTTGTTCGCGGTGAACAGATGAGCAACCCCCAATTGGCGACTGCACCGGACTCGATGCGCGTCATCGTATGAAACAAGACAGAAACGCGTCGACATCTTGGCAGCCTGTTGAGAACGTGGGTCAGATTCTGTCCGACGATCGAGCAGGCGTCGGCCAATTTGTTCGGACTCCAGTCCCGCTCAATTAGACGACTGTGTGGATGTGTACGGGATGGGTGAGCGGTGGAACTGGTTTCGATTCAGAGGACCAGTCAGGGTCGAGTCGAGTCGAAGCATGGCCCCAATGGTCGAGACCAGGTCAGTTACTGTTCGTCGTCTGGAGAAGATTCGGGGACTTCTTCGGGGGTGGAGAAGAGGGGGTCAACGATGGCATATTTGCCATCGGACCAGCGCATGAGGTCGATCTGTTTACAGCGGACTCCGCAAAAGGGGAAGTGGGGAGAGTCCGTTGCATCCTGAGGCTTGAGTTCTTTGGAACAGATCGGACAGGTTTGTAGCCGAATCATGAGGGGCTCTCTTGGATTCAGAATTGGGTCAGCGGTTTGCTGGTGTCGCTGGTTGTGGCAGGTCGGTAAGTTGGTACTTCGTCAGCAGTGACGTTACGGAGTTGGGGGGATGATCTCAAGGGACTGTGAAGTTGGAGGGTTTCGAGCCGGGGGTCAGATGTCTGGAGAGCATGGCATTCGGGACGATGGAAACAGCTTGCAGGCTTGCCTGATCGTTAGAATCGGCAAGGTGCGGGTTGATCCCTACTTTGGGTGAAATCGGTTCAGTTTTTAGGAACATTCCCTTGGGTCGTCGCGTCGAGTAGAATGGTGTGGGGCGATTTTGCGTCTAAACGGCGGTGTTCTACCCGCTGTCATCTTTCGGAGTCTGCTGATGCCGACCACTATCGAGAGTCGACCGATCCAGGGACGAAGGGATCTGGAGCCGGAGGAGTTCGTCAGTTACCAGCTGCATCGAACGCAAGCGGTCATCCGTACAACCGATGTGTTGACGGCTGCGGCGGTCGGGCTGCTGATGGTGGCGGCTTACCTTTTGGTGTTCGTCGTCTTCGATCAGTGGGTCATCCCCGGAGGTTTCGGTTATCCAACTCGCGTGGTCATGTTGATGGGGCTGCTCGCGGGGCTGGGGGTTTGGGGTTGGCGACGGGTCATTGGGCCGTGGCGTCGACAGGTGTCTGCCCTGTATGCGGCGAACGAACTGGAAGGCTCGCAACCTGGTTTGAAGAGTAACCTGTTGACTCTGGTGGATTTGCAGCAGGCAGGACGACCGGTGTCGCCGTCGATTCTCAACGCGATGGGGAAGCGTGCGGCCCGCGAACTCGCCAAGACCGATGTTGATGATGCGGTCGACCGACGCACGCTATTGCGAGCGGCTTACGGGCTGTTGGCGCTCGTTGTCATCATGGCGGCTTACACAATCTTCACCCCGAAAGATGTCGTTGCGTCACTCTGGAGAGCGTTGTTGCCCACGGCTGACGTGGCGGTTGCAACCCGAACCAGTATCGAGAAGGTTTCTCCGGGAGATGACCGGGTCCTGGCCCGACAGCAGGTCGAAGTGACGGTCGACCTGGCGGGACAGCGACCCGAAGAGGTGACACTGCTGTACACCACGGTCGATCGACGTTTTGTGGATGAACCACAAGCCATGCGTCCGTCGGGGGAGGGCTCGATGCGGTTTCGGACGATGCTGACTGGCGTCCGGGGCGAAGGGCTCATGCAGGATGTCCGCTACCGGATTGTTGCGGGAGATGCTCAGTCGTCCGAGTACACCATTTCGGTCACTCAGCCCCCGACAGCCACCGTTGAACGGCTCAATTATCGTTATCCGGCCTACATGGGGTTTGAAGATCGAGTGCAGGAAGGGGGGACGATCGATGCCTGGGAAGGGACCGAAGTAACGATTCACGCGACCGCCAGCCGGCCAGTCGTCAAGGCGACTGTGCTCTATTCCGACACCGAAGCGACGACGCAACAGGCAGAAGAGTTTCCGATGCAGGTCGTCGACGGGACGAAGCTGTCGGCCACGATCCGGCTCGCCTTCCGGAACGATGGTTCGTCGCCGCAGTTCTATCGAATTCAACTTCGGGATGACCGGAACGACAGCGATCCGAACCCGATCATGCATCCGGTCCGAATTCGTCCCGATCTTCCCCCTCGCGTGGCAATCCATCATCCTGAAGCGGAGATTTCCGCCCCCGCGAATGGGACGGTTCCCATTGCCTTTACGGCTCGCGATCCCGACTTTCAGTTAGAAGCGGTCGAGCTCTGGATGGAGATCAACGGACGACCGCAACCAGTTCCAGAGCGTTTGTACAAGGCTCCTCCTCCGCAAGCGGCGGTCGATGGAACGTATCGACTGATGCTTGGACCCCTGTTACTCAATCCGGGAGATCGAGTCGCTTACTGGTTGGTCGCCCGAGACAACTTTGTCCCCTTCTCGGGCCGGGCACGGAATCAGACGCTGACCCCCCGCCAACACATCGACATCATTGCTGCCGTCGATCCTGCGGAGGCTCAGAAGCAACAGGAAGAGCAACAAAAACAGGCCGAGAAAGACTTAGAAGCGGCCCGTCAACAAGAGATGAACGACCCTCAACAGGAAGACCCGATGCGGGTTGACGAACCTCAAGAGGGAGAACCAGACGGTGACCGGAACACACAGCCCGAAGGCTCCACCGGGACTGAACCCATGGAGCCTCAAACGAGCGATGGGACTGGGAAACCAAAGTCTCCCAACACCGAGAATGGGAACGAAAACGACCCTCGACCCGACAACACTCAGCCCAATCAGGGACAGCCAAACGAATCGTCTCCTGGTAATCCCGGCACCGAGAATACGGGCGACGCCAACATGGGACGCTCTCAGCCTCCGCAGCCGGGGACCGAAGGGGCGACGAAACCGTCGGGGATGAATCCGTCTGAGACCAATCCGTCGCAGACAAACCCCAACTCGACTCCCGATGGTCAGGGCCAGTCCGAAACTGGGAAACCGGAGCAGGGGAAGCCAGAACAGGGGATCCCTCCCGACGCTCAGCCGAAAACCGGGTCGAATGAGGGGGGGACGTCTTCTGGACAAGACCCGATGCAGGGGTCGAAAACACCACAGTCCGGCAACACGTCGAAGCCGGGAGACTCGGCGAATCCGAATCAGCAGGGTCGCCCGAAGGATAGGGCGTCGGACGATCAGATTCTGCGCGAGTTGATCGAACGGATGAAGAAAGATGAGCAACAGTCGGGAAAATCTCCGGAGTCGAACGGAGCCAACCCGAAGTCACCGGCTGACGGTCAACAAGG
The DNA here is from genome assembly GCA_041398965.1 of Planctomycetaceae bacterium. Lineage (GTDB taxonomy): Bacteria > Planctomycetota > Planctomycetia > Planctomycetales > Planctomycetaceae > JAWKTT01. The sequence goes on along the minus strand of JAWKTT010000038.1, from coordinate 3,011 downwards.
GACATCGCCAAAACCATCGCCGACGGAAACCCCTCGCAACGATGGCTCCGAAGGGGCGCCGATGTCACCGAAACCCGAATCGGGAAAACCGATGGGAACCGGGGATACCCCGCAAAACACCAACGACAACAGCACAAAACCGATGCCCGCGGACGGCTCGCCGATGCCAGCCGATGGTTCCCCCATGTCCAAGCCCGAGCAAACCGGCACCTCTGCCGACGGCAACTCGCCGGATGGCACCCCAATGAAGCCCGAAGCTCCTCAAGGGACCCAGCCAGACAAGGGTTCACAGCCGGACAAGGGGGCACCCATGAACGGCAACAATTCGTCGAATCCAACCGGCATGCCCCCCGGCTCGACCCCAATGCCTCCGGCTCCGATGTCTACTGGTCAGCCATCTCCGATGGACCCCACCAACACCGGCGACAAGCCGTCGGGTCGTCCGGGGTCTGAATCACCGGACCGCAAACCATCAGACCCGAATTCACCGATGGGGAACAACGACTCGAAGCCATCGAACATGGGCGAAGGGACCTCGCCATCAGACAGCACATCTCCTGGTGGCTCACAACCTCGTAATTCGCAGCCGAACGGTTCATCACCGAATGGGATGCCCCCTCAGGGGACTCAACCGAATGGGAACAAACCTGAGGGAACTTCTCCCAACGGAGCGAAGCCCATGGGGGGTGGGCAGAACAATCCCTCGGGGATGCCTCCCGAAGGGGCTGACCCGTCGACGGGTGGCTCGCCGATGCCTGAAAACTCGGGAAGTTCCGAGACGGGATCGAAACCCCCTGCGACTGGCGACAAACCGTCGACCATGGGCGATTCCAATCCTGACGGAAACAGTCCTCCCAACTCCAGTCGTCCCCAAACGGGCAACCCCATGAACGGAGACCCCACGAACGGAACCCCGATGAACGGCAGTTCGAAGGCGGGTGACCCAATGTCTGGCGGGTCCGAGGGGACGAAACCAATGTCTGGTTCGCCAATGTCTGGCTCACCGAGTGGGGGTGAGCCGATGACTCCATCCCCCATGGGATCGAAGCCGATGGGGAGCGATCCGTCCAGAACTCAGCCGATGTCGGGGGGTGAAGGTTCCAACGATCCCAAGCCGACTGAAGGGACATCGCCGGAAGGGACCGTTTCGCAGCCTCCGATGGGGACGAAGCCGACCGATTCTTCGGCATCTGGTGGCGAAAAGCCGATGGAACCTGGGGACTCAAAAACTCAGCCGAACGGATCGAAGCCAAAGCCCTCATCGGGCGAGCCGATGTCAGCGGATGGGATGTCCGAGGGTTCGCCGATGGAGTCGACTGAACCCGAAATGGGTGGAGCTGGTGGTCCGCCGATGGGTGGAGGTCCCAAGGGGGGCAACCCGAAGGGCGAACCATCCGAAGGCGAAACTTCGTCGGGACAGAAGCCATCGAGTCAACCCATGGGTCAAGGTCCGAAGGGTCAGAGTCCAATGGGACAGGGCCCAATGGAAGGGTCGCCGATGGGTCAACCTTCCAATATGGGACCGAGTGAAGGGGGCGGTGAAGGGATGGGAGAAGGGGGCATGGGTGAAGGGGATGGTTCGACTCCCGGAACCGGGGGATCAAAGTCGACGGGGAGTTCCAGCAATGGGCCTCGCGGTCAAGCAGCGACCTCGGCGACAGGGTCTGGTCCCCCAACTGGTGGAACTGCCGGAGAGGATCACGGCCCCGCTGGTCGACCTGACGAGCCGGCCACTGTCACCAAACCTCAAGACGTCAACTTGGAAGACCAACGCAGGGCGGCCAACCTGGCGCTGAAGGAGTTGCAGGATCAATTGCAACGAGGCGAAGTGGACGACGATCTCAAGCGTCGACTCGGCGTGACGGATGATGACCTGCGACGATTTGCTGAACGTCTCAATCAGCGGCTTGGCGACACCGGCGAAGATGCCTCTCCGGAAGCGCTCGATCGTCGTCGTCAATTTGAAGAAACACTTCGAGGGATTGAGTATGGATCCGCTGGTGGGACCGACGAGGCGGGAGACCGGGACCGTACAGCCGCCCGGACTTCAGGAGACACCCGCCGCGAGACCCCAGCCGAGTATCGTGCCCAGGAACGAGCCTACCGCGAACGCCTCTCGAAGCAGAAGCAAAGCGCCCCCAGTTTTACCCCGTAATGCCCGCGATTTGATCCCCGTTCTGTCACCTGAGTTTGCGAAGTCGATGTTAAGTGTCTAATCCCCTTGGTCTCGATATCGGCGGTGCCAACATCAAGGCGTCGGATGGTCTCGGTTGTTCGGTCTCGCGCGAGTTCGCCATCTGGAAGCAGCCGGACCAATTGGTCCCGGTTCTCAAAGAGGTGCTCTCCACGTTCCCCAATGCTCCCGTCATTGCAGCCACCATGACGGCGGAACTGGCAGACTGCTTTGCTACCAAATCAGAGGGCGTCACGACGATTGTCGACGCTCTGGTGGCGAGTGCCTCGGGACGACGAATTCGCTTCTGGCAGACGGTCGGCGAATTCGTCGACCCTGACGACGCGAAAGAGTTCTGGTCCCTCACGGCAGCCAGCAACTGGCACGCACTGTCAACGTGGGCCGGTCGATTGGCCCCCTCGGGATGCACCGTGCTGATTGATGTCGGCTCGACCACATGTGACATCATCCCCATCGAATACGGTCTCCCTCAGCCACAAGGTCGAACCGATGGAGAACGACTCCGCTCGGGCGAGCTGTTGTACACGGGAGTCAAACGGACCCCGATCTGTGCCCTCTCGCGGAAGGTCATGTGGAACGGAGAACAGGTGCCGCTCGCTGCCGAACTCTTTGCAACTTCACGAGACGTGTACCTCATCACCGGGGAACTCCCCGAGCGACCGGACGAACGTGATACTGCCGATGGTCGACCCGCCACCCGTGACGCCGCGTTCCAACGACTGGCCCGCATGCTCTGCTGCGATCAGACCGAAGTGACAGATGCAGAACTCGTTGCCGTCGCTCGATCGCTCGCGGCGACGCAACACTCGCATGTCGC
>JAWKTT010000037.1:0-41616 GCA_041398965.1 Planctomycetaceae bacterium | reverse complement strand
CCCCCAGAGAGAGGCCCCCGGTTTCAACCCCAAACACCAAGAAACACAAGCCACACCACAAAACAACACCAAGAGGGCGTAGCTCAGTTGGTAGAGCAACGGACTTTTAATCCGTAGGTCCTGGGTTCAAGTCCCAGCGCCCTCACTTTTGGTAAAACCCCTTGCGATGCGGTATCTTGCCGTATTTCAAGGGGTTTTTGCTTGTCATGGGTTGGATGATGGGCAGGACCGTTTCCGATGTGTGCCTGTCCATTCCCCGCAGTTCCCGGCGTTGCTGCTGCGCTCTTCGTCATCGGGGTGATGGGCGTCATTTTCATGCTGCCTTCAGCAGCCGGTTGAAGACCGAAGGTCAGGCTTTCCAGACTCACCAGGTGCCGTTTGATGTTGCGGCAAAAAGCGTACGAGATGCTCTTGTCAGATTGGAAAAGGCTGTCCCACGGTCGTGTTTCAACGGGTTGCTCGAGGTGTCGGCTCAGCGGTTTGGTTGAAGAGCCATGATGAGCGGTTTTGCATTGTCTGTCGTCGCCGCAAACAGATGACCGTTGTCGTGATGAAACGACTTGCGAATGATGAGCATTCGACCACGATCGATGTCATCGCAGAAGACAGGACTCGACAACGTCGAACGCTCCGACGAAAAAAAACGACTCCTCTCCGCCGTTTGCGGGGGGAGTCGTTTGACGTTGTCGTCTCTTGGCAGCCTGTTGAAGAATGAAGGTCGGGCGTTCAAGCCTGACTTTGTGCCGTCTAATGTCTTGGCAAAGAGCACACGAGTTGCACATGTCAGCTTGGAGCAGCTGACCCAAAATCGTTCTTCGACGGGCTGTTCGTTCCCACCGAGTCACCCTTCCGGTGCCACGGGCAGCCGGTGGGTGATCGGTTTGAGCCTTCGGGCTTACTTCTTTTCGAAGCGATGGATGCCTTGGCCGTTGGGGCTGACGATCATGAAGTAGACTTCGCCTGCTTCGTCTTCGCCATAGGAGATCACGGGCATCTTGTCGCTGGGGATGGACTCGTTCGAGAGGACTTTCTGTGCTGCTTCGTCATAGTGCAGGGCGTACAGTTTCCCAGTAACATAGTCGGCATAGAGGTACTTGCCGAACAATTCTGGGACTTTCTTACCCCGATAGACGTAGCCTCCGGTGATCGACTTGCCGATCTCGTGATCGTACTCCCACACGGGGGCGATGGGGTTAGCGTGGGGGCCGGCAGGGACATCGCCGAAGAGGTGTGTCCCTTCCATCGTGTTCCAGCCGTAGTTGCCACCCTTAACAATGATATTAATTTCTTCCCAGAGGTTTTGTCCGACGTCGGCTGCCCAGAGGTGTCCGGTCTGACGATCGAAAGAGAGCCGCCAGATATTGCGAACGCCATAGGCATAAATTTCGCCCCGTGCTCCTTCGCGTCCCACAAAGGGGTTATCTTTCGGAATCGCATAGGCAAGTCCCTGGTCGTGATGATCGATGTCGATTCGAAGAATTGAGCCGAGCAACACCCCGAGATTCTGGGCGTTCTTATGGGGATCGTTCCCTGCTCCGCCATCACCGAGCCCGATGTAAAGATAGCCATCGGGACCGAAGGCAATGGTGCCGCCGTTGTGGTTCCAGTAGGGTTGTTCGAGTCGCATGATCTCGACTTCGGAAGCGGGATCGAGTCGGTCCTTGCTGCCGGCGGCGAGGGTGAAGCGAGAGATGACCGATGTCAGCGGAGCGTCTTTCGTTGTGTAATACACGAAGACCTGTCCATTCTCTTTGAACTTCGGATGAAAGGCGAAGCCGAGGAGACCTTCTTCGTTTTTATTGTCGGCATAGACCACCTTCGACTGAATATCGAGGAAGACCTTGGTGGCCTGGGGAGCGTCGGTGTTGTCGAACGAGTGAATCACCCCTTGCTGAGTCGCCACGAAGATGCGGTTCGATCCATCACCGGCATGAGTCAGCACGATGGGGCGAAGCGGGACGTTCTTCCCCTGTTCGTTGACTGAGTTCCAGTCGGTCCAAGTCAGTTCCGGAAACGCGACGACCGGTTTCAGTGCGAGTTCGCCGGTGACTGGCTCGGTGAGGGGAGCGGTCGGCGGGAGTTCGCGAATCTTGATGTTTCGAAAGCGGACCAGATCGCCATGATCTTGCAGGCAGATGTGCCCCTTCGTGGGCTTGCCGAATTCGGCCATGGAGGCGAACTTGCTGGCGGCAACCTTCGCATCCCAGTCTTTACTCCCCTTCTTGAACCGTGCGTAGCGGACCCCATTGAGGTTGATCTCGCAGTTCTCCGGAGTCACTTTGAGGTCGAGTTGATTCCACTGATCGTGACCCCGAAAGGCGTCGGCATCGTCGGTCGGCTTGTACAGTTGATAGAGCCACCCCGCCTTGACCGGGTCGTGGCCATTGGCATGATCGTTGATCTGAATTTCGGGACCAGTGTGCCAAGGGGCGCCTCCTGTTTCGGCCACATGAAACATGATGCCGCTGTTGCCCCCCCTCGAGACGTTGAATTCGATCGAGAGTTGGAAGCTTTCGTACTGGGCTGCGGTAACGATGTCTCCCGCCCCCTTTTCGCTACGAGTCAGAACCCCATCGACCACTTGCCAACCTGCGGAGATGCCATCCTTCTTGTAATTCCGCCAGCCATCGGTCGTCTTCCCATCGAAGAGCAGTTTCCAGCCGGACCGGGCCTCCGACTCGGACAGGGTGTTGACCTCTTGAGCAGAGGCTGTTCCCCAACTGAACAGGGTGAAGCACCCCAACGTGCAAGCACTCCAAAGCGTCGCACTCCAGCGAGACCGCGACATCAAACCAGTATTCCACATGAAGCACTCCTGCAAATCGGGCGGGGTGAAGAGAGAAACATCAAGGCCAACTCATGGGTTGGCCGAGTCGCCAGCTTACCGCATCGCCAACCTCGGTGCCAACGAACGCACTGTCTACGCCCCAAGAGCGTGCTCAGGGGACCTCACTTGAAAGGACGACACGACTCCGGCTCTTTCCCGAAACCACGGATTAAGGCGGATGAGGGGGGATGAGGCAATACCGTTCGGCACAGAGATGGCGGAGGCGTAGCCGACGCGAGGCCCTTTCTCCCCCGTGATCGACGTGCTACGTCAACCAGCGTCCCAACGGGGGAGAAGGTTGGGATGAGGGGGCAACGGCGGACGCTCATGCGGTCGTCTTGCGTTGTGGACGAAGTGGATACCTCACGCGGCTTGTGGCCGCAACCATAGTCGCCTTTCGCTCCGCGAAAGGGGCGCTGCTTTCGCGGAGCGAAAGGCGACAAACCTGCGCGCTCGGCGTGTCGATGTTACAAAGCAAGACTCTAACCGAAATCCCACACACCCCGGCCCTCTGATATGGAAGGACCGGTCAAGTGTGGGGGGGGGCTTTTTCTGTTTGACTGAAAGGGGGGCGTCAGGTCATGATTTTCTCCTGGGGATGGCAGCGGGCCGGTGGGGGTGGGAGACTGGCACTCTGAGATACGCGGGTTGGTTACCGCAAGGCAAGGTTTCGTCTGGGAGGAACCTCAGTCTCCAGGACGAGCGTGTTCCTGTGAAGGAATGCTCAGAGGGCATCGAGGGTGCTTCCCGTTCGTCGGTCTCCACACCGCCACGGCGTCGCTGTCGTCTCCTTGGGGGCAGTCGGTTGTTGTCATCGTTGTCTCTTCGCAGACATTCACAACATCATCCTACAAAGAATAATCTCTGGCAAATGATGCTGTCGTATCGATGTAACATTATCCTAGTTAGAACATCATCGTCACAATTCTGTTGGGAGTGGTGTCTGTTCGCTTTCGTGTGTGCTGTTTGTCACGATCATGCTTCGCCCGTTTTGAGGTCGCTGGTGGGGAAGTCTGTTCGCGATGCAGACGCTGCGTGGTGATCGCGGCGGACCACAGGAACCCCGCCAACTGATATGGAAGGACCGGTCAAGTGTGGGGGGCTTTTTCTGTTTGACTGAAAGGGGCGTCAGGTCATGATTTTCTCCTGGGGATGGCAGCGGGCCGGTGGGGGTGGGAGACTGGCACTCTGAGATACGCGGGTTGGTTACCGCAAGGCAAGGTTTTTCGTCTGGGAGGAACCTCAGTCTCCAGGACGAGCGTGTTCCTGTGAAGGAATGCTCAAAGAGGGCATCGAGGGTGCTTCCCGTTCGTCGGTCTCCACACCGCCACGGCGTCGCTGTCGTCTCCTTGGGGGGCAGTCGGTTGTTGTCATCGTTGTCTCTTCGCAGACATCTCACAACATCATCCTACAAAGAATAATCTCTGGCAAATGATGCTGTCGTATCGATGTAACATTATCCTAGTTAGAACATCATCGTCACAATTCTGTTGGGAGTGGTGTCTGTTCGCGTTTCGTGTGTTGCTGTTTGTCACGATCATGCTTCGCCCGTTTTGAGTCGCTGGTGGGAAGTCTGTTCGCGATGCAGACGCTGCGTGGTGATCGCGGCGGACCACAGGAACCCCGCCAACTCGCGGGCCAACGCGGTGACGATCTTCGTGGCAGACTTCTTGATTCGCTGCAACTTCAGCGAGCGTTTTCGCAGTCGTCGCAGCGCGTTGTCGGCGATGTCGATGACCTCCCGAGGCAGACCTTCGCGCTGTAACGGTGCGAGGCTCGCGTTTGGTCGGGCATGATAATAGTGCCAGGCTGCTTCGATCAGCAGACGTCGCACATGGCGGTTGCCGCTCTTGGTGATCCCACCCTGACGACGTGTTGGACCGCTCGACGCGCTTCGCTGGGAACCAAGCCGACAAACGACATGAACTTCGCCGCTGTCGGGAATCGTTCAAAGTCGCCAATTCGCGACAATTCCGACGGCCGTCAACTCCTGAATTCGCAGAACGCCTGCAAGTTCTGCACCAGCGGGCCGAGTCGCCAGTCGGCCAGTGCGTCAGATGTCGGCGTTGAGTCGGGTGATGCGGGACTGGGCTTGGTCTGCCGTGGCGATGGCGTCGGCCAACAGTTGATTCTGTGCTTCGAAGTCAAACGTCTGCCGACGAATCCACGACCAGTGCGTCTTGGTCCAATGCGAAACACCTTCGGTGAAGCGTCGTCCCTGACGCAACAGAAACTTGAGTAACTGCTGCCGGATGCGCCGTTCGCAAAGACGAGCATCATCCCGCGCACCAAGTCGCGGATCGCTTCGGTCGCGGCATCGGGGAATCCAGATGGTCACCAAGTCGCCCGATCGCAAGAAGTGGGCCAGCCTCTTGGCATCGCGTCGATCCGTCTTCACGCGACTCAGCTGCTGCGGCACCATCGACGGCGAAATGACCACACAGTCCACCCCCTTCTCCTCTAAGAACCTTTGCAACCCATACCCCGTCGGCCCCGCCCTAACAGACCTTTAACGAACCAAGCGGCCCCAAAGTTCGCAACAACTTCAACACCCGCGGCTTCATCGAACGGCAACCGCTCAAGAACCTGCGCCGCCGCATCCCCCACATCGGCAACCGCCACCGAAATCGAATCTTTATGGACATCAAGCCCCACGTATCGTAACGTCATCATCGGACCAGCCTCACTGTTATGGCTCTGGAAATCGGGAACAGCAATCACCCAAATTCTAACCCACGCACCCAGTGATCGCCGGTCCTTCCATTCTGTCTCCCCCACTGGAAAGCCCTGCAAAATAGGGGTGTCGACAGTCGCGGGGAGAGGGAGATGGTGGTTCAAGTCACATCGCCAGAATCGTGCCGAACATTATTGACGGATGAGGGGGGATCTACGCGGATGTCGACAAGGGAAGAAAGATGGTCGCAAAACCAATCCCACCTTCTCCGTGGTTCCCTTCCATCCTCCTCAATTCTTGCTGATCCGCCGCATCGGCGTCATCCGTGGTCCATCCGGTGAAGGTTCCGGGCCACGACTCCTGTTGCCGACTCTGCGGACATGTACACGGGAAGACCGCGTCGATTGCTTCGACGGGGGACATCTCTAGAATGCTCCGAGCACTTGACGTCATCGGGTGTGATACGATCAGAAACTGGGGACATCATGGATAGTGAACTGCGTCAGGCTTGCGAACTGTTATTCGAGCGCATCGTCCAGCTTAAGGACTCTCTTTGACTACGGCGTCAAAGAACAACGCATCGCCGAAATTACCCAACTGATGCAGGAGCCCGACTTCTGGGATGCGGCCGAGAAGGCACAGCTTCTGGTCGGGGAACTCCGTGTTGCGAATGCGACAATCCGTGCTCCGAAACTCCTGTCCAAGGGAGCAGACGACTTGGCGGTACTCATCGAGTTTGCCGAGGCGGAAGAGACCGACGAGCTGAAGGCCGAGATTCGAGAGACGCTCGATGGGTTGAACGAATTGCTCGCGGAAGCGGAATTGCAAGCCTCGATGCCCGATCCGGTCGATGCCGGGGCGGCCTACATGACGGTGCAGGCGGGAGAAGGGGGAACCGATTCGGCCGACTTCGCCGCCTTGCTGATGCGAATGTATCTCCGCTGGGCAGAGTTGCGAGGAATGAAGGTCGAAGAGATCGATCGCTCCGACGCCGAAGAGGCGGGGGTCCGCAATGTCACTCTGCACTTTCAAGGGGACTATGCCTTTGGATACCTCAAAGGAGAGACCGGTAACCATCGTCTGGTGCGGATCAGTCCGTTCGATTCGCAGGGACGTCGACACACCTCGTTCGCCGCAGTCGACGTAACACCGGACCTGGGTGACGATGCCGAGATTGAAATCGACTGGGACAAGGATGTCGTCGAAGAGACCATGCGCGCGGGAGGAGCCGGGGGTCAGCACGTCAACAAGACCGAGTCCGCCATCCGCCTGACGCACATCCCCTCGGGGGTGGTGGCGAAGTGTCAGAGCGAGCGGAGCCAACATAAGAACCGGGCGACCGCTCGCAAGATGCTGATGGCCAAGCTGTATCAGATCGAACAAGACAAACAAGCCGCATCGATTGCAGCCCGTCGCGGCGAGAAGAGCAAGATCGGCTTCGGCGGCCAGACGATCCGTCACTATGTCTTACAACCGCAGCAGTTTGTGAAAGACGACCGCACCGAGCTGAAGCAGTCAAACCCTTTTGAAGTTCTCGACGGTGCTCTCGACCCCTTCATAGAAGCGTACCTGCGGTGGTCGATCGCAAAGTAATCCCGATTGCCTTGCGTGGCCACTCGTGTGACGGCCCCCCTTTTCCGTCGCACGAGTGGCACTTGCAAACCGCAAGGGGGAGACCTGTCCCAGCATGGTCGCGTAAACATCTCAAGAGTTGGTAACAGATTTCCACAGATGTCCTGAGTGGTCGCAGACATCTCAAGACAGTCACATCACCAACCGCTCGACAAGGCGCGAAGTTGCGATTCGCCATCGGCGATCGTGGCTCGAGCCTGTGCAGCGAGATCGGCAAGGGTCTTCATCGTCTTCTTCGTTTCACGATTCTCGATACCATCGAGGCGCTTTGCCTCTCGCTTTCGTTCTTCTTCCTCATGTAAGGCCAATCGGTCTTCGTTGGCGCTCTTCCACTGTGCGTCGGCTGAGAAGAGTTTACGTTCATAGCTGGAGAACTCTCGACATGAGGCAATCAGTTTTCTTTCCGCTTCCTTGTACTCGACATCTGCATCAAGCTGGCTGCGCTGTTCCGGGGAGAGTCGGGCAAAGTGATGCAAGCGATGGCTGTCGAGATCGTCCCCCTCCTTGAGGTCCTTCGGCAACCTTAAGACACGATGAAACTCCTTTTCCAGCTTCAGGCGATCCTGCTCGATGGCATCCGCCTTCTTCGCCCATTCCGACTTTCCGCCCTGTTCGCCGATGATCCGGAGTTCGATCTTCAACATCTCTCGACTCTTACTTTTCGCGTTCGATTGAATCTCCTTCAACGCCCGAGCATGGGACTCCAACTGAGAAGCCAACAGGTCAAGCTCCACTGCGGTTGCCTCTCCTGCGGACTCGATCTTCTTCAGCGTCTCAGTTGCCTCCGCGATCTCCTGCCGAATCTCCGCAATCATCCGATTGCGTTGAGCAATCATGGTCGCCCGCGCCCAATGGATCGCTAACCAATCCACATCCCCCCCAATCGCCCTTGGAAGAAGGGACAAGCCCCCCAGCAGGAGAGCGAGGACGAAGGTTAGTCCACGCGTTCCCAACAGCCGACTCCCCAACGGGAGTTCCTGATTCGTCAGATTCGCATCATTCGCCATTTCACCATCTCCCAAAGCCTGTTTCACCGCCAGTTCGACCAAGCCTCCATCGGCGACTTGTCGAACCGATGTTCCACCTCCATTCTACTCATGAAAGACTCCCAAACACGCAGGAATCGCTCACAATCCCACACCTGACAATCGCCCCCAGCCCCCACCACCCTCCTCAAAAAACCCACAGGGAGGTAAACTGTTACAAGGCAATGCACTCCCACAATTCAGCGATCCCAACCTCGATGTTGGGCAACTTGGAACAGGCCAATCTCTCGTCGCCACTGGGAAGCTGGTGGCATGACTCAACTCGCATTTCTCCGTAAAACACCCTGTGAGGACGATATGAATACCGCCTTTGTTTGGGTCGGCACATTCGACAACGACCGGGAATTCAAGAAGTACGCCAACCACAGCGCAGCCAAATGCCCGTTCCGGGTGGATTATCCGATGAGTTGCAGCGGCTCGTACATCGAAACCTTTCGTGCTCCCAATGAGTCGTTACGAAATGCGATGGAGCGGCTGTACTACTCCGCTGGCTACCTTGATGCCGTACTCGAGCAACTTAAGGGTAAGAAGGGGGCCAGCTCGCTCAACGCGGTTAAGGTCATCTATGCTCCAAACCGGCTCGCTAAGAAGATCGATACTACGAACTGGCTAGCGGTCAAAGCCCCGCTGAGATTCCTCGGCGCGTTTGAATATGGAACAAATGTGCCTCTGCGTCATCCAAATCTAAAAGATGGGAAGGCACTAGAACAAAAGGGCTGGGCTTCAGTATGGATCGGGACGACAGCCGACAAGTCATCGGCCGATTCATATATGGAAGAAGTGTACAAGAAAAATGGTCCCGAGGATCAACCCCTGTCGCGATTCGGTCGCGATTGGAAACTCTCTTACGACCACGACTTTCTATTTCACGAGTCACACTCCGTGCCACAGTCGGTGGACAAGCTACTCAATGGCTGGACCGGCGGTAAGTTATTCGCGAAGCCTGCAACCGCAGCAGCGAAAGCAGCCGGCATATCGACGGGAACTCTTGTCGTCGTCGCCTATGACCTCGATTATTCCGTAGCCCCTCCTTTTTATACCTTGGACGGGGCCGGATATAGTCGAAACAAAGGGAAGCCGAACGCAAAATCTCCACTGACATTCGTTGGCGCGTTTCGCTACGCCAACAAGTAGCCATACACGGATGACAAGTTTACCACGCAACCTCTCCATGCCACTTCGTCGGGCCTTTCCCGCAGGTTCAAGAAATGCCAACAAATCCCGAAGACGTCGTTTTAAGACACCTCGGCTGACCAATTCCCTCAGCAGCCTGATCGAAAACGCAGGTCAGATTGTCGAGCCTGACATGGTGCCGTGTGATGTCTCGGAAATAAGGTTCGAGATGCTCTTGTCAGATTAGACAATCTGACCCACGGCCGTTTTTCAACGGGCTGCTGGATTAGTCCCTTGACTCCTGTTTTTCAGTTATCATAGCCCAGGTTGGGGGCAAGCCAGCGTTCGGCCTCTGAAACTGTCAGGCTGGCACGGGGGGCATAGTCTTCGACTTGGTCTTTCGTCAGGCGGTCGACGGCAAAATAGCGGGACTCGGGGTGGGCGAAGTAGAGTCCACTCACCGAAGCCGCAGGCCACATGGCAAACGACTCGGTCAGTTTAATCCCCGTGTTCTTCTCCGCATCCAGGAGTTTCCAGAGTGTTGCTTTCGGCGTATGATCGGGACAGGCGGGGTAGCCAAAGGCGGGACGGATGCCGCGATAGGACTCGTTAATCAAAGAGTCGACATCATACTCTTCGGGCGATTCATAACCCCAGACTTCGGTCCTCACCAGGTGATGCAGGTATTCGGCGAATGCCTCAGCTAAACGGTCGGCGAGGGCTTTCGCCATGATGGAATTGTAGTCGTCATGTTCCGCATCAAACGCTGCACAGAGTTCATCACACCCGAAGCCGGTCGAGACCGCGAATGCACCGATGTAATCTTCCCGCCCCGCCCCCTGCGGAGCGATGTAGTCGGCTAACGAGCGGAAGTCTTTCTGCCCCTCGCGTTCCCACTGTTGACGCAACATCGGAAATGTTAGCCTCCCGACTGTCGCCGGTGCGGGCTTCGATGAGGCGGCAGATCCGTAGGAAAGAGTGTAACGAGCGTCATCCCCTGTTAGGCCGTTGGTCGTGATCACCCCCGCTTCCGTGAGTTGGCGTAACGCTTCATACACATCCCGGCGAGAGACCGACTTCCCTCGGTTGCGATCCTTGATCGCGTCGATCACCTGCGATGCCGAGAAGTTTGGACCGCTTTGCAAGACAGCGTTGAGCACCCCTTGCCGATCTCGGTTGAGACCTTGCTTCTGCGTCTTAAGGTACGCACGGAACGTCGCTTCGTGGTCGATATTTAATGACGAAGGTGACGGTGACATTGACGAGTCGGACACATCACCCTGTTTCGCCCCACACGCGATCTGTGGAGCATCACGCACGACAATATCATCACCGACCGATTCGGCTGGAAAGAATCCATAGACCCCTTTCGCGGTCAATAGTTTTTCGGCGATGATGCGATCGAGCAATTGGTTGGCGTCTTGATAAAGTTTCTTTGCTTCTTCTCCAACGGCAGAGTCTTCAAAGATAAGGGGATACTTCCCTTTTAATTCCCATGTCATAAAGAATGGCGACCAGTCGATGTACTTCCTCAAGACATTCAGGTCCATGTCTTCGATACTTTTCAACCCCACAAACGATGGCCTTGGGATATCGACACTCGACCAATCAGTCTGAAAACGTCTCTCACAGGCTTCCTTGTACGACACGAGCTTACGGGAGTTGCGACCACTAAATGAGTCCCGGTCTCGCTGTTGATCTTCGCGCACTTTGTCGATATACGCACCTTTATTCTCGGCATCAATCAGCTTCTCCACCGCAGGGACCGACAGCGATGCATCCTTAACATGAACCACCGGTTCCCTGTACTTCGGCGCAATCTTGACCGCAGTGTGTTTAGCCGACGTCGTCGCCCCGCCAATCAGCAACGGGACCTTAAACTCCCGCCGTTCCATCTCCCTGGCGACGTGGACCATCTCTTCCAGGGAAGGCGTGATTAAGCCCGACAGCCCGATAATGTCCGCATTATTTTCAATCGCCGTCTGCAAAATCTTATCGGCCGGAACCATCACCCCTAAATCAATCACATGAAAATTGTTACACCGCAACACAACACCGACGATATTTTTGCCGATGTCATGCACATCCCCCTTAACGGTTGCAAGGACGATGGTTCCACGCGCGGAATCAGGGGCTAATAGCGCTGATGGTGTCCCTTCGACACCTTCCAGGGGCTTTGTTGCTGGTTCCTTTGGCTCAGCTTCCGCTGCGGCGAGACGTTCGGCTTCCATGAACGGTTCTAAGTACGCGACCGCTTTCTTCATCACGCGGGCGGACTTGACTACTTGCGGGAGGAACATTTTTCCTTGCCCGAACAGTTCGCCAACCACACTCATGCCGTCCATGAGCGGGCCTTGAATAACATTGAGCGGTCGCCCATATTTCAGCCGGGCCTCTTCGGTGTCTTCGACAATATAGGTGTCAATCCCCTTAAGGAGTGCATGTTGCAATCGGGCTTCAATACTCCCATTTCGCCATTCCTGCAATTCTGCTTCCGACTTTCTCTTGCCGCCACCGGTTCGGGCTTTGATCTCGTCGGCATATTCGATCAATCGTTCTGTCGCCTCGGGATGCCGATTGAGTAGCACGTCTTCAATGAGGTCTCGCAGCTTCGGCTCGATCTCGTCGTAAACTTCGAGTTGCCCCGCGTTGACGATCCCCATGTCGAGACCCGCTGCGATCGCGTGATACAGGAAGCACGCATTCATCGCTTCACGGACCACATCGTTCCCCCGAAACGAGAACGACACATTACTCACCCCGCCCGACGTTTTCGCACCGGGACATTCCGCCTTAATTCGTTTCACGGCATCAAAGAAGGCGACGGCGTAATCATTATGTTCTTCCATCCCTGTCCCCACCGTCAGGATATTCGCATCAAAAATAATATCCTCCGGCGGAAATCCGACTTGTTCCGTCAGGATCGTGTAGGCTCTCTTGCAGATACGAACCTTCTCGTCGGCTGTGACGGCTTGCCCCACTTCGTCGAACGCCATGACAACGACGGCTGCTCCGTATCGACGGACAATGCGGGCCTGTTCGAGAAACTTCTCTTCACCCTCCTTAAGCGAGATCGAGTTGACAATCCCCTTCCCTGCGAGGCATTTCAGTCCCGCTTCGATGACTCGAAAATCAGACGAGTCGACCATTACCGGCGTCGGCGAAACGTCGGGCTCGTCGGCCAGAAGATTGAGGAACCGGGCCATCTCGACGGGACCATCAAGCAACCCTTCGTCCATATTGACGTCGATCACATTCGCCCCACCTTGCACCTGTTCAATGGCGA
The DNA here is from genome assembly GCA_041398965.1 of Planctomycetaceae bacterium. Taxonomy (GTDB): domain Bacteria; phylum Planctomycetota; class Planctomycetia; order Planctomycetales; family Planctomycetaceae; genus JAWKTT01. The sequence goes on along the minus strand of JAWKTT010000037.1, from coordinate 29,038 downwards.
TGGCGACCGCTTCTTCAAACTGTTGTTCCTTGATGAGCCTCGCAAACTTTCGCGAGCCTGTGACGTTGGTTCGCTCACCGACCATCATGAAGTTGGACTCGGGAGTCAGTTCGACAAGTTGTCCCCCCGAGTAGCTCGACGTGCGTGCAAGGGTCGGTCGACGGCGCGGCTGACCCGCTTCAATTGCCTGTGATAACGCCCGGATATACTCCGGCGTCGTCCCGCAGCAACCCCCAACAATGTTGACCCATCCCTCTTTTGCAAACCCACCAAGGATGCCGGAGAACTCGCTCGGGTTCGACTTGAAGCCACCAAATCCATCGGGCATCCCCGCGTTCGGATAGCAGCTGACATAGCACCCCGAGCGTTCATGAACCACTTCTGCAAAGGGGCGAATCTCTGCCGGGCCGAGCGCGCAGTTGAGGCCGACGCTAAACATCGGAAAGTGCTCGACCGACGTCAGAAACGCTTCGAGCGTCTGAGCCGTCAGCGTCCGACCACCGTCAAAAATCGTGCAACTCACCATCACCGGCACCGATGCCTGACGTTCCTCGAAGACCCGCTGAATCGCAAACAGACACGACTTCATATTGAGGGTGTCAAACGACGTCTCCGGGAGCAGGAGATCGACCCCGCCATCCAGCAGCCCGTGAACCTGTTCCGCATACGAGTCGACCATTTCGTCAAAGGTGACCGGTCGAAAGCCCGGCTTATCGGCATTGAACGACAACTGAACCTTCGTCGGCCCAATCGACCCCGCCACAAACCGGGGCTTGTCAGGATTGCGCTCGGTGAACTCGACCGCCAGTTGCTTCGCCAACTCGGCCCCAGTCCGGTTGATCTCACGCACCACATCCCCCAATCCAAACTCGTCGAGCGAGACGGTATTGGCGTTGAAGGTGTTCGTCTCGATGATGTCCGACCCCGCATCAAGATACTGTCGATGAATGTTCGTGATGATGTCGGGCCGCGTGAGAACGAGAACGTCCGACGCATTCTTCAGGTCAATCGCATGATCCCGAAACCTTTCCCCCCGATAATCGGCTTCGGTTGGTTCAAACCCATGAATCAACGACCCCATCGCCCCATCCAGGAGCAGAATACGTCGCGAAAGGATGTCGTGCAGAAGTTCGGTCGTGTCAGTCATGAATACAGCGTTCTATGAAGTATGACGGTCAAGCAACAAAGCGGCTTCAACGACCGCCCAACTCAACCCGGCCCCCAATTGTCGCGGCCCGCCAGCAATTTACAACCGCTTGAGTCTCTTCCCCCACTCATTGGAGTCCAGTCTCCAGCAACTGGGTACTGCTTCGGGGGTGGGTTGCTTGACAATCGAGGGACGCAACCGACTATGGGGCGGAGTCGTATCGCAAACTTTGATGGGAGTGGATCATGAGTCTTTCGCGAATCGTGTTTGTGTTGGGAATGTTGTTCACTCCTGTTGTGGCCTTGTGTGACGGGCCGGCGAAGGATCGGCATGTGGTGGTGATCTGTATTGATGGGTTGCCGGCGAGTTTGTTTGACGATCCAGCGGCTTCGATGCCGACGATTCGGCGACTCGCCGCGAACGGGGTACGGGCGAAGGGGATGATCGTCTCGAATCCCTCGGTCACCTGGCCAAATCATACGTCGCTGACCACTGGCGTACGTCCCGAGAAGCATGGGGTGCTCTTCAATGGTGTGTTGGAGCGGACTGGATTAGGTTTGCCGGTTAAGGTCGACCCTCGCAAGGATAAGCAAGACCTCATTCGAGCCGTCACGATTTATGATGTCCTCGATCAGTCCGGACTGACGACCGCTGCCATCAACTGGCCTTGCACTCGCAATGCGACCGGTCTGGTCGCCAATTTCCCCGATGTCCCCGAGGCGTTTGACTACACCACGCCGCAGTTGATCGAGGGAATGAAGGCGGAAGGTTTGCTGACAGATGATGACATTAAGAACTTCAACAAACGAAGCGGACCGGCTCGGGATCGTATCTGGACCGATGCCGTCTGTTTCAGCATCCGAACTCAAAAACCGAACCTCGTGTTATTTCATGCTCTGAACGTCGACGGAACGCATCATAAGTACGGCCCGCAAACGGGGGCGGGATATACAGCGGTGGCACTGGCGGACACTCTGGTTCGCGATGTCTTAGAGGCGATCGATGCAGCCGGAATTCGGGAGCAAACGACGGTCTTTATCGTCTCAGATCATGGCTTCATGATGATCCCGAAGACGTTGCAACCTAATGTTGTTTTGCGTCAAGCCGATTTATTAACGGTGACTGGCACAGCTATCACGACGGCCCGCGCTCAGGTCGTTCCCGAAGGGGGAATCGGCATGCTCTATCTCACAGTCCCGAACGATCTCGACGAGCAGCGACAACAGATTATCGACCTCTTTAAGGACCGCGAAGGGATCGAGGCGATCCTCACTCCTGACGACTTCGCGAAGTACGGACTGCCTCAACCTCGCGAATACCCGCAGATGGCCGACCTCATTCTGGTCGCCAAAGATGGATACGGTTTTAGTGGGACCGCGACTGGCGATGACTACGTCGTCAAGAGTGAAGCGACGCTTGCCACGCACGGCTTTCTCTCGACAAACCCGAAGATGCTGGCAACGTTTATCGCCTCTGGGGCGTCTGTTCACGAAGGAAAAACGATCGACACCGTCGAGAACATCGACCTCGTACCGACCATCGCCCGACTTCTCAATATCGACTTCCCGACAGCCGAAGGCCAAGTCGTCACCCCCGCCCTGAAGTGATCGACGCCCAAGACAAGGCGAGCGGAGAGCGTCAGCTCCCTGTGTCAGGGGAGTGGGAGCGTCAGGCGAAAAGGATTGTTCGGGTAATGACTGTCGCCTTTCGCTCCGCGAAAGGGACGTTTCTTTCGCGGAGCGAAAGACGACACTCAATCTGTTTCTCGACCGATGCGGAACGGCCGTTTTGCCCCACACTTGATGTGTGGGGCGTTGCCGCACGTCAGTCGAGATGTGTGCTATAGGACAACAGGGGAACAGAACAGCAGTGGAACGTGTCAGGGGACTGACGTCCCCCGCTCGCCTGGGGGTGACTGGTTTGACGCAATCGATTGGGCTCACGTCTCTCCTTTGCCGCCGATTGGGCTAACTGGCTTTTAGTTCTTCCGGGCTGACACCAATAGAGAGTGACACACGCCCCCATTCTTCGGGGGCGAGGCGCTGGCTGAGTTCGGACCAGATTAAATCGTGCTTCTCTTTCATGCGACGCCCATCAAACTTGCGGCTCACGATGACGATATGAATGCTATCATCCGGCCCTGCGGAGATGTCAACCAAATCATCGGTATCCTTAAAATACCCCTCCTTGAGAACGTCGTGTATTTTATTTCTAAGTTGTTCATCTGTCATGGCGATTTCCTCAAACATTATTTTCAATCCAATGGCGGACTTTGTCTACCGCGTTTAGGTAATCTTCAGCATCTTCGCGATTCGAGAGGTTGGGATTGTACCGCCAAGCGGGTATCCAGCTGTTAACGATATTGAACAATGGCCACATGATACTGTTTTGACGTAACCGATTCATCGTATTCGTTAGCCGTAAAAGCTCTTCGAGTTGGTGTGAAAAGATCGTACCGCGACTCTTAAGCAGATTGCGGCGTAGCAACTCCTGCTCTAGTTCCCAAAGATTGCAACAATCAAACATTCGCATCAGATTTGCCTTGAGTTGGCATTCGATTGAATACCCCGCTAGGTACATCGCTCCGCGCCAACGTTCAGCTATGAGTAACGCATTCGCATCATCTCGACGATGGATGCTCGATTTCGATTGATCGGTGATGCCGATAAATAGATCGCGGGCCATTACTAAAAAACTCAAGGTGTTTGATTCATCTCTAATGACAGTAAAGCAAATCTGACAGCACCATGCTGTCTTTAGATTGGACGCCTCCTCTGCCAGTTGTCAAGAGCATTACAGAGTCTATGAGTAACACCTGAACGCGATGTCTGCAACTCTGACGTGATGGCCCTCGATTGAGGGTTACTGGTTTGATGCCGTCAGGACGCAGCGGAGGCCGATAGCGTCGGATTTGGAGGTAATGGGCAGGGGTTGGCGGCTGGTGGAGCGGAGGTCGAGGTGGTTGTGCTTCCATGAACCGCCGCGGAGAACGCATTGGGGGATCTCCGATCCGGCGGCAATCGGGAGCTTGGGGGTCTCCCAGGCCGAGCCGTCGGTGGGAGGGGTGATGTTGCTGGCGGGGGCGTAATTGTCGTGCCAGCGATCGACGGTGAATTCGGAGAGGTAGCCGTGCATGTCGTACAGGCCCCAGGGGTTTGGCTTCAACACGCCAACCTCGGGGTCATTCCCGGCAGCGTTGCCGGTGTGCCAGGCGTAGGGGTCGAGCAGGCTCGCCTTGTTTCCGATGTCGCCCGGTTGTTGGGCCATGTCTCCGAAGCTGTATGCGGTCGTGGTTCCGGCTCGGCAGGCGTATTCCCACTCCGCTTCGGTTGGGAGACGAACGACTTGCGTCTCGTCGATGAGTTTCTGTTCTCGCAGTAAGGTCGTCACCTTTTCACAGAAGGCGATGGCATCGATCCAGGACATCCGTTCGGCCGAGTTGCGTGGCCCTTGCCAGCGACTTGGATTTGACCCCATCACGGCCGCGTAAAGGTTTTGTGGGACTTCATATTTGGCGATCGAGAAAGGCCGGGCGATCGTCACTTTGTGGGGGGGAGCTTCTGCTGGCTGACCATCGTTTGTCCCCATCAGAAAGGTCGCGGGGAACTCTTTGGTGCCGACGTTTATGGGAACGAACTCTTTGTGAAAGACTTGCAGCAGTGTGGCCCGGTCGGTCGATTTCTCAGGCTCGTCCGCAGCCGACGTCGGGATTGTCATCGCGAACATCAGTGTGCAGAACATCAATGACGTTCGGAGACGTCGGTTTTGACGGTGGGCTTCTTGAGATTCCATCACTCACTCCAGAGACAACGGTCGGGCCAATCGTTTACAATGTGCGAAGAATCATCACAGTTTACGGGCCAAGTTGCCAGTTCGATCGAAGCGATTGGACTGCGAAATTCTCGCAATCACCATGAGGGGACTCCTCGATGTCTGAAGCCCTTGTCACCGCCTGCCCCCACTGTGGAACGAAGCTCAAGCTCAAGGCCGAGTATTCAGGGAAGAAAGTCCGCTGTCCGAAGTGCCAGGAGCCGTTCGTGGTTGAAGGGGCAACTGGTTCGCCACGTCCACAGGGGAAGCCCCCCGCTGCCGGTTCGGGAGGGGTGAAGCGTCCTGCCAACCCGACTGCGGGGAAGCGTCCGCCGGTCGCGAAGCCGAAGCCGAAGCCAAAGGCGGCGGACGACATGGGCTTCCTCGACGATCTCGACGACTCACTCACCGATGACTTCGGGGACGACGACTTCGGCGATGACATGGGTGACGATTTCGGCGATGAAGTGATCGACTCAGGTCCGCAGACTAGCCGTCGTAAGAAAGCTGCTGGCGGCAAGTCCAAGAAGAAGAGCAAATCGGGCGGCGGCAACGGCGGCAAAGTCGCCCTCTTCATCGGCGGCGGCATCCTCGGCCTGGGCCTGCTGGGTGGCGTGGTCTGGGGGATCATTGCGCTGGTGTCGAGTCTGGGGGGTGGCTTCGGCAACCGTATGGCGTTCATGCCGAACGACATTGACGCGTTTGTCGAAGTCCGTGTCGCCGATGTCTGGGGTTCGCCAGTGATGCAGACCGTGCGGGACCAGCCGAAGATGGGTGACTCTTTGAAGGAGATGCAAGAGGCAACGGGACTGCAACCCGCCGACATCGATCGTGTTGCGGTTGGGACGAACGTGAGCACCAAGTCCTCCGTGATTGCGGTCTATACAAACAAGCCGTTTGATCGTAGTACAGCAACGGATACTGCCGATTATGTCGAAGTCGAGCATCAGGGGGTCAAGTACCTGGAAGCTCCGAAGAAGGATCAGGCGATCTACCTGCCAACTTCGAACATCATCGTCTTGGGAAAGAAGGCCGACGTAAAGAAGGCGATCGAGATCGGTAACGATTCGAAGGCAGCAAGCAACTTCGCGTCACTCCCCAGTTCGGGGCACTTCATTGTCGCTGCGAAAATTCCTGCTGGTTCCGTCCCTCCGCCAAGTGGTGGCCTCAACCCCTTTGGGGCACTTCAAACTGCTCTGGGTAAAGTGACGGAAGTGACCGTCACCATGCAGTTCACGAGTGACTTGGTATTGAACATTTCGGCTCAATCTCCGACGCCTGAGGATGCTGAGAACTTCAAGACGGCTCTGTCGGATGGTAAAGGGATGGCAAAGGGGTTCCTCTCTGGGTTGCCGATGTCAGACAATGTCGACCCGGCACAAGCTGAGGCGATGGAGAAGGCCAAGCAAGCCCTCGATGGTTTGGAGTTCTCCGCGAGTGGCAACACCACCACCGTCTCGGCCACGATCTCAGGATCACTCATCGAAGAAGGGGTGAAACAGTCCGGAGGCAAACTCCCCGGCGGCCTTCCGTTCCCATCGCCCGGGGGATTCCCGAGTCGTAGCGGCATGTAGTTGATGAGTGTGCGGTTCACACATTTCGGTCACACACTTCAACCCACACGTGAAGTGTGGGGCTAATCGGTTTTTTTCTGTTGGAACGATGACTCAGCATTACGCAGATCGTTTGGCCGGTGCTATCACCGTAAAGGGGACGCCGGCTTTGGTGGGGTTGGACCCTCGCTTTGATTCACTTCCCGAGCCGATTCGTCTGCGGGCGATTGACGGGGGGGGATCGGAGTGTGAGATTCGGGCGAGAGGGTTCGAGGAGTTTTGTTTACGGATCATTGATGTGGTGTCGCCGTTGGTTCCGGCGGTGAAGCCGCAAGTGGCGTTCTTTGAAGAGTGCGGACCGGCAGGGATGTCGGCACTCTGGAGGGTGATCCGAGCCGCTCGCGAGCGGGGGTTGATTGTCATTGCCGACGCCAAGCGGGGGGACATCGGGTCGACGGCAGAAGGGTATGCCCGGGCGTGGCTCGCGGGGGCTGACATCGATGCCGCGCCTTGGGGGGCCGATGCGCTGACGGTCAATGCCTACATGGGAGTCGACACGCTCGAACCGTTCATCACACAAGCGAACGCACGTGGGGCGGGGATTTACGTTCTGGCGAGGACGAGCAATCCGGGGTCGGCCCACTTTCAGAGTCGAATGACGGAAGGGGAGAGTTTGTACTCGGCCGTCGCCCGAGCGGTGCAGCAGTGTGCGAGCGAGAGTTTGGGGGAGTGTGGATACGGAGCGGTCGGAGCGGTCGTCGGGGCGACGTATCCGGCGGAACTCGCGGAGTTGCGGGCCGCGATGCCGAGTGTGCCGTTGCTGGTGCCAGGGTATGGGAGTCAGGGGGGGACATCGGCCGACGTTGCGGCGGCGTTTCGGGCTGATGGGCAGGGGGCTGTCATCAACAGTTCGCGGGGGATCATTTTCGCCCACTCGCGGGCCGGTTACAAAGAACGTTTCGCCCCGGAACACTGGGAACAAGCGGTCGAGGCGGCAACGCTCGACATGATTGCCGACTTGCGGACTCATGCGACTCCTCTCGACAAGGAAGCGGACTGATGCGGTTTGATGTGTTGACGTTGTTTCCAGCGATGTTCGAGGGTTATCTCGGGCAGGCCCTGTTAGAGCGGGCGATTCGGGCGGGGTTGGTCGAGGTCGCTTTGTGGAACTTTCGCGACTGGGCCACCGGAGTCAGAAAGAACGTCGACGACACGCCGTATGGTGGCGGTCCCGGAATGTTAATCCGTTGCGAACCGGTGTTTGACTGTGTGGAGGCAGTTCAAAAGGAGGGAAAGGCTCCCGGTCAACTGGTGATGCTGACCCCGCAGGGCCGCCCGCTCAATCAGGCGTTGGTCGAAGAGTTAGCGACGATCGATCGACTGCTGCTCCTGTGTGGTCGATACGAAGGGTTCGATGATCGAATTGCCCAAGGTCTCCAACCTCTCGAAGTTTCCGTTGGTGACTTCATTTGCAATGGCGGAGAGGTTCCGGCGATGCTCTTGATGGACACTGTCATGCGATTAGTCCCCGGTGTTCTAGGGGATGAGACGAGTGCTCGTTATGATTCGTTTTCGGAATCGGGTCTGCTGGAGTATCCTCAGTACACCCGACCGCGCGAGTACCGGGGGATGGAAGTGCCCGAAGTGTTGATGGGGGGAAATCACCAGGAAATTGCCCGCTGGAGACAAGAACAGAGTATGATCCGCACCCGCCAAAGACGGCGCGACTTACTCGAATAGAGAACACGTCCGTCGGGCGAGCGGGGGACGTCAGTCCCCTGACACAGGGAGTGAACGCTCCACGCTCGCCGTTGTCGACAGAGTGGATCAACAGGGCGGTACAGCGAATCGGATCGGAACAGGAGAACAGACGATATGTCTGGCATGAGGCTGAACACACTTTCTTTCAAACTGATTCTTCCGCTGCTTCTGCTGTGGTCGTCGGTCGTCGCTGGGGCGGTCGCCATTGCGGACGAACGGCCCCGACCGGAGTGGGTCTGGAGCAGTGGGGAACGACAAGTGCCGCAGTGGGTTGAACTGTCGCGATCCTTCGAGGTTCCGACCGCCTTGCAGTCGGCCACGATTCGCCTCGCGACCGACTTTGCTTCCGCACAACTCTCGATCAATGGCCGGCCCCGCCTGACGCTCGAAGACTATGGGCCGATCATCTCGCGAGACATCACCAACAGCCTCCATCTCGGTCCGAACAAACTGACATTTCTCTGTGCAGGGTCCCCCGGCCCGTCGGCTGTGTGTGTCGAAATCACTTTGAACTTTCTCGATGGAACGACGCAGCACATCGTGAGTGATGGCCAGTGGGAGGGGCGACAACTGGCAACGCGGGCCGATGGTTCTGACGCCCCGGCTCCCACTGCGGTCGCCGTCTATGGTGCGGTCGAGAAAGAGTTTTGGGGGCCCGGAATGTTGCCGGCACAGATTACAGCTTTCGACAACTACGAACAGTGGAAACAAGCACTCACGACGTCGAAGACTGCGGTTGCTCCAGCCATTCAAGTGATCGATGGGTTTGAAGTGCGACTGATTCGGCAGGCACATGCGACGGAAGGTTCATGGATCAGCCTGACGTTTGATCCCCGAGGACGAGCGATTGTGTCGATGGAGGAGCGGGGCCTGTTGCGGTTTACGCTCGACCCTCAAACAAAAGCGGTGACCCGAGCCGAGATCATCGAGCAGTCGCTGCAAGAGGTTCGCGGCCTGAAATTTGTCGGGAACGACCTGTACGTTAATGCGAATGCATCGAAGGGGCTGTTCATGCTCCGGGACACGACAGGTGATGGAAACTTTAACGAGTCCCGCATGATTCGCTCCTTCACCGGAACCGAAGGACACGGTCGAAACGATCTGGCGGTCGACCCCCTAGGACGACTCCTGTCGATCCAGGGAGATGGAACTGAGATACCGACGACGGGGATTCTGGATCATACGTCGCCGTTTCGGGCGGCACGAAAAGGACAGACAACCAGCGAAGGGGCACTCATCCGGCTGGACCCTCGTTCGGGGCGATGGGAAGTGATTGCCGCCGGGATGAGGAATCCGTTTGGAGTCGCTGTGCATCCGGTGACGGGCGACGCCTTCACCTTTGATGCCGACGCGGAGTTCGATATGGGGGCTCCATGGTATCGGGCGAATCGGATCCTGCATTTGACGAATGGTCGCGACTTCGGCTGGCGAAGTGTGACCGGAACCTGGCCCCCGTACGACCCTGATCGGGCGGACAATGCCGGGGCCGCGATCGATGTCGGCATGGGGTCTCCAACCGGTTTAGAATTCGGACATCGCACGAAATTCCCCCCTCAGTATCGTGACGCTTTGTTTGCACTCGACTGGGCGTACGGACGCATCTTGGCAGTCCATCTGCATCGACGGGGTGCCAGTTACACGGGAGAGTCGGAAGTCTTCTTGCGAGGACAGCCGCTCAATGTCACCGACATCGCCACCGGACCTGACGGGGCGCTCTACTTTGTGACCGGCGGACGCAAGACACAGTCGGGTCTGTACCGCATCTCTTGGGTCGGCAAGAAAGATGGCACGGCATCACCAACGTTAAACGTCCCCAATTCAACGACGGACTCAACGACCATCTCAACAACCGATCCCGCAAGGTCGGTGCAGTGGCAGGAGCGAGAAGCGTACTCGAAGGTGCAGGCAGACAATCGACAGAAAATCGAGAACATTCTCGGCAACCCGTCGGCTCCCGTATTCGATAGCCTGTGGCCATACATGGGGGCAGCCGACCCTGCGATTCGAGATGCGGCTCGCGTTGCCGTCGAACACTATCCGCTCGCCACCTGGAGCAACCGGGCACTTCTGGAATCCAATGCTTCGGTCGCTGTGACCGCTCTCTTGGCGGTCGCTCGATCTGGAGAGTCGAGGTTGTCCCCCGCCATCCTGCGACGCCTGGCCGACTTCGAATATGCGCGGCTGACCTTGATCGACCGACACACCATGTTGCGGACCATCGAAATCTGTCTGAATCACCAGGAACAGATCGATCCTGCGATTCTCGAAGGGACACGCAAGCAACTCGCCGAGGCGGTCATTGTCCCCGATGTGGAATCGATCGCTCCGGTCGGAATGGGGGGACCGCTCATCGCAACACAAGTTCGGCTGCTCATCCGTCTGTCCGACCCCTCAGCCGTCGCCAAAGGGATGAGCTGGCTCGAACATGCACGTTCCCAGGAAGATCGACTCGAGGCACTCTTCTCGCTCCGTCATGCTCAGATTGGCTGGACGATCGAACAACGGACGGAGTATTTCCGACAACTCAACGAACTGGAACTCTCGTTTCAAGGGGGGCGCGGGATGCCGGGCTTCTTGAAGACCATTCGTGAAGAAGCTGTCGCCACTCTATCATCGTCAGAACGGCAAACCCTCTCGGCCATCATCACCCCCCCCGTTGTTCAGGAAGAGCCACTTCCGCCGCAACGGTCATTGGTTCAGGAATGGAAACTGGAGGAACTTGTCCCGATCCTCGCACGTCTGGAAGAACCCCGCAATCTCGACCGGGGACGGGAGTTGTTCCGGGCGGCTCTCTGTAGTCGCTGTCACCGTGTTGGCAGTTACGGTGCCGCCGTCGGCCCCGACCTCACCGTTGTCGCCTCGCGATTCAGCACGCGAGACATCCTGGAGGCGATCGTCGAGCCCTCCAGGGCAATCGCGGAAAACTATCGGAATTCCGAAGTCCTCACCAACGATGGCCGATTGCTCGTCGGACAAGTCATCACGTCGGGGGACTACCGCAGCCCGACGCTCCGAATCCTGACCGACCCACTTCATCCGAAAAACGCCGTGGAAATCCCAAAGTCGGAAGTGGAACTCTCACGCGAGTCCGAGACATCTCCGATGCCCCTGGGTCTCTTGAATACCCTCACAGAAGACGAAATCCTCGACCTCATCGCCTTCCTCCGCACCGGCGGCCGCAAGTGACGGCAGTGTAGGACATCGATCCGGATTTGACATCAAGAACATCAACGGACGGCTGACGGATGAACGCATCGCATGGGGCGAAAATTGGGATTGTGACGGTTTCGGATCGGGTGAGTCGGGGGGAGTATGAAGACCGGGGGGGACCGGCGATTGTCCAGTATCTGGAGGAAGTGCTGTCGTCCCCTTGGACAGCCGAGTCACGGGTGATCTCGGACGAACAACCGCTCATCGAGGCGACGTTAAGGGAACTGGCGGACGATGTGGGCTGTTGCTTGATAATCACAACTGGCGGGACTGGACCGGCCGCTCGTGATGTCACCCCGGAAGCGACGGAGGCCGTCTGCGACAAGATGCTCCCGGGCTTCGGCGAACAGATGCGTCAGGTGTCGTTGCTCAAGGTGCCGACGGCCATTCTCTCCCGTCAGACAGCCGGGATTCGGGGAGCGTCCTTAATCGTCAACCTTCCCGGCCAACCGAAGGCAATCGCCGAATGCCTCGATGGTATCTTTGCCGCGATTCCGTACTGCATCGACCTCCTCGGCGGCCCATTTTTAGAAACCAACCCAAGCCGAATCGTCGCTTTTCGCCCGAAACCTAAGTAGGCTACTGACCTCGTCTGTTTTCAATATCGTCACTTACCTTGGGTGGCAAGAATGACAAGCCCCGAGGGTGGCACAGAGAAGGTCTGGAATATGTGTCGCCCTCCGGGCCAAGACGACTATCGTGCTGCTTCCTGTTCGTTGACCCGACCATGAACTGTTTGTTAGATCACTCAAAGTGACCCCCTGACACTGACATAATGATGGCAGATTACAAGACTCACTTTAACTTAGGATACTCCATGCGAACTTTCATGCGATGCACTCTTGGGATGGGCGGGTGTTTACTGGCGATGGCATTGCTGGATGGAGGCGGCCTGTTTTCGGCCGAGCCTAAAGTTGAGACGCCGCAAGTGGTGATCGAGCATGAGTTAAGGGATGTGGAGGGTTGGCCAGTACTGGTTGATCGGCGGTTACTCGACGGGGCCGAGGCAGAGCTAGGGGCCGAGGCTCTGAAGGTATTGCAGCATGAGCTATACGAACTCTCGCTCGTCGTTCCGGCTGAAAAAGTGGCCGAAATGCGAAAGGTGCGGATCTATCTGGACCTCGATCATCCCTTGAACGCACTACAATATCATCCTGGAGCCGGTTGGCTCAAGGATCATGGTTATGACGTTGCGATGGAGAAGGCGGTCCATATTCCAAAGGCCAAGTCGCTGATCTCGCATTCGAAGAAGAACGAACAACCTTGGGTGATGCTCCATGAACTGGCTCATGCCTATCATGACCAAGTGTTGGGTTTTGATAACGTTCCGATTATGAAGGCCTTCGAGAAGGCGAAGGCTTCTGGGAAGTATGAAAAGGTGCTGCATATTCGTGGGCATAAGACGAAGCATTATGCCCTGACGAATCATAAGGAGTATTTCGCTGAGATGTCCGAGTCGTACTTTGGAACGAACGACTTCTATCCGTTTGTATTAGGTGAGTTGAAGGAATCGGATGTTGATACGTACGAAATGCTTACGGACATCTGGGGAAAACGATAGCGATGTCGATTACTGACGGGCCTCTTTGTCTGTCACGCATTTGACGGACAAGGTTGTCCGTCGTGCAGTGGGACGATGCCGTCGGAGGGGCAAGGGGTGATTGTGCCTTCGAGATGGAATCGGTGGGTGGCGAGTTGTCGGGCTTCTTCGGCGTTATGGGTGACGTGCAGGATGGTCACGCCGGTTTGTTTCGCGATGTTTCTCAGTAGGTCTTGCATGTTGCCCCGTGTTGAGGGGTCGAGGGCACTGAGTGGTTCGTCTAACAAGAGCACCGGAGGATTGCTCGCCAGGGCTCTTCCTAAGGCGACACGTTGACGTTCGCCCCCACTCAGGCCGACCGGTCGACGGGAGAGCAAATGTTGGATCTCCAATTGCGTGGCCAATTGGTCGACGCGGGAGTCAATTTCCCGCTGGGGGGTATTGCGGATCATCAGGGCGAAGCCGAGATGGTCGCGGACGGTCATCGTCGAAAACAGGGCGGCATCCTGCGGGACATACCCGATCCCTCGAGTCGCCGGGTCGAATTGGGTGACGTCACAGTTTCCGATACGGATCGTTCCCGACTCGATCGGTCGGAGACCCGCGATCGCCTCCAAGAGGGTCGTCTTGCCGCAACCGGTCCGCCCCATCAACACGCCGTACGCTCCTTGAGGAATGTCGATCGAGATTCCCTGGAGGCGAAACTGCCCGACGGAGACCGTCAGGTTCTCGACCGCAATCATCTCGACTCTCGATTCTCAGGGGGCTCGGGTCGTGTCCCGGCTGAAGGCCCGCCGGGGGGGCCGGGGCGACGGGGAGCGGGACAACAGTCGACCGGACAGACGTCCCAGTTCGGACCGTACTGACCGATCGCCTCTCGCGGGACTTGGGGATCAAGTCGTTCCTGGAAGAGCTTTCGGATCATCGTCACGAAGCGAGGATGATTCCCCGGAGTCGGAACACGGACCATCGTCAGGTCGAGTTCGTCACAGAGTTTGCGGGCTTCGTCATCGAGGTCGTAGAGGACTTCCATATGGTCGGAGAGAAACCCGATCGGATGAATTGCAACCGCAGGGACTCGTGCCTCTTTCTGGGTGCGGAGATGGTCGAGGATGTCCGGTTCCAGCCAGGGGTCCTGGGGTCGACCGCTACGGCTCTGGTAGACGAGACTCCAACGATCGGCTGTTATTCCGACTGCTTCGGCCACCAGTCGACAGGACTCCTGCAACTGCTGCACGTATTTGCTGCCGTCAGACATGCTGAGCGGGATCGAGTGAGCCGTGAAGGCGATGCGGGCATGTTCCTGCTGTTCGATGGGGAGTTTCGCTAAGGTCTGCTGCAAGTGATCGGCATTTGCAGCGATGAAGTCGGGATGGTTGTAGAAGACGCGAACCTTCTCGATGACGGGGGCTCCTTCCCCCACGCATCCTTGAGAGGCCATGATGTTCTCGCGATACTGGCGACAACCGGAGTACGAACTGAAGGCCGAAGTGAAGAAGGCGAGTGCCCGTTGTCGACCGTCTTTGTGCATCTGGGCAATAGTGTCGTCCAGCAGGGGATGCCAGTTGCGGTTCCCCCAGTAGACCGGCAGCGTGATGCCATGTGCCAGCAACTCGGGCTGCACCGCGTCCATCAACTCCCGTACCTGTTGATTGATCGGGCTGATGCCATCGAAGTGGTAGTAGTGCTCAGCCACTTCCAGCATCCGTTCGCGAGGAACCGGCTTGCCTCGTAAGACGTTTTCCAGAAAGGGGATCACATCATCCCGCCCTTCTGGACCGCCGAAAGAGACGAAGAGGATGGAGTCGTAAGGTGGCATGGCAGGGCAGGGGGTGAAGGATTTCGGAAACGAGGAGTTGGGATTTGTGAGGGAGAGTTTTCAAAGCCCCACCTTTGCAAGGTGGGGACCTTTGCGGAGAAGGTTTAGTTCTCGGGTGACGATTCGTTGACGTCGGGATAAATGCCGGGGAGGTTGGTGCGGTAGTGGGTGTCGAGGACTTGCTTCCATTCGACGGGGGTCTTG
This sequence comes from Planctomycetaceae bacterium, assembly GCA_041398965.1. Taxonomy (GTDB): domain Bacteria; phylum Planctomycetota; class Planctomycetia; order Planctomycetales; family Planctomycetaceae; genus JAWKTT01. Next base: position 13,994 of record JAWKTT010000037.1, on the reverse strand, counting down.
ACGAGTGCGAAGGCGTTGCGAACGGTGATGGGTTCGGGATGGGACTTCGCATACTTGATAGAGAATTTCCGCATCTGTGAAAAGCCGGGGGCCTCCCCATAGACTTCGGCTGAAAGTCGGGCATGAGTCTCGATGACCTCACGCTGAGCGTGAACATCGGGGGGAGGTGGAAGCGGTTCGCCACGTTGCAGGGAGAGACACTGGGAGAAAATCCAAGGGTTCCCGATCGATCCGCGGGCGATGGTGACGCCATCGACGCCGGTCTGATGGATCATGTTGAGGCAGTCGGTCGCGGTGAAGAGGTCCCCGCTGCCGAGCAGGGTGTTTCTGCCGGCGACTTCTTTCGCCTGTTTGAGGAAGGACCAGTCACTCGGCCCGACGTATTTCTGTTCGACAGTTCTCCCATGCAGGGTGACTGCGGCGATGCCGACGTGGTAGGCTCCTTCGAGGATTTTGAAGAAGCGCTCTCGACTTTCGGGGGAGTCATCGATGCCGCGTCTCATCTTGACGGTGACGGGGATATTGGGGGGGAGCGAATCGCGAACGGTTTGCAGGATTTCGATGGCGACTTGGGGTTGTCCGAGATGATATCCCCCTCGACAACCTCCGAGGGCCGACTTGACCGGGCATCCGAAGTTGACGTCGATAACATCGAAGCCGGCGTCGACGAGACGTCGGGCCGCAGGTCCGAAGTGTGCCGGCTCGGCCCCCATGAGCTGGGCCCCGACCGGATGGTCATCGTCGGTGACTCGGAAGTGGGAGTGGTTCCCTTTGGTCCCACGAACTTCCCGGACGAACCGGTCGATCATCACTTCGTGAAGCGTGTAGGAGGCACCGTGCAGACGGGAGACTGTCCGCATGGGCCAATCGCTGTAACCACTCAGGGCAGCCTGGACGAAAGGGGCATGCAGAGCGTGTTGTCCGAGATGGAGTGCCATGTGGGGGGAAGCGAGGGTGGAGGATTCCGGATTCTCGAGACGCGGTGCTTTGGTGGAATTGTAGTCAGGGGGGTGCGATTCCATCGATGCTGTCGGGATTTTCTGGGTGCTTGCGTCGGAAAAGTTGGCGAACTTCGCGATCCAGCTTGAGTCGTCCAGCGAGACCTTCTGAGTTTGCGACGCGGACACTCCGGCTAAGCTTGTGATGGTGAGACGATTCCCGCCGCTGGGAAGGTGGTTTTCGGCCCCCTTCCTTGTTCTGAGAATGTCGGGAGGGAGCGAAAGGTGAAGGTTGTCACTCCCTCACTGACACGCCATGATCCGTTGTTGACGATCGTCCCGTTGCCCCTTTTTCTCGTCGAAAACTGTCGAGACTGGTCCAGTCTGGCCTCTTCACGTCGGGGGACATTGCGGTTGTTTCTCTCGCGAACGGCGTTCCTGTTCGTGTGGTTCTGCGGCGTAAATCCTACGGCAATCGCGCTTGTTCTGGTGCTTTCATCAGGCTCGGTGCGGTCTCTGATCCCCCCCAATAACCTCTCTACTCCCGCGAAAACTCATGGACAAAAAGCCTCTGTCCACTGCCGACATTCTCGCGAGCATTCGTAAGAAAGCTGCTGGCGGTGAAGCCGCGGCGGGTGGCGACCCGGCCCCCTCGGCCCCTGCTGCTCCCCCCGCTCCGGCGGCGGATGCGACCCCAGCTGCTGCTGGTGCGGAATCGGCGTCGGCGGAGCCTCTCGCAGAAGAGTCGGCTCCCCCTGCGGCAAAGTCTCCCGCTCCGGCTGCTGCGAAGCCCGGTTCGACGTCGTCGATTCTTGATGCCATTCGGGCGGGAAAAGGGGCTGGTGCTGCAAAGCCTGCGGCGGCGGGTAGTGGAGATAAGCCTGCTCCGTCGGCTGGTGGTGCAGCTCCAAAGGGGACATCAAGCATTCTCGCGTCGATTCGTGCCGGTGGTGCTGGTGCGGCGGCGGCTCCCAAGGGGGACGCGAAGGCTCCCGTGGCGGAGAAGCCAAAGGCTGAGATTCCTGCATCCGATCGTCCTTCGGTCTCGGACATGGTCAAGGCGGTGCGTGAGTCGACGCCGTTGAAATCGGCTGATGCACCGAAGGCGGCTCCGAAGTTGCCGGGTCGACCCCCAACACCAGCTGCAAAGCCAGCCAAGTCGATGCGTCGCGAGGCGATGGCATTTATCGCTGGGTTGTTTGCGACGCCGTTCGCCCTGGCATGGTGGGTGTTTGGTGCGATCAATGGGGTGTTGGCTCTGAAGACGGCTCAGTTCATGATGCCGAACATGGTGTTGGCGCTGCCCTCTCGGTTTAAGGTCGGCGTACTATCCGACTTCCCCAGTGGGGGAGTCTCGGAGAAGTACAAGGCGAGCCGGGGGGTTTGGATTGTGAACACCGATCAGTACGACGGTCGGAACTTGGTTTATGCCTTGGCGTCGGTCTGTACGCATCTCGGTTGTACGCCGAACTGGCTGGAAGGGGAGCAAAAGTACAAGTGCCCTTGTCATGGGTCCGGTTTTTATAAGAACGGGATTAACTTTGAAGGGCCTGCGCCTCGTCCATTGGAGCGTGTGGGGATTCGGGTCGCAGAAGATGGGCAGTTGGAAGTGGACAAGAGTCTGAAGTTTCAGGAAGAGCTGGGGCAATGGAGTGATCCGAAGTCCTATGTCGAAGTGGTGTAGGGTGGCGTTGGATTTCCTCGATATCCGTCGGGCCTTCTGTTTCGTCGGCTGGCGGGGTGTTGTGTTTGATGGTGTTTTCGGCGGACTGAGATGTCCGTCGGGCGAAGTGTTGAGTTGAGCAGCCAGAGCGTTTCTAGAGTTATTGTCTCGATTACTGACCACGAATAAGCGAAGACGGACCCAGTCTGATGTCGGTCGGCGAATACATCCGCAATTCACAAATCTGGAAGAGCATTTTCCGTCACCCGGCGCCGTATGATCGGCGAAACCGGGCAGTGGTGATGCTCACGAACTTCTTTCTGCACCTGCATCCGGTGTCGGCCAAGAAGGGGGGCATCGCCTTATCGTACACTTGGTGTATGGGTGGGGTGACGTTCTTCCTGTTTCTCGTCGAAGTGCTGACCGGTGTCCTGCTGATGTTCTATTATCGCCCGACGCTGGAGTGGGCGTTTACGGACATCCGGGCCTTGCGGGACATCAACACGCTGGGGGTGATGCGAGAAATCCATCGCTGGGGGGCCCACGCGATGGTGATTACCGTCTGGCTGCACATGTATCGAGTCTTTCTGACCGGCAGCTACAAGCCTCCGAGAGAGTTCAACTGGGTGGTTGGCGTGTTGCTGCTGGTGTTGACGCTGCTACTGTCGTTTACCGGGTACTTGTTGCCCTGGGACCAGTTGGCGATCTGGGCTATCACCGTCGGTTCCAACATGGCCCGCGCCACTCCGGTGTTAGGGCATGAAGGTCCCGGTTTTCAGCTGTTGAATATCGGGGGCTTTGAAATCATCACAAAGGGGAGCGACGCACGGTTCCTGTTGCTGGGGGCCAGCGAGGTCGGGGAAGAGACGTTGAACCGTTTCTATATTCTCCATTGCGTCGCAATCCCGTTAGTTGTGGCTGGATTGATTGCGATTCACTTCTGGCGTGTCCGAAAGGACGGCGGGATCAGTCAGCCTCTGTAGTGTAACTGTTGGAGCGAAACATTCGCGTTGCCTGAGCGGCACGCGAACGGATGATGGGGACGCTCGACTGGGCGTTTCCTCAAGATGGTGGTGACGGTGCGAGCGGGGATGGGAAACTGTTCCTGATGGCTCGGGCCAACGGAGAGTCTTTTTGGTATAGGTCGCGTCCCGAGTGGACGTTATTCATTCACGGCTAACGACGACTGAAACATGGATCCACATCCAGATTTGACCAGCGGCGTGATTCATGGATTGGGGTGGTTGTACCTCATTCTGTGTGTGGGGAACGCTGCTTGGACTCTCCGCAGCTATAAGCAGGATGGGGACTACCATTCGCTGTTTGGCTTCGAGCATATCCCCAAGGCATTTCTCTGGGCCGCCTACACCGGCTTACTCCTCCTGGTGGCGGTGACACACATCACCTACAGCGGTGCTGCGGAAGATTTCCTGCTGCGCCTGCCGCTCTGGTTTAAAAACGTTGTCGACCTCGTCATTGCCAACCCCATCAGCTACTTCGCGTTGTCGATCGTCGCGTTCTGGGGGATGATTCGCTACTACCAGTTTCTGGTTCGACCAACGGTCGGCTGGATCATGGTCAACCTGTCGGTCTTGTTCCTGACGACGAGTATGACCGACTACGACTTCCGTCAGATCGTCGGCAAGCCCGACAATGTGCCGATCGTGGGGATGCTGTTTCTTGTCGGTTACTTCACCTGGTTGTATTTCGCCAAGTCCGCAGAGAACGACCGTCGTATTGCCGAAGGACGTCCGAAGATTGAAGACGAACTGAGCGAGCAGGTCCTCGTGTGGCCCGATCTGGTCTACACGGAAATGATCTGCATGATCCTGTTGACCGCACTGCTGATCGGCTGGGGCTTGGCCTTGCCTGCTCCGCTTGAAGAGCCCGCCTCGGCCGTGAAAACACCGAACCCCTCGAAGGCCCCGTGGTACTTCCTCGGATTGCAGGAAATGCTTGTGTACTTCGACCCCTGGATGGCGGGGGTCGTGTTGCCTTCGGTGATTCTCGGCGGTCTGATGGCGATTCCGTACATCGACTTCAACAAGCTGGGGAATGGCTACTACACCTTTGCCCAACGGAAATTTGCGGTCGTCACCTTTATGTTTGGCTTCCTCCCATTGTGGGTGGCAATGATCGTGCTGGGGACGTTTATTCGCGGCCCCAACTGGAACATGTTCGGCCTGTATGAGTACTGGGATGTCCATAAGCTTGAAGTGCTGAACAATATCAACCTGTCAGACTGGCTTTGGCTCGACATGCTGAACCGATCGCTCCCCAATGGTGGGGTCATGGAGATTCTGCTCCGTGAGTCGCTCGGGATCGTCCTGGTCTTAGCCTATCTGTTGGTCCTGCCTCCTTTGATGGCAGCGACTTTGTTCCGCAAGTTCTTCGTGAAGATGGGTTTCCTGCGGTACATGGTGTTGGCCAATTTGATTTTGTTGATGGCTTCGCTCCCTCTGAAGATGGGGCTGCGATGGGCCTTCAACCTGAAGTACATCATCGCGATTCCTGAGTGGTTCTTTAACATTTAGCAGCAGACAGATGGTACGGAGGATGTACAGTCCTCTTGTGAGTGGATGGGGTGACTGCCTCATCCACAGCCATACTGAAAGAGAGTCCTGCTCACCGGTCTAAACTTTCGATCGATACGCACTATGCCTGCAACAGATCAATACTGGCGCAACCTGAACTCGATGCACAAGGTCTTCCTCGGAAGTACCTTGCTGTTCGCAGCTGCCTCCCTGTGGATGATCGCCAAAGACTCGAATCGGGAATGGCGAGACTACCAGGTGGCTGCCGAGCAACTTCGTCTTGCACAGGCACGGACGCAAATCGCGAACATCGAAGCGGACCCCGCCTATCAGAAGGAGCTGGCGGTGATCGAAGCCGAGATTGCTGCCGCAGATGCCCAACTCGCCTCTGAAGCAGATCAAGCGGAAGAGGCTCGACTGCTGGCTGAGATCGACAGGTTGACGGGGGACTACACCCGTGCGGCTCGACGTGCAAAGTTTGAACGAGCCGGAGTGGATAAGGATCGGTCCCTGTTCGACATCGATTACCGAGACTCTCGTCCGGAAGAGGTGCTGGATGGTTCGCTGCAGAGCTTTATGGATGCTCAAGTGGTGGCAGGGCTGTTGTCGACGGAAGAACAAGTCGTCAAGGCAGAACTCGATCAGGCAAAGGGAGCGCTCGCGGAACTGAACAAAGCACGAGACGATGCAATTGCCCGGAAGGTGAAGTTGAATCTGGAGAAGTCCCGCCTGCAATCGCAGATCGAACTGATCGACCCTACGAATCCGGTGGCGAATTTCAAACGGACCTTGAAGGATCAGCAGGTCATCGACAGCTTCAACCCGACACACAAAATTCAATTTGACTGGCCACAGCGACAGGGACAATACATCAAGGTCCAGTTGGGAATGGCGAGTGTCAACCGGGTTGATCGTTGCCGGTCATGTCATATTCACATCACCGAGTTTGGTGCTGGGAATGTCCCGAACTTCCCGAAGGGGACAGGGGATGACGGGGGTTACTCCGAGCCGTTCTGTTCACATCCGAATCCCGATCTCTACTTGTCATCGACCAGTCCACACAAGGTGGAAGAGTTTGGATGCACGGTGTGTCACGGTGGCGATGGCTCGGGGACCAGTTTTCAGAATGCGGAACATACCCCGAGTAATCCGGGTCAAGCTCAGCATTGGGCGAACGACTTCGGCTGGCACTCGAATCACTTCTGGGAATACCCCATGCTGTCGAAACAGTTCGTCGAATCGAGCTGTTTGAAGTGTCATCACCAGGTGATGGAACTCGGCGTCAACGAGAAATTTGGAGCGTCCGCACCGAAGCTGTTCGAGGGCTACAACACGCTGTCGAAGTATGGCTGTTTCGGTTGTCACCCCGTCAACGGTTTCAATGGATCGCATCAGATCGGACCCGATTTGCGTCTGGAACCGCAAACCGCTGCCGAGGCGCTCGCCATTGCGAACGATCCGAATCAAGTGGCGGGACAGATGCGAAAGGTTGGCCCTTCACTTCGGCACGTCAGTCAGAAGTCCCCCACCACGTTCCTCGCGAACTGGACCGCGAAGCCAAGCGACTTCCGGCCCAACACCCCGATGCCGCTGTTCTTTGATCTCGCGAATCAACAAGACCACCTGGCGATGGCCCTCCAGCCTGTCGAGTTGGTCGCCATCTCGAAGTACCTCGAAGCCAAGTCGACACCAATTGAACTCCTCGAACCGAAGGAAGGTTATGTTCCTGACGTCGAGCGGGGAAAGCAGGCACTGGCCAAGAGCGGATGTCTCGCGTGTCACACGCATGACGACGAGTACTTCAAGGGGATCCAACAGGACTTCGGCCCGAACTTGACTCGCGTCCACGAGAAGATCAATCCTGGAAAAGAGGGCTTCAACTGGCTGTACACCTGGTTGCGTGAGCCAACCCGACATCACCCCCGCACCAAGATGCCCAACCTGTATCTGGAAGGGGTGCAACAGGGAGACGAGTACATCGACCCTGCGGCTGATATCGCCCAGTTCCTTCTCGATGGGGGACCCAGAGAGTTCAAGCAGATCGAACTTCCGGGGGTCTATCTCGGCGTTGTGACGGAATCAACAGACCGTGGGTTAGAGGTCACTGAGATTCTGGCGGGCGGACCGACTCAGCAGGCACAACAGGTCAATGCAAATGGCGAACCGGCTCTGTCAAGTAAGGCTCCGGTCGTTTCCTCCGTATGGGTGATGTCATCGCCACGATCAATGGTGCTGCGGTCGGCAAGGTGGAAGAGTTCACCGCAGCGAAGCAAAACGCTGAAGAGTGGCGAAAGGTTTCGCTGACGATTGCTCCGTGGAGGCGTCGAGCAGAGTTGGCAAATCGTGGCCAGCACGCCGATGGAGGACCTGGTTCGTCTCTACTTGTCGAAGTCGTTGAGCAAAGAGAAGGTCAACGAAGTGCTGACGAACCGTCAGTTCCCGATCGATGCCGCTTTCTGGAAGGCTCGTCCCGATGGGTCGATGCCTCCGGCCAGCCAGTTTGTCAAGGGAGATGAAGTCGAACTGTTGCCGAAGTCGGAAGGGGAAGTGGTCTCGGAAGAAGAGTGGTACAACCGTCAGATGCAGTATCTTGGACGTCGGACCATCTCTCGATATGGGTGCTACGGTTGCCATGACATTGAAGGCTTTGATGAAGCCCGTCCGATCGGGACGGCTTTGCAAGACTGGGGTCGTAAGGACACCTCAAAACTGGCATTCGAGCACATCGAAGAGTATCTGCACCATCATGGCGAACCGGATGGTTCGAGCACGATGAAGGCGGTCGAAGAGATCGTGAAGAAACAGTACAACGATGGCACAGCCACTCCGGAAGAGCAGATGAAGTCGCTGTTCTTCGCGAGCTTGCAGCATCATGGCCGTGAAGGGTTCCTGTGGCAGAAACTTCGGGCACCTCGCAGCTACGATCATAAGAAGATCGAAACCAAGGGCTGGGACGAACGTCTGCGGATGCCAAAGTTCCCATTCAACGATCATCAGATCGAAGCGGTCGCGACCTTCGTTCTCGGACTTGTGGCCGAGCCTCCCGCGCCAGCTTACGTCTATCAACCGGATCAGCGGAAGAAGGACATCATCGAAGGGGAACGGCTGTTGGCGAAGTTCAACTGCACGTCGTGTCACATGATGCGGACCCCTGGGGTGAAGGTCGAGTTTGACCTGCGGGAACTGCTGGGGGGGGCAAGCCGTCAGGAGTTGGTGAGTTGGTTCCGCGATCATGGCCAGGATGTGCTCAATGGGACGATCACACAAGCCATGCTTGTCGGAGACGAACCGATACCGGACGCATACATCGAACAGCAACTGGCCAATGTTCCGCCTCGTCGACGGGACGCAAAGCAAGAAGAGTTGCAAGCGTTTTATGGTGGGATGTCGTTGTTCTTAAACAACAGCATCATGCTGCTTGATGGAGAAAAAGAAGGGATCGACCTGTCGTCCCAATTGGCAACCCGTCTCGCTCAACTGGGACAAACTCCCGGTGCCTCCGGCCTCCAACAATGGCTCGACGCCCGCCCCGAAGTGCTAGTGACAGAAGCTCAAGAGGCGAAGACGCATCCTGAAGCGTTGCGGCTGGACTTCAAACTGCGACCTCCAGTTTCGACAGGTGGTCATGTCTCCTCGGCGAGCGTGAAGCGGATCGTTGAACTGCATGGGATGATGTCGCTGGAAGGAGATCAGACATCGCCACTGGATGAGCAGTTGTACGCGTTTGAAGTTTGGGAACCGACGGAAGTCGGTGGCCGCTACATACGTCCAAAGTCCAAGCCGTCGTTCAATGGACTGCAACTGAAGGGGCGACTCCCCGCTCGTGGCGGTCAGTACATGCAATGGTTGGCGACTCACTTGGCAGTCGAGAAGACTGGCGACATCGACAACGTCCAACCCGCCGACATCAACTTAGGCTATCAATCTGGTCCTCCACTGTTGTACAAGGAAGGGATCAAGGTTCAGACGCCGTGGCTGTTCGACTTCCTGAAGAACCCGGGCCGAATTCGATACCTCACGGTGCTGCGGATGCCGCAGTTCAACATGAGTTCCGAAGAGGCACAGGCGTTGGCCAACTACTTCGCGGCTGTCGATGGAGCTGAATATCCGTATCAGCAGAACGAACGGCGTGAACCTGACTACCTTCGCGCACAGCAGGCCAAGTATCTCACAGTCGCTGGAGATGCGGTGAGCCCACATGGCTACATGGGTGAGGCGTGGAAACTATTGAATGCCGACAAGTGTATCACTTGCCACGAAGTCGGTGGGCGAGAATATGTCGTCGTAAAGGACTCGTTCCGTGGTCCAGATCTAAAGAACGTCGAATTGCGACTTCGTCCCGATTGGGCACTGCTGTGGGTCTTTAATCCTGAAGCGGTCACTCCCTACACGTCGATGCCCGCGAACATCATGAAGACTCCGGTTGCTTATCCCCATCTCCTGAACTTGGTCCCGACTTGGCAGAACAATGCACTTCATTGACGCACTGATGAACCATTCTCGTGACTACATGAGCTTTGGCGTAATTCAGTATGACCCCGCAACCAATCAGACGACCAAGGCTGGCGTTGCGGTAGCGGAGGCGGTCGATGCGGGGGCGACTCCGTCCAGTGGAGAGGGGACGGATGCAGCCGGTTCGGCCACACCGGCAACTCCTGCCACGCCCGAGACACCCACAAAAACTGAGACCGAGGCTGTGCCGAGTGGAACTCCGGAGACTGCTACGGACGCTGCCAATGCGGCACCCGCAGAGGGGGCGGCGGTCGATGGTCAATCTGTGAATGAACCTAACGCAGCTACGGCTACGGAGCAGAGCAAATGATGAGAAGTGTTCACGTCCAAGTCAGTTTATTCGGCATAGCCGCTACTTGTGCGCTATGGTTGGGGGGGTGCGCTGAGTCGATCGATGGCTTAGGAGGTGGTGCCAGTTCAGATGTACGAGTGACCATTCTCCCGAATGCTGTCGCTGCCGAGGAGACAGGACCGGTCGCCGCAGTTGAGTATGGCAGCATCACGGGGCGGATCATTCTGGAAGGGACCGCTCCGACACTGTCGCAGTTGGTTGCAGACAGTGCGACGGCTCCAACGAATGGTGTCTGCATTGCAGGGACGATTCCGAATGAGAAGTTGATCGTCGGATCAGGAAACGGAATTCGAGACGTCTTCATTTTCATGCCACGTGCACCCAAGGGGGGCAAGAAGTTGGCCGATCTGCCAGCCGAGGAGATGCAGGACGTCACGATGAATAACAAAAACTGTACGTTCTTGCCTCATGCCATGCTCGTGAAGACGACACAAGTCCTGCACATTATTAATTCCGATGGAGTGCCTCACAACGTGAAGGCAAACACGGCGGCAGGAAAGTCACAGAACGCGACTGTGAGCCCCAATGACACAACCGGAGATGTGAAATTCACATACTTGGTGGGCGAGACTAGGCCGGTTCAGATTGAGTGTAACTTTCACGCTTGGATGAAGGCTTGGCATCTCCCGTTGTCGCATCCTTACGGTGCATGTTCCGATGCTGATGGGAATTTTACGATCAAGGATTTGCCGGTCGGGTCGCACAACTTTGTCTTGTTCCACGAAGGGGTGAAGATTCTGGACCAGAAGATTACGGTAGCCAAGGAGGGGAATGCACCGATCGAGATTCGGATTCCCGTGGGAGACCTGAAGGTCGCCCATGCTCAACCGAAAACGTTTAAGCGGGTCGTGTTGTCCTCGATCCCGGGTTTCGTTCCCTAAGTCCTTTTTCTCCCAACCATAACCGCAACCTTCCGCTGCGTCGGGGAGTGTTTTCGTGAGACAGTTGACCTATTTCAGCCTGATCCTCTGCCTGGCGGGGTGTTCGCGCATTGAGCCGCAGTTCCAGAACTCGCAGGCAATCGACAATTTGCGTCCCGAGGTTCAGCCGGCGGCTGAGGCGGTGATGCAAAAATACTTTGGCACTCCCACCCAGATGAACGCTTGGGAGAAATTGCCCATTCGTCACAGCGGTGCCGTGGGGAACGTGACCGAGCCAATCTTCAACGATGCCGATCAGGTCATCGGAGTGCAGGTTGATTCTACGACGTTGGATCAGGCGTGGACAATTACGGAAGGGGAGCGCCTCGCTTGGTTGGAGGACAAGCCTGTCAGTGCAGCGGGACCATTGACGGTAAAGTCTTTGACCCCCGCAGCGGATAGTCTGCATGAGTTGATGTTCAGTCGTCCGCTCGAAGGTTCACTTCCGACAGTCTCAGAGGGGGCAGAACTCCGATTCGTCATTTCGCCTGGTGAATTGCTGATTTCGGGGCGTCAACTGTATGCCGAGCATTGCCTGCATTGTCATGGCGTGAGTGGAGACGGGGCGGGGCCGACGGCTCAATACCTGAATCCTCTCCCCCGCGATTATCGTCAGGGGAAGTTCAAGTTCACGTCGACTGGGGGCGGGATGCCACCGACACGGGATGACTTGGCGAATATCATCACTCAGGGAATCCCCGGCACCTACATGCCATCGTTCAAGTTGTTGGAGGAACGGGAAAAGGGTGCGATTGTCGAGTATGTCCGTTGGCTCTCGATGCGGGGCCGATCGGAGATTCAACTCTCCGAGCAAACCGACTTTTATAGCGACGCATCTGTCGATCAGAGGCTTGATGAAGTTGCTGCGACGATTCCTGAGACAGATTCCCGTAAGAAAGATTTGCAGACTGAACAGTCGAAATACGAAAAAGCGAAGGAAGGACTGGACCCGGGATCGGAACAGTTGGCTAAGCTAGAAACGTCGCATCGATCGGCACGATACGCCTTACTGTCAGCTGAGTTTGATGCCAGTCTGTTTAAGGATCTGGATGATGTCTTGTCCGAGATGGTCGATGCGACTGTCGGTGGCCTTTGGAGGGAGGTGGAGGTTCCTGGTGAAGATGGGGCACCGTCACCGGCGTTGGTGTTTCCGATGACTCCTCGTCCGGAGCCAACCGCTGAGTCGATCGCCAAGGGGAAAGAGTTGTTTCTCGGAGCGAAAGGGAGTTGTTTCAACTGTCACGGACCAGCCGGTCTGGGAGACGGGCCACAGACTCGACAGGTGGCTGAGCCTAAAGATGGGTTAATATTTTCGGAGCCGGGGTTGCGAGACGACTGGGGACATCTTATCCAGCCTCGAAACTTGCGGAGTGGTATCTTCCGGGGTGGACGTCGTCCGATCGATCTGTATCGTCGATTGTCTGTGGGGATCAAGGGGACGCCGATGGCTGGCTTCTCGACGTTGGTTCGGAAGGCAGATGAGGGCGAAGCGGCAGACGACGATGGAATGACCGATGCCGATTTGTGGCATCTGGTGAACTACGTGTTGTCGATGCCCCATGAGGCGGTGGTCGCGGGTGAAGAGATTTCGATGCCAGAGATTGTGACCCCGCCGGCAGCAACCGGCGAAACGGAGGCTCCAGTTGAGGCGGCACCCGCAGAGGCGGCGGCGGTCGAAGCGGCGGCGACCAATTCCTAATGGGCTGTGAGACTGAATAGAGAGATCGCGTGAGTGTTTGTGTGAGTGTTTATGGTTCAGTCCTTTGGGACTGGCACCTGTTTTCATAAGGATGGTTGTCGTGAAACGTCTCTGGGTCCTCTTTTTCATGATTTGGCCGGTCTTGGCCATCTGGATTTGTTGGTATGCGCCGGACTATCACTGGTGGTTCCCGACGACTGTCGACCCCACCGGGGCGGCTTCGTCGTCAATGGGACAGAAGATCGATGGCCTGTTCTACATGATCCTGTACATCACCACGATCGTATTTATTGGAACACAGATCGGATTGGGGTATGTGCTGTGGCAAGGTTCCAAGGCAGAAGAGGATGATGTTGACGCTGATGGCAAGCCGCGCCAGGTTTGGTTCAGCCATGGTAGCCATAGTCTCGAAGTGATTTGGACGATTGTTCCTGCTGGGATTTTGCTTTTCATCGCCCTGTATCAGGCGAACGTCTGGGCCGAGTTCCGAATCTCGGAGTATTTCCCGCGCGAGAAGATCAACAGCGAGTTGGCTCAGCTGGGGATTAACCCGACGGTGAAAATTGTGGGTGAAGATGGTGTCGAGCGGACGGCCCGGCGGGAGGCTTTGGCTGAAGTCACGGCTCGTCAGTTCGAGTGGCGTTTGCGTTACCCCGGTTTTGATTCCGAGGGGAATTTGCTCCCGTTGATGCCGATGCCTCAACCGACAGATCTTTATGACGTCAACGAATTGCATCTCCCCTCCGGGATGCCCGTGGTGATCGAGTTACGGTCCCAGGATGTTCAGCATTCGTTCTTCGTTCCGGAGTTACGCATCAAGCAGGATGCAGTTCCTGGGTTGGTGATTCCGGTGTGGTTTGATGCCCCGCAAAGTGCGAGTTACTCGCTGACTTGTGCTGAGTTGTGTGGATGGGGTCATTACAAGATGAAGGCAAAGGTGGTGATGGAGTCGCGTGAAGACTTCGTCGCTTATCTGCGAGAATTGCAGCAGCGTCAGTTTGACGATGGATTTGCTGCAGGTCAGACCCCCGAGTGAGATCATTCGAGCGGTCGTCCAGAGTGATGATTCCAGCGATGTTGGGGCCGTGTGAGTGATACGTTTTCCAGTGTTCGCCTCGACGATGAGGCAAGTGATATTGAAGGAGTGGTCGCGATGAGCGCCGCAATACCAACAGTCGGTTCGACGAGTGCAGCCGGGGGTCATGCTCACGATCATGGGCATGACCATGGTCACCACGACCCCGGTTTCATCAAGAAGTACATCTTCTCGACGGACCACAAGATCATCGGAATTCAGTTTCTGGTGACGACATTGCTTTGTCTGTTTGTGGGGGGGGCATTGGCTCTCGGTGTCCGCTGGCAGTTGGCGTGGAGTT
>JAWKTT010000036.1:0-46318 GCA_041398965.1 Planctomycetaceae bacterium | reverse complement strand
CGGCCCTCATCAATGCGGTCGTCGCCGCCACCGAGCGGTCGCGACAGTTAGGGCAGTCGTAGGGATTGGAACAGTCAATCGATTGTGTGCCAATGATGCAGCCACAATTCCAGGGTCTGGTGTGGTGGAAATTCATCGTCTCACTCCGGAACGTTGTTGACGAACGGCAACGACGAACTAGGTTTCAGTGGTAGCAGTGTCTCTCATTCCAGAGACCGCCATTCGATTGCCGACGGTGATGATGATGACCACAACCTCCAGTCAAACAAACCAGCCTCGACAAGCGTCGCCCGCGTTGACACCGCATCCCATGGATACGTCACGGATCCTGCGATCCTTGTTAGACTTGGCTCGCGATTCCGAGCAGCCTGTGGTTGGTGAGGAAGAACCGAACCTAGTTGTTTCCCCTTGGTTGTTGCGTCGACTATTGTCGGCTCTGCACTATCGAGACAGTTCAACGATTCTGCATTCGCGTCGCGTGGCGCTGCTGGCTGTGGGGATTGCGCAACAGCTTGGATGGGACAATCTTGCCCTGCAGAAGTTAGAGGTTGCCGCCCTGCTACACGACATCGGCAAAGTCGGGGTCCCCGACCATATCCTGATGAAGCCCGGACGCTTGAGTCCCGACGAGAAGGAACTGATGGTGACTCACCATCATGTCGGCATCGACCTGCTACAAGCCTGTCGCGTCGATCGAGAGATCGTCGACCTCATCTGGCACTCTCACCAGCAAAGCCGAACGAACCGTTTGGACATCAACGGAAACCCCGCAGAATCGCCCCAGGGGGGACGTATTCTCGCAGTGGCCGACGCCTACGATTCCATGCGGCATGATCAATGTTTTCGCAAAGGAAAGCCGCACTCTGAAACCATGCGACTGTTGCGTGAACGAACCGGCAAAGAGTTTGACAGAAATGTTGTTGCCGCCCTTGGTCGTTATATCGAAGGGAAAGCCGACACCTACCTCAGTGACGATGGCGATGCCGCAATCTCGGTTCAAGCGAGTGCTCCCGTCGACGAATCGGCAATTCGCGAAGCCGGGACGCTCTGCAACATCCTCGGTTACCTGCACCTTCTCGAATCCATGTACGATGGCTTCTATATTGTTGACTGCGACATGCGGATCATCGTGTGGAATCATGGGATGGGACGGCTGACAGGAACCGGTGCCAGCGACGCCATTGGGCAGGTGTGGTCTCGCAATATCGTGCGGTTTCGCGATGAGAAACTCAATCCGCTGACCGACACGGTTTCCCCTATCCATCGTGTTGTCTTTGAAGGGACCGCCAACTGTGGCACCTTCAAGTTGCAGACGATTGACAAGTCGCAGATGCACGATGTCGACGTTCATTCGATTCCACTTCTTGACGATTCCGGACGACTCCAGGGAGTTGCCGAAATCCTTCGCGACTCGAGCCGTGTACGAGGAGATCGTGGGCAGTATCTTGAACTTCAACAGGCGGCTCGACGCGACCCACTCACAGGGATTGCCAATCGTGGTGAACTCGAGTCGCGACTCGGCCGCATGTTTGTTGATCGACAAGAGGGGAAGTCGATGGCCGACTTCAGCCTCATTTTTCTGGACATCGACCACTTCAAAGCCGTCAACGACACGCATGGCCACACCACGGGCGACCGTGTGCTCACCGACATGACTCGCCTCATTGAGGATGAGCTGTATTCCGGAGAGGTTGTCAGTCGTTATGGCGGTGAAGAGTTCGTCATCATCTGCCCCGAAGTCAATGGGGTCGATGCTCAGCGAAGGGCCGAGAGGTTGCGTAACTGTATTGAACGCACCCCGCTCGGCAAGCCGACCCCCTTGCGGGTCACCGCTTCTTTCGGCGTCGCGCAGGTGGAAGCGGGTGATACTGCGGAGGGACTGCTCCATCGCGCAGACGAAGCCCTTTACGAAGCAAAGCGAACGGGACGAAACAAGGTCTGTTATCGCGCCGCTGGCAACGCCTCGTCGACCACCAATGACCCCAAGTCTGCGAATAGTCGCCCCTTCTTCTTTCAACGAGTCGTCAAAGCGCGCGTTGCGGAAAACATGGTACTGTACAAGCTTTCTGGATTCGTCGACGACATGCAAGCCAACGTGACGAAAGTGAGCGAGACGCTCATCGAAATGACGATCGGAAAAGCTGGCCTACTGGGGGGATGGGGATCAACAGCGAATCGCCAGCCCGTGCAGATGACGATCCAAATTGGCGACCCCAAAATCGACATCAACTATGGAACGAAGCACGTCGAAATGGATGTGCAGATCATTCCACACGGTCGATGCAAAGATGCTGCCTTATTCGACGCGAGAGCCAATGAACTGATGCAACGCCTTCGCGCCTACTGTGCCGCCGAATGAGTATGCCGAGCACGTAAGCTGAGTGAGTACGCCGAGAAATCAGATCGAATTAGCCCCCAGTCAACCGACGTTGACCTACCGGCCGTATCGCCAGCGATCGTTGAACGCAGCTCCCCGGCCCGACGAATTGCCAGGCCAATCCTCCTGGCGCCAGATGCCGGTGAATCGATCCTGTTTCTCACCCGCGAGGTAATGGTTCTGATCTGCTGCAAACCAGCCAAGCACCTCTTCGTCCTCTCCTCCCAAGGGGATTCCGAGTAACCATTTGGCCCCCTGCATCAGCAACAAAATACCGGCGAATAGCACCGTTCCGATCACCATTAACAGGATGAGCAACGTACCGGTGTTAAACAGTCGCTCAAAACCTGGCCAGATGCGAGACCAGCACAGTATCACAATGAGCGTTGCGAGGCTGAGATAAGGGCCATAGGGGATCATTTGATCTCGTCGAAAAGCGAATCGGACTGCCACCACAACCAGGGCGGCAACCGGCGCCAGGAAGAACGCAATGAGGACCGGCTGCCAGCCGACAAAGGCACCGACCATCGCCATCAGCACGACGTCTCCATCTCCCATGGCCTCGCGCCGCAGGATGAAGCCACCGATGACTCGTACACACCAGACCACTCCACCTCCCACCAACAGTCCGACCACACTCGCCACCAATCCATGCCAATGGGGCGAAGTGGAAATCCACTCGGGAACGCGGGGACCATCGAACAACATCCAGCTCAAGAAGGCCGGAAGTGTCTCGGCAAAGTCCGAAGCAATTCGTGGCGACTGAAACCAGACAGGTAAGAGATGCAACCGACCGACACTGGCCGCCGCAATCACAGCGAACACCATCGCCGGGAGTGTGGAACCGTCGGGGATGATCATTAAACGAATGTCAATCAGACTGGCGACGAGTAACGCCTCAATCAGCACCATGTGAAAGGCATATCGCAACAGGAGGAATATCTCCGGAGAGAGCGATCCTAGTCCTGGAATCGTTTCCGGGCCCATCGTGGTAAACAGGCAACTGTCGGCAAGTGTCCCCCCGATCCCCAGGGGGACCTCCAGCAAGAACACAGCCAAAAACAACAGTCCGTTTAGAAATTCGATGATTGGGTACTGCGGCGAAATCCACATCTTGCAGACTCGGCAACGCCCACGCAGCAGCAACCAGCCCATCACCGGAACGTTGTCGTACCATGCAATTTCTGTTCGGCAACGGGGACACGACGATGGTGGCGATACGAGACCGGTCAACGAGTCCCACAACCGTTCATGCTGCGGAAGACGATAGACACAAACATTCAAGAAGCTTCCGACGATCGTTCCTAAGACGAACACGAAGCCCAACAACAGCCAGTTGGGCAAGTCGAATCGGACAGCCATGTCTGCGACTGAGAGTTGTGCCAGCGAATGCCACTGAAGCACCCCGTTCACATCTCGTCCTCCGACATCATCGGTGGCAGATTCGCAACGATTTCATCAACGATGGCCGCGACTGAACGATGATCGGTTGGCACCACGAGCGATGCGATGTCATCATACAACGGCGTTCGATGCGCCAATGTGCTCTCGATTTCTTCCCGAGGGGAAAGCGCCGTCAGTCGAGGTCGGGTCCCCGAGGAGGTCAGATCGTCGCCAATGCGTTCGAGAATCGTGTCGACACTTGCCGTCAACCAGACCACCAGTCCCGCTTCCCGCATGCGTGCTCGATTCGAGTCATCAAGGACGGCTCCCCCTCCGGCCGACAGCACGCAATGACTACGGTACAAAAGTTCGTCCAACGTCTTCGATTCAAGTCGTCGAAATTCGCTTTCGCCAAACACCTGAAAAATCTCGGCGATCGATCGTCCCGCACGAGCCTCGATGGCCTGGTCAACGTCGACCCAATCCCAGCTCAACCGAGCTGCCAACTGCGGCCCGACAGTGCTCTTTCCAGTACCACGATAGCCCACAAGAGTGATAGTTTGCATGGCGAAAGGAACCTCGAAAATCGCAGGTAGGGCAAGCTCAACATCGGAACATGTTCAACAAGAAACGAATTCCTCAGCGACAACCATTGTCCGCAAACGCACTATTACTTCTTGTCCGCACCTGCTCCATCAGTCTCGTCCGAGTGAGCCAGTCTCGCTGGCTTGTGTCGTCGCTCGACTGGCGGTCCGATCAGTTTTGTCATCTGTGGGCGGTCGAGAATCTCCTCACTCATCAGTCCATCAGCGAGGGCATCCAGTTTGTCGCGATGCACTGTCAGCATGCGAGTCGCCTCCTTGGCGGCCTCGTTGAGGAACCGGGAGATTTCTTCATCGATGCGATGTGCTGTGTCTTCCGAAAACTGACGTTGCTCGTGAATTTCCTTCCCAAGAAAGGGATGTTCTTCGACCTGACGGAACGAAGCCGGACCGATTCGATCACTCATCCCCCAGTGGGCGACCATCCGACGAGCCATGTCAGTCGCACGTTTCAGGTCGTCTTCCGCACCCGCCGTGTACTCATCGAAGACCAGTTTCTCCGCCGATCGGCCGGCGAGCATCATGACCATCATCGCGTGCAGACGTCGCTCGCCATAACTCAGGCGATCCTCATCCGGCAGCAACTGGGTCACACCCAGGGCCCGTCCACGTGGCACGATCGTCACCTTATGCACCAAGTCGATCTCTGCCGACATCCAGGCAATGAGCGCATGCCCTGCTTCGTGATACGCCGTCATGCGACGGTCGTGATCGTTGATAAGTTCTTCCCGTTTCGCCCCCATCATGATGCGGTCGCGGGCGTATTCGAAGTCTTCCCGATCGACGGCCGACTTTCCTTCTCGCGTTGCGTTGAGGGCCGCTTCGTTCACGAGGTTCCGCAGGTCGGCCCCCGAAAAACCGATTGTCCCCTGGGCAATTTCGTCCAAGTCAACATCAGCCGCCAAAGGGACCTTGCGCGAGTGGACCTTGAGAATCCCCAGTCGACCAACACGGGTCGGCTTTTCGACAGCGACGTGACGATCGAATCGACCGGGACGCAGGAGTGCGGGGTCGAGCACGTCGGGACGGTTGGTTGCCGCAATGACGATGACGGCTTCATTCTGCTGGAAGCCATCCATCTCACTAAGAATTTGGTTGAGGGTCTGCTCCCGTTCGTCATGACCGCCGCCAACACCCGCCCCGCGGACACGACCGACGGCGTCGATTTCGTCCACGAACAGGATGCTCGGCGAAGCATCTTTCGCTGTCCGGAACATGTCTCGAACGCGGCTGGCTCCGACGCCAACGAACATCTGGATGAACTCAGACCCGTTAATCGAGAAGAAGGGAACCCCCGCTTCGCCAGCGGTCGCTCTTGCCATTAAGGTCTTCCCGGTCCCCGGAGGGCCCATCAGCAACACCCCTTTGGGGATCGTCGCCCCCAGTCGCTGAAACTTCGCCGGGTCTTTCAAGAACTCGACGACTTCCTGCAACTCTCGCTTCGCATGTTCCATCCCCGCAACGTCGTTGAACGTGGTCTTCTGCGACGACGCCTTAAATCGCTTGGCCGGACTCTTGGTGAAGCTCCCGAACATCCCTGAGCCGAACGGGTCGGAGTTGCGGCGCATCATCAGGATAAACAAGCCGACAATCAGCAGCAGCGGCAACGTTGTAAACAACACCGTCCCCAACAGGCCAACGGAGTTGTTAACCGACACGAACTCCACCTTCTTCTCAGTGAGCTTCGAGAGAAGTGTTCGGTCCTCGAATTGGGAAATGATCGTGTTGAACTCGATCTCGTATTTCGGAATCTCGACCGTTTTTCCAGCTGCCTTTGCGACAGCATGTTCTGCTTTTTGAGATTCGGTCTGCGGTTGATCGGGAGCGGTGATCCATTCACCAGTCAATGTGACCCCGTCAATTTTCGCCTGTCTGACGTTGCCCTGATCCAATTGCTCCAGGAAAAAGCTGTAATCCACCGAACTCCCGTGGAAATCAGGGGATCGGAGATAATGAAACAACGCCATAAACAGCAACAACACGATCAGAAAGATGGCGACCCCGGGAAACTTGGGGCGTTCACCCCCCCCCTCGTCCGTCGTGCGTGGCGGCAATTCGTCGTCGTCCCGGTCAGGGGCGTCGGGGCGGGGCATAGACATAAAACCTCCTTGAAAACCGCTGTGAAAGCGGACGCTGACGATTGATTCTGTCGACCGCAAGACTCTGCCGACATCTGTTTCAGAATGCGAAGACTACACAACAACGCTGCGGGCCGCAATTTACGTTGAGAAGTCGCCGCTCTCACGTTCTTGTCACTGGGAACATCACACATCACTCTTTTCGATCTTCACGCACTTTTCTAAGAACTCACAGCTTTCACCCCAGACGCAGAGCCCGACCGCATCGTCGCGTATTCCATGATCTGCTGCTCACTGAACTCTTCACGAACTAACTCCCCCGTCAATCGACCTTCACACAGCACCAGAATGCGGTCGCAGAGCGTGATCAGTTCCGGCAATTCGCTTGATGTCACCAGAATTCCCAGTCCGCGACGACAAAGACCATCAATGATGCCATACAGTTCGGCTTTCGCTCCGACATCGACCCCGCGAGTCGGGTCGTCCAACAAGAGCACCTTCGGGTCGGTCCGCAGCCAACGGGCGATGATGCACTTCTGCTGATTTCCCCCCGAAAGCGTCGTCACCGGAGACTCGGGGGAAGCAGCCTTCACCCCGAGTTGCGACATCGACTCCTCGGCCCCGGCTCGCTCGCGACCCCCATCCACCAGTCCCAACCGTGAGTCCTTATCGAGCGTGCAGATCGAAATGTTCTCTCGGACATTCATCTGAGAGAACAGTCCAAGTCGCTTACGATCCTCAGTCACCATGGCGATCCCGGCTCTCTTTGCTTCGGCCGGATGCGAGAACCGCACCTCACTCCCTTCGAGAACTACTTCGCCCCTGAGGCTGTTCCGACGACCCGAACAGCACCCAAGAGTTCCGTTCGCCCGGCACCCATCAGCCCGCACCCGACAACTTCCCCTCGACGCAACGAAAATGAGACATCCTCCAATCGCCATTCGCGAGCATGTCCGTGCCAGGAAGCGAAAGATGTTCGACTTGAGCACCACATCACCCGGGATCGCCCTGCAGTTGGCAACGCTCCCCTAACTCTCGTCCCACCATCAAATGAGTGATCGCCCGCTGATCGGTGTCATCTCGATCCAGAGTCGTCACATGTCGACCATCTCGCAACACGGTGATCCGATCCGAAAGCCGGAAAATCTCATCCATCTTGTGCGAGATGTACAGGACCGTCACCCCCTTTTCTCGCAGCCTTTCAATGACCCGAAACAAACGCTCAACTTCCGATTCGGTGAGTGCCGACGTCGGCTCATCCATGATGAGAATGTCTGACCGCAATGACAGTGCTTTCGCGATTTCCACAAGTTGCTGATCGCCGACCCGCAATTCCCGCACCAGTTGCGAAGGACGAATTGAGCAGTCAAGCTCCTTAAACAACTCCGCCGCCTGACGCTCCATCTCGGCATCATCCAGCCAGCCCCAGCCCTTCGTCAGTTCGCGACCCAGAAAGATATTCGCCGCCACTGTTAATTCGTCGACGAGATTCAGTTCCTGATGAATAATACTAATGCCGACTCCCTCAGCATCCTTCGTTCCACGAAACTGCACCGGTCTCCCTTTGACAAGAACTTCCCCCTCATAGTCCGGAATCACCCCAGAGAGAATTTTCATCAGCGTGCTTTTTCCCGCACCATTCTCCCCGCAAATGGAGTGAAATTCGCCCGCATCAATGATAAACGACACATCATCGAGCGCCACAACGCCCGGAAAGGTCTTGGTGACCGATCGAATCTCGATGAGAGGGTTGGTGGACATAGCACGTCGTAATTAATCGAAAGGAAAACCTATCGGGCCGCAACACTTCGTTCAGAAATCGCCTTAGCTAGCAGCACCACCAGAGTGGTGAATCCAGAAATCAGTCCATTTCTGAGTTTCGTTCCATAGGGAGAGGTGACCCCCATAATGACCCCTGCAAGCATTGCGAGGATGAAAACACTCATCCACCCGAGAGCCCCTTGGAAAAACGCTCGCCTGACCCCACCACTACGACGCAGTTCATTAAATGAGACCGCCAACACGACCAGTACGCCGACGACAAGCCCTTGCAGGACATCGGGCTTCTGTTGGAAGCATTTCGCCACTGCATCAATAACGACTCGTAAAAACAGAGCCCCTAACATCACTCCACCGATGGTTCCTGCTCCACCGGTCAAACTGCATCCTCCAACCACCGCAGCAGCAATCGCGCTCAGTTCGTATCCCAAGCCATCATTCACCGGTTCAGCCATGCGAATGTAGCTACTATGTAAAATTCCCGCCGTCGCCGCGGTCACCGTTCCGATGCAGTAGGCGATCCACTTGAGATTTGTCGTGGAAATCCCACTCAGCCGAGCCGCCTCTTCGTTCCCCCCCATCGCATACAAGTGTCGTCCGATGACCGTTCGGCTCATCAGCAACCATAAGAGAATCGCAAACGTGGCGAACACGACAGTCGGTATCCACCACTCGGTCCCTAATAGACTATACCTGGGATCCCCGATGTAAATCTGAGTATTCCCGGTCGCTCGATGCTCCGCGAATCGTGTGACGTCTTCAATAATCAGTCTCGCTAAACTTCGCAGCCCCACGAGTGAAGCGAGCGTCGCCACGAATGGCGGCAGGCCGACAGAAGTAATTAGCCAAGTGTGAAACGTTCCTACTAAAACGGAGATTAGTATCGTTCCCGCGAAAGCTAATAGTAATATCCCCCATCCAACATCTCGCGTATCGGGGGAGTTATCAACCTGAGGTGCCAAAGCATAGATGATCGACGTACAGCATGTCGCGCTGAAGGCGATGACTGATCCGCTAGAAAGGTCGATTCCCCCCGCGATAATGACCGTCGCCGCCCCAAGGGCGAAAATACCTAACAACGAGGTCTGACGTAGTAACTCCTGAGCATTCTGCCCCGGCTTCTCCCGGTAAGACGAGCTAAAGTACGTCGTCACCCCGAGCACCATCAGAATCGCGACGAATAGTCCGAGTTCGTTGAGATAACGACGCCCGCTTGGTGCCTTGGCCGCGGGAGTGGCAGGTTCCATCGTCATCGGCAATGCGTCTCCTTGGGCAAAAGGAAAAGTGAGTGCGAAAACTCCAAGGGGTGCCACAGTCACCCTTCGGCTATCACGTCATTTCGAGCGGTCATTCCTCAGGAATCGACATGCCCTACGATGCCTTCAGCCCGTACTTCTTCAGCCATTCCTTAAATTCCGTCAGATTCAACAACTGAGTTTCAGCGTGCAGAATCTCTTTGGTCACTGACTTATTGTCATCAGGGACGACAACCTTCAGGCCTGTGCGATACAAATCGCCATCGGGCTGACCGTAGTTCGGGAGCATTTCCTTGAATGTGGCTTGATCATCGAGAACGAGTGCCTTCAAGAGCCGCACCCCTTGATAGCCCATGTCGAATGGGTCCTGCACAACCATGAGATCGAGTTGCCCCTTCTCCATCGCCGCAATGCTCTGTTCGTCAGCATCAAACGTCACAATCGTCGTGGCTTCTCGAATCCCTCGTTCGACCGCCACAGCCGAACATGCAGGGCCATCATAGGCCCAGATGCCGACAAGAATGTTAATCTCCGGGTGGCGGTCGAGCGCATCCTTGACCATCGTCCGAGCGTTCTCAGGCTTCCCCTGATCGTCAAGAGTTTCGATTTCGACGAACTTCGAGGAGACGCCCGCCTTAAAACCGTTCATGCGTCCTTTGGCGTTGGCGTTCCCTTTGTTACCGACGAAGATGCCATAGTTTCCACCTTCAGGTCGAATTGCTGCTGCCGTCGACTTCCCGAGTTCGCCCCCGCCGTCAGATTGTCGGTCCCGATGTGGGCAGTCCGAATATCACGGTAAACTGACTAACCCTGCCATCTATGGTGATAATTTTGATTCCCGAGTCTTTCAGTCGCTTCAGTTCTTCCAACGCCGGATTCTCGGCGTCATAAACTGAGATGCCCAACGCCATTGATGTCGGTCTCCAGACCATACTGTTTGGCGCCAGTCGTTGTCCTCACCGTGAAGTCCGTTTTGCCGAAAGTCTATGACCAACCCGGACTCGGCCAGTTTGAAATCCTTTGCCCTGATCGGCTCCTGCTTCACATCACGCATCCCAGAACGGGTGATCGCCATTCGTCAGAATGATGATCCTTCTGCGTTCTCCGACCGCAGTCCCACCAATGCCACGGTAACCCGCCACAAACAGAGGCTGTCCTCCCAGCGAGACAGAGCATCAGTCCCAGAAAACCAGCATGGAGATGACATTGAAAAGTCCTCGAAATCCAACGAGATGATGGGAAACCGACAGAGTAAAAAGATCGCATCATTGTTCCAGCCCCGACTGAGCAAGCAGCCCGGAATATTCAGCCGATCGGACAATAACCGCACCCGAAGACGCGGTACCGATCTCAAGATGCCCCGGCTAACTTGTGGACTCCCCTTCACAGGCGTTGTTTAAACCTGCTCAGTTCCCGGTCTGTCGACCGGCGTGTCAATCCCCGGCCGCCGGCGACATCCTCGCTCGCCAAGACTCGCCAATGTCAACGGACATGTGTGTCAGACGGAATGAGGGCTGAGGTGATTCCAGGCATCACCCCACCCCTTGGCGAACTTCTGACTCACCCCCATTTTTTCTGGCCATCAGATGTGGTTGTCGTTCTGGAGGGTCAAGAAATGGGCTCGCCGATCTTGAGACCGGTGTCGTCGATCTCAAAGGGGACGATGCCATCACTGCATGCGCTGCCTCGATGTTTCGCAACGTGGAGAGCCCGAGTCACTTTGGCTCCGTTTCGGACCTTGCCCATCAACAGAATTGTGTTGGCATTCGCGAGGACGTCGCCACTCTCGATGGGGCGGGCGATCAGGTCATCCAGCAGAATCTCATGCGTCGTGCAGAGCATCAAACAGCCGAGTTGATCGTGCGGGTAAGCATGAGTCGCCACCCGTTCGGCATTCTCACGAAACGCCGCCCGAAACAGGTCCCGAGCGACCCAGTCGTGCTCTTTGCGAAGAATCTGATGGTAGACGTATTCGAAGAGATCAAACTGAAACGACTCGCTCGCCCGATCTGCCGGTTCGATCCCGTCGACGACACATCGCCTGACGCCGTGGACGAAGTTCCCGTAAAAGAAGCTGATGGCGGTCGTCAAGCGGCGATTCAAATCCGCCTTCCAGATTTGAAGTTCTTCGGTCGAGAGATCGCGTATGGTCACCCGTCGACCGCTTCGCTGAAACAGATGAATGATGTCTCGACGGACTTGCTCCCTGTCCCACACCGCTTCCGGAGTCAGCAGGCCATCGGCGGAAGCGGGGGTCAATGTCCAGTCAAACATCCGTCGAGCGTAATCCGCATGATTCTGCGTATCTCCCCGGGTTGTCATGTCGAAGAGGATTCCCGTTTCCCCTTCCTGATGCAATCCTTGTCGCAGAAAGTGAACGCCCAGTTGCGTCTTCCCAATCCCGGTCGCCCCAAGAACGACAGTCATCGTTCCGGGGACGAGTCCCCCTCCCAGAAGTGCATCCAGTTTCGGAAGACCCGTGGAAAGTCGAGCGAGTGCGGTCATTGATTGTGTCTGCCATTCGAGTAAAACAAGGAAATATCCTCGGCGTGCATCTCTTGAAGCGACAGATTCTACAAACACTGTCTCACTTCGGCACGTAACTCTCGCCAGACACGACAAACAACAACGTTTTTTCCCGAAGGCGCCCCATGTCCGATGGCACCCCCACCAACAACTCCTCCGAGCACGTCAAGCCGCCGTTCACTCCACAAATGCGGCACATCGTCTGGCTGGGACTTGCGGTCTTCGGACTCTTCCTGATTCTGTTTGCAGTCAACCTCTTCACAGATGTCCCGCTGACAATCTCGAAGGAGACCACCTACATCACCGAACCCCTGACCCCCGACGGCACCCGCGTCGATTACTTCGCCGCAATGGAACAGTATCGCTATCCCCCCGAGATGCAGACCGACGACAACGGCTACCGCATGGTTGTGAGAGAACTGGCGTTCTCGTCAGACGTCACACCGGCACAACGCCAACATCTCTACGAAAAGTTCGGCCTCGACCCCCTGATCCTGCCGACGTTAAAGTTGGAGGATCCGGCTGCTTACTTGCGACGTTACGCGACAAAGCATTCGACGGGACCAGACGTCGAGGAGTTGGTCGGCGAACTTGAAGGCAAGGTCGGCAAGCCTTGGACATTCGAAGACCGTCCAGAAATGGCCGACTGGTTGACCGAGAATGACACCGCACTTGACCGGATCGCCAACGGAGTCCGCCAGCAAGTCTATTACGTCCCTTGGCTCGATGAGGACAATTTACCACTTTTCGAGCTAACTCTTCTGGACATTCAACGCCCGCGACACTTTGCCCGCGCCTTTCAGGAACGAGCGAACTTTCGTATCGCTAACGGAGAGATCGATTTGGCGATTGACGATGCCGTTTCCATCCGACGACTCGGCAGGTTCCTGGGGCAGAAGGGGGCACTAATCGAGTGTCTTGTGGGGATTGCGGTGCAGAGCATCTCGGTCGCCACTCCAATCGCTGGATCATTGGAGTACCCGCCGTCTGAGGCTCAACTGCGCCGCTACGTGGAAGAATTGAATCGCCTCCCGCAAGCAGTTTCCTTCGAGGAAGCAATGACGGTTGAAAAGCTAACGTTTTGCGACTTCATTCAGCACCTCGCTCACGATCGCGGCTCGAAGCTCATTGAAGACATGGGGTTAGATATCCCTTGGGGTGATTGGCCGCTGGGAGTGAACTGGAATGTCGTCGCGGAAGAGGCGATTCTGGAATACGACAACATCATGGGCGGGAGCACTCCGACCACCAAGCGTTCCTCGACTTGGATGTTGTTTCGCGCGTCGCGATCAAGAGTCCTGGGAAGCACGTTGGCGAATGGCCTAGCGCCGGCATTTGATTCAATTCGGGAACCATTTCATCGCATGGACTGTCAAGACAACCTCCTGCGGATCGTACTCGCCATGCTCCTCTACGAAAAACAACACGGCACATTGCCGCCGGAGTTTTCTGCCGATGCACAGGGGAAGCCGCTTCATAGTTGGCGGGTGTTGTTGTTGCCGTTTCTGGGGGAGCAGGAACTCTATGATAAGCTTCGGCTGGAGGAGCCTTGGGATAGTCCTCACAACCAAAAGTTTCATGCCGAAGAGGTCGCGGTGTTTCAATGTCCGTCGGAGCACGGCGGGCCGGGGGAGACGACCTGCACCGTCATCAGCGGCGACACGACGGCGTTTCATGGGAGTGTCGGCAAACGTCTCGACGGCTTCGGCCCCAAGAGTGCCAACATGATCCTCGTCGCTGAACGCAAAACCCCCGTCTGTTGGATGGCCCCAACTCAAGAAGTCCCCTTCGCCGATGCCCTCATGGGGATCAACCGTCATTCGGGAACACTCCCCTCCGGCGGACTCGGCAGCCCCCACCCCGGCGGCATGCACGTCGCCCTCCGCTCCGCCTCCGTGACCTTCCTCTCCGAGAACATTGACCCCGATCAGTTCGCCGCCCTCATGCAAGGAACGGACGACCTTCTTCCCTGAACTCAACGACAAGAATGGCCGCCCGAAGTCTCTTCGGGCGGCCATGGGGTGCTCTTGCTGAGACCTCTCGGGGCGAGGTTAGTCGACTGTTTCGGTCATCTTCAGAATTTGCTTCCGAATATGCGGAGGCATGATGTAGCGAGGGTTCCCCGCGTCATCGACCCCGGCATCCGGTTCCGGACGCAGGAAACGAATTCCAAATCGATGCTCCAGTTTCCCCATGATCGCCTTGAGCGATCGCATCTTGTTCTTCGGCAAGTCAAGCAACGCATCCAGTTCTGGCAGCGACTTCGGATCGTTGATCTCCTGGGCAACCCGCACCAGATGTTGCCAGATTCCTCGATGCCGGATCCGTTCCAGTTTCTTCCGCAGAGGCAACTCCGTCACCTGTTCTGCGTCGGTCGCCAGTCCCTGCGAATCGATCTCGTTCGGGCGTCGTCGCCGATGTCCCGGTCCCATCTCCCGCTCGGCTCGCGGTCCCATGCCCGACCCGAAATGATCCCCTCGCCTCCGACCCCGTCCTCGTCTCACCGGTTCTCCGCATGATCCCGAAAGGGCTCCGCCATTCACTCCCGAGCAGTTCTGCAGGGTCATCAGGCCACGCAAACAGTCTGCGGGGTCGTCCAGGTTGACCATCAAATACGGCATCTTTCGCACTCCTCTATCTCTCGTATACATTGACTTTGCTTACATACAGCGTAAGCACTGCGTAATAATTCACGACAAAGTGCCGGAGGTCAATCGGCAATTTCTCAAGAATCCTGACAACCAGTTCCGAATTCGGCCCCACTGCCCAATCGGTTGACTCCCTGTTAGAATCGTGAAAGTTTGTGCCTGCCCGTTGCAGGGACCGCAATTCGTGTTGATGTCGTCTGCCTCCATATGTCCAGCAACTCTCCGATCATCCCCCCCGAACTTTTGGCCCCGGCTGGACACTGGGACTGTGCGCGGGCAGCCGTCGCCAATGGGGCCGACGCCATCTACTTCGGTCTCGACGCCGGCTTCAACGCCCGAGCGAGAGCCGTCAACTTCCAGGTGGACGAACTCCCCGACCTCATGGCCTTTCTGCATCGCTACGGGGTGAAGGGGTACGTCACGCTGAACACGATTGCGTTCTCTGACGAACTTCCTCAGTTGGAACAGTTAATTCGTACCCTCGCCGATGCCGCTGTCGATGCCGTGTTGATCCAGGACCTTGGCCTTGCTCGACTGGTCCGGGCGACAGCACCTCAGTTGGCAATACATGCGTCAACACAAATGACCATGACCAGTGCCGAAACGATCACACAGATTGCCCCCCTGGGGATCGAGCGGGTCGTCTTGGCACGGGAACTGTCGGTTCAAGAGATTGCTGCCATTCACCAGGCGACGGAGATGCCACTGGAAGTCTTCGTTCACGGAGCACTCTGCGTCGCCTACAGCGGCCAGTGCCTGACAAGCGAATCACTTGGGGGGCGGAGTGCTAATCGTGGTCAGTGCGCCCAAGCCTGTCGACTCCCCTACGAACTGATTTGCGATGGTCAGGATGTCGACCTCAAGGACCAGCGCTACCTTCTCAGTCCGCAAGACCTCGCGGCATACGCGCTCATTCCCGAACTGATCGCTGCCGGGGTCTGCTCGCTGAAGATCGAAGGGCGACTCAAGACGCCGGAGTATGTCGCCAACATCACCCGACATTACCGACAAGCGATTGATGCTGCCGTTGCCGGTCAGCCGATCGAGTTCACCCCGCGCGACATCGAAGAGATGGAACTCTCCTTTTCTCGCGGATTTTCGCCCGGATGGCTCAAAGGCTGCGATCACAAAATGCTCGTCCCGGCGACAAGTTCCGCTAAGCGAGGGGTCCGCGTTGGAACGGTGATCCGTTGTGGAGAACAGGGGGTTCACGTGCAACTCGACGGCACGCTCCAAGTCGGGGATGGTGTCGTGTTCGAGGGAGATCGACTGCAAGGAGACGAACAGGGAGGGCGCGTCTTTCAGTTGTTGCAAGAAGGTATCCCTGTCGATAAGGCTGTCACCAAGGGGCGTGTCGAACTGACGTTTGCGAAGGAAGACTTCCAATTCGATCGGCTCACGGCCGGACAGACTGTCTGGAAGACGGACGACCCTCGACTCACGCGGAAGTGGAAGAAGACCTATCAAGGAGAGATTACTGGTCGTGATCGCCCCGTGTCGCTGGAGGTTGCCGCTCGCGTCGGTTCGGCAATCTCTCTGGCCATTCAATGCGAAGGGTTACCGCTCATTCAAGTGACAGGGGATGCTCCTTTAGAAACCGCAAGAAAGCACCCTTTGACTAAAGAACTGCTGAGAGAACAGTTCGGACGACTCGGAGGGACCGGCTTCGTCCTCAATGGCCTCTCTGCCGAGATCAGCGGGGCACCAATGGTCCCCCTGAGTGTGCTCGGGGCACTCCGAAAGGAGATGGTTCGGCAACTCGCCGCAGCGCGTGAGTCAGCCGACCGACCGAAGCAGCGGCTCGTCGACTTGCCTCCCGTCCTTCCTCAGCTTCGCCCCGCAGTCCGGCAAGAAGCATCGACGCCGGACGCGGTCCATTCTGACGCGAAGCTTTCGGTACTGTGTCGTTCCCTGTCGCAACTCGATGCCGTTTGTGAAGCCGGGACGCGCCGCATCTATGCCGACTTTCAAGATATTCGACAATATCGCGAAGCGGTCGCACGGGCCCATTATCATCATGCCGAAATAGTCCTCGCGACTCCCAGAATACAGAAACCCGGCGAGTTAGGTATCTTCCATCTGCTCGCACGTTATCGCCCGGATGGGGTGCTCGTTCGCAATCTCTCAGGATTAGAATTCTTCCATTCACGCGGGTTTCGTTGCGTGAGTGACTACTCTTTTAATGCCGCGAATGAATTAACCATCGCCTGGCTGCGGGAACGGGGTGCATTGCTCATGACGCCCTCTTATGATATGAATCGCGACCAGTTGCTGTTAATGGTGAGCCGGGTCGGCGGGGCCGATCTGGAAGTTGTGGTTCACCAACATATGCCCATGTTTCATATGGAGCATTGCGTCTTCTGTGCCGTGCTATCGCCGGGGACCAACAAGACGAATTGCGGACGCCCTTGTGACGATCATCTCGTCGAGTTGCGAGACCGTGTCGGTGCCCAACACCCATTGAGGGCCGATGTGGGATGTCGGAACACGCTCTACAATTCCGTCCCACAGAGTGGAGCCGAAGTCGTTTCCGCTTTGCAGCAATTGGGGGTCACGAAGTTCCGGATTGAGTTACTTCACGATGCCCCATCCAGCGAGATTGCCTCACTGATCTCGCTATATCAACGCTTGATGGAAGGGGCCGTTGACGCCACGGTGGTCTGGCAGTCACTGCACGCGATCAACCGTGTCGGCGTCACCCGTGGGACACTGGAGCACTCCCGCGACCCACTTGCCGTGTTGTAACTTGTTGTCACATTCTGCTTCCGATTGCCATCGAGGCCGAGAATCTGTTATCAATCGCGCAATCATGTCCCTATGTTCCAACTCTGACATCTGGCCGCTGAAGTTTGGCGATCCTCGCCACCTGAACAAATTGTCGTGATTGAATTAATTGACACACCTCGTGTATGGAGACACCATGGTATTCGGATTTGAACAACTGGAAGGACGAACACTTCTTTCGGCGAGTATCTTTCGCAAGGGGACGACCCTGTGGATTGTTTCCACAGACGATGTCGGGGATTACATAGATCTGGTCGGATTAGGCAATGGAAGCGTTGAGGTTTCCGTTAATGAAGGAGCGTCTCAAGTTGAGACCGGCGTCAAGTCGATCGTCATTCAGGGGGCAGGGGGAAACGATGATGTGACCGCTAGCAACCTGAATCTTAGTGGTAAGTTTCAGTTTCTCGGCAACGCCGGTGAGGACACGTTGGAGTTCGTCGGGTCAATTCGAGCCAACTCGGTCCAGTTTCTCGGAGGAGAAGGGGCCGACACGTTTCAGTGCGAACAAGTCGACGTCTTCGCCAAGATGAAACTACAGCTTGGAGGGGGCGATGACCTCGTCCTTTCGAGTGGAAACACCTTTCATTCAAGACTTGTCATCGATACCGGCAGCGGTTTTGACGAAGTTGCACATGATGGCTTTCGCGGGGGCAACACCTATCTCGCCGCGGTCAAGATCAAGCTGGGAGCCGATGACGACATCTACCAAGAAAGCAACGCCACCTTCAGGAAGGGCCTAGCTGTTGATGGGGGAAGCGGGTACGACACATTCGACGACTTCGGAGAGACCAATACCTTTTCCAAGAACGTTAAGACGAAGCAAATCGAAGAGTTGAATCTTACGACGCCTTAACCGCCCGTTAAAATGGCGACTGTGGAACAGCCTTTCCAATCTGACACCAGCAACGCGTACGCTTTTCTACTAGTTATTACACGGAACCGGATCAGACTGGACGTGCTGATTTACGTTGTCCAGTTGACTGATAGCCGGTCCATTAAGACGTGTGTCTTATCAATTCCGCGATCTGCCTTCCAGCAGAAATCAACAGCTGCGACATTTAATCAAAGGAGACATTGTGCGAATCGGCCTATTAGGAAATGCCGGGAGTTGGTATGTATCCGACCTCCAGCGGGCTGGAACTGAGCGAGGTCACACGGTCGAGAGACTGGACTACCCCACGCTCACCGTGAGCGTGGGGTCGGAGAGGGGAATTACTGCGGAAGGTCGCGATCTTACAGATCGTCAATCGCTTCAGAATATTGACCTGCTCAGCTTTGATTCCCTGGTAATTCGGACGATGCCCCCGGGATCGTTGGAGCAGATCGTCTTTCGAATGGATACGCTTTCACGATTAGAGGCGTTGGGGGTGAGGGTCCTGAATCCGCCCCGCACCATTGAACATGCGGTCGACAAGTTCTTAACAACGAGCACGTTGGCCGCGGCGGGGCTGCCCGTTCCAGAGACCCTTGTGTGTGAGTCGACGGTAGAAGCGTTAGTGGGATTAGAACGACTCGGAGGGGATGTCCTGGTGAAACCCATTTTCGGTGCGGAGGGCCGTGGCATTGTCCGGGTCAGCGACCCAGATCTCGGTCAACGTGTCTTTCGCACGCTCGAACGAATGCAGTCGGTACTTTACTTACAGAGATTTATTCAGCACCCCGGATACGATATTCGCATCCTCACTTTAGGGGGGGAGGTAATCGGTGCGATTCGACGTCATGCGAATCATAGTTACAAAACTAATGTCGCCTGTGGCGGGAAAGCGGAGGCTTATGACCCGACGCCTGAAGAGGTCGACTTAGCATTAAAGGCAGCGTCTGCCGTCGGAGTCCCTTTTGCCGGCGTCGATCTCCTCTCCGGCCCGGATGGCAAACGTTATGTCATTGAAGTGAACGGCATTCCTGGCTGGAAGGGATTCTCATCTGCCACGGGCATCGACGTCGCGTCCCATGTCGTCGAGTGGCTGGAGAGATGATCCCTGTATGGCAAATCGAACGCACATCGGATCGCGGATGAATTGACGGGCAACGATGTCCGTTGTTCGACGGATGGCTGTTCGGCGAACTGAAGGTCAAGAAATGGTTGGAGATTTTTCGTTGTATTCCGGTTGCGGTTGTCGTAGATTTGGACGAATGTTGCCACTCTCGCGGTTCCCGCGAATGGTCAATCAATGACCGCAACACAGGACTCTTTCACATCCCAATCTCGACTTACAGGACTCGGACTATGCGCTCACTGCCCGTCGTGTTGATTTTGGTTGCTGGAATCCTCAGTTTTGTTTTGCGGTCGGCTGCGGGTCAGGAGCAGTATTCTAACTATCGTGATGCCCGGCGTGCGGCAGTTCCGTTTCTCATGAAGAGAGACTATGCGGGGAGTCGAATACCTTTGGAGGCCTCATTGCGATTGGCGGAAAACGACGATCAGCGAGTGGAGGCCTACGAATCGCTCATTCCCGCGTATCGAGAACTCCCCGAGGCGGAGAAAATGGTTGAGGCGTCGGAGTACTTGATTGAGCACATCGACTCGAAGACAAAGCGTTCACTGATCGCGCGGTCGACTGCCACATTCTACCATCAACGGGGGATGACCAAAGGGGCGATCGAACGATATGAAGAGACACTCAGGAAGGACAAGTCAGACATAGTCTCTGTGGCCCTGCTCGCACAGATCTATTCTTACGTCGAGAGGAACGCTGAAAAAGCGACGGCGATGGAGGCGAAACTGACGGAGATCGAGGTGAAACTCGACACTGCCAAGGCGAAGCGACTCGAAGAGCAGGCGGCGGCTGATCCGATGTTGCAGGCGGCATTGTATAAGGATGCCGGACTGGCTTGGTTGGATGCCGGAAACATCGAACAGGCATTGGCTGCGGCTGAGAAGTCGCTCGCGGGTCCCCCTGAAGGGCGAGGGGCAACGCTGGTTTACTTCTGGCGAATGTCGCTGGGAGATATCTTTGCCAAAGGGGGGCAGATCGAGAAGGCGAGGACACAATATCAACTGTCGATCGCAGCGGCGCCCAGTGACGTGCTGAAGAAGGGGCCACAGGAGAAACTTGATGCCTTAAAGTAATCGTGGGCGAAGTTCGTCACTCATTGTCCGACGGGCATGTGTGTCCGTCGGATGTTTGAGGTGACGCCGGATATGGATCGTCCGACGCAGGGGGAGATGTTATTCGACTTGCGACGGCGACATGAGGTAGCTCATCAAGTTGCGGAGTTGTTCAGGAGTGAGGCGGTCGAGTTGGCCTTCGGGCATGAGAGACATCTCGGTTTCTCGGAGTTGCTCGATGGACGAGCGGTCGAGGCGGACGAGTTGGTCGGGGAGTTGCAGGGAAATGGTGGGGGAGTCGGCCCGGTTCTCCAGAACGATGCCGTTGAGGACGCGGCCATCATCGAGAATGACAATCGACATCTTGTAGTTCTTCGAGACCGTTGCGCTCGGGTCGACGATGTTCTCCAGGAGGTAGTTCAGATTCGAGCGTTGTGCGCCGGTGATGTCGGGAGCGGTGGTTCCCCCTTCGCCGAAGAGCTTATGACACTTTGCACAGGACTCCTGAAAGAGCTTTCGTCCGGCCGAGCGATCACCTGCGGCGAGGGTGTCGGCGGTGAGAGCTTTTCGGAACTCGGCCATCCGGGTTTGCTTTTCGGTCGACAAACGCGCGAGTTCGGGCCATTGCTGGTTGATGCGTGTCGCCAACTCGGCGTTACCATAGGTGAGCATTTGTCGCAGTTGGAAGGAGGGGACATCCTCTCTCGGAATCTTTCCTTGTTCGACCGCCTCGATCAGTCGGGGGGCGAAGTCGGGTCGGGAGACGAGGGTGGTGATGGCGGCTGTTTTTCCGTCCTGGCGATAGCGGTTGTAGTTGGCGGCGAGTAACTGCGGCGTCTCGGGACCGCCGACGGCTGCGAGACCTTCGATCGCGGGAGCGGCGAGATCGCGGTTCTTCAATAACTCTTCGAGCATCGGAGCGAGACCGTCGGCCCGGGACTCGACGAGCGAGCGAATGGCAGCCTGTCGGGTGCTCAGCTCTGCTCGACCGTCCAATGCAATCTTGCGTACCTCTTCGATGGCCCGACCATCGCCGAAGAGGAGACTCAAGTCGCGAGTCATCGTCACAAGATCGCCATCGCCCGAAGTCTGCATCTGGTTGACGACGTCATTCCACTGAGCCGGTTGCGGAGCTTTTCGCCAACCACGGAGCGCATCGTTCATCCCGAGCAAGACCTGTCGGCGGAGGCCGTTGTGCTCGTTCGTTGACCCCTTCAGGATGGCGGCAATGGCGTTGATACCGGTCATGTCGGTGGACGATTCCCCCGTCAATCGCCGGGCGATGAAGCGGCTCAACTGCGGGAGTTTGGACTCAGCCATCAGCGCAACGCCGCGCGCGGGGTCTGCTGCGATGGCAGGTTCAACGCCAACCCAGAGAAGCAGCGGCAATTGAGGATCATGGGCGTCCTGTTCCTGTGCTGCGAGGATCGTAGCGAGATGCAGCCGGTCTGGTAGCGAGAATCGGGTGATCGTTGCCGCGATGTACAGGCGGACGAGTCCCGACTTGGTCGTCGCTGCGATGTCGCCCAACCACTCGGCGGCTGTCGCTGGATCGGCCAGCAGTTCAGGGTGCTCGGCGATCATTCGGACTCCCCAGGCGTTGAGGTGTTCATCGTTGTCCTGAACCGCCAATTGCAAGTCAGAGTGCTTGAGTTGCCCCGTCACCAGCAGGCACCAGAACAGACGCAATTTGTGGACCGGCGACGAAGCGGATTGCACGAGGTTTCGGCACGCGTCGGCCACTGGCAGCATCGCGTCTCCCCGCGCGGCACGTTCCTGAAGAATCAGCCGGGCACGGCGAGCGTACCATTCACTTCGATGACCTTGCAGCAGTAGCAACTGATCCGACGTCAGGCTTGCAATGTCTACCGTTCTGTTCAGGGGAAAAATCGCTTCTTCCTCAAAGAGGGCTGCACGTTCGATGCCACCATTGGAGGCATTTCCGGCACCATCGACATCAGGCAGCTTGGGGGACGACGACGTCTGGTGCGGTTCGGTGTCCCACGTCACCTTGAAAATACGTCCGCTGGACCGATGGACGCCATCGTTGTCGTGACACTCGCCGATGTCGGACCAGTCGGCCACAAACATCCCGCCGTCGCGGGCATGCTCGAGTTCGATCACCTTGAAGTAGGGGTCGCTGCTGCTGATGAAGTCGGGAGCGTGCGTCGCCGTGTAGCCGCATCCTTTCCTGACGAGGATGTCCCGATTGAGTCGTCGGCCATGATAGTTCCCGGCGAGCACGGAACCCCGAAACTCAGCAGGCCAGGTGGCGTCGCAGTACAGGATTCCACAATGTGCGTGACCGCCGCCCGCAGCGTCGGTCGTGGCGGACATTCCTTTCTTGACGTCCCCCCAGTTCTCGCCGGTCGCCCAGTGAAAGTGGTCTGCGGTTTGTTCCATGACTTCATAGATGTGTGGGTTGAAGTGCGAACCGTACATCCGTCGCCAGTGAGCATTTGGGAGGACGTGCCAGAGGTGTCCGATGACGGTATTGATGAGCCAGCACTCGCCGTTTGAATCCCAGTCCATGCCCCAGGGGTTCGTCGTCCCCTGCGAGACAACTTCAAACAGGTGCCGCGTCGGATGGAAACGCCAGACGCCGCAGTTGATCGCCCGTCGCTCGGAATCTGCGGCACCGGGCCGACCGACAAACGAGGTCGCCATGATGCCGTGTCGACCATAGAGCCAACCATCCGGCCCCCACTTCAGGCCGTTGACGATGTTGTGACGAATGGCGTCGCCATCGAATCCATCGAGCATGACGACCGGCTCTCCGTCGGGGACGGCATCGGCGTTGGCGTCGGGAATGAACAGGAGTTCTAACTTCGGGCGGGGACCATCGGGAGTTGTCATGGGAGCACAAGTGATCCAGACGCCCCCCATGCCCACCGCGACCGACGTCAACTTCTGAATCTTGTCGTAAAAGACGGTTCGCTTGTCGTGGACGCCATCGCCATCGGTATCTTCCAGCACAATGACTCGGTCGTGCAGGCGGAGATCGTAATTTGTCCCCGACTCGGCATAGGTATAGTTCTCAGCGACCCAGAGTCGACCTCGAGAATCGGTGCAGATCGAAATCGGATTGCAAACGTCGGGTTCTGCTGCGAAAAGGGTCGCCTTAAATCCCTCGGGAACATGAAACGCCGCGAGCGCTTCTTGCGGGGTGAGTGGCTTCTCCGTCTCGGCTTGAGTATCGAATGGCTTCGGGAACGAGTCATCCGCAAGCGTGGCTGATCCAATGATGAAAGGAATCAGAGCGAATACGCAGAGCGTCAACACCCCTGCTTCTCGCAGTCGGTCGAGCACGATGAGAGTGACAGAACGGGCGACTTTGCAACGATGACTCAACCGGGCAGCAATCATGGGAACGAACTCCTCGACCGGGGATGCCTAAACCTTGCGATCAGCGTAGCAAGGGAAGGTCGGAACCGGAAGGAGCAGCAAAGCGTGGCTGTGGCGTTTCAGGGAGGAGACCCGAATGCCAAGAACGGAGGAAATACGATTTATCGCCCGGCAAGTTGGGCGTGGGGGGAAACGGCGTCTTGGATCATACGACGAGTTTGTCTCGCACTCGGGGGGCGCGAGGCAGAGGTCTTGCCATTGAGAGGAATCAGGCAGCTTCCGATTCTTCCTCTTCTTCTTCTTCTTCGTCGTCGTCCTCGTCGTCTTCATCGTCCTCCCATTCATCGTCGTCGTCATCTTCTTCGTCATCTTCTTCATCGTCGTCGTCCCACTCGTCATCGTCCTGTTCATCCTCTTCGCGTGCGGCTTCTTCGGCGGCGGCGAGGCGTTCCGCTCGGAGTTCGGTAGCGGCTTTGCGGAGTGTTTCGGCACGGGGGAGGTCGTCAAGGGCACGAAGGCCGAAGTATTCGAGGAACAGGCGCGTCGTGCCGTACAGATAGGGACGTCCGAGGGTGTCGTCTTCGCCGACGATCTTGACGAGGTTTCGCTCCATCAGTTGCTTAAGCATCTCGGCCGACTGCACCCCGCGCACCGCTTCAATGTCGGCTCGCGTCAGTGGTTGACGGTACGCGACGATGGACAATGTCTCCATTGCGGGTGCAGAGAGTTTAAGGCGTTCCTGTCGATGATGAATTCGGTCGAGCCAGTGGGCGAACTTCGGGAGCGTCAACAGTCGATAGCCTGTCGCGACCCGTTCGACCCGAAACGATGATCGCGAGCGGGCATACGATTCATTAAGTTGATCGATCAGTTCTCGGGCTTCTTTGGCTCCGGAGAGAGTTGCAAACTGGGCGAGCTTCTGGAGCGTCAGGCCACCTCCGGCCACGAGCAGAGCCGCTTCGAGTCGAGCCGATTTGACCGATCGCTGGTTAATGGACAACGTGTCAAAGTGACCGGTCTCCCCGGCGACTTCGGCAGATTTGCGTCGCCAGAGTTGTCGTACTTCGGGCTGCTGTGGATCGGGAAAGTGCGGTCCGAATTGGACGATCGACTGCCAACCTTGCAGCAACGACGACTGCCAATGCTTCGACAGAGACTGACTCGAACTCGATCGCACGAAACCATCACTCCCAGGGAGGAATACAATTCAAAAGCAGTGATCGGAAACTGATCGACTGGTGAGATCGGCCCACCAGTGTCATGACTTGCCAGTTGACAGGACGTACAGAGTTTTCTGTCTGAGCGAGTCGCAAATCCTCCATCCGTGAAGGACACCGTTGTTCGTCGTGCGGCATCTTGACGAGATTACAAAGGAATCGTCAGTGTTTCTGCACAAAACATTGAGCAAGTGTGGTTGACCGATGGGGTTGACATCGGAGGCTACCGAAAGGGGAAGCCGTTGTTGTTGCTGCCTTGATGTCGATCACGGAGGAAATCTTCAATTTGTCGGATCGCTTCGGCGACAGCTTGAAGTGGGTCGTTCCGTTCGGCTTCGAATCGCTGAATGACCTGCGGGTCGTCGCCCGGGCTAAACTGGCAGATGAACACAAAAGACCCCAGAGTCGAACCGGCTTCGATGCGGTAATGCTCGATGCCGAGTTCGTTGAGTTTTCTTGAGGCCTCTTGCCAGCCGATGTTCGGAGAGCCGCCTGACCGAGAATTGTCGGGATTGGGGGAAAATCGATTCTCATTGGGAGTCGGCCAAGGTGATCCAGGGCGATTGTTTCGTTCCGTGTACTGGTTTCGTTCTGGGTACTGATAGTTGGCCCCAGTGGGATCTTGGGTGCGACTGCTCGGGCCGTGCGATGTCTCCGACGAGCGAGGAGAACCCCATCCAGGAGCATCGTCACTGCCGGGTGCGAGGGGAGCGTTATCCTCCTGCCGATAGAACGGATTCCTGTTTTCTCCGCCGGGCCGATAACTCGAATCCCCCTCGAACATCCCGGTTTGCGACGTTTTCCCTTGTAGTTCGCCGAGGAATTCGCGAGGGTCTTGCCAGACAGTCTCCTGTTTGCCGTTGACGCCGGGGGCAATTCTCGGGACGCCAAACATGGCCATCAGCAATACAGCGGCAATGGGGACCGAAATCACCATTGTGGCGACGGTTCCGCCTGTTCTTGACCCCATGTCTCGACCTCCCTATCTGCGACTTCCGCGATCTTCGCGAGATGTTCGAATATGCAGCAAGACGATCGGTTTCCAATACCCCAACCGCCGGAACTTCGTGATGTTCTTTCAGGTGAAGGGAACGCGATGCAGGCTGTTTGAAAAGGACAGACTGCGTGTCGCCAATTCGATACTGAAAGGAACACCGTTCGACCGGAATGATGCTGCGGGACGGGACACTACTCGAATCACGAATATCGGGCAATTGCAAACTTCGGCAAAAAACGCCGCATCACCAAGGATTCTTCACCCTGGAGGCTGTCGGTGCGAAATTCATGTGACGTTGGGCAAGTTAGCCCGACTGTCGTTGAAATGTTCCCTTGAGTTTTCCGCTGCTGGACTTGACGACGGACCGGTTCTCGGTCAAATGGGGCGCTGACCACTTCGAGGACGTCTCACCGCGAAAACATCTATGTCTACGAATATCTTAAAGCTCGGAATCCCAGCCGGAAGTCTGCAAGAGG
The DNA here is from genome assembly GCA_041398965.1 of Planctomycetaceae bacterium. Lineage (GTDB taxonomy): Bacteria > Planctomycetota > Planctomycetia > Planctomycetales > Planctomycetaceae > JAWKTT01. The sequence continues at coordinate 19,801 of JAWKTT010000036.1, read as the reverse complement.
CGACAGCCGAACTCTTTCGGAAGGCGGGCTATGTCATTACGTTTTCGTCTCGTTCGTATTTCCCGAAGATCGACGATGACGAGATCGAGTGTACGTTGATCCGTGCCCAGGAGATGGCACGATATGTCCAACAAGGTGTCTTGGATGCGGGGATTACGGGGCACGATTGGGTCGAAGAGACTGGGGCCGACGTTCACGAGATTTGTGAACTTTGCTTTTCGAAAGTCAGTCGCCGGCCCGTTCGCTGGGTGCTGGCGGTCCCGACAGATTCGCCCATTCAGTCGGCAAAGGACCTTGAAGGGAAGCGGATTGCCACGGAAGCGGTCGGTCTGACGAAGGCATACCTCGAACGACACGGCGTATCGGCTGATGTCGAGTTTTCGTGGGGAGCGACGGAAGTTAAGCCCCCACGGCTGGCGGATGCGATCGTCGAAGTGACCGAAACGGGATCATCTTTGCGGGCCAATGACCTGCGGATTGTCGACACCGTACTGGAAAGCACGACTCGCCTCATCGCCAATCACAAAGCGTACGCCGACCCGTTCAAACGACAAAAGCTGGAAAATCTTGCGTTGATGCTCAACGCCTGTCTCGCCGCAGAGGGGAAGGTGGGGATGATGATGAACGTCCGGCGAGAAGCATTGCAGACCGTGATCGACGTTTTACCATCCATGCAGTCGCCAACGGTCTCGCAGCTCTCCGATCCCGATTGGCTCGATGTCAGCACAATCATCGAAGAGCGTGAAGTGCGAAACCTTGTCCCCAAGTTGAAGGAACTTGGAGCGACCGGAATCGTTGAGTTCCCGATCAGCAAGATCATCGAGTAGAGCAGACCCCGAAGAACAGAACGGTGCATTCCGTCGTTTGCTGTGGTGGGTCGTGTGGCCCATTCACCGGGGAACTTGCGTTCTTCCACAAAATTGGGGGGGCGGGTGCATGTCTATTGCAGTCTTCAAAGTTGGGGGGAGCCTCCTCGATCTGCCGGATTTGGTCGAGAAACTGCAGCGTGTCCTGGCCTTGCGAGCGGAGCAACGTCGAGTATTGGTGGTGGGTGGCGGCGCATTGGTTGATGGGGTCCGAATTTGGAGTGAGCGGTTTTCTCTCACCGATCGGGTTGCCCACGAACTGGCGCTCGACGCAATGGGGACGACGGCGAGGCTCGTGGCCTGTCTACTCCCCACGGCCCGACTTTGCTCAAACGAAGTCGAGTGTCGAGTCGCCTGGAGCCACAATCAGTGCCCAGTTGTCGACTGTCAGTCGTTTCTGAAACCGGATTTGTCAATTCCGATTGGATGGCACGTGACTTCGGATTCTTTGTCAGCCCGCGTCGCTGTAGCGCTGGGGGCAAGGGAATTAGTCCTGCTGAAGTCGATCAATCTCCCACAACAACTCGGTCAAACGGGTGAGAAGTCAACCAGTCACAACGGTCATGACACCGACGTTCCTGCTGTTGACGAGTGGTTCTTCACTGCGAGTCGCGGGATTCCTTTGGTCAGTTGGTGCTGTTTGCGTCAGTCTGAGATCGTCATTTCCCGCTGGTTGGACTCAAAATCTGAATAAAAAGTGAGAATTTCGAAAGTTCAGCGATCATTTGTGCGAACCTTTCGAGGTAAGACTGAAGGATTGAGGCGACCGCTCCCGGCTCCCGGCCGGCCCATTGACAATCGGGTTCACCGAATTTTCGGACGAATCTGATTGCGTATATGGATTATGGGCGATAGACTTATATCGACGGGGACCGAAATTTCGGTCGGTCCGATCGTGTCGTTTGGTGGTATTGGTATTCGGGTAGAGGACTTCGCCGTGAACAATGCTCTGAAAGATCTGCCAGCTTGGGGGATCAGCCTTCTCGTCAATCTGTCTATTTTGGCAGTGATGGGGATGATCGTACAGACGAGTCCCTTCCAGTCGAAAAAGAGCACGATCACCAGTGCCGTCGAAGAAGAGATTAAAGAGGAAGAGTACAACTTCTCTGAAGCAACGATCGAGGACAAGATCGGCAATCAGGGGGAGACGATGTCGATGACCCCGACAATGCAGAAGGTGTCGCATGTTGGTCAGGAGACAATCGTTCCGATCACGCGCACCGTGGCAAAGACTGTCACGCAAGACATGATCAAGTTGCCCGAGATGCTGACGCCCCCTCAAATCGAGCGGGACTTTGCTGATGCTGTTGATGTCGCCGGCGACGCAAACGCGGTTGTTCCCGGCGGTACGGAAGGTGTGATGGATCGTGTAACCCTGGAAATCAAGCGATCGCTAGCCGAGCGTCAGACGATGGTGATCTGGCTGTTCGATGCTTCCGGGTCTTTGAATGATCGTCGGGCCGCCATGGCGGATCGTTTCGAGAACGTCTACAAGCAACTTGAAAAGATCAACGCAACCGGCGGGCTCTACACGGTAGTTGCCAGCTATGGCGAGGGGGCTGACTTGCTGACTCCCGAACCGATCGTCGGAAACAACATTGGCCCAATGGTCGAAGCGGTCAAGAACATCAAGGTGGACATGACCGGCAAAGAAAACGTCTTTGCGGCAACGAACCTCTGCATGGAGAAGTTCAAGAAGTTCAACCCGGACAACGATCGGACCAACCGGCTCATCTTTGTTGTCACAGACGAACGAGGGGATGACTTCGTTCATCTGGAAGAGACAATTAACCGTGCGAAGCAGAATCGCTTCCGCATCTACTGCGTCGGCAATGGCTCGATCTTCGGGCAGAAGCAAAGCTACGTTCGTTGGACTTACGAAGATGGCTTCGAACAGGACATCCCTGTCGATGGCGGTCCCGAATCTGCCTTTGCTGAAGTAATTCAATTGCCGTTCTTCGGTAGCGGTGGAGACTGGCGTCTACGACAGATGTCGGCCGGTTATGGCCCCTACACCATGACTCGACTCTGTGCCGAAACCGGTGGGCTGTATCTCTTGACCGAGCAGTCTCGCGGTTATCAATTCGATCCCGCTCAGATGCGAGCTTACGCTCCTGACTACCGTCCGATCCCAGTGATCGCAGCGGAAATCGCCAAGAGCCCAACGAAGTTTGCTCTGAAGACGGCCGCCGAAATGACCTACGAAGATGGGGGAATTCCCAATCCTGAAACCACTTTCCGCGGCTACAGCGACAACGTACTGCGTGAAGACCTGACGGAAGCCCAGAAGCCGGTCGCGGTCACCGAAGCCAAGTTGGCGACCCTGTTCAACATTCTGGAGCAGGGTGAGAAGACTCGAGACAAAGTGGTCGAACCTCGCTGGCGAGCTAGTTACGATCTTGCTATGGGCCGCATCCTCGCGATGCGGGTCCGCTTTGCGGGATACAACCGGATGCTCGCGATGATGAAGTCGAACCCGAAGTCCTTTGAAACTCCGACCAACAACATGTGGCATCTTGTCCCATCCTCAGAGATCGAGACCGGTCCTCAGATGAAGAAGTATGCCGAATCGGCTCGCACCTATCTCAAGCGGGTTATCGATGAGAATCCTGGAACTCCATGGGCGAAGATGGCTGAAGTCGAACTGGCTCAGGACGTCGGGTGGAAATGGACCGAAAGCCGTCGCAATGTCGCCGGGATGCAAGGACGCGGTAATCTGACCCCCGAACAGGAAAACCTTCTGTTACTCGAAGAAGACATGAAAAAGATGCAGGAACGAACTCGTCAACGAGCCGTCGTTCGCACTCCTCCAAAACTCTAATCGCGAGAAGTCAGGAGTCTGCCGAACAGCGAGTTCCTGAAACGACAACAACATAAACCTCAAGGCTCACTGGGCCTTGAGGTTTTTCGTTTACGACGGATGAATTCTGCTACAATCGACGACCGGCAACCCGTGGTGACGTTCCCATTCTGCGGGGTTTGTTACGGGTTGCCGAGACCATTCGGAGTCGTCCACGATGGCTGTTCGTGGCTCCCTGTTTCGCCCAGACCTGACACCCTGCAATGCCATGAGTTCAACATTGAAGTGGTCCCCCATCAAAGTCTTCTGCACCCGGTCGGTCTGGGCCTGCCTTGCCTGGTTTGGATGTCTTCTTGTTGGCTGTGGTGGTGGCGAGCCCTCGACGCCAGAAGCAGGAGCATCAACTCCGACCGAGACAGTGACGACCGAGATAGCACAGGCCCCGGTTGTTGCGGCGGCCGAAGAGGTTCGCTTTGATCGCGGGAGGTGTCGGGTTTATACGACTGAACCAGGTTTCTCGGTGTTTGTGGATCGTTACCCGGTGCGGGATAAGACTGGGAACATCCTGCAGACTCCCTGTCTCATTGAAGCGTCAGCCGGACTCCATTCCGTGACGATTGCGCGGGAGGGCTACATAGACGAGACACGTCAGATGACCTTCGGCAGTGATGCTCAGATTGAGTTCGACACAGCCACGTCCAAAGAAGGGTCGAGCGAAATGCTGGCGGCACAGTATCTGAACATGCCTGTGGGAACCGCTATTTCCTTAAACTCGCTAAACACGACGGGTCGTGAATTCGATCCGTTTGTGACGGCTGATGGACGTTCGCTGTGGTTTGCGGGGGACCGAGGATTGTAGCGCGGAATCTTTACTCAACGCGAGTCTCGCCGTTGCATTCCTTTGAGCCTCCGGTCTTCAAAGTGACTGACAGGAAGTGGACCAGGCCGCTTCGGCCAAGTGTGACCGCCGATGAACTTTCGGTGGTCTATGCGATCTCGACAAAGGGACGATTGCGGGCCTTAACTCGCCCGTCCCCTCTGGATGATTTTGATCAACCGACGATTTTGGCGAATGATGATGCGCTGGATGTGCGGTACGCGGCCGCTCAGGTGCTGCGAAGGGCTTCGGGAGATCGCATTTATTTCACCAGGGTATGCCGGGATCGCAGGAGACTCGGAGTGGTTTCGTACGACGAGTGGTGATCCTCCGTATGGACGCGCGGTGCAGTTTCCGGGCTCGCATCCTGTGCTCTCGCCCGATGGTTTGCAGTATCTTCATGTGGCTCGTCGGTCAAACGGCACGACGAAGCAGTCCGAATAGCTTCATTCTCGGAGCCAGTCGAGATCGCGTAGGTCAAGTTGCCCAGCTACCGCCCTTCGACCGAGTATCGACAATATTTCGTCGGACGATGAACAATGGCTGTTCTACAGTGATGATCCTTTTGCGGCTGGTGTAATTTGTGGATGGTCTGCCCAGCAATGGATCCGCGGGGAGGGGAGGACTGACAGGCAGTCCATAGAACCATTAAAGATTGCGATGGCTCCCATGCCGATGGTTCGAGAGGGGGACTTGCCCTTCGAGCCGATGCCCAACACGACACCGACTCCGCCAATGCCGGTCGAACCGATGCCCGAGCCGATTGATCCGCGAAAGCTTCCGCTCCCCTACATCACGTATCGCGAGAAGCTCTTGGAGTTGACAACTCTTCGCGACTGGGGCACAGCGGTCGAACTGATCGACGAAGCACAAGGAGACAAGGAGTTACACAGTGTTGCGGAACTAGTTGAATGGGATCGTCAGGAAATACAGGAACTGCTCGCGTTTCAGGCCGAGATGGAACGCACACTGTCTGGACTCGCCCCCGGAACGTCGATTCGATTGGGAACCGTCCGAGTGGATTTCCTGGAGTACTCGAACGGGATTATCAAAGCCCGGGCGAAGTCGACCGATGTTACTCGTCCTGTTAGCGAACTGAAGTCGGACGAATTACTGAATCTGCTGGGAGAACTGATGAAGCCGGACGATGCACCGGTCGCACGTCGCATGGCGTTGTTGCTGATGTATGCGGGAGCCGGACAATCGGACCGCGTCATGGGACTGCTGAAAAAGGCTGGAGATGAGGGGGACGAGGTGATTGAACGGGTTGCTGGACGAGAAGCTCGACTGGCGGAACTCGAGATCGACCGCAAGAACTTCGATCAAGGTTTTGCTCGCATTGAGGCGCTGTCTTCGCAATTTCCCGAGAGTCAGGCGGCGGCGAAGGTCGCGTCGCTGCGGGATCAGTTGTTCAGCGCGACTGTCTGGAAACGAGTCGGACAGCGTCAATGGACCGAAGGGCCACTCGGTCTGTATGCCGCGGGAACCGAACGAGCCGACGGGGCGCTTTTGATGTCCCCCGAAATGCTTGGCGACTTCACGTTGCAGATGGAGTACATGACGACCGACCCCGTAGGACAGGGGGGGGTCTACTTCAAATACACCGGTTCGGGGCGGCTTGATCGAAATGCGATCAAGATTCACCTAGCCAACGATGCGGGAATCAACCCCCGACCCCTATCGTATTGCGGGTCGCTGTTCTCAATCGACGCTCCAAAGTCAAATCGGGCACTCGCTCAGGGGAATGGAACAAGTGCCTGGATCTCACTGAAGGGGGACACCGCGTCCGCGTATCGATCAACGGGAAGAAGTCCAAGACGAAAATTCCGCGTTTAACCGAGACAAAAAGGGTATGTCGTTCGATGGCGTCCTCGGAGGTATCACCTATCGCAAGGTGATCCTCGCCGCAGACTGACGCGAAGGACGATCTTTACAATCAACCAGAGCCCCAGTTTGTAAAGTTGGAATTGGGGAGGGCCTTAGTGTTCGGATGGGGGGGAGATGTCTCCCATCGTGGCGAACATCTCGGAGATTTCGGGCTTGAAGACGGCACCGATGAGGACGTCGACTAGGTGGGACTTGTGCTGCGGATGTTGACGCAGGAACTCACCGAAACTGAAGTTCGGAGCATAGAAGGCGTAGACCAGTTTGCGGAAGTTTTCGACTCCGTCTGCGTAATGTGGATACCACGAACCGAGCCGAGCGGGGGAAGGGTCGTTGAGTTTCAGGGCTTCGTGTGTGGCGTCAGCAACGAATTCGCCGCACTTCAGCGCGAGAAAGACGCCCGACGAATAGACAGGATCAATGAAGCCACACGCATCACCGACGAGGACCCAACCTTTTCCTGCAGGCTGCGACGACCTGTAGGAATAGTCCTTCGTGGTGAAGTAGTCGGTGTGTTGAGTCGCGTTAACGAGCCGTTTTTCCAATGCAGGACATCGGGCGAGTTCGCGCTGAAAGGTCGCTTCAGGGGTGCTGCCGGGGGGGAACATGTGACTCATGGCTCCGGTACAGCCGATACTGACAATGTCGTCACGCAGGGGGATGTACCAAAACCAACTCTTCTTCCCTTCGGTCTGCATGATGATCGTGGCCCCTTCATCTTTCCCCTCATCGCGAGTGGCCCCTTTGAAGTAGGTCCAGACGGTTCCCTTCTTCAAAAGAGGATCGGCAATTTTGAGGCCGAGACGGGAGACGAGGAAGGCTGACTGCCCCGACGCATCGGCGACGACCTTTGCTCGAATCTCGCGAGTTTCCGACCCCTTTTCGTCTGAGTCTCGACCAAGTTTGACCTTCACCCCAACGGCCGTTTCGTTCTCGAACAGGACTTCGAGGACTTGGGCATCGGTTCGGACGACGGCTCCGTTTTCGACCGCCTTATCGAGCAGCATCTTGTCAAAGTCGGCACGTTCAACCTGCCAGGTCTGCGAACTTTCGTGCGAGTTGTGCATGTCGAAGTAGAAGGGGGCAGACTCCTTCCAGCCGTCCGAGACGAATTGCACACTGAATTTTTTGGGGAAGGCACTCTCTTTCATGCGGTCAATGAGCCCAAGACGCTTCAGGGGCCAGTAAGTCTCCGGGATGAGCGACTCCCCGACATGAAAGCGAGGCACTGCGTGCCGTTCGAGGACCGCAACGCTGTGCCCCTGTTCGGCGAGAAGTGCGGCCACGGTGGCTCCAGCCGGTCCGCCACCAATGACGACAACATCATAGACATCATCAAGTTCGGGCTGATATTCGTTGCTGGGGGTGTATTGGGCTTGAATCATGGAACTACTCCAATGGATGCAGACGTCGATAGATCGCTGAACTAGGGAGTCGGAAGTGGATGCGGACGCCAAACTGCCGACCCATCGTAGTGGACAGGGGCGTTTGTCGGACATCGTGGATCGTTGAAAACGCTGGGATTCATGGCCGAAAGGGATGTCCGGCGGACGGTGGGAGAACTGGCGGGTCGCTCTCACTGCGAGTCGGTGAACGTCGGCACATACCGGAGGATTATAACTGCTGACGAGGAACGACCAGAGGGAATGGATGCTCGACCTGTGAAGAATGATCCCTTATCTTGGGGCAGGAGTGCTGGTTTCTCGATCGACTTTCGGGAAAGACGGAAGCGAACCCGCGATTTGGCAACCTGTCTGGAGCAGTATGGCGGGATCAGATGTCCCTCGCCAGTAATGCCGATGGAAATGCTTACAGGCGAATCTTACTCGAGAACGGACACCGATGACTGACAATCTCCCAATCAAGTCGCTTGTGCATGGCGGGCTGACAATCGAGGGTTTTTCCCGTGCGGCAATGCAGAGTTACTGGCGTGTGCCCGAGCTCAAGTGCGGATTCGACATGGGGGGGACGCCGTGGTCTTTTATGGGGACGCAGACCTTTTTCATCAGCCATGCGCATCTCGATCACCTGTTGGCCCTGCCTGCATATGTCGCCCGACGACGCATGATGAAGATGGAACCCCCGACGATCTTGCTGCCGGCGGCCGTTGTCGAACCGGTCGAGAAGATGCTGCGGTCGTGGCAGCGACTGGATCGAGGGCGGATGGTCTGCAACTTGATCGGAATGGAACCTGGAGATGAGCATGAACTCTCTCGCGAACATGTCGCGACCGCATTTCAGACAATCCACACGGTCCCTTCCCTGGGATTCGTCGTCTCGGAGCGACGAAAAAAGTTAAAGCCCGAGTATCAGGGGCTTTCGGGAGACGAGATTCGCGACATCCGGATGACGGGGGGCGAGGTGAGTGCGGAGTTTCGGTTTCCGCTCGTCTGTTACACGGGTGACACGGCACCTGAAGGTCTCGATACCTGCCCGGACGTGTATGAGTCGAAAATTCTGATCACAGAGGCGACATTCTTTCGTCCCGAGCATCGTCGCGACAAGATTCACAAGTTCGGGCACACACACCTTGACGACATCATCGATCGTGCTGAGCGGTTTCAGAATGAACTGATCATTCTGGGACATTTCAGCATGCGAAATCACGACGACCAGTTGCGTCGAGCAGTTGGCCGGAGACTCCCCGCTTCGCTGAAAGATCGGGTTGTGTTGTGGATGTGACGGAGAACGCGGGGCCGTCAGCATCAGACATCGGCGGATCGCATCTGTTTGCAGATTCTCGCCATGATGACACGTCAAGGTGTTCGTTCTGTTTGTGCGATGCATTATTGTTGAAGCCAATGAGACATTCCGTATCGCTGACTCCGCAAGCTCGTCGGGACTTGGAGAGATTGCTTCCGAAGTTCGGGGAGAAGGGAAAAAAACTTTCCCGAACGTCCGCGACGGAGTATGATGGGGAAAGTCTGAGGAAGGTATTCGGCAGCGTGGTCGTCGGAGCGGTTCGGCGTTCTCATCATCTCTCAACCTGTCTCAAGTGAAATGTTCGTGCTGTCAGGATGCACAGCGCTGATTGTCGCAGCAGCTGAATGGATTCGTCCGTTCCGCGCCGCGCTCGCATCTTGCCTGTTGCTGTTCGTGATGGGACTGGTAGCGAATGGACCATTCAGCTCTTCTCTGATGGCACAACCGGTGGCAGGCAATGGCGTTCCTCCCGCCGCACCGACGGTTCAGCCGGGACCAGCGGCAACCGGTTCCGGGATTGGAGCGACTGACTCTGTGCCGGGTGTCGTGCCTCCCGGGACACCAACGACTGGCGGGACAACTGGCGTTTCTGGTGGTGGAGTCGAAGTGGGTCCACGACCTGCGGCAATCGTTCTGCCGGACGAGACTGATCCTTTGGATCAACAGGTTCCACCTTATTACGTCGCCCCGTTGCGGATGACAGGCTATGTCGAAGATGCAACGACCGCTCGTCTCGAAGTGATTGTCGAGGTTCGGGTTTCGCGGAACGATGGCTGGTATGAAGTTCCGTTACGGATGAATCAGGCGCATGTGTTGTCGCTGGACTATGAAGGGCCACGAACTCCGGTGCCGGCTGATTCCGGTGATCGGGATGAAGGACTTCGCTGGAAGTTCCGTGGCGAAGGGACGCATCGACTTAAGCTGGACTTACGGGTGCCGTTGAAGCGTTCCCCCGCGGGAACGCAGTTGCTTCTGTCGCTTCCAGAAACCTCACGGTATTTTCCGACTCAATTGACGCTGCAAGTTCCGGGTCGGCAACTCATCTTGCGGAAGCCAGATGATACAACGTTGACGCAATCGCCACAGAAGACTCGCATGACTCAATTGAATGCGACTGTATTGGGATCGCGAATTGATATCACCTGGCTGGAACAGCAGGAGAATCAGGCGGACGTTTCCCGGGTTCAGACGTCAATCACGATCAGTCGCGAATTTGACCGGCTGCAATTACAGGCGGTGCAAGATATCGTCCTGGACAGTTCGGCAGCCGAGCTGCTCGTGCAGTTGCCGACCGGTTTTAGCCTCTCCGGTCCTCAGCCGATCCGCGGTTCGGCTTATGTCTCTCATGAGCTTTCCACGACAGACCCTGGAATGGTGCGGGTGTTACTTGCAGAGGGGTCAACAGGTGATATTCGGCTGGAGTGGACGCTGGATTCTGAATTCGATGACGAACGGGCGGAGGTTTTGATTGATGGCTTTATCGTCAAAGACGCCAAACGGCAATCGGGAACGATCGCAGTCGCCAGGACGCGGGGCTACCGTGTCATGCGGCATCTGACTGACAACAACGAAAATGTTCAGCGGACCAGCACAACCGGAGTGCGTTCGACAGCCCCCGTCGTCGCGACCGCCTTTCAGTTCCTTCACCAGCCATTTAGCCTGTTGCTGGACTATCAAAAGGTCAAGCCCAGTCTGACCTGTCGACCCCGTTGGACCCTGATGTTGTCTGAAGATCGAGTCGACTTGCGGTGTATTACCGATGTCCGGGTCGAAGCAGGAGTGGTCGAGGAACTGGTTCTGCACTGGCCGGGCCAGCAGGGTGTGGCATGGACCATCGAGAATTTTCCGCCACAGGTGGTCGACGTCCGCCCTAAGGTCGGGGAGAAGGATCAGTGGCAGGTCATTCTGCGAGAGCCTATGGATGGTCAGTTTGCTCTCGAGTTCAACTTCAGTCGACCACTTTCGAGAGAAGAGTTGCCAATCTTCTTGCCGGCACTTGATGTCGACCGGATGCTTCCAGGCCTGCTCGAACTCGTCGGGGGAGAGAACGTCGAACCGACACTGCAATTTGCCGAGGGAGAGGCGATCGAGTTGATCGATGCTGGAAGTGTTCCACTTCTGGCGTGGGGAGCGACCGAGATCAACCCTCGGTCACGTTATTACCGTATCAAGGACGTCGCGAATCTCAACGGGGCTGTAAGAGAGAACGGCGTTCTGGTCGCAACAGACCTCCCGGCAAAGCTGACCGCGACAGTTACCGTCCACGAGCGCGAGGTGCTTGCCTCGTCGATCGTGACCGTCTCTGACATCGAGTCGACCTCAGTTGTTGTCGAACAGCAGATACCGGTCAACGTGCGTTACGGTCGCCTGAATTCGCTGCGGTTTCGGATGTCTCAGGAGTTGCGAGGGACAATTCTCCAAGGTGCTGAGGGGACTTCCATTCAGTGTCGACTCAATGGGGAGCCATCGCTCGTTGTCGGTGAAGAGGATGGGTGGCTGAAAACGGAGTTTCAAAGTCCAATTTCGGGACGTTTCGTCCTTTCGCTGCGGTATCGTCTGAATCGTGCCAGCGATCGCAATCTGTCGATTCCGATTTTCGAGTGTCGGGAAGCGGCCTACGCCACGACAGACGTACGATTTCTGCGAACGTCTGGACTGCGAGTTTCGACGAGTGATGAGCATTGGGCCCCTGTACATACAGATCCAGATGCGGTGACGTGGCACAGCCCACAGACAGAGTCGGAATTCGTCGCAACGATCGAGAGTGGAGTTGGTGGAAGTTCGACCGGTTATGAAGTGCAGTCGGCCCTTGTACGAGCATTCTTTGAGGAGAACGGGCGACAAGTCATCGTGGCGGACTATCAGTTGGACCGGAGCCCGCGAGACATTCTCTTGCAGTTGCCGTCTGAAGCATCGTCGGTCGAATTTCACTGGAACGGGAACATCGTTGGCGATGTCTCGATGAATGATGCCCCCGGAACAGACGGACAGAAACAGTATCGTCTGGGGGTTGGAGTGGTTGCGAGAGAGGGAGCCGGTTGGCTGACAGTGCGGTACTTGCTCCAAGGTCCAGCGAAATCCGGCCTGACTCCACGTTGGAGCGTTTCGTTCCCAAGATTCCCCCAGGAAGTTTACGTCAGTCAGGCGGCATTGGAGATTTCTCTACCTGATTCGAGCTATCTCTTTTCCTATCCCTTTGGACTGTCGCCACAACTGGTCTGGAAACGAACGCCGTTTTATGAACGTGTCGTTGATCCCTTGTATCTGGCTTCCCGTCCTCAACGCATCGCCCCTCAGTGGCGCGACAACTCGAACATTGGTGACTTCCCCGAGAACGGACAGAAGTTTGCTGGTCCAACGTATACCTTTGTCGGACTCGGAGCGATGGAGAGGGTCGAGTTTCGATCCATTGGCCTTGGTTCGCTGTTATTCCTTGGGTCGTTCGTCACACTCACAGTCGCCTGTTTGCTGTGGACCATTGCGGCAACACGACAAATCATGACGCTCTTTGTGCTGTTGTTGGCCATTGCCGTTGCATCACTCGTTGCTCCGGAGTCGGTGGCTGTGCTGCTACAACCAGGGTTGCTGGGCTTGTCGTTGGCGGTTGTCGGCATCTGGGTGCATATGCGTTCTGCCAAACCATTGCCGGTGGCCACGGACCCCGTTTCACATCGTTCGTTCGATGCTCATCGGACAACAATGCAACGTCCCGCTGAAGACCCGGTCGACATGGCCGATGTTTCGGTGACGGAGTATCGTCCCGCTGCGACCATCGATACGGGGTCGCGGCCATGAAACTTCGCTGGTTACCAGCGACGACATCAACACGACACTGCCAGGGCCGAATCGGAGCGTCCCCTTTGCGAGTGACATTATTGGACGATCGATACCACCTGTCGACAGTTTGTACAACGGACACTTCTGTCTGTCGCGACTTAATGTTTTCGACGGACAAAGATGTCCTCCGTGACAGACGTTTCAGCACAATCAAACTGCGGTCGGTCAGTCTGCTCGTCCTGCTCATTTCGGTGCTTCTGGGGGATCGTTACGTCTGTGCAGATGATCCACTACCACTCCGACCGCAGGTGCAAAACGTTCCGGCAGAGTCACCGAACCTCTGGCCACCTGGAGAGTGGGTGCAGGTTTTGCCAAAGCAGTTTCAGCAGTTTCTCGATGCCCGCTCGATTCCTCCTGATGCGACCACCCCTCCGGATGCGTACCTGTTCAGCGCCGACTACACAGCTCATCTCGTCGGAGACCGCTTGGAGGGTGAGTTTCTGCTGAGAGTCCGAAACCCTCGGACAGAGTCCCGATTACTCAAGTTTCCCTCAACGTCGATCACCCTTGATCAACTCCATTGGGAAAACGAACCGGCACTCTGGGGGAACGATCCCCAGGGGCAAGTGGTCGTGGCCACCCGCGGATCCGACGGTGCCCTCAAGGGGAAATGGTCGACGTCTGGAACAAGTTCCTTTGGGCGGATGGAGTACCAGTTCGACGTCCCTGCAGCCTCTATGACGCGCATTATGCTCCGTTTGCCGAGTCTCCTTCGCCTGCAATCGACCTCCGGCATTGTCACCAATCAGGGGATCGATGCCGAGAGTGACTTGCGGGTTTGGAACCTCGATCTTGGTCGACGACGTCGAGTGTCAATTGCGCTCACTGCAGAAACCGAAAAAGGTGCCACAACCGACCTTTTCGCTCGCCGGACCACAACCCTATCGCTCCGTGGCGATAAAGTCGAACTCGTCTCTGATTTTGACGTGACCGTGCTCGGAGGGTCTGTGCCTCGTTTGCAATTTCAGTATCCCGATGATGTGGAACTCAGTTCAATCAGCTACGGCAGCGATGTTGCCCTGCCAGTGCGTCTCACACATCTCCGTGGCCGTCACATGGCAACCATCCCGTCCGACCAGTTCCCGGAAGGACGCCCGGTGCGAGTTCGCTTTCGAGGAATACAATCGGTGCAAGCGACCCGGGGACGCGTACTGCCGGTCGTGACCTTGGTCGGCGCGAAACTGCTTTCGAGTCAACGGACACTCCACATCGAGAGGCCGCTTGTCGCGAACGATCTGCAACTCGAGGGTTGTCGCCTCTTCGACATGCGTGTTGACTCTCCACAGTTGGAGACATGGACCATTCACGACACTCGCCCCGATCCCAAACTGACGATTCGCGTTGGCCTGCCTGGGCCGGGACTCTCCGCACAGATTCTGGCAATCACAGACTTTTCCGGCACGCTCCCCAGGCTTTCATCACTGATTCGACTGAGCACTTCCACCGGCACCCCGTTTTCGATGGAATGCGAGGTTCCGTCCGGTTGGGACGTGTTGGCAGTCAGCGGTGCAGATCCCGGAAGCCAGTCGACCTTGGGCGACTTCCGTGTTGTGACAGTCGGAGAGAAATCGTTACTGCAAATCGAGTTTCGGACCCCCTTCGTTCCGGGGGTCCCTCGTGAATATCGCATCGACGCGATTCGGAAATCACCGCAGATGCCGTCGACCTCGCCACTCCCGGTCGTCATGCCGGTAAAGGCCGATTTCGTCTCAGGCACGTTGACGGTCATTCCCCCGGCGAATCAAGTGGCCGAAGTCTCCGCATTGCCCAGCATGACCGGACTCGATGCCAGCGTGAAACAACAGCTGGAGTCTTTGCAACTTGGGATGGACTGGACACACACGTTGACAGTTTCGCTCGACAAGGTTCTCTCGGGGACAGCGACCCCAACCTTGTCGTTTCGATCAATGTTAATCGACAATGCTGTGGATGCACCGCTCAGAGAAATTTCCACACACGGTCCAATCTCCTCAGAAGGAACTGGGCGTCTTCGTGACCAATCGGCAACTGCCGACTTAGTGGATGGAATGCCAATTCAATCAGGTGCCGCAACGTCAGAGGGTGAAGTCTCATCAACTGGCAGCACTCAGGGCGAGGCAAACGTTCCCAGTTTTTCTCCGTCTCCCGGATTCCTCGACGACTCGTTCACCCCCACTCTTGTCGATGTTGAACTCGTAACGTCGCTGGCTGGGACCGGAGCCGATCACCATCTTCACGAGGCAACGTTTCGGATCGGTGAACCGATACAAGGACGATTGCAGTTCCGGCTTCCATCCCCCGCGCTCATCATCGGCGTCACGGTCGATGGGACAATTGTGACGCTGGAACGGCGTGGAGAAATGGTCCAGTTTGACGTGAATGGTCTAATTCAGGATGAGATTGTCATTCGTTATCGAACTCCCGTTGGCTCAGGACTCATCACAGAGTCTTCGACAGTCCCTGTACCGGACTGGGGGATCGAATCGATTCCGTTCCATTGGCAAATTCGGTCATCAGAGCAACGACACTGTTACTCCGCCGATGTCCCTTTTGGGGTCGTACTTGCTCACGGCGGCACGTCGTGGCAGCGACGTTTTTTCGGCCCGCTGGCACGTCGACAATCGGCCGATTCACGCAACGCCGTCGAAGTTGTCTGGGGCTGGTTCTCAAACGATGATGAACAACCAGAGAGCCCCAAGGCAACAGCGGGAGATCAAACCTCCACGTCCGATTCTGGAAACTCCCCAAAGAGACCTGGTGAACGAAGTACCGGTCTGAGCAATCCCGAGGAGACCTCGTCGACAGAGTCAGGTCGAGCGAACAGCCGACGATATGCAGTGACGACGAGTACGGAAAGAAAATACGTTTCTGGCATTCACCAGTTGGATGCGGGAGCCACACCACAAACGGTGCAAATCGCGATTGCACGAGATTCGCGAGCCAATCAACTCGCGTGGTGCTTGTTGTTCGGATGCATCATCATCGGAATCCTGTTACGTCGTCGTCGTCGTCGTCGAATGCGACGACTCATCAGCAGTTGGATCTTGATCCAGTTTCTTGCTTGTTGCCTCGTGAGCGACCCGTATGCCGTCCTTTGTGGGGCAGGCTTAATGGGAACCCTCATTGCAATCTTGCTCCCACGATCGGCAGTATTTCCTCCTCGTATGATGTCGCCAGGTACGCGTCGGGCGGCAATCTCAGCGGTTCGACCGGTGGCGACTGCGGGCTTAGCAATCTTGGTTCTCTTTGAACCTTTCGGGCTCGCCTGGCTGAACAAGACTGTCTGGTCGCAAGACTCGGTCACTACTTCGCCTATGACGTCGAACCCAATGACGCCAACTTCAGCGGCAGGGGGCGATCGAACGGATGCGACGACACCGGCACCTTCGACAGTTATTGGCGACATGGGGGGCGTCCCTCCGCAGCCAACCCCAAACGGCGCGACCACTCGTCCTGCCACGACTCCCGACGTTCTGATTCCCGTGGATGTCACTGGCCAAACAGGTCGCGAGATCTATCTCTCACCTCGCTGGCACGCCGCTTACCGTGCCTGGAAGGATCGGCAACCCGTCGAGTCTGACTGGTTATTTCGGTCGGCAAGGTATCAAGTTCACCTCAACCAGTCGCTGCCACAAATCGAAGCTCAGTATCAGATTCAGTTCACAAGGACCTCGCCAGAGTTTTCCGTTTTAATTCCAATCGATCATGTGACCTTTGAGAGCGTCAACGATTGCTGGGTCGATGGTGTCCCGTCGATGGTCATTCCATCGGCTCAGGGGGATGGTGTCGTCGTCCGCATTCGCACGACACCTGCAACAGAGCTGTCCCCTGCCGCAAGTGTCGAACCGGAAAACACACCATTAGGCAACGCCAGAAACGCTGGCGAGAGTACAACACCCGAGCCAGTCTTTCCTTCTGAGGTAAATGGTGCAGAGGAAAACAGCAGGCCGCAGAATACGACGAGCACGGACTTGGAGACGCATCGCGTAACACTCCGTTTTCGCCCAGAGACCAAGGGGACGTTGCGAGATGGCGGACTGATGGCGGGTGTTCCCCGAATCAGCGATGCCACGATTCAGATTCGTCACGCGGCCAACGACGATCGAGTCTTCCAACTCAATGGTCGAAGCATCTCATCCGCTGGCGTGCGTCCCCAAGGGGTCCAATGGCTGGGGCCGGTCAATGCGATTTCGCTCACCTGGTTGCCGAGAGTCGTCTCTCAATCGCAGTCCGTTTTATCGAAAGTTGTGCTGACCGAAGTGGAGTCACACCCCTTACGATTCGATCTGAGAACAACGATTGCCCCGCTCGGTTCGGCTGATGTCTCTTCAAACACTTTCCAAAAACTCATTTTGCCACCGAATGCCCTCATTTCCAGAGTCCTCCCCGAGGGAGACATCTCCTGGCTGACGGAGCGCCATCCCGATCGGACCGAGTTGCTGTACTCCTTTCAAGGACGTGATGAGACTGCGACACCCGTTCAGGTGGAGTTCTCGATTCCGGCACGTCGCAATGCGACTGCCCAAGAGGGCGAACATCGACTCTTTCCAGCCTGGAAATGGGAGACGATCGCAGAACAACATCTCCTGCTGTTCAAACCTGTTGCGGGGTACGATATTCAACTGGAGACCAAGGAAACCAACTCGCCACTTCGAGCGACGGTTCCCCGGGACCTGGAACTCTGGCCGGAAGTGAATGCCATCATGGAGCGGTTTCCGGGGACGCAGATGGTTGCCCTCAAAGGGACGGGCTCGTTCTCTGTCGATCTGGTCGAGGTTCCTCGAGTCATCGAGCAATCGATTGATGTCGCGATGACTCTCGACCGAACTGCACTTCAATGGAAGTCTCAGATTCGCAGCACAGTCCAGGGACCGGCGACACCAATTCATCGCTTTCATCTCGATCCTCGCATCCGCAACCTGCAGGCTTCGGTGTTGCAAGATGGTGCCGAGCGTCTCCATCGGCTCGAACGAGATGGGGACTCGATCATTCTCATCCTGAACAGCCCTCGCAATGGTTTGCTCGACATTCAACTTTCCGGTTCGATGCCACTCACTCCTGGTGCGGAGATGCGGCTCCCGGTCTTGGAAGCATCAGGTCTGATTAAGCGTCATGTTGTCACGATCCAGAATCAGACGAATTGGCCCATGGTCACATATCGTCAGGAGTCTCCTCCCAAGGTCAACGCTGCGACGGAAACAGAGTCTCCGAGCCCTGCCGCAGCAACGGGCCCTTCGACAGTCGCTGCCTCACCTCTCAATGCGTTGAACGGATCGGCGACAAACTCGGAGGCTGAGAGTGACCGAAATGGCATCGTGACGAAGTTCTCTCAGACAGATGCTGACGCTCCCAATTATTTTCGGGTCGACCCAGGAGCCGACGCGGCCCTGGTCTCGTCCAAATCGGTCATCAGGTCTGATGGGACAGACGATTGGGCTCTTGAAACTTCGTATCGAGTGACCCCATCGCTCACATCACTCAGCCAGGTCATCGTTGAGATTCCCGCAGGCCAAGCGGACGATGCCGTCCTGACTCCAGCAGTCTCTCTGATCGAACGACAAGACCTTCCGAATGGTGCAACACGCCTCATTCTTCGACCGTCTCGCACTCGCCCCGAGTTTACTTTCCGGCTTCGAACTCGTCTCACCTTGCCAGAGCAGGGTGAGTTCTGGGAAAGCCGGGTCCCAGTCGTCGTCTCGGCCCGTTCGATGATGCAGGACCTTATCCTCGATGAGCGGTTTCCATTTCGGCCATCCTCTGGATGCAGTGAATCCATCCAGTCATCTTCAAAAGTCGGAGCAATCGACAATTCGAGTCCGGAGACCGTCACCGATTCCCCGTCCTTCCGTGAGTATCGGATGTCGCGATCGACGTGGCAGTGGGTTCCAAACCCCAATGCCGTCACGCCCTTGCAAGTTCCACTGGCCGAAACTTCATTGTGGATTGATGCCTCAACGGGGGTTGTCGGAACGACTCATTTCTGGTGTATCAGCGAGAACAGAGTTCAGTTGGCGATCGACTTGCCATCGGGAGTCGTGCTCGATCAGGCGCTCATCGGCACACGTCGACTTCCGATTCGTCGTGGCGACCACGAGACCACGATTACTTTGCCAGCAGGTGTCGGCGATGAGCCTCTCGTCTTGATGTGGTCCGCTCACTGGCCCACTGTCGCCCGTCGAGGGGCTCTCGAAGTTCCACGACTCAAAGATTTTGTTCCGCGACAGCAACTGCTGACCTGCATTGGTGCAGCCCCCGCAGAGTTCGATGCCGAACTCACATCAGCCGATCGATTTCGCTTCGAACTCACCAGACTCGGCAGCCTGTTTGCCGCATTCGAAACTCAATCGTCACGTACGTTTTCGTTCGACAGTCCGTTGTTGTTGGCCCTCAATGCCTCCGACCAGACAGCAATCGCGATCGGCCAACAACTCACGGACCGTTCGGATGTTCGGATCGACGAGTTGCAGTCTCTGCATCAGCGCTGGGAACTGCAAAAGCAGCGAGTCACCTTCACCCCCTCAGAACGAGGAGCATCACTGCCGACTGTCGGCATCGATGTTGATGAGGTTCAGTCGCCCGTCACGCAGTTCATCCTGACCACAAATCGCCCGTTGCACTGGACCGCTCCGATTCCCGTTGCCGGGACCTGGGTCTGGAACACGTTGGGGATCGTCCTGGGCCTGCTGGCAGTCTTCCTGTTACGACGATCACGTGGACCCGCCCGCATCGGAATCCTCTTGGCACGTCACCCATCCGCTGTGCTCATCGGCATTGGCCTGTTCTGGATGATGTTTCTGACACTTCCTCCGACAGGACTGATCTTTGTCGTCCTCGGCATCTGGACGGCCACGAGAT
>JAWKTT010000035.1:0-47516 GCA_041398965.1 Planctomycetaceae bacterium | reverse complement strand
CCTGAACATCGCCACGTCACCTGCCAAACTTGTTCGCGGTGAACAGATGAGCAACCCCCAATTGGCGACTGCACCCACTTTCAAACCGTCCACCTGTCTCCCCTTGCCGTTGACCTCGCTGCAGAATAAAATCCCCACCGTCGCCAGTTCCCATTGGTCGATAAGGACTTCTCCCAAATCACAACCCCCGGCCCCTCCAACAACAAGTCCCATTAGACAGAATCAACGCCAAATCAAAAGGCAGATGACTTCTGTATGATAACAAGTTAGGCACATCAGCGATGCGTCCAGTCACACTCTTAGTTATTATGGGATTCTTTAGCACATTGTTTGGATGCAAGCCGGGCAGCGGTGGCCCTTTTCAGTCCGAGTCTGCATACGCCGAAAATCGTTCCCGACAGCTCACCATGAGTCCACAGACAGTTGCCCAGCTCAGGACTTATGGCGTCACGGACGAGAGCCAGCTCAAGCTGGAGTACTTCTTTTACACGAACACGAAGGAGAAGGCGGCAGCCTTGTCTCAGAAGTTGGCTGACATGGGTTACACTGGCAGGTACGACCACTCGGCGAGCGACAAGAAACAGCTTGTCGTGACAGGCTGGACATCGCCGATGCGGATGGACGAAAAGACGGTTCTCGATTGGACAGGTCGCATGTGTGATATTGGACGTGAGCATGATTGCGAGTTTGATGGATGGGGCACGAACCCCAAGCAGTGATGTGCCTAACCATGCGCTGCAGCGAACCCGGCGGGAGCGTCGCGGTTGCAATCGTTGCGTCCCGTGCGCCGGGTCGCTGAGCTTGGGTCGTTAGCCATCAAATAATCACACCTCGTGGGCCGTTGCCGTGACAGAACAACTCAACGACTGGCTCCGCGAGGGCGAAGAGAAATGGTCACTGGTTGAACAGCACGGTGAAATCACCATCCCGTGGAACAATCCATGGTACCGTTTCGCCGGCGTTGCACTCGTTGGCTTCATCATTGCCGCCGCCGGATACTTCTGGCTTGAAATGAAACCTGTCTGGGTCGTCGGTCTCGGCATTGCTACGCTCGGCACCTTCACCGCTACTCGGTTCTTCATAAAGGGGTACCGGGTTGGCGGTATCGCCGCTTTTGTCTCAAAAGACGGTTGCTCCATCGGCTGCGACTACGATCGCTTGTTTATTCCGTGGTCCGCAGTCGAAACTGATATCGAACAACTGCCGATCAACGATGAATTCATGCTTGTCCCTGCAAAAAACGACGCCGCAGATGAAATCGTCATCCAGTATCAGGATCGCTCATTCAGACAATGGGATCGTCAACCTTACAAACGGGCAATCATTCGCGCAGAATATCACGCTGACGAGGGAGTCCGCATTTACGCATATCCAAACGAAATCATGGTCTTCTTCCTGTCATTCCTGTATCCGGTCTTGGCCTATCGTGCTCACGCCATATCAGCTGGCACGCTGGCCACTGAAACAGAATCAGATGACTAAATCGGGTAAGGGCCATCCTTGCGGATGACCCTCCCCACACCACCGGGCGTGCGGGGCTGTCGGTGTTCTCTCCTGGGGTGCGGTGCAACGAAGGTGGGGCGTCGAGTGTGGCGGTCGCTTCCAGTGAGTAGCGGACTGAAAACGATTGTCGCCTTTCGCTCCGCGAAAGGGGTGGAAACACCAACCAGACGCGACTTTCGCGGAGCGAAAGGGGACAAACTAAGGTTGTTCGACGCTTAGCTTCTGGGGAAGTTGGGTTAGCCGGCTTGGTGTTGGACTCATTGAGGACTGCTACCGTTAGAAACTCAACGCGTCGACTCAAGGCAGGCTGCTCGGCTCTGCGGGGTGACACTGCTGGTTCGTCCAGCAGTGTTGAGGCGAGATGTGAGGTTGAACTATCATCACCATTCTGTCTCCCTCCCCACGTGATGACAGCCGGTCGGTTCACTGCTTGTGAAATCAGCGTTGAATCGACCGAGTTTTGCCTTCTATGTTTTGCCTTCGAAATTGAGCGCCCATCGACACTGCTGGACGAGTCAGCAGTGGCACCTAGCGACCCTACTGCAAACTTTCTGTCCTGTCCAAAATCTCACCTTGCTTGAGACTCCATTGATGGCCATTGCTCCGGAATCGACATCGCCAACACTTATGGAACGACTTCGCGATCCGGCAGATCATGAAGCGTGGAAAGTCTTTTACGAAATCTACACTCGACCAATCACCGCATGGTTGAAGCGGTCAGGTGTGCCCGCGAGCGATCTCGACGAGCGGGCGAGTGGTGTCATACTTCATGTTTACCGACAGTTCGTGGAAGGGAAGTTTGTGTATGACTCAAATCGAAGTTTTCGATCATGGCTCAAGACCGTGTGTTGTCGCGCGGCAATTGACCATTACAGACGCACCAAACGCAGAGAATTTGTTTCCATCTTCGAAGCTGAGTTGCTCTGCGACGGGCCGTCCAGCTACTTCGAATCGGTCGAGTTCCAAACGCTGGTCTGGCAGGACACTCTGAGCCTGCTGGTGAAAAAGGGATCGGTCAGCCAGAAGCACGCGAGAGCGTTTCTGGCAGTACATGAAGGGACACCCATTTCTCAGATCGCGGCGGAATGGGGCATGACAGAAGAGGCTGTAAAAATGGCCAACATTCGAGTGACCCGCAAGTTGCACGAAATCCTTGGGGATTCGTGACAGCCACTCGTCATTTCGTTGCCAGGGGGGTGGCTCTGCAGTCAGAAAACTTGGAAAAAACTCCGCCGCATGTTACAGCACGGCAGGTTCATTCGTAATACAAGGTGAATGCGTTCAATCCGATTGTGAATTCACCAACATCGATCACCGTCATCGATACGAAGATCGGAATTGGACCATCACATTTCGTGAGACTCACGGCTTGTGAGCTCTTTCAACTCCTGTCACCTTGAAAGGCCCCCCCATGAAACGATTCGCATCTCTCCTGCTGTGCGTCACGCTCGTCACAGTCTTCACATGCTCCCCCGCGTTCGCTGACAAGTTGTTCGGCAAGATCGTCTACAAAGACGGATCGAAGGCGGGAGGTGAAGTCGGCGTATCCACGAGTTGGAACTCGAAGAAGGCGTATCCGAAGAACGGTTCCTATGAACTGGACTTTGGTGAAACCGTTGGAAGGGAAATCAACATTTTCGTCAAGGGGACGAAAGTTGGCTCCGTGACGGTCAAGGGGAGTACCCGCTTCGACATCACGATTCCCTAAGGGCACCTGAACGGAGGGGTCAGCGGGCAGCTGGGGCGAACTCGATGCGGCAGCCAGATGTTCGCCTCGCTCCCGTGACCCCAGGCGATCTTCCTGACATCTACGCGGTCAAATAGTGTGCGGATGGTCAACATCCGGGCCAAAGGCAAGTTGCACGAGATTCTCTCGGCCTCCCCGGTCGTCAATCGACGCTCCTTCGTCCAAGGCCTGCTGCGGCATTTCGAATACGGGAAGAACCGCGTAGCGTGTCACAGGGCCACAGTTGCATTGGTATGACAAGTTGAACTCGCTTGTTTCGTGAAGTTCGACCCCTGGAGAATCCCTCATGCGTGCATGCCTGACTCAAGACGAATTGCAAGCATTCGTCTGCGGGCGTGCTGCGCTTGCCGAATCGGAAGTTGAAACGCATCTGATTGATTGCGGGCGTTGCCTTGACGCGGCAGACGGCATCGCCAACGGCTATTTTCAGTTTCCATCGGAATCAATCGACCCTGGAATTGATCCGGAATGCGTTCAGAGGGTCATTCAGGCCCTAACAAAGGAAACGGCTGCTGATCCGACGATTCTGATTTCTGAGGATCTGTCGCAGGGAAGCCAGTTCGGCAACTACCGAATCGAACGCCTTCTCGGCAGAGGCGGGATGGGGACCGTCTATCTTGCCGAAGACCTGAAGCTCAAAAGACTAGTGGCATTAAAGCTGGTCAATCCCAGTCGACTGACAGCCGCTGAAAAGCAACGCCTGTTGAATGAGGCCACCGCTGCCGCCGCTGTCAGCGTCAATGCCCCGCACCTTGCGACAGTATTCCAGTGCGACGAAGTGGACGGCATCCCGTTCATTTCATTTCAGTATTTTGCTGGAAAGACACTGGATGAGATGCTGAGGAAGTGTCGGAACTTTTCTGCGGTGGAGGTCTGCAGAATTGGACAACAGATCTGCGAGGGCTTGACCACAATACACGATGCCGGACTTGTTCATCGCGACCTGAAGCCTCAGAACATTCTGCTCGAAGAATCGACCAATGAGGTCAGGATTCTGGATTTCGGACTGGCTGTAAGACACGAAGGCGAAGACGGCGGGCACCATCAGGCTTGGGGCGGAACTCCCAGATACATGTCGGCGGAACAAGCCGCGGGACATCCGGTCGACCAACGGTCGGACCTCTTTAGCCTGGGCGCAACGTTGTATGAAATCGCGACCGGAGAACCGGCCTTTCATGGTGGTTCAACCACAGAATTACTGAAGGCCGTTCAATTCGACACTCCGAAGCCCCCCGCAGAAGTTGCGGATGTCGCTCCCTCGCTATCGTTGCTCATCATGGAGTTGCTGGAAAAAGACGTGTCTCGTCGTCCACCCAGCGCTGCGGAAGTGCGGAAGAGGCTGGCCGAGATTGAAAGGGAGCTTGCATCTCAGAGGCATTCGCGTGCGCGTAAGTCAGTGACCGCAGTTGGGGGGTTCATCCTGCTGTGTGTTGTTGCAGTCGCGCTCTATCAGACCGTTTTTCGCATTTCGACGGATCGAGGAATCATCGAGCTTCGTATCAATGAAGGATCAAATGCCCTACAGGTTGACGTGAGTCGCGACCAGTCGATTCGCCTCAACGATCCGGTTGATGGAAGTCTGCTGACCATTCAGGTCGATCGCGATCAGGACCGTTTGCAGATTTCGAAAAGCGGATTCGAGGTCTTCGCGACGGACTTCATGGCTCGACTGAAGAGTGGGGAGGAGATTGAAGCACGGCTGATCCCCCTGCAAGAGTCCCACCTGAAACACTCTGCAGAGAATCCATTGCGGATTGGTTCGTTTGAGTGGGTCTTTGCACTGCGCAGACCAGCCGATGCTGTCGGAGAGTTACTCGGAATTGGATTTGTCACTTCCCGCAGAGACGATGGAGGGCACTGGCAGCAATTGGGAAAAGAGACCTTTTCGCCACCGAATCATCCCCGCGCAAATCTCACAGAAATCGGGACTCGCCAGCTCAATGGCGACACCTACACGTTCTATCGGTTCGCTCGATTCGGGCTCGATGTGCCGATGAATTTGGATGCGAGCTTCTCGGTCCGAGCAGTCGTTTCGGGCGACATTCAGGCCCTCGCACCATTGGGGACGGGCGGTGGCTCAAGTCGACAACTGAAAAACGCGGAACTTGGCACAACGTATCCCCATGCTATCAACATCGTCATCAAAGGGATCGATGGAGACCTGCTTTACCATTCCCCCCACAAGGAGATCTCTCAACTCGCACTGAACAATGATTTGATCTCGTCGACGATCTATCAGGGGAACACAAGTTCTGACTTCCTGGTCTCCTTTGTGCAACTCAATCCAACGGGCCTCGCACCAAGGACAGAGACGTCGCAGTCTAAGAAACTCCCGAATTCTCCCATACCGACACTTACCGCACCGTTCGATCCTGTTCAGGCTCAGGCAGAGGCGGCATCCAATCTGAATGTGGAGACTGAAACGACCAACTCCATTGGCATGAAACTCCGTTTGATACCGGCCGGCAGATTCAGAATGGGACTCGACGTCACCACTTCAGGTGAGTTGAGCAGCGACGCTCTGTCGCATGCTCACTCTCGCGGAGCGGATATCCCGCACGATGTCGTCATTTCCAGACCATTCTATGCTGCCACTACCGAAGTGACCGTCGCGCAGTGGAAAGCGATTTTGCCGAAGCACGCAACAGCCGGTGATCCCAACGCTGCTCATCCCGCGACCTTCGTTTCATGGGATGACGCCGTTCTCTTCTGTAACGAACTCAGCAAAAAAGAGAGATTGCAGCCCTGCTACGAGAGTATTGGTGGCGAGTATGTTTTGAACCAATCTGCCAACGGCTATCGCCTGCCGACGGAGGCAGAATGGGAATACATGTGCCGTGCCGGATCGAATGATGTCTTCCCTGTTGCCGCTGATGAATTGAAACACTACTGTTGGTATAAAGTCAACGCGGCCGACACCGTACATCCGGTCGCCCAACTGAAACCCAATGGATTCGGCCTGTACGACATGGGGGGCAACGTCTGGGAATGGTGCCACGACTGGTTCGCCCCAAATTACTACGAACAGTTCCGAAACGCCCCCGCCATCGATCCCATCGGCCCCGCAACCAGCGACCGCCGCATCGTCCGCGGTGCCGACTTTTCCTATTCCATCGAATTCCTCCGCCCCTCCCTCCGCAGCCGCTATTGGCCAGAAAGATCGGGGGCTGACATCGGGTTTCGCACACTACGTACTGTTCAATGAGAGGTTATCAATGAAAAATCATTTGTACTATATTCGTGACGGGAAACAGCACGGTCCTTTAGAACGATGGCAAATCGCCCGAGCGATAAGAGATGGGACTCTCAAGCCATCAGATGTCGTGTTTGACAAAACGAGAGGACGGAAGATTCTCGTGTCGCAATACAAGAAAGAGCAAGACACCAGAAACACAAGGATGGGTTGTTCAGCTATAGCTGCCTTGGCACTATTCTTCGCGGGTACTTGGCTCATTACGAATGGCAAGGAATTGTGGGTTCGTTCCAACCAACCGAAGATTGTGGATGACTCAAAGACTGCCCCCAGCGATAGCTCAGAAAAGCCGCCGATCACAGAGTCACTACCCGTACCGACTCACCATGCACAGGGTGTTGAACACACTTTGCTGAGCTGGGATTCTGAGACAACGGCCCTCATCAAGGAAAAGTCGTCCGAGCTCATCGCAATTCTAGAGGACTATTCAAGATGCTTGTCGCAAGGCACTGGAACACTTCAAGAAATCGAGCGACGTTCAAGGGATGTTCGTAGTACTTTGTTGGAGTATCTCGAAAGACATGACGGAAGCGCGCGTCCCGACAACGCTCGGTCAGAAGCGACAGACAGCGATTCGACGTTGCTCGATGCTCGCACATTGGGCTCAAATCACTCAACTGACTTCTCCTTCCAATCGTTTGACGCTTTAGATGAGCGTCTCACGTCACACTTCAATAAGCGTACAGAATCTGAAGCAGTGCGCCGATTCCGTGAACTACTGAACTCGACACACGTAATCCACGAAAGGGTAATTCCGGAGTTGCAAATCGGTAACGCCGGAAAATGGCCACTGCTCTTCTGGCTTGACAATAGCGAGAAGCGAGAGGTACTCCGCAAAGATCAGACTGCTACAATAATGAAGCTGCCACCCGGTGCACATATAAGGCCGTCCATCCTGAAAGTTCAGTGCGGTACATATTCACTTGCTCTACCGCTTTCGGGATTTCGCAGTACTTTCAAGCGAGTGGCCATCGTGTTCGGAAACAATCTTGACTCAAAAGACAGTGTGGTCGTCTGTCACCACAACACAAAACTCGATTACAACGAATTGATGTTGGGCGAAAGGTCAGGCGACAACCCAAAGTTATCAATCCTTCCTTTGCAAGTGTTCTTGGCGATACTCGAGGTGCCAACATACGGCCAGAGCCAAGATTACGCTAACTGGGCGACTTCAAATGAGAGCAACGTTGGAGACACGGCTTCGGAAAGCGTTCGTCTATATTCACCGGGACTTCAAGACGAAACTGGGATTTGGCTTGATACTCGCAAACTTCCAACCGCAGGCCCGCAAAAGAAAAGATGGAACATAATACGCACAGTACTGCTGAATGATGGTACGTCGCAGGTGATTGGGATTGATGAAGACTTGCCTTCGAATGGAATCCTTGTCCATTACCACATGCAGCCTTCTTCGATTCTGGACTTGTCAACAACTCATGAGGGTGTCAAGAAATTTAGGTATCCCCTCACGATTGAATTTGCTCCAGGTACAAAGCATCCTACCCCATCGCTATACCCTAAGAACGGAGAGGTAAATCCGAATGCCCCTATTTTATTTAAGAGTCCATGGGCCACATCCACATTCAGAAGGGACGTCAATCTGTATCGAAATGAATTTGTCCTTTCCCGTTCACAGAGCGTCGCAGTTGCAGAGCACGAGTACAATGGCATCTATCAATTGGCAGAGCGGCCTCTCGATAAAGCCCTTCGTGGCGATCGTGTCGACCGCTGGGATTACCAGCGCTACGCAACCGCTAAGGAGCGGGCGGACCGCGAACGAAGAGAGGAAGATGCTAGACAAGCGACCGAGCGACGTGAGCGCGAGCGACGTGAGAACATTCCCAAGTATGCCGAAGGCGACAAGGTTGGTGGCGGAACCTTCGGCCTCGCGTCCATCGTGACACAGGATCAGTGGGGAGGATATGTCATTTCAAGGAGTGGCTTAATCTATCAGATCCAAATTACTGTGGCGGGGGACAACACGCCGTACATTGTCGGTGCGACCTATTCGTTTCACCAGAGCGACATCGAAGGGCGAATTCAATAACTGAGTCATCCGCACGCCCTGGGAAATCCACCACAGCCAACTATGACACCATCCGCCCCCTGCACAAATTGTAACGGGAGGGGGTTCTTGAGCTGTCCCACCTGCAAGCGACGCGGGATCGCGACATCTTACTGCAGCGATTGCAATGGTACGGGCAAAGTTCCTTGATTTTACGCAGGAGAGCACACTCATGAGAATTTCCGCTGCAAACGAAATTACTGCGAACGACACGTTATGGTCTCTGGAGCGTTTTCCATGAGGCCGACGACCTAGACCATGCACTTCAATGCCAGACCAACCCACGGTTCATGGACAAAGGAAGTCAAAGCATCGCACCTAAGGGGTGGGGTGCTGCCAACTCCCCAGTAGATAGGCAAATGAGGCCCTCAAGTGACTGCACGCTATTTCTACATCCACGAGAATACCAAGCACGGCCCGGTCACAACGGACGAGATTCGCGCATTGGCTCAGGCTGGAACCATTGTTCCCTCGACCATCCTGATTGACCGGAAGACAAGCAAGCAGTTCAAGGCTGAGCGTGTCAATGGACTGTTCACGAATCAGGATTGGCGTACTAAAGCTTCAGCGATGTCGGTTACCGCAGAGAGGCACGAAACCGCCACCGCCCCTCCATTGCCGACCGGCCCAAGTGTAAATGACGAACCTCCATCGATCTCCGTGAACATCGACACCTCGACAATGTCGCCAGGGACTTCTCCCTCCTACTGGAAGAGGACAGCAGATCGTATTGCCGGACTCAAATGGTACATCGCAATTCATGTCGCTGCTTGCGTACTCGCCCTGGTGTATGCATGTACCTCGCTTTCGAATGAGAGCCACGACGAGATCGATTCTATAAACCAGAAGCTGTCAAGTCTCTCCGCGAGTCAACGTGGCGAGTTCAGAGATGACCTGTCACGTCCGTGGCCTTCTCCTCTCTCAGCGACACAGATTGCAATGTCGGAGCTCTTTTCGGTTCATGATGATACGAACATTGTGTTCTTCAGTATTGCGGCGGTACTGTTTGCCACATTGTTGGTCTCTAAGCCGCAGTTGTATGATAAGGCAGCCGTTTCCTGTATTGCAGCGGTATTTATGTTCGCCGCATTCGTTTCTTACAATCGAGTGTTTCAGAGGAAGCACTTCTTTGACATCCGTGCTATAAGCTCCCAACTAGATGAATTCGAAGACGATCTGCGGGACCGTGAGGTTAGTCAAGTGGCGGCTCTTGAGAGACAACTCAAGGATGCGAATACCCGAATCGTTGATATGAACCGCCAGGTGAGCAGCCTGCAGACGCAGGATTCAAACCGACCTTCGCCTGGGGAAAGCAATTCCAGATCGGAAGCCAAGAGAACCACATTCAAGAGCCGCGTCACTTGTCCCGAGTGCGATGGCGTTGGTTCAAAGGGCCCAGGAATAATTGACTCAGCGTTCGGTGAGAAACGCCGGCGAAAGTGCGGCTTCTGCGACGGACATGGCACGGTCTGGGGGCATTTTCATGAAGGCGACGACCCAGACTATGCACTTCCATTCCAGACCGACCCACGATTCATGGACAACTGGTGAGTACGGGATAGTTCGACTCAGTCTGCGCCTACGAAAACAAAACGTCCACTTTGGCGATACCCAGACACTCAGTCGAGTGTCTGCGGTCCTAACAAATACCGGAGGGAACAGCAACTATGTATTCGTGTACCTGCACCAATTGCGGACATCTTCTGCGATTCAAATCTAATCCCAACGGTCGCAAAGCAAAGTGCCCGCGATGTGGTGTTCCATTTCGTGCTTCCGTTGCAGAGGGTGACAGCAATCAAGACGCGAAATCACCGTTGGCATCAAAACCCCTAGAGATCTCCCAGCAGCAACCGATTGTCCTCAACGATTCACCCTTGCCAAAGAAGCCACCTCGTCCCTGGCTGCTCTCGGCTTGTGCTGCCCTCTGCATCGTCAACTCGGTTACGATTGTCTGGCTGGCCACCTCCAAGTCCAAGGCGTCTGTGTCGGTAGGAGAAGGCCAGACGTTGCGAGTTGCCGGGCTAGAGATCGTGCGAGACGGAGAGGTGTGTGCCGACTTCGTTGCAACGGATACCGGTTCACGTTTGCGACTTAAAGCCAAAGGCGGCAACATTGGAATGTCGGCTGACGAGAATTTGGCATTGCTGTCAGTTTCGAATCCTTTGAATCAGCACATGGCGATGGTTGCCCTGTCAGATTCGCTCGTACTTGTCGGGTCAAAATTTGAGGACGGATGGAACAGGGATCCAGTCGAGGGCTTCCTTTGGAAATACAGTGACTCGTGGGTTGGATTGAATGTGGGTGACGGAACGAATCGCGTAGCAGTGACACCTAAAGCTGTGACGGCGTCCGGCAAAGGCAGCACCGCTGTCGTCATACCGGGCGAAATAGCGCTCATGGACGGTAATGAGCAGGTCCGAATGCACCTGGCCTGCTCGGATGAATCGACTGGTCTGAGTATGAATGCACCGGGCGGAAAAGAGTGTTTACAGCTATCCTTAAAGGGGTCAGACGGGGCGCTCAGAATGGGCCGAAACGGAACCGAAAAACCAGAGATTGGCATGCTCTCATCTGACAATCTTCAGATTATTACTGTCAACGACAACAGTGGAGAGCCGGCCGTTGTAATGGGAATAGTCAACGGAGAACGGGTACTACAAACAATTAACGAATAATCAGTCGAACAGAAATGATTCCAATAGACTTGCCGAAGGCAGTAAACCGGCAGAAGTTATCCCTTTGCCAATGCAATTAGTTGAAGGAAACGTCGGGTCACACGGAGGGACACCTGTGAAACAGCTCTGATATGCGGATTCAACATGATACCTACATTTCAAGCGTCGCGAGACCATTAGCAGCCTGCTAGTCGTTCGACGGGGAGTTGTCCCCTTGGAACTCTTCGACCAGTTCGCGGCGGCGGCGGGCGACTTCGCGGTCGAATTCGGAGAGGATGTCCATCGCGCGGTCGCGGGAGGTGACGAGGCCGATGAACAGATACTGGGCGATCGCCAGGAGGTAGCAGACCCAACCTGCGGTTCCATCGAAGATGACTGCCATGATCGCCAGCACGGGGGATGAGCGGTTCAAATGTTGGCAGATCACCCCTTTGAGGAGTTGTCGCCATTGATCGCGGAGGCAGCCCCAGAATCCGCGGCACTTGTCGTACTGAAACTTCGGGCCGGGATGAATGATCGAGAAGAGTTCCTGGTCGGGCATCGCTTCGATGCAACTGACCGCGAGCAGGAGTCGACAGGCGGCGAAGTACCAGTGATTGAGGTCGAGATGAAAGTCAACATCTCCCAGTGAGGTGTTGAGCCAGCCTTCGAGGGCCAACTCGGCATTCTTGGTTGCGACGAGGAGGATGAGCGAGCCCCGAAACCACTGGTCGATGTCCTTTTCAAACTCGGCATCGAGTTCCTTCATGCCGGGGATGCGCCGTCGGATCATCCGGACGAGCGGGATCGCCAGCAGTCCGACGACAACCCGGGTGAAGGGACGCAGGATTGGCGTCAGCACGGTGCGAACGAGCGTCGACTTGATCAGGAGTGGCACAGGCGTGTCGCCGGGATGGCGTGTAAGCGGTAGTGATTTCGGAGGGGTCAACAAAAAGACGGACCACACAACGGTATCCAGTTCCCGCGAATTCGTCGACGGGAGTCTTGGAGCAACTCGACTGATCTCGGCTGGTGAACTTGAGAATCAGAGGGGAGTCTGACCATAATTCGTGGGGAGCTGGTGGGTGAACCTTTGGTCGATGCGGGTCACAGGGGTCGGTGATGGGCGCAATCGACAGGTGCCACCTTATTCCTCGGCGATGCGTTGTTGGCGATATTGAGTCGTCAATGGAACCCCGCTGTTGATGACAACCGAAACCAGTTTGGCCCTTCCGAGTTTTCTTCCAGTCAGGAATTTCCATGCGGATGCCTTCGATTTCCCTCTTTCGTTCCGTTTGCCCCTTGATTGCATTGGTGTTGTCGATGTCACCTCTTTCCGCCGCTGAACCACCCGTCGCAGAACCGTTCGGGAAGACAGCCGACGGAACGCCGGTCGAAATCTACACGCTAGAAAACGCCCATGGTGTCAAAGCTCGCATCATGACGCGGGGTGCGACGCTGGTCTCGCTGGAAGCCCCGGACAAAGAGGGGAAAATTGCCGACGTCATTCTCGGATTCGATGATGTCGCTGGTTATGAAGGGGACGGGAATCAATACTTTGGCTGCACGACCGGTCGTGTGTGCAATCGGATCGCCAAGGGGAAGTTCACGCTTGGTGGGAAGGAGTATTCGCTCGCGATCAACAACGAGCCGAATTCGTTGCACGGCGGGGTCAAGCGGAGCCTCGACAAGGTGGTGTGGAAAGGGGTTCCGACGGTCATTAAGAATTCGCCGGGAGTCCGTTTCCGTTACACGAGTCCCGATGGCGAAGAGGGCTATCCTGGCACCGTGAAGTTTGTCGTCTCGTACTCGCTGAATGACGACAACGAACTACTGATCACCTACAAAGCCGAGACGGATCACACGACCCCTGTCAACGTGACGAATCATGCGTACTTCAACCTGGGAGGTGCGGGGAGTGCGACGGTGTTGGACCATCAACTGCAACTTTTCTGCGATCAGTACACCCCCAATGACGACACGCTGATCCCAACCGGCAAGCTGGCTCCAGTGGCAGGAACCGTACTCGACTTTCGGACTCCCGAGCGGATTGGGGCACGAATTGCCGACCTCGATGAGACGCCGAACATTGGCTACGACCACAACTTCGTCGTCAACGGCGAGGCGGGGGTTGTGCGAACTGCGGCTGTGCTCAAAGACCCCGCTTCGGGTCGTGTGTTGACGGTCAAAACCGATCAACCGGGCATCCAGTTTTACTCGGGGAACTTCCTCAAGGGACAGACTGGCAAGGGGGGGAAAACGTACCCGCACCGCAGTGCTCTGTGCCTGGAGACTCAGCACTTTCCCGACTCGGTGAATCACCCGGAGTTCCCATCAATCCTGCTGCAACCGCTGACGACCTATCAGCACACCTGCATCTACCAGTTGACCGTCGAAAAGTAGGGATTGGTCACCGAGTGCTCCACAACTCGGCAGCTGATCGCAGAGCCGAACCGTGGTCGGTTGCGACCTTGTTGGATTTACCGGCGGCTCGACACAGCCTTGGTCATCCAAGAATCCGAAATTTCGGGATACCTCGGTCGATCACCTTGCTATCATGGGTGTTTCCCTTTGAGACTTTGGAGCAACTGACATGGCACAGACTGGACCTTCCTTGCCGATCGTGGATCGTGCAGCAGTCATCGAGGAAGACCCGCTCGACTTGATCGACGAAATCGAACAGCTCAAACGAGACCAGGATGCGGTGATCCTCGCTCACTTTTACGTCGATGGGGACATTCAAGAGATCTCCGACTACACGGGCGACTCGCTGAAACTCGCTCGTGATGCAACCCGCGTCAAGCAGTCGACCATCCTGTTTTCCGGTGTCCACTTTATGGCCGAGTCGGCCAAGATCATGAATCGGGAGAAGCGGGTGCTGCTCCCTGACATGCTTGCGGGGTGTTCGCTCGCAGAGAGCTGCCCGCCCGACAAACTCGCGGCGTTTCAACAGGAACTCCGCAGTCAGGGTCGCGAGTTCGAAACAGTCGCGTATATCAATACATCAGCAGCGGTGAAGTCGTTGTGCGACTGGATTGTTACCAGTGGCAACGCTCGCGAGTTGATTGAAGACCGGGTTCCCAAAGACAAAGAGATCCTCTTCGTTCCCGATCAGCATCTGGGACGCTACCTCATGGAAGTGACTGGTCGGGAGATGATCCTCTGGCCGGGGGCCTGCATGGTTCACGAGATCTTCTCTCTCCAGGACCTGCATCGAGCGAAGCGGAATAACCCGGGCAGCATCGTCATCGCTCACCCCGAGTGTCCGCAGAACATTCTCGAGGTCTCCGACTTTGTCGGGGGAACCGAAAAGATGCGTCAGTTCTGTGCCTCTCTGCAAGAGCCAACGACAATTCTCGTGGCGACCGAGTCGGCCATGATCCATCCATTGCGGGCGATTGCACCGCAGCACGAGTACATCCCGGTTCCCGGCGTCATGGCCGACAGTGGCGAGACCTGTGCCTGCAATCGTTGTCCGCACATGGCCCGCAACACACTGCAAAAAGTCCGCGATGCCCTCCGCGACGGCAAACCCGAAATCCATTGGCAGCCCTTCTTCGACCGAGCCAAGGTTGTGCTCGAACGAAGCCTGTTAGAGAATCACGACCAGAAATCCAAGATGCACGGCGACTAAGACAATATGATGGGGTCAGCCACTGTCCGCGTTCCGAGTTGCCGTCTCATGCGACACTCGTGGATGTCTGCCTGACCATGAAAGGGGCGACTCAAACAAACAGCCCGCCCCGCTGCGGAAAGATTGAGAGTCGACTTTCGTCAAAGCCTAGAGGATTCATGATGCGAAGTTTGCATACAACTCGTCGCGGTTTGATTACCTGGACTGCCGGTTTGTCGGTCCTGCTGACGATGATCTTTTCGGTCCGCATGATGAGTGCGGCTGATGACCCAGGCAAGGGGAAGTCGGCCAACACAGTCGTCCCAAACAAGCAGGTCAACCAGACCGACGTCGCGCTGTCGGAAATCTTGAAGGACCGACCCGTCGCCCTTTGGACATTTGCAGAAACGAAAACTGCCAAAGGGGCATCGAGTGTCCGTTTGCAGAACGATGCCGGGGAAGAATCGGCGTTCACTCTGGTACAGAAGGGGCGTGCGGCATCGAGTGTCCCCGGACCTCGTCCCTCTGAGTTCCCGGACTTTCTGCCAACGAACACGGCGGCTCTCTTCTCGGCGAATGGGAGTTACCTCTCCCTGGCCGATCCGGGGGCCAACAGCCCGTTGGACTTCACCAATGGGGACTCGATCACGATGGAGTGCTGGGTTCGCTGGGAGGGAGCGTTGTCGGGGACGTTCCCGTATCTCATGGGGAAAGGTCGGACGCATCGGGCCGGCTTCTCGAAGGAGAACCAAAACTACGCGCTCCGATTAGCAAACAACTCCAGTGGAGTCTTCCCCTCGTTCCTGTTTGCGACTGAACCAGTCGCTGGCGAAACGAAGGGAGATGCGCATTGGCATCGTTGGGTGGGCAACAACGGCATCCCGGAAGATGGGGCGTGGCATCATGTCGCGGTGTCCTACACCTTTGGAAAACCGGAGTCGATCGCGGGATATGTTGATGGAGTCCCGACGAAGGGGAAGTGGGACATGGGGGGAACCACTTCGGCTCCGCCGGTCTCTGATGATGATGAACTCTGGGTGGGGAGTTCCATGGGAGGAACCTCCACCTTCACGGGCGAAATAGACAATCTCGCGTTGTATCGCGAGGCGCTCACCCCTGCGAGAATTCGGTCGCATGTCAACATTCAACTCGAACACAGCCCACTGCAACTCGGTGTCGTCGATGCAGCCAGCGTGCCGCAAGATCGGGTGAAGGTCGAAATGTTGGGAGGAATCCCGGTCGCGAAGTCTTGGAAGTTTCGGCTCCGGCCAATGACTCCCCTCTACGAGACCGACACCTTTGCCATTGAAGAACTCCCGAGGGAATACAATGCGAAAGGGCTGATCGTCGACCGAGCCCCGCCATTGTTGATTCATCTCTCAACTCGGATCACGCTCCCAGAGGGTGAACACGAATTCGTCTTGCGGACACTCGACTCGGTCCGGTTGTACATCGATGGCAAACTGCTGACGACGACCCGTCACATGGAACCGAACAGTTCCGCTCACGGCAAGTATTATGACTTGCCGGAACTTGGGGATGCCGTGCTCTCCATCCCGGCCGGGCATGTCGATGAACGGATCAAGGTGACGCTTGCCGCTGGCGAACATGTGATCTCGTTGTACCGGCTCGTCGGTCACAAAGGGAAGTCTCCTTATGTAGGGGAACTCGCACTCGGCGTCGGACCGGTTGGCGGACCGTATCGATTTGTCAGTCCGTCAAAAGACATTCCCTTCACCGATGCGGGGTGGTTGCAACTCCGGGAAGAGCATCGCCTCGTCCTAAGAGACTGGGAACAGCAAGTCCGACAGACGGCCGCTGAGGGGGAAACGAAATACTGGAAACAACGGCACGACTACGCCCGCAGTGTCATCGCCCAGAAGCGTGCATCCGCAAACAAGGTCCAGGGATCGCCGACAGTATCCGATGCCGAGTCGACAGTCGCCAAGACCAGAACCATCGACAGCTTCGTCGAAGAGCATCTGAAGGCAGCCGGGAAGAAGTCGATGCCCTTGGTTGATGACTATGCATTCTTGCGACGAGTCACACTCGACACGACCGGGACCATCCCGACACCGGAAGCGATTGAAGCCTTCTTCGCCGACCCGGTTCAATCGCGTCGGCAGAACGCCATCGAACGTCTGCTGGCCGATGCGGGTTGGGCCGATCATTGGGTGGGCTACTGGCAAGACGTATTGGCCGAAAACCCCGGACTGACGAAGCCTGAGCTGAACAACACCGGACCGTTCCGCTGGTTCCTCTACGAGTCGTTCCTCGACAACAAACCGATGGACCGTTTCGTCACCGAACTCGTCATGATGGAGGGAAGTAAGCTCGATGGAGGCCCGGCGGGCTTCCTCATGGCCTCTCAGAACGATGCCCCCATGGCTGCCAAGGCACACATCCTGGGGACTGCGTTCCTCGGGGTCGAAATGAAGTGTGCCCGGTGCCACGATGCTCCCTATCACGACCTCAAACAACGGGACCTCTTCAGCATCGCCGCCATGCTCGGACGGTCACCTCAGAAGGTTCCCGGCACCAGCAGCATCCCCGCCACCCCCGAAGCCCTCGCGAAGATGGCGGTCAAAGTCACCCTCAAACCGGGCGAAAGTGTCAAACCCGATTGGCCATTCGTCGAGTTCGTTTCGTTCGAAACACCATCCGCGGAATCCCTCCATCAGAACCCCGCAACCGTCGCGGCGGCGACGACTTCGACAGAAGCGCTACCGAAGGAGCTTTTCAGAAACCCTGGAGACTCACGCGAGTTGTTGGCGGCTCAACTCACGTCGCCTCACAATCAACGCTTTGCCAAAGTTGTGGTCAATCGCCTTTGGAAACGGTACATGGGACGCGGGCTGGTCGAACCAGTCGACGACTGGGAAGGGGCCAACTGCGAGCATCCGGAACTACTCGATTGGCTGGCCGATGAGTTCGTCACGCACAACTTTGATCTCAAGCATGTCGCCCGACTGATCCTCTCGTCGCGAACCTATCAACGCATTCCGGCTGAGTCCGATCCGAACGCGACCGATGCCGCCCTGTTTGCGGGACCGGTCCGTCGACGAATGACCGGCGAACAGATCGCCGACTCTCTGATGGGGGTCTCGGGTAAGAGCTACGCGAGTGAAGAGTTGACCATGGACGCCGACGGTAAGCAGGCTCCGACGACGTTTATTCATCTTGGAAATCCGACACGTGCCTGGCAGTTTGTTGCCGTCAGCAACGAACGTGATCGCCCCTCATTGAACTTGCCGGTCGCTCAATCGGTCGTCGACCTCATGGCCGCATACGGTTGGCGACAACAGCGACAGGACCCTTTAACCGATCGCGATGATGGGGCAACTCCGCTGCAACCGATGGCTCTCGCACATGGCACAACTTCAAACCGTGCCATCGACTTCTCCGACGACTCGGCGTTCACCACTCTCGCACTCCGCGAACAAGCGGTCGAAGAGTTCATCGATCAGTTGTTCGTCCGTATTCTCACGCGACCAGCAACAACCGAAGAACGTCAACGTCTGCAAACTTTGCTGGAGCCGGGATACGACCAGCGAATTGTCGCCGGTCCCGAAGCGGCTCTTCCCCCACGAATCTTCAGAAGCGGGATCACCTGGGCGAACCACTTTGACCCGAAATCCGACGTCGAAGCGATGACCCGCCAGCGTGATGTTCTCCAGGGAGACCGACCCACACCCCGTCTCAACGCCGACTGGCGAGAACGAGCCGAAGACGCCGTCTGGAGTTTGGTCAATCATCCCGAGTTCGTCTTCATCCCGTAGCTGAATCCTTTAACCCTCAACGATTCATAGCCCCCTCCAGTAACGATCCCCCAGGATCCTGACTCCATTAACCCCCATTTCCTCGCGCAGCGACGATTGAACATCTCGACCACCCTCATCCCCGATCTCTTCGTCATTCAACCTCGGGTCTTTCGTGACAATCGCGGGGAGTTTCTGGAGACCTGGCAGCAGTCGCGGTTTTCGGATGCGGGGATCGATCTCCCGTTCCTGCAAGATAACTATTCAAGGTCCCGACGGGGGACGTTAAGAGGGTTGCACTATCAGGTACAGCAGCCTCAAGGGAAACTCGTTCACGTCACACGCGGCGAAATTCTGGATGTCGTCGTTGATCTGCGGAAAAGCTCCTCCGCGTTCGGCCAACATGTTGCGATCACCCTGGATGACGTCTCCCATCAAATGTTGTACGTCCCTCCGGGTTGTGCGCATGGATTCCTGACGCTCTCAGAGTGGGCCGATGTGACCTACAAATGCACCTCGCTCTACGCCCCCGAGCACGAGCGAACGCTGCTCTGGAGCGACCCCACTCTCGGGATCGACTGGCCTTTAGAGGAAGTACCGTTGTTGTCTGAGAAGGACCGAGCCGGTCGACCGCTGACGGAACTGGAACTCTTCCCATGACCCCCCCTCGCCCAACACAAACAGAGTTCAGCAGAGGTGGGGCCGCAGTCGAGGCGTTACCCGTCGTTGGCGTCACCTTGGGTGACATCGCCGGGATCGGCCCCGAGGTTGCAATACGAGCCGCGATGGACCCCACCGTGCGTCAGCACTTAGCTCCCCTGATGATCGGCCATCCCGAAATTCTTCGCCGCACCGCACTCACGCTCGGACTCGACGTCCCGATCGTGACTCTGTCTCCAACGCAAACCGGCCCCTCCGCGCGCATGACCGCCCGTCAAGCTCACCAAACCGGAGCAATCGTCTGTTGGCCGGTGGGAGACGACGACCTGCTATCGGTTCCTATGGGCAAGGTTGACTCCCGAGCAGGTCGAGCCGCCTATGACTGCTTGACCACCGCCATCGATGCCGCCCTCGACAATCAGATTGATGCCATCACCACCGCCCCGCTCAACAAACTGGCCCTCCGACAGGCGGGGATCAACTCTCCGGGACACACTGAAATTCTCGCTGAACGCTGCGGCATCTCGCAGTATGCCATGATGCTGCACCTCCCCCCCGGCGATGTCATTCGCGGAGAACATGGCCTCAGTGTCTGCCATGTGACGCTGCACACCTCGATCGCCTCCGTCCCGCAACTCCTCACCAGCAACGGCATCGCCGAATCGATCGAGTTGATCGACACGTTCCTCCGACAACTCGGCTGCCCCGCTCCACGCGTCGGCGTTTGTGCCCTCAATCCGCACGCCGGAGAGTCCGGCTTGTTCGGCGACGAAGAACGACAACTCATCAAACCGGCCGTCATCAAAATGCAACAACGGGGACTCCACGTCTCCGGACCATTCCCAGC
The DNA here is from genome assembly GCA_041398965.1 of Planctomycetaceae bacterium. Classification (GTDB taxonomy): domain Bacteria; phylum Planctomycetota; class Planctomycetia; order Planctomycetales; family Planctomycetaceae; genus JAWKTT01. Next base: position 27,416 of record JAWKTT010000035.1, on the reverse strand, counting down.
CGACACCCTGTTCAAACGTAGCGTCGTCGACAACGAGTTCGATGGTGTGGTCGCGATGTACCACGATCAAGGACACATCGCCTTCAAACTCATCGGTTTTGAGCGAGCGGTCAACATCACCCTCGGCCTCCCGATTATCCGCACCAGCCCCAGCCACGGTACCGCCTTCGAGATCGCCGGCCAAGGAGTCGCCCGCCCCGAAGGGATGATTAATGCCCTCCTCACCGCAACCCGCCTCTTCACCGGCCGCAACTCCGAGAACCCGACGTAGAATGGAACCCCCATTCGACAGACATCATTCTCCCTCGAAACCCACAACCACGATGCTGTCCCGTGCATGCGATGGTTATGCCAGGTTCGTGCGTGCTCGTTTGATTTCGTGAAAGTCAGATTGAGAACATAAGCAAAGATAACGTGACGAAATCTGATCAACCGACAGCTGGTTGAACAGCTTGGGCATGCCAGCGGGAAAATACAAAACAGCCGTCTGATGCCAACCATGCGAAAGCGTCATGTCAACGAAACGACCCATCACGACACCGAAGAGCACTTCAGCATGAGTGAATTCGTTCGTGTTCGGATCTTCGGGATCGAAGGCAACATGATACTCTGTTCCAGCTGGGACATCAGCATAACAATGTACGATCACAACCGGAGTCGCACCCTTTGGAAGCGGCGCATCGATCGTCTTCAGCATTTGTTCCGCGATGTCAGTGGATATGCTTGCCGGCCTCGTGCCAAGCCACAAACGGACAGACGCACATTCATCTTCCCATCGTGATGCCGATACGCGGGAAGCGACCATCAAGAATCGATCGGAAGGCGTTACATCTAAGATTGAGAGCATTACCTTTCTCTGGCCAAACGACTGCCATCACCGAGTTGCCGCCAAGGCGGCTTCCATTCCAAAAAGCCGAATCACATGCTCGCCATGCATGACTTTGTGACCCAAATCCGTGACAGCCCCACAAAAAAGACCGTGGGTCAGATTTTCTACGGGCTGCGAACGGGCTTTAGGCTGCACGTGTGTTGTTGTTGGATCGCTGTGTTGATTGGGGATGGTGAGCGTGCGGGCCGATGAGGCCTTGGGGGTGGCCGTCCCAGGCGTGCGACTCGACGGCAGATTCGATCTGCTTCGCCAGCGAGAGTGCGGCGAGGCCATCCCGGCCGTTTACTTTGGGCGAACCTCCTGTCCTGACTGAGTCGATGAAGTTGCGTAGCTCATCGTGCAGAGCGTTTGTCGGGGCGATCGTCGGTTGCTGTTGCTGCAGAAAACGAGTGAACATCTCAGACTTCAACTGCTCAATGTCGGCCCCCGGCTGCTGGGCCAGTTCCAAAGGAAGTTGCCCGGCGAGTAAGTCGGCCCCCGGTTGAATGGCGGTCACCGTCTGTGCTTGCAGGTCGGCTGTGACACAACCGGTCTCGGACCAGACTTGCAAAGTTCGGCTCACCGTCGGCGAGACCCGGTTGGCGGTGAGGTCGGCAATCGAGCCGTTCTCGAACAGGACACGAGCTTGCACAATGTCGACCAATCCGCCGACAACGCAGACGCCAAACGCCTCGACTCGACGGATTGGTGCCTGCACGAGTGTGAGGATCAGGTCGAGATCGTGAATCATCAGGTCAAGGACCGCACTGATGTCGGTCGATCGAAAGGCATACGGGCTGAGTCGCTCAGCCCGGAGATAGCGAGGTCGTTCGACTCGAGTGGCCAGTTCCAGAAAAGCGGGGTTGAAGCGTTCGATGTGCCCCACTTGCAGTGGAATTGCCTGATCGTCTGCCAGATTGCAGAGGGCCTGGGCATCGGCGATGGTCCCGGTGATTGGCTTCTCCACGAGCACAGGGATGCCTCGGGAGAGGGCCTCTTCGGCGATACGGCGATGCAGAAACGTCGGCACGACGATCGAGAGGCCGTCGACTTTCGAGAGTAGCTCTTTGTAGTCAGCCACCCAACGTGTTCCGTGGGCCTTGGCGACCGCTTGCCCCTGCTGTTCGTTCGGGTCAGCGACCCCCACAAGTTGGACGTCCTCCATCTCGGAGAGCAATCGGGCATGATGCCTCCCCAACGCCCCAACCCCAACCACAGCCATACGAAAGCGACTCATGTTCTTCCTTGAACCATAAACTCAATCAAGAGGTCCCAGCCAGCCGGGAGATCAAGCGGCACAGTAGCGAAAGGGAAAAAACATCGATAGTCCGATTTGCAACTCGGGCCCTGTGAGGGTGCATTCCCGACATTGCAACTCCCCGATCCGGAGGCGTCAGCCGACGCGAAACTCCTTCTCCCCCGCAGACGACGCTCCGACTTGAGACCGCGTTCCCACGGGGGGAGAAGGCCAATACCGTTCGGCACGACATGTGCTAGGGCGGGGGTTTGGGATTTTTGATTTTTCTGAGGTGGCGTTCGAGTTCGTCGAGGGTGGCCCAGCCATTGAGGTCGTGGCAGATCATTTCATAGGTTCGTTTGTTGGGTTTGCTGCCGGTCCAGAGGGCGATCAGCAAAGCGGCGATGATGGCACAATAGACTTGCAGCGTGACGCCCTGCTGACTTTGGCTGAGAAGATGTCGACAACCCAGAACACATTTGAGCCATCGAAAGAACAGCTCGATCTGCCAGCGAAACCGATAGGCCAGCAGGATCAGTTCCGCCGGCAGTTCCAGTGCGTTCGTGACCAGCAGCCAGACGTGGTCCGGTTCGCCCCCCTGGATTCTGACCATCCGCAGCGGACGCTCCAGCAGAGAATTGTGTTTCTCCGTTCCCAGTCGCCTGAGGATCAGGTCTTGCACCACTCCCGCTTGGCGATCCTCTTTGGTCAGCGTTCGTTCTTCCGCCACTTCGTACGCAGCGTTTTCCTGAACACGAATCAGAAACCGGACTCCCTGCTCATCAAAGTCGCGGAACATCGAGTCATCCGCGTACCCACGATCAGCGACGTAAAATCCGCCCGGCTGTACGAGCTTTCTGAGTTGATCCCGTTCCGATCCGTTGCCATGAGTGACGGTGACAGCGATCGGCGTCTGGGCGAACACAGAGAACGCCACATGCATTTTCGCAGCCCGATGCGTGGAGTCCTGCCACAGTGCCCACGCCATCCGCGGCAGAGCCTTCAGGAGACTGCCGTCAACCGCGATCAGGCCTGCCAGTGCGGCTTCCTTTGCCGCGGGCATTGCACTGGACAGCTGCCCGGCACGTGCCGCGAGTTCCGAAATCATGGGTTCCAGCGTTGTCGGGTCAAAGACCTGGGCCGCCTCGCTGAGCGATCCCATGGACGTGGGCTTTACTCCACACATCCGCTGCACTTTTTCCAGCGTCGTGAACTGCTGCACGCCACCCAGCGACGTGACGGTCGGATTGAAAAAATAAAGGATCATGAGCGTCGCATACTGGTCGAAGAACAACTGCCGGTTGCCGGCACGATCACGAGCCGTACCGACATCGTGCAAACGTTCCAGCATTTCGCTGATCATTTCGAAGTCCTTGAATCCCTGCAGTTTGCGGGGATCAATCCGTTGCTCTTTCTTCGTCTTCCGGCGTGCCACAGCAAGTCCTCCCTGAAAGAACTCGCTTGGTATACCATCCAAATACCATGGCGCAAAAAGCGTGCCAAACATCGCGCAAATCTTGTGCCGAACGGTATTGGCCCTCTCCCCCACTGGAAGGTCGTAGAGTGTAGGAGCGTCGACAGTGGGGGAGAGGGAGAGGTGTGGGTTAACCCTCAGTGGAGAATCGTGACGGGCAGTTGCGGGGGTTTCAGTCGGGCTTGGTGCTGTTTGATGTTTATGTAATGAAGCGCACGAGTTGCTTTTGTCAGATTAGAAAATCTGACCCACCGTTGTTTTTAAGGGGCTGTTTTCGAGGAGGCTGTGGGAGATTCGGGTTGGTCGGGGGGGCGATGGGGCGGGGTGGGATTGTTGGAGAGTGTTGTGTGGTCGATAGATATTGGAAGCGGGCGATGGTCAGCGAGTGGAGAGTTCTCTTGCGGGCCAGAGGTGGCCTTGTTGGTTGCTTTGTCGCAGTTGGTCCTCTTCGACGATGAGGGCGGAGAGGCGGCCTTCGGGGCCGTAGACGTGGGTGTCGAGGCAAACCCAACCGGGGACGATGGCGGGGAGGCCGCTGCGTTGGGCGGTGTGGCCGGCGAGAACTCGTTTGCCTGAAACGTGTGGTGGTTGTTCGGGGCGGAACCGGTTCCAGCGGAGCCAGTGCGTTACCTCGTGGTCAACCGGGACCATCCAGCGGAGCGAGGCGTGGACGCAGATGATTTGATCGTTCTCGAAGTAGTCTTTGCCATTGCGGAGGAAATCGAGGTGTCTCTCGGGGACACTCTGAAAGGTCCCGCCGTAGGAGGCGAGCATCTCGTGGCCGCCGTATTGAGCCCACGTTTGCGACCATTCGCCGCCGTGCATCGCGCTGAAGAACATCTCTTCATGGTTTCCCATCAGATGGACGGAACGGCAGGTCTGTTGAAGTTCGAGAAGCAGGTCGATGCAACGTCGCGAGTTTGGTCCGCGATCGATGACGTCACCCAGGGTGATGACGAGATCGTTCGATTGCAGATCGAGAGCATCGAGCAGAGTTTCGAGGGCGACGTCACAGCCATGAATATCGCCGATAACGATGGTGCGACCAGACATGAACAGCAGCGATCAGAAGGGGCGAGCCTGTAGGGCCAGCCGGTGGCGAGAAGGGTTGACTTGTATCTGAAACAATCGAATTGGAAATCGCGACCGTCAGAGATCGGCTCTGTTCGGAGCCCCCCCCGCTCCAGGTGTGGCCCCGGGTGCTTGCGGCAAGGGAGCCTCGGGCGAAACAATCAGCGTTTCCAAGGCGAGTAAGACGTTTTCACGAATATCGGAAGGGAGGTCGACCGGAGTAATCAGGAGGGCAGCCGCGTAGATGCGGTTGTTCGGTAACTCGAACAGCATGGCTCGAAACGGGACGGCCCCCTCGGCGGGAACAAACTCGACGACCGTGTAACTTCTTGCGACGGAAAACTTCGGTACGGCGGGCAAGGGCTTCCGATAGCGGACGTTACTTGTTCCCGGCTGACCCGCGTCGCCGTCGGGGAGTTGAACCTGAAACAGCTGTTGCAACCTCGCTTCGAGGTCCATGTAAAACTCTTCCGGTTTCCCGAGGCCGCGGTCGTCGCCGTAACGAAACCGTTCATGATTCCCGAGCAACATCAGCCGAATCTCCCCTTCCTTGCCTGCCGTCCAGGCACCGAGCAATCCGGGGAGACCAAGTTCGACATCGCCGAAGTAGTTCCGACCGTCTGGCTCGGGCTCGGGAGCGGGGCCATCTCCTGCGGGAGGCAAGGTCGGTTCAAGCAACAGTTGAAAACCGTTCGGAATCCGCATCGAGACACCAGCCAGTCCCGACGAAGGTGTGTTGGGCGCCATCCCCGACATCCAGCGATTTTGCAGACGCTCGTTCAGGCGATGAAAGTACGCGTTCCGTTCCTTTGTTGCGTCGAGACGTTCCTCATACGTCGACGATCCACACCCCAGCACCGCAAACAGGCCGAGACATAGACAGCTCAGTCGAACGATGAAGCGGCTCAAAGAAGATCGATCTGTCATAAGAAAGTTCGCCATGAATGCCACTCACCACTTCCCACAAGAACCACAGCGGTTCTCGACAAACAACGTCAAGAGGGGGGACACCTCTGTCCCCGGTCTCTCGATGAGAATTGTAGTCACCCGACCCCGTCGACAAAAGGAGACTGCGGTCTCGACCTGTCGGGCCTGTGTGCGTCTCGATGGCCGGTGGACTGTTTGGCCAGTCAGGATAGACCGCAGATGACGTGGATTTGGCGGATGTTCGCGGATGGAAGTTGGGCGACCTCGTTCAATGACAAATGACCAATGACTCATGGCCATCCCGTCATGCTGTGCGAGAACGAAGAGCAGTCGCCCGCATCCACCGGCGGCTGGTGGTTTGTCGCTCACGATAACCGCCAATGTGAACGGCAAGACGATAGCTGCCGGTCGTTCGAACGAGACATCGCCATTCAATCAGCCATCGCCACTCGCGAATCATCGATTGTCTCCATTCATCGTCTTTCATCCGCGCTGAACCGCCGTGTTCGTGTCATCTGCGGTCCATCTGATGAGCCTTTCCAACCTCATCTGGCGTCACCGACAATTCCCATGCACACACCGTTTCCTCGCTGACGGTTCGGGTTACGACGGACACTTTTCGCAACTTCAAAGGCTGGGTTGAGGGGGTGACGGTGGAACATGACACGGCAGCTTGCGAAGGGGATGCCGCGTCGGAATTCCCCTCACCCCCGGCCCTCTCCCCCACTGGAAAGTCATAGAATATAGGAACGTCGACAGTGGGGGAGAGGGAGAGGTGTGGTTCACACCTCATTATACGAATCGTGCCGAGAAGTGCTGAAAAGTTCCGAACAGCTCGGAATGGTGTCGGGGCATGCGTCCTATCCGCTCGAAAGGGGGGACTTTCGACAAGTGGCACAGATTCCACGACGAAAAGGCCTTGGGGTTATCGTGGAGGTGGTTTGATTTCGGTCGACGGGGCGGTATCCTTCGCGGGGTGAGCTGGTGGGATGAGCGTCCAGCGACACGGGGGACGAGATGTCGCCCAGTGTCGACTCCTTTCCCTGAGAAAGTCAGCCAACGTATTTAGACGATTAAGATTCCACTCGAGGTAAGAGTCATGGCGAAGCGTGCGATTGATGCGGTAGATGTGGCTGGCAAGACGGTGTTGATGCGGGTGGACTTCAATGTGCCGTTGGACGACGACCTCAACATCACCGATGATGGGCGTATTCAAGGAGCCCTTCCGTCGATTCGGTCGGTCCTCGAACGGGGTGGCAAACTGATCCTGATGAGCCATCTCGGACAGCCCAAGGCCAACGAACCAAAGTTCAGTCTAAAGCCGACCGCTGATCGACTCTCCGAACTGTTGAGTCAGCCGATCGGTTTTGCCACCGACGTCGTGGGGGAAGATGCCCACGCTAAGGCCGCCGCCCTTGAATCCGGGGACGTTTTGATTCTTGAAAATCTTCGCTTCCATCCGGGCGAGAAGATTGGCGACGCAGCGTTTGCTGCCGAACTCGCTGCAATGGCAGACATCTACTGCAACAACGCGTTTGGCACATGTCATCGCCTTGATGCCTCGATGGTTGCTGTCCCGAAGGCGATGGGGAGTAAGCCGAAGGTGGTCGGGTCGCTGGTCGAAAAAGAGATTAAGTATCTGAGCGATGCGATTTCGAACCCGGCACGTCCGTTCGTGGCGATCCTTGGGGGAGCGAAGGTCTCCGACAAGATCGAGGTGATTCGCAACCTATTGAACGTTTGCGATCAAGTTCTCATCGGTGGGGCGATGGCCTACACGTTTTCGCTTGCTCAAGGGGGCAAGGTCGGGAAAAGCCTCGTGGAACCCGACAAGGTCGACCTGGCAAAAGAGCTCCTGGAAATCGGCAAAGGGAAGCTCGTGCTTCCGGTCGATACGCACTGCGGTGATGCCTTTTCTGGCGACTGCAATAAGCAGGTCGTGGCTGCCGGAGAGATTGCCGACAACTTTGAAGGATTCGACATCGGCCCGAAGACAGCCGAGCTTTACATTTCGTTGATTCAGCAAGCGAAAACCGTCGTCTGGAACGGCCCGATGGGTGTGTTCGAGATGCCTCCGTTCGATGCCGGAACCCGTCGCGTGGCCGAGGCGGTCGCGAACAGTTCGGCGATGAGCATCATCGGCGGCGGAGATTCGGCGGCTGCAATCGAGAAGTTCGGTTTGGCCGATCAAGTCTCCCACGTGAGCACCGGTGGCGGAGCAAGTCTCGAAATGCTTAAGGGTTCCAAGTTTGCCGCAGTCGAAGTGCTCGACGAAGCCTGAGTGACTCGACAATAAGGCGAGCGGCTGACGTACAGCGAACTAACGCGGACGCAGCCGCCAGTCGTTGCCACAGAGAGGGAGGTGCGTTGTGGGCTGGTTGTAGAACCATGCCTCGGCGGTCACCTCATTCCACGGGGGGAGCAAGAAGACCCGTTGCCGCAGATAAAGTCCGGCGTCGACCTCTTCAATTTCATCAAGCCTCTGGAGCGTGAGGTCGTCGACCTCATACAGTTCCCCAGCAATGCTCTGTGGAGAAGGGACTTCTCCCGCAACTTGACCATGCGCTTCGTCTGGTCGCTCCCTGCGGTCATGCAGGGCCTGCGAAGTCGGGGCGCATGGATCGACGAGAGCAGGGTAGCTGCCGCAGTTGTACAGGAGATACTGCGGAGTCGTCAGGGCATTCGCGACGAAGGTTTGTTCGGCGAGAGGGGGGTGACGACATTCTCCGCGCATCAGGGTGCCGTAGACAAAGATCAGAGTCATGGAAAGGAACGTGGGGCAGGTGCTGGGGCAGCGGGAGTTGGTTCGGTGGCTGTTGCGGGGGCGACAAGTGCTCCCTCTCGTTTGAGATGCTCTTTCCAGCGTTCCAACGAGACATTTCTCTGGACAAGCGGATTCTGTGGTCGATAGGAGTACGTGCGATTTGTCAGCCGTTGCACGTGATAGAACGCCAACTCGCGAATGGCGAGGTCTTCATGCCCCATCCAGTCGATGAGGTCTTTCGAGATCATTGGCTGCACGGCATCGAACGGGCCGAAGCCCCAGACGAGACGCAACACAATGGCCGCATCGTCCTCGCGCCAGTTGCGGTCGACATGGTCTTCGAGTTTCTTCTGATTTTCGGGGTCCTGACGAATCCAGACACTCAACCCCTGAATGGCTGCGATGCGTGCTTCTTCATGATTCGACGAGAGACCCCGGACCATCCCGGTGTCGTTCCCGACAAGCGACAACAGCCGACTGGCAAGTTCTGCGACGCGTGGATGACGATCCTCCAGCAATGCCGGAATCGTGTCTCCAACTGGCTTGTCGGCCAGGAAGTTCTCTTCAAACAGTCGATTGATACTGCGTGTGAAGACCGGAATTTCTGGAGGGGTGGCACTCACCCAGTTGACGCGACTGCTTGGTGAACTGGGCTGAAACGATGGTACCCCTCCGACGAACTGCACCCATCCCCCATCGGCAGTCAGCGTGACTTCTTCGCCTCGATCATTTGCCAGCGTCACTTTTCCAGCGGTGACATACAAACCACCATCGAACGACACCTGCTGTGGCTGCATCGGCCCTGCCATTGAAGGTTGTGGAGCGACATCAAGACCGCAGAGTGTCCCCGGCTCCAGTAGCGAGAGCTGATAAACATCCCCATGCAAAGTGATGGGCATGACGATCGGTCCCTCGGCAGGAACATCGCTCCGGGAAATGACGACACGACCACGGTCTGGCATCAGCCCGATTCCCTTCGCAGGACCATCAACCAAGGTGATCCGCGTCCCTCCCAGCAACAGGAGTCCAACGTGATTCCCGACATCAACCTGAGCGGAATATGGCTCGGGACAGGCGATCTCTTCTCCACGATGGAGAAGCGATCGCCTGGGCAATAGATGCCAACTCTTCGCGGGATCGTGTCGGAGGAGAAGACCTTCATTGGAAGTGTACATCACACTGGGCCATGCTGGCTGGAGATCCACCGCGACGTCAGGAATGGGCATAGGTACGGGGACGGTTCCGGGGATGGTGCCCGGGACTGGAGCCACCGGGGGAGCGGCGGGGTCAGTCGGCAATGTTGGAATGACAGTCGGGGTACCGGTCGCGATCCCTGGGGGCACGACAGATTCCGGGAGATCACTCGGCGGGGGAGGATCGATCGAAAACTCGCTTGGATCGGTCGGCTTCACCATGGCGACAGTCTCGTCGACAGGCGGAACAACAGGCGCTTCCGCCGGACGGGGGGTGACTTCGACCGGAACAATGGGATTCTGGGGACGCAGACCGGGAGCCAACTGATGGGCGGGACCGTTCGTTCCCCCGGCTGTGTTCCCCGCTCCGGCCTCGTTCACAATTTCCTCACCCTGTGCCGGAACCGTGTCTCCGGAGGCCAGTTCCGTCTGATTCGGCTCCCAGAACTTCCAACTTCGTCCGGGATCATTCGAGACCATCGCGACCCAAACGATGGCGGCCACTCCGAGAATCATGAAAGGAAAGTAGGTCTTCCATCCCGAATCCCTGCGCAGGTATTCGGGAACTTCGGGTTTCGGAGTCGGCTTTGTTGGACTGGCGGCAATCGGGGCAGGGGGAGCCGTCGTCGCAGTCCCCCCCGCAGCAGTTGGATGATTTGCGATCGCCCCGAGCGCATGCATCCGCTCCCGCAAGGTGACAGAAACGTCGACCTGTTCGCCGAGCACCAACGTCAGAATCTGATGCGTCGCCCCGACCTCTGCAAGATGGACGTCTGACTCCAGGCAAATCCGTTCGAGTTCTTCGACCATGTCTGGCGAGAGGGTGTTGTCGAGGTATTCCGCGACAATGTTCGCATTCGGTTCCGAACCCGTGCCGGAGAGAGCCGGGGCTTCGATCCGACGACGACGGAGCACATCCCGAATCCGCGAAACCAAAGCGGCTGCCTTCGGGCTTTCGCTGATCTTCTCCCCAATCTCCTTTGCCTGCGTCGGCTCAAGCAGATCGTCCAGATAGCCCAGCAACGTGCGTAATGTCAACCGCATGATCCACTCCCAAAACCGTCAAACCTGTATCAAACACCCAGTGAACTGGATGATTCGTCGTCGAAAATGATTGCTGAGGGTTCGCCGACAAAGACACCCCCTCATTCTATTTGTGGCACCTCGTCGCGCGTTTCGTACAAGATTCCAGAAAGTCGAGTCATTTTCTGAAGTTTAGGCCAAAGGAATGACGGACTTCCCACCTCTCCTTTTCTCCCCACGCCGTTGAGACACAGGGGACTGACGTCCCCCGCTCGCTGAGGAAATCGGGGACTCCCTTGACGAAACGTCGCGGGCAGTCGAATCTGCGGGTTTCCAACACCCTGAGTACATCACATGATTGACTGGCAGCCGCTGAAGGAACTGATCGAGAGCCATCAACGTTTCATTATCACGAGTCACGTCCGGCCCGATGCCGACGCGATTGGGTCGGAACGGGGACTTCAAGCGATTCTCGAATCGCTCGGGAAAGAGGTCCGGATCGTGAATCCGTCCGCCACATCGCCGCATCTTCAGTTTTTGGACCCCGACAACACCATCCTGAAAATTCGGACCGACATCAGTATTGACGACGCCTGTGACACCGAAGTTCACATCGTCGTTGATACCAGCGCCAGGGGCCAATTGCTCGACGTTTGCAAAGTGCTCGACAAAACCCAGGCGAAGAAAGTGGTCATCGACCATCATGTCGGCGGCGACGACTTACAGGCCCTCGAATTGCGGGACACGACGGCGGCAGCAGCCGGGGTCCTGGTGACCGAGTTGGCCGAGTATCTCGGAGTGACGCTCGACCCGACTGCGGCGAGCGTCTTGTTCGCAGCAATCGCGACCGACACCGGCTGGTTCCGATTCAGCAACACCGATTCCCGGACCTTGCAGACAGCGGCGCGGCTGATTGACCTGGGTGTTCGCCCCGATTTACTATACCGGGAGTTGTATGAGCACTCGACGTTGGCCCGGCTCAAGTTGCACGGCATCATCCTCAGTCGTGTGACCGTCGCAGCCGGAGGACGACTCGGCTACACCCAGGTGTATCTCAAGGACTTTGCCGAGACGGGCGCTCATCCGGCTGATACCGAGGATATCGTCAATCACTGTCTGACGATCAGTGGAGTCCGGGTCGCCTTCATTTTGGTCGAACAACAGAACAAGCAAGTGAAATGCAGTTTTCGCAGTCGCAGCGATGAAGTGGACGTCGCGGCAATTGCCAACCAGTTCGGAGGGGGGGGACACGTCAAGGCAGCAGGGGCCATGTTGAACTGTGACATGACCGAGGCCCTCTCCCGAGTGCAGTCCGCGATTGAAACAGTTCTGGGCCCCGCCCCCACTCCTGTCGAGGTGACACCTCCTCACCCCGAATGATGGATATCCTCTCCGTCGCCCCCGCCCTGATTTCGACAATTACAGACTTTGACAGACAACGTTTTCCGACGGATGAACATGTCCGTCGTCAGGAAGACCTCCCACCACGAACAGCAATCCACCAGCGACGACATCTTTCGCAGTATCCCTCCAGAGACCTCCCTCGTTCGGAGAGCATCAATGACAGACAACTCCTCGGCCGCAAACTCTTCGCCCGCAGCATCCTCATCTGGCGATGTCGACGAGCATGGATTCCCCAGACGGGGCATGCTGTACAAGGGGGTCGCAATGATTCTTGGGGCCATCATCACGATCATCCCCATCGTTCCGGTTGTGGGCATGGTTCTTGACCCCCTGCTCCGGAAGAAACGGGCCGTCGGACCGACCGGCCCGAAGGTCGATGCCGACAAGTTCATCGAAGTCGCCAAGCTGGCCCAACTCAAAGTGGGCGAACCGGTGCAGATGCCGGTCATCGCAGATCAGCGGGACTTCTGGAACACGTTCCCCAATCAAGCGGTCGGCTCGGTCTACCTGACGCTGCAACCTGACGGGAAAATCGAGTGCTTCAACGCCCGCTGTCCCCATCTGGGATGTACGGTCAACTTTCGATCGGGGGACAACATCTTCTACTGCCCCTGCCACGATAGTTCATTCAACGCAGATGGCACACGCAAGAACGACATCCCGCCGCGAGACCTCGATCCCCTCGAAGTGAAGCAAAACGACGATGGCGGAATTCTGGTGAAGTTCGAAAACTTCCGCGTCGGCGTCCATGACCGGACCGTTGTCTAAATCGTTCCCGTTCGCCCAGACCAGCCGCAGTAAGCTCTGGTTTGCCTCAAAGTTCTTCCGTTCATTACGGCCTCACGAAGAGCAGTCGCCATGATCTCCAACTTTCTCAACTGGCTGGATCACCGCACCGGATACAAGCACCTCGCCCACGAGATGCTGATCGAACGCATTCCCGGCGGAGCCCGTTGGCGTTACGTCTGGGGGAGTACGCTGACCTTTACGTTCTTTATTCAAATGGTGACCGGCATCGCCCTCGCCATGGCATATAGCGCGAACGGCAAACATGCCTGGGAGAGTGTCTATTACATTCAGAACGAGATGACGCTCGGCTGGCTCGTGCGGGGCATTCACCACTTTGCCGCGCAGGCGATGGTCGTACTCCTCGTGTTTCACCTCGTGCAAGTGGTGATCGATGGAGCCTATCGAGCCCCCCGAGAGATTAATTTCTGGCTGGGACTCGTCCTGATGCAGATCGTCCTCGGACTCGGCCTGACAGGCTATCTGCTCCCCTGGGATCAGAAGGGCTACTACGCCACCAAGGTGGCAACCGGGATCGTCGGGTCGACGCCGGTTGTGGGAGAGTCGATGCAAAAACTGATGCAAGGGGGAGCCGAGTATGGGCATCACACTCTGACTCGATTCTTCGCCCTGCATGTCACCGTCCTGCCCGGGCTGATGCTGGCGTTTCTGGTCCTGCATATCTATGTCTTCAGGCGACACAAGATCACCGTCCGCGATGCCGAACGGGCACCCGATGCCTCCTTCTGGCCCGATCAGATTCTGAAGGATGCCATCGCCTGTATGGCCGTACTGGCTGCGGTCATGGGACTGGCGATTTGGAAAGGGGCCGAGTTGTCTGCTCCCGCTAACCCCGCCGAAGCCTACAATGCTGCGCGTCCCGAGTGGTATTACCTCTTCCTCTTCCGCTTCCTGAAGTTTGGCTGGGTCTCGCAGATGGGGGAGGCAACCGGCTTAGGCGAAGCGTTCGGAGCAGTCGTCATCCCCGGAGCGCTGATGACCGTCCTCATCGCCATGCCGATCATCGCTTACTACCGCGGCGGACATCGGTTTAACGTCTACTACCTCTGGTTTGTCGTGCTCGGGGCAATCGGTCTCACCGGCTTGGCACTCTACGAAGATCGATACTCGGATCGCGGCATGGAGTTCCGCTTTGACGAACATCAGGCTCATGTCGATGGCGAGCGAGCCATCGAATTGGCTTCCCGAAACGGCATCCCAGCCGACGGTGCTCTCGCCCTCGTCAATGCCGACCCCCACATCCAAGGCCCCAAACTCTTCCGCACCTACTGTGCCGAGTGTCATCAACCCGCCTCAATGGCTCCCTTCTTCAAACGGACCAAAGAAGATGGCACATCCGAAGCGATCCTCCCGAAAGCTCCCGAGTTAGCCGACCTGATGACCCGGCACGTCTCCTTTGGCAGCCGGGATTGGACCCGACAAATCCTCGTCAACTTCGCCGGACATCTGGCACACACCAAGAACATGCCCGAAGTGAAACAGGAACAAGTCACTGCGTTGCTCGATGAAGAGGGCTCGGGGATGGCCTACTGGTCGAAGGAGCATCGCGAAATGCTCAACGATGCGGCCAACGCCAACGATGTCACCGCCCTCGTCGAATTCCTCTACGCTCAGTCTGGCCGACAAGATGCCCTCCCTCCCGACGACAAGCAGTATCTCCGGGGTCGGGAAATCTTTGAGATGGGCCAACTGACAAAGGGCTCATTTGAGTCGGCCTGTGCCGAATGTCATTCCCTGCATGTCCGGGGCGAAGCAGAGGTCGCCTTTGATGGAGGACTCCCCGACCTGACAAACTACGGCGGCAGCGACTGGAACCGCCGCTTCCTGTCGGACCCTGCAGCAGTTTACGGCGAGAACAACGCCATGCCTGCCTTCGGCGACCAACTCTCCCCACAAGAACTCGACCTCCTCGCCCGCTGGCTCGCCGGAGATTACGAGTAACCCTTCATGGCCCACCAGACAGAACTCCCCGTCCCCAAAGGGACGGTTGGGTCCGCTATGCGGCCCAGGCTAGGGTTGGTGTCCTTCTGAAATGCCGAATTGTCGACGAGCACATGTGCCGGGTGGGACGTATTTCTTTACGGTAAACACCGAACTCAACACTCCCATCTTCAATGCCCCATCATGTGCATCTCGCTTGGGTCACATCATTCGAAAAGCGATCACTCGCTGCTCGTTTCGTCAGACAGAATTTGGGCGCGAAAGAATCTGCAAAACCTGCGACTGAAGCCGTGATATATCTATCCCATCGAGATCACGGGCACCGCGAGACAACAGACGCTCCATTGCTGTTTGCAGCGATTCAAGCGCCAGCCGATCGACGTCGTGCGGTGGGTCTGAATCATTCAGCCAGTTGTCAGCAATGAACGCGAAGTCCTTGACGACGCCTTCATACATTAGCGTTGCACGTTCGGTGTTACCAAGTCGGTCGTGACAATCGGCGTTTGCAAGCATTGCGGGACCAACCATGTGATGGTAATGCGAACAAACTGACAGCGTTGCCTTGGCCCACAAAGCACTCGCATTCTCTTCTCGTTTTAACCAGCCAGCATTGCGAAAATGGTGAGTCAACGCACATGCCAGATTGCCATAGCCAGCACCGTTTACCCATACCAAAGCGGAAATCGAATTAGCAGGGTACCCGTTCGCTTGCTGCCGGACATTTTCTACTTCGGCATCAAGGTGGCGCAACGTGTTAAGAACCAATTATCCGCCGCAATGCGTCTCGTTTCGTGCGACGGCCAGCAGCGCGGTATGAGCGTCAACGCCGTCAATTCCGCGATGTAAGACGACAGCACCACGTGCAATGACGTCAATGGTAACGTCTTTGAATGTAATCGCAAACTGCCGCGCGTTTAAGTTTGTCCATTTACGAGTCTCGACCGTGTTGAACAGTTCGTTGAACTCGTATGGCCTAATCCCAAATCTTGCGTGTGGATGCAATCCCAAACCCTCGTCGTTTATCGGTGACATATGGAAGCCAATGAGTCCATCGAATCGTACCACCGCGAATAGGCCGAGAGTATCGCCAGCAATCTCGTACGCGAGCCACGCCGTGTCGCAGTGTGAAACGAAAGCGGGATTGTTCCGTAACGCAAGTTGCGGTGCATCGGGCCAAACAGTTGTGTGTGGCTTCATTTGCTTCAGTCGGATAACGACCAAGTTAGCTACCATCGTGGTTAGTAGCGAAGTTTGTCAAGCAACAGTTCGGCGAGGATAAGGTACTCCTCGGCCTTCTTTTCATCCAGTTCCGTTTCATCGTCATGCACGGCTTGGTTTCGTAATCGCCGTAGTTCGTCAAACAACGCGAGTTGGTCTGATGTCAGTATGCTCCTGCTGCGAAGGCATCCGGCGAGTCGCGCTGTTGGAATGTGCCGGAAAGGGTAATCCTCAGGGTAGCCCGACGAAGATGATGATTCGGACGATTCTTCATAAGACTCGACGACGCGGTCAGCAGCGGCGGCATTGAGTTGCCTCCAGCCTTCGATCACAGCCGCGCGAGGCAAGGTGTCGAGTAATTCATAAGCAGTGTCGAGTGAATAGAGCGAGGCGCTACCAGAACCTGATTCATCGTAGTCGAGTTGGGGCGGAGCGATGCTTTGATCGGCTGTGGCGAGTTGCCCCTTGGCAACATCCGAAAACTCAAATTCGCCTCCGGGAATCTTTCCCTTTACGATTCGGCTTAACAGTTCCGAGAGTTGGTTCTTGAATAGCAGTGCGATGATGATGGCGCAGAGGGGCCACGCCGTTGATTCGACGATCTTGGTTGTGAAAGTGAGCCAATCCATTTTGATAGCTAACTTGAATTCTACAGAAGAATCTCTGTATAACCCATTAACGGCAGAATTACAAGGATTTCTGTTTAACCACTTAACCACGGAGGCGATGCCAGGGGGGTTTCCTGAAAGGGCTTGGTGGCAGTGTGGTGACAGAGAATTCAGCGGTCGGGCAGTGACAGAATTGTGGGGGGCAACCGTGGTTATTGGACATGGTTCGCGAGAAGCTGAGGGGGTAGCGGTTTGCCTGTCGGACTGAGCAAAGCTATGTCATGTGGGTTGAGAAGTCATCGTAGGGGACGTTCCGGTCTGAGTTCCACGATTGGATGGCGGACATCGACTGAACGGTTTCGGTCGCGTTTTAGTTTTTCGCGAGATGACTGTAACTACTAAGCCTCTGCGCGGACTTGGGGCGGGGGGACGCGGGTTGAGGGGGGCCGGGGGGGGCAGCATCGTAGGGGACGCTCCCGGTTGGCTTTGTTGTCGAGTATGATGTCGACATGGCCAACGATCATCGCGATCGGCGGACGAATTCGACCGGTTTGCGCGACTCCAGTCCCCAAGTCCTATCGCCAGTATAGGACGGCAGGCGGGAGTCGGCCGTGTGGGTTGCTGAATCCTGCCTCCTGAATCCTCACCCCTCCATTTATCCATGTCCCGCCACTACCTCGACAACGCTGCCACCAGTTGGCCCAAGCCGGAGGGGGTCTATGAGGCGGTCGATCGCTATCAGCGGGAGTCGGGGGTTGCCGTTGGGCGAGGAGCGACGCGGCGAGGGAGCGAGCTGCAACGAACGGTTGATCGCTGTCGAGCACGGGCGGCCACACTCCTCGGAGCCGGAGCAGCCGCGCAGATTGTGTTTGGTTGTGGAGGGACCGATGTCCTCAATCTGGCCATTCATGGTCTGTTGCGCTCCGCGTCGCATGTTGTCACGACCGATGCCGAACACAACTCAGTGCTCCGCCCCTTGCAGACGGCTCACGATCGACTGGGAGTTGCCGTCGACTTCTGTCCGGTCGATGCGGAAGGAACGATTGATCCCGCCAACATCGATCGACTCTGTCGACCCGAAACGGAACTGATCGTTGTCTCACACGTCTCGAACGTCACCGGCACGATTCAACCTCTTGCCGAGATTGCGGCCCTCGCGAGACAACGGGGGATCACCCTGCTTGTCGATGCGGCTCAGTCTGCGGGGCACATACCGATCGACGTGAAGTCCCTCGGAATCGACCTCCTCGCCTGCTCGGGTCACAAGGGGCTGCTCGGACCTCTCGGCACCGGACTGTTATACATTCGACCGGGACTGGAAGCTCGACTCCTCCCGATACGACAAGGGGGGACCGGCACACACAGCGAAGAGGCGACCCAACCGACGACGCTGCCCGACCGCTACGAGTCGGGAAATCACAACGCCCCCGGACTGGTCGGTCTCGATGCTGCACTCGGTTGGATTCTCGAACGAGGGGTCGACTCCATTCGTCAGCACGAACGGGAATTGTTCAATCAATTCCTTGATGGACTCGATGCATTGCCGGAAGTTCAAGTGCATGGACCGAGAGACGTTGACCGTCGCAGTGGTCCGGTCAGCGTGACGATTGCGGGTTACTCGCCTCAGGATGCCGCCGCGATTTTGGATAACCATTTCGACATCGAAACTCGGGCCGGCTTCCACTGTGCCCCCCGTATCCACTCGGCGATCGGCACACTCTCGACCGGCGGAACCTTGAGGCTGAGCCCCGGCTGCTTCACAACAACATCCGACATTGCTCACACCCTCGACGCCCTCACACAACTCGTCCTGATCTGACCACATCCCCCTCGCGACGCTCGACGGAAAGATTGCCAGGAATGTCTTAGAAGAGACGCTTGCCCGTTGCTGTTCGATGTGGTCGTTGAATAAACTGGCATTGATCGGACGGAATGTCTCTTCTTGACGGAGTGAGTCTGTCCGAGCGGTTTCAGATTCCTTCCCGAGTGAGTCCCACCCCATGTCGTCCCACCTCATCTCGTCGTGCCCCACCTTGCAGGATTCGGTCCCCGCTGTCTCTTTGTCGCACTCACTCGGAGTCGCAGCCGACGCGAGGCTGCATCTCCCCCTTACCCTGGCCCTCTCCCCCAATGGAGAGTCCTTCAAGATAAGGGAGTCGACAGTGGGGGAGAGGGAGAGGTTATTGTCGCCGAAAGCCATCCAGGGAATGCGTTCCGCCTTACGATCCTTGGCCCTCACTTTGATGACGGGCCTGTTGACTCTACTGCTCGCGACGTCGGTAAGGGCCGATGTGCCGACGGAGGGACAGGTCGCAGAACTGAAACAACGGGCCGATGCCGCCGGGGCGAAGTCGGACGCGGCGGCTGGCGTCCTGAAGTCGTTGCGTGAGAAGGTGGTCGCCTTACAACAGCAACACTATGAAGCTCGTCGATCGGTGTTGGATGCCGAGAAGCGAGTCAAGGACGCGGAAGCGAAGATCAAGGCGCAGGATGAGGCAGTCAAGAAAGCCGAAGAGGCCCTGAAGGGACCGGCGGCAGTCGTCGACGCAGCCGCGAAAGTGGTTGCCGACATGCCCGAGCCAACCGATGATGCCAAGGCCAAATTGGCAGCGGCTCAGGAGAAGTTGAAGGCTCCGGCCGAGGCGCTCGCGAAAGCCCAGGGAGAACGTCAGCAGACACAGCAGGTGATCGAGACATCCAAGCAAGAAATCGAACAAGGAAACGCGCTGTCAAAACAGCATGAAGAGGCCTTAGCCACTGCGAACAAGGAGGTCGAAGAGGCGACCACGGCACTTGCTGCCGTCGAAGGAGATCGGGTTGGCAAGCAACAGGAACTCGAAGCGGCCCTCAAGCAACTGGGGCGCTGGGTTTCGTTCTCGGAAGAGATCGCCCCTGTGTTTCAGCAGCGATGTTTGGCGTGTCACAATGCCCGCACCGCCAAAGGACGTCTGAATCTGGAGAGTTACGCCAGCCTCATGAAGGGGGGCGAATCGGGGGACATCCTCGAACGGGGGAAAGGGGCGGACTCGCTGCTGTGCATCGTGCTGGAAGATGGTTCGATGCCGCAGGATGCCGACCCGTTGTCGAAAGAGCAAATCCAACTTGTCCAGAAGTGGATCGATTTCGGGGCCAGTCTGGATGCTGGGGTCTCTCCGACCGCTCCGCTCTTTAAGATCGTCCCGCGTCGTCCGCAGCCTGCCGCTCCCGAGACGTACCGCGTCCCGATCCCGGTCACCGCGATTGCTCTGAGTCCGAATGGAGCATCATTGGCGACGTCGGGATATCATGAAGTGCTCATTTGGTCAGCCGAACAGGGAACGCTCGAACGTCGCATCTCGAACGTCGCGTCACAGGTGTACGACATCGCCTACCATAGCGACAACCAACGCATTGCCATCGCCGCGGGGACACCGGGACAGGGGGGCGAAGTGAAGCTCTTCGACACGACCAACGGCAACCTCTTGCTCGACCTAGTGGTGGTCGAAGACGCGATGTTCTCGGTCGCCTTCAGCCCCGATGGGACACAGTTAGCCGCCTCGGGAGCCGACCGGGCAATTCGAGTGTTCGACCTCGCGACTGGCCGGGAGACGGTGACGATCGAAGACCATGCCGACTGGGTTCTCGGGGTCGCGTGGTCTCCTGACGGAAACCAACTCGCCTCCGCGTCGCGCGACAAGACCGCCAAGGTCTTCAACGCCAAAACAGGAGAAGCCGTCAGTACCTATAACGGCCAGGGAGACATCGTGTATGACGTGACGTTTCTTCCCGATTCAAAACAGGTCGCCACTGCCGGAGCCGACAAACAGGTCCGCATCTGGAACGCAGCCGATGGTAAAGAAGTTCGCAAAGTCGGAGGTTTTGGCGGCGATGTTCTGACACTGTCGCGCGGCGAAGATGGCCGCCTGTATGCGGGGAGCAGTGACAAGACGGTCCGCGTCATTAACCCCGCCGACGGAAAAATCTTACAGACCCTCACGGGTCATGCCGACTGGGTCTACGCCGTCTCGACCGCCACCTCCCTCAAGCGAGCCGCCAGCGGCAGCTACGACGGCGAAGTCCGAGTCTGGAACCTCGACGACGCGAAAACCATCAAGAACTGGAAAGCCATTCCGACCCCCTGACAGCCCGTTGAAAACGACCGCAGGTCCGCTTTCCCAAGCTGACACGAGTCACTCGTACGCTGACTGCCGAACATCAAACAGCACCATCACAGGCTGGAAAGGCTGGCCTCCGTCTTTCACAAGATTGTTAACGAATGTTCATGATGTGTTGTTGTCGTCATCCCATTGTCTCAACACGGTGCCGCGAGTCGCCCCCCAAGAAATGAGCGGAGTGTCGCAAGTCTTCCGGTGAGTCGATTATAGAGATCATCCAACAACATTCCGCCGCTCCCCGTTGCCGCACTCCCGGACGATGCGATGCGTCTTCAGAAGCGGGCGCGGCGTTGAGAGAGGTACTCGACGAGGGCCCGATCGAATCGCATGCTCGTGTCGAGGGGGACAAAGTCGGCTCCGACGGCTCGGCACTCACGCTGATAACGGTCGCGGAGTTCTTGCAACGCTTCCAGGTAATCGCTGCGGACAGCAGCCGCATCGACCAGTTCGCGACGCTCGCTCTCCGGGTCCAGAAAGTCGCACATCCCCTGAAATGGAAAGGTCACTTCCGCTTCGTCCAACACATGAAACAGAATGACATCGTGCCCCGCAAAACGTAGCATCCGCACGGCATCAAGGATGGGGCCTGCATCGGACAGTAAGTCGGAGAAGAGCATCACCAACGACTTGTGACGCACCATCCCTGCGAAGCGTCTCAGGGCTCCAGCGACATCGGTCATCCCGGCTGGCTTTGCCTGGGCCAACAGGGCCAGCAAGTTCCCCAGTTGAGACCGCTTACTCTTGGGGGGAAGCGAGGCCCGGAACTTTTCGTCAAAGGTCATCAGCCCGACAGGGTCTTGCTGATGAATCATCAGGTATGCCAAAGCCGCCGCCAGACAGATGCTGTAGTCGAACTTTGAGAGGTCTTGCCGATAGGTGTACCCCATGCTCCCCGAGAGGTCCATCAACAGATAGCCTGTGATGTTCGTCTCGGCCTGATACTTCTTGATGTAGTAGCGATCGGTCTTCGCGTACACGAGCCAGTCGATGTCTTTCGGGTCGTCCCCTTGTGTGTATCGACGATGCTCACTGAACTCGACCGAAAACCCATGAAACGGCGACGCATGCAGCCCGCTGAGAAAGCCCTCGACAATAAACCTCGCCCGCAAGTCCAGACGGGCGACCGTCTGAATCACTTCCGGCTTGAGGTACTGCTCGGCTGATGGCATCGATTGAAACGGTCGTTTCTGCGAAGAAGTATGTCGTGGGAACTTGTCGCTGAGGAAAATCGACAAGATGACTCGCCATGACCCGGCGAACCTCGGGGGTCAGCGTTTCGACTGACTCCAATTCTCGATATAGGCATCGCTGAAGAGGAGTTGAATCTGCTCCGCCCGATTGGTCCCGGGATTCAGCAGGATCCTCAACCCTTCCTGCAATCGATGGACCCGTTCGTCCTGAGCCAGTACGCCGTCTGACCCACTGGCCCGTTCGATCCGGTCGAACGCAGCCGCAAGGTCCAGCAAGCCGCAACGCATCTCCAGAAACTGTTTGTCGAGCAAAGCAGCCGCATTCTGTCGAGGGGCAATCATGGCAGAGCACAGAAATCGAGGAAAAGGGAATTGCCGACGTTCACTGTATCAGAGTGTCAACATTTCGCCCCCACTTGGCAAGACCACACGCCGTTTCTTACAAAGCGTGACGATGATGTCAGAAGAACTCGATCAACAAAGGGAGACGCGATGCAGTCGGCTGACGAGTTGTTTGATGTGTGTGATGCCGACGACCAAGTCGTCGGACAAGCGACACGAGGGGACATTCATGCCCAGTCGATGCTGCATCGTGCAGTCCATATCTGGGTGCAAAACTCGGCTGGCGAACTGATCTTGCATCTCCGTTCAACGACGAAAGATCAGTATCCGAGTTGCTACACATCCTCGGCTTCTGGGCATCTTGATGCAGGGGAATCGTACCTCGAAGCAGCTCATCGCGAGTTGCGAGAAGAGTTGAGCCTCTCGGGAAACCTCGAGTTCCTCACCAAGCTTCCCGCCAGCCCCGAAACGGCCTTCGAGCACACTGTGCTCTACCGTCTCGTGACCGATGCCGTCCCAACTCCCTGCCCGCAAGAGATTGCTGGCATCGAATACCTCTCCATCAAAGCCATCTCTCACCGCCTGCGAGAACAGCCGAAGCTTTTCACTCCCCCCTTCCGGAAACTCTGGCAGTGGTTCGAGACGATCATCGACTGCTAACAGCCCGTTGAAACACGGCAGTGGGTCCGTTCTTCCAAGCTGACACGAGTCACTCCCGCCCCTTTTTGCTCAGACATCCATCGGCACTTGGTCTGGCTGGAAAGCCCCATACTGTTCGACAAAGGACTATGGAGGCGCCAGCCGACGCGAGGTACCTTCTCCCCCGCAGGCATTGCCATGTCGTCACAGCGTTGCATGCCTGTATTCACTCTGATGTCATGCTTTATCCCGTCGACAAGTTCGACAAACGGAGATTGCCCCCGGAAAACGACCTGTTCCTGTTGATTTCGGCAAAAACTGCCGGTTGGCACGGGGAGTGCGTTGTCCCAGTTTCATCAGGAGGCGAGTTGCTCGCCCCGCTCAGGAGACCGCGGACTTTCAACCCATTGGAGCACTCATGTCACGACTCATCACACTCACGTGCTTGGCCTTGCTGATTGGCAGCGTCGCTGCCACCTCGGTTCAGGCCCAGCACGGCTACAACTTCGGAAACTCGTACGGAGGCTACTACAACTCCTCCAACTACGGACAGGGGACATCGTGTCAGAGCTTCAATGGGAACTATAACTATGCCAACAATTATGGCCAGAGCTATGGGAACCCCTATGTGGGAAACTATGGACAGAACTATAACAACAACTTCCGCGTGAACAACTACTCTGGTCTTCAAAGCTACAGCACGAGCTATCGTCAGCCAACCTATTACAACAGGACACACCTCGACTATCACCCTGCGTCCGTCGTGCGTCATCATGGTCACTACGATGTTCTTCCGGCACATTATGACATCCATAGGGCAGGTCGTTACGGACGTTAGCGGTTAGTCCGAGACAAATTGCTGAACCTGATCTGCCAGGATTCGGCGTGCCGGCGTCGATTGTCGGATCGTTAAAGTCTTCGCAAAACCGCATGTTGGGACAAATATCTTTTGACAGATTGCCTCGCATGCGGTTACTCTAAAGCCGTTCGCATTCGCGAATGTTCGTCGATCTTCCCGTCTGAAAAAAGTTGAGACACGTAAGGAAGAGCCCACAAGAAGTCGGGCCATGCTGGGACACGCATGGTGTTTTCATCATCAACAAGGACGTTTACTTGCTTTCAGGAGACTGCGTCATGAAACCTTTTCGTATTCCAACGGCCATGCTGGTCGTGCCGTTCCTCTTCGCAGGAACCACCGCCCACGCACAACACCAGCATCAAGGTGGTTACTCGCCGGGCTATCACATCGACCACCACGACCACGTGATTCGAGATGGTCATGGTCACATTATTGGACGCTATCATCACGACGTTGTCCACCAGAACTCGACCTATATCGTTCCCCACGTTAGTGCTCAGCAACACGGGACTTACTATCACCACAATGGTAGCTACTATTACGTCCCACAAACGGCAAGTACGCAGAATGTCAATGTTGCGCCTCAGCCGACACAGGTGAAATTCGGAGCTTTTTCGCATGTCGACGACCTGGCATCTCGGCTCGAAACGCTGACGAACGAACTTTGCCTCGACATGCATTACAACTATTCACACAATCCCGGCTATGCGGAAACCTATCGCGAGACTTATGCCGTCTTGCAGGTGGCGAAGTTCATTCATGCCGCAGAACATAATGCCGATCGACGCGCCATCGCAGAAAAACTCGGCGGTTTGGATGAGTTGTTCCATCATGTCCAGGACGACGTGCGTGGCTGGCAACGACACCATCATCGACAGATTGGTCAACTCGGAATTCTGTCGAAGATGGAAATGATCGAATCGACCCTACATCATTTGATGAACGACGTCGGCGTCGCCCCCACAGCCGGCCCCGAAGAGGCCCCCGCCCCCTTCAACGGCCCCGAAGTCGCTCCTCCCCCACCGATCCCCTGATTGATCGACGGTCCTGATTCGAGACATGACCGGCACTCCTTCTGGGGTGCCGGTCTTTTTTGCAACCCAGCCAGCGATCTGTATCGACGACGGAGAATGGTTGCCCCCTGGCGCACTTCTATCGCCTGTCGTTGCCGGCTGGTCAATTCGGCAAACGTGCCACAGGTCAGCCACGGCCAACGCGCCATCGCTTTTGTTCGTAAGTCTCGCCCTGTCCGGGGCCTCTGTGCCCCATAAAGAACGGGGCACTCTTTCCGCCAACAATCGGAACACCATCTCCTCAATCCATCTCTCCCCAGGTTCCCTTCTGGCTGGAGGGGCTCTGCTCTATGATACGGCAGTGGTCCCGGACAGGCGGGATGATGTTCTTTCAGGGAGGATGCAACAGGTCATGGCGAGCGCGGCAAAGAGTACGACGGCGGAATACACCGGCAAGGACATCGAGGTTCTCGAAGGACTCGAACATGTCCGGAGGCGGCCCTCCATGTACATTGGTGGGGTCGATTCCCGGGGACTGCATCACCTCATCTGGGAAATCGTTGACAACTCCGTTGACGAATACCTCGCGGGTGAATGCGATCGCATCCAGGTCACCCTGCACAAAGATGGCTCCTCGATCACTGTTGAAGACAATGGGCGGGGCATTCCGGTCGACGAACACCCCAAAATGAAGAAGTCGGCCCTCGAAGTCATCCTCACCACTCTCTATGCCGGGGGAAAGTTCTCCGAGAAGAACTACCTGCGTAGCGGCGGACTCCACGGGATCGGCTCGTCCGCAGTCAACGCCCTCTCGATTGAACTGGTCGCCACAGTCCATCGGGATGGCTACGAATGGACGCAACGCTACAAACGGGGACGTCCGACCACGCCGGTCAAACAGGTGAAGCCCTTCCG
Source organism: Planctomycetaceae bacterium (assembly GCA_041398965.1). Classification (GTDB taxonomy): domain Bacteria; phylum Planctomycetota; class Planctomycetia; order Planctomycetales; family Planctomycetaceae; genus JAWKTT01. The sequence goes on along the minus strand of JAWKTT010000035.1, from coordinate 1,769 downwards.
CGGTCATGGCACCGCCATCTTCTTTCGACCCGATGACGAAATCTTCCGACGGGTCCAATTTAATCACGAGACGATCCGCCAGCATCTGGAAGATATCTCTTATATTCACAGTGGACTGAAGATTACATTTGTCGATGACGTTCATGGCACAAAGGAGGAACTGCATCATCCCGATGGAATCGCCGCCTATCTCCAAAAGATTATTGCGGACGATAAACGGAAGCACGTCCACGAAGCCATGTTTGCGTCCGAAAAGGACGAAGGAAAAGTCCGCGTCGAAATGGTCCTCAGATGGACAGAATCGACAGATGAACATATTCGCAGCTATGTCAATGGAATTCGGACCCGAGCCGGTGGAACCCACGAAGCAGGATTTCGTAGCGGACTCGCAAAGGCTGTCAAAAACTATATGGAGATCCATAATATCCGTCAGAAAGGGCTGACGATGACACCGGATGACATCCGAGAAGGGGTCGTGGCAATCGTCTCGGTGTTCCATCCCGATCCGATGTTTCAAGGCCAGACAAAAGACCGACTTAATAACCCCGAGACTGCGTCGATTGTCGACGGAATCGTCCGCCCAAATCTGGAAACCTGGCTGAATTCGAACCCCACCGCAGCAGATGCGATCATGGGCCGGATCATTCTGGCGGCTCGTGCCCGGGCGGCAAGTCGCGAGGCGGTTTCGATCGTAAAGCGAAAGACCCCCGGCTCGCGGCGATCGAACCTTCCCGGAAAACTGCTCGATTGTCGTTCGACTGAGTCTGAACAGTGCGAGCTGTTCATCGTCGAAGGACAGTCCGCCGGTGGAACCGCAGCCGGTGGTCGCGACTCCGCCACTCAAGCCGTGCTCCCCCTCCGAGGCAAGGTCCTGAACACGGAATCATTGGCATTAGGCAAGGTGCTTCAGAATCAAGAACTCAAGGACTTAGTCGAGACCCTGGGGACCGGCATCGGAACCTCTTTTGAAATCCATCGCCTGCGGTACGATAAAATTATCCTGCTCATGGATGCTGATAGTGATGGCTATCATATTAGTACATTACTGCTCGCCTTTTTCTTTCGGCACATGCGAGAGTTAATCCAGAGTGGAAAAGTTTATCTGGCACAGCCCCCGTTGTATAAGATCGAAGTGGGGAAGCAGCGATTTTATGCTCAGGACGATGCGGCTAAGGAAGAGATATTAGAAAGCCTGAAGGATGGACAGAAATACGACGTCCAGCGATTTAAGGGGCTGGGGGAGATGCAGACGCATCAACTCAAGGAGACAACCCTCGACCCCGCCACGCGCGTGTTGTTGCGAGTCGATATTGACAGTGCTGTCGAGGCGGAGAAAGTCTTCCATCAGATGCTAGGCAAAGACGCCTCAGAGCGCTACCGCGTCATCATGGAAGAGGCGGGCGAAGTGGATGACCTGGACGTTTAAGCGGAGCGGGCGAAGCATTCCCAGAGCTTTGCAACTCGGATTTCGAATCCCCCTCTTCACTCCCCCGTCCAGCGGTAGCAGACGATGGCGTTGAGTTCTCGGACGAAGAGTTCGTTGTCGCAGACAGCGAGGTGTGCCCACGTGGGGTCGTCGCTGATCTTGAGGGTATCGATCAGATCAAACTTTTCCGGGGTGGCATGGATGAGGAGCAGTTCTCCCCGTTCGTCGAGGGCAAGGATTTTGTTCCCCTGAGCGGTCAGGCTCCAGTATTTGCCGTACGGAGTCGAAGTCCAACGGGTCTCGCCGGTTTGACCGTCGATGCAGGTGAATCGCTGGTTTTGGA
>JAWKTT010000034.1:0-50223 GCA_041398965.1 Planctomycetaceae bacterium | reverse complement strand
GACCACCCGCATGACCTCCAATTCGCCAGCACCCCGTCCGGGGGCTTCCGCTAACGCGGAGCGCCCCCACCACCCCCCCGGTGTTCAAGCCGTGGAAGCCTGCACAACCAGCACGGTTGCAGCCCTTCAAACCGGCACAGCCTGCGAAGATCGTGATGCAGAAGCCGAAGTGACTTGGTCTTAAAGAGGATCAGTTGACGCTTCCATCTTTGTTGACTTCAACCTTGGGGTTGAAGCCGAAACTTGAAATCAAGCGGTTAAAGAAAGCATACCGCTCTGATTTCTCAACAACCCCAAAAAAGAAATCTCGTTGCTGCTCGATCGACCACTCTTGCATCGCTTCGACCAACGCCCTCTCAACTTCCTCCCCACCCGCATCCACCAATACCACTGCGGCTGGCTGACCAAGTGGTGGCCCCTGCCGTGTGACAACCACAATTTCATTGCCAATACAGTTCCATGCTGTACTCAGCAACGAATGATCTTCCAAAGCCCTCAAGGCAAGTTCATACATGGCATGGGCTTTATCGAGATGCCAATTTGGGTGCGAGGCATACTCAATCACCTTCTGCGTGTCAGTCTCCGAATACATTCGTTCCTCCAGACGCATAGCACTATTTCCCCAAGTGTGGCATGAAAATGTTCTGCCACTGTTTAGTTCGGAGCTTGATTAGCTCGTCAATTACATCTTGACGACCCAACCGACGCATCAAGGAAATTTCTTCCGCATAAGCGGCTGATTCCCAAGCCCAGCGAGTGTTCTTGTCCATTAGTGCAGACATTCCATCCCATCCACTTGCTTGGTCATCTAAGAAATGGCGGAACTCGTGCTTCCACGCAGAGTACGAAGCGTCTGGATCAATAATGAACTGCCCCGGTCGGCCTGCCCGGCTGCTGGGGCAGTAAGCCATCGTTCCGCTTCGTTCAATGATTTCGACACCTTCTGCATCCATGAGTCGCCGCATCTCAGCAATTTCATCAGCATGATTGAGGCGAGCAGACCCCATGACTCTCCGAGCAGGGTCAGCGTCAGTGAAGAAGGCTCTAGCTCTTGTTGGGGCATTTCTGGAGAGAAACCGTCGGTAGGCATATTGTAGGGCTTGACTGCCGGCTCGGTAGTCTAGTTTAGCGGCGGTGCTGAGGTCGTTCCAGACTGAGGGGGAGAGTCGCAGTTTGACTTTTCCGAACTTCGTGACGTTGAGTAGACCGGCACCGGTCTCTGCGAAGCGGGAGACGTTCAGCCAAAACAGGGCAGAGTCGCGGCCCTCTTGCCCGTTCATGTATTCGCCGTATGCTCCGAAGCCTGCGTCCAAGAGAGACATGCCCCCCGCTTCCCCGACGCCGAATATCTGTGTCGCTCCTTCTCCCATAAAGTCGACCGAGTACACAACGCCTATCGCTCCCCCGGCTTTCGTAAGACCGGTTGGTTCGGGAGCAAGTACGACTGCACCTGAGAAAAATGCGCCTACACCACCAAGGACGACTTTACCTGCTCCCACAGGGACATCCCATGCTGCCCGCCCCCATGTCCGTTCTAGCCCCAGTTCGGGGAAATACCGCCAAGTGAGTTCGTAAAGTTGTTCCGCAGCATTCTCATTGGTCCTCGCCCCCATCAGCCAGTTCCCGTCATCGATGGGAATAGTCCCCCGCTCAGTATCAGGTGGGCCATAGTCGTCTTGCCAGAAGCTAACTTTTTCTAATTGGAAGTACGACAGGACGAGGAACATCGCAGCCATCGCCTTCGGGTCGTCCCCGTAAAGATGTTCGTACGCCTGAATCACTCCTTCTTCCGTCCAGGGTTGTTTGAGAATCTCATCAATGTTCTCCGGAGCAGCAGTAATTGTAGGGCAGGCAGGCTCCCGCCTATGAAGTTGCGCACTCTCGATTTCACGTCACTGAAACACCCTGTTTTTTCGTCTTTGTCGTAACCCGAGGCGGCAGCGAGGGCGATCTGCCGATCAACGCAAACCATTTCCTCGCTGACGCTTCGGGCTACGACTGACACCATAGCGCAATTTCAAAGGCTCCCGCCCTACGGTTACTGCACGCGACTCCTTGATGCCAATTGACGGTGGAGGCCGCATCAAACTATACTGATTGATGGGACGGTCGATATCCGATGACATTGGTGTCTGGAGTGATCTCGGTCGGTCAGCAGTCGGTCGGCCGGAACTCGATCCGCCAGTCGTCGTGGATCGCCACTTTGGGAGTTGCAGCATGTTGTCAATCTTTGGGCAATCACCTCGCAGTCAGCAAGGGTTTTGCGATCGTTATTCGCGGCGATCTTTCCTCACCATTGGCGGTTTCGCGATGGGGGGGCTTGCTTTGCCTTCGCTGTTGAGGGGCGAGACTGCTAGTGGTTCGGGGACGCGGTCGCATAAGGCGGTCATCAACATTTATCTGCCGGGTGGACCGTCGCACATCGACATGTGGGACCCCAAACCCGATGCCCCGCGTGAAATTCGGGGGGAGTTCAACCCGATCGACACCAACGTTCCCGGCATTCAAATCTGCGAACTCTTCCCCCGTATTGCCGCGATGATGGACAAGTTCGTCCTCGTGCGGTCTCTCTCCGACTCGGACGGGGCTCATGATGGCTACCAGTGCATGACTGGTCGCAAGAAAGGACAGCGGCAACCCCCTGGGGGCTGGCCCTCAGCCGGGGCGTGGGTCTCGCACATGCAGGGACCAGTGACCGATGCCGTCCCACCCCATCTGGCGATGATGTACCAAACCGGCAACCGCACCTGGGGCGAACCGGGTGACGGAGGCTTCCTCGGGGTCTCGAAGGGACCGTTCAACGTCGTCGGACGCGAAGCGCGGAGCACGAGCGAAAGTATGGTCTTACAAGGGGTCACGCTCGAACGTCTCCGCGATCGGACATCACTGCGGAAGTCGCTCGATGCCTTCAAACAATCGCTCGATGCCAAAGGAACCATGGACAGCGTCGATGTCTCCATGCAGCAGGCAATGGGGATTCTGACCAGCACCCAGTTGGCCGACGCACTCGACCTCTCGAAGGAAGACCCCGCCATCGTCGCCCGGTACGGCAAGAGCGACGAAAAGTTTCAGCGAGACGGGGCCCCTCGAATGATCGAAAACTTCTGCGTCGCCCGTCGACTAGTCGAAGCGGGAGCAAGATTCGTTTCACTCAACTACAGCCGCTGGGACTGGCACGGCGGCGACGGAATGAACTTCCCGATGTCACGCGAAGAGTTCCCTCTGCTCGACCAGGGTCTTTCGGCTCTCGTCACCGACCTGCACGAACGGGGACTCGATCGGGACGTTTCGGTCGTCGTCTGGGGAGAATTCGGACGTACGCCGAAGATCAACGGCAACAACAGCCGGGATCACTGGCCCGCCGCGAATGGCTGCATTATGGCGGGTGGAGGGATGCGAACCGGTCAAGTCATCGGCTCGACAAACCGCAACGGAGAACACCCTCACGACCGCCCCGTGAAGTTCCAGGAGGTCTTCGCCACCCTCTACAAGAACGCCGGCATCGACGTCGAAAACGTCCGCGTCTTCGACCAGGCCGGCACCCCTCAATACCTCGTCGACCCCGGCAACGCCCCCCTCAAAGAGGTCGTGTAACGTCGCCTCAGCGATGATCGAACCGGCAGCCCGTTGAAAGTCGACCGTGGGTCAGATTTTCCAATCTGACAAGTGCAACTCCCTGAATCGGAGGCGTCAGCCGACCCGAGACTCCTTCTCCCCCGCAGAAGACGCTCCGACTTCAAACAGCGTCCCCACTGAGGAGAAGACTGGGATGAGGGGGTTTCTGTGGACGCTATTTCTACACGTTTGTGAAGTGGATACCGCTTTTGAATCCCCCTCACTCCGGCCCTCTCCCCCACTGGAAGGTCGTAGAGTGTAGGAACGTCGACAGTGGGGGAGAGGGAGACGCTGACAGCAAAGATCACAGGTTGACGAGGTTCACAGTCCGAGGAATGTTCCCCTCTCGCGGCCGACGAGAATTCCGATGTCGCTTTCGCGTCTCGGCCTGCATATAATTGGGTGAGACGGAGTGTGTCTTCCTGTCTGCGGGCATTTCATGATGATCGATTCTGATACCACAGATGGGCAGCGTTCCAGTCTGTTCTTTTCCTTGACGACGCGACAGACGCTGTTTGCGGCCTGTCTGGCGATGTTGGCAGTCGCAGCTTCGGGCTGGGTGGGGTATGCCTTCGCACGTCAAAGTTTGCGCGAACAAATCGAGAGTCGGTTTGAGTTGTTGCTGAGAGAACGGGGGATGCGTCTCAGGAACTACATCGGGCAGCAACATGAACGTGCTCAACTGGTCGCAAGTCGGACGCAACTGCGATCCCTGGTCAATCAACGGTCGCACGGCGAGATTGAAGAGGAACTGTTTACGGAAAGGATTGCACGCATCTTGGACGATGCCGCTGCCAGTAATCGGGACATCGTGAGTATCGTGATTGCCGACGCATCGGGACGGGTGATCGCGGGGACAACCGGGACCGACACAGGGTGGCAACTTCCCGCGTCCCACATCTCCATCGGACTCAATCGGACGTTCTTACATCCTCCCCGAGTCTTCGAAGGTAAACTGATTTGCGAACTGGTAACGCCGGTTGTCGGGACCGACAGTCGTCCGACGGGGATCATTCGAATCGCCATGCGTTGCGAACACATTACCGATATCCTCACCTGCGATCCATCGATTGGACTGAGTGGACGAATCTGTTGCCTCGCCCCCAATCAGGACAAAATGCACTGTTTCCTGCCAACCCCTCAGGGGGATGTTGATGAACTCTGTCAGCTCGAACTGTTCCGTTCGGCTCCCGAGAGCCGCAGTTCCTTTCGGCAGGTTGACCTTTCCGGTCGCCGAGTGCTTGCGAGTTGGCGTCCCATCGAGTTGCAGTCAGAGGACGTTGATCGCTGGGGGTTACTCGGGCATGTTGACGTGGATGAAGTCTTTCATCCGATTCGCCAGTATCAGACGCATCTCGTCTGGCTGATTCTCGGGTTCATGCTGGCATCAATGCTTCTGGCTTACCTTGGTGCCCGTCGGCTCTCGATGCCCTTACAGCGACTCACCACGGCGGCTCGATTGCTGGAGTCACACCAACAGTTCGAGCCGATTCAGGACACAGGGCGTGATGAAGTGGGTGCGCTGGCCCGCGCCTTTAACGCGATGGCAAGGGAGGTCAACGATTCGCAGCTCTCACTGGCCGACCGGGCCGATCGCCTGGAAGAACTCAATTCGCGCCTCGAAGTCGACCTGGAACTCGCCCAGCGCGTGCAAGAATGCCTCTACCCCGCTCAGGATTTGAAGCTGCCTGGCTGGGACATCTCCGGCCTGTCGATCCCCGCAGAGCGATTGTGCGGCGACTACTTTGACTATTTCGTCAGTCCGAGAGGGACCGTCGTCGTCGCTGTGGGGGATGTCAGCGGGCATGGTGTCGGCCCTGCATTACTGATGGTCGAAACGCGAGCGATTTTGCACAGCATTGTCGACAACGGAATCCCGATCGATCGCTGGGGTGGTCACCTCAACAACCTCCTGTACCATGACTCGCCCCCGGAGCGGTTCGTCAGCCTGTTCTTCGCCGAGATTGACCAACAAACTCGACAAGTTCGCTATGCGGGTGCTGGTCATGATGCCCGCATTCTGCGAGACTCGGGAACCATTGACTACCTCGAAAGCACAGGCATGGTCCTCGGAATAGCCCCCCTGATTGAACTGGAGGTGAAACAGGTGCAACTCCACCCGGGAGACTGCTTATTCGTCTCGACCGACGGCATCACGGAAACGTTCTGCAACGGGAAAGTGTTGTACGACGAAACCCGCCTGGAGCGTCACCTGCTACAACATCGCAAACTCCCAGTCGCGGCGATACTTGAGACATTGGTGGCGAATGTCGTCGAATACCGTCAGGACTCCCCCCAAATTGACGATCTGACCGCCATCGGTGTCCGCCCCATTCGTCGCACAGAGGAAAATCATCTGGCGTAGTGGATGATCCCGTTGAACAGGGCCGGTTTACGACCACCATCCGTTCGTTGGACGCATGGGGAATTGTGCCGACGCGCCGATGAGATCGTCGGCCAAATTCTCCGAATTCCGCCGCACTGAGCCATCGGCAGTTCCCTCAAAGCTTACTTCAGGTCGAAGTTGTAGGTGTTTCCTTCGGCTTTGACTGTGGCGGTCTTCTCGTAGGAGTCGGGAAGCGCGGGTTTGGGGGTGGGGGGGTGGGGTTCGCCGTTCTTGTCTCGTTGGACTTCTTCGTCGGTTTCGGCCCACGACAGAGTGACGTCGTTGACACCGACGATGGCCCCTTCCAGACCTTCGTTGTATTGCAGCGAGTATTCCCCTTTGTCGTTCGTCACTCCCTCAACCGTCTTCCCCCCGGCTTGTGGATGAAACGCGACGTTAATTCCTGCTGTGGGGGTCCCATTGAGGGTGACCACTCCGGTCACTTTGCCGAGCGGTGGGACTTCGACTCCACTGCCACATGCAGCAACCAACGTGACCAATGCGAGACCGAGAACTGCTTGACGTCGATTCATTGCTTAAACCTTAGGCTTTCCATTGTGAGTGCCGTCATGTGGACTTTGCGACTCAAGGCACCAACGTACGACAAAACGGCAAGAGATGACAAATACCAGTAACGTGTGACTCGACATCGATGAAAGAACGAGTCATTCAAAGTGAAGGGCCGGAGAGGTCGTGGGGACCTCTCCGGCCGTAGCTCAAGTTGGGAAGACTTCTGTCAGGTTATGGCACAGAAACAGGCTGACCATCATCGATGGCAATCAGCCGTTCAAAGACACTGTCCACCACTTGTCCTCCGTAGGTGGAAGAATCGACGGCCAAGTCGATGTTCTCGCTGAGGAAACTCACTTTACCATCCAGCAGGGCGAAATGAGCCCCGCCTGGATGCTTACTGCTGTATCCCCGACCACGTGGCGTACCTGGAACACTGCGGTTGATACCGTACCGACCACATGCCATCGCTCCGACAAGACCACTCCGATCGGAGTTGTCATCGTTGCCATTCACGGCCCAGACGACTGCGGCTCCGTGCTTCTCGGAGCCTCCACCACTGATGTAGGACCGTTCGCCGACGGCGATGGTGTTACTCGTCCCGTCGGTGACATCTCGCATCGCCCGCTTGACGATCGTATTGTTGTTCACCGCGACATTGATGTTGAACAACCCATTGGGGTTCTCCCGGTCGATCTGGTTCGAGTTGTTTGACCCAACATAACTTGACAGTGCCAACGCCGAGGCCTTTGACGTCTCTCCAGCGCAACTGATTGCCGAGCAACCACTTCCATTCGGAATCAGGTGATAGTCATTCACATCGGGACCGGTATCGGAGGGACAACGGAAGATGTCAATGACCTGCTTCATCACCTGGAGCTTGGCAGAATTTGAGACAGCCGCCGCAATCCCTGTCGCTGAGGGATCGACCGCATCATAGGCGGCTTTTTGCTCGACGAAAGCCATCATCTGGGTCATCCATGTCCAGCCTCCGCCGGTTCCGTCGTTTCCGTCCTTGTTAATGCAGCCGATGGGATAATACTTGTACGTCCCCTCGTAGTTGTGCATCGCAATCACGATGTTGTGCAGGTGATCTTGACACTGACTCCGACGTGCCGCTTCTCTCACAGACTGCACAGCCGGAAGCAACAAAGCCACCAGAATCGCGATGATCGCAATGACCACCAGTAACTCAATCAACGTAAAACCAGACCTCCGCCATCTTTTCATCGTTCAACCTACCATAATAAAGGACCAGGACACCAATAGACGCCGTTCAGTCGATTGACCCCGACCTTCCGACGTTCCAAAAGGCTGCAAAAACAGGCTTCGGCCATCGTAGGTGAAAAGTCATTGATGCGTCAAGATGTTTGAAATTGCCCCCAAACGGCCGGGTGCAGTCGCTGTTTGGGGGTGGTTCATTTGTCCAGTCAGGGTCACGGTCGGGCCAACGGCCCAGCAGGTTGTCGAGCCTAGGCCATCGGCCTAGGACTGAAGGGATGAGTTCATGCGAGAGGGCTGAAGGCCCGGCCAGTTGCCCCAGAACTTGCCAACGGGCCGGGCCTTCAGCCCTCGACAGACAATCTTGGGCCGATTCCCCAGTCCGCTGGACTGGGCTAGACAAGGTTCCGGGGCGTTGCCCCTGCTGTTTCCTGAACATCGCCACGTCACCTGCCAAACTTGTTCGCAGTGAACAGATGAGCGACCCCCAATTGGCGACTGCACCCCAAACGGCCCGTTGAAAAACGGCCGTGGGTCAGGTTTCTAATCTGACAAGAGCGTCTCAAACGCTTTTTCCGACACATCAAACGGCACCCTGACAGGCTGGAAAGCCTGACCCACGTTGTTCAACAGGCTGCTAATCTGGTCGCAACGTCATATCGATTGACCGGTCGCCGTAAAAACCAGAAGCCGATGTTAAGGGCGACGAATGGCGATCAGGTGTTGGAAGGTCCGCAGATAGAGCACACCGTTCGAGAACGCCGGTGAGGCGGTGATCGTCTCGCCCAGTTCGTTCTGGGAGACGATCTCCAGTGTTTTCCCGGCCTTCAAGACGGTGACATGACCATCACGGGCGGTGAGGTAAAGGTTTCCGCCCGCCATCACCGGACTGGCACGATGCTGGGCCGAGTGGGTCCGCTCGTAGTAGTACTCTTCTCCAGTTTCGAGGTCGCAGCAGAAGACCTTTCCATCCTTTCGACAGAAGTAGACCAGGCCCTCATAAATCAACGGACATGGGACGTCGGGGGTTTTGGTGTTGAACCAGCGAACGACTTCTTTGGATTCTGTAATGTTCCCTTTCGCATGAGCAGGACGCAACAACAGAGCGGGCCCATTCTTGGCGGTCGGGATCGCGAGAGCATCCCCCGAGGCGACCGGCGATGCCACGAAGCGGAGCGTGTTGTCGAACCGCGGGTTGTAAGGAGACGGACCATTGAGACCTGCCATCCGCCACACTTCGGCTCCCGTTTGCAGGTCGTATGCGATCGTATGATCCGCCCCATGAGTGACCAGCACCCGCTCCTTCCCTGCCCCAAAAAAGACCGGTGACGCGTAGCCATGTTTATTCTCGGAGACGGCGCCGGTCGGACGATCCACCGCCCACACCTCGGCCCCGGTCAACTTGTTCAGTTTGACGACCTTCCCGACAATGTAGTCCTTACCCGTATCTCCATGAATGAGCTGCAAATAGAGATGGTCCACCTCCAGCAGCGGGGTCGAGGTCATCCCGAATGCGATGGCGAACTTCCCGTACCGGGTCTGCACATCAAACTTCCAGACTTCTTTCCCTTCCATGTCGAAGCAAGCGAGGTACCCGGTGCCGAAGAAGACCCAGACATGTTCCCCATCGGTGACGGGTGAAGCCGACGCGGAGTTCCCCTCTTCCCCCCGAGCAATGGCGTTCCCCGTACAGACTTTCCGCTCCCAGAGCTTCTCCCCCTTCGTGGAAATGCAGATCAACAGCAGATCGTCTCCGGACGATGTCGTCACGAAGATGCGATCGCCCCAGACCACCGGAGTGGCTCCCCCCGGTCCAGGCAACGGGACCTTCCAGGCGATGTTCGTCTCGGGCCCCCAACTGACCGGTACGTTCTGCTCCGAGCAAATCCCATCCCCCTGAGGCCCCCGCCACTGGGGCCAATTGTCTCCCTGAACTGTCGACGTCCCTAACAGGCACAATGCCCCCCAACTCAAGAACAAGCAGTCTCTCAACATGGCAGAGGTCTCCCTGGGTTCAGATGTCGAATGAATTGTACGAGCGAACGATGTGTTCCGTTTAACTCCCGATTCCATCAGCGTGCGATGGGGACGGACACTGGGCTCGGACGACGCGGGGTTGCTGACTGAGGTCCCGAATTGCATCGATGTTCACATAGGACGACGTCGCTTCGAGAAGTTTGATCACTGCGGGAACCTGTTCCGGGCTACATTCAAGGTACAGCCATCCGCCGGGGACCAGGAACTGAGGAGCAGTTGCGATGATCGTTCGCAATAGGTCCAGTCCGTCCACTCCGCCATCGAGCGCAAGGTGAGGTTCGTGCAATCGGACATCAGCGGAGAGACCCGCGAGTTCCCCAGTCGTCACATAGGGGGGGTTCGTCACGATGACATCGAACTTCGTCCCATCGCTTAGCGGTGCGAACAGGTCGCCGGTGAGGAATCGGACGCGGTCGGCCACCTGCAATCGGTCCGCATTTCGCTGAGCGACAGCAATGGCTTCCGGGCTGATGTCGATGGCGGTTACTTGTGAATCACGAGCGTTTCTGGCAATGCTGATCCCGATACAGCCCGAACCAGTGCAGAGGTCCAGCACCTGCGGGGCCGTTCGCCCTTTTAGCAGGGCCAGGGCCTCGACGATCAGTGTTTCGGTGTCGGGACGTGGGATCAGGACGGCTGGTGTCACTTCAAAGTCTAAACTGAAGAACTCCCGCTTCCCGACGAGATACGCCACCGGTTCTGCTGCCGCACGTCGGCGAACAAGGTCTCTCATTCGTGATCGAATTTCGGGAGGGAGTGCGTCGTCGTACCGGGTGTACAGGAGAATGCGAGGACAGCCCCAGGCGTAAGCCAGCAGAACTTCCGCATCCAGACGAGGCGATTCGCTCCCATGCTGCTTCAGGTATCCGATCGTCCACTCTAAGACGCGGCGAACCGTCCAGTCGTCGGCAGGTGCAGAGGGCTGCACAGTATTCACACTCGGACTCCCGAGAGATGGCTGCGGTATTCGCCCTTCATCAACGCTCCCCAAGCACTGCCGCCACAATCCCAACCACAATACGAGTTCCCGAAGACTCTCCTCAGGAGATCTCCCCCCAGTCTACAGGAGCGTCGTCAGTAACATACGAAGTGTACGAAGCTCTAATGGTCGTTGCTCAACTTCGCACTTCTCGGGGATGAGGTCGATCGACAGTCCCCGTTGATACTGTTGCCTTTGCAACTGGGTAATCAATCGACCGTAGTCAAACTCCCCCTGCCCCACTGGCACCTGCAACTGCGTCGTCGTCGAGTCTCGCAAATGCACATGCAGCGTGTGAGGATAGGCCATATCACACGCCTTGTCCCCCAAGGGAGACGCAAGGTAATAGCTCGGGTCGAGGGTGAGGCCAAGACCCTTGATCGACTGACAGAACTCGACCGCCGTGTGCGGATCTTCGGCCAGACGCCCCTTTTCCGTCTTGATTGAGACCCGGATACCATCCCGGCTCCCCAACAGAACCAGTTCCTTCAGACGATCGATTTCACTGTTGAAGGGGGTCCCCAGAGGAGCCGACGGAACGGTGATCTGCGTCACCCGCAACAGTTTCGCCGTTCTGGTGATCCCGGCGAACGTGTCAGTCGAGATGCTGTCGTCTGTCAAATGAAAAGCGACTGGCGACATCCGACTGGCACTTCGCAACATCGCAGCGAAGTCATCCGGATCGGCAGCAATCTCTTCGGCAGAGATGTGTGTACTATCAGCACCAACCCAGATTTCGAACTTGTCAAATTCCAGGCCGTCAAGCAGCTTACACGCCTCTTCAAGAGGGCGATCGTTGTAACAGCGGGTCGAGGCACAGACGAACACTCCGCACACTCCCTTGCACGCGGTATTTGTCTCAAAGTGTTGTTCATCAAGCGGTTGAGCCACCGAGACGGTTACCGACTCAGCCTGATTCCGAGAATGGGAGTCTATAGCGATTGGGCAAGTGATGCAAGTTTCGCACGATGAATTCAATCGACCGGTTCTAACTTTCGACCGGATTACTCTCAATTTGCTGTACCAGATGCCGATAACAGGGATGTATTACTCCTTGTGTCAACACTCTGGCAACTCGCAGAGGGACCCGTCATGAAACTGTCCACATCGATCTACCTGATTCCTTGTCTAATGCTGGTCGCTTGCACCGGCTGCACAAGCATGGACTCGGTGACCCGGGGTCAGTCCCCCGGCGAAGCGGGCTCCGTGACACAAGTCAGCGGTGAATGGGAACGGACCTATCACAGCACCGAAGGCTATCCGAGCTACCCCGTCGACCATCAAGCCGAACGCCAGGCGCGACAGGCCGCTCGAGGTCGGATCGTCGATGGCTGGGGAGCCGGTCAGTGCCCTGATGGCAACTGTCAAACCGGCAACTGTCAGACCGGAACCTGTCAACATGGCCATCGGGGTGGCTGCCCACAGTGTGGAGAGGGAGCAGTGAAGTGGGCCCCACGGCACTACTTCTCCTACGCCTACAATCAGCCAACCGACTTATCCTATCCCTCGCCAATGCAGCCGGCAGGGGCCATCGACTACCCTTACTACATCTTCAAGGGACCGAGCGACTTCTTCCGTACCAAGTAGTTCCCAGACCTGTCGGCCCCGATCAGCCAGCCTTGTGCCGTGCCAAGATCGCCGACATGCCACGACAGCAGACGAATGATGGCCCGTCGACCACGTCGACCCCCATCCGCCGCAGCGGACAGATGATTGGGGGATCATCTTCACCAGACGCGACCCGAAATGGTCCGCGTCTGGCGGCGTTTCTGCCCGGGCATCATCTCGCGACGCCCCTCTCCCCATGACGTCGGAACGTCTCATAAGTCCAATGACGACGGAGACTACTCCAATGCCGCCTGAATCTTGAATAGGTTCTTCTCCAAGCTCTTGAGTTGCTCTTCGACCTCTTCGATCTTGGCCGGGTCAACAGGATCTTTCCCCTTGAGGTCGGCCAACGCCTTCCGAGTAACGGAGAGTTCTTCCAACGCCCCTTTCAACTGCTCGTTGATCGGTTGTGCAGGCACGACTCCCGGCCGCCCCCCTGGAACAATGGGGATTCCTCTTGGTCCACGCACAGGAAAACCAGCTGGCAAGTTTCCAAGCTGAATCTGCACACCAGCATTCCCCTGGCCGTACTTCTCGTACACCTTTGCCCCTTCGGGATGGTTCTTCTTGAGCGTCTCCAAGTCCTCAGCCGCATACTTGGTGACGACCTCTTTCCCGTTGACGTTCTCTGTCACTTCGATCTGAATGTTCTTGCCATTCTGATCCTCGATGTGAATCTTCTTGCCATTCTCGTTGATGTCGACCTGACGCTGTCCATTAACGTTCCGGGCCTGCATCTGGACTTGAATCTGGACGTTGCCACCGATCTGGCCATTGGCGACTTGAATGGGCATCTGCACCATCTTTCGGCCAGCGACAAGATGGCGAACATACAGTCCGTACGCCTCGGGGTTCTTCTTGGCAAGGTCGCGCCGATCGTCTGCCTTGATCTCTTCCACAACATCTTTGCCGTCGACCGACTTTGTAATCGTGACGACGATCTTTCCCTCTTTCTCCTCGGAAATGTGAATCTTGCGGTCGTTCTCTTTCACTTCCACTTCACGTTTGCCGTTGGCATCAAACGGGAGTGGCTGCATCACAGCCCGAACGAAGATCGCCTGATTCGGCTGAGGCAGCGGTTGTGCCTTCTCGAGCGCCCCCTTCGCCAACTGGGCGACACTTGCCGTCTCGGAGGCCATCAGCTTGCGAAGTGCCTCTTCCGCCGCCCCCTTCACCGCAGGATCATCCCCCTCGACCATCCGCTTCAAAATGGCAATGCACTGCGACTGCGTCTCCAACTCCGTACTCTCGACCCCTGCGGCCACTTCCGGAACGGCTGCCGCTCCCAAGCCCACAAGACGATCGGCCGCAAACTTCCGCTGAGCAAAATCGTCTGCCCCTAACTGTCGCACCAGCTTTCGCAACTCCGCCGCCGCTGCCTCTCCGTCGGGTCGAGCCCCATCGACGGCCGGAGCTTCCACCCCTGCCACGTCATCGAAGGCGACCACAATTCGCGGGGACAAGACCGCAGGAACAACCAACAAGAGACCGGCCAGAAGAGAAACAGGACGAATCAACATGGTTCACCTTAATGAATGAGAAGGGCAACAGGCCGACACTGGCCAGAGACGAGCGGGGCCATTCGCACCAACGATTGTTCCAACTTCAGCCAAGTGATGCAAGGAAATCCCGCGAGATTCGCTCACGAAGTCAGTGACGAGACAGCCTCCTCCTCGCCCCACCCTGACAAGGCGGGGACCATGTCCACAAGACAACGTCTCAAGCCTTCTTCGCGTATCCCCCCCAAACGAGAGGCTTGGCGACCTTCTCGCTCGCACCCGACTCCAGAGCTTTCAGCACTTCTTGAACCGTACGGGTCATCGGAAGTTCACGTTGCAGACGGGCAAGGACATCCGGACCGACTGCCTTCGCCCCGGCTCCTGGTGCCCCTTCCAGAAACGAACCCTTCTGGTCAAAGACGGCACAATAGATCGTCCGGGGATGCCCCTTCGCTCCGTCCCGAGCCTTGACCGCATCTCCCCCCTTAGCCCGCTGACCATTCACTTGAAACAGGTCCGCTCGCTCGAAGATGACCGCGACCACATTCCAGTCTTTACGGCTGAACAGCCCCATGGGGGACTCCTGACGCGTGAGAAGAACAACCCCGAAACTCTTTGCCGGGGCGGGATGTCAACTTGCTGGTCAATTCGACCACACCAGCAATGGACACGACCCCGGGCTACTCTCTGCTCCGGAGTCGTTCCCCGCAGTCTACCCGCCGCAGATTCGACTCACCAGTCTACGAAACACCCTTCACCGGAAATCCCCTCGTTTCCAAATTCGATTACTGCTTTGGAGGGGCGGCCTCGCGGACCAAGGCACCATGATCGTCGCTCAGGATCAGGATCGAGAAGCGGCGGGCCGTCTCCAGGTCGCGGGTACTGAGTGAAGCATAATCAAAGCGACCACGCAGGTCGGTGTAGCCATCTTTGTAGAACTTCACGCTTCCATCCGCCGACTCGGCATACACCTTAACGTAAGCCTTCGGCACCGGACGCTTGGTATCGCGATGCGTTACCTTCACCTGTCCATAATTCTCGACCACCTGCACCACCAGCGAGTTCGAGAAGTAGGGCTGAGTCTTCGTCTGACCTCCCGCAACGATCTCAACCAGCACGTTGCTGTTCTTCAATGCATCGGGCAGGTTCAGCGACTGTTCGGCCTTCCCTTTCGGGAGCTTCACGCTGAGCGAATGATTCGGCTTGATCGAAGCGAAGTTCCCATCGAACCGCTGCACAAACGGGTTACGACTAAAGAGGAGTTCGACGTCCATCTCATAGAAGTTGACGGTTGCTGCTTCCAGGTTCTGGTAGTTCAACTGAATCTTCTGCTGATCGACCGTAAAGTCGAACACTGGCTCTGTCGCCGCGAGGGCCGCCTGCTGTTGATCTCGGTTTTCGGGATCAACAATGGCGACCTGTTGACCGGTCGCCTCGTCCAGCTGAGCCGTCACGACGGCAAACGTTTGCCGCCAGCGGTCAACCGGATGATCGAGATACTTTTCAGCAATCGCCCGCGCCAGTTGCGGTTCATCGCTAAAGAAGTGGGCATAGGCGGCACAGTAATCATACTGCATCTTCGTCGCCACACGCTCTCGGTTTACTTTGGCAAATGTCGCCAGCGCTTCTTCGATTCGGTCTTGCAGGAACAGATAATAGGTCACATCGAGCAAGGCCGTGTCGCTCAGTGTGCGATCATATGAGAGTTCCTTCAGGAAACGATGATACTGTGAATGGAAACGGTCATTGACAATCTGTCGACGCTGGCCGAGCGAGTGAGTGCGAGCATTCACCAGTGGTTTATATTCAAGATGCTCATAAGTCCGTCGACGAACGGGATCGACCGTCAGCAACGGGCTGACGATCCGTCCGCCACATTCGTTTGCCACTCGTCCATGATGTTGCAGGAACTCGTTCGCCGGTCCGACAACATTATGCAAAAGAGAATAAGACCAGAGAGTGTCATGATAGGCATGGCGGTTTGTCAGCAAAGAGAGCAGCGTGTCGAATGCGTTCTTATCGTGCATTCTCCAAGCGATCCGATTGAGGTCGATCTCGACGACGTTATGCGTCTCCAGATACTGCACGACCTGTTCGAGCGTGCCATGCTGCGAGATATAGTCCCAAGACTCGACATCGAGATTCGTCGGACGATCAACAACTTTGAATTTGGCGGGAGCCGCAGCGGCGATGAGAGTTTCATTCCTCGCGACATGCACAGGAAACTGTGGGAATTCCCCCGCAGCGGGGAAGTAGAACTGATACTCAACCGTCTGCGTATGGTAAGGCTCGAGGTCGATGTGCAGTGTCCGTGTCACCTGCCCATTGAGCACGGGCAACGATCCTTGGGGATTCTGCACAAGCACATTGAGCTTCTGTCGAGTTGAAGTCGGATTGGTCATCACAACCTGACACCCGTAGACGACATGAATCAAGAACTCATCCGTCACAAACTTATCAACTCGTTCGCCGTTCTCGACCCGATGACGATCACCATGGCGGTAGAAGTTCTGGCTCACCAGAACCTTAGCAGCACCATCAGGAGCTGCCGCCGGACGAATCTCGTCGTGGAACACCACCAGCGGACCACCGGGAGTCAGAGTCATCTGCGTGCCGTCAAACTTCGAGTCGTGCTTAGGTGATTCAAACGGCAAGTCGAGCACAGCCAATGCCAGAAGCATCTCTGGGAAATTGCTCGACGCCTCTGCTAAGTTTCTGGAATAGAACGGCGTATTAGGATCATGATTTGCAAAGTCCTTCCAGAAGCTGTTCAACGGAATCAGCACTGGACCCTGCTGGTCGATTGTCAGGTGATAATAGTTATTCTCGGCCCACTCCCAAGTGGGAGAGAGCTTGCGATAAAGTGGCCGCACGAGGACACGCTTCGTCGCAGCTTTCGCATCGTAGAAGTCGCTCTCCTTACGGAAATTCGCTTCGGCCAACTCTCGTTCCGCCATGTCGCCCGCGGCACGACGACTCCGGAGCGATCCATCTCGTTCCATCGACTTCTTCGCCTTTTCGAGCGCCTCCACCTGCCGTTGTTGTTCCTTCATCATCTGTTGAGGTTTTTCCGCTGCGGCCATCTCTGGGGCCGGAGGAGCTGCAGGTCCTGATCCACCCATTCCCCGATCTGCAATCCCATTCTGACTCCCGAACCCTTTCAGTGATCCGGCCTCAAGTTGCTTACGGGCCTGATTCAAGCCCAGGGCATCGCCAGACTCCAAAGCCCCCTGTTGGACGGCCGTATCAAACAGTCGGATGAAGCGGTCGACATTCGGAGGGAGTGCCGCATATCCATCGCTGATGTGTCGAGCGGTCCGGGGACGCTCCTCCTCGATTCGCCGTGCCAAGAGGATTCGCTCGACGACATTCAACTGACCATAGCGCCAAGGCTGCAAATAGTCACTCAAATCATCTTCCAGCAGGAAGTGATCCATGAACGTTTTGTCTTTCTTGTTCGCCAGATAAGGCTGAACCACTTCCTTAAAGAAGGCCGGGTCCTTCTTGAATAGGAAGAAGCTCAACTCATGGCTGGCGTACTTCGAATACAGGGTCCGCTTCTCTTCGTCCTTTAACTTCGGCCAGTTCATCGCGAAGGAGAACTCGGTCAGTTTCTGGTCCGTATTCAGTGTCGCGTAGAGGCCATAAACTCTTGCGAGACTATCATAGGATTCAAACTTTGCGGTCGAGATATCATGCAGGGTAAACTGCTGCCCTACAGGAACGACCGTAATCTCCTTCTGCCGGGTGAAGTGCCCCGCCGGATCCAGACCGTCAGCCAATCGCAAGTCGACGAACGTGGCTTGCTTCTCAGGAAGCAGATGTGTCCGAATCGTGGTGTGAATCGGGTCAATGGCGACGACATGAATCTGCGAATGGCTCCCAAGAGCTTCGAGCGGAACCTGAATGATTCCCTCGGCATTCGGCGTCAGATTGACGAACACCGGAGCGGCTTCTCCGAGGAAGTCGAGGTTCGCAAAGTGACCGGTCGGGCCACCGGTCCGTTGCAGGTCCGAGCGCAACCGATCGACGCCACTCGTGGGACGGGCTCCGGCTTCATCGAATTCGGTCCCCGCTTCGGCGAGTTGTTCGCCGGTCTGCGTCTCGCGAACAGCCCAGGGGTTAAGCAACAGCGAAGGCCGTTCGAGCATGTTGCCTGGAAACTTATGGGCATATTTACGGTCGATAATATAGCGATACTCATCGCCGATATTGCGACCCGTCAAATAGACCGACTGCGCCGGCGAATAATGATAGGTATACAACTCCGCCCCTCGAACTTTTCCGAGCTGGCTAAACGAATCGAACTCGGGGACATAGCGAGTCGCAAACACGTGGACTCGGGTGAACTTGGTCGCATTCCGCAACTGAATGGCCAGCGACTTTCCCCCCTCCTGAATCGACTCAATCTGCACCGGTTGCAGCCCGCGAGTTTCAAGTTGCCGCGTTGGCCCCACGATGTACGAACCCTGAGCTTTCCCCGGTACGACGCGCAACAACACTTCGATCCCTGAACTCTTCATCCGGAGATTGAAATCTCCAGCGGGGAGGCCTGTAATCTTCAGCTGCCCCTGCTCCAACGACGTCTGCTCGAACCGGTCGATCGAATACTGATTGCCCCGAAGTTCCAACAGCGACACCTCGCTGCGTCCCGCATCGGCCCATTGCGCAGGAGCGATCGGGCGTCCGAGATACGGCAACAGAATCGGCTCGTCCACCCGGCTATGGTATGCTGCCGAATAGGTATGACGATCCTCATCGATCGGCCAGTTCTTCGACGTCCCCTCCGGACCGGTTGCCGTCACAGCGACAATTCCGTCGAGCTTGCCGAGCGTCACTCGCCCACGAGGATCGGTTTTCAACACGACGTGAATGAGATCGCGGAAGTCTCGGTGACGAAACTGAAAAGTGACCGGTCGCGAGCCCTTCGGCTCTCCCGTCCGCCCCCTGAGTTCGACGACTGAACCCTCTTGGCTTCGCAGGAGATGCAGGTCTTCGATCTTGTCGGTTTTGTCAATCTGGTTGACCGTAAACTGATCGCTCGACGCGACGCCGATTTGCTCGCCAGTGGTGACCAGTCGAATCTTAGCCGTCAGTGAGAATGAAATTGCCGAAAGTCGGGGGGGAACTAGAAATCGATGCGTTGTCTCACGGTCCTCGAACAGCTCGACGTTAGGAATGTTGACTGACGCCTGTATCCCATCATGATCGGTCGAGGTCATCGTCAGAGTGATCTCTTCCAGCAACTTCAACGAAACTGGAGTCCCATTCACCGTAAGCCCAGGGCGAATGATCAGCTCCGCCTCTTTGCGAGTGAGCAACGACTCCCGCTCGACATGAAATCCCGCCGTCAATTGGTAGTTTTCCCCTTCGTGCTCGAAATGACTCAGAGCCGAGAACGAATCGCCCCCCGCGGCATCACTCGGTGCAGACAGCACAACCGGCTGACGACCGGGGCTCGTGCTGAATGGGACGTCAATGGTCCCATCGTCGTTGGCCGTGTATTCGTGTCCGGAAATCCAGACCGTCCCCTTCTTGACGAACGCTCCCTCTCCGTCCAGCAACGTAAACTGCTGCCCCAGTGGAGTTGTACGGACAAGGTGCTTTAGCTCACCCTTACGAATGAGAGCCCGACTGCTCTGGCCGTTCCCGATAAAGTCGACGACATACACTCCCGACTGACTGAGTGCCGGAAACTCGAACTTGCGATGCACCCTTAAGAGCGGCGAGTCTTCATAACGGTGCGTTTCTTCCACATTCGCAACAAGTCCGTCTAAGTTAATATCAGTGTCAATCTCTCGCCCATGCTGCTGATAATAGTTGCGAGTATTAATCGCAAACACTTTGACGATCAGCGTCGAAACGTTCTTAATATGCAGATCAAGGCTCACTGGATCATTGGCGGAAAACTGCGTGCGGTTCGCATAATCGAAGTCGAGGTCGATTCGATCCTTGAGACGACGATACTGCTCAGGAGGCAATAACGATGCCCACTGCTCCGCATCTCCGAGACCATTAACGATCTTCACTTCTGCGAACAGATGCTTCAGATAGACGTCGTTCACATAAGGTTCAAACGTCTGAGTGTTTCCCGCCTTCAAAAAGAAGTGCGACAGATAGCTCCGCACGAGAGGTTCGTCATTTCCGATCGGAGCGAGTAGCGTTGTCCCATCGTAATTCGAATTGAGATCGCAAGCGAATCGTTTCAGTTCCTCCGACTCCCGCATTGTCTTGGACAGATAACCGGTCGGCCGCGGAAGCTTGAGATAGCTAAGAAAACGATCTTCATCGTATGTTCCCAGCTTGCGATCAAGGAGAAGTCGATGGTAAATCACATGGGCCTTGAGGGAGTTATGCACTGGATCGAGCCGAGTAGCGAATGCGTGCAGACGCTCCAAATAGGCAGCAGTCTCTTTCGCGTCGTGACGCCAGTCAACATCAGGCCCCGGTTGCAATCGCGTGAGGTAGGCCCGGACGAATGCTTGTTGATTCAGCAGTTCGGGCTTCAGCTTGAGGAGTTCATCCAACTGTGCCAACAGCAGACGTCCATGAATCCCGTGCGACCCGAAACCGCCGGAGTTCTGATGGTTCAAGTCGGCAACGATCAGCGGAACAAGGCCGGCAACGTCGGGGCGTACAATTCGCGAAAGGAGTTGCCGCCGTTGATCGGGGTTCAGCTTCTCCGCGACCAGTCGTTCAAGGGCGGCATCTTCGAAGCCGTTCAGACTGTTTCCATGAATCGCAAACGCCCGCGCCTGAAATGCCGCTGCCGAGACGAGTGCGGGATCAAGGGTCGTGGGAAGGTTTGGCTCTTCATTGAGTTCCGCCTTTCGATGCGGATAGTTGATGCCAAACCGACCCTTCAGATAGTCGAGCGACTGCTGGGGATTCTGGGGGTAAGTGAGCAATGCCTTGCGGGTCCGAATCTCCCAGACCTGCTCGGTCTCTCCGTGCCGTTGAACCCAGACCGGTAGCAACTCATCCACTTTGGCGAACTGTTCGGTATTCAAATAGTGAACAGAATGCCAGTAATAGTAGTCCTGCGTCCCCGGAATCAGCTGTTTGAGGGCTGCTTCCCGGTCGGTCGCCAGAGTGAAGTCCTCGACGTAGCCAATTTCTCCGCCACGTCCCGTCGCAACCAAACTCATCAACAGCATCCCAGTCAAAAACAGACGAACCATGACCGCTCCAGCATCGCGAGGCGAGTGAAAAAGTAAACCGGGAAAATCCAACAGGGACCACAGTATCCACCAGATTCTACGGCAAGGGACGAGAAGATGCCTCAGAGAGTTCCCAGAATCTGTACAGATTCTCCAAGACCCCAGAGCAGGCAGCAGAACCCCACTCGGGTGGACTGCCTCCTCATCGTGGATCAGTGCGAAGGTGAACAGCCCGGGGCTTCGATTTCGAGCCGACAACATCCCCGAAGAGACGCTGTTTTCGCGACCGCACAGGTTCCCCGGCCCGGCGACGGACGGAACGTTTGTCCCGTCAGAAGGTGCCAGGGCCCTGGCTGACCAGTGGCCACCTCTTGCAATGCTGGTTCGGGTCGGTATTGTCTGACGTTCAGAGTGATCTGACGTCGAAACGGGGATAAATCGCGATTTTGAAGGAAAGTCGGCTGTTATGGGTCTGTTTGACAAACTCAAGAGTGCTCTCACCAAGACGAAGAACCTCCTGCGCACCGATGTGCGCGACCTTTTCAAGGCCGGGGAGATTCTCGACGAGGCCAAGCTCGAAGAGTTTCACCGCGGATTGATCACAACCGACATGGGGGTCGTGGCTTCCGGGCAGATCGTCGCAGAACTGCGGCAAAAACAGGGGGGCCGCACGGTCGATCCAAACGCTGTCTGGGAGCTTGTCCGCAGCCAGTTAAAGAGCATTCTCCGAGGAGAGGGGGATTGCCAATGGGACAGCAGCAACCCGCTTTCACCCTTGAAACTGGCGGAATCGGGGCCGACGGTCATTCTCGTGTGTGGCGTCAACGGAGTCGGGAAAACGACATCGATCGCCAAACTGGCAAAGTTCCTGCAAAAGTCGGGAAAGAAGGTTGTTCTCGCCGCCGGAGACACCTTTCGAGCCGCTGCGGTCGAGCAATTGACCCTTTGGGCCGGTCGACTCGGATGCGAAATCGTCCGCAAAGAACAGGGGAGCGACCCTGCCAGTGTCGCCTATGAAGGGTGTGCCAAGGGACTCGAAATCGGGGCTGATGTTGTCATCATCGACACTGCGGGCCGATTGCAGACCGCCCAGAACCTGATGCAGGAACTCGAAAAAATTCACCGAGTCATCGGAAAGAAGATTCCCGGAGCACCGCAAGAGACACTGCTCGTTCTCGATGCGACGACCGGACAGAATGGACTGTCGCAGGCGAGCAAGTTCTCCGACATCGCCCACTGCACCGGCATCGTGTTGGCCAAGCTCGACGGCACTGCCAAAGGGGGCGTCGTCGTCGCCATCCGCCAACAAATGGGAATCCCCGTCAAATACGTCGGCGTGGGCGAACAAGTCGACGACCTCGAACTCTTCAACCCCGACGCCTTCGTCGACGCCCTCTTCTCTGAGACATAGACGATCGTCCCGAAACGATTTCCGGAAGTGTTTCACCACAAAGGCTCTGAGAAAAAAGGGGAGCCACGGATGACGACGGATCAAGGACGGATGAAGGAAAGATTCAGCCTGCGGGCGACTGTCATCACCTATTGAATTCTGTGAGCATCCGTCCGCATCCGTAACAATCCGTCGCTACCTGATTGAGTCAGAAGGCACACAGACAGGCACGTTGGCTGGGTTAGCTGAAAGGCGTAGCCCGGCTCACGGTTGACGCCCAATGCTGGGTTACGCTGACGCTAACCCAGCCTTTATGACTTGGCGGCTTGGGCTTTTTCCGAAATTTCCTCACGGAAAACGCTCGGTCGTCGCACTACACTGGGGTCATGCAACGTTCTTCATATTTTGATCGGCGGCGATCGAGCGCCGGCGAGTCTTCGGGACTGGCCGGGGGGGAGGCGGTGTCGAACGGGGCAGTACCTCTGCCGACCGACATTGAGTCGACCGCCCCAGATACGCCGGTCGAGGGGGGTGTTGCAAGGGATCAACCTGCGGAAGAGTCGGATGATGTGCTGCTGTTGCGGTTTATTGAACATCGCGATCCGGCTGCTTTCACGGCGATCGTTCTGCGATACGAACGGCTCGTGCTGGGGGTGGCCTTGCGGCAGATGGGAGACCGTCATCGTGCGGAGGATGTCTTTCAGGCGACCTTCCTCGTGCTGGCAGAAAATGCCCGAAAGATTCGGAATCCGGAGGCTCTCGCCTGTTGGCTGCACGGAACGGCCCGCAGGATCGGAATTCGGGCTCTTGGCGAACAACAGCGGACGCGACCTATGACAGATCAGACCCCAGAACCGGCTGTCAGCGATGCCCCGTTGGCCGCGATGCAGCACGCCTTCGAACAGCAGGCACTGGACGAAGAACTCGAAAAGCTGCCGGAACATCTCCGGTTGCCCCTCATGCTGCACTACCTTGATGGACTCACCGCGAAGGAGACCGCCGATCGTTTAGCACTCTCGGTCGATACAGTCGAGGGGCGAATCCGGAAGGGACGCAGCGTTCTACGCGAACGACTCATGCGTCACGGCGTCGGCTTCAGCATTGTGATCGCTGCGTTCCAACTCTCTCAACTGTTAGCCGCTCAAACGGCAACCACCTCACTCGCAGCCACCAGTCTCACAACCACGCTCTCCGCGACCACACTCTCCACGACGACCATCAACTCGGCCCTTGCGTGGGCGAATCATCAACCACTCGTCGATTGCACTGCCAACGCAGTCCGATTGGCCTCACAGGAGCTTGCCGCCATGACCGCAGCAAAACTGACAACCACAGTCGGCATCACAGCCGCACTCTGCCTAACACTCGGCCTCGGCGGCGCGCTTGCTTGGGGTCAATTTGGAGGAGGCTTTCGTAAACCGGAAGAACGAGGGACGCAATGGGTGCAGCGAAGCATCACTGGGACCGCCACAGACCCTGCCGCCGGATCGACATTGGCCACGAACACTTCCTCCGAAGGAAGCGGCATCTTCACCCCATCCGCCGCGACGCAACCAACACCCGAACAGATTCTCAAGGGGTCAAAGGACTATCGAGCCCTCACGAACAGCCGTAGCCGCATCGAAGATGTCCTCGAATCGACTGACCTCGATGTCGAGTTCATTGACACGCCGATTCAGGAAGCAGTCGATTATCTTGGCGAACAATTGGGAATTCCCATCTCCATCGATGTGACGGCGTTCCACAATTCCGGGTCAATGCCGGACGATCTGACGATATCGGCGGTGACAAAAGGGCTTTCAGCGCAGGAGGCACTGAACGTTCTCGTGGAACGCATCGCTCTTAACGACGAAGACGGAGTGAAGAGCTTCGATGAACATTACGACTACATTATCAAGAACGGCATCCTCACGATCACCACACGTGATGTGGCCGAGGAGTTTACCGAGGTCGTCATCTACGACACCCGTCATCTCGGCCCCAACTACCCGCCTCAGGACATCGCCATGCTGGTTGAAAGCCTGCACGACAACTGGGTGGAGGACGGCTACTCCGGCACCATCAAGATCATCCCCGGCGGTCTCGTCGTGAAGCAGACACAGCGGACGCATCGCGAGATTAAGGCGTTCCTCAAACAGCTCGAACAGTTCGCCGCCCGCACCGACCTCCCCCCCGCTATCCGCGACCCCAGCGTCATGCAACTCAACGGCTCCAACTGGGACCCCGTCGACCCCAATACCCCGAATCGCAAGAAGTCAAAACCCGACACAGCGAACGGCCCACCACAAGGTTTCTTTTATTAACCCCACGACGCCATGCACATAGGCTAGGTTAGCTCGACAGACAAACAGGCTAGGTTATCCGAGCGGAGGTTTCCAGATTCCGCCGATCTAGAATTCGACTCCCCCTCAACTTTCTTGAGTCTTTGTTCCCCGTGATCGGTGAACTCCGCGAGATCAAGGAGACCATCTTTGCTGGTGTCTGCACCTTTGAAGTGCTGGTCACTGTGATGGCCCATCCTGGATATCTTGCGATACTCCTGCGAGTCGAGCTTTCCATCACCGTTTGCGTCGAGTCGAGTGAAACAGGATTCGGAACCTTCGCTGATTATCGCGAACCAAGTCTGTTTGCGGAGAGTGCCGACGGGTTCGGCAGCATCGATTAGGCCGTCCTGATTCGCGTCACCAGCTTGGAAATGTTCCTTGCCATGATGGCGTGCCTGCACATCGAGCGGCTTGTATTCTTCCAACGTGAGCTTGCCGTCTTGGTCTTTGTCGGCGGCTTTCATGATGCGTTGTATTAGCTCGGCACTCGGTTCGGCTGCGTCGAGTGAGACGGCGGCAAGAGATAGCATCAGAAAACAGAGAGTTCGTTTCATGGTTCTTCCGACAGTAGACTAGAGACTACTTGCCTTCTTTGGTCCATTGCTTCATGAGGGCGATGTTCTTTGCCACTTCGGGGTTAGGTTTCCGGCCTAGGTAGGCGGCCATGTCGGAATCATAGCGAGACTCGGACTCGGGTGTGCGACCCTGGTCGTTTGTCTGCTCCATCCATAAGTCCAGTTTCCCGCGAAGCTCCTGGAGTGTCTTCGCATGTGCGGGGTCGGAGGCGAGGTTCTGGACCTCCCAAGGATCTGCTTCCAAGTCATAGAGTTCTTCTGGTGCCCGTGTCTTGGCAAAGAGCAGGCGTTGCACAGCATTCAGCTGACCTGCCGCTTCAGCGGCTCGCAGTGCCATCAGGCATGGCTTGTGGTCCTTATAGTTGTTGGGTTGCAGATAAGGACGCTGAGGCAGAAAGTTGCGAATGTACTTCCAACGCTCGGTACGGACACTGCGGATGTGGTCGACCGTTTCGTCAGCACGGTCGCGTGCCGAGAAGGTTGCTTCGCGTGGCTGATAGTCCGGCGAGAGAACATTGCGTCCTTGCATCACCTTTGGCAATGGGATTCCCGCAAGTGCGAGGGACATGGCTGCCATGTCGATGTGTTCGATGAGGTCGTTTCGTCGCAGTCCCTTGGGCAAACCGGGTCCACTCACCACAAAGGGAATGTGCGTCCCTTCGTCATAGAGAAACTGTTTGCCACGTCCGTGACTGACGCCGTGGTCAGAGACGAAAAAGATGATGGTCTGATCCAATATCCCCTCCGAACCCAATCGTTCGACGATCTCACCGACATACCTGTCCGTCATCCGCACGGCATCAAGCGTCGCCGCCCAGTCATCGAGGATTGCTGGCGTTCTGGGATAGTATGGGGGGATCGGCATATGCTCCGTCGGGGTAACGCTGCCGAGTTGTTCACGAGCTTCGGCGAGTTGCTTCGGGATATCACGAATCTTGCCGCCGAAGAGCTGAATCTGCGCGAAGAACGGCTGCCCCGGCTGGCGATCCTTCCAATCCGTGCTGTCGTAGCAACCAGCATCGAACTCGAAGTTGTAGTCGGTCTTGCCTCTTCGTGTTGCCGGGTAGTTGCCGCCATTGGACGTGTGATAACCCGCTTGCTGAAACAGTCGGGGAACAAGCTGTACGTCGGCTGGCAACTCAATTTTCTCCACTCCCACCCCGCTCCGATGATGATGCGCGCCAATGCTCGTCTGATACATTCCGGTGATGAGCGCAGATCGCGATGGCGAACAAATCGGCCCGGTGACAAAGGCACGTTCAAACAGCAGACCATTCGCCGCCAACCGGTCCAGGTTGGGCGTTTGAATCGTCGTGTCGCCGTAGCACCCCATGTGCGGCGACATATCCTCAGCGACAAGCCACAGAACATTCGGCCTTACCGCCTGAGCATCGACAGGATTCCACGAACCCAGCGGAACCAGCACCAGCGAGACAAGGAGAAGGATAGTCAGCTTCATGATGCCACATCTTTCTTAAGTTGAACTCGCCACCTTTGTCAGTGGACCCTATTGGACTCAGCTCGTCCTGGAAACTAACCTAGCCTAGGCTGTGCTACTTCGTCAATTCGCAATGGTTACTTCTTCGAGTTCTCTTTGCAGTGTGGGGCCGTGGATGTCGTTGTGGGTCATTCCGGGTATGAGGTGGAGGCTCCACAGTCCTTTGGTTTCGAGGCTTTTTGGTAATGAATCAAAGAGTCGCTGTGCCAAAACGGGGGGGACGAGATCATCCTGTTTTCCGTGGATGATCGTCAGGGGACAGCGAATGTTTCGGGCCGCCGTCTGGCTGTCGTATTGGTCCCACAGCAGATAGCGAAATGGAAACATCGGGTAGAGTTCGCCCACAACGTCGCCGAGGCGATTGAACGTGGAGACGACCATTACTTTCCGAGGCATGACGTTTTGCTCTGCGAGTGATGATGTCAGCTGAATGGCGACCGCACCACCCAGCGACTCGCCAAAGACCACAATCCGACTCGGTTTGTACCCCCGTTTCGTTACGGCATCGTTCCATATCGCCAGAGCATCTTGACGAATCGCTGACTCGGACGGCGAGCCTGCGTTGTCGCCGTACCCTCGATAGTCCACGATGAGCACATCATATCCACTCCGTCCCACTTCGAGGAGATCGTACACTCGCTTCGAACGATTCTCGGAGTTACCGGGAAAATAGAGGACCAATTTCGGTTCGTTCGTCTCCGTACGCTGATGCTTCAACAGCCATCCATTGAGCGTCACTCCGTCAAACGTCGACACCTCGACCCCCTCCCACGCCACATCTGTGCCGGGGACTGTGGTTGGTAGGTTAATCTTCGTCGTGACCAATGGGCGATAAATCAATGATCGCTGAAAGACAGCAAAGCCGAGCGTAACAGACAGATATGGGATGAGCACATAGATCAGAATCCCTCGCTTCAGCCGTGAACTCCAACTCGTCGCACGTTTGCTGTCGGTACCTTTATCGATCGACTCAGCATCCGCGACGCTCTCATCTGGGTTTTCGGTCGTCACGATCACACGGTCCTTGTTGACTCGAATGTTCTTCATCGGTTCGCGCCATGGCCTTGTTGTCGCTCGACCTCTGAGAGACTCAGCAATGAGCTTCGGTCGGCCAAGTGGCGATTCACGATGAATGTGGTTGCTTCCTTTTCGCTGTCAGACGATTGCTGAGTATCAGGTTGCTCGGGCGTTGGTGATGAACTGGTTGACGAGGGGGAGAGACTTGATGGCGGGGGAGGACTCGACGCCGCTGGCGACGTCGACCCCCCAGGTTCTCGACTCGGCAATCGCTTGAGCGACGTTCTCGGGGAACAAGCCCCCCGCGAGGATCAGTCGGGGCCAGTCGTCGCGTTTCCATTCCCGGCTCAGCATCGTCCACGAGACCGCGACTCCGGTCCCGCCGTAACTTCCGGGAACCAGGGCATCAATCAGGCAGCCCCAGAGTCTTCCCCCCGCCTGTGCGATGGAATCAAGTCCTGCTTCGACAACCTTCAGATGTCCTGCGTCGACTGATGTCCCCCCTTCTGATCTCGTTTGGGTGTTTGAGCTTCCGACGCGAAACGCCCGGATGATGTTGAGCGTCGGGTACTTCCGATTCAGTTCGGCCACGAGGGCCGGCGGTTCGTCGCCGTGCAACTGAATCGTCGTCAATGCAACCTCGTCGATTGTCCGGCAGATCTCCGGAAGGTCCGCGTTGACGAACAGTCCGACCGCTTCACACTTCCCCCCCTCGAACTGCTTGAGTCCTGCAACGATCTCTCGCGCGACCGATGACGCGACATACCGTTTCGACTGCGGGTAGAAGTTGAGGCCGATGGCATCTCCCCCCAGCGCAGCGACATCGAGGGCCGTCTGCACATCTCGAATCCCACAAATCTTGACCCACATGCTTCGCCTGCTTTCCTGAATATTTTTGCACATTCCTCGTGATACACTCTATGTGAAGACGCCTAACCTTGGCGACACTCAACCCCAAAAACGGGGCAAACATCTCTTGAATGGCAGACGAATGAAACCCCAGCCCCCAATTCCGAGTACACTCAGGGCGTCAAGCAACATCCGAGTCCCTCGGTAAGACGGACATCCCGCTCCCGATCCTCGTGAACCCAGAGTCGTCACTTCTCCCTCGCCCCCAAGGACTGCACCATGTTCCACAACGATCGACACAACGCCTCTCGTCCACTTGGGTTGCGAAGGACGACGCGGATTGTTGCACTGACGCTGACGATCATGGTTGCTGGGAATCAAGTCATTGCTGACGCCCCCCCGCCCCCGCAAGCACCGGCTGCTCCCCCCACTGCCACGATCTTGCAAACGTTGCCCGCCAACGAATGGGGGTCGCTCATGTTGGCCAATCCGACCGAAACTGCGCAGCGTCTTGACGAATTCTATCGCGCGATGGGGATCAACGCTGGTGGCATTTTCGGGGGGGGCTTTCGACAAACTGCCACGATGGCCTTTGGTTATCTCGGCATGGGAGACACGGTTCGTCAGGACGCTCCGATCGGCCTCATTGCCCCCGGTAATGCCGGAGAAGCCGAGAATGGTCGAGGAAACCTCCAATGGGAGCGACTCGTCTTCGCCATGCCGGTGAAGAGTCGAGCCGAGTTCGCCAAGAAGTCGGGTATCTCGGATGCCATCGGGCAAGTCGAGCCGCTCCCCAAAGAAAGGCCGTTGGGACAGTTGTTCTCCTTCACAAACTCACTGGTAACGATGGGGGCACATCATGCTATTATCGCCCCGATCCAAGGTGAGAACGACGAAGCCTTGGCGCACGAACGGGCCTTGCGCAGCGCCAAGGGGAAGCGGCTCGTGGAGGTACTTCCTGCCGATGTCACCTCGGCTCTTAGCGAAGCTGATCTGTTGTTTCACCTCGGGGTTGCCTCCGCAATTGCTGAGGGTCGTGAAGACTTGCATTTCCCTTGGGACGATATCAATCGCGAATTCCCCCCGACGACACCGCAAGAGACCGAGTTGCGAAAAGAGATCGCAGCGGCGCTGACGGAGTTGCAGCACCTCTTCGTCGCGTTGTCGACTCGTGATGGCATGAAACTGAGCACGCGGTTGCAGTTCGAGGCGGGGCCGGACGCACGGTTTCAGAAGCTCATGCAGCCGTTGTTGCCTAAGCCGGGGTCTCCCGAAGCGACGACCGGAGCAACGCTCGCCCACCTGCCGCATCGCAAGCCAGTCGCTGCCCTGTCGGCCATCACCATTGGCGAACGGCAACAGCGATTCATTCAGATGATGAGCCAAATGACCACAGAAGGGGCCGGGAGATGGCAAGGGATTCTCTCACAGACACTCGCCTCCTTGGGGATAGCCGACCTCCGACAAGCAGTCCTTCTCGGCCTGTTCTCTGAAGTTGTCGATCGTTCGGACAGTGTTAAGCTCGCGGTCTATCCGAACCCCGACGGAACGTTCGGCATCATCGTCATTCTGAATGCGAAGGACCCGGCCGAGTCGATCGCCGCACTCAAAGACCTCTCCGATCTCCTGGTGCATGGGCTGGGTGAATCGGACCCCGACAAACCTGTTCTCACTGATGCACAGATTCGCTCTCTCGTTCGGCAACTCGCTTCCGACGACTTTGCCATTCGGACCCGGGCCAACACCCGGCTGCTCCTCGTCGGGCGACAGGGGCTCCCCGAGTTGGAAAAGTTTCGCAACTCCGAAAATCAGGAGTTGGCCGTCCGTGTGAAGCAGATCATTGCGACCCTGTCGCGAACTCAACAGGAACAGGAAAAGACGCTGCTTTCGGGGAATCTGTTAGCAAACATTCACCCCCGGCTCACTTATCACGTTGCCAGCGAAACGGTCGCCAACCGCTCGGTCGATGTCATCCGCCTGAGCCTCCCCGAGAAGGAACAGGTCTATGAACAACAGTTGGAAGCGATCCTCGGGAAACAGTGGAACCAGGTCCGCGTAACCAACGTCGACCGCTCGGTTGTGGTGACGCTGGGGACCGTTGGCCCGCTCCTCGAAGAGACGCTCAACAACCTCACAACTGGCAACCCCGGCCTCGAAGCGAACATGGGACTCGTGCAACTTCCTGTCGACCCACACCGCATGTTGTTGCTGCACCTCCCCATCGGACGATTGATCGAGCCTTCACCCGATCGAAACTTTAATGCTCCTTGGATTCCGACGAACTTAGAGCCCACCGCAGCCATGACCGCCGTCGGCATCTCGGCCAGCCTCTCAGGCCTCTGGACCGATTTGCACATCCCCGTCGACGAAGCCCGACTCATTCTCGGGAAACGCGCCGGAGGCTTTTGGTGAACGAAGCACACACCTCTCCCCTTGATCCCGAAAAAGACGTTGCTCATCCCCTCGTCGGTTTGTCGGTCACACCGATTTATCCACGATACACCTACGTTCCCGGACGCACGCCACATCCGATGTCGCATCCTGATGGACATCGGATGGTGGGGGACGAAGCCCAGTCAGAACGCCTCTCGAAAGCGTCTGGACTCCCGGAAATGTGTACTCCCGCAGCGTTTCGAAATCCGGGGATTCGGGGGCAGGCGTACTACAACGCCGGCTACTACTGGGAGGCTCACGAAGTCTGGGAGGGGGCATGGTTCGACTGTGGTCGCACTGGAGAACTGGCTGACTATTGGAAGGCCCTCATCAAGCTCGCAGCCGCCGGAGTGAAGGCGTACGAGCAAAACTCCCAGGGGGTCATCCGTCATCTGAGTCGAGCGATTGAACTCCTCACTCCTCTCGTCGCAAGTACGAATCTCGGTCGTCCTCTACCAGCCATGGCTCACGATCTCCCCACGTCGCCATCCGCTGCCCTCGCTCTCGCCAGACAACTGCTCACTCTCCCCCCGAACCTCCCCCCCAATTCCACTCCCCCCGTCCCCCATCTGATGGGCCGACTCTCCGACACCTAGCCCCCAAGAGTGCAAGCGATCGGTTGTCGTGGACTCAGTTCCGCGGATGGTCTCAGGGAAATCGTTACAGACAGCGACCGCCATGAACCCTTTATTGTCTCGCCAGTCGATCGCGTCGCCTGAAGAGCGAGGCGAGCAGATCTTCCAGGAATTGCAGACGATCTTCGTTACTGGGAAGGTCGGTTTGGAGGCGGTTTGCCAGGATCGGGATTGTCCGGTTGACTAAGTCGGCAAGATGCTTGGCGGGAACGTCGTCCCAGCGGTCCAGGAGACGTTCCAGCAGTTCAATCTCCAGTGGCCGCAAGCGAGAGAGCTGCGTATCTGTGAAGCGGTAACGAATCTTCTCTTCCGGTCGAGCACTCAGTTCTCGACGAATCTGTTGAAGACTTTCGATCCGATCGAACACCACCAGCGTTCCGGCGACCATGTCTC
Source organism: Planctomycetaceae bacterium (assembly GCA_041398965.1). Taxonomy (GTDB): domain Bacteria; phylum Planctomycetota; class Planctomycetia; order Planctomycetales; family Planctomycetaceae; genus JAWKTT01. The sequence continues at coordinate 18,094 of JAWKTT010000034.1, read as the reverse complement.
CCAATCGTTGTGATTTGCTCGACAAAACCGGCGTGATCCAGAAGAGAGGGAACGACTCAACAAGCCGAAAGATATTGCGGACAAGAATGCTCGTAGCGTCGATCGAGAATCCATTCTGCCGAACCACTCGCAGCCCGATGACTCGCTTACCAACCGTCTGCCCGCGCATCATCAGTTCACTCGCCGTGAAGTAGAGAACCCCACTGAATGTCCAGATGACCATTGCAAAACCGACCGCATATTGAAACATCTGGGGTGCCTGTTTAGGATCGTCTCCAAAGTTCGTAAACCAACCTTCAAACAACGTGGCCGCCAATCCGACAACGATCAGGACCAGAATCAGCAAAAGCGATACGACAATCACTAAGATCGTATCGATCAACCATGCGAGGAACCGCGAGCCCGGACCGGCCACGCGATACCCAACCTGCACGTTCTCCGGTGTCTCAAACTGAACGGTCTGAAGACTCACGCTGCCCCCTTAATGCGACGCACCGTCGACTCCTTAACCTGCACAGACTGAAATACCTGTGTTACTTATCTTTCTTCACGGGTTGAGAGTGTTTCTTAATAAACTCAACAATGGGGGTCGAGTCCTCTAATCCGTGGGGGTGATGACCGACTCCAGGCTTACGAATTAGCTCGATACTTCCCCCCAAGGCTTGATAACGATCGGCGATTAACCCGGTGTTCTCCTCCCAGGGAACAACGTCGTCTGCGTCACCAAAGACATGCAGTAACGGCACCTTCGCGTCGGCCAGGGGCTTGAGGTTGTCGACCGGATTCCCCGTATAGGCCATCGCGGCGGCGTCATCGGGAAACTTCCATTCCTTCAAAACCAGTGCCCAGTCGCGCGGACTGCCCTTCCCCTTTCCGCGACCTCCGGGCCAGCTTTTGAAGTCGCAAACGGGAGCATCACCATACAGGCAGGCGACTCGTTTCGGGTTCGCAATCGCCCAGTTATAACAGTACAGCCCCCCACGACTGAGACCCACAAGAGCCACCTTTTCGGCCAATCCATAGGTTTTCGTCAGCTCAGCATAGCAGTCGTTCCAATGCCCGACCGCGTTCGGCGAACCGAGCATGTCAGGGACCCTCAGGTAAACAATGTGATACCCCTGTTCCAACAGGGCGATGTCGGGTGCGGGCTTGTGGCCGAAAAATTCACCATGCCAGACCCAAGGTCGACCCTCTGCGACCTGTTTTGGAGTGACAACGGTTACCTCCCGTTCCTTGATCTTAAAGACATACTTCGGAAACCCATGCCATTCCGTAGCCGTCCCAGGAAAGGTCTCCGCTCCTTGCACGCTCGCACAGTTCGCCGTCAGCCCCCAGACAATGAGACCAAGAAATAAGTTCTTCAGAAACATTCTTCGACGGAGCATGGCAATTCTCATCAGACCAAGGAAACTCAAGTGCGATCCATTCATAACTCGTGGTGTCGATTTGGTGAGACACACACTCTTACTAAGTCTGCGGGCCAACACGCAATTGTCGACACAACGATCACGTCAACAATCAGGCCTGTAGAATCCCCGAAAGTCACTTAGGGGGTGTTACGTCGAGATCAATGACGATCTCGCCATCTTTCAGATTCTTACTGGAGACGATTCGCGTCAGTCCAGATCGGCTGCCGAATCGAGAGTTGATGGTGTCGTGGTTCTCAGAAATGTGTTCGACTTTCACGCGATATCGACCCTCCGGGGCGCCGGGCATTCCCTCGATGAGTTGCAGCGAGTATTGACCATTGCTGTCGGTCACCCCTTCCAAGGTGCGCGCGTGCTGACTGGTTGAATAAAACAGCACCCGTGCCCCCGCCAATGGCTTTCCTGCCTGAGTCACCTTTCCCGTCACTGGAAAGAGTTCCGGCCAGCGCGGGGGAGAACTGTAGAACCCTGATTGAACAAACCAGGTCGACATCAGGAACAGCAACACAGCCGACACCAGTCCGCCGATGATCGCGACTCTCTTCCGCTTGATCGCTCCGGCAATCGCCGCCACGTCGACAAGTGGTTCGTCCGGCTCTTCCTCGACCGGCGGACCAGGCTTCGTCCCCGTCGCCGCTCCACTGACGGCAGCCGCTGCGGCTGCGGCAGCCGGGGAGACATCGACCCGTTCGTACGATCCGGTCCCGGCTGTCTTCGGGTCGGGAGCGAACCCGGGAGTGGTTGGCCGTTTGGTGCTTCCCGTCCCCGTTCCATCCCCGGTTGAACTCCCTGTTGGAACGCTCGCACTCGGAGAGGTTCCCCCTCCAACTGTCGGAGCGGCTCCCGGAGCGGGTTCGTCAGCCGATGGCTTGGCCCAGGACGGACGTTTGGGCTGCGGCTTAGGTTGCGGGCGACCGGCGTTGTCGAAGTCGTCGAAGTTTTCATCTTCAGGGATCGGAGCAGACTTCTTCACCGGTCGGCGATACTTCGGCAGTTCAGCCCCCTCGGGAAGTATCTCCGCAACAGGCTCTTCAATCTTTCGATATCGCTCGGGCAACTCTTTTGCAGGAACAGGATCGGTCGATGGTTTCTCCGTGCTCGATTCCGAAACAGTTGCTTCTGGAGTTTCGGTCCCCGCAGGGGGAGTGACCTCAGCCGGACTCTCGGTCGCCGTAGCTTTCTCCACCGGGGGAGCCTGTTCGACCGAAGGAGCCAACGGCTTATCAGGAGGTGGCGGGCCGTCACCCAGCACATCGAGCGGATCAAACTCGGGAGCTTTCGGAGTCTCCGGAATTGTCGGGATGTCTCCGCGAGAACCCTTCCTGATCGAGATGTTTCCCTGCGAGAAGTTCTCGGCCGGAGTATCGTCCTTCGGAGCCTTTCCCTTGGAAGGACTTGCAGGTTGTTTCGTCGAGGCCCCTCCCGCTCCCGCAGTCGGCCCGCCGAGCAACACGTCCATCGGATCGAACCCCTCCCCCTCTTCTGAAGCGGCAGCGGTCGATTTCTTCGCTGTCTGTTCGTTCCCCTTCAAGGAGGATGCCGCGTCTGATTTCCCGGATGGACTCTTCGACGGCTTCGAGTCTCCCTTAGCGGGGGGATCGCCTGACAGGAAAGCGACCGGGTCGAAGGGGTCGGCTTCGGTCACCGTTTCTTTCGGCTTCGCGGTCGGTTTCGGAGAGGGAGTCGTAGCGGGGTCGACTTCGTTCGTCGCGTCCGACTCTTCGTCGTCGGGAAGGCCAACGGTCGGTATCTCGAATTTCTGTTTGCACTTCGGACATCGACGCAACGTCCCGGCGTACTCGTCACGCACCGTCATCACGGCTGCACAATGAACGCACTGAACACGAAGTGACATAACCGAGATACTTACTTAGGAAAGGAGTAAGACGAAAAACACTGTATCGTCGCCGAGATGACTGTTGGGGCGAAACGAGAGATTTACCACTTGTTGAAGTTGGGATGATCGATGGAATGGCCGCTCGAGTAGTCCCCCAGATTCTGCCAGGTTCCCAAGTCGACATCGACACTGATGCGTCTCACCCGACCATCGGCCATGACCACTTGAATGAGATAAGGATGGCTGCTGTCGGCTTCATCGTAATGACGACCCGTGCGTGGCAGAGACCGGGCACTAAACAACGTCGCTGGTCCACCCCACGCCCAACCGTCGCTACTTTGCAACACCCCCGTCTCCCCGCTCCCGGAGACTCGGCGTTCCGCCACCGTCATCACATAGGCTAACCCATCGGCTGCCCCGATCTCTGTCGCTGTCACCTTGCTGTTCACCCCGAAGACCCCCCGCCTTAATGCACCAGCCGAGAAGGGGGTGTGTCCGCCCCGATAGGTGGCGTTTGCCTGTTCTTGTGTCAGGTAATAAGTCTGACGGGCTTCATCATTAAACGAAATTCCCGACCCTGTACAAGCGGCATAGTCATTTCCCCCTTGGGTCCAGTCGGCAGTAACCCTCAGACAATTCGCATAGGCCCCGGTTGCCTGCATGCCAGATCGTCGTGAAGGGCAATACAACTGTTCGAGTTCAACCATCCCGACGGTCCGGTTCTCCACAACGCTTTGCTTGTGATCCCACTGCAAACCCGAAGCTTTCCCGCCGAGATGGGGAAGTATTCCAGTGACCCAGCTTGCCCCGGAGTTCGTGGCAGTCCCTCCCGTGCTGGTTGCTTCCGCAGGGTCGGCATATCGCCCCACTTTGTTCGAGGCCGTCTTCCTGGCAACTTGTCCGACAGGAAACTGTTTCCCCTTCTCGTCGAAGCTCGCAAGGCCCGCCCCAATCTGCCTTAAGTTATCGGCACACCGATTCTGACGCGATGTCTCCATCATGTTCAGGACGAAGGGGACGAGCACCGCTAACAGGTTCAGCAGAATGATGAGAATGACGGCAGTCTCAGGAATCGTAAATCCCCGACGACACCCCCTCACCGCCACGCGACTCGTGGGAGCCGGTGTCTTGAAGACAGGGACGGTCTGATGGCGAAGGGGATTCATCCCATGAATATACCATTTACGACGACAACTCACAGCCAAGCCGCGATCAGTTTCAGCTTCTTTCCGTCTCCGAAGTGAGTGCCACGGGAATGGCGAGTGGGGAAGACCGTGTCGTTCGCCGGGCTATTGTGAGAGACGATCGAGGTTCTGCATGATCTGTCGGACTTGCTGAAACGTCGACTGCTCAGGGATGAGAGCGGCGGAGAGCACCTCTTCGGGAAGCGTTCCCAGGACCTGTTCCTTCAACAAGCTCGCCAGCCATGCAGCCCGTTGGGCGGTGAAGGCCGCGTGCAGTTGACGGAACTTTGCCTCCAAAAATCCGACACTGGCAGAGGCTCCGCTACTAATCATGGTGTCCCCGACGGCCGCGGCCATCGTCCCGCCAGCCACATCCCCCGCCACATGCAACACACTCTGCAATGCGGTGTCGGTCAGGGCTGGCGTGATCGCATGACCGACCGGACCAACACCGGTCAAAAACAGCACGACGCTGGTTGCTGGACGGACGGCCGCAGCAACGCTGTCAAGCTTTCGGAAGAGTTCAAAATGACGCGGACTCTCGCTACGGAAGCTGACCAACTCAGCGTCGACAAGATCACGAAGTTGCTGCTCGAGGTCGATTGAACGATGTTCGGCTTGAATCCGTTCAAGCAGTTCGCCCCGATTGGTCCCCTGCAACACTCGATGCAATCGAGGTTTGAGCAGGTCGTTCCCCAACTCGGCCAACCAGGTCAATCGACGCATCACCTTTTCAATCGCATCGAGGATGGCGTTCCATTCCTGATCTCGATACCGATCGAGTGGAGGGGCCGCCTCTCCTCGGATCGCTTCCGACGCCGCCCGAAACGGCCAAGTGATCCCACGACCCACGATGTTGTAAAACCCATGCACCTTCGCCGACCAACCTTCCCGCTGATCGGCCCACCAACGTCGAATCTCGGCCACCATCAGGTTGTTGGGAATGGTCGGCCAGTTGTCGATCTCGGCCAGTTGATGAGCCGACAACAGGTCTGCGGCAGAGCGGTATTCCTCACTCCGCGTTTCGATCTCTTTGAGATAAGCCGGAAGTCCCCGGTCAACATCCAACACCTCCCGAATCGACCCTCGCAACGTCCGCAGCTTGACATCCGCAAACTTCAATCGAGACAAGTCGTCGAGTAGGTTACTTGATCGCTGAGTGTCAGCAGATGACATCCCTGGTGTCGGCGAAGCAGCGACAGGCGATGCCGAAGCGGTCGCATCACCTGCCAACTCGATGGGCCAGCATCGTTCATAAAAGGGAAGCTGATTCGACTCGGCTGCCTGTCGATTGTTCGGGGCGACATAGACACACTCGGGGTTCACGCCGGTCTCGTCGCAGAAAGTCTTCACCCAGAGTGGCCAGTATGCTTCGTCGTCAGGAAGTTGACACTGATTAAAGACGATGATAACCGCCTTGTCTTCCTGAGCCGCCTTGCGAAAAAACTCCTTAACCGCCGCATCGTTGTACTTCTGCTGCGTCAACACCGCGATGAGCACGTCGGCACAACGTCGAATGTTGTCGGCTCGATCCCAGTTGATGCGCGCGTCACTGTCGATATCTGGCGTGTCGAGCACGAGGAGATTCGGCGGGGTCGCTGCACTCACCCGCCAGAAGAGTTTATCCCCTTCCGAAGCAGCCAAGGCTCCATCGGCATCGACCCACGGCGTCAACTCGAAGCCAGGAAAGACCTCCGCCAAGTCATGAGAGTCGACAAACTCACCCCGTACCAACAGCGTCGGATGCTTCGTCCCCGAGGCAAGCGGACTCGTCGCACTGGCTCGACATCCGGCAATGTGATTGAAGATGACGCTCTTGCCGATGTTCGTCCCCCCGACCACTGCCACCACAAGATAGGCGTCGTCAGTCAACTGGGGCAGAAGTTTTCGCCCGAGCAACTCGTACCACTCTCGACCTTCCAGTCGTCCCACCTGAGCCTGATGCGACTCGGCTTCCAGCTTCGATAAAGCCAGCAGCAACCCCTTCACCTCTGTGGCACAGGCACCAAACAGAGATCCCGAAGCTTCAGCGGCAGGCTGATCGGTCAACACAGGAGCATTCACGAGACGATGAAAGGGGGGCAGAGTCAGCGATTCTGCACGATGGACTCCACTTCAAATAGCATGTCCCGCCAATTGTAACGAATCCGCCCCCAGAGTCAGCAGAGTCCCACCGTCACGCCCCCCAAAGCAAAGAAGAACCCAACCCGGCTCGTGACACGGGTTGGGTTTGGGGCCGTCGATGTCACTTACGGACGTTGATGGAAGGCGAAGTTCTCGAAGCCCGAGAGCTTCAACAAACCGGCACGAATAGCATCATCGATGTCGGCTGCCTCATACCAACTGGTGAAGGCATCGATACCACTACCACCAGAGATCTTCGCGGCTCCGACGCCGACCGTTGCATCATCGATCCGAATGCGGTCGTTCCCGCCCCCCAGATTCACCTTTGCCGTCCCATCAATCGAAACAAAGGTGTCGACTCCGACTCGCAGATTGTCATTCCCGTTGCCGGTGTTGACATTCACGTTCCCGCGCACGTCGCATTCCAACAGTACGATGTCGTCACCATCTCCTCCCTTAATGGAAAGATTGCCGAAAATATCTGTGTTGTTCACCAGATCGCCAACCCCCACGGTGTCATTTCCTTTACCAGCATCAATGGTGATGTTCCCACTAATGTGAGGGTCGTAGAATAAGAAAATATCGTCCCCACCTTTGAGTTTGACCACCATACCGCGGACGTTGTTAAAGACTTGAAAACTATCCAGGCCGCCGTTTACGACGCCGTCTCCATCAACGTCAATGCGCACCTCGACTCGTCCCAGTGCCGTCCCGATCGCCAGGATCGTGTCGGTCCCTTCTGTCCCCACAATGTTGACGATCCCCTTCGCATTCACAAACGCTGTCGCTGCCAGTAGTGTCCGGTCTTCGAGTCTTTCAAAAGTGAGTTGCATGAGCTTGCCCTGAGGTACAACTGAGAGACGTCTCGCCTCTCTGGGATTCAACGTAGTCGCAAGAAACGATAATTCGTGCGACGCAAATGATCCTACAATGCCGATTCATTCTTCGTCAACGACCGAAATTCCAGAATTCTCGCGAACAGCGTATCCCTGTGAATGTTCCCCTCTCGGCTCAGCCAAGCTCAATACCGCGATGCGGGCGACACACGCCAGCGAGCATCCAACCGTATCGGCCAATTCAGCGATCGTCGTTGTCTCTAACCCACTGGGCATAGCCATCGTCGTCGGGTTCGAAGTATTCGAGATCGAGCCAGCGGTGGCCGATGCGGTCTTGGATGGCCCCTTCAAAACGACTCTCTTCGTCATTGAAGATCGCTTCCAGCCGAGCCTTGATCCCTGGCTCGCCGGGGAGTTCCGCAATCACAGCGTACAACTTTGCGGGAGCAGCTGGGTCAACGAGACCGATCGGCTTGAGTCCTTCTTCATCTCTCAGTCGCTTGAGCAGCGGGAGGAAGAATGTGATGTCATAGTTTTCCTCCCACTCGTCCGGTTCGTAATTATAGACTCCCCCCTTTTCGAGAAACTCGATCGGGTCAACCTGCTGATATCTTGACAGCCATTGCTCTTCGACTTGACGGTCATATCCAGCGGAAACATCGGGACTTTTCTTGCGGAAGGGAACGATCACCAGAAACAGGATCAGAACCGACACCCCGGCGAGCAACCAGAGACCAATTGAAGGCTTCTTGTCGTTGTCGGCCGACGCAGCAGAAGTATTCGTCATCGTGAAAATGTCTCTCCGCCATTGTGTGTTCCCATGGCAATGTATGTCTCCATGCTCATGTTCTCCGACAGAAATGTGACACTGCCATCCCCGAAGGCAAACTGGGCTCCCCCCGGATGTTGACTTCCAAAGGCCCCTGCAAACCCACTCCCTTTGTTGATGCGAGTCAATTCCGAGATGCCGAGATGCGGAATCGAATTCGGGCCATATTCGTCTGGAAAAGAAATGATCCCGATCCATGACGATGTATAGCTCTCCAATCCAAAGACCCCTTCCTGGAACTGGTTTTCTCCGACGAGGATCGTATTCGAGGCCCCATCGGTGATGTCACCCCAGCGAGTGCTCGATACGGCGGACAGCACAGCACCATTTCCAGGATAGTTCCCAGTCGCCAGGAGCACATTAACCTGTCCGGGTGTTTGGGCGAGGATCTGTTCGGGCGAGGGTGACGAAGGACATCTCCAAATCGCCAGCGGAGTCGAGAGCAGCCCGAGATTGGTCCCGACAGTATTCTCTTGTTCAAAGATGATGAGATCGTAGAGTGGTTTTTGTTCGAGAAAAGGGAGCGTCATCGCACCCCAGCCCCAGCCACTACGCTGCGGATAGATCGCCCCCTGTTGCATGCTGCCAGGGGGGAGCGTCTTGTGCGTCGACTCGTAGTTGATCAGCCCGACGGCAAGGTTATGCAAATGATCTTGACACTGGGTCCGCCGTGCCGATTCCCGCACGCTCTGCACCGCAGGCAACAACAGCGACACCAACACTCCAATCACGGAGATCACAACAAGGAGTTCAATGAGCGTAAATCCCGGTCGACGCCGAACAGGTCGCGAGAGTTCGCTCTCTCGGAATTCTGGCAACCGTTGACAGTGCTCAGGTTGGATCATTCGTTTATGTTCGACTGCATTCATAGTGATGTTCCGGAAAGCGATCGTGCCAATTCCCGATGAGTGTTCTGTTCCAATGAATCATTCCTCCCGACCCGAGGGGTACTCCGCTCTCAATCGGAAGTGATCCCATTTGTCGACCCCGCACTGACGTTCCATGGTGGGATGCGGGCGAAGAAGGAGGTGGCACAAACGCAATGTCGTGCCACCCCCATGTCGTTGTCGCGAGAGACGGATCGCCTGCGACTAGAATACTTCTGGAGGCGAAATCATCCCCTTCGCCTTCACGGAAACGTCCGAGACGTTCGGGGCCTTCTTCTTGGGCTTCTTGTAGGTCGCTGTGGCATCGCCAGAAGCACTATACCCCATGACCACCTCGTTGAATGGAATCATATGCTTCGCCTTAGCACCTGATTCGTTCGGGGCCATCCCCTTCAGCTTGGCCGAAAAGGTCCCTTTCTTATCGTTGAGTTTGACCTTGCCACCAACAACTCCCGCCATCTGCTCGTTGAGTGCCCCTTGGGTATCGATCCCAGGAACCGGAATCTGGCCCACTGAAACGCTCAAGGCGAAAGCCCCAGTCACCATCAATCCCATTAACACGGCCCATGTCGTCAACTTCGTCATCGAACTCTCCCAAAAGACTCTAATCCTTGGACAAGTCGAGCGCGACTCCCACACAAAGCAGGCGGGGCAAAAAGCGAACTGAGATCGTTCGTGGCCCAGCCCGGCCAGTGAGGTTGTTCTACAACGCTCTTCCGCAGACTGGTCATCCCCCGAACATCCCTGTTCAACAGACTCGGCCCAGTCGTTGATGCCCCCATTGGACCCCGTCATGTGAGGGATGTCAACCTGTTTGTGATGTGAATCAAGAATTCGCCAACATTAAGCCAGCGTCCCCGACATCACGCCCGAATGTGTTTCCCCGTGTCAAAAAGGGGCGATCGATGCCGACAGGCGTGTGTGTGCGTCTCGATTGTCGGTGGAATCTTTGGGCGATTCAGGATGGACCACGGATGACGCGAATTTGGCGGATGTTCGCGGTTTTGGAGAAGGGAAGAGGGCGACTCAGAGACTTCCAACTCACGACGACGGGGCTCCGGCTCGATCACAGAGCCACGGATGAAGACAGAAAAAGGACGGATGCTCACGGATTTGAAAGGGGGGGCGGATGGTCGTAAGCCGAATCCGTCCTTTCATCCGTCTGCATCCGTCGTCATCTGTGGTTCCCCTTTTTCCTTTGAGCTGCCGTGTCTCCGTCGCCCATTCGTCCAGAGTTCCCGTTGATCGTCCTCAATCGGCGAATATCCGCCGAATCTGCGTCGTCCGCGGTCCATCCGGTCAACACTTCGGCCTCGACAGATGTCACCGACAATTCCCATGCAGACACGACAGGCGTTGTCGAGTTGAACTGCGGATCAACTGTCACTTGTCAAACCGCTCAGCGCACAGAAAAAGGAGGTGGCACGAACTCTGTGCCGCGCCACCTCCCAGTAACATTCATGCCTCAACCGTGACAAGTACTACTACTGCACAGGGCTAAGCATCCCCTTGGCCTTCACCGAGACCTTAGACTGATCGGGAGTCTTCTTGCTTGGCTTCGAGTACTTCCCTGTAGCGTCACCAGAGGCCGTAAATCCCTCAACGGTCTCCGAGAATGGGACCGTTTGCGACGCCTTAGCACCCGAAGCGTTCGGAGCAGTCCCCTTCAGGCTTGCTGAGAATGTCCCATTCTTCTCATTGACCTTAACCTTTCCAGCAACTGTTCCGGTGTTTTCCTGATCGAGTGCGCCTTCCGCATCGATTCCCGGAACCGAAATGTCACTGACTGACACGGTCAACGCGAACGCACCGGTCACCATCAAGCCCATCATCATTGCTGCAACCACAAACTTCTTCATCGCGATCTCCGAAAGTGCACAACTTGTAGAAAAGTTGAGCGCGATTCCCACACAAAGCACGGCAGGAGGGGAAGAAGCAAAGAGAGCTTACCCAGGCCCGGCCAGCCTATGCAGTCATCACACAACGCTCAACCGCAGGCTGGTCATCCCCGAACATCCCTGTCCAGCAAACTCGGCCCAGCTGCTGACAGAACACATTCCAATAGAAGTTCTCGCGCATGTCAACTAGAAAACGGAAAGATTCTCAAAATACCGCAGGCAGCGCAGTCACCCTCCGCTGAACCGACAAACGTCGTCACTCGCATGATCTTCCCCGCGACATCAGCTCGTTCGATCAATGAGTCATTCGCACGAAGTCTGCCACGATCAAGCGGTGATCCGAGCCATTCCCTGTCCCAATTCGACAGGAGACCACGCCCCAATGGGGCGACGTCAGGATATGGTCGACCCGAGCCCATGGAGTGTTCTGAGGCCACAGATGAGACGTATTACAAGGGACCGTATATCCATAGCCCATTCCCGCTGTCTCGAATGCACTCTGCCACTCCGACCAGTGCTCGGTGAACATGCTGCTCGTTGTCGGGGCATTGAAGTCCCCCGCGACCAGCAACGGCAACTCAGCGTACTGATGCAGAAACTTCTCCGTCTCAGCCGCTTCCTGTCGTCGTGTCCATTGATGCCAGCTAAAGTCCTCGACCCCTTCCCCGGTAACAAAAGATGTGAGTCGAAGTTCCCCCAGTCCATGACGAACCGTATTGAGATGCACGTTTCCCACAAGAAAGGGCCCCTCGGGAGACTCCACACGACAAACGATCGCCGTCCGACGATCAAACGCCTGCGTCTCACATTCCCCAACCAGCGAGATCGGAAACTTCGATGCGACGAAAAACTCGCCGACATGCACCGTCTGCCAGTCGGCAAACTGTTCATCCAATCCATCAATCTCTCGTAGCGTCTCCTGGATCACGACGACATCAGGCCGCATCTGTTCGATCTCTTGAAACACCCGCAAAGGCCCCCCCGTGCCTTCCTGCAAGTTGACCGATAGCAAGCGCAACGTCTTTTCCCCACTCGCGGGCACCGCAGCCGTCCCCGTTGGCGCCGAGAAACCCATGATCGGCCCCAGCACAAGCCCCATCGCCACCAACGGTGTCCAACATAAGTCGCGACGATAAATTGCAGCGAGCACGAACAAAGGGATCGACGGCAAGAGATAGGGGACTCGAGGAAGATAAGTCAACGCAGCCGAAACCCACCAGCCTTCGCTGACATAGCAGATCAGCAGCAGCAACAAGGTCACCAATGCCAGGTTTCCCCAGCAGGCCCAGCCGACGCGACGACCTAACCACTCACGACGCTCTGCATCCGACAGCAATCGATAAGGCCGTTTTCCAATCGCAGGTTGCCCCGTACGAAGCGTTGGCCCCCCCAGACCTGGCGGCTGATGCACTGCCACTGGCGACGCTGCGGGGGATGTCATCCAGTCAGTACTCATCGGCAGCCTGCGTGACGTGCTGAACACCGTCCCTGTGGGGGCCGGTCCATCTGAGGGAGCGCCGGCTCACCTTGTTCCAGTCGATGGACAATCTGGGCCATTTCCCAAGCCGAAACATAATGATACCGCACTCGAGGATTCTCCTGTGCGAACAAAGCCAAATCCCGATGAAACCTCTGCATATCGGGGCCCAGCCAAGTGTCGATGTTCCCATCCTTGCAGCCGTGCGTGTGCAGCTTGATGAACAACGAGTTCGGTGCCCCGGCAACATGGACACCCGTCTCCATCCATAGCTTCAGTCGATCGATTGAGGCAGGACGTCCAATCGTTACGTCGGCATTCTCGATGCGCGGGATCATGCCGCACTTGCGATGTTGCCAATCCAAGCAGAGAGGCCCTTGAATCATCAGAAGATGGTGCTCGGGTGCCGTTGCCCCCACCTTTGCGCGAATTCCTCGATCATGCGACTTGCATTGACCAGGAATATCCTGCGCATAGTAAATACTGTTAATCGTCCCGGTCTGTGTGTCGCTGGGGGCCGAGGGCAACGTGAAGTCAGCATAGCATCCAGTCTCTAACAAGACTGTTAACTCCTGATCGACCCCGCACCACATTCCATCGCGTCGAGAATTGCAGAGCGCCCAGTTACCATGAATGAATCCATAGACTGTCTGCCCGGTTTCCGGATCCTTCCGAAGCAGTCCGTGGCGATGCTCGAGTGTCTCCCGAAACCCAATCAGCTTTTCACGCAGTCCGTCAGCGGTGTCATCGCGGTGATGCAGGTGAACATCGACATCTGCCAGTCCAGCATCACAGAGTTTCTTCAACTCATCCAGATACTCGGGTCGGTACTCGTCCTGAGGAAAGAAGCAGGTATGAATCGGCGAACGCCCTGAACTATCCTTGAACTGCCGAAACAGTTCCGGATACTCCTTCGTCCAGCGCCGAACCCGCTGCATCGCCAGTGCATCGGTCGCCCCGTAACACCTCGGTTCCCAGTGGTCGCAAACGGCAATGTACAGATCGATCGGCAAGTCCGGATCCCGCACAGGGGCGGTCTCGCTGGGAAAGACATAGTTCGGCAACCACAGTTGCATGTTTCGACGTCGGATCAAGAATGCCACCAGACCAGCACCGAGCACAAGCGTTGTCACAACGCTGGCAACGACGATTATCAACAAGGGCATATCCATCATGACTTTCGCATCAGGTACTAGTAACTCCCCCAGGAGTCACCAAGAGGGACTTATTCACTTTGTTTGCTGACATCAATACCGCTGGACTCCCCTCCCCCGCCATCCGAGGGGAGCACTCCCATAAAACCTTATCTCGAAACACCGACGCTGATCTAACATAGTGCAACTTTCGGTGTGGTGAGGCTCGACGTCACCAACTCGTCGAGTAAATCGGCCAGTTCTTCCGTTAAGTTGCGCCTCTCGAAACGTGCAATATCCCAAATCGCGTCATCATCGTTAGAACCGCACCTATGCCGTTCCAGAACCAGACCCAACCTTTCCGAAATCTGCCCGATCTGCGACGGCTCGCAAAGGGTCGTCCCCGGCAGGTTGACGACGACATCCCACAAGTCCCCTTTGGGGGCGACCACGAACATCGGCCGCCGTGCTGCCATGTACTCGTACGTCTTCGCCCCGATAATCCGGTGCGTATGCGGGAAGTCCGAGTTCAGCAGCAACAACCCGTCAGCCGAACGCATCAGATGTACTGCGGCATCATGATCAACGAACGGCAGGCGAACAACCGCACACGGCAGACCCTGCAAACGGTCCACCATCGCCTCCTGCTCTGCTGTGCGACGACCGGCGAAGACAAGTTCTAACTGTTCGACCAGTTGAGGTGCCGACCTTGCAAGTTGCGTAATCCCCTCGACGAATGGTTCGATCGAATTGAGCGCCCATAGAGTCCCGATAAAGGCCATACGATAACGGTTCGTTCCGTTCCCGTAGTCGACCTTCGCCCGCGACTGAGTCTCCCATCCGGCAAAGTCGTCGGGGTCGAAACCGTTATAGATGGAACGTGGAACAGCCGTTGATCCCGCCGCCGCGGCAAGTTCCCCAACCGCCGCCGCACTGGAAGGGGTTGTCGCCAGCAACACCCGGGCCGCCTTCAATGCATGATTCTGCATCCGTGTTTGAATCCAGTTACTAATCAGCCCCTGCCCCTTGTTCTCCCAGTAAGCATTACTAATGCCCCACTCATCACGATAATCTAACACTAAAGGCAATCCGCTCTTCTTAGCCAGCGTCGCCCCAAGTAGTAACGACGAGAAGGGGGGAGCCGTCGCGATGATGACGTCGTGCGGTATCTCGTTCAGTAAACGCATCCCCTCCTTGAGGGCATCGCGACGCCAGAGAATCTGCGAGTCGGGTTGCAGCACCGTATTAGCAATCTTCCGAACAACTCCCTTCGCCAGTCGACTGAACATCCCCCCCTTGCTGGCCCCGCTGGCACTCGCCGAAACAGAGTTCTTTGCCGCGTAACTCGGTTCCAACGTCTTCGCCCGGCGAATGATCGTGCTCGGCGGAATGTCACGGCAGAGCGACTCATCGAACAGCGGCACCGACGGATTGTCGACCGTCAAGACGGAGCATCGCCACCCAAACTCGGGCAGATACTTCACAAACTTTGTGACACGATGCACCCCCACCCCTCCCACTGGAGGGAAGGCATAAGAAACGAATAGTGCTCGCTTAACAATCTGTCCCGACATGTCTCTATACCTAATCTGTTTCACATAACCTGTGCGTGTCTTGTCACTGCAACAGACCTCCCGGCCCGCCGTATTTCCTCAGTCTGAATCTCAACCGTTCGTATGACCAACACTCTCCCTGACTTCCAGTCCCGCCCCTGGCATTGTGGAACCGCGGCCCAATGTCCCCGTTCGTTTCCGCTGCGATTCTCGCTTGAGACTCAGGAGAATCTCACTCACTTCGACAGCAGTATCGCTCCATTTTCGCGGAACATACCCAGCCGCCCCCTCGCGGTGCGGACCTGTCAACACCGCAACCAATCCTCGCATGAGCTGCACGGGGTCTCCAACTGGTACAAGCTGAGAGTATCGCGAATCGGCGATTTCCCGAATGCTCCCGACGTCGGTCGAGACGAATGGAACACCACACGCCAGCGACTCCCGAAAAACATTCGGCAAACCCTCCGACCGACTCGACAGCACCGTCACGTCGGCGGCTCGATACCAGTCCGGCAACAGGTCATGCCCGACCGCCCCGGCAAAGAGTACAGAATTCTGCATGCCCAGCGACGCGACCTGTTGTTCCAACATCCCCTTTAATGGACCATCACCTAAAAGACAGAGCCGAAAGCGATGCCCCTGTTGATGCAACAGGAATGCGGCCTCAATTAACTGGTCGAGACACTTAACGTCCACCATCCGGCCGACCCAGACGATGACGGGGATGTCTGGGGGCAGTTGCAGCCGCGTCCGGGCGACGCTTTGGTCTCCCGGATAGAACTGACGCGGATCGATCCCCTGATAAACGGTATGCACCCGTTCCCCCGGAACGCCAAGTGCCATCGTCGCTTCTCGAAGCCCTTCACTCACAGAAATAATCGCACTCGATTCGGTCAAGACTCGACGCACTTCGGCCCCACGTCGCCGATTCCCATGCGGTAACAACAATACGTCTGATCCTCCGACAATGCAGGCCGAAGGAACATCAAACGACTGAGCGATTTCCAAACCGGCGGCACCTTCCGGATGAGCCCAGTACGACAGGACCGCATCGGGCGTAAAGTCCTTTGTCAGCGACCGAACGGCCTTTCGCACCGACTTCGCCATCCACTCACCTGAACGATGCTGCATGAGCTTCGGGCAATAGTAATAGGTCGGATACTCGACACGAAGGCCAGCCCCCGTCACCAGATTTCCTGCGGAGTAAGCCGACTTGACTCGCAATCTTCGTTTCCACACTTCCGGCCACGAACGAGGCGAAATCACTCGAACTTGATGGTCCTGTGCCAGTTCACGGCATAGCGCAAAGTTATACGTCCCGCGTGCGGGCGAGTCGGAATCAGGAAATGTCTGACTTAGGAAAAGGATATTCATTCAATAACTCGATGAGTTCATCTTTCGTCTATTTCGTGCGAACACGGGAGCGAGTGAGTGCTTCTTCAAACGAGACTTGCGGGGTCCATCCGAGACGTGATTTCGCCTTCGCGTTGGAATACTGCAAACGCTTCCACTGATTCGCACTCTTGTAACGTGTGATCGCGCCGGGGAGTTGCCCCTTCGAGAAGCGATGATACCAGTCATACATGGAAGAGAGCATGCCGATTACTGGCCCGGGAATCCAAAGACCGCGAATCTTACCCCCCGCCCGCCGAAAACCTTTCAAGACCTGTGAGGCCGTCGGTAACTTATCGTCGATAATATTAAAGGCTTCGCCCTCAATACCCGGAACGATTCCTGCCTGTAGAATTGCGCGAGCACAGTTGTCGACGTAGGTGTAGGGAACAGGTTGACTTCCCCCCATGCGAATCATCAGGTTACCTAACTTCAGTCCGACTCGCCCGCTCAGGACTCCTCGCTCGTCGCCATAGATGACGCCAGGACGAATCACCACTAAGGGCAGCCCCTGCTGTCGGTATGCTTCCCAAGCGGCCTGCTCCTGGATCACCTTGCTGTAGGTGTAGGGGTCCCGTCGATGCGGTTCGGGTTCGACGGGTGTGGTCTCGTCGAGAAGACTCCCCCGTTTCAACAGGGCAGCCCCGTAGACCCCAAAGGAACTGACGAGCACAAACCTCGCAATGTCCTGTTCGAGAGCAGCGTTCATCAGGCAGCGTGTCGCGACGACGGTATTGAGAAACAGGCTTGCAGTCCCGCCGCTCAGTGCTGCGGCCAAATGATAAACAACGCGACAACCATGCAATGCGTCGCGACAGGCAACGGAATCTGTCAGTTCGCCACGAACGACTTCGACCCCCTCCCACAGAGATTCCCCCACAAAGTCCCGTAACTCCTGCACATCGCTGGAGAGACGAACATAGCATCTCACCGGCATCCCATCCTCGCGAAGTGCGCGGACCAGACGGCGTCCCAGAAATCCAGTTGCTCCGGTGACAAAGGCAGACATGCTCACTCACTCAGACAAAACGAACATTTACGAAACACGAAAACTCAAACTCTCTACTCCATCCATCCTTCCTTCACTTCTTCCAACTCGTCCGACTGTGCGACATGCGTTCCCCGCAGTGCCATTCTTGGCGAACGTCCCGGATGTCGGTGACACCACAGGGAACGCATATCACACAGTCCGCATCTCTCACTTAGACTGAACGTCAAACCTGTTTACGCTTCCTATATTTTCGAGTGTTGACCCGCTTCGGCGTGATGACACTCGCAACCCTTGTGTCCCCTCTGTTGCTCCGATTGCGTTGAGCGTTCCGCCTGATAACCATCGCCGCTTAACTCATTCATACGCCGGGCCTCCTCAGCTTTGCATTGCTCAAAGATGTGGTCCATGAGGGCGGTGACACGACGCATCTCGGCCATGGCGATCGGCAGTGGCGACCCAGTTTGCAGACTCTTGTAGAACTGCCCAAACAGTTCTCGCATCCCGCCAAAGTAGTGAATGTCACTCT
>JAWKTT010000033.1:0-51557 GCA_041398965.1 Planctomycetaceae bacterium | reverse complement strand
GTCCAGAGCGATGCGTTCGTCATGTTCGCCGATCAGGAAGAACCAGTTCCCTCCCCAGGCAATGTCCCCCCGAACCGTTCCGACCCCCTCGACCTGGACCTCGACCTGCGACCGATGCCGATAGCTCACGACGTTTTCGACCGCGTAACGATTCTCGCCCAATGCCTCCAATCCAATGTCGCCGACCGGTGTTTCCAGGCGATGCTGTCCCGGTCCCAGTCGTCCCAGATACTCTAACGCTGCCCCAACACCTAGCGTTCCGTGCCCGCACATGTTGAGGTAGCCCACATTGTTGAAGAAGATCACCCCTGCGGCACAGTTTGGGTCGACAGGCTCAGTCAGCATCGCCCCGATCATCACCTCCGCCCCACGTGGTTCGTTGATGATCGCCGTCCGAAACCGATCATACTCCCGCCCCATCCGCTCCCGCCGTTCAAACAGCGACCCCGCCCCCAACCCCGGCCCCCCTGCCACGATCACCCGGGTCGGCTCCCCCCCGGTATGTGTCTCAATCACTCTCATCGTGCTGCCAGCCATGTCGTTTGCCAATTCTCTAACAATGAAGTCTTGTCTATGGAGCGAATATTCGTTGTCTTGTGCGTTCTGCCACTTTCCCCACAGCGTGCCCGCTGATGTGACAAGCGGCCCAATGGGAAGCCGTTTAACCCCCGATATCACCTATTCCCAACATCGACTACGGGGCGTCGCCGACGAACGTCCCGTTGTTGCCGGTGAGTTCCAGGGTGAAGGGTTGTCCTCCTTCGCTACGGTCGACGGCGATCGTGATTTGATGTTGGCCCTTAGTCAGTTGCACGGGAATCTCTTGACCGATCTCCAAGGGATCCGCATCGAGCCAGAGTTGGCGGCCTTTGATGTCGTTGAGTTTTAACGTGGCGGGGCCATCGCTAGTGACGTTGATAAGACAGCGGACAAAGCTCATCCCCCGTACGCCGGGGGCGGAACGGTTCTTCACGAAGACTTCAGGGAGATCACTCAGGGGGAGTTGACCGTTGACGGTGCTGTAGACTGGTGTCCACTGAAAGGCGGTGTTGTCAGTTGTTGCGGCTGCATAACTGATGCGACGCAGTTGATACGCTGCCGAGTCGGTCGACTGCATCACTTGCCACTTCCTCGCGAGTTGTTGTTGTCCGATGGTAAACTCCGGCAGACGTCCGAGAGCCGAGAGGAACGACGTCAGGTCGGCCAGTTCTTGCTTCGTCAGCTTGTCGGTCAATCCGGCAGGCATCAGCGAAACCCCTTCAGATTGCACCTCGATCTTCGACTTCAACACCGACTTCTCTTTCCCTTCAGCATCTCGAAGGAAGACCGCGTCGCCGGTCTCGCGAAGTTTGATGCCGCTGTGTTGGTTGCCATCGTCATCGACGAGCACCACGGTATGGAACCCCTCCTTCACCTTGGCAGCGGGGTCGAGCAGCGACTGGATGATGTAGTCGAGCTGGGCCGTCGCCCCCAGGCTGAGCATGTTCGGCCCGATCTGTCCCCCGGCATTGCCAATCGCGTGACACTTGATACACGACAACTCGGCTCGGCGATACACGGTTTCGCCTCGATGCGGATCGCCGTTTGCGGTCACAAACGCAACCATCTCGGCCATTTCGGCATCATTCAATGGTTTCGGCCCGGTCGACACGCCACTCGCTTTCCTCAGTGCATCCGCCAGTGCCGGTTGCGGCTTGCCCGACGAGTTAATCACCCGCAAGGCAACAATCGCGGCATCTTTCTCGATCGGATTGGCGGTCGACGGATCGTAATTCGTAAGTCCTTCTGTCAGCTTCTCGATCGCAGGTTGCTTCGACAGGATGACCTGCATGATCGGACCGATGTGGGAGCCGTCGACATCTTGACGCAACATCGCCATCGTGCGACCGGCTCCGAGTTCTGGATTGATCGGAATCAGGCGTTCGACCGCCGCCTGTTCGACACGCATGTCATCGTGGGCCCCATGACCATTCGCACACAACTGTTGAGCCGCCTTCTGATCGCCGAAGTAGGCAATGCCGTCGACTGCTGCGAGGCGAAGGGATTGCGGTGCCTTATTGTTGGCGATGAGATCACGAATTCGCTCGCGATGACCTTCAAGTTTCCAAGCTCCGACAAGCCGAACCGCGTAGGCCCGCGTCGTTTCGTCGTCAGAATCGAGGAGTCGTGCGACATCGTCAAACGGCCCCGGCGGGACCGCTTTGCGACTCTGTTGAGCGTTCAGCAACGTCGCCAGAAACCGATGCCGTTGCCCTGCATCGTCGGTCTTGACGGCAACGTCAAACAGCGTCCGTAACTGCTGCGGAGCGGCGAAATTGGCGATGACATCGAGCACACGGGGTTGCGACTCAGCCGGGAGTTTTCCCTGCGTCACCATGTCGACCAAAGGAGAGACCGTCTCGGCCGACCCGGCGGCGGAGATGACGAAGGCAAGTTGCTTGGCGTCGCCGTCGAACGTGAGGTCCCCTTGGATTAGAGATGGCTGCCATGCGGAACGAAGTTCGCGAGCCGCCAGCCAAAGCGAGTAGTCGAGCCATTCGTCCCAAAGCGGTGCGGCGATGTTCGCGGCATCGACACTTGCAACATCGCCAATCGTCGGAGGACCACTTAACGCCTGTGCCGCAAACTCGATCGACCTCGCGTCTGGAATCTTCGCTAACGCTCGGATTGCTTCGAGTCGCACACGCGGCGACTCATCGACCGCACGCGTCGCCAGCAGCCCGACGACCTTGCTATGTTGCGACGGACTTTCGTGAGCTTCATAGCCCAGTCGACCATTCCAGTCCCCGGCAATCCGAGTCGCAGCCGCCCGGACATCGGCATTCGGGCTGTTCAAACAGGCATACAAAGCCTCCCGGTCCACGTGATCAAAGGCAACATACAACCAGAGCGATTCGAGCTTGAGCCGTTCCTTCTCGGGATGATCGGCCGCGATACCAGCGAGCCAAGCCTTCACGTCGTCCAACACTTCCGGCCCCCTCTCCTTGAGCACGCGTTTCGCCTGTGTGCGGTTGAAGATGTTCGGCGACTCCAGTTGCTTGCACAGTTCGGCGTTGCTCGCAGTAACCAGTTGCGGACGCTCGACCAGTGGCTTCCCTTTGTAGGTCACTCGCCAGATGCGGCCATGCGTGTGATCTCGGCGAGGGTCGCGAAAGTCGACTTCACCATGTTGGATGATCGGGTTGTACCAGTCCGCAATATAGATCGCCCCGTCCGGACCGATCTTCACATCGATCGGTCGAAACGCCGGATGATTCGACTTGATGACCTCTTGCTGTTGTTGCGAGACGAACCCGCTCCCATCGGGAGTCAGCACAAAGCGACAGACCCGATGTCCCCGGAAGTCGTTCGTGATTGCACTCCCCCGCCAATCATCGGGAAGGTGCTCGCTGTACACAATCTCCAGTCCGCAGTGCTTCGGACTCCCAGGGTTCAACCCCCGCACCAACCGCTCTGCTCCATAAGCGGTGACATAGTAGCCGCCGGGGATCATGTAGTTGATCCCTTCTCCTCCGGCACCGTCGGTCGCAAATGTTGCCCCATATTTGTCGAAGTGCGTCCCCCATGTGTTGACCAGTCCGCGAGCAAACACATTCAGCTTCAAGCTGTCAGGCCGAAACTGCCAGATGCCGCCGGCGTTCAATCGCTTCACTCCCCAAGGGGTTTCGATGTGCGAGTGAATGTAAATCGACTGCGACATATACAATCTCTGTTCCGGCCCCCAGCGCAGCGTGTGCAGAATGTGATGCGTGTCCTCCGTGCCGAACCCTGACAGCACGACCCGCTCTTCATCGGCTTTGAGGTCGCCATTTGTATCCTTGAAGTGGATCAGTTCGGTGCTCGCCCCGACGTAAGCTCCCCCATCGCCCGGCTCGATCCCGGTCGGAATCAACAACCCTTCCGCGAAAACATGCGTGACATCACTGACCCCATCCCCGTCTTTGTCTTCGAGGACCAGCACTTTGTCGGTCGGCTTCTTCCCCGGCTCGATGTGTGGATAAACCTCACTCGACACAATCCACAATCGCCCCTGTGGATCAAAGTTCATCTGAATCGGCTTGGCGATCATCGGATCAGCCGCAAACAGATTGACTTCAAACCCCTCCGGCAGCACAAACGTCGCCCTTTCCAACTCCGGATCAGGAATCGGAATCTCCTTCAAGTCCCGCTGAGCATACAGCGGCGAGGCAACGACGGCAGCGAAAAGCAGTGTCAGCGACAGCGAATCAGTCCAACGCATCGGCGGGCAACCTCGTTCGAGGAAAAGGAACTCCGGAAGTGTATCCATCCCCCCCGCACCCCGTCGACTCAACTGCCCCTTCCGTCGAAATACAACGGGGCATGCCTCACATCGCATTCGCTCCCCAACCGAATTGCCAGTCGCCGCGAAATTCCATCGCCCGCACATAAAACGTCGCTTCGTCAACCTGCGAGTATCGATAGGGGAAGAAGATCGTCATGAGAGGGCGAAAAGTTGTCCCTCATAGGGCAACTGATGTTGCCAACTTGACGCTCACGAGTCTCACTTTTCTGTCGTCTGTCGTTGACAACGGCTTCTCCGAGAGCGTATCCATGAACCGGGCCCCCTATGCGAATGAAGTTCTGCCAACCGATCATGCTCGAAAAGATCACACGATAGGAAAGTTGCCGTGTCCAACCTTGTCCAGCTTCAGCCGTATGATGTCCACAATCAGCAGTTGGAGTCGCTCGTGCATCCACTCAACTGGGAGAATCCTGAGCCTTCAGGTCGTTACAACCTCGTTGTGCTCGGAGCGGGGACCGCAGGGTTAGTGACGGCGGCGGGGGCGGCAGGTCTGGGGGCAAAGGTGGCGCTCATCGAACGCGATTTGATGGGGGGGGACTGCTTAAACGTCGGGTGTGTGCCGTCGAAGGGGATCATCAGTGCAGCTCGCGTGGCAGCAACAGTTCGTGATGCGTCAGAGTTCGGAGTCGAAGTCCCTCAAGGGGGCTGTGTCGATTTTGGAAAGGTGATGGAGCGTATGCGTCGACTGCGGGCGGGGATTGCCAAGCATGACTCAGCCTCTCGATTTCGCGACTTGGGGATTGACGTCTTTCTGGGGAGTGCGAAGTTCGCCGGTGCTGGTTGCGTTGAAGTGGCAGGAAAATCACTTCAGTACAAGCGCGCGGTCATTTGCACCGGAGCACGGGCGGCGCAGTTGCCGATTCCGGGACTGGACGAGGTGGAATACCTCACGAATGAATCGATCTTTTCGCTGACGGAACTGCCAAGGCGTTTGGTCGTTGTTGGAGGGGGGCCAATGGGGACGGAGATGGCCCAGGCGTTCGCAAGGCTCGGAGCGAAGGTAACTCAGATTGAACGGTCGACCCACATCCTCTCAAAAGAGGAAACCGATGCCGCTCTGATTGTACAGCAGGCGATGGAGCGGGATGGGGTCGAGTTTGTGTTAAACGCCGAGACCGTTCGTGTTGTGCAGCGAGGGAGCGAGAAGTTCGTCATCGTTCGACAGGATGGCAAAGAACGCGAGATCGTCGGCGATCAGTTGCTCATCGGCATCGGTCGCGCCCCCAACGTCGAGGGGCTTGGGCTGGAAACGGTCGGCGTCAAGTACGATCTCCGCGACGGAATTCAGGTCAACGACCGATTGCAGTCGACGAACGCAAACATCTACGCAGCAGGGGATGTTTGCTCGCGGTTTAAGTTCACGCACGCAGCCGACTTCATGGCCCGAATCGTGATTCAGAACTCGCTCTTCTGGGGACGCAGCAAGGCCGGCGCCCTCGTGATCCCGTGGACCACTTACACGTCGCCGGAACTCGCTCATGTTGGGATAAGCCCCGAAGAAGCGAAGCGTGAGGGGATCGCGATCGACACCTATACACAATCACTCAGCGGCGTCGACCGGGCGATTCTCGACGGAGAGGACACAGGGTTTGTTCGGATCTTTGTGAAGCAGGGAACCGACAAGATCGTCGGTGCCACGATCGTCGCCACGAACGCCGGCGACATGATCAGCGAGGTGACGCTCGCCATGAAACATCACATCGGCCTCAAGCAGATCGCATCGACGATACATCCCTATCCGACACAAGCCGACGCGATCCGCAAAATCGGCGACCAATACAACCGTACCCGACTCACACCTTTCGTGAAGACCCTGTTTCACAAGTGGCTCGCATGGAACCGCTAAGCCCCGCAGCGCGACGCAAGACTCGTATTGCAGAGTGAACATAACAACGTCGCCAATCGTCCATTTACGACAAATACCTCAGGCGAACTCAGAGTTAATGAATCAATCATCCGCCACATCCGCAAAGTGGAAGTCCGGCCAAGGGATCAAGCTATTGATACTGCTCCTAGTTGGCGTTATTGTCACGGTTGCCTATGTTAAATATGGCGACATGCTAACGCTCAACTCGCTCGCAGCAAGAGAAGCTCAGCTAAGAGAGTATCAGACCAGCAACCCCGTAATCGTCTTCGGCGTTGCATTCCTGGTCTACGTCGGCATCACCGGGCTATCGCTTCCGGGAGCCGCTGTGCTGACATTAGTGTTTGGCTGGTACTTTCAGTTCACTCGCGGCGTAGTTCTTGTCAGCTTGGCGTCGACGACCGGAGCGACCGTTGCCTTTCTGCTCAGCCGTCACCTCTTAGGAAGCACCATTCAAGCCACCTTCGGCGACCGACTCGCAGCCTTCAATGAGGCTTTAGATCGAGAAGGACCCTATTATCTCTTCTCGCTCAGACTTATTCCGGCCGTCCCGTTCTTCGTCATCAACGTGGTGATGGGACTCACCCAAATCAAGACCTCAACCTATTGGTGGGTCAGCCAGTTAGGGATGCTTCCTGGAACAATCGTCTACGTTTATGCTGGCTCGCAGTTTCCAAACCTCAAAGACCTCGCAGAGAAGGGGACCCGTGAAATTCTTTCCCCTCAACTCTTTGCGGCCTTTATTCTCCTCGGACTGTTCCCACTCGCGGTGAAGAAGCTGATGGCAAGTTTCGCATCGCCACCCGCTGCATAGCTAAGTGGCTACGAGCTTTGAGGTACGGATCGTGGAGAACTTATCAGCCTACTGGGTGACGGGGAGTAATGCAGGAGTTCCTTGTGAGCGATTCAGCGGCAGGTTCGCGGCTGGAGTCGCTGGCAGGGTGGTTTCGGGCACTGGCGTCCCTACTTGTTCTGGAGCGACGGTCTGCCCATTCTGGCAGGTGCGGCAGTAGCCACCATTTGCACCATTGTATCCGCAACCTTGACACAAAGGCTGATGCCAATCGTTGGGATTCGGAACCGGAGGAACCATTCCATTGACAGGAATCCAGGCAGGGGCGTGCTGGTAATAGTAGCCTTGCTGCGTCGTGTCGGTAGGATAGTAGACGTGTGGTCGGACGACTGCTGGGCCGTACGCAGTTTGACCAGTCCATTGTCCTGGGAAGTAGCGGTTATAGGACACCGAGGTCCACTCCATGGGATGCATACCTGGAGGAGCCCATCCGTAATCTTGCGAGTACACGGTTCCATATTTGCGACGGTATTGAGCCATCGTCAGAAAACTCGGCTTACAACCGTGAGGACAAGTGCCACGGGTATAGCCATGTTCGCAAGGCTGACAGTTCGGGCAACTGGGGCAGTTGCTTCGACCATGGGCGGCACATCGACCACTCCCTTCGCAGGTGGAAGAGTTGACACTGTTTGGCAGACCATTGGGGTGATCGGTGATACGGACGATCCCAGTATCTTCGGTGATTTCACCGCCGATCAATCCGCCGTTTGCGTCAGTAATCGTCGCAGTCTTAGGAGGAGCTGGAGGCTGCTCGACCGCGTTTTCAACTGGAGCAGTTGGCAGAACGCCGGGTTCGGCGGGTGGAGCAAGAGGTGGACTGTTTTGAGCGGCGGCCCAAGGTGTCGCTGCACTCATCGAGAGCAGCATGGCAACCATCAGAGCTGAGCCGAATTTTAAGTGTCGCAGGATCATGGGTCTATTTCCTGAGAGTGCGGGCAACCGCGGGTGTCAGTCCGTTGTGCTGTGAGGAAGCAACTCGAATCGGACTTCGCTCGAAGCCCCTTTCCGTCTACCGTTGCCACATCGCTTCGAATGCGGACTCTGTTCGTCTCGTTCAACGTCGTACTAGGGTTGACTGTATCCGTTCATATCGTATCCATTCGCAGCATATCCATTGGCATAGGGACCGTAGCTTCCCATGCCATAGGGGACTGGATGAGCGATATGAGTCAGGCGACTGGAAGGGATTCCCCAGCTATAGTTGTAGGCATGTGTAACGACAGGGGGAAGAGGCATCGAAACTGGTCCTCCGTATCCCTGTGCGGCATAGATTTGACCGTCACGTTGATCAAAGTAGTTGGGATCAACAGGGTACACCATGTCGTAGTGCCCGAAGGGAGGTGATCCCTTGCCACAACTTCCGGATGGGAGGAAGTAGCGAATCCAACGACTCTCTTTGGGTCGAGCCAGGCGATCAGCCCCTTCACTTCCATCGCGACCATTCACTCGACCAAGGGTGAGATTCTTATAGTGCTCGAACTTCAGGCGGCAGTGCGACGTGCAGAGCTTGTGTGAAATTTGCGCTCGGTTTTCATAGTGATTGCACATGATGTTGGCCCACTGTTCGTGGAGCCAGCCGCTGATACAGCATCCGGAACTGGGGCAAGACTGACACGGCTGACAGGGTTGCGGTCCATACTCGGGGCAATCCGTTTCGCATGCGGGACCGGCCGTCGTTGCGCTATCGCAGGGAGCCGTGCCGATCGCGGGTGTCCCACTTTCGAGGCAGTTCACCGGTTGAATATAGGGACCGGCCATCAGTTCGGGCGATTGACCACGAATGACAGTCTCATGGTCACGGCTAGTAATCCGAACGACCTCCTCGGCCTTAGCACGACCGGAGATGCGGACGACGCCCGCCTCTTCGGCCACAGCCCCTGAGGTGATCGCGAGGGCGAGTGTGCCGAAGCAGACTGCCAATCGAGAGAATACGGTGCGTTTCATAAAAGTATCCTGTCACGAAATCGCCTGATTGACAGGCGAACTCAGGGGGCATCGTAGGTAAGTTGCAGCAGCCTATGCGTCACAGGCTACTCGAAGGGAATTCTGTTCCATCGATCTAACAATCAGTCGACTCGACAACTCTCGCTGAACATCACTCTGGAGGAACCGTTTACTCGATCAGTCGATCACAAGTTCAACTCGTGGCACCTCGATCCCGCTGATGACTTGTGTGAATCTCAACAAATTCGGTTAACTAGCGGCTAAACAGTCCGCCACGAGGGGCGATAAAACCGGAGAAGGGGCGGACGGAAGAACGATAATTCACCGTCACTTCAGTTCCTTGCAGTTCCCACTCTTCGTGCTGACGCATGCCGCGAGGCGTCCAAAACCATCCTCCCTTGACTTTGTGATAGTAGGGGGGATACATAGCGTGATAGCTGTGGGCATACATCATCTCATGCGGTGCGAACGCCTGATTGGTAACGATGGATCCACTCGTGTAGCTGGGAACATTTTGCACTGGCGACGGATAAAGCGGGGCGTCGAGTCGGGGGTATTGTCCGACAGGAGCCATGTATTGCATCTGCGGCTGCCCCTGGCCACTTTGGGCATAGGGATTGACGGGAGTTGGAGCTTGGGCGGAGGCGGTAGCGGTCACCATCGCAGTCATCAGCAACGCAAACGGTGCCGTTCGTAATAGCAAAGACATCGTAGGACCTCCCTGGCCTGAACTCGAT
Source organism: Planctomycetaceae bacterium (assembly GCA_041398965.1). Taxonomy (GTDB): domain Bacteria; phylum Planctomycetota; class Planctomycetia; order Planctomycetales; family Planctomycetaceae; genus JAWKTT01. Next base: position 41,835 of record JAWKTT010000033.1, on the reverse strand, counting down.
AATCGTCAATCAGGGTGATTCGCCGCATCTTGCAGCCGATCCACCTCACCCCCGCGTCCGGTGGAAGTATTGGATTCTCGATTGAGAATCTGTCCCCCCAGACGTTGTCTGCGTGATGCTGTCCGAAGACGTTGTCAACGCACACGGCTCTACAATCAATTCGGTTCGTTGGATCAACAGCATTCACTCAATTCCTGTCGATTTCACATCCAGTCCAACTCATCGGAACATTCTGCCCCGAAAGGAGTTGCAATGCTTTCGCAGAGCCGTCAGTCTACCGGATTGGAACAACCGGAAAACTTACCCCATCTTTCCCTGTTGACCCCGAATGAAATTGCGCGTGTGTTGACCCATGAATATTGAGCGCCCAGCAGGGATGGCTCGCATGTGTTCTCCATCGGATTGACAGCGTGACACCTTGGTTGCCACACTGCGACGCGTGACACCAGAAGCGGAGTTTGATCGAGACGGTGCCGTCCGTTACTGGACACCCGTTGACTCGATGGACTTCGTCGCACGTTCGTTTCGCCGTGAGACGGAGAATTCGACGCCCCACACCGAGCGTCACCCAATTCGTGGGGGCATTGTGGTGGCCCGTCATGATGACATTTGTTCCTATTGCCCAGGGAGGGAGCCTTGGCTCGCCGACGCAGTTCTCAAACAGGAAAGTCTGCCACCGCAAAGAAACCGGAGGCAGCACTTCTGCACCCCATTTCGATCAGCGGCGAAGTTCGGCGTCGCTATCTGAACTACGCGCTCTCGGTGATTACGTCGCGAGCAGTCCCCGATGTCCGGGATGGACTGAAGCCGGTTCAGCGACGCATTTTGTACGTCATGTACAACGAACTGCGGCTCACTCCAGACGCCAAATACGTCAAGTGTGCCCGCATTGTGGGGGACACGATCGGTAAGTTTCATCCTCACGGTGACACAGCGGTCTATGACGCACTGGTCCGTTTGGCACAGGACTTCACCTATCGCGGGCATCTCGTCGATGGGCATGGGAACTTCGGCTCCATCATGGGGCTTCCCGCCGCAGCGGCTCGATACACCGAAGCTCGTCTGCGGCCACTTGCCGAGCAGTTGATGAGTGAGTTGCGGTACGACACCGTTGAAACTCGCCTCAATTACGATGGAACCCGCACCGAGCCGGTCGTGCTCCCGGCGAGGTTTCCGAATCTGCTGGTCAATGGAACTCAGGGGATTGCGGTCGGAATGGCGACCAATATCCCGCCTCACAATCTGGGCGAAGTTGTCAAAGGCTGCATCTATTTGATCGATCACCCAGAAGCAACGACGGCGAAGCTGATGGAAAAGATCAAAGGGCCCGACTTCCCACTCGGGGGGCGCATTGTCACCGATCGCAACGAACTGCGAACGACGTACGAAGAAGGTCGCGGCTCGATCAAGGTGCGAGCCGAGTGGAAGCTCGATGAGAACGTCACAAAAGGGGACCCGGTCACCCGCATCTCGATCATCTCGATCCCGCATGGTGTCGAAACCGGTGGACTGCTTACCGCTCTGGGGGACGTTCGAGACTCTCGCAAACTGCCGCAACTGCTCGACGTCATGGACCTCTCGGACGAAGAGAATGGTCTGAACATCGTGTTGGAAGTAAAGCACGGTTCGGACCCCGATGCCGTCATGACGTACCTCTTCAAGCACACTGCTCTCGAGCAGAATTTTAACTACAATCCGACCTGTCTGGTCCCCGACGAACATGGCGTTTTGGTCCCGCGACGCTGTTCGCTCATCGAGATTTTGCGGTACTTCCTCGACTTCCGGCTGCAAACCGTTCGCAAACGATTCGAGTTTCAACTGGCTCAGTTGCAGCGTCGCATCCATATTCTTGAAGGCTTTGCGATCGTCTTCAATGGGCTCGACAAGGCGCTGAAGCTGATTCGAGAGAGCGACGGAAAACCGGATGCGGCCAACAAACTGATGCGAGCGTTTCCCTTGGACGAAACGCAGACAATGGCGATTCTCGAACTGCAACTTTACCGCATCTCCAAACTCGAAATCGACGACATCCGCGAGGAACTGGCCGACAAACAGAAACGTGCGGCCAAGATCGTCAGCATCCTGAAGTCTGAGGCTAAACTCTGGAATGTCGTGAAGGAAGAACTCGGCGAGACGGCTTCGACTTTTGGCGATAAGCGTCGCACAACCATCGGGTCGTCCGACGAAATTGCCGACTTCGACCCCCAGGCATACATCGTCCGCGAGAACACCAATGTTGTGGTGACATCGGACGGTTGGATACGACGTGTCGGGAAGATTTCATCGATCGACAAACTCCGCCTGCGTGACGGCGATGAAGTGATGGCTGTCGTGCCGACAAGTACGATCGAACAGGTTGTCTTTTTCTCGAGCGACGGGACCGCATTTACACTTCCCGTCACCGAGATTCCTGCTTCCACGGGATATGGGGAACCACTCTCGAAGTTCGCCCGCATCGGCGACGGGGCGAGAATTGTCGCAGCCATTGGGACCGATCCGCGATTCACTCCGACAGACACGGAGTTTTCGGACGCTCCTCCTTCTCCCTACCTGTTCATCGCGACGGCAGAAGGACAGGTGATGCGTCTTCCCTTCGCCCCTTTCCGTGAGGCATCAACGAAGTCTGGCCGAAAATTTTGCCGACTTCGCAAGGGAGACACCGTCGTTCATTGCGAATTGATGAACGATGAAGAGACGGTCTTTCTGATGAGTCGACAGGCCCGATTGATTCACTTCTCGGTCAGTGATGTTCCGATCCTCGCGGCAGCGGGTAAAGGGGTTCGTGGTCTCAAACTGTCTGAACCTGGAGACGTCGTACTGGGGGCCCAACGACTCTCACGCCCTTCCGACGCACTGCGGGTACTTAACGAGAATCAGAAAGAATTGAGCTTCGGTCAGATGAAGTACAATGTCACCGGACGTGGTGGGAAAGGGGTAAAAACGAGTCAACGGACGTCGATCACCCGTCTGCTTCGTCCCGAGATTTCACTCGTCGACTGGTCCACTTTGGGAGACTCGGACGAGCCGAGTTGATCGAACTGGTTCCGTTCGAACGTGAGAAACTCGGTCGATCTCCCTCGACGGGCGGGTGAGGATCGCCAATGATGTCCGAGACGGGCTGATGGATGAAACACATTACTTTGAAAGATAGACCGACCCATGTCGACCGAACTGGAATTGATAGAAGCCCTCAAGCAGGTGATTGACCCCGAGTTGATGATCAACATTGTGGACCTTGGCTTGGTGTACGAAGTTTCTCAAACCGAGCGAACCGTGAACGTTGAGATGACCCTGACCAGTCCCGCTTGCCCGGCCGGTCCGCAGATCATCTCCCAATCCAAAATGGCCCTTGAGCAACTCGATGACGTCGATGAAGCCAAGATCAAACTGGTGATGTCCCCCCCTTGGTCCCCCGAACGGATGACCGAAGACGCCCGCGATCAACTCGGGATTTTCTAACCACCATGCTCTGTGCAATGATGGTCATCTCTCATGTGCTGTGCCCTGTGCGACCGTATTGCACGGCGTCAACCGGGCAGGCATGACGGGGCGGTAGGTTGTGTGATGCACCTGCCAGCACGGAAGTTCATATCGAGAGGCATGGGAACGGCCGGCCGGGGTCGCCGAATTCACTCGACATTGTCACACACACAAAGCGAATCAGCAGCACAGTCAACATTGTTCAGGGTGAAGGGGATTCCAATGCGGCGGTTGGCCTATGAGTTGACACGAGTGCTTATTCCGCTGGCGGTGCTGGCGGCGGGTGCATTCGGCTTTGCAAAGTATGGGCAGAAACCCGAAGTCACTACGCAAATCCCCGAGCCAGTCACACCAACTGTGCAAACACTGAAGATCGGCCCTTCGACCGGCGAGTTTGTCATCGATGTCGATGGGGTCTCCGTCCCGTTTCGACAGGTGACCCTTTCCGCGGAGATCGATGGGCAAATCGTTTTCAAGGCACCGGAAGCCCGAGCGGGAAGTTTTGTCGAGGCTGGAACTCCTTTGATCGAAATCGATTCGACAAACTATCAACTCGAAGTGAACCGACTCGCGGCGATGGTGGCTCAGGCCGATGCGACGCTGAAATCAATCGACGTACAGATCAGCAATGCGACCACGATGGCTCAGTTGGCCTACGAGGATGAGAAACTTCAACGCAAAGACCTTGAACGAACCCAGTCACTGGCCGCCGGAGGGGCCGCGACGGATGTATCAATCGACGTGTCCCGAGGAAAGGAGCTTGCCGCCCGGCGATCCGTGCAGTCCTTGAGAAACGAACTCGCATTGTTGGCCGAACAGAAAAAGACTCAGCAGGTCGCACGGCAACTCTCAGTGGCCCAGATGGATCGAGCGATTGCCGACCTGGGCCGTACAAAAGTCTCGGCTCCGCTCACTGGAACGGTCGTTGTCGACTCGGTTGAGCAAAACGATTACGTCCGCAAGGGGGATCCATTACTCCGCATCAGTGATTCAACCAAGATTGAAGTGAAGACGAGTCTTACTGTCGACGAACTGTATTGGTTATGGATGAATGCCGGGTTGCTTTCGCCCGAGACAACGCTTTCCGACCAGCGACGACTGGAAATCCCCCAGACTCCTGTCGAGGTGGTCTTCGGTTTTCGCGGTGTCGACTATGTCTGGAAAGGGGAGATGTCTCGATACGAAGGTTCTGGCGTTGATGCACAGACCCGAACGGTCCCGTGTCGAGTACTGGTCGAGTCACCGGGGGATGTTGAGGCCCGATCGACAACAGGGGGCTTGGCGGTCAATGTGCCCGCGTTGTATACCGGGATGTTTCTGGAGGTTCGGATTCCAATTCGTTCGCCGGTCCCGTTGGTCGAACTGCCGACAGCGGCCCTGCGTCCTGGAAAGGAAGTGTGGGTTGTCCGAGACGGTCGGTTGACGGTGACCAAGGTCGATGTTGTGCGCACCGAAGAGGGGCGTGTGTTCGTTCGAGCCGATGCCAACACAGTGTCGAGCGGCGATGAGGTTGTGGTGAGCCCGTTGTCGAACGTCCAAAGTGGGATGGCGGTCCATGTGATGCCTGCGTCAGTCGGGGGCGGAACATGAGGTCGGTGATTCGCTGGGCGATTGAGCGCACAGCCTCAATGAACGTCCTGATGGTCGCCATTCTGCTGATCGGTGCCATCAGTGCGATGATGATCCGTCGTGAGGAATTTCCGCGATTCGATCTCGAAATCATCCTGGTGACCGTCCCCTATCCGGGGGCGTCGCCGGATGAGGTCGAGTCGGGGATTTGTTTGAAAATAGAAGAAGCCATTCGCTCGATCGAGGGGATCAAGAAGATCACCTCGGTCGCAATGGAAGGTTCGGGAAGCATTGTTATTGAAGTGCGGTCCGATGCTCCCAACGTGCAGAAGGTGCTCAGCGATGTCGAGTCGGAGATCAATCGCATTCCAAGTTTCCCCGACCTCTCCGAAGACCGGGAGATTCGACAACTGACGATGCGAAATCCCGCCATCATAGTGCGGGAGTGGTGAGTGAACCGAATCAGCAAGTCGAAACCGAGTTACCCAGTTGCAGCATCACCGAAAGCATCGTGACGATTTACTGTCGATCCCGGAGATTTCGTCGGCCGAAATTCAGGGAGAGAAGAAGTACCAGATCGACGTCGAGATTCCGCAGCGAACCCTGCGCGAATATGGCCTGACGCTGACTGAGGTCGCCCGCCGAATTCGGGCCCAGAATGTCGAGCTTCCCGGCGGAAGCATCAAGGATGCATCTCAGGAGTATCTGCTGCGGGGAAAGAACAAACGGGTCAATGGTGAAGAGATTGCCGAGATTCCGCTGGTCACCAGTCCGACTGGCGTCGTGCTGACTGTCGGCGATCTGGCGAACGTCAAAGACGAATTTGGCGACTTGACGTCAATCAGTCGGATCAATGGCAATCCCGGCATGGCGATCTCCATCTCGGCGGCAGCACAGGAAGACATGCTCGCGATGACCGCAGCGGTCCGTAAGTACATCGCCGAGAAGAAACTGCCGCCTGGTTACAGTTTTGTCACTTGGGAAGACCGCAGTATTGAGGTTCAGGACCGTTTGAATCTGCTGGTCAAGAACGGCTTGCAGGGTCTCGTGCTGGTGTTCGTCGTACTGGCACTCTTCCTCGATCTGAGGTTGTCATTCTGGGTCGCGTTGGGGATTCCGGTCTCGCTTCTGGGCGCGTGTGCCGTCTTGTGGCAGACTGGCGACACGCTCAACATGCTGTCGATGTTTTCGTTCTTGATCGCCCTCGGCATCGTGGTCGACGATGCCATCGTCGTCGGTGAAAACATCTATGCCCACCGAGAAGCTGGCAAGGGGGGACTGAAAGCGGCGATTCATGGAACGGCCGAGGTCGTTCCCTCTGTTGTGGCATCAGTCACGACAACGGTTTTTGCGTTCATGCCAATGTTCTTTGTCAGTGGTGTGATGGGAAAATTCTTTGCGGTCATGCAAAGAACTGGCGGTGATCGCGATCCTCATCATTTCATTGTTCGAGAGTGTGTTCATCCTTCCTTGCCACTTGCTTCCGCTTCCGAGAAGGCCGACATCCGTCCCCTTCGTGGACCGATGGAATGGCGAAACGGCGCGCGAACTCGCCTTCGATTCTCTTGCAGTGGACCTTCTGGCCGATCGTCATCCTCGTCACGTTTCTGTTGGAGTCTTTGTGGCGACCTCTGACTGTTGTGGCCAAGGGAGTCAACTGGGTGAGCAGTCATTTCTCCAGTGGTTTGCAATGGTTCATCGATTCCATTTATGCCCCTGTCGTGCGGACCTGCCTGAAGTTTCCGGCCATCGTCGTTTGTGCTTCGATTGCTTTGTTGATCCTGTCGATGTCGCTCGTCCGAAATGGAACCGTCCCTTGGGTCATTTTCCCCAATCTCGATGCCCGTTCGATTGAGGCGAACATCATTTTCCCCGACGGCACGCCGAAATCGGTCACCGATGCCGCGACACTGAAAATGGAGGCTGCCATCAACAAGATAGGTCGAGAGATTCAACAACAGAACGGCGAGGATGTCGTTCGGTTGGTGTTTCGCATCGTCGGACGAGTTCGATCAAGGTCGCCGGGGGGCTGATCAGCGGACCGAAGGGGGACACGCTGGCTCGGTCAGGTGGAACTCCTTGGGGTGAGCATCGCACCATTAGCAGCCAAACAATCATCGACAGATGGCGTCGAAATGGGGTATCCCGGAGCAGAGACGTTGACGTTTGCATCCGTTGCAATGGGACCGGGAGGAAAAGCGATCGAATTCAAGCTCCTTGCAAGTGGCGAACATATGCAAGAACTCGAATCAGCGATTGAAAGTTGTGAGGCACTTAGTGACGTGCCCGGCGTCTACGATATGTCGCCGATGACTCCCGTCCCGGGAAGTGGGAGTTGCAGTTAAAGGTGCGCGAGAACGCCCAGTCGCTCGGAGTCCCTTTAGACGACCTCGCGCGGACCGTGCGATCCTCCTACTACGGCGAAGAGGTGATGCGACTGCAGCGTGGACGGCACGAAGTCAAACTGATGGTCCGATATCCCGATCACGAACGAGACTCGCTGGCCAACTTTGACGACTTAATGGTCACGTCTCTCGACGGCATCTCACGACCAATCACCGAACTCGCCGACGTGAAGACTGAACGAAGTTTCGCAGAGATCAACCGAGTCAATCAGAAGCGTTCCATCACCGTGACCGGCAACGTCGATGAGGCGACCGCCAACGCGGCGGAGGTTGTTGGCAGCCTGCGCAACGATTTCATGCCAAAACTTCTCAGAGAGCATCCCCATGTGCAAGTCCGTTGGGAAGGACAGGCGGAACAGTCAAAGGATTCCATCGGCAGCCTGTTTTTCGGCTTCGCAATCGCTTTATTAGCAACGTTTGTCTTGCTGACTCTCCAATTCAAGTCGTACACCCAACCACTGATCATCATGGCGGTCATCCCGTTCGGCATGGTCGGGGCGGTCGCAGGTCATGCCATTATGGGCCTGCCACTCACCCTGTTCAGTGTGTTGGGACTGGTCGCCTTGAGCGGGGTCGTCGTTAACGACTCGATTGTGTTGGTGGACTTCATTAACTCGCAGGTGGCCGCCGGTGTCCCCTTGCATGAGGCCATCGCCCTGAGCGGACAACGCCGTTTTCGCCCTGTGATGTTGACCTCACTCACCACAATCGCCGGATTATTTCCCATCGTCACCGAACGTTCGATGCAGGCTCAACTCCTGATCCCCATGGCCACGAGTCTCTGCTTCGGACTCCTGCTATCCACGATCCTCGTGTTGATTCTCGTCCCCGTCTACTACAGCATCTACGGCGCTCTCGGGGGCTACAAACCCTTTGTGGAAGACGACAACCTGCTTGCCGACTAACGTCGCGACTCCGTTTCCACGTCTTCAGATGCCACCTCGCCGCACATCATGTGGAGAACTCGCCCCTCTCCCTGACCTCGACACCTCACTATCGGGAGGAACCGCGTGGTCTCGTCAGGGGAAAGCTCCCTGGGATATTTGTAACAGGGGGGGGTGGTGAGGGACGCAGTGCCCGCGGAGCATGGTGGCTCTCAGTCCCCCAAGTCGCCGACTCGGCATCCAAGGCACCGGGGGCGGGGCTGACGTTGTCGGTCCGTAATGGGTGTCCGTTGGACCCCACCACTGATCTCAGGGACTTGGCCCCAGCAGATTGAGTCGCGGGAGTCTCTTCGATCATCGTATGAGACACCTGTTGAATCTTTCCCGTCGTCGCATCTTCCGACGCCGGTGGCGGAGGGGGGGGAGCAGGGATGGCATTTGAGGCCGGAAATGATCGAGGGGCCAGGATTGGGGGAGCGGATGGGGGTGGAGGAGCTGGTGTATTACGTCGCGCCGCAGCGGCTCTTGGCAAATGAGGTCGACGCACATCGCCACGTTCTGCCATGTCCCGTTCGGGGCCAATTCGCCCCGGTTTACTGCGACCCGGCAGCAACTCAGGAGGCGAAGTGGCGGGAAACTCTTCGACGGTCATCAATTGCGTGGCCGACATCCGTTCGGCAATGCCGAACCCTGTGATCGGAAGGATTCCAGGAGTCTCTGGTCGCCCTGTCGTTGGTCCGTGATTGTTGACGAAACCAACGGGCAGGAGAGGTTGCGTCGATTGCGAAGCTGGAAATGCAGCGGGAGCGAACTCTGGTTCGATGGTGGATGAGTAGTATGGCGGCGTCACGAGATGGGTCGTCAACAGTATGACGATCTCTTCGTCATACTCGTCTCCTCGACCTTTGCGGAACTGTCGCTTGATCAGTCCGAAGGCTCCACGATCCTTGCTGACGAATTCCTCTGTGTGGCTCATCAGCCCCCCGATGACCAGCGTGCAGCCGTCGGTCAGAGTGACATCGGTGAAGGCAGATGCCGTCTGTTGACGGGGCAAATCGGTCTTGGGGTCGATCACGACATGAGAGTGATGCGGGTGGACCTGAACGCGAATCGATCCGTCAGGGTGAACGAAGGGCGTCACCTTCAGTCGAGTGATCGCTTCGAGCATCTCGACATCTTGCTCTTTGCTCCGCCCATTGGGACGCCAGGCGGCATGTGTCCGATATCCCACGTTTTCGCCGACAGAAATCTCGGCCGTCTGTCGATTGAGAACCCGAATTCGCGGCGTGGCGGCGACGTCGGTTGCGGCCAGAAGTTCGAGGGATCGCTTTAACTTCTGAGCACTCCCACGATATGGCACGCACTCAACTCCAGCACACGGAACACTGTTCTGCAATGTCTGATGCCGGATCGCTCGGTCGAGCATGTCGACCGGTTGGCAGACGTTCTTAAGTGCTGCCATGACTCCGAGTGGAACCTTCTCGTTGTGCCGGACTCGAAGGATGACCGCATCGATCTCGACCTCTGGCGGCGGAACATCTAGCTCTGCGACGAGAGATTCAATCTGAGCGACTGCATCGCCATAGTCGACAACAACAATGGCATCGGGAATCGCTCGGCGTGGTCCATGCAAATGTTCCGGGCCGGCGCTGGGTGTCGTGATTCCAACTTCGCCCAATTGCGGCGTCAGCAAAGGGGCGACGAGCGGTGCGACATCAATGGCGGCAATATGACTCAACGGGATGACCTTGGCGATCGGTTGACGTGCTGCACGACGGCGGGCCTCAGCGACATCGGCAGGGACCAGCATCCGAAGGTTGCCCTCCTCCAGCACTTCGCAGCCAACGGCTCGGGCAACGTTTTGCAAGGCCAATTCAAGGCTCACACCAGACAAGGTCATGTTGACCTCACCATCGACACCCGGACCGACGGCGGCGTTCCAATGGCCTTCTTCGCACAAACGATCGAGAACCTCGGCCACGTGAGCCCCACGAAGTCTCAAATTCCACTGCCCCGGTTGACGCGGCACTGCTTCGAGCAGCACACGTTCGGGTAGGACAATCTGAGGGACATCAGTCGATTCGTTCGCAGATTCAGTTGAGTCACCGTGACTCACGGAGTCGGACGACCTCGTGACAGGGGGAGTCGTTGTTTCGGTGTTGGGGGGATTCGGTTTGTCGACAGGCGGCGTTGTCAACGGTGCCATTGGTTTCGCCGATGGAGCCGGTGCCGGGAGTTCTTCAGCGATTCCCCCATTGGCGACGCCGGTTGTGGGAGGCGGTGTCGGCTTTTCTTGTTCGTCGACGACAGATTCCAAGGAGGCCTGTCGTTCAGCAAGTCGATGAACTTCGGCTTGTAGGTCACTCAACTGACGCAAGGACTGCAACTCGTGCAGGAGGTCTCGCAAGCGTTGAATCTCGACCAACTCCCGACTCAGGCCCGCCTGCGTTGACTGTTGCAGTTCTGCCCGCAACGAAACGATTTGGGCTTGCAACTCTCGGTAGTCGTCCGATGTCGTTGTTGTTGCGGTCGTTGTAGCGAGAGGGAACGGCGACGATTGTCGAGAGTTGTCAGTCGTGTCGATACGCGGGCTGAGGGTGACCGGTCCGGTCTCACCTCGGGCGATCGTCATGAGCGGCTGGCTGTTGAGTTGATCCTCGGGAGCTGGAAGCTCTTCGTATCCGAGACGGCGCGGGAACGAACTGTCGCGACCGACGGCCCCTTGGGAGTTCGATGCCCGGAGGTATCGCCCATCGACTCGACCATGCGGCAGATCGGCGACGACATCACGTAATAATGGTGTTTCATCGGCACCAATGACCGGGATCGGCAATGGTCTGTACGTATCTGGATTCGATGCGGTACGAATTTCAGCGGGAGGGTATGGGGTCGATGCCTCGATCTCTGCCGGTGAATTCGGCGCTGCGTTTCCGGAAGCTGTGGCGGTCGACGGTCCGGTGGCCTCCTTCTCCATACCGCTTTGCTGAGCGACAAAGTCACTCGACTGGATGGACAAGAGGCTCCCAGAAGTCGCGAGCGCAATCGTCAAACCGATACCGATGCTCAGCATCGTGACGGCGATTCGAAGTGGCTGGTACGGCATACTCTCGGTTCCCGAAACGGATGCGCAATGCATCCCTGTTTTCGTTATCGGAATCCGCGTCGGGGAACTGCCGTCAAAATCGAAATAATCCGAACAATCGTCAATATCTTCCCAGGCATCGCAGTCTGCCTTATCTTCCCATTGCTCCACACGTTCAGGGGGAGTCCCTTCGACAGAGGTAAATGTCGAACGCTTTTGACAGTAAGCGGACTGAGCAGGACGACGGCAGGAGCAGGATCACGGGAGAAAGAAAAAGCGCGGCAAGGTCCCCTCAAAGCTCCCAGCTTTTTCCTTGCCGCGCTCCCGGATGTCTTCTTCGGAACGGAAGCCCGCCAGCCTGGCCGACTCCTGTTCCGGGCTGGGAAGCGATGCGACCCAAGCCGGTGTATCACAAGATGATAGTCTCGTGCCCGGACGAGGCATCGTTCACTCGTCAGCAGGCCGTTGGACAAAGGAAACTTAGGTCGGGCTTTCGGACTGTCAAATAGAATTGGGCAAGAAGTCCCTGAGGGACAGAGTTGAGGAAACTCTGTCCCTTGTACCTTGGTGATTTCGACTTGCCCGATCGACGAAGCGAGGCGATCTGATTAGCCCAACTTGGGGCGCGTACGAATGCCGTCGCGGATGATCTTCAAGACCCGCTCGCGTTCGGCCCCTTCGACTTTCAGTCGCGGTGGGCGAGTTGTTTCGGTGCCGTAACCACACTCCTGGACCGCGAGTTTGATGTACTGCACGAGCTTTAAATCGACATCGAGGTGCAGCAGCGGCGTGTACCAGCGATAGACCTCGACCGCTTCCTTCCATCGACCCGCCATGACATGGTCCCAGATCAAACGGTTTTCGGCAGGAAAAGCATTGACCAGTCCGGAGACCCAGCCGATCGCCCCCAGCAGGGCACTTTCCAGAACCAAGTCATCCACGCCACTGAACAGGAGATAACGGTCGCCAGTGAGGTTGATCAGGTCGGTGATGCGGCGAGGATTGTCGGACGACTCCTTGATCGCGACGAACTTCGGCTCATCAGCCATCTCGACGAACATTTCGGGGGTGATATCGACCGAGTACGCGATTGGATTGTTGTAACACATGATCGGGAGGTCACTCGCCCCCGCGACGGTGCGAAAGTGAGTCATTGTCTCACGCTTGTCCGATTTGTAGACCATGGCCGGCAGGAGCATGAGACCATCGCACCCCACCTCTTGAGCGGCAGCCGCGAGGCGGCATGCCATGTGGGTCGACGGTTCTGCGACGCCCGTCAATACCGGGACGCGCCCCGCAACCTGTTCCACTGTTCGCTTTAAGACCTCAATCTTTTCGGAAAAGTCGAGCGAGCAGTTCTCGCCGACGGTTCCGAGCATAATGATCCCGTGAATTCCAGCGTTGAGCATCACTTCAACATGCTGCATCGTCGCGTCGAGATCGAGCGAGTAGTCATCATGAAAATGTGTGACCGCCGCAGGATACACACCGTGCCAAGAGACTTTCATCGCAACAACCTTTTGAGAAGAACTTGAATGTTAATGTCGAGTCGTCCATCCGCCGTGGAGAGTCATGAGCCCTGACACGTTGCCTGCCTACTTTACTGAAGTTTAAAGAGATCGCCACTCTCTCACGGTTTCTCGCTGTGATTCGATGACAGGAATGGCAATTGGCCGGTTGCCGAAAAGAAACGCTCGATCCGGCTGGACAGTTGCGACCGGAACGTCAATACTGATAAGACATCGTTGATATTGTGTGGACAGGTCGTTCAGCGGGGTCTCGTGATCGCGAACGACACGTCTGTCGGACAAACTTGTTCGGCAGATGAGTGGCCCTTGCGTATTTGATTGGTTTTGCGAGTGACCATTTTCGCCTGACGAGAGTGTCAGGCGGACAACCAGACAAAACTCGACTTGTCCTGAGGGGTAGCCGTGCTGACGATTTCGCAGTCGAATGAATCGCTTTGTGATGGCCTCTCTCGTCGGGAACTGATGCGTGTCGGGGCGATCGGATTGGGAGGGCTGACTCTTCCGAAGTTGCTTCAGGCAAGCGAGACTGGAGTGGGAACGCTGGGAAACGGACCGGCAAAATCTGTCATTGTCCTATTCGTTTCCGGAGGCTTTCCGCAGCATGAGTCCTTCGATCCGAAGCCAGATGCGCCTAGGGAGATTCGTGGGGACTTCGGTGTCATTTCGACCCGAACACCGGGATTGCACATCGGCGAACTCCTCCCGCGAACGGCCTTATTGACACATCACATGGCGATCATTCGCTCGATGGTCACCGGCGACAGTGCTCACTCGACAAGTGGCTACCAGATGCTGACCGGAATGCCACATACCCCCCTGAGTCGCGAGAACGCCGCTCCGGGAAAGCCAAATGACTGGCCCGCTTACAACGCGATTGTACAGGGGCTGCGTGATCCGCGAGGAGGGCTTCCGGCATCAATCGCCCTCCCTCGTCGGCTCGCCAACAACAAGGGCCAAGACCCGTGGCCGGGGACGGATGGAGGCTTCCTCGGACGAAAGTTCGACCCTTGGCTGATGGAGTGTGATCCGTCCGAAGCGGGTTTCACGATGCCAGGGACAAAACTCGCCGCTGACATGGCTCAGGTCCGCCTGAACCGTCGCCTGTCGCTGCTCGATCAAGTCTCCGGTGAACTCAATCGTCTGGAAGACCGAGCTTCCGTCGGAAACTTTTCCCTCTATCAACAACAGGCGATCTCGCTGCTCGCCGGCGACAAGGGACGTGATGCCTTCGATCTCAGCCGCGAACCCGACAGTGTGAGAGACGATTACGGACGCACAAAGTGGGGGCAAAGCGTCTTACTCGCCCGCCGACTGGTGGAAGCGGGGGTTTCGCTGATACAGGTCCACTCCGCATCGGCCAACCCCGATCTCCCGAATGGTGGCGGATGGGATACGCATGAAAAGCACAGCGAAAGTCTCAAGGGCTGGCTGATGCCACATCTCGACCAGACCTACTCCACGCTACTGCTCGACCTCGAACAGCGGGGCCTGTTGCAGGAAACGCTCGTCTGTCTGGTGACCGAATTTGGCCACACCCCGAAGTTTAACGCCAAGAAAGGACGAGACCATTGGGGCCGAGTCTTCTCGATCGCATTGGCGGGTGGCGGAATTCAAGGTGGACTCGTTCACGGAGCATCGGACTTTCACGCCTCCGACCCCGTCGACAATCCCGTTCGGCCCAAAGACTATCTGGCGACGGTCTTCCACGCCCTCGGCTACCCACCCGACACACTCGTCCATGACGTGACGGGACGTCCGATGGCCATCTCCAAAGGGGAAGTCCTGACCCCATTGCTCGCGTAGTGGGAGATGTCTGTCTCAATCGGTCACGTCAAAGAATCTTTACGAACGAGAAGACGAGATTGCGGCCTTGGGGGCGATCGCGGGCACCGAACTCAAACTGGTAGCGTGTCTGAAAGATCAGGCCGGCTGGTTCATAGAAGTACTGCACCTCGGGGCCGACCGAAAAGAAACGATCATGGACCGAGCGATCCCATGTGACTCCGGCTCCGCGGTCGTCAGTCACTTGCCAGTGACAGTATCCGGTGAGGCCGACATCAAAGACTTTATCGAATTGCTTCGCGACGCCCCATTCGATGTGAAAGTCGTCGCCGGGACGAATGGCGACTTTGGAGCGTCCGCTGTTGGTTTCGTATCGCCCCAAAGCAGAAACCGACCATGACTTGTCGTCATCCAGATAGAGCGTGCTTCCCAGCGAGAACATCCCTGTCCAGAAGTCTTTTCCGGCGTTGGCTGTGCTGCCAACTTTGAAGTCACCTGTGGGAGCCCAAACACCGGCTGCTGCTCCGATGTCGTAGTAGTCTCCGTGCCAGCCCAACAGGATCGGCTCGATGTATATGTCGCCGATTGCGGTCCGTGAGTTTCCGAGACCAAGCCCCGGGATTTCGACATCGCTGTGGATGAGTGGGACTAGGACATCGAAGCCGTAGTCGGCACCAAAGATCTGCGTTTCAGTGATCCAGATGAATCGAGGAGCCGTGGCAAAGACGTTGGCATCAAAGCCGACCGGAGCCGTGTTGCCGTTGGGGTCTTTCAGGTCGTTCGATTCGTAGAAGATGTTGTACCATTTGAGGTACTGACCCGGCCCCGGAACAGTCGCCGCCCGAATCCCTTCTACCCCAGCCGGGTAATGGCTGGTTTCCTGAGCAGGAATCGTTGAGGTGAGAACCAGTAAAAGGAGCAGAGCGGTGGGAAGCATTCGAAGCATTTGCGAAATCCTTTCCCAATATGGCGAGTCATCTGGACGGCGAAGAATCCCGGAATCGCTCCCCCTAGACTCCCGACATTTGGCCCCACCAGTATCGTCATCGGTAGACTTCTGCTCTCAAACTCTCCGACTTCTCCCCGATGACGTGAATTGGCCTAAGTCGTGGTCGATCGCATCGTTCTGCCCGATTGTGACGGTCATACGTTGTCGACTGGGAGCAACCTGAAGGTCGACCGAACGGGCGAGAAATTGCTGAGAATTGTTTGCCAACCCTCGACGGGGTACAGTGTACATGCCCAGCACCCTCCAGGGAGAAGGGAGGGCGACACGTGGGGATCAGGAGACGACAGTCTCGACATTTGTCTCAACAGTTTGCGGAACAATTACGGATCGAGTGAGGAAAAACCAGAGATGGCGGCGTTCATGGAGGTGGAACATCGAATTCGGCAGTTGCCTCAGGGGGTGGTCAACAAGATCGCAGCGGGGGAGGTGATCGAACGCGCTGCCAGTGTTGTGAAGGAACTCATGGAGAACTCCGTCGACGCCTTAGCGTCTCGGATTGATGTCGAGATCGAACAAGGGGGAAGCGAGCTGATTCGCATTGTCGACACCGGCGAGGGAATTCATCCAGATGACATCGAACTCTCGGTCTCGGCCCATGCGACGAGTAAACTTCGCGACGCCGACGACTTGTTCCGCGTGCGCACGCGTGGGTTTCGTGGAGAGGCACTCGCGTCGATCGCGGAGGTTTCGCGGTTCCGTCTGCGAAGTCGACAGGCGACGCAGTTGACCGGAATGGAGCTTGAGGTCGATGGAGGAATCGTCAAGGAGCCGCGGGCCTGTGGGTGTCCGGTCGGGACACAGATCGAAGTGCGTCAGTTGTTTCTCAACACGCCGGTTCGTCGCAAGTTCATGAAGACACCGGCAACCGAGTTTGCCCACATCGCCGAGCAGTTCACCCGCATCGCCCTTGCCTGTCCGAACTTGCACCTCACGTTGAAACACAACGGGCGACTGGTGTACGAATTGCCCGCGACGCATAGCCTCTTGGAACGGCTCACGTTGTTCCATGGGAATGAATTAGGAGACAAACTGATCCCGATCGAAGCGACTCATGGAGAGGCTCGACTTTGGGGATATGTCGCCCATCCTTCCATCAGCAAGGGGACCCGGAAGGGACAGTATTTGTTCCTCAATGGTCGCTGGATTCAAGACCGTTCACTGCAACATGCTCTCGGGGAAGGATATCGGGGCATCTTGATGACCGGGCGATATCCGGTGGCGTTTCTCTTCCTGGAAATTCCTCCGGAACAAGTGGACGTCAACGTCCATCCCACAAAGAGTGAAGTACGGTTTCTCGACAGTGCCCAGTTGTATCGGCTGATGCTTTCGACGTTGCGGACCAAGTTTCTCGGGATGGATCTGGGATCGAAGTTTCGACTGAACCCGACAATCGACGACAGCGATCCGGACTCTCCTGTGTCGGTTTCGGGAAGACTGTCCGACGAACCTGGGCGGTTGCAGAAGCAGATGGATGTCCAGCAACAGTTGAAGTCGTGGGCAACGCAGCAGATCGCCGGTTGGAAACCTCAAGAGGATGTCTCCGACCTCGAAGCGAAAATGGATCAGATCACGTCACTGGAGGCGGGTCGAGCGGGTTTGCCAGTGCCGAAACTCGAAAGTGGGGCGAGTAGTCTCGACGGTTATCCCTCAGCTCAATCGGAAGGATTCTCACGATGGCCGACGTCATCGTCGAGTGGCATCCCGTTCGGGTCAACTTCGCTGGGCCACCGATTTGACCCGACAGTCAATGAGGCGATGGAGCATTCCGAGGCCGATCCTGTTATGGACGGTGTCGTTGCAAGGCAGGATGCGGGCGAAGTTTGGAGAGATGACGTTGCTCATCAATCTGAGGGGGCAACTGTTGGTCCGCCGATCGGATATGGGTCGGCAATTGAGAGTCGTGCGGGAGGGATCGTGCATGTGCCCATGGCGGAGGGGGCCGAACGACCGACTTCGGCAACGGCCGAACTCCGGGCAATGCAGGTGCATGACTGTTACATCGTCGTCGAAACGGGAGACGGGCTGACGGTTATCGATCAGCACGCTTTACATGAACGGATCATGTATGAATATCTCCGGAATCGTGTTTTGGCCGGGACTGTCGAGATTCAACGTCTGTTGATGCCGGTCCCTCTCGAAATGACAGCACGAGAGGCGGGGTTACTGCTTGATCAGGTCGACCTGCTGAAAGAACTCGGATTGCTCGTAGAGGAGTTTGGCGGAAACACAATTGCTCTGTCGGGATACCCCATCATGCTCCGGAAGGCGGACCCAGTCGATCTCCTAAGGGGTATTGTCGAACAACTGGAGTCGTCGGGGCAGAAGGTCTCGCGAAGAGACTTGCTCGATAGCCTCCTGCATATGATGTCCTGCAAGTCGGCAATCAAAGCGGGACAACGATTGACGCCCGAAGAGATGTCGGCACTGCTGGCCCAACGGCATCTCGTTGACGATGCCCATCACTGCCCGCACGGTCGGCCAACGGCGTTGATGCTTTCACGTCAGGAACTCGATCGTCAGTTTGGACGACTCGGATAGTGGCGACACCTTACTGGCACTACGGGTCTCCTTGTCGATCGATACGTCGTCGATTCTGAATTCATCCCTTTCTTCGGAGTGTTGTATTGTCTGAATCGGTGACGACTCGTGTCGGGAGCCCCTTTCGACGGAACTGGGTCTGGAGCACGATCCAGATTCTGTTGCGTCCCTTCTTCTTCTTTTGGATTCGGTCTCGGGCGCGCGGATTCGAGCATTTACCGGTCGATGGAGGGGCCTTGTTCCTGGTGAATCACCAGAGTTTTCTGGACCCGTTGCTTGTTGGAGCATGTCTTCGACGTCCGGTCAGCTACCTGGCGAGGGAGAATCTGTTTCGAGTTCCGTTTGTTGGTTGGGTGCTGAGGAATACGTACGTCGTCCCGATGCGACGTTCGGCAGCCTCGACGGAGAGTCTCAGGGAGGCGATCGCTCGGATGGAAGCGGGGTTCTATGTTGGAATCTTTCCCGAGGGGACGCGACGTTCCGACGGCCAACTTGGTCCGTTGAAGCCGGGGCTGCTTGCGTTGGTTCGACGTGTCGGGGTCCCTGTCATTCCAGTCGGGATTGCCGGGGCGCAACATGTCATGCCGCGGGGAGCGATCCTTCCACGCCCTAAATCGGTCCGCATTGTCTTCGGTCCCCCGCTTCCTGCCGAAGAACTGGCACAACTGATCGCTCCCGGGCGAGAGCAGGAACTCTTGCAGCTTGCGAGCGAAAAGATGGGGGCGTGCATGGCTGAAGCGGAATCGTGGCGTCGGGGATGCGAGGTGTGATTGGGAATGCCACGTTCGACCGGGGTTCCCTCGACGAGGTCAAGGGGCTTTGCATCGGGGATTTTTGGTTCGAGTTACTGCCGGATATCAATATCGTCGCGCTGGTGACGCAGGGTTCCGGCGGATGACTCGAAGAAGCGTTGACGGCGGAGTGGGGCTTCGCTGTCGGCTGACTGGCTCGCTTGCAAATCATCGAGATTCGCAAGGCAGACTCGACAACCGATCGTCCGCAGATGAAACTCGATGTATGTTTTTTCGGCCTCATCGGCTGTTCCGAGCAACAGGCTTCCTAACTCCGACCTCGTCGGACAACTGAGCCGTTGGCGACGCCAGATTTCGCCGACAGTATGCCCCCCTTGATCGCGACGGCGAATCAACTGAGAGACTTTCTGCGTGAGATCGACAGAACTTCGTAGCGCAGCCTCCAACGCAGCGGCCCGTTCGACAGGCAGCATCTCATCCAGATAGGCCAGGAGTTCGTCGTCTGTAAAGGGTGATGCTTGCATGAAGACATCGTATCGACTGAGCCGACGGTTTGTCAGCCGAAGAGCGACTGCCGCTGTGCTTTGCTGACAAAGTCCTGCCTCACGACTGGCAACCGGAACGGGGTTTCCGTACCTTGCTACTTTATTCTCTCATGCAGGATCAACTTCGATGAAACGCTGTCTAGTGACCGGTGGTGCCGGGTTTATTGGGAGCCATTTGACCGAAAGCTTACTGGCTGACGGTTATGCGGTGACGATTATCGACGATCTCTCGACTGGCCGACGCAAAAATCTTCAGGGAGTCGACGGACACCCCAACCTGCGTATCGTCGAAGGGTCCATCCTTGATCAGTTCGCGGTGGCCGAGGCGGCTTCCGATGCGGACATCATCTATCACCTTGCCGCCGCCGTGGGGGTCAAACTTGTCGCCGACGATCCGGTCCATACGATCGAAACCAACATCTATCCAACCGAAGTGCTGCTGCGTCTCGCGTTGCAGGGGAAACGCCCCTTCTTTCTCGCATCGACGAGTGAAGTCTATGGGAAAAACCCGAAGGAGCGTTGGACGGAAGAAGATGACTTACAACTTGGCCCGACTTCGCGCCCACGTTGGGCGTACGGATGCTCGAAAGCAATCGACGAGTTTCTCGCGTTGGCGTATCACCGCAAATTCGGACTGCCGGTGTTTATTGGTCGATTCTTTAACGTTGTCGGCCCACGACAAGTCGGTCAGTATGGGATGGTCGTTCCACGATTTGTCGACCAGGCCCTCTCCGGAGGTCCAGTTGTCGTTTACGACGATGGGGCTCAAGAGCGATGTTTTGCCCATGTCCGCGAGGTCGTCGGCTGTGTCCGAAAGTTGGTCGACACCCCCCACGCTGCCGGGGAAATCTACAACATCGGCAGCGATCAGCCGATCTCCATTCAACAGCTGGCCGAAGCCGTTGTCGCCCGGGTCGATCCCTCGATTCCGATTCAGCATCTCCCCTACACCGAGGCTTACGGGGCAGACTTCGAAGATGTCCGCCGCCGTGTTCCCGATGTCTCTAAGTTAGCGAAGACGATTGGTCAGAAGCCGACGTCGACACTGGCCCAAATACTCGACGAACTCATTGCCTGGAAGAAATCGCAACCGGCGTTGACCCCGAAGACCTAATGCGTTTGAATTCGTCGCAACGTGATATTCCGTTTCCTCAATCCCGATAGAACACTCAAGTTATGCCAGCCGAACGTACACTCATCCTATTGAAGCCCGACGCCATTCACCGCCGACTGTGCGGCGAGATTCTGACCCGCATCGAGAATAAGGGCTACAAAATTGTCGGCCTGAAGATGCTGCAAGTCACTCCTGAAATGTCGAAGGAGCACTATGCCGAGCATGTCGAACGCCCCTTCTACCCGCAGTTGGAAGCCTTCATCACAGCGAGTCCGATCATCGCTTTGTGCGTTGAAGGGATCGAAGCGATTCGGGTAATGCGAGACCTCATGGGCAAGACGAACGGTCGGGACGCTTTACCGGGCACCATTCGTGGAGACTTCAGTTCCTCACGTCAGATGAACCTCATTCATGGCAGCGATGGTACCGCCGCCGCCGCACGGGAAATCCCGATCTACTTTCGCCCAGAAGAACTATTCGATTACAAACTCACCCTCGCCGACTGGCTCGCCGCTTCAGACGAGTAATTTGGCAGAATTGGTCAGTCGCCCGTGGCACAGACCCTGTTGCCTGTGCCACGGGGCGAAGAAAGTTCGTTGGATCGCGATAAGGTGTTGATGTCTCTTACGGATTGGGCTGTTCGGGTGTTATCATGAGTGCCCCCCACTATCACTTCAACATCCGACGGCAACGGGATTCTACGTGCGTCGGATGCCGGGTGTAACACTTCGTGACGGAAGCTCCTTCATGCGTGCGATCTTTCTGGGAACCGGGGGATATCACCCCAACGATCGACGCGAAACGGCGGGGATTTTTCTGCCGGAGATCGGGGTTCTCTTTGATGCTGGGACCGGTACCTATCGGTTGGCGGAGCACCTTCAGACCCCTGAACTCACGATTTTCCTGACGCATGCGCATCTCGATCACGTCGTCGGGTTGACGTATCTGATACCGCATCTGTATCTGGAAAAAATCAAGAAGCTGCGTCTGTTTGGAACAGCCGAGACATTGGAGACGGTACAGAATCAACTGTTTTCGGAACGTCTGTTCCCGGTCAAGCTTCCTTGCGAGTTCATCCCCCTTTCCGCTGATGGGACTGGCCCTGGAATTGAAGTCAGTCCGGGAGTTCATGTTGTGAGCCGTCGGCAGCCGCGTCATCCGGGAGGGTCGGTCGGCTATCGTCTCGATGTCTCTGAAACTGGGCAGAACGGAAAGGACGCAAACTCCTCGCGTCGGTTGGCCTATGTCACCGACACGTCAGACGATCCCGAAACGGTCCCGTTTGTTCGGGGAGTGCATGTGCTTGTCCATGAGTGTTACTTCCCCGACGCGATGCAGGAATGGGCGGTGAAGACCGGTCACAGTCATACAACTCCGGTCGCCCAGTTAGCGAAGGAAGCGGGTGTGGGGCGACTTCTACTCACTCACATCGACCCCCTGCACCCCGACCCTAAAGAGGTGGAACTTCCCGTCGCCCGCCGCATCTTCCCGCAGACCGACTTGGCAGAAGACCAGATGTCGTTTGACATCTGACAAATCGCTTGTGCCATGATTCGAAAGGCACCTGTGGATATCCCTCCGTGCGACAGCCGTCCAAACTGTCGCCGAGTGAGTTCAACGACACAATTGTTGACCGACAAACATGGAAGATCGGCAGCGAATCGTTGCTCGTGGCGGGACATGATCTGGGGGGATTCGATATACTTCTGGGAAGGACGACCTTTTCGACATATCGACAGCTTCGATAGGGAGAGACACCATGCCATTGACGACGACACCTCGAGTTCCAAGCCCGCAGTCGACACGTTCTCAGCCGATGGCATGTCCTGCGAGGGGGGCGGTAACACGTCGCGACGCCGTCAAGACGATGCTGCGGTTGGTGGTCGTGATGATGTTGGTCACTCGCTTTGCCGAACTGGAATGGTTCGGACCACTTCGAGCGGCGGAAGAGAAGGTGCAGTTCAATCGGGATGTTCGTCCGATTCTTTCGGATCGGTGTCTCCTTTGTCACGGTCCCGACGACAAGACCCGCCATGCCGATCTGCGGCTCGACCTGCGGGAAGCCGCCGTGGAGAGTGCGATCGTTCCAGGAAATGCGAACGAGAGCGAGTTGATCTCGCGAATTCTGTCGACCGATGAAGACGAGCGAATGCCGCCGGCCCATGCGGGACGAAAGCCATTGACGGAGTCGGAGATCAACATCTTGAAACGCTGGATCAATGAAGGGGCAGAGTATCAGTCGCACTGGGCTTTTATCCCGCCGCAGCGTCCCGAGTTGCCAGCCGTTTCGAATCCCGACTGGGTCCGTCAGCCGTTGGACCAGTTCGTCATGGAACCCCTTGATCGAGCCGGTTTGAAGCCTTCGGCAGAGGCGGACCGTCGAACCTGGTTGCGTCGAGTCAGTCTCGATTTGACGGGACTTCCTCCATCCGTCGACGAAGTACGGGCGTTCCTGAACGATACCACTCCCGAAGCGTATGAGAAAGTTGTCGACAGGCTACTTGCTTCGTCGGCTTATGGGGAGCATTTTGCTCGCGAGTGGCTTGATGCAGCGCGGTATGCCGACACGAACGGCTACCAGTACGACCTCGAACGGGAGCAATGGGGCTGGCGAGACTGGGTGATTCACGCCCTCAACACGAATCTCCCGTTCGATCAGTTCACGATCCAGCAGCTGGCCGGCGACCTCCTTCCCGATGCGACCGATCAGACACGACTGGCGACCGGGCTGCATCGCAATCACCCGATCACCATTGAAGGTGGGGTCATTGATGAGGAGTACCGGACGGAGTATGTCGTCGATCGGGTCAACACAACGGCTACCATCTGGCTGGGGCTGACTTTGAACTGCGCCCGCTGCCATGACCACAAGTATGACCCGTTTACGCAGACCGACTTCTACCAGATTTTCGACTTCTTCAATCAGGTGCCCGAGCGAGGTCTTAATGGGTTCGACCCCAAATTGAAAGTGGCGTCCCCTTTGTTGCTTGATCAACTCGGTCAGCAACGAGAGGCCCTCGCGGCAGCGGAGCAGAGGTTGCGGGAAGAACTTGCCACTCACGCGAACGAAGTCGCCATCTGGGAGCGGAAGGCAACTGAAGAATCGCAAGACCCTTGGGTTGGGGGCGTTCCCGAGCGATTCGTCTCGACTGGGGGGGCAACGATGACGTTGCATAAGGATCGGAGTGTGCTCGTCGGCGGCAAGTCGCCGGCAAACGATGTTTATGAGATCGATCTCGCGGGAACGGGAGAGACGATTCATGCCCTCAGATTAGAAGCTCTTACGGATGAGTCCTTCGTCGAGAAGTCGGCCGGACGTGCATTCAACGGAAACTTTGTGCTCAGCGAAGTCGTCATCACAGTGGCAGAAGCCGCGTCAAAGAAGCCGCAAGGAGCTGCCATTAAGGAGAGCGAACCTCTGAAGATTCGGGCGGCGGAGGCGGACTATTCGCAGGCTTCCTTCGACATTTCCCTTGCGATCGATGGAAAGATTGACCGAGGTGGTTGGGCGGTCGACGGCAACACCCGTCATGAGAACTGCACCGCAGTCTTTCATTTGGCCGAACCGTTGACACTGAAACAAGGGGAGTTGCTGAGAGTTCGACTGCACTTTACGTATGGGCAGTCTCATGCGATTGGAAGGTTTCGCATTTCGGAGGCCCATCGCCCAGTGGGGAAAATGGCCGCCGAAATTGCGGCTATCGTCGGGACGCCAGCTTCAAAAAGAACGGAAGCACAACAGTCTCGGCTCGCAGAATTCCTCGCCGAGACGTATGGCTCACCGGAACTCGTCGCGATGGCTCAAGAGTCCCGCCGACTGCGGGAGTCGCTGACCTCTGTGACGGCATTCCCCACGACGATGGTCATGCAGGATCGTCCGCAAATGCGAAAGACGCATCGACTGGAAAGGGGCGAATACGACAAGCCTCGCGAAGAGGTCTCGGCTGGGACTCCAGCCGCCCTCCCGCCGTTCCCTGAGGGAGCACCTCGTAATCGGCTTGGCTTCGCACAGTGGCTCGTCGCGCCAGGTCATCCTTTGACGGCCCGCGTGACAGTCAATCGGTACTGGCAACACTTCTTTGGAACGGGACTCGTCAAAACGACTGAAGACTTCGGCTCGCAAGGGGATTATCCGTCGCATCCTGCTCTACTCGATTGGCTTGCTGTCGACTTCGTCGAATCGGGCTGGGACACCAAGCGCCTCCTCAAGCAGATCGTCCTGTCGGCGACATATCGACAGTCGTCGGTCGTGGACGATGCAACCTTTGCGTCTGACCCAGAGAATCGCCACCTGGCACGAGGACCAAGGATGCGACTCGACGCGGAAGTGATCCGCGATAGCGCCTTGAAAGTTAGCGGGCTGTTGACCAATCGTGTCGGCGGGGAGAGTGTTTTTCCGTATCATCCGGCCGGTCTCTGGGAGGAGATCAACAATCGTCCAGGTTACTCGCGAACCTGGAAACAAAGCGTCGGCGACGATTTGTATCGTCGCAGCTTGTACACGTTCTGGAAACGAACACTCCCCCATCCCTCGATGCAAGCCTTCGATGCACCGGAAAGGGAATTCTGCATCGTGCGGCGATCGAAGACCAACACTCCACTGCAAGCGTTCGTCCTCTTACACGATCCGCAGTTTGTGGAAGCGGCACGGCACTTGGGTGGGGAGATGCTCGACCATTCTGGTACCGTCGAAGAGAAGCTCTCGTTCGGTTTCGAAGCGGTCACAGCACGTGAGCCAAGTGATCGCGAACTCGCCATTCTCAAGGAACTGCTGTCAAAGCGACTCGTTCGATACCGGGGAGATCGACCCGCCGCCGAGAGCCTGCTCCGTGTCGGCGACTCACCACTCTCCTCCGACTCTTCCGTAATCCCACTCGCCGCCTACACGTCGGTGGCCCGCACACTATTGAACCTGAGTGAGTTTGTGACGAAACCATAGGCAGTGAGGGCGTTCCAATTTGGCTTTCTCATATTCAACATTTCATAGCTCCATTTGGTATTGGAGATGTGATTAAGCCATTCACAGGAAGGATCGGTGACGCTCGAATAATAGTAATCTCGCCAGCCAGTGCGCGGGAGCCGCGTCCTGTTGCCAAGGTGGCGTAACATCGGGAACCGCCAGACTCATCGGCCGACCGCTGTACTACCGACTTACTCATGATTCTCCAATCTCTTGGACAGAGAAAAAACTTTATCCCCCACCCCTGCCCGCTTCTCATGGAGTACCGCAGAAACGATCTGTACAAGGGCAGGACAACCAGCCGACACTCAACGTCCCAATCCTTTCCCCCTTCTGTGACACGACGGTGAACGAAAGGGGAATCGCGCACGGATGAATCACACAACATCACCCAAACCCTCCGCCTCAATGCCTTGAAAGCCCATGAACCTCATCATCTTGGAAAACTGAAAGGCCCTGGCTTCTCTTCGAGACGAATTGACGTGAACCGGTTCGGTCTGTATTGTGTCACGTTGTTATGAACGCCAACCTTACGATCTCCGCACTACTGCGACTCTTACCTTCCTTCGGGAGGTCTTAGGAGCAGGATCGGTCTTCGTTCAGACAATATCCACCCTGAGGCTTCTTCGCGAGGTCTCGGGGTTTTTTTGTAGACTTCGCCAAGGGACTCGCCCACCATCGTTCCCACTACCGAACACTCACACGGAATCAGCCGAACTATGTCCGACAACATCATCATTTTTGACACGACGCTTCGCGATGGCGAGCAGTCCCCCGGTTGTTCCATGTCGACCCCCGAGAAGCTCGAGATCGCGAAGTCTCTCGTGGAACTGGGGGTCGACGTCATCGAAGCCGGTTTTCCGATCGCATCGCCTGGCGACTTCGAGGCAGTCAAGGCGATCGCGGAAACCTATGGTGAGCAGACCTGTATCGCCGGACTCGCACGTTGTCGAACCGAAGACATCGACCGTGCCTGGGAGGCTCTTCAGCACGCGAAGAATGTGCGGATTCATGTCTTCCTCGCCACGTCGGCGATTCACATGCAGTACAAGTTGAAGATGGCCAAGGAAGAAATTCTCAAACGGGCTGTCGAGATGGTGAAGTACACTTGCGACAAGATGGCCTCTCGTAGCGACATTGTCCGCCCGAACGTCGAGTTCTCCCCAGAGGATGCGGCCCGCACGGAGCTTGACTTTCTCTGCGAAGTTGTTGAGAAGACGATTGCCGCCGGCGCGACGACCGTCAACATCCCCGATACCGTTGGCTACGCTACGCCGTCTCACTATTACAACGTCATCAAGACTCTCAAGGAACACGTCCCGAACATCGGCCAGGCGGTGATCTCGACGCACTGTCATAACGATCTCGGACTCGCCGTCGCGAACAGTCTCGCAGCTGTCGAAGCGGGAGCCCGACAGGTCGAGTGTACGATCAATGGACTCGGCGAACGGGCTGGGAATGCGGCACTCGAAGAGGTCGTCATGGCGATCAAAACCCGTCACGATTACTACAAAGTGCAGACCAATATTCGCACAGAAAAGCTCTGCCCGACCAGTCGTCTCGTTTCGAGTATCACTGGCATGAAGGTCCAGCGGAACAAAGCCATCGTCGGTCAAAACGCCTTCGCCCATGAAGCGGGAATACATCAGCATGGCATCCTTCAGAATCGGGACACTTACGAAATCATGCGTCCTGAGTCGGTCGGCTATGTTGGCGAAAACCTTGTCCTCGGCAAGCACTCAGGACGCCACGCCTTTCGTGATCGTGTTCAACAACTCGGCTTTACACTGGAAGAGACAGTGTTCCAGAAAGTGTTTGATGACTTCATCTTGTTGGCCGACAAGAAGAAGGACATCTACGATGCCGACTTGACCGCATTGATCGAGCAACGAACACAAACGGTCCCGGAGACTTGGCGGATGACCTCGTTTCAGGCAGTCTCTGGCACTGGGCCGATACCGACCGCTACCATTGAACTGACTCATGAAGATGGACGCAAGCAGCAGGACGCTCATACCGGCGATGGCCCAGTTGATGCCGCGTTCTGGTGTTTGGAGCGGGTGACCGGCGTCACGGCCAAGTTGCGAGACTATCAAGTCCGGAGTGTGTCAGCCGGTAAGGATGCGATGGGAGAGGTCTCCGTCGAGATCGAGGTTGCAGGTCGGACGTATCACGGTAAAGGGGTCAGCACCGACATCGTCGAGGCTTCGGCTCTCGCCTACCTTAACGCGATCAACAAGTCCCTCGCCAACCATCGTGGTCGCGAGGCACACACCGAGAAGGGGGTGTAGCATTGCGGTCCCCAGGCGACGGACTTCGAGGTCCGTCGCACGGGAATCCGGGTGGCGACTCGGGTTACTCGGTTGGCAACCGGCCGATGATGTCAGTGCTACGGGTGATGTTGAGGCGATGTTCTGACGTCGCGACCGCTGTGCCTTGCGAACGGAGTTGGACCCGGAGCATGGAGGGATCTACGACCTCCAGGCACTCAAATTCCATCTCAATCCGAACCCGCTCATTAACCTTGAGTAAGCCGAGATTCCAGACGAGTTCCTGCGGTCGACGGACAACGCCAGCCGAACCTGCTCGGACGGCAAGTGAGGGATCATAAGCGACGATCAACTCGGTTTCGCGAAGCTCAGTGGGCGATCGATTGAGGAGCGTCAGGACAAACTCGGCCCGGCTGTTGACTGGGCGCTCTTCGGGACCTTGCCAACTCAATTCGAGCGGTGGCGGGTCGATCGTCAAGCACCGCTTTTCGACGACATCTTCGAATCCATGTAGACGTAATCGGAACAGCACGCAAGGTTGTCCGAACTCCTGAACCTTCAATGCCAGCGTGATGACACGAGATTCACCAGCATCCAGTCGGTCGATCGGTTGTTGTAATTGTTGGGTCGTCTCTCCTGGGAAAATCAGTTCCGGATCAAAATCGCAGATGACTTCCAAGTCGGTCAGGTCAACTTTCCCGGTATTGGTGACGGTCGTTCGGAACGAGACCAGATCATCGATTTTCCCCTTAGCAGGGTCCGACACCGTCAGCTTGACGGGACTGTTGGATCGGGTCCGTTCGTTGCTGTTCGCGAAACTGTCATTCGTCGAACTGAGTTCGGGCGAGTCGGGTTTCTCGCGGGTTGTTGCATTGGGGTCGGTTGCGGCGAGCCCAGAATCAGCGTTGGTCTTCGTTTCGGGGCCTGCCGGCTTTTGAAGGGTGTTGGTCCCCCCCGTCGGGCTGCCGCTGTTGGGGGTTGCGGCGAGGGGAAGCCGGTACGGCGACGAACTTGCCGGGTCGCTGAGTCGCCAAGCCGAGTAGTTTTGCGATGGCATCGACTGGCAGCCACACAACAGGACGACCCCAACAGCCCATGGCCAGCGGCGAGCAAGCAACGTGATTTCTTGGTGGGGCATATCAGCCTCCGACAGAACAGCGATCGAGACATCGAGTCGAGAAGTACACCGACGCTCACCGTTAAACATGTCTATCGACGGGAGTCGTCAATTGAACCTACCACCTTTTCGCCAACGATGTGCTAAGAATCTGTCAGTGTGAAACTGGCGCCCCTGCGCACCTTCTACGCACTCGTCCGAATGGGGCGTGCCGATGCTGATGATTGCGTAGATTCGCCACACACACGTCGGCCTCTCGCGATCAAAGTGAAGCATCTGCACTGTCAAGAGAAGCCAGGGAACCCTTGCCGAATCTCCTCGTTTTACCGGCGAGATTGGGGGCAGAACGAATGTCAGGACCGACGAATCGAGTCGCCGAGACGATTCGGGCACTCCGAAGAATGGCCTCGGCTACGACGGACTGACGGAATGGATCGCCTGCAACGCTTCCCTGATGACTGGCAGTGCAGTGATGGGGTATGTGGTGCGGGACAGCATGGACTTAGTTAGCTCCCCTTTGCCGTTGAGTGCTCCTCGTTCGACGAAGATCTCGAACGAGATCGGTTCTGCGCCTGGGCCGACAACGCGGGGGTCGGGGGCGATTTCCTCCGGCAGGCACTCGCCACACACCGATAGGGTGACAAAAGCCCCCGGAGCGACCGACAGGTCACCCGATTCAACCGGCTCGATCCGCCCCGCCTGGATCATCTCTGTCACGTGAGCCGGGTCTTTGATGGGGCCGTAAACTTCAGGGGTCTTCCAGAGGTTACAGTCGACGCAGAATGGTTGACCGGCTGTCGAAGACATCATGGCAAACGCGATCCCTGCCACGATGAGCATCTCGACCCCCCAGTAGATGTAGGTGCCAGTGTAGCCCAGATTGGACCCCTTTCCTCCCCCACGATTTGAGTTAATCTCGACACCACGCTTGGCAGCCATGTCGACGTAACTTGGAAAGGAGTCGACAAGAAGAGCTTGCAAGATTTCTGGGTCAAACTGGTTAGCGAATTCCCGAAACTCGGGGGAGTTTTCTTTGAGGACTGGGTCGGCCTGGGCAGCCTGCTGGACCATCTCGCGCACAGCAGCCAGCTGGGGGTTGTCCGTAAAGTTCGATTCAAACTCACGGTAGTCCCAGTAATGCATCGCCGTCATCGCGAGGCATCCCGCCACCAACCCGGAGACCCCGCCAATGAGCGGACTTCGGATCTTGAATCGCGTGATACACCAGTTCCCCCACAGTCCAACGAGCACGCCAATCCCGAGCGGAAACAGCAGGATAAAATAGAACAACTTGGACACATAGTGCGTGATGATGCCGAGCAAAATGCCAACAATCCCCAAGGCCCCAATCATCTGCATCGCATCCCCCATTCGAAACCCACCATCCGCCTTGAAGGGGGTGACGTCAAAAGCAACAGCCTGTCGGGCGGTGGGAGCTTCTGGGGTGTATTCGTTCTCTGTTGACATTGCGGCACCGGATGGGGAATGTGATGTTTGTCAGACTCATCCGTTTCGTCCCACTTCAGAAACGGGCGATCCATGTCATTTCGTCTATCGATAGAAATCGATCCAACTGATCGTCATCGATTCTGGGTTTCCGTCGAAGAGTGCGTAGGGGAGAGAGGCTTCGATGTAGCCCTCATCTAATGGAATTCGATTCGCTGGTTTGCCATCTTTGCCGACGAGTCGCAGGGGCATCGCGTAGGGGCTCGTGGCGTCGAGGGGTTCTTCCTCATTTCCGGACAGCCAGACTCTGGCGTGAGGCTGGGGGGTCTGGCTCGAAACGGACGCTTCGAGCGTCACCTTGTCGGTGGTAATCTTCAGGTTTTCCAACCCTTTGAGATGAATTTGCAATTGGATCTTTTGGGGCCACGCCTTGCCGACACGCTGCACGACCGCATGGCTGATGCCGAAGGGACTTCGGATTGACAGCGTCGCCTGATCATCGCAGATAGAAACGTTGACCGTGTCGTCGTCCCGTTTGGTGGTCACTTTGAGAAGAGGTCCCTCCGCGAGGCATGCCTCGGCAAGAAGCATCACGAAACAGAGAGGGATAACGTTGATGAGTAGGCGGGATTGGAGCATGCGATGGCCAGTCATGGTGCTACTGCGGGGGTTACTCTTGATGGACCGCCGGAGGTGTCACGACGCCGATGGCGGTTGCCGTCGCGTATTGCCGGCAATGCGAAATCGTGATCATCATTTGAGCGATGCCGAGTCGAGCGGCGATCTGTTTGGCTCCGCCATAGAGCTCGATGAACGGGGCACCGCTGCGTCGGGAGCAGACTTCGATATCTCGAAAGCCGACCCCTTTCGAGAAGCCTGTGCCGAGGACTTTCATGACGGCTTCCTTCGCGGCCCAACGTCCGGCGTAGTGCTGTATTGCCCCCTTCTTACGCTGGCAATACTGAATCTCACGCTCGGTGTAGACTCTTTGTAGAAAGAGTTCTCCGTGACGTTCGATGATCTCACCGATCCGGACCACTTCGATGATATCTGTTCCAATACCCACAATCATGAACGGTTTCCTGAAATCAACATCGTCAGACTCAGACGGCCCGACTCTCAGGAAGAGAGTCGGGCCGTTGCTTTGTCACATCATCGGCGAACGCCTTTGTTCCCCGGTCCATCAGACTTTCAACAGATGTGCTGCTCGACGGAATCAAGAGATTTTCCGTGTGAGTCGCCGGGCAGACAACTGTCTCCAGAAACTATTCCTTTTCGGTGGGCGCGTCGTCTGGTTTGTTCTCGGGCTTCGATTCTTCGACAGGTCCGAGAAGTTTCTCAAGTTCGACTTTCAAGCGATTGCCACGAGCCGAAAGGGTGATGACCTTCCCTTCCTGATCAATCAGGATTGCGGTGGGAATCCCCGAGATGCCGTAATGTCGAGCGAGAGGATTATTCCATCCCTGCTTTTCCGCGTCGCTTTCGAAGATCGTCGTCCAAGGGAGCTTCCGTTTGGCAATGAACGATTTGAGTTCCTCGACATCATCGTCAAGGCTGATGCCGACCACTTCAAATCCTTTGTCATGATACGTTTCGTACAACGACAGGACGTTTGGCAACTCTCCGATGCAAGGTCCGCACCAAGTGGCCCAGAAGTCGACCAGGACCACTTTCCCCTTCCAGTCGGCAATGTCGAAAGAGTGACCGTCAAGGGTCGGTCCCTTCACTTCCATCACGTTGCCCACCAGTCCGAGTCGACGAGCGGACCCTCTCATGCTTTTGGCGATTGACTTCAGTTCGCCCCCTTCTCGAGCTTCGATGTACTTGGCGAAGAGATTCAGGGCGGCAGCAGCTTCCTCCGGTGACTCATCTTCGAGAGCTTCGGCGATGCCCATGGCCGCACCGATGGCACTTCGATCCACTTCCTTGGCGGACAGAGAGTCGGCCACTTCCTGAATCAGGGCGGCTCGTTCCTCACTCTTTAACTCGGTAATGCCCGAAATTCGTTGCTGCAGAGCCAAACTCTTTCCGATGGCAGCCAATGCGGGCCGTTCGTCTTTCTGGAGCGACGCCGTGAAAGTCTTCAGGCGTTCCGCAGCACTTTCATCTCCCAGACGGTCTGCCAGAATCGTAAGAATTTGCGACCGAGCCCCTGCCGCCGTTGTCGCGATTTCGTCTTCCACGTCGCGAGTCAGGATCTCGGAAAACGCTTTGTCCAGATTGTTGAAGAACGTCTTCAGTCCTTCCGGTGTGCGATCTTGTGGGGGAGTTTGCGACAGCTTCTGCATGAACGCCTTCAGTTCGGCAGAATCTGTTCCCTCGGGGACGGCGAACGGGTCAACCTCTGCGGCGGGCTTCT
Source organism: Planctomycetaceae bacterium (assembly GCA_041398965.1). GTDB lineage: Bacteria > Planctomycetota > Planctomycetia > Planctomycetales > Planctomycetaceae > JAWKTT01. The sequence continues at coordinate 8,994 of JAWKTT010000033.1, read as the reverse complement.
CGGTTTCGGCTGGCTTCTCTGCTGCCGCAGCCGGCTTTTCTGCTGCATCATCGGCACATGAAGTGAGGGAGGTGGCACACAGCAGAGCGAGGCCGACCAGCGAAGCCGCACAGGCTCGAAGGTATGTGGATGGATTTGCAAACTTCATCTTGGTGACTCCAGCAATCAATAAGAGGGCGGGACGAACATCCCGATGTGATCAATGGGACTGCCGACTCGGCAGAAACCCGCTGACCTCAAAGGGATGCCTGAAAAGGGGGGACAACGTCTTCTTTGGACGAAATGTCTATTGCGTCTTGTGGCTTCCCGGCACCGATCAAGACGAGCCCCCTTGATCGTCAACATACTTTTGCCGGTACGCTTGGGATCATGCTAACAGGGCATCGTTCAGATTTCGACAGTGCGTCCTCAATTTCGATTGTCTGACACAACGGGCGACTTTCCGGAACGGTTTTTCGCGTCGGTCTCATCCTGCGATCGTTTGACTGACCTGAACAGGGAGACTTCGCCAGTCTTAGAATTCCTTGTCCTGCAATCTACGGATGCTCGTGATTTGCAGCGAGTTGAGTTCGCTGTTCGTTGAGTGGTAGACTCTGCTACAGAAAAGGTCCCTCTGAAACCGAGTGCCTCCATGGTGACACACTTCCTCAAGGCGGAAATCAGACTGAGCAACCCACGACACTGAAAATCGCATCGCCGGGCGTCACGAAGAGCAATTTATGGCGTGGTTGCGGACAGCGACGCTCGCCAAATTTTGGCGCCAAACAGAGACTCCACATGGCCAGACCACCATACTCCGACCGACGGGATATCAACCGGATGCCAAGAGGCGGGCGAGCGAATCCGCTGGTCGCGTTGACTGTCGTCGGTTGTCTGCTGGTCGCATCGCTCGTCTGGTTGCTCAGCAATGGCGGAAGTGGAACTGCGGGAACAAGAGGTGAACAGAACGAAGAAGTCCGACTCACCATCAGTTGTGCAGCGGTGATGCGGCCCCCGATGGAGAGCATCGCTAAGGAGTATCGAAACGAATTTGGCGTGGGAATCGACATTCGTTACGGGGGATCGAACATGCTGTTGACCCAACTCAAGGGGAATTCCTTCGATACGACCGACCTTTTCCTGGCAGCAGACGACTTCTTTACCGATCAAGCGGTTCGCAGTGGCCTCGCCCGCGAGACGCTGCCGGTTGCCTCCAATTCGCCCGTGCTCGTCGTGCCGAAGGGGAACCCGAAAGGAATACGCAACTTCACCGATTTGCTGCGGTCTGATGTGCGGGTCTCTTTAGCGGACGATCAGCAGGCTGCCATCGGGAAGGCGGTGCGTCGTCTGCTTTATCTCAAACAGGTCGACGGGACGAACCGCTGGGAGCAACTGACAACTCATGTTCAGCAACAGGGAGTGCTGCGGTCGACGGTCAACGAAGTTGCCGACGATGTCCGTCTCGGAAATCCGATTGATGCTGGACTTGTCTGGGCTTCCATGCCGCGACTCCCGAACTACTCCGAGTATCTCGAAGTGATCGATCTCAAGGAACTGCATGGTGAACCGGACCTTGCGAGCGTCGCTGTGCTCAATGCCTCTACGCATCCAGTTCGAGCCCTGCACTTCGCTCGCTATATCGCTTCTTCTGACCGCGGACTCTTGGCGCTTCGCGATGCGGGGATGGATGTCGTCGATGGAGACCGCTGGGACGAACGTCCCGAAATGACCCTCTACTGTGATGCCAAACACCGCCGCATCGTCGAACCAATCCTGCAACGATTCGAACAACGCGAAGGGGTGGTTGTGCAGGCGACTTACGCTGACTCAGCGACAATAAAACAACTCATCACAATGGGGCAACGTGTCTCGGAGGGCACAGCACAGAGAGACCTCACGCTGCCGGATCTGTACCTGACATCTGTCGAACTGGAATCGGGGAACAACTGGGAAACAACGGCATTGAGTTCGTCAGCCGACTTTGTCGGATTGACCTATGGTCTTTCTCAAGACTGTCAGCACAAATATCTCGCCAGACGTCTGCTCCAGGAAATACTGCGTTCCCAAGACCTTTTCAAGAACGAAGTTCGTTCACCTCAGACGAGAAGGAGTGTCGTACGAATCAACCCGTCCAGCGTTTCTGCCGCCGAGGCGATGCGCCGATGACGTCGATGGCACAGAACGACTCGCCGCAACATCAACCGATCAGCACGGGGCATCCAGTGTCGTCGGTCGAGGTGGCGTCACATCGCTCGCGGTCGTTTCGATTCCGGAATCGGGTCTTCCTGTCGTTGTTTGCCGTCGTGGGCGGAACGTATTTGTTGCTGATCCTCCTGATGTTGGGGGCGGACTTGCTGTTCATGATGACATCCCCTGCGGATACGGTCGTGGGCGGGGAGATGCCTCGCGGGCCACTGCTGACCGCACTGAACGACCCCAATATTCAAGCATCCATTCGGCTGAGTTTGCTCACTTGCACGCTTTCGGCCGTGCTGTCACTGATGGTCGGAGTTCCCTTAGCCTACTTAATGTCTCGCACGTCCTTTCGCGGTCAATCTGTGATCGAAGTCATCTTGGATATTCCCATCGTGCTGCCGCCGTTGGTTGTTGGTTTGAGCCTGTTAATCTTGTTTCAGTATCGCCCTTTTTCACTGTTCGCGACCGATGTCATTTTTCAAGTTCCCGCGATTGTACTCGCTCAATTTGTGGTGACCTGTGCCTTTGCTGTACGGACTCTTAAGGTGACGTTTGACCAGATCGACCCCCGTTCGGAACAGGTCGCCCGGACACTCGGTTGCAGTCGGGCACAAGCGTTCCGGCTGGGTCGTTCTGCCGGAAGCAAAGCGGGGTATTGTCACCGCCTTCACACTCGCCTGGGCCCGGGCACTCGGCGAGTTTGGTCCCTTGCTCATTTTCGCCGGTGCAACCCGTATGAGGACGGAGGTTCTTTCGACGAGCATCTATCTCGAATTAAACGTCGGCAACCTGCCCGGAGCGGTTGCTGTCTCCTTCATCCTCATCGTCGCTGCCGGCATTGTGCTGACGATCACCCGATTACTGGGGACTGGAATACTCGGGGGCGGAACAAAGAAGGATATTGGGACATCGGGTTGCGAAGTGTGAACCGTGGCAGAAGAACCTGAGCGACAAGCTGGATGTCAGCGTGTCTCTGCCGTGGGGGGAGTCTGTTTACCAGGGGCATCGGCTTGACGTGACATGAGAATTGTCCGACAACAAGAGTCGAGACGGTGACGTCCGCGGCGTGGCTCGGAGGTTTCCGTTGTTTGAAGAATGGTCGTGCTTTTCGTCCTGTCCCTTTGGAGTTAGAAGATGATTCGTGTCTTGAAGCGTGTGCATTCCGTGCGGTTGACCTCGTTGATCGCGGGGTTCGGCCTGATGTTATGTGCCGTTGGGAGTTTTGCCGCGGAGCCTCTGAAGGGGTTGCTCATCACCGGGGGATGCTGTCATGACTACACCAATCAGGTGAAGATCATTACCGAAGGACTGAGCCAGCGTGCGAACATCACTTGGGTTGTGCTGCACGAAGGGGGGAGTTCCCGCGACCACAAGGTGTCGGTTTACCTCGAAGAAGACTGGGCGAAGAAATATGACATCATTGTGCATAACGAGTGCTTTGGAGCGGTTACGGATCCAGAGTTTGTGAAGTCGCTCGTCGCCCATCATGCCGGGACGCCAGCGGTGTTTATTCACTGTTCATTGCACAGTTACCGGACCGCAGCGTCTGCAGACTATTGGCGAGAACTGATCGGCGTGACGTCAAAGAGCCATGAGGGTAAGCGTTCATTGAACGTGGTCCGACTCGACGAGAAGCACCCGATCATGATGGGCTTTCCTGCCGAGTGGAAAACTCCCAACGGAGAACTCTATAAGATCGAGAAGGAATGGCCCGGCTGCACTCCACTGGCGAAGGCATATGGCGTAGACACGAAGAAGGATCACACGGTCATCTGGACGAACGAATACAGCAAGGCTCGCGTTTTCGGGATTTCTCTCGGCCATCACAACGAAACGATGAACACGGAAGAGTGGCTCGGCGTGACATCGCGTGGTTTGCTGTGGGCCTGCGGTAAACTAAATGACGATGGTACACCTGCTGAGGGGTACGCCGGTTCTGGAGTCAAGCCGATTACCATCGCCCCTCCAACCCCCGAGTCTGACCCGAAGTTCACGACTCCGAAGAAGCCTTAGCAACATGCCCCTTCAAGCCCCCCATCGATTCGACCGGAGTGGTGAGCGTCTTGTCCTCAAGGTCATGACGGTGGGGATGGTCTTTTGCCTCTTGGGGTGTGGCAAATCGAGTGACTCACTGCCGAACACAAACGGGGCTACCGATGGAGGAGTCAGACTCAAGCCTGAGGTTGTGGAAGTTGAGCCAGTGACGACAACGGGCGACGAAAAGGACGTCGTTTCGAATCAACGACAGAGCGGAAATGACAGTCCAGCAGCACCGGTTGAACCGCTTGACGTGGTCACTCCCAAGCCGAAGTTGCGGCGAAGAGATGATCGACCAGTGCATGACGATGAGGCGCTCGCCGCTGTTGGGATACATCGGTACGCCGCGCGTCGATTCGTCCTGTATACCGACATCGACCCGGAAGTTGCTCGGACGTTGCCCCCACTGATTGATGCCGTGTATGAGGCATGGATTGACTACTTCGGGCCACTCCCTGAGGCGGAGGATGGGAGCGACTTTCAGATCACGGGGTACATCATCCGGGATCGCCGACCATTTCTGGAAATGAATTTGTTACCGGAGGAGTTAGTCACCTTCCAACATGGCCAGCATCGGGGTTATCGGTTCTGGATGTGGGAGCAAAAGTTCGACTATTACCGGCGACACCTGTTGTTGCACGAGGCGACGCACTGCTTCATGCTGATTCAAGATGCGCAGACTCGACCGCCGTTGTGGTATTTGGAAGGGATGGCCGAGCGGTTCGGATGCCATGCAACCGACGCCGAGGGGAACGTCAGGTTTCGTGTGATGCCCGATCAACACGAAAACTTTGTGGGGTTTGGACGCATTGAGATGATTCACGAAGCGATCGACGCGGGGGACGTCCTGACAATCGATGAGGTGCATCTCATCACCGCCAACGAGTTCGCTGTCGATCGACGGACGCCGTATGCCTGGAGTTGGGCACTCTGCACACTGCTCGACACGCATCCCCGCTACCGTGATCGATTTCGCGAACTCGCACGTGTGGTCGATGGCGGAGAGTTTCTGGCGAAGTTGCACGACTTGTTTCAACCAGATCTCCCTCTCCTTCATGCGGATTGGGAACTTCTCGTTCACACCCTGAGTTATGGTCATAACATTGAGGCGGCAGCTGTCGATTATCGTCGGGGCGAACTGTTGCCGCCCGAGGGAAGCTTAGGGGTGCGGATTGCGGCGAATCGCGGTTGGCAAAACAGTGGCATCACCGTGAAGCGAGGCGAGTCGTACCATGTCAGCGCGACTGGGGAGGTGTCGTTGGCGGAACTCCCGCAACCATGGACGAGCGAACCGCAGGGGATCAGCATTCGCTACTCTGGAGGTCGCCCGATTGGGCGACTGCTCGCCGCCATTCAATCGGACGGACCGCCGGATGCGACCGGAGTCGGCCGATTGATGAAAGAGATCGACATTGGCCGAGCGAGTGTGCTGACCGCTCCCATCGACGGGACCCTCTATTTTCGCGTCAACGACCTTTGGGGCGAACTTGCCGACAATCGGGGGAGTACAACGTCACCATCGAAACGCAACCGGCCAGGTAGCAATGATTTGATCTGTTGGACGGTCCATCAGATCAGATCCAGCAAAGAAGGAGTGTATGTGCATCTGAAAGGTCGGTGACAGCTGTCGAAGGCCGACGGCTCGTCAGTTGGGCCGCGGATAACACCGATGCGGCGGATCAGCGCGGATTACGGACGACCAAAGGGGACGTGTGATGGGAACGATCTATGAGTTGCCCGGAAGGAGATTCGCGAGTGGTGATATCTGGCCGCTGGCGGATGCCGCGGTTTGCTCTTCGTTCTCCGACTTTTACTCTCCGCCGGATTGGCAGACTACCATCCGCGAATTTCCGCCAGATCCGCGTCATCCGCGGTCTATCCCCATTGCCTCAAGATGTCGCTTCGATTCTCATGGGGGAGTCGCCATAATCAGGTCATGTCTTCCTGGTGTGCCATTTAAAGTTTCGGCGGCACATCTTCGGTCAACAGCATTGATGCATCATTTTCCGGAGCACTCAAATGCCCTCTGTAAGAATTCCGCTCGCCTTGCGTTCGTATCAATCGCCCTTTCAAAGTCTTATGGTTCTGATTGGGATGGCGTTGGGGCTTCTTTGTCTGGTGGCAACGTCCGCGGTTGCTGTTGAGCCTTTGAAGCTCCACTGGGAGAAGAATTATCTCACGATCTCGGGCGAGCAGGTGCCGGGGGGGGAGGTGAGGATTCATTATCTCGAAGCGTATTGCCGCGATCGATCGACAGATGCTGACTGGGTCATGCACACGAAGATTCCGCATCGGACCGAGCTTGTCGAAGCGAGTAAGGAGGGGACACTCATTCGGTTGAAATGTGTCGTGGAAGACGGGCTGGAAGTGACCCACGAGATTCGATCGACCGTGGATGAAGTGAGCTTCGCGATCAAGGCTCACAATCCGACCAAGACCCGCTCGGAATCGCACTGGGCGCAGCCTTGCATTCGGTTGGACAAGTTTACCGGGGGGGACCAGAAGGGTTATCTGGCAAAGAGCTTCGTGTTCCTTGATGGCAAACTCGAGCGAATGCCGACGCGAGACTGGGCGATGACCGCTCGATACATTCCGGGGCAGGTGTGGTGCCCGAAGGGAGTCGATCGAAACGACGTCAACCCGCGACCGCTCAGCAAGTTGGTCCCCAGTAACGGGTTGATCGGCTGTTTCTCGGCGGATGAGTCGATGATCTTCGCGACCGCATTTGAGCCATATCAGGAACTGTTTCAGGGGGTCGCTGTTTGCCTGCATTCGGACTTCCGTCTCGGTGGGATCGAGGCGGGCAAGTCGCTCGATGTGCGAGGGAAGATATACATCGTTTCTAACGACGTCGGGGCGTTGTTGAAACGCTATGAGAAGGACTTTCCGGAACATGTTGCGCAGGCGAAGCCGTGACGGAGATCGATTGGTCACGGCGGGTCACGCTGGCTGCGAGATGGGTGATACCGGGCGATGGCCGCGTGCTCTCGCCGGGATGCATTGAACTCGACGACGGAGTGGTATCCGACCTGTACGAAAGTCCTTCGCGACAACTCTCCGCGAGTGATCGTCGCAGGGAGCAAGTCGTCGATCTGGGGGATGCGGCGATCATCCCCGCTCTCATCAATGCCCACACGCACCTGGAGTTCAGCGACCTTGCAAGTCCAGTCACCCCGGCTTGCCCATTCGCCGCATGGATTCGGCAAGTGATCGCGACCCGACGTCGGCGTGTGCATTCCATTCAGGAGGCCGTTCAGCAAGGCTGGGCAGAAGTTTGTCGAGCCGGGGGGGGATTCGTCGGTGAAATCTGCACAGACAACTCGGCTGCAGACGAGTTGCAACGAGTCGGTTGTGAAGGGGTGATCTTTCGTGAACTGCTCGGTCTGTCCGACGAAGCCATCGAAAAGCAGATGGAATTCGCCAGACAGTTTCTTCAGGGGAGCGTGTTTGGTCCCGGCATTCAAGAGCCCCCAGACCCAAAGGCCCGCATCCTGAAAAGGGGACTGTCTCCGCACGCCCCCTATTCAGTGCATCCGGAACTCTTCGTGCAACTGATCGAATTCGCGTGTGAAACATCGGTTCCAGTGGCGATGCATCTGGCCGAGACCACTGAAGAATTGCAACTGTTGACGGACCGAAGTGGGCCGCTTGTGGACTTGTTTGAAGAGATGGGCCTCTGGCGACCACAACTGTTCGAGGCGTCCCGTCGACCGAAGCACTATCTCGATCAACTCGCCGAGACAACTCGGGCGTTGGTCGTCCATGGAAACTACCTTGACGAGTCCGAACTGCGAATGCTCGTCGAGCAGAAGTCGATGACACTTGTCTATTGTCCGCGCACTCATCATCAATTTGGCCATCGAGATCATCCATGGCTCAAGTTGCGGAAAGCGGGGGGGCGGGTCGTCATTGGGACAGATAGCAGGGCGTCGAATCCCGACCTCAACCTGTTTGCCGAATTGCAGTGGCTCCATTCGCGTCACCCCGAGGTCGCGCCGTTACAGTACCTGAAGATGGTCACGGTCGATGCCGCGACGGCACTGGGACTTCCGGCCGAAACTGGAAGTCTATTCGTCGGCATGGTCCCGCGACTGGCCGTGGTTCGCTGGCCTGAGTCGCGAGGGCCGGTCAATGTCACAGATCTTCTGACAGGTGGAATTTTTCGCCAGTCGACACTGCATCAACTCTGGCTGGGTGGAAGTATTTGCACCGACTGACGGTGGCCATCTCGGATGTTCCCCGCATTGCAAATGTCAGAATATAAGCGGGGAAATTGTCAGATGCCTCGCGACAGTTTTCGGATGGTGTTGAAAACTGAGTGACCGTGCAGCACAATGCGTGGAGAGTCTTTTGATTTGAACCTTTTTGTCATGAGTGCGGAACGTCGCCCATTCGGAGCATCATCGGTCTCTTTCTGGAGAGAGGGGGCGTCAGGTGTTGCGAAGTGCGATCATCGACAGGCCGGTTGGGACGGTGTCCCTCTCACGTCTGTTGCCGCGGGAGTTGTGAATGAGACGACTGTTTACCTGGAAGAACTCCCGCAAGCTGCCGATCTATGCGACGGAGGAAGAACGCAACGGTTTGCGTGCCGCGGGGCGATTCAATGCCCAACTGATCGACCATCTGCGAGACTCCGTGCAACCCGGTGTCACGACCGGGGAACTCGACCGGATGGCTGACGTCTATACTCGCGATCACGGACACATTCCCGCCTGCTATGGGTATCGGGGGTTTCCGAAGTCCCTTTGTACGAGTGTGAACGCTGTTGTTTGTCATGGGATA
>JAWKTT010000032.1:0-51760 GCA_041398965.1 Planctomycetaceae bacterium | reverse complement strand
TGCCGATAGGTCCGCTCGGACAACTCCTCTCCAGAAATTCCATCGGGGAAGCCGGGGATGTCGACAATCTTCTTGTCAGCATACAAGAACTGCGGTTGCCCGCCCGGTTCCCCCTTCGCCTCGATGACGAGCGTCGTCAACCCACGATGAGCCGTCGTCAGACTCGCCGCCAACCCCGCCGGACCGGCTCCGATAATGACCACATCCCAGTAAGCCAACTCCTTGAAGTTTGTATCTGGGTCAAGCTGCGTAACCTTGAAGTCCGCCATGATCGTGTGTTCCCAAAAGTTTAGCCCCACACTGAATGTGTGGGGCTATCAAGGTGAGTTAGTTTATTTTATTGATACCGGCGTTCTCGTCTTGATGAATCGTCACGGGCCAGCCGGGGAATTGGTTCTCAGGTTTGCCGTCGGTGGCATCAATCAGGAACCGGAATGACTCGATGTGATACGTCTTCTTCTCGGTATCGATGGTGACCAGTCCGAAGCCGCTCCCTTTCTGATGAGCGAGTTCGTAACGGTGTTTCTTTTGGCCGACCTCGGGGTTGCCGACGGCATAGACGTACGCCTTATTCCCAAGCCCATCGATGAACTCGCCGGTGTTTGGCAGGTTGTGCGCGGGTCGATGCTCGTGGGGCATGTTAAGTTCGTCTGGTCGCCACCAGCGGGGGTAACCGACAGCGATGGCCGGAGTGCAAAACGACCAGTTACTGTCGCGCTGTTTGTCGACGCCATACTGCACAAGGGTCGTGAGATGTTGATCGCCGTTAATGTGCAACGCCTTCGACTCGCGGATGATGTCGATCGCACGGTTCCGCGGGGTCTGAGGCCATCCGCCGGAATCGAGGTCGGCCTTGAGATACCCGTTGAATCCGCCGTGATGCGTCGCTACTCCGGCTAACACAGTCTGACTCAACAGCACCTTGATGGTGTGTCCTCGCCAATCTTTCGACCACGCTTTGAGAAACGCTTCCTGACGCTCCCCAAGAAGTACCAACCCCGGTTTGTCGAGAGCCGAAGTGTCGAACTTGGGATCGAGCACATGGTCGGCCCGCCCCGAACCGGTCTCGACTCGCTCGGGGCCGCTCTTCCATTGGCGGTCTCCCAGAACGGCGAAGCTCACTCCACCATACACCATGTCGCCGAAGTAAACCGAGATCTCCTGCTCGACGACGGCAGGGTCGTAGAAGTCGGGATGATGGCTGGTGCAGGTGCGATGCACGACGTTGACCATGCGGGCCGGTTGACGGTATCCCCCTTCCGAAGAGGTGGTCCCCTGTCGCATCTGACGTCCCCCTTCGCCCCAGATGTTCCCCTGAAAAACATCATGGTCGTCGGGGATACAGAGGGTCGGGCGGTCCTTCATCGCTTCGCGGAAGGCCCAGCCGTGCTGATAGAACTTGCGGAGGTAATTAAGAATCGCCATCTCAGGGTCATCCCGAATGACGCCGTAACCTCCGTGGTTTTCGTACAGTTGATCGCCCGAAAAGTACAACATGTCGGGATCGAGCTTGACGAGATTGTCGAGCACAGGGGCATAGGGAAAGGCGTAATCGTTCTGACAGGTGAGTGCCCCCAGACCCAGCGGCCGCCCCGAGGGATTCGCCTTAATCGTCCCCCCCCATTCATGCATCGCAAAGGTGTCGTTCTTGAAGTTTTCGCGATAAACCACCCGATACTTGTGCTCAACCTTCTCGTTCCACTGGGGAACACGAAACGTCGCCACCCAAGCATCGGTGTCGAGTTCAGCGGTCGCGATCGTATTCCAACCATCCCCTTCCTGAATTTGCAGCGTCACTTGATGATTGTCTTTCGCTCCCAGTGGCCCGGTCAGCGCGCTCAGCTTGAGTACGAAACCCTCGGGTCCACGCGAGTCGCTCAACGAATAGTTGGTCCACAACAGCGGCCCGAAACGATGTTCCGGCGAGTTGGAAAACGCCTCTCCGCCGTGCATCCACTGACTGAAGCGATACCGTGTCCCTTTCTGCTTCCCCGCCTTCGGGTCGAAAGTGTTGACGATCGCCACGTTCCCCGTCACCCATTGCGGTTGGGCGAGGTGCGTGAGCACGCGAACTTTGCCATCCATCGAAGTAATCGAAAGCGTCAGTTCGTACCCCCCGTCAACGGGCTTCCCGCTCAGACGAAGTGTGAATTCTCCCTCATCTGTCGCGAGATCGAACTTGCCACGAGTGCGGCCGACAAACATCTCCTTGCCTGCAAAGCCGATGTCGATGCCGTTGCTCTGAAACACATTCGCACGAACATCATTCACATCACTCCGGCAGCCAATCCGAAACCCGGCTCCTCCATCGGGCCCGGTCTTCTCGACTTGCTTCACGACAACCGACATCATGAACGGCTTGGTCGCGTCGACGATCTGATTCAACAGTCGATGGACGTTGCGGTTTCCGCCGAACGACTGACACTCCGCTCCGCCCTCAACGATTCGCCAGTCCTCCATCGGATTTGCCCAGAACTCGCCGCCAAGAAAGACGCGGTCATGAGTCCGATGCCAGTCACCAACCTGCGACGGTTGACCGACTCCCGCTGTGGGCGTCGAACTCCCGTTCCCCTCCTTCGCCGTCGAGACTTCCTTCTCAGCGACACCGTCTGCCGCGCGCGTTGTCGCTCCAAAAAAACGATCCACTCCTAACCAGGCCGCCCCTGCCCCGAGAATTTTCAAAGCCAGTCGGCGTGTGTAGTCAGTCATGTTGGGCACTCTATTCCGGTTGATCAGGATCGTTCTGCGGACGGTCCAACCAAGACCATCCCGCCAGCTCCCGCCCATCGTTGCACCGACGGCAAGTCAGGTCAAGCGGCAGCATGGCCAAACCCACAATCCGCGAGATTCCAAAGTCACCACTTGCTAAATCACCCGACTGGAAGGGAGTCTCAACTTGGGAGTGACGGTCAAAAGAGATCTCGCATCGGGGTCCCTTCGCTCGCGGGTCGAGTGAAGTTGTCGGGGCTGAGGCGAGTGGCAGGGGGGATGTCCAGAGCGTGATACAGAGTCGAAGTGAAGTCAGCGAGTGAGACGGGACGGTCTTGAACATAAGCCGCCTGTTCGTCCGACCTGCCGATGATGTTCCCCCCTCGAATACCGGCCCCCGCCACCATCGCCGAATAGCAGTTGGGCCAGTGGTCTCGACCAATCGCTTTGGCTCCATTACTGATCCGGGGAGTGCGACCGAACTCGCCTACGAGAACCACAAGGGTCGATTCGAGCAGGCCACGATCCTTCAGATCTTCCAACAGGGCGGCCACCGATTGGTCGGCTCGGGGGAGTGCCCATCCGAGTCCGTTCCAGCCGTTGTCAAAGATGCCGATCCCTGCGTTGCCGTGCATGTCCCAGGTTTCCAGACTCATGAATTTGTCACCCGGAGCCAACCCGGTCCAGGCAACCACGCTGACCAGTCGAACCCCCGCTTCGACGAGTCGCCGCGCAAGTAAGAGGTTTTGTCCCATCGGATTGCGACCGTATCGGTCCCGCATGGACTGGGGCTCCTGCGTGACATCAAATGCGACGCGGGCCCGTTCTCCATGCAACAAGTCGTAGGCCCGATGCTGAAACTGTTCAAAGGTCGCTGGTCGATCCAAGGAACCTTGGTGGAGCACTGGTTCAAGCTGCTGTCGTAGTTGCCATCGGCTCTGCAGTCGTTGCAACGACACATCGCTGGCGGTGTCGAACGCCTGCACCCGAAACCCCTCGGTTGCCGGGTTGTCTTCATGACCATGTCCGATAACAAGTGGCGCATGCCCCATACCGAGGAACCCTCCGGTGAGGTACGTCGCTTCCGGAGGAGCCGCCCCACCGCCAAACTTCTGCAACCAGACATAGGAGGGAATGTTCTCGGTCGAGGGCTTCAGCTTGGTGACAACCGAGCCAAATGCCGGGGCATCAGAGGCGGGAGCGTCTGACCCGCCGAGCAGCATCTTGTTGGCAACATCATGCACCGGCACATGGTGACTCATCGACCGGATCACGCAGTACGACTCCGACAGCCTGGCGAGTCGCGGCATCAGTTCGCCCACTTGAAAACCGGGAGTCGCCGTCGCGATCGGAAGATATGGCCCGCGTACCTCCTTGGGAGCATTCGGCTTCGGATCCCAAGAGTCCAACTGACTCAACCCGCCATACTGATGAATAAAGATGCACGACTTGGCCTGTCCCTTCCGACTGGCTGACACCGTCCGCTCGCCCCCAACGGCGGGCCGCTCAGATTGCAGAAGTTCGGGCAGCGTCAGCCCCACCGCCCCCAACACACCCGCACGTAAGACCCCCCGCCTCGACACGTTGGCCGACGATCCTGAAGCCATCACATTCTCGGAGAATCGCCGATGTGTCATGGGCGTTTTTTGGGTGAAGGGAGTTGGTAGGTTGCTCCGCGATCTTCTGGCATTGCACGGTGCCAGTCAAGCAGTGTTTGAGTGAGGCGTTGGGTGATGGCGGGGTGGGACTGGGTTTGGTTGTTGGTTTCGCTGGGGTCGGTGTCGAGGTTGTAGAGTTCGGGGTTGCTGCCGTCGTACTCGCAGAGGAGTTTCCATTGTCCGTCGCGGATGGCGAGATCGGGGAGGTCATTGACGCCGTAGAATGAGTCTCGATCGGGGGGGCGACGGAAGCAGAGGGGAGCCAGACGCGAGACCTGTTCGCGTCCCAGAAGAACCCCTGGCAGCGATTCGCCGTCAAACGACATGCCGTCCGGGGTCGGGACTCCGGCGATTGCCAGGAGTGATGGGACGAGATCGATCGCGGAGAAGAGAGACGTCCGATTGACGGAGCCGATTGCATTCGCCTGTTGCAGGCCGGGCCCCCAGACAATCAATGGCGAACGGATCCCCCCTTCGTAGAGCATGGTTTTCTGACCACGAAACATTCCTGCCGAACCAGCTCCGGGTTCGGGGCCATTGTCCGAGCAGATGAGCACGAGTGTGTTGTCTCGCAGAGATTCGGTCATGGCGATGTAGTCGAGGAGTGGCGTGAGTTGTTCATCCATCGACTTGAGGACGCCGTTGTACAGTGCCTGTTTCGATCTATCGCCCCGCCGGGTGGCTGCGGGGAAGAAGGGGCTGTGAACATCGTCTGGCCAAAGGTTGATGTAGAACGGCTTTCCATCGGCGTGTGATTGCTTTGCAAAGTTCAATGCCCGGGCGACGAATCCGCCGGTGATCTCCCCTCGGTCCATCCATTGAATTTCCCCCCGACCGAGTTGATCGGAGCCGAGCGAGTGCTTTCGGACGGGGCTGCCATCGTGAGAGTCGAGCAGGGGGAGCAGTCGAGGGCCGAGACCTTCAAAGTTGGTGAGAGAAGCATCGAACCCATACTCGGAGATCAGCGGGGCGTCGCCGACGTCGCGTTGTCCTCCCATGTGCCACTTGCCGAAGTGCCCGGTGGCATAGCCCGCCTGCTGAAGCAAACGGGCGAGCAGGGGAGCTTTGGGGTCGAGCCATTGCGCCATGCCGCGATCGATGTTGGACTGCCGATTGTTCAGATAGGAAGTGATCCTCCAACGTTGCGGATACTGCCCCGTCGAGATGGCCACACGGGATGGCGAGCAAATGGGGGAGTTCACGTAAAACTGTTCGTATCGAATCCCTTCCCGAGCGAGCCGATCGATCCGCTCTGTCTGAACATTCTTGTTCCCAAAGCAGGAAAAGTCGGCCCACCCCATATCGTCAACAAAGATGAGCAGGATATTCGGCGACGCCGCAACAGCGTCGCGACCGCCAGCAAGAGCCAGCAACCCGAGCAGAATGAGTCCGAGTTTTATCCGGAAGAGTTGCCTAACATTAGTCCTCCAGCGAAAAGCGGTCGTCAACATAACTGAACTCCGTGTGTGGGGACATTTCTCTGCGAAAACATGAATCATTGGCGAACAGCCCGTTGAAAAACGACCCTGGGTCAGATTATCCAATCTGACCAGAGCATCTCATAGGCTTTTTTCCGAGGCATCAAACGGCCCCCTGTCAGGTTGGAATGTCTGACCCACGTTTTTCGACAGACTGCTAACCCCTGCCCCGAAAATCCTTCGATCTTCCGTGATGACACTAAGTGGGGGGCCCGGCGTCGAGTGCCGAGAGGAATCGGGACAGCTCTTCTTCGATTTTCTCCAGCAACTGCGGTGCGCCGTCGACGGTTTCGGTCTGGGCGAGACGCTCAAGATTGAAGGCGGCTTCTGCCAGCGGGGCTGCTCCGAAGTATGTGACGGAACCCTTCAAGGTATGAGCCGACCGTCGCAGCAGAGGAATATCACCAGTCTTGATCGCAGTTTGCATGTCGGCCATGAGTGTGGGGATTTGTTGTTTGACGATCTCTGAGAAGTCGAGCAGAGTCTCCCGCGCGCCCCCAAGACGGTGAGCCGCCATGTCCCAGTCGAGTGGGGGGATGGGTCGCGTCTCCTCGGTCGGAACGGATGGATCGAAGACCACGGAACGATCGTTGGTCGAGGATGATCCCTGTACGTTGGACTGTTGCGACTTCGAGTCGGCAGGAGAAGATTCTTCGTCCTGGGGCGCAGTCTGAGGGGAGAGACAGAGTGCGGGGAAGCGTTCGACCGCCCGATACATCTCTTCGGGAGCGATCGGTTTCGAAACGTAATCGTCCATGCCGGAAGCGAGGCAGCGTTCCCGGTCTCCCTTCATCGCCTCGGCCGTCATGGCAACAATTGGGATATGGCCACCGGTTCGATGTTCCCGTCGACGGATTTCGGCTGTCGCTTCGTAGCCATCGAGGACGGGCATCTGCATGTCCATCAGCACCACGTCAAACTCCTGTTCGGCCAAGGTGTCGACAGCGATCTGTCCATGTTCGGCGACGACAACATGATGCCCCCGCGACCGCAGCAACCCCACCGCCACGCGGCGATTGATTTCGTTGTCCTCGACAAGTAACACTCGTCGCGGATGGACTTGATCCGAGTGAACCGTCTCCGTGGGGGTCTCCGGCAGAATTACTGTTCGACTTCCGAACTGTCGGAGAACTTCGTTGAGCAAGTCGGAGGCAATGACCGGTTTGGTCATGAAACGGTCGACACCCAGTTTTTGACAGTGTTCTGAATCGACGGGAGATGACCCGGACGAAATCATGATGATGCGGCAACTCTCCCGGTTGAGTTGCTGGCGGACGCTTTCGGCGAAGTGGAAACCATCTTCGCCCGGCATGTGATGATCCAGTAGGATGAGCCGAATCGGTCGATGCTCGGCTTCTGCCTTCTGCAAGACCTGCCGGGCCGACGCGGCGGAATCAGCTAACAGTGGTTGCATTTTCCAGTGTTGCAGAATCTCGCTGAGGACTCGGCGATTCGTGAAGTTGTCGTCGACGATCAACACGGGAAGATTCAGGAGCGACGCGAGTTCGGCGGGTTGGTAGGCGTGTTGATCGGCAGCCACTCCAAATTCGGCCGTGAAGTGGAACGTCGATCCGCGACCTGGCTCGCTCTCGACCCACATCCGTCCATGCATCATCTCGACAAGCTGCCGAGAGATGGCCAGTCCAAGTCCGGTCCCGCCGAATCGACGCGTCGTGGATGACTCAGCCTGCTCGAACGGATTGAAGATTTGTTCGGCCTTCTCGGCAGGAATTCCGATTCCGGTATCGCTGACGGAGATGTGCAGTCTCACCTTGTCCGAGTTGATGGACTCGGCATTAACGTTGACAAAAATCTCGCCCGCTTCGGTGAACTTGACGGCGTTGCCCAGGAGATTGACGAGAACCTGTTGCACGCGGCCAGAGTCGCCCCGCAGATGATCCGGGATGTCGGGAGCAACCCGGCAGGCGATTTCCAGACCTTTCTCGGCGGCTCGCAGCACCAGCATCTGTGCCGCACGAGCAACACACTCGGCGAAACGAAAGTCGGCGATCTCCAGTTCCAGTTTGCCTGCTTCGATCTTCGAGAAATCGAGGATATCGTTCAGCAGTCTCAGGAGAATATGAGCCGACTCGTCGATGGTTGCGAGGTAGTCTCGCTGATGCGCCCGTAGATCGGTATGCGCGAGCAACTGCGTCATGCCGATGATGCCATTCATTGGAGTCCGAATTTCGTGGCTCATGTTGGCGAGGAAGGAACTCTTGGCGAGGCTGGCAGATTCCGCAGCCTCTTTGGCTTGTTGCATGGCGGCCAAGGCCGATTTCTGATCGGTGATGTCGACGACTCCACAGATTACCGACGCCCCTTCCGCTGTCTGAACGGGGCTGAGTCCGACCTTCACCGGAAATTCAGAACCGTCCTTGCGAACAGCGAGCAGTTCCAACTCTGTCCCCATGTCTCGCAAAACAGGGTTCCTGAAGAAAGACTCTCGCTGGGCAGGATGTCCCTCTCGAAAACGGGACGGGACGAGCACTTCAATCATCTGCCCGACTAACTCTTCGTTATCGTAACCGAATAGTTCGAGGCTGCGCGAGTTGGCCATGAGGATTTGACCATCTCGTCGCACCATGAACAGCGACGTCGGCGAGGCTTCGACAGCCAGACGAAATCGTTCTCGCAACCGATGCTCTTCGGTGACATCCGTGATGGACCCAGCCATCCGCTGAGCGACTCCTTCGCTGTTCCAGATCGCCTGTCCTCGCGCACGATACCAACGGTATCCTTCTGCCTTCGTCATCAGTCGATACTTGACGTCGTAGGGCTGCTGTCGCTTGAGATGGTTATCAATCTCCTGAAAGACCCAGTCGTGATCCTCAGGATGTAGACGGGATTCAAACGAGGTGAAGAGGTTGGGAAACTCTTCGTCGGAATAGCCGACTAACTCCTTAAAGCGGGGCGAGTAGAAGACCTCGTTTGTCTCGATGTTCCAATCCCAGATGCCATCGGTCGACCCGCGAATGGCCAGTTCAAAACGTTCCTCGGTTGCACGGAGTTTCGAGGTGCGATCGGCAACCGTCCGGTCGAGCGAGGCGTTCGTCTCATGAAGTTGCCGGTTCAGATGGCGGAGTTCCTGCTCAGCATGATGAAACGTACGCAGACCGTACAACAAGGCGGCAACGTACGCGGCTAATCGCAGCACATGCCACCACCACCAGCCTCCATCCCAGAGAACTGAGTAAGCAAACAGCACCCCGGCTGCGCCGAACAGGATCGTGTGGACCGCGAACATCCAGTCTTCAACCCGAAGTGTCACGCAGAACCTTTTAAGAAAAAAGCCTCCGGCCACGAGGAAGCCCAATCCTCCGATAATGTTCAACCCCAAAGCCATCGCGGAGAAGGAACCGGTCGAGGTTGTCATTGCTGGTAAACTGTCGGGGACCATGACCGACACGGTTCCCACGACGAGGCAGAATCCGACAACCGCAAAGACGAATCGGTCCCCAAGAACCTTGGGAAGCTGGAAATTCGGGAGCCAGACCAGTCCAAAACATATTCCGCCGACGAATGTCGCCAGACTGTGAAGCCAGACAAAATGGATCCCCGGGGAAGAGGCGGCATGAAACAGGTCCAGCCCCCCCATGCCGGATAAAGCGATCGCCATCCATCGGTAGTGACCAGTGTTTTCCCTGCGTCCGATCTCAGCCATCAGGATCGCGGCCACGGCCATCGCGATCAGCCCCCCGGCCCCTTCAACCAGAGAGTGAACGGGAAGATGGGTCCAGCGAAACTCTGGAAAACAGACCGCAGCAATCAACGTACCGGCAATGGGCAACACCAGCGACAACACCGTGCCAAACACGGTCCACACGACGAAATTTCGACGTCGTTCCATCAGCCCCGTCCTGCCAACGAATTCGATGGCTTTCCAACAAGTCCCCAATCACGTGGCCTTGCACTCCTCCGACAGCCCATCGAAAGACACCCACACTCTACCACGATGCTTCAGAAGTTGCACCCACCCCGGACAAAACGACGCCGATTCACGGCCTCGGGAGCGTCAGACAGCGTGTCTCCCCGTCGCTCGCATGACAGTGATTGAGAGTGAGGGGCAGTCGTTTGCGAATGTCAATTGTCGACCACCCCTTAACAGCCCGTTGAACACCGACCGTGGGTCAGATTTTCAATCTGACAAATGCATCTCCCCCAATCGGAGGCGTCAGCCGACCCGAGACTCCTTCTCCCCCGGAGACGACGTGCCGACTTCAATCAGCGTTCCCACGGGGGAGAAGGCTGGGATGAGGGGGTATCTGTGGACGCTATTTCAACACGTTTGTGAATTGGATGCCACTTCTTATTCCCCCTCACCCCGGCCCTCTGATATGGAAGGACCGGTCAAGTGTGGGGGGCTTTTTCTGTTTGACTGAAAGGGGGCGTCAGGTCATGATTTTCTCCTCGGGATGGCGGCGGGCCGGTGGGGGTGGGAGACTGGCACTCTGAGATACGCGGGTTGGTTACCGCAAGGCAAGGTTTCGTCTGGGAGGAACCTCAGTCTCCGGGACGAGCGTGTTCCTGTGAAGGAATGCTCAAGAGGGCATCGAGGGTGCTTCCGTTCGTCGGTCTCCACACCGCCACGGCGTCGCTGCTCGTCTCCTTGAAGGCAGTCGGTTGTTGTCATCGTTGTCTCTTCGCAGACATCTCACAACATCATCCTACAAAGAATAATCTCTGGCAAATGATGCTGTCGTATCGATGTAACATTATCCTGGATTAGAACATCATCGTCACAATTCTGTTGGGAGTGGTGTCTGTTCGCCGTTTCGTGTGTTGCTGTTTGTCACGATCATGCTTCGCCCGTTTTGAGGTCGCTGGTGGGGAAGTCTGTTCGCGATGCAGACGCTGCGTGGTGATCGCGGCGGACCACAGGAACCCCGCCAACTCGCGAGGCCAGCTAGGTGACGATCTTCGTGGCAGACTTCTTGATTCGCTGCAACTTCAGCGAGCGTTTTCGCAGTCGTCGCCGCGTTGTCGGCGATGTCGATGACCTCCTGAGGCAGACCTTCGCCGCTGTAACAGTGCGAGGCTCGCGTTTGGTCGGGCATGATAATAGTGCCAGGCTGCTTCGATCAGCAGACGTCGCCCATGGCGGTTGCCGCTCTTGGTGATCCACCCTGACGACGTGTTGGACCGCTCGACGCTTCGCTGGGAACCAAGCCGACAAACGACATGAACTTCGCCGCTGTCGAGATCGTTCAAAGTCGCCAACTCTGCGACAATTCCGACGGCCGTCAACTCCTGAATTCCGCAGAACGCCTGCAAGTTCTGCACCAGCGAGCTGAGTCGCCCAGTCGGCCAGTGCGTCATGGATGTCGGCGTTGAGTCGGGTGATGCGGGACTGGGCTTGGTCTGCCGTGGCGATGGCGTCGGCCAACAGTTGATTCTGTGCTTCGAAGTCAAACGTCTGCCGACGAATCCACGACCAGTGCGTCTTGGTCCAATGCGAAACACCTTCGGTGAAGCGTCGTCCCTGACGCAGCAGAAACTGAGTAACTGCTGCCGGATGCGCCCGTTCGCAAAGACGAGCATCATCCCGCACGCACCAAGTCGCGGATCGCTTCGGTCGCGGCATCGGGAATCCAGATGGTCACCAAGTCGCCCGATCGCAGAAGTGGGCCAGCCTCTTGGCATCGCGTCGATCCGTCTTCACGCGACTCAGCTGCTGCGGCACCATCGACGGCGAAATGACCACACAGTCCACCCCCTTCTCCTCTAAGAACCTTTACAGCCCATACCCCGTCGGCCCCGCCTCGTAACAGACCTTTAACGAACCAAGCGGCCCCAAAGTTCGCAACCAACACCCGCGGCTCATCGAACGGCAACCGCTCAAGAACCTGCGCCGCCGCATCCCCCACATCGGCAACCGCCACCGAAATCGAATCTTTATGGACATCCGCCCCACGTATCGTAACGTCATCATCGGACCAGCCTCACTGTTATGGCTCTGAAATCGGGAACAGCAATCACCCAAATTCGTAACCCACGCACCCAGTGATCGCCGGTCCTTCCATTCTGTCTCCCCCACAGGAAAGTCCTTCAAAACAGGAACGTCGACAGTGGGGGAGAGGGAGAGGCTGACAGCAAAGATCAGAAGTTGGCGAGGATCACAATTCGAGGAATGCACCCATTTCGGGGGGAGGGCGGGAATTGGTCTCTGCGAACTGGGGGGTGCCGGTGTATCCTGCTGTGGTATGCTGCGGGTTGTGGTTGAGATTGGACCGGAGTGAGAGATGCCTCGAACGAGAGGCAACGACGATCTCTCCCTCTGATCCCGCACAACATTCGACACACACAAGTTCTGTCACTCTTCGTTTCACTTCAACGCGACTTCCGAGACGCACGACGTCTCAGTCCTGATTTCTTTCACAATTTTTTCACTTCGATTCCATGCCACCACGATTTCACGATCCTGCCGATCATCCGTTTGGACCCGCTGTGGGTGAGTTGGTCAATTGTCTGTCTGATCTGCCGGGAATTGGACGCAAGACGGCGGAGAGATTAGCCAACTATCTCCTCTCATGTCCGGCTGAGGAGGCGCTGGCTTTCGCGAAGGCCATTCGAGATGTGCGGGAGCAGGTTCGTCGGTGTCGGCGCTGTTTCAACTTGACGAGTGAAGAGCTCTGCTCTATTTGTCAAGACCCGCGTCGCGAGCAGCGAACGATCTGTATTGTCGAGCAACCGAAGGATGTCGCGGCTTTGGAGGCGACAGGGGCGTTTGATGGGACCTATCATGTGTTGTGGGGACGAATTGCCCCACTCGATGGGATTCATGCGGACGATCTGACAATCGAACCGCTGATTCGCAGGATTCGCAAAGAAGGAACAACCGAAATCATCATGGCAACTAACCCAACCGTCGACGGCGATGGGACAGCCCTGTACATCTCGAACCTGCTCGAAGGTATTCCCGTAAGAATCACGCGACTTGCGCGAGGTATTGCGTCCGGAAGCGTGCTAGAATTTGCCAACAAGGAGATGCTGTTCGACGCTCTCCGCGGTCGCCAGTCGTTCTGACAGAGACCATCACTCCCTGGGAAACCCAATTCCTAACCCCTGAATCCTGACCCCTCTCCCCGTTTCACAACCCTTTCACCCCAGTTCACCACACAATGCACATTGGTCTCTCACAATCGATGAAGATGCGCCAGGAGATGAGGCTGGCGCCTCGGATGATTCAATCGATGGAGATTCTGCAACTCCCGATGGCGGCTTTGCAGGAAAAGATCGACCAGGAACTCGCGGAAAATGTCTGCCTGCAACAGGTGGATCGAGAGCGGGAACAGAATCGGAATTCCCCTGATAACCCCGACTTCCTGAAGACCGAAAGTCACACGGCCGAGGAGCCACAACGAGGGGAAGTCGAACAGCGGGAACTTGTCGCCAACGACGACAACGGGGCGTCCGACTTCGAGCGTCTCGTCGAAATCTCCTCCGACTGGCCCGACGACAACTAC
Organism: Planctomycetaceae bacterium; assembly: GCA_041398965.1. Taxonomy (GTDB): domain Bacteria; phylum Planctomycetota; class Planctomycetia; order Planctomycetales; family Planctomycetaceae; genus JAWKTT01. The sequence continues at coordinate 38,449 of JAWKTT010000032.1, read as the reverse complement.
ACGTCAGGCTCGCGTCCTTCTGGAAATCAGATTCAGGACAGCATGGACCGGGCCCATGATCTGATGGCGAACGCCCTCGATCGTCCGCAAACCTTGCAAGAGTACCTGCTCGAACAGTTTCACTACTTCACGATGTCCAAAGTGGTCAGCGGGTTTGGCGAATACCTGATTCAAAACCTCGATGGCAACGGACGTCTGCAAAGTTCGCTCCCCGAGATGATGCAGGTCTATGGACGCTCGATCACACCGGAGCAGGCCCACGAAGCCCTTACACTGGTTCAGAAACTCGACCCACCGGGAGTCGGAGCGAGAGACCTGTCGGAATGCCTGCTGTTGCAATTGACGCCCGGCATGCCGTTTCATGACGTGTTGCGCACCATCATCAGCGGCCACCTCGACGACTTGATCCACAATCGGCTCCCCTTGATCGAACGGAAGACTGGCTTCACGATCGACCTCATTAACGCGGCCAAAGAGCAGATGCGGTCGCTGAACCCCTTTCCGGGGCGTGGCTTCGCCAGCGAACAGATACAGACGATTACCCCCGATCTCCGCGTCGAACAGAACGATAAGGGAGAGTGGGTCGTCGAAATCATTGACGAGTACGTCCCCTCCCTCCGCGTGAGTCCTCGGTACTTACGAATGCTCGAAAGTAAGCCGGACGCCGAAACGCGGGAATTCATTCGGAAGAAAGTCGAGTCGGCCCGCTGGCTGATCGAGTCGATTGAACAGCGATACAACACGTTGCGACGAGTGGCCCAGACAATCGTTGACATGCAGCGAGAGTTCCTGGAAAACGGCCCCGAGCACATTGTTCCGTTGAAAATGCAGCAGATTGCCGACGTCGTCAATGTCCACGTGACGACGGTTTCGCGGGCGGTGGACGACAAACACATCGCGACTCCTCGCGGCATCTTCCCACTCAAACGCTTCTTCGGTGGCGGGACAACCTCTGCGGATGGAGAAGAGGTCGCCTGGGAGAACATCCGCCGCAAACTCAAAGAGGTTGTCGACCAGGAAGACAAGTCAAACCCGCTGAGTGACGATGCCTTGGTCAAAGCGATGCAGGACGAAGGGATCACCCTCGCCCGCCGCACGATCACCAAGTACCGCAAAGCAATGGGCATCCCATCCTCTCGCCAACGCCGCGAGTATTAACCGCCCCGAGCGTTGTGAACTTTCGACGTGCCTGCAATGAAAAATCGGTGACGTTCGTCGAGGCCGGGATGGTTCATCCGCTCTATCCCAAGTGGCCCAGCGATTCCACCGACAATCAAGACGCACACACACTTTCGTCCTCCCGAGTGAGTGTCGCTCGAAACGTCGGGGCGATGGGGGTACACTTTCGCTTTTCATCCGATCAGTGTTACGTTGATTCGTCGTGTTGGCGATTCATCGTTTCGACGCATCGGGAGCTTTGGCGGAGAGGAGTGGAGCAATGTCTGACCCGGCTGCACTGGCGTTTGCCTTAGAGCAGAAGCTGCGTGGATGGCACGATGCCGGGTTAACGCATCTCCCACGAGCCGTGTTCGTTGCGCCGCCCCCCCTTGCCGTCGTCACGCCGGCCCCACCGACAACTCCCGTCGAAGCAGCACCTGCGGTTGACGTCCCGACCACTGTTCAATCTGTTTCGCAAACTCAACCGGTGATCAATGTCGCCGCTGCCGGAGATGATATCATGGCGAAGTCACGCCCCAAGCCCTCGGGTGGAAGTGCCGCACTCTCGGTGGAAGAGCGGAATCAACAGTTGGCGAAGGTCGCAAAGAAAGTCTCGGCTTGCGTGCGATGTCAAGAACTGGCATCAACCCGGACGCAAACTGTGTTTGGCGTTGGGAATCCACAGGCTCGCGTCATGTTCATTGGCGAGGCTCCCGGAGCCGACGAAGATGCTCAGGGGGAACCGTTTGTCGGTCGAGCCGGAAAACTGTTGACTGACATCATTCATGCTTGCGGATGGACGCGACAAGAGATTTACATCTGTAACATTTTGCGTTGCCGTCCCCCGGGAAACCGTAATCCATCGCCTGAAGAAGCCTCCAATTGCCGTGAGTTTCTGGATGCTCAGATTCAAATCGTGAACCCGGAATACATCGTCTGCTGGGGGACGATTGCCGCTCAGAACTTGTTGGGACGCGAGGAGACGATTGGGCAGCTTCGGAATCAATGGTTCGAGTATGGAAACGCAACAGTCCTCTGTACGTACCATCCCTCGTATCTGCTCCGAAACCCTGCGGCAAAGAAACCGGTCTGGGAAGACATGAAACTCTTGCTCAACAAGATGGGCCTGAAGCCACCTCCCCCCAAAAAGCCATCGTAACAGGTGATTGTTTCCGGAGTGGACGAGTGGGTGATCGCGGTGAATTCTCGTGGTCACTCGTTGGGCAGACTGGGAGATGGCGGACGGTTTTCGATGGTCGAGGGGAGACCGATCGGGGTCGGCAGAGCGATCATGCCGGTACAGACGTCTCGCATCACCATCCCTGAACCGCTGCTCGGAGGGGAGAACCACGCGCGGATTCGCGACGCGAGTGGCTGCGTCGGAGTCGAAGGGGTGGCTGGTGTCGTCGTGTGGCCAACGGTGTTCCACGTGGCCGCGATGACAGCGACAGCCACGGTTGTCGCCACGGCCAAGGTCCTCAACCAAAGCCGTTTCATTCGAGCCAATCCGACCGGACAGTCCGTCGCCAAAGCGGTTCCATCGGCTCGCTGATAGAGTCGACCGCAGAACTTTCCCTCGGTCCGCTCGATCAGTTCGTGAACCTCGCGAGGGTCCATGACGGTCAGATTGTAGACGTGCTTCTCACAGTGACCGCAGAACCGGACCCGCTCGTCCCCCGTCATTTCCTCCCAGTCTGCGGTACAGGGAGAGGCGATTTTCAGTACGGGCAATTCGTAAGTTGTCGTGGTCATGAGGTCACCCTTGTAAGCCGCATCAGAGTTGCGGCGAGTTCGATTGGGTTCGCATTCGGCAGGTTCAAAACGTCATTATCTGTTCGACTCTTCGGCTACGGAAGTAGTTCCCGAAATCTGACAGAGTCTCCAGAAATTCATTCTCCTGGGCTCTGGCATGTCGAATGGACGGGAAGTTGGTAACCTCCCCCTTGGCGACACTCGGACGTGAGTCGCTGCTTTCTCTGGGACCTTGTGGAAACGATGGCGAAAGTCATGGCTGGCGAAACTCGAATTGACGCTGTCGTCTTTGATTGCGATGGCTTGATGTTTAACACCGAACTGGTGTTCGAGCGGACAGGGACTGAACTCCTCCGTCGTCGCGGCCACGTCGCGACCCCCGAACTCTTCGTGCAGATGATGGGTCGACGGGCCGACGAAGCCTTCGCCGCAATGGTCAACATGTACCAACTGGCCGACCCTATCCCCGAGTTGATGGCGGAGTCCGAGCAGATTTTCTTCAGCCTGCTGGATGACTACCTCGAACCGATGCCCGGCTTGTTGACGTTGCTCAACGCGATCGAGTCGTATGGACTTCCGAAGGGGGTCGCAACTTCTTCACCCAGACGGTTCTTGATGAACTTGCTCGGTCGTTACGAACTCGAACCACGATTCTCGGTGACGATGACGGCCGAGGACGTTTCCCAAGGGAAGCCCCATCCGGAAATCTACCTGAGTGTCGCCCAGAGACTCGGTGTGGCTCCTGAGCGAATGCTGGTCTTGGAGGACAGCGAGAACGGAACACGGTCGGCGGCAGCAGCAGGGGCCCATGTCATATCGGTCCCTCATGAGCACAGCCGTCACCACGACTTCAGCGTTGCATCGGGGGTTGCTGAACGACTCGATTCCAAGTTGATTTTGGACCTGATCCATCGTGAGATCAATTGATGGTTGGCCCTGCCTCACCCTTTGACGATCCAGTCCCACGCGGTTTACGTATCGTTGTGGCGACACTAAAGATTGTCGTCGCTGTGCAGTGCTGGGGTGTTGCCGCCGCGATCTTGCATGGTCATCGCGACTTCCACATGCCCGAGTTCCTCAAGGTGGCGGGGAACTTCTCGCCGATCTGGTCAAAACAGTTTTTGCACAACATCTCCTACGGACTGTTGGCGGTTGGCGGGCTGACGCTGTTTCGTCCGGTCTGGCCGTTGTTGCTGTTGCTGACCGGTTGGTTTGCGACGTTGGCCGCGGCGACGTTTGCAAAGGAAAATGACTGGCCTCAAGTGGCGATTGAATCGGCCCGCGTCTTCGCGCCGCTGGCGCTGTTGCTCCTCGAGTTCTGGCCCCCGGCGTCGAAGTTTTCGCTCGGTCGATCCATGGCGGCTGTATTCTTCCTGCGGACCACATCGGCAGCCGCATTCCTGGGGTTCGGAGTCAAGCTGTTGCTGCAAGCCCGATCGGGTGGACCACTTGTCGCTCTGACGGTGAATTCGTTGCGGCAGATCGTCGACCGAAAACTCGATATCGAGAGTGGGGCGCAAGTCACGGCGATCCTTGGTGGATTGACACTGGCACTCGGAATCGGGTTGATGGTGTTGCGGTCCCGGTTCTTTGCGTTCCTGATGATGGTTGTCGGTCTTTTTCTAGCGGCACTCCCGATCTTGGGGGGAAAGCCGAGCAACTACCCCGACACACTGTCGCACATCGCACTCGCGGGTGTCCCCTTCAGCCTGTTCCTGCACTGGTTGCTCGCCGTCAAAGAACAACCGCCCATCCTGGTTCCCGACCGTCGGTAGCCCGGTGGGTGATATCCCGATATCTTACGTCGACAATAACCAGAAGTTTCGCGGCAGATCTACAATGGCCGTGCGCCTTCGGCCTGTTGATGTTGATGGCAGTTCCTCGTAACCAATTCTCCATGTCCGTAAGTTCCTAGCCCCCAACTTTTCCATGCGTGAAATGTTACGAGACAATCTGGAATTCCTCCGTCAGTTTCGTCAGCGATTCGAGACGACCGGGGCGGTACTTCCAAGCAGTCGCTTTCTGGCTCGTGCGATGACCGGTCCACTGCGAGGTCGGACCGAACCGATACGAATTCTGGAAGTCGGACCTGGAACCGGGGCGGTGACGCGGGAGATCGTAAAGCTTGTGAAGCCCGAGGATCGACTGGATCTTGTCGAAATCAACGAGTCGTTCGCCAACATGTTGAACGAACGGTTTCAGACGGATAGGGACTATCAACGCGTAGCAACTCAGTCGCAGGTGCATGTCTGCCCGTTGCAGGAGTTTCGATCGGAGCAGCCCTATGACGTGATCATCTCGGGCCTCCCCTTCAACAACTTCCCGGCCGGTCTCGTCGAGGAGTTGGTCGACACCTGCTTCCAACTGCTGGCCCCCGGAGGGACATTCTCGTTCTTCGAGTACATGTACGTTCGCCCGGTGCGTCAGTTGGTCTCCCGAGGTGCTGAAAGGGAGCGGCTCAGGAAGATCGAAGAGACGCTGCGGACCCGCTTCTCGAACCATCGCTTTCGCCGCAACTGGGTCTTTGTGAACGTCCCTCCGGCCTGGGTCCAGCATTTGCGAAAAGAGACCTCGGGTGAAGGGGAGTGACGACCGGACTCGCGGTCGGTGCTGTCTAATCGTATCCCGACGTTTTAGCGACGAACATTGCTTCTCCCACTGTTAACTCGCCCTCACTAACGCGTCGGGCGACGACCACACGTGTCGTACATGATCGTCTCGCAAGGCCACCCGACTGGTCGCCAGTTCACGCAGACATCCAAACTCACCCCTTGGTGATGGGGCGAGTCATAGCGGTGCTATCAATCAGGGCGGTTGTACTGATCGCCCGGTTGCTCTCTCGGTGTGGGTGTTGGGCCTCTGCTTAATGTGCATGATTTGACGGGGAAAGCGGTCAGTTCGGTCACACGCTTCGTAAAGCGCCCTTTGCTTCAGACTATGCGGTAAAACCGTTACTCGTTGCCACATGTATTTTCCGCCGAACGCTGGTGCGCGACATTTCGTGCTTATCCGTCACGGCCTACGTCGATGACCTATGGTTACCAGATGGGACGTCTTGCGCACCTTGCGCCGTCAACTATTGCGACATCTGGACACAGATCAACGAGAGAGAGTTTGTCATGTCGATTCGACAATTGATTGATGCCACGAAGTTGTCCATTAGCGCCGCGATGTCACGTGCTCGGGCGACGTTGCAGGCACATCGTTCTTTGCCGGGGCGGACGTTGGACCTGTCGGCTCTCGAAGATCGGGTTCTGTTGTCTGCCGTACCCGCAGCAGTTGTGCAGACCGCAGAGGTTGTCCCGGTCGAGAGTGTCGACGGGAATGACAATGAGGGGATCGCGGATCTGGTAGCGACAACAGATCTGTTCGCAGTGGCGACGGCGGAACAGACGACTGGAAACGAAGGGGCCGTTCCGAGTGCTGATGCTGCCCAGTCCATCCTTGACGCGACGGCTGAGGACGTGCGACGGGAGTTGGTGTTCGTCGACACCAATACACAGGACTACCAGCAGTTGCTGGAAGACCTCTGGGCGAACGATGACCCGACTCGGCAAATTGATGTTGTACTACTATCGAAAGATCGGAACGGACTGGAACAAGTCACCGAGGTGCTGGTTCAGTATGTCGATGAGCCTTTAGATGCGGTTCACTTCGTCACACACGGGTCGGATCGAGCGGTGAAGCTCGGCGGCCTATGGCTGGACGCAACAACGCTGGAAGAGAACCGAGCGCTCGTCGAATCGTGGAGCTATGCGCTGAGTGAAGATGCGGACTTGTTGTTTTATGGATGTAATCTCGCCAGCAGTGAAGCAGGACGTTCGCTCCTTTCAGACATTGCCCAGACGACGGGTGCCGACCTCGCGGCCAGTATTGACGATACCGGCTCTGCTCTGCTGGGGGGCAACTGGGACTTGGAGTTCGCCATTGGATTGGTCGAGGCCGATGTCGCATTTTCGGAAGCCGAGCAGGAACAATGGCAAGGGCTTCTGAGCACATTTACAGTGACGAAGACGATTGACGATGGCTCGGTGGGAACGCTGCGTTGGGCCATTCAGCAGGCCAACGGTGCCGGTGCTGGTCCACATACGGTTTCCTTCTCGGGCATCGCTGCCAGCAGCACGATCACACTGACTTCGTCATTGCACATCACCAACAACATCATCATTGATGGCACAACCGCCTCGGGCTTTTCAGCGACGGCACGCGTTACGTTGAATGGTGGAGGCGGAGTTGGTGATGCCATCATCTTGGAGTCAACTGCGGACAATAGCGTGGTGAAGGGCCTCCTGATTCGGAACTTCAGCGGAAATGGTATCACGCTTTGGGATGGTGCAGACAACATCAACATTACAAACAACTTCATCGGGAATCTGAATGTCTCCGGCAACGCCAGCGGCGGCAGCTTCGCGAATGTAGGGACCGGCATTTATGTCGATGGCAACGGAACCATGATTGACGGGAACGTCATCTCGGGGAATAACAGCGACGGCATCCGGGTGGTGACCGGTAACAATTCCATCATTCGTAACAACAAGATCGGGACCAACCTGGCCGCCACTGCTGTAGTTGCTAATGGCGAGGAGGGAATTCAAGTCGAGAATTCCTCTGGCACCACAATTGGCCAGGCAGGACAGGGAAACGTCATTGCAGGTAACACCTTCTCGGGAATCAATCTGTTTTCCGGTGCGAGCGGGACGGTGATTCAAGCCAACTATATCGGTACGAATGCAACTGGGGCGACAGGGTTGGGGAACCTGCTCGAAGGGATCAGCCTTGAGACCGGCACCACAACAACCCGCATTGGTGGGACTGCAGCAAATCAGGCCAACGTCATCGCGAACAATCTCAAGAACGGCGTGCTGATCAAGTCCGATGCTGGTGCCAGTAACTCGATCCTGCGCAATTCGATTTACGGAAACACGCAGCTGGGAATCGATCTCAAATTCGATGGCGTTACCTACAACGACGCCGAAGATGCTGACACCGGGGTCAACAACCTGTTGAACTTTCCCGTCATCATGAACGTGGTGCAAAACGGGGTTAATCTGGATGTCACCTTTGCCGTCGACTTGCCCGTGGGTTGGTACCGGTTTGAGTTCTTCGAGAATTCCACCGGCGTTGATCCGTCAGGGTTTGGAGAGGGACGTACGTTTCTGGGAGCCACCACAATTCAGGTGACGTCCAATCCGACAGGGTACTCGACTTTCACTCGGACGCTCACGGGCGTTTCCCCCAGCCAGATACTCGGAATGACCGCGACCGCCACGGTTGATACCAGTAGCGGTGCGGGGACTTCGTTCGGTGGTACATCTGAGTTCGGACCAGGGTATCTCGGCGCCGGGGTCATCGTCGTCGACACCACGTCCGACACCGCCGACGCCGCTGGATTCGGCACCTCCACATTCACCATTGCCTCGTTGCTTGGTAACCGGGGCGCAGACGGAAAGATCTCCCTCCGTGAGGCGATCGACGCCGCTAACCGCACCGCCAATATTGGCGGATCGCCCGACACGATCAAGTTCAACATTTCGGGAACAGGGCCACACACAATCACCGTGGCCAGCGCATTGCCATCCATCACGGAAGCAGTGGTGATCGATGGGGCGACGGAACCGGACTACGTGGCCGGAACACCGGTCGTGCAGATCACGGGATCAGGTGCTAGCGACGGCATTCGACTGCAGTCAGGGAGTAGCGGAAGTACGGTTCGCGGATTAATCATCAACGGTTTCTCTGATGATGGGATTCAGATCGATGCCGGTAGTACCGGCAACACGATCGTTGGCAACTGGATCGGAACCAGCTCTTCTGGAAACACCGCTGCGGCAAACCTCGATGCTGGTATCGAAGTTCACTCGTCTGGAAACACCATTGGGGGCACCACCCTTGCCGATCGCAATGTGTTGTCTGGCAACGCTGGATCCGGTATCCGCCTGATGGATGCAACCGCCACTGGAAACGTGGTGCTAGGCAACTACATCGGGGTGGACAAAACGGGAACGCTGGATCTCGGAAACAGTGGAACCGGTGTTCGGATCGACAACAATGCGAACAACAACATCATTGGTGGAACTGCGATCGGTGCGGCCAATGTGATCTCCGGGAACAACACAGACGGGATTCGAATTAGTTCGTCTGGCTCAGCAAACAACCAGATCATTGGAAACATCATCGGTTTGAATGCGGCGGGCACATCGTCCATTGGCAATTCCACCTCTGGTGTCCTGATCACCAGTGGCGCACACGACAACATTGTTGGTGGCACGTCAGTCGGTTCACGCAACCTGATCTCTGGCAACCTCGCTGACGGAATCAACATTGATGGAGCCGGAACGACCGGTAACGTCATCATCGGCAATTACATCGGGACGAATGCCGCAGGTACTGCCGACCTGGGGAATGTTGATGACGGCATCAATGTGTCGGGCGGGGCCGCATCGAACCGCATCGGCGGGACGACCGCTGCCGAGCGAAACGTCATCTCCGGGAACGATGACGATGGGGTTCAGATTGGCGACGTTGGCTCAGACAACAACGTCGTTCTCGGCAACTATATTGGGTTGAACGCCACTGGAACTGCGGCCATCGGCAACGGATTCCAGGGGGTGTACGTCAACGATGCAGCCATCGGCACGGTGATCGGCGGAATCGCTCCGGGCTCACGAAACGTGATCTCTGGAAACATCCACAACGGTGTTTCTGTTCAGGGTGTCGGAACCTATGGAACACTTGTCATCGGAAACTACATCGGAACTGATGCAACGGGTCTCCTTGGCCTTGGTATTCAGGATGATGGCATCCAGGTTGGTTCCGGTGCAACTGGAACCTTGATTGGAGGCACAACGACCGCCGCCCGTAACGTCATCTCTGGCAACATCGATGATGGCATCCAGTTCAATGGCCTGGGCACGAGCAGCAATACCGCTCAGGGGAACTGGATTGGTCTCGCTGCCGATGGCTCAGCACTTGGCAATGCCAACGATGGCGTCCAGATCTACGATCAGGCGAGCAACAACCTGATCGGTGGCACCACATCCGGTGCCGGAAACGTCATTGCCAACAGCGGTGATGAAGGGATCGATGTCGACCCCCTCGCTGGCACCGGCAACTCGTTCCTCGGGAACTCCATCTACAACAACGGCCTGCTCGGGATCGATCTCGGCACAACCGGCGTTACGGCGAACGACCCTGGCGATGCAGACACGGGCGAAAACAATCTCCAGAACTTCCCTGTGCTAACGGGAGCCTACACGGGAGGTTCGAAGGTTGCCATCACCGGTTATCTCAACAGCACATCGTTCACGTCGTACCGCATCGAGTATTTCGCCAACACAGGCGGCGGAAACGAGGGACAAGCGTTCCTCGGTGCGAGAACTGTCATTGTCAGTAGTTCTGGAAACGCTTCGGTCCTGGCAACATTTGACGCCGTAGTCACCGCAGGGCAGACGATTACCGCGACCGCCACCAATTTGGCAACCGGCGACACCTCTGAGTTCAGTGCGACGGTCACTGCGGCATCTGCAATCCTTGTCGATACGACGGCCGATTTGAACGACTCGGGAATTACACCCGGCAACAGCTCTCATACCGTTGCGTGGCTGCTGGCCAACAAGGGCACAGACGGAAAAGTCTCGCTGCGTGAGGCACTGATCGCCACGAACAATACCGTGGGCCCCAACTCCATATTCCTGGGGATCGGCAATCACCAGTTGACGTTGACTGGCGCCAGCGAAGATTTCTCGGCCAGCGGCGACCTTGACGTGCGCAGCGACACGACCCTCATTGGTGCGGGACCGTCACTGACAACAATCACCGGAACCGGGAGCGACCGCGTCCTCAATCTTGTTAACGGAGCAAGCGGGTATATCGCCAATCTAACCATCACGGGTGGCGGCGGCAACGTTGACGGTGCCGGCGTGAAGGTCAACAGCGGCAGCCTGCTGGAAATGACCAATGTTGTTGTGAATGGAAACAGCACTACGGGCGCGGGCGGAGGCATTGCAAACGAAGGGACAATGTACCTCGACCGTGTCCGCCTGACCGGAAACACATCGGCAGAGGGGGGCGGACTTGAGAATGTCGGCACTGCGCACATCACCAACTCGCTGATCGACAACAACAACGGCGGATCGCGCGGCGGTGGGATTCAGTCGAAAGATGGCACATCGAACTTGACCCTTATCAACTCCACGATCAGCAGTAACAATGCGACGCAGGGGGGGGGATTGTACCTGGCGAATATCGCCACGATTCGTAATTCGACGATCGCATTCAACACGGCAAACAGCGGTGGCGGGATTTATCGCAACGGTGGAACTATTAGTGTTGGCAGCAGCATCATTGCCAGCAACACCGCTACCAGCAATTCTGACGCCTTCGGCACGATGTCCAGTGCCGGCTACAACATCATTGGCAATACCACTGGAAACGGCGGATGGATCGCCAGCGACAAACAGAACACCAATCCCCTTCTCGATTCGCTGGCCGACAACGGCGGCCCCACGCTGACGCATTCGCTGCTCTCCGGCAGCCCTGCGATCAATAACGGCAACCCAGGTTCGCAAATCGTTACCGACCAACGGGGCGTTCTGCGGGCCGATGGTCAATACGACATCGGTGCGGTCGAATTCGCTGGGGGAACTCGGATCAATCAAACAACGATCGGCACTCAGACAGCCGATGTTTCGCACAGTGTGGCAATGGATGCCAACGGCAACTTCGTTGTTGTATGGCAAAGTAGCGATGGCGATCAAAGTGGAGTTTACCTGCGTCGATACGATGCGACCGGTGCGCCATTGACTGATGAGATTCTTGTCAATACGACGTTCGCCGGCAATCAGTTTGATCCTGTTGTGGCGATGGATGATGCGGGCAACTTCATTGTGGTGTGGAATGGAAACGGCCTGGGGGATGTCGATGGCATCTTCGCTCAGCGCTTCAATGCATCAGGCGTTGCGATTGGCGGTGAGTTCCGCGTCAACTCCCTGACGGCCGGTGTCCAGTCGGCACCAGCAGTCGCCATGAATTCAAATGGTGACTTCGTCATCGCATGGACAGATGGATCGACACTGTACAACGCAGCATATGACTCCAGCGGAGGTCTTGTCGGAGACGACACAGTCGCTGCCACGAACACTCAGTTTATCGATGTTGCCATTGCGGACGATGGCTCGCACGTGATCGTCTACGATGACCTGGGCCGTGCGGTTGCCATGCTCTATGACGACACTGGCGCGCAGGTCACCAGTGTCCCCTTTGCCGCTGGCCCGATCTACGATGACCTAGTGCCCGCCTCGATTGTCATGCTCCCTTCGGGTGAGTTCGTGATCGCCTGGGAGGCATACGATTCGGTAATCGATAGCCTTTCCAGCATTGCCTATCAGCGGTTTGCCAGTGATGGAACGGCGACTTCGGCCGTCAAGCTGTTCGATTCCGGCGTCTCGCTACCAGACGTGGGGATCGACGCCTACGGCAACCTGGTCGTCACCTACACCAAGTCGGGCGATGTTTGGCGACGTGTGTTTGACGCGAACGACAATCAGGTCGGCGCGGCAGTCCGAGTCAATACCACAACCTCAGGGATTCAGTCGAATGCGTCCCTTGCGGTCGCAGACAACGGCGATCATGTCGTCGTCTGGTCCGGTAATGGGGAAGGTGACACGGACGGGGTCTACTTCCGTCTGTTCGATGGCTTCAACGGACTGGTTGGTCATTACAAGCTCGATGAAGGTTCCGGCACGACGGCTATCGATTCGTCCCTGTATGGGGCCAACGGAACGCATGTCGGATCGCCGGTCTATACGACTGGCCAGGAAGATCTTGCCGTCAACTACTCGGGCGACTTCGACCGCACCGAAATCGCCGACCCCACCGATGGTCATCTCGACTTCGGCAGCGGCGACTTCTCCGTCGGATTCTGGTTCAACAGTACCCAGACCACGGCAGGCACCGCGCGACTCGTCGGCAAGACCAATGGCGGGGCAGGGTTCATTTTCTACCGCAATGGGAGCAATCTAGTCTTTGAAGCTTACGATGGAGCCACCCTGGCGCAGGTCACCGTCGGCGGGACCTTGGATGGGCAATGGCATCAGGTAACGGGCGTCCGCAACGGAAATGTCTTCACTCTGTATGTCGATGGGGTCGCCGTCGGTTCGGACACTGCTGCCGTCGGGAGTATCAGCAATGCCGAAGCCCTGAAGTTTGGGGCCACCAGCGGCACTCAAAGCGACTACGACGGTCTGCTCGACGAAGTCCGTCTGTATAATCGAGACTTAAGTCTGGCCGAGATCCAGGAACTGGCCACTGTTGCAGCCACGGTGAATACCATCACCGTCGATACCATCTCCGACAACAACGACTCCGGAATTGTCGCAGGGAATCTCACCCACACGATCGACTGGCTGAAGGCCAACAAGGGAACCGACGGCAAGGTCTCACTTCGCGAAGCGATCATCGCCGCTAACAACACGACCAACGGTGCTGGTGGTCCAGATGTCATCGACTTCAACGTTGCCGGAGCAGGTCCGCATGTCATCTCGCTGTCGTCGGCACTGCCAACAATCACAAACGCCGTGGTGATCAATGGCGCCTCCGAGCCGGACTACGCTGGGGCACCAGTTGTTGTGCTCGATGGAACTGGGATCGCGGGGGCGAACGGCCTGCGGATTTCCGCCAGCGGATCGACAGTTCGCGGTTTGCAGATTGTGAACTTTGAAGTCAACGGCATCCTGCTGGATGGAGCCTCCAACACGACGATTGTTGGTAACTACATCGGGACCAACGGGACAGCCGATCTCGGCAACCTGAATCACGGGATTTCGCTGATTAACAACGCCAACGACAATGTCATCGGCGGGACTTCGGCGAACGAACGGAACGTGATCTCCGGGAATAATCTCTCCGGGATCAACATCAACCTAGGATCATCGTCCAACACGGTCATCGGCAACATCATCGGACTGAACGCGGCTGGAACGGCCGCGATTGGCAATACCAGTCACGGTATTACGATGGGAGCAGCGGCGGCTGTCGACAACAACACTATCGGAGGAACCACCGCGGCCGAGCGGAACATCATCTCTGGAAACACCGGCTCGGGAATTCGTCTGAACCACGGCAGCAATAATACAATCCTCGGTAACTACATCGGGACGAATGTCACCGGAACGGCACAACTGGGAAATGGCGTCAGCGGCGTCGTCATCTCCGGCACCGCCACGAATAACACCATTGGGGGCACCACCGCCGGGGCAGGAAACCTGATCTCGGGGAACACAGGAACCGGCGTGACGATTACAGGTTCCGCCGCAATTTCAAACTTGGTTCAGGGGAACATTATTGGTCTGGCAGCAGACGGAAGCACTCTCCTGGGTAACACCAGCAATGGAATTCATCTGGAGAGCGGAGCCAATGGGAATACGATCGGGGGGAGTGTCGCCGGAGCACGCAACGTCATTTCTGGCAATAACGGCGAAGGGGTGATGATTACCGGCTCTGGCACCAATAGTAATACGGTGCAGGGGAACATCATCGGACTCGCGACAGATGGCACCACCGCCCGCGGCAACAGCTTCGATGGGATTCACATCGCCGCCGGAGCCCAGTCCAACACCATCGGCGGCACCACAGCAGCAGCGCGCAACATCATTTCAGGCAACTCTGCCAAGGGAGTGCAGATTGAAGGAGCGGGAACATCGCTCAATGTTGTTCAAGGAAACTACATCGGCACCGATGTGACAGGCTTGCTCGATCGCGGTAACACGCAAAGTGGTGTTGTTGTCACCAACAATGCCAGCAACAACACGATCGGCGGCACGACGACTCAGGCCGGAAACCTGATTTCCGGGAACGACGCGTTCGGGGTCTCCATCGCGACCGCCACCACAACCACCATCCGCAACAACAGGATTGGAACAGATGCTTCTGGTACTGCGGCGCTCGCGAACTCGTCCTATGCCATTGACTTGAACTATGGCAATAGTGTTCTCATTCTGGACAACGTAATCACTGGGACCGCCGCATACAATGTCAGCCTGTTCCATAGCAATAACGCGACGATTCAGGGCAATCGATTCAATGCCACAGCCGATGGCCTGACGAGCATTGTTGGTGCTGGCAACAATGTTCAGCTCACTGTGAGCGAGTCGAGCGGAAACCAGATCGGCGGCTTCTTACCTGGTCAGGAAAACGTCTTCGGTCGCGGTTCGACTGGGATCTGGATTGTCTCCAATTCGATCAACAACACGGTCGAAGGGAACTACTTCAACGTCAAGCTCGATGAGTCAGCAACGTTCGGATCGGCGACGCGCGGAATTACCGTTTCCTCGGGTCCGAATACAATTTCGGGAAACGTGTTAGGAGGTTATTCCTTTGAGGGCATCATCCTGGGGGGAACGGACAATACGATTACCGGCAACTGGATTGGAACCGATTCCACCGGCACGAAGAATTTCGGGAACGCCACAGGCATTCGCGCTATTGGCGCCAATGGCCTCATCGGTGGTACTGACGGGAGTTCGGCGAACGTCATCAAGTACAACGGCAAAGGGGTTCATCTCGATACTGGTGCCAGCGGAATTTCCATTCTGCGTAATGTCATCACTGACAACACGGGCCTCGCGATCGACATGAACGGTGACGGCGTGACCGACAACGACTCCTCCGGCAACCCTGAGGATCAGGACACAGGCCCGAACGAATTGCAGAACTTCCCGGTGCTTTGGACGGCGGCAATTACTGGCACCGATCTCGACATTACTGGAAGTCTCAGAACAGACGGGCTCAACACACAGTATCGAATTGAGTTCTATAACAACCCCTTGGGGACAGAAGACCCAACAGGGCATGGCGAAGCCCGCGTCTATCTGGGGTCTTATGTTGTTACAACCGACGGCAGCGGTCGGGCCGACAACTTTAGCACCACGCTGACTGGCGTTTCGGTGGCCGTCGGTGATCGCATTTCGGCAACTGCAACGGAAATCCTCAACCCGGCCCAGGTCGGTATCGATGATCTCGCCGCCTACGGCTCGACCTCGGAAATGTCGCTCAACCTGCCAGCGACTTCTGCGGCGACCGCTGTTCCGACCGACCTCTCTACCGGTGTTGCCATCAACACGAATGGGGGAACCGACACGTATCTGCTCGCCCAGAACGGCGGCAGCATTATGAACAATCTGACGGCCATCACGTTCGAGGCTACTTTCCAGATTGAAGATCCGAACACCGTCAATAATTCCCTCATCTCCTACCGCACTGGACTGCAACACAACGAGTTCTACCTGACGATCTATCCAGATGGTCAACTCTGGCTGGGTATCGATTCGATCGGGCTGGGTGAGCTTGGCTCCGTGGGGCGCTATGCTCAGTTGCTGGATGGAGACATTCACCATGTGGCTGTCAGTTGGAATAGTGCCAACGGACAGGTCATCTTCTACGTCGATGGGGCCCAGGCTGAAGCACCGCTGACCTACAAGACCGGAGCCACCATTTCTTCAGGCGGCAATCTGCTGCTCGGCCAAGATCAGGATGCAACGGCAAACGTCTTCGAAGCGGATGAAGCCTTCCGGGGTACTTTCCACGATGTCCGCATCTGGAACGACGTCCGCACCGCAGGTGAGATCGCTCTCAATTACGAGCACAAGTTCGACAGCACGGCCATCCCCACCGGGCTGATTGCCAACTGGCAGATGAAGTCGCTGGCAGGCGGCACAACCGTTGCTGATCTTATCAATCCTGGCACGCGTGATCTGACAGTACAGCATGTCGGAGCCGTTGGTGCGTTCACGCCTGGCAACGCGACGACCGTCATCGAGATTGCCGAAGGGTCGCCGAACGGCACACATGTCACCTACGTGCGCCCCTCCGATCCTGAAGTCGCTGCCGACGGCACGTATACCTATGCGTTGACGAACGATGCTGGTGGACGCTTCACAATCAACAGTTCCACCGGCGAAATCACCACCGCCAACAACTACCTGCTGGATTACGAGTCGGCCACATCGCATGCCGTTACAGTGGAGGTCAAAGACGCAGAAGGGGGAACTTATGCAGAGGCGATCACCATCAATGTGACCGACCTGCCCGAAGCCAATTCGGCACCGACTAGCCTCTCCAGCGGCATTGAGTTGAATCTTGACGGAGGGAATGATGCTTATCTCCAGGCACTTAAGACGGCAACGCGATCCTCGGGGGAGTGCAGCAGCCTTGACTGTCGAGTTTGTCACGACGCTCGAAAACCCGAATCTTCAGGCGCCACATCTTATCTCTTACAAGACAGCTGCCGAGGATTTCGAGTTCAAGGTCTTCCTCA
Source organism: Planctomycetaceae bacterium (assembly GCA_041398965.1). Taxonomy (GTDB): domain Bacteria; phylum Planctomycetota; class Planctomycetia; order Planctomycetales; family Planctomycetaceae; genus JAWKTT01. Next base: position 21,228 of record JAWKTT010000032.1, on the reverse strand, counting down.
ACACATCCGACACGCTCACACTTTATGTCGGTGGGAACTCCGTTACCGCTGGTGTCGCCACTCCCCAACTGCGCGATGGAGAGCCCCATCACATCGCTGTGAGTTGGGACAATACCAACGGCGATGTCGCGTTCTATGTGGACGGTGAGTTCCTCTCCTCCGCCAACGTGTCAGCGGGACACGCGATTGATACCAACGGCACGCTGATTGTCGGACAAGGGCAGGCCACATTCCCACAGTGGACACACACCCAGGCAGCCCGCGGCACATTCTACGACGTCCGCATCTGGGATGAAGTCCGCAGCGCAGCCGAAATCTCCTTGAACTACCAGCACAAACTGGATGTCACCCCAGTCGAAGCAGCGGCCATGGGGCTGGTCGCCAACTGGCAGATGGATGGCTTCAATGGCTCGAATGAAGTTGTCGACATCGTCAGCGGTAACAACTTGAGCATTGGCCATGCTTCGGGAACAGGCTTCACCGCCAGCACGCCTGTCGAAGACCTGCATGTTGCAGAGAACGCCTCGACCGGAACCAGCGTGGGGTTTGTTGTCCCCAGCGACCCCGATGTTACGAATGACATTGTCGCTGATGGCACGTTCCTGGAAGCGGGCATTCCTGGAACATGGCAAACATACACGTCGCCGGCATCCATTGGGGCGTGGCAAGTCGTTCAGAATAATGTCGAGTTGCTGGGGAATGCTTATCACCGAACACCGTTGGGCGGCCTGAGCATTGACTTGAACGGCAACTCCCCTGGCGCCATCCAGCAAACACTCTCCACAACAGCAGGCACGCAATACCAGATCGTGTTTGCACTCTCTGGTGAATGGACGGGCGGCGAAGCCATCAAAGACCTTCGAGTCAGTGCCGATGGTCAGAGTACGGATTTCTCGATCAGCCAGCCCAACAACTGGTCCCGCACGAATATGTTGTGGGAGCATCGCACCATGACATTCACTGCGACGGATGCCTCCACAGTTCTGCGCATTGAATCGCTCGATGGCGTGAATAGCTGGGGAGCCGTTATTGGGGACGTTCAAGTCATCGAGATTCCGCAAGCCGTCTCGACCATTCTCAATAACGATCCCACGCTCAACTACGATGCAGCGACTGGCAAATTCTATCGGTTCGTTGCGTCTTCTTCAGAATGGAGCACAGCTCTCGCTGGGGCCACATCTTCGGCACTCAACGGCGTTGCTGGTCAACTGGTCACCATTCGTTCCGCTTACGAAAACGAAGTGGTTAGGAACTTGGTGGACTCCCTGGGTTGGGGAGGAACCTGGCTGGGTGCGACCGACACCACTTCTGAAGGAAATTACTTCTGGCTCAACGGAACGCAAGACGGAGACCAGTTCTGGTCTGGAGGTGCAACTGGTTCAGCAACATCAGGTGACTTCGCCAACTTTTCACCTGGCGAACCATACGGTGATGGGAATTCCCCAACCGAAGATTACTTGATCATGTACACAGACACCGGACTGTGGGATGACATCGAACCAACCTCAATCCCAGGCTATACCATCGAATGGGACGCCAGCGAAGTCCTCAGCAACTACACGTTCTCGATCAACGATCCCTCAAGCAATTTCGAGATTGACACCAACACCGGCGAGATCACAGTCGCCGCGACCAGCACGCTCGACTACGAAACCGCCACATTCCACGATGTCGATGTCACCGTCACCGATGCGGCTGGCAACTCCTATCTGGAGACTGTGCGCATTGCCGTCGACAATGTCGCCATCACAACGGTGACGGCAACGGGCAACGGCAGCGTCGCAGCGGGTTCGACCTATACGCTCAATCTCTCCGCCGATGAAGACGCCACCAGTTGGACCATCAACTGGGGCGACGGCACGATTGAGACGATCGCAGGCAATCCATCCTCGGTCACGCATGCCTACGATGCACAGGCAGGCGGATTGACGTTCAATATCACCGCTGCCGCAACCGATGCCGATGGGACAGTCTATAACAATCGGTTGTTTGTCCCATCATGGTCGGGAACAGATCTTGTCCACATCTATCAGGGGAATGACGCCACATTTACTGGAACGATGGCGCCACTCTCCGATGGTCTGGATGACCACATCGAAGTCATTCAAGGTCCCAATGGGAACCTATTTGTCTCCTCCGAAATCAGCGACAGCGTTCTGGAGTACACAACCAATGGAACGCTCGTGGGAACATTCGTGGCCGCAGGCTCGGGCGGATTGAACGGTGCAGCAGGGATGGCATTTGGTCCGGATGGTGATCTGTATGTCGCCAGCTATCTGAGCAATCAGATTCTTCGCTTCAATGGGACCACTGGAGCGTTTGAGGAAGTCGTTGTCTCGTCTGGAACCGGCGGGCTGAACTCTCCACTCGGCTTGAACTTCGGCCCCGATGGGCAGTTGTACGTTTCCAGCCGTGGGGGGAATAAGATTCTTCGTTTCGACCCTGTTACCAAGGCGCTCGATGCCACGTTTGATGGCTCGGTTGGTGGAACAACCGAAGACTTCACCTTTGGTCCTGATGGACACATCTACGCCGTCGACGCCAGCAACGCCCGGATTGTCCGACTCGACGCAACCGATGGAACTTTGCTCAGCGTCTTTGTGACGAGTGGTGCTGGCGGCCTGGGATACCCCGCTGGAATCGCATTTGGTCCGGATGGCAATCTGTACGTCGGGGATCAGGTTTCGCACACAATCAAGATGTACGACGGCGCGACCGGTGCGTACATCGACGATCATGTCACCTCCGGGGCGGGGGGACTTGTACAGCCGGCCTACTTCACCTTCGAAGCGAGTCAACAGGTATCCGTACTGTCCAGCGGTGGCCCCGCTCAGATTCTTCCGGCAGCTCAAAGTACACCAGAAGACACCACCCTCACCTTCTCGACAGCGAATGGCAATGCCATCACGGTTGATGATGGCACCGCCGCGACCGATACGCGTCTGCAAGTGTTCCTCTCGGTCGATGGCTTCAACGGCACGCTGACGCTCTCGCAAACGACGGGTCTTAGCTTCCCGGGTGGTAGCAACGGGTCCTCCAGCATGGTCATCTGGGGGACGGAAGCGGACATCAACGCCGCTCTGGAAGGGATGGTCTTTACCCCGAACCTCAACTACAACGGCCCGGCGAATATCACCGTTGAAACCAAACTCGCCGCTGACTTGCAGGGACTATACGAATTTGAGAATGCCGGAAATGTCGGCGAGGATACAAGTGTTGGCGTCTTACAAAACGCGACGGCATTCGGAACGGGAACGGCGCCCGGGCCACAGGTTGTTGTCGATGGAACTCGCGGAAATGTCCTTGATCTCGGCAGTGGCATTCACGACGACTACCTGAATCTCAACAGCAACTTTGGAAATCCGGCCAATTTGACGATGTCCGCCTGGGTCAATGCGGACACCGCTTACGCCGATTTGTTTTCCTTCGACAACCGTGTCATCCTGCGGGTCGACGACGCCAACAGCAGCAATCATGTCACGGCAATCTATCATGATGGGACGACCTACCGTGTCGTCGCGTCCTCACAATCCATTGCCGGGACCGGTTGGCACCATGTCGCGCTAACATTTGACGATGCGACGAAGACGATGTCGCTGTACATTGATGGTACTCTGGCAGGACAGAACAGCTTCAGCAATGGAATCTCGTACCTGGGGGGCAATGTCTACATCGGATCCAACAAAGGGAACTCTCTCTTCCTCGATGGCCTGATTGACGACGCCCGCATCTACACACGGGCGCTCTCAGCTGCAGAAATCGCCGCGATTGCAAGCGATAACCATTCGGCAGTCGGAACCATCGCAGTCACGGTGACTCCGGTGAATGACGCACCAACGTTTGCCTCGCTCGATGGGAACCCCACCTACACCGAGGGGGGCTCGGCTGTGGTGTTGGATGCCAATGTCGACGTGTCCGATGCTGAACTGGATTCGTTGAACAGCAGTCTCGGCAACTACAGCAGTTCGAGCCTCACGATCGTACGCAACGGGGGCGTGAACACCCAAGACATTCTGAGCTTCAATGACGGAAACGGCATCACACTCAGTGGTGGCAATCTGATCAAGAACTCTCAAGTCATCGCGACGTTCGACACGACGTCAACCAATGGCCAACTGGTCATCTCCTTCACCGATGCCAACGGAGAAATCCCGACCAGCGCCGATGTCGACAACATCCTGCGGCAGATCACCTACGCGAACAGCAGCGATGCGCCCCCAGCGAGCGTCCAGCTCAACTGGACATTCAGTGATGGGAACAGCGGTGCACAGGGGAGCGGCGGGGCGCTCATGGCGACAGGCAGCACGACAGTCACCATCACTGCGGTCAACGATGCACCGGTCGTCACGGCTGGCGGTACTCGTTCGATCATGGAAGGGAGCACGGCAATGCCCTTCTACTCGGCAAGCTCGGTTGTCGATGCCGACAACACCATCCTTAGTGGTGGAACGCTGACCGCTTCCATCACTGCTGGATTCCAAACTGGCGATGAACTCTTCCTGACCGGAGGGGGCATCGCCGGGGTCACCATGACTGGGAACCAGGTTCGGGTTGCTGGAACGTTAATCGGAACCTGGTCTGGTGGAACCGGCGGCACACCGCTGGTTGTCTCGTTCAACGGATCGGCATCGGTGGCCTTTGTGGACACCCTGCTGAATGTGGTGACTTATCAGAACGTGATAGAGAATCCAGTTTCGGGCGTTCGGACAATTTCCGTCGTTGTGACTGATGGCAGTGGCGGAACCAGCAACCCCGCAACGGCGACGGTCTCACTGACGGCGGTCAACGATTCCCCAATCTTCAACAACCTGAACGGAACTCCCACGTTCATCGAGGCGGAAGTCCCGGTCATCCTGGATGGAGACGTTTCGGTTGTCGATCCGGAACTGACAGCAATCGACGACTTCAATGGCGCCACCCTACGACTGGCACGCAATGGTGGGGCGAATGCTGAGGACATCTTCAGCGCCAATGGCACCTTGTCCGCACTGGTGCAGGGAGGGAATCTCAGCGTTGGAGGCGTCACCATCGGGACCGTTACAACCAACAGCGGCGGCACCCTGTTCTTGACATTCAACAGCAACGCGACGAACGCCCGCGTGAACTCGGCAATGCAGCAGATCGCCTACAGCAACAACAGCGACGCCCCCCCAGCGGCGGTGCAAATCGACTGGACCTTCAACGACGGAAATTCGGGAGCACAGGGAAGTGGCGCCGCTAGCGCAGTTGGCGGCAGCACTACTGTCAATATTACGAACGTCAACGACGCTCCCGTTATCACGATGGCGGGCGGCACGCAGACTTACACGGAGAATGGAGCCCCTATTCTCCTCGATGTGACCACCACGGTGACCGATGTCGACTCTGCCAACTTCGCAGGCGGAACAATGACGGTGAGTGTCGTGTCTGGCGGGGGAACGGCCGACCAGCTCAGCATTCGTCATCAGGGGACAGCAGCCGGTCAGATTGGCGTTTCGGGAACCGATGTGACTTATGGCGGAACCATCATCGGAACCTTCACGGGAGGAAACGGTGCCGCCACGCCACTGGTGATCACATTCAACAGTAATGCCACACCGGCCGCAGTTCAGGCACTCGCCCGTAATATCCAGTGGAGCGTGACTGGTGAGAATCCAACCACAACGCAGCGTCTGATTCGCATTGTCGTCACCGATGGAGATGGCGGTACGAGCAACAATGGACAGAACCTGTACAACGTTGTATCCGTGAATGACGCTCCCGAATTTGCGAGTATGAATCCGCTGAGTGGCATTCTGGAGGATGATGTCACCAATAGTGGAACGCTTGTTTCGCAAATCGTTGATACCGAAGTGACCGACCCCGACACCGGTGCCTTGAAAGGGATCGCGATTTACGGGGTCGACAACACCAATGGAACATGGGAGTACACACTCAATGGTACGAACTGGCTCAGCGTCGGTTCCCCCTCGCTATCCAGTGCGCTGCTGTTGGGTGCGGATGCGACGACTGCCATTCGTTTTGTACCAAACGCCAACTACAACGGCGTGAGTGGCAATCTCTTTCTGCTGGCGTGGGATCAAACTTCGGGTACCGCCGGAACGACGATCAACACCACCACACCAGGATTGCGTGGTGGCAGTGGATCGCTCTCGGGAGGGAGTGCCAGCACACATGTTCCCGTAACCGCAGTCAACGACGCGCCGACGATTACGAACAATACATTGACGGTGACCGAAGGGGGTTCAACAACGATCACATCCAGCGACATCAGCGGCAGCGATGTGGATGGCGATCCGCTGACGTACACGGTGTCGAATGTCACCGGTGGTCAGTTCGAAGATCCGAACAACCCCGGCACGCCGATCACGTCGTTCACCGATGCCGACATCGCCGCTGGCGACGTGGTGTTCGTGCATGATGGGAGCGAGACGGTTCCGAGCTGGGACCTGTCGGTCAATGACGGCACGGTCACTGTGGGACCACAAGCTGCCAGCGGCGTCACGTTGAATCCAATCAACGATGCGCCGACGATCGGCAACAACACGTTGACGGTGACCGAGGGTGGCTCAACGACGATCACTGCGTCGGACATGAGCGGCAACGACGTCGATGGCGATCCGTTGACGTACACGGTTGCCAATGTCACCGGCGGTCAGTTCGAAGATCCGAACAACCCTGGTACGCCGATCACCACGTTCACCGATGCCGACATCGCCGCTGGCGACGTGGTATTCGTGCATGATGGGAGCGAGACGGTTCCGAGCTGGGATCTGTCGGTCAGTGACGGCACGGTCACTGTGGGACCACAAGCTTCGGGTGGAGTAACGCTCAATCGCGTCAACGACGCACCGGTCTTCTCCAACCTGGACGACAATCGCACGTTTACGATCGGCGGATCACCTGTGGTGATGGACCTCGACGTCACTGTCGTGGATGCCGAGCTGACCTCGGCGGACGACTTCTCCGGAGCCACCCTCGCGATCACCCGTAACGGGGGCGCGAATGCCGATGATCAGTTCAGCTTCGTTGGCAACCTTTCGTCGACGGGCGAGGGCCAACCGCTCGTGCTTTCCAGTGTGACGATTGGCACAGTCAGCACGAACAGTGCGGGCACGCTGTTGATTACATTCAACAGCAATGCGACGAACGCCCGCGTCAACGAGGCGCTGCGCTTAATTGCGTACGCCAACGGCAATGGCACGCCACCGGCCAGCGTACAACTCGATTGGACGTTTTCTGACGGCAATACGCTGAACGCCCAGGGAAGTGGCGGCGCTCTTCAGGCCACCGGCAGCACGACCATAACGACAGTGTCCGGCAACTCCCTTGTCACTGCGGTTGGCGACAACCTGAGTACGCCCGAAGATACGCCGCTGATCTTCGATCCAACCGCCAACGACACGGACAACGAGTCCGACAGCATTACCGTCGTTGAATTTACGCAACCGACGAACGGTTCACTTGTCGACAACGGCAACGGTACGCTGACTTACACTCCCACGGCGGAGTACAACGGAACCGATAGCTTCGAATATGTGGCAATCGACTCCGGTGCGGGACTTCAGCACTACTGGGGCTTGGACGGAGATGCCGTTGATGAGATCGGCACTGCTGATGGAGCGATCAACGGGACAACGACTGTAACCGGATCGTTTGACCAGGCACTTTCGTTCAACGAGACGAGCGACTACGTCCTGCTGCCGGACATCACTTACAACACCGATTTCACAATCTCGCTGAAATTCAAAGTTGATGACCTCAGTGGATCTTCTTACCAGTACCTGTACAGCCACGGTGTATTCAACGCTATGGACAGCATCAGTGTGTACCTGGGTGAGACGGGAAGCATTGGTCCGAATCTTTACACGCGATTTCTGGACTCGAACGACGCTGCACCCAGCATCACCAATTTCGACGTCAGCAGTATCATCGGTGACGGCCAGTGGCATACCTATACGCTCACAATCAGCGCAGATGACGGATTGAACGTCTATTTTGATGGGACGCTCAAGTACACAGATGTCACTCGCGGCACAGATGGGATCAACCCCACCGGCGCAGTCTATCTGGGGGCTCGACAAGACTTGGATCCAGACCGCTTTTTCGGTGGTGAGATGGATTCCGTCCAGATCTACAGTACGGCACTCAACGCGACGCAGGTCAGCGATCTTGCGTCCGCGGCAAACGGCGCCACCGTCAACCTGACCGTCAATCCGGTTAACGACGATCCGACGTTCACGGCAATTGCCGATCAGACGATCGACGAAGACACTTCAACCGGTGCGCTCGCGTTCACGGTTGGCGATGTCGAGACGGCGGCTGGGTCACTCACGGTTTCGGCCACATCGAGCAACCAGACGATAATTCCGGATGGAAACCTGACGTTGGTCAACCTGGGCGGCGGCAACTGGACGATTGCAGCCGCGCCAGCAGCAAATCAGAACGGCGGGCAAGTCACAATTACGCTGACAGTCAATGATGGAACGTCGTCATCTCAGGCCACGTTCGACGTGACCGTCACCGCAGTCAACGACGCACCGACGATCGGCAACAACACGTTGACTGTGACTGAAGGTGGCTCAACGACGATCACTTCGTCGGACATCAGCGGCAACGACGTCGATGGCGATCCGCTGACTTACACGGTGGCGACTGTCACCGGCGGTCAGTTCGAAGATCCGAACAACCCTGGCACGCCGATCACGTCCTTCACCGATGCTGACATCGCGGCTGGCGACGTGGTGTTCGTGCATGATGGGAGCGAGACCGTTCCAAGCTGGGATCTGTCGGTCAATGACGGCACGGTGACGGTTGGTCCACAAGCAGCGAGCGGCGTAACCCTCAACCCGGTCAACGACGCACCAGTGATCGGCAACAACACGTTGACGGTGACCGAAGGCGGTTCAACGACGATCACTTCCAGCGACATCAGCGGCAGCGACGTGGATGGCGATCCACTGACTTACACGGTGGCGAATGTAACCGGTGGTCAGTTCGAAGATCCGAACAACCCCGGCACGCCGATCACGTCGTTCACAGATGCCGACATTGCCAACGGTGACGTCATCTTTGTGCAAGATGGAACACAAACGGTTCCGAGTTGGGATTTGTCGGTCAGTGACGGTACCGCGACCGTCGGCCCACAGGCCTCAAGCGGTGTGACATTGATCACTATCAACGATGCTCCGACTGTGACGTCGCTGGCGAATCAGACGATCAACGAAGACACACCGAGTTCCGCGTTGGCGTTCACGATAGGGGATGAAGAAACGGCCGCGGCATCCCTGACCGTGACGGCGACGTCCAGCAATCAGGTGATCATTCCGGATGGGAACCTTGTCATTGGTGGCAGCGGTGCGAACCGGACCATTACGGTCACTCCGGCAGCGAACCAGAATGGTGGGCCGGTTACGATCACCCTCACGGTGAGCGATGGGGTGAACAGCACCCAGACGACATTCGACGTAACGGTGACAGCGGTCAACGATGCTCCGGTTATCAATGCATCGTCGCCGCTGAACAGCATTGCGGAAGATGATGTCAATAATACGGGCACACTCATTTCGCAAATGGTCGATACGGAAGTGTCCGATCCCGATGGTGGCGCTTCCTTGAAGGGCATGGCCATCATTGGAGCCGACACAACGAATGGGAGTTGGGAATACACGCTGGACGGAACGAATTGGCTGGCATTGGGAAGTCCCACCTTGGCGACTGCCCGACTCCTCGCGGCCGATGCGACCACACGAGTTCGCTTTGTCCCAAATCTGAACTTTACCGGGCCTTCCGGATTGCTTACCTACAAAGCGTGGGATCAGACGCAAGGTGCTGCCGGCAGTACATTCAACATTCTGACGACCGGTGGATCGAGTGCTTTCAGTGTTGGCACGAACGGATCCTCAGTAATCGTCAACGCCATCAACGACCCTCCCGCAATTACGAACAACACGCTGACTGTCACCGAGGGTGGTTCAACGACGATCACCTCGTCCGACATCAGCGGCAATGATGTCGATGGCAATCCGTTGACCTACACTGTCAGCAACGTCACGGGTGGTCAGTTCGAGAACCCCGCCGCACCCGGCACGCCGATCACGTCCTTCACCGATGCCGACATTGCCAACGGTGACGTGGTGTTCGTGCATGATGGCAGCGAAACGGTCCCCAGCTGGGATCTGACAATCAACGACGGAACCGTCAACGTGGGACCGACCGGTTCCAGCGGTGTGACCCTGAGTCCCGTCAACGATATTCCCGTCCTCGACCTGGACGCCGACAACAGCAGTGGTGGTGCCGACCCGAACTTCATCACGTCGTTTATCGAAAATGGGGGGCCGGTGTCGATAGCCGATGCAGATGCCGTATTGAGTGACTCAGACAACGCTCAACTGACGTCGCTCACTGTGACCCTATCGGACATTCCGAACGGAGTCGCTGAAGTGTTGGCAGCAGACACGACCGGGACGAGCATCGTTGCCGCCTATGACGACATCAATGGAGTCCTCACGCTTTCTGGAAGCGACACGGTCGCACACTATCAACAAGTCTTGCGAACCGTAACGTACAACAACACATCTGAAGCGCCAGACACATCCGCTCGCTCAATCACTTTCCTCGCCAACGACGGTTCGGGGACAAGCAACCCGGCCATCACGATTGTCACGATGACGGCGATCAACGACGCACCGCTCTCGTCGGCGGTCTCGGCGAGCGGAAGCGAAGATGCCGCTTCGATCTCCATCACGCTTTCCGGCAGCGATGTTGATGGAACCGTCGACTATTTCAAACTGAAGTTTCTCCCTGCCAACGGCACGTTGTATACCAACGTCGGCCTGACGAGTGCTGCGGTTGCCAACACCAATTACGCGGCAACCGCAGGAACCTTGACGCTGTATTTTGTGCCAAACGCCAACTGGAACGGCGTAACCACATTCGACTACAACGCCGTCGACAATGGTGGACTCCTGTCTGTCGCCGCGGGGACGGCAACGATCACCGTCAGTGCTGTCAACGATGCTCCTGTCTTGACGGTCCCAGCGGGGCAGACAATTACTGCCGGAGACACCGTCACATTGAGCGGCGGCAACGCGATTTCGGTGAGTGATCTCGATGCCGGGAGTGGTGATGTGCGGGTGACATTGTCGGTTCCTCATGGGGGCTTGACCCTCGCGTCGACAGTTGGTTTGACTTTCTCACAAGGAAACGGCAGCGACGATCCGACGATGACTTTCCGTGGCTCGCTCGCGGCCGTCAACACGGCACTTGACGGGTTGACATACGTGCACGGGGACAATCACGGCGGTGCCTCAACCATTAACGTGAGTGTCAGCGATCTGGGAAACACCGGTGCACCCGGCCCGTTGACCGACTCGAAGTCGATCGACATCACCATCAATCTGCCCGGCGGAGCCCTGATTCCGGCTGATGGTTTCCTGCAAGGAAATTACCTTGAGATCGGATTCGGTAAGGATGGCGCCATCGGTTCGGATGCTGCGGCTCCGACAGGGTTTGTGAGGGACGGGAGTCAACTCGGGGTTGTCGCCGATGCCGACCAGGATGGCTGGGGGACTTACGATGGAGACTTCGTGTTGCCGGGTTCTCCCGTCGAGACATGGGGTGTCGGAGTCGGAGGGGCCACGAGCTATAACTCGAACATCGAAGCCCAGCAGATCAACGGAACGCTTTCCAACTTCGTGGATACCGCGACCTATCAATCGCTCGACTGGAGCGGCAGCGTCAACAGCTTAGATGTCGACACGACCTATCGAGTCGGCGTGGATGACCTGTACATGGATGTTTTCGTCACCTTGACGAATGCGTCAGGCAGTGCGATGTCTGACGTCTACTATTTCCGCAACGTCGATCCCGACAACGACTACGAACAGGGGGGAATCGACACGTTCTACACGACGAACACCATTTTTTCTCAGGGAAATGATGGAAGTGGAATTTCATACGTCACCGCGACGCAGGCAGATGGCTCGCTGTTGGGACTGATGGCGTTCGGCGAGAACTCCCGCGTCACCTATGGCGGATTCCACAACATCGACCCGTCCGCCATCTACAACGGGACCGGCGGTTTGATGCAGTCGGGGACATCCTACGAAGATGAAGCCGTCTCTCTGGCGTACTACATCAGCACCGTCAATGCTGGCGAATCGGTGACGTTGCGTTACCGATATGTCTTCGCAGAAGCGGCCCATGCAGTCCCAGTGGTTGATCTCGATCTCGACGACAGCAGCGGGGTCGTCGGGCGGAACTTCAGAACGACATTTACTGAAGATGGCGGCCCCGTCAAGATTGCGGATACCGACCTCGCTCTCTATGACCCGGACAGTGCCAACCTCACAGGCATGACGATCACCATCACCAATGTCCAGGATGGTGCAGCAGAGGTTCTGGCAGCAAACACCGTCGGGACGTCGATAACTGCGAACTACGTCGGCGGAGTGCTGACGTTGTCGGGGACAGACTCGGTCGCGAACTATAAGCAAGTTCTCGCAAGTGTCACCTACGACAACACCTCACAAAACCCCGATGCCACGACTCGCCAACTGACCGTCGTGACGACCGATGGAACGCACACTTCGGCAACTGCGACGACATTTATCGCAGTGACCCCCGTCAACGACATTCCAGTCCTGACCGTCAGTCAATTGACGTTGAATGAAGGGGAGACGGTCCTGCTTTCGGCGGCGAACCTTGCGGCAACCGATGTCGATGCCGACCCCACGACCTTACAGTTCTCGGTGACCAACGTCGTTGGAGGGCAGTTTGAATTCGTTATCGCTCCGGGAGTGGCAATTACTTCGTTCACGCAGAATGACGTGACTTCAGGAGCCGTTCGCTTCGTCGACAACGGCGACGAGTTCGCCCCTTCGTTCGATGTCAGCGTGTCCGATGGACTCCTTTCGACCGCTCCGTCAGCCGCCACCATCAACTTCACCAACCTCAATGACGCCCCGACGATCTCGGCGATCTCCAATCAGACGATCAACGAAGACACGACCTTGGGTCCGTTGAGTTTCACCGTCGGCGACGCCGAGACCGCTCCCGGATCGCTGATCGTGATGGCGACATCGAACAATCAGACGATCATTCGCGATGCGGCTCTCCTGATTGGCGGCAGTGGTTCGAATCGGACGATTACCTTGACACCCGAGCCAAACGCTAATGGTGGACCGGTCACAATCACGATCAGCGTCTCTGATGGTGTTACCACTTCGCAGACGACGTTCACCGTCAATGTCACCCCCGTAAACGACAATCCGTTTCAGGATGCCATTCCGGTCGTATCGATCAGCGAAGGCTCTGGAGTGACGCTGGATACTGGCGGATTCAGCGACAACGACGGCGACTCACTGACCTACGTCTGGGACCTCGACAACGACGGAATCTTTGGCGAAGCGGGTGAGCCGACCGGAGCTTCTCCGACCGTCTCGTGGGCAACACTCGAAAGCTTCGGCATCGGAGATCAGGGGAGTTACACCTTAAGAGTTCGTGCGTCTGACCCGTTTGGCGGGACGGGTGACGGCATGATGCTACTCACCGTTTCCAACACGGCCCCCACAGCCAACGCTGATGGAGGTGTCGGTTTCGCGACCACGGAAGACACCTCTTTCGTCACTGGCAACGTTCTAACGAACGACACCGATCCCGCGACCGGCGACCTCTTAACGGTACAAAGCGTCGACACCACGGGGACCCGCGGGACAGTCATCAACAACGGCGACGGCACTTTCGCCTACAACCCCAATGGTCAGTTTGAAGGTCTTGCAGCCGGTCAAACTGCGGCGGACACGTTCCAGTACACCGTCACCGATGGCGATGGCGGATCATCGACGACAACGGTCACCATCACCATCAACGGAGTGAATGATGCCCCAACGATTTCGGTCATTGCCGACCAGAATATCGACGAAGAGACCAGCACCGGGCCGCTGGCGTTTTCCGTCGCTGATGTCGATGCCGTTACGCTGACCGTCTCCGCAAGCTCGAACAACACGACGATCATCCCGAATGGAAATCTGACACTCGTCGACCTCGGCGGCGGGAACTGGACCATCGAAGCAACTCCTGCTCTGAACCAGAACGGCGGTCCGGTCACCATCACATTGACTGTCGACGATGGCACCACGACGACGTTGACCACGTTTGACATCACCGTCAATCCGATCAACGATGCCCCAACCATCTCGGTCATCACCGATCAGACGATCGACGAAGAGTCCAGCACCGGACCGCTCGCTTTCAGCGTCGCCGATGTCGACATCGAACCACTGACCGTTACCGCGGCTTCCAGTAATCAGACCATCATCCCGGATGCCAACCTCACGCTGATCGACCTCGGCAGCGGAAACTGGACCATCGAAGCGACTCCCGCTCCTAACCAGAACGGCGGTCCGGTCACCATCACTTTGACTGTCGACGATGGCACCACAACCACGCTGACCACGTTTGACATCATCGTCAATCCGATCAACGATGCCCCAACGCAAACCGCGATCGCCTCGACGACGATCAACGAAGGAGACAGCGTCACGGTCGATGCAGGGACCTGGAACGATCTGGAAAACGACACCCTCAGCTACACCTGGGACATCGACGGCGATGGGAACTTCGGCGAAGTGGGCGAGCCTTCAGGGGCATCCGCAACCATCACCTGGGGGACGCTGCAATCGCTCGGGATCATTGATGAAGGGAATTACACGTTCGCGGTCCGCGTGAGTGATGGCAACGGCGGTGTGACGGATGGCACCTTCAATGTCACGGTCAACAACACCCCCCCCACAGCGAATGACGATGCGGGAGTCGGCTTCACCACCGACGAAAACACGTCGTTCACCACCCTCGACGCCCGCGGCAACGACACCGATCCGGCGAATGGCGACCTCCCTTTGACGGTCACCGGGATCGACACCACAGGAACTCTGGGGACGGTCCTCGACAATGGCAATGGAACCTTCACCTACGATCCGAATGGGAAGTTCGAAGGACTCGACGCCGGCGAAACCGCGACCGATACCTTCACCTACCAAATCACTGATGGAGACGGCGGGACGTCAACTGCCACAGTGATCATCACGATCACCGGAGTCAACGACGCTCCGACGATCACCGGTGTTGCAGATCAATCGATCGACGAAGACACGACGACTGGACCACTTGCGTTCAGCGTCGCCGATGTCGATGTCGAACCACTGACCGTCACCGCTGTTTCCAATAACCAGACCATCATCCCGGATGCCAACCTTAACTTGATCGACCTCGGCAGCGGAAACTGGACCATCGAAGCGACTCCCGCTCTTAACCAGAATGGCGGTCCGGTCACCATCACCCTCAGCGTGTTCGACGGCACCGCAACCACCACCACCACGTTCAACGTGACCGTCAACCCCATCAATGATGCCCCGACGATCTCCGTTATTGCCGATCAGAACATCGACGAAGAGACCAGCACGGGGCCGCTCCCCTTTGCTGTGGCGGACGTTGATGCCGACACACTGACCGTCACGGCAACCTCGGACAACACGACGATCATCCCGAACGGAAACCTGACACTCGTCAACCTCGGTGGCGGGAACTGGACGATTGCCGCAACTCCCGCACTCAACCAGTACGGTGGACCGGTAACCATCACCCTGACCGTCGACGATGGGACCACGTCGACGCAAACATCGTTTGCCGTTACCGTCAATCCGATCAACGATGCTCCAGTCATCGGCGATGAAATCTTCGACATCCTTGAGAACAGTCCGAATGGCACGCTCGTTGGGACGATGAGCGTCAGTGACGTCGACCCCACTGACACCCACGTCTTCTCGATCGTCGCTGGGAATACCAACGGAGCCTTCGCAATCGATCCGGTCTCCGGGAACATCACCGTCGCGAATGCCGCTGCTCTCGACTTTGAAACGACAACACTGTTCTCGCTGACGATTCAGGTCTCCGACAGTGGCTCCCCTGTCATCAGCCAGACGGCGACCGCCCTTATCCGCCTGTTGGATGAAAACGACAACGCCCCGGTCATTGCGCCCGGGCAGACATTCAACATCCTCGAGAACCTTGCGACTGGAACTCCCGTGGGAACACTTGTGGCTTCCGATGTTGACACGGTCGGCTTCCTTCAGCAGTGGTCCATCGTCGGCGGCACAGGGGCGACAGCTTTCAAGATCGATGCCGCATCTGGGGAATTCTCCGTTTCCGATGCGACGCAACTCGACTTTGAAACCAGTCCCTCCTTGACGCTTCTCGTGACCGTGAGCGACGGAGTCAACATCTCGGCTATCGAAACTGTCACCATCACATTGCAAGACCAGAACGACAATGCTCCGCAAATCCCAACCGGTTTGAACTTCTCGGTCAGTGAGTTTGCGACGGTTGGCACTTTCGTCGGCACAGCGAATGCAACAGATATCGACACTGTCGGCGGTCCGCTCACATGGTCAATCGTCTCCGGAAACTCCGATGGAGTCTTCACCATCAATGCCGCAACAGGCGAGATTCAGGTTCTCGACACGACTCGCCTCGACTACGAAACGACACCCAGCTACACACTCGGAGTGACCGCCAACGATGGACTGAATACATCGGCGATCACGTTGATCTCAATTCAGGTGCTCAACGAGAACGATCCCCCAACGATTCACCCTGTCGGACCTCTGACGATTTCCGAGAACTTGCCCGTCGGAACTTTGATCGCCAACATCACCAGCAGTGACCCTGACGTTGGCGACACGCGAACCTATGCCATCACGGCAGGAAATGGTTCGGGAGCTTTCTCAATCGATCCCAACTCGGGTGCTCTCCGCGTGGCCGACGCTGCACCGTTGGACTTCGAGACAACGACGAATTTCCTGCTCACCGTGACGGTGACTGATGCCGGCGGTCGCACCGACTCGACGGCGGTTGCCATCGCTTTGTCGGACGTCAACGAAACTCCGGTCAGCCTTACCCTGAGCGGTCACTCGGTCCCCGAAAACTCCGCCGGCGGGACTATCGTTGGAACGGCTCAAGGGAGCGATGTCGATGCCGGTGATTTCCTGACCTACAGCCTCACCGCCGACGCTGGTCAACGATTCGTCATCGACCCCACGACGGGGACCATCCGAGTCAACACCGGAGCCGACCTGAACTTCGAGGTAACCAGTTCCCATGCCGTCACCGTACGAGCGACCGATGCCGGTGGACTCTCCATCGATCGGACCTTCAACCTCAACATCCTCAACATCAACGAAGCTCCAATCGCGGTTGACGACGAATTCTTCCTGCGTCAGTTGGAAACACTCATCACCCGCAACCCCGGTCTGCTGGCAAACGACAATGATGTTGACGGAGATGCGATCCGCGTCGAACTCGTCTCAGGCGTCTCGAATGGTTCACTCGTCCTGAATTCCGACGGCACATTCACTTACAAGCCGGACTCAACATTCCACGGAGTCGATTCGTTCCAGTACCGCGTTAACGATGGCTCACTTCAGAGTGATCCAGTGACTGTTACGCTCAACGTCGCTGGTGTTGGGGGCCAAGCCACAACCGACACGACGACATCGACCGTTACAGACGACAAGAACAATGACACGAACGACGACGACACAAACGACAATCCCAGCCCCACCTTGCCAGGGCCAGTCAACTCCAATGTCTCGACCGTCTCGACTCGCTTTTCTCCCGGCACGGTCCTGTCACATGAGGCGCCGATCCGTTTTGAGAGTCACGATGCACGCGTTGAAATTGAAGAGATTACCGGACAACTTCTGGACCTTCCGAAGAGCGATTCCCATCGCGGTTTGAAGGGGGGTGGCAACCCATTCGAGCGATT
The DNA here is from genome assembly GCA_041398965.1 of Planctomycetaceae bacterium. Taxonomy (GTDB): domain Bacteria; phylum Planctomycetota; class Planctomycetia; order Planctomycetales; family Planctomycetaceae; genus JAWKTT01. The sequence goes on along the minus strand of JAWKTT010000032.1, from coordinate 3,425 downwards.
CCAGGACCTGCTGGTTCACCGAGTCACGGAGGTGCAACCAGTTTATGGACCGACTCTCAACGTCGTCTCGTACGCCCCGTTGTCGGTCGATTTCGATGGTCAAAAGTACGAGCAATCGACCCGAGGTTGGCAAGAAACCATCACATCGTTCGAACTCGCGGTGGGGTCCACCACGCTGGTCTCCACTTCACTCTCCGTCGGTTATGTCGTCTGGCTACTGCGCGGGGGGACACTGTTTGCCGGGTTGATCTCCTCCATCCCGTCATGGCAGGCATTCGACCCACTCCCGATCGTGGAGAGCTTTGACGATTCCTCCAATGATGACGATCTCGACACTCTCTCGTCCATTGCTGCGAACAGTTAACCTCGTCAACTCAAAAACAATTGGGATGAAGGCAATTGACGATGCATTCTTACAACATGGCGAACTCTAAACTCACCTGCAACTGACAAACTCACACATCTCTGCGACCAACAATCGCGACAACATGGCGGACGATTGAATTAACCATCTCTCGACTGTCCTGCGGGAACATGCTCATGCGACACATCTCCTCAACAATGCGAATCGCCCTCAGCCTGACCAGCCTGGCGATCACTGTCATCCTGGTGGCGGGCATGATCGGAGGCGTTTCGGACCCATGGAAGCGGGACATGGAGCATCGGACTCGATTGGCCGAAACGGTCGCGATCAACTTCTCGACACTTGCAAGTCGGGCTGACACCAGTGAAATGCAAAAGCTGTTGCAGGCAGTCGTCACCCGTAATCCAGAGATCGAATCGGTCGGTGTCCGAAAGGCAGACAATACACTCTTGATCGAAGTGGGAGACCACAAATCCCAATGGACGCTCGCTGGAGAGGACGCTTCGACCGAGACGCAAATGCATGTCCCCGTCCGGTCGGCGACCGAACTTTGGGGAACCGTCGAGTTTCGCTTCTCACCACTGAGCCACCCCGGAGTCATGGGGCTCGTGGACCGTCCCGAAATTCGGCTGTCGTTGTATGTCGCGGCAGGTCTCCTCGTCGTTTATTACTTCTACCTTCGTAAGGTTCTGGTGCAGCTAAACCCCTCGAAGGTTGTTCCCAATCGTGTTCGGGATGCCCTCGACACACTTGCCGAAGGTCTACTGATCGTCGATCAGAATCAGCGGATCGTCCTGGCTAACCGAGCATTTGAAGATGCAACGGGCCGTCCGGCCACATCCCTGCTTGGGCGATCGATGAAGCATGTCCCTTTCGAGAGTCGGGGGGGGAACAATAACAACCTGCCCTGGAATGAAGCAGTCGTCGACGGTCGCCGGGCGACAGGACGGCTCATGGCTTTGTCCCGAGAAGATGGAACGAAGATCACCTTCTCGTGCAGTGCTTCCCCCATTGTCGACGAGGCCGGAGTCAAGCGGGGGGCCATTGCAAGCTTCGAGGATGTCACGATCCTGGAGGAGCAAAAACAACGCCTTAGCAACGCCTATGCCGAGTTGCACACCGCATCGGAGAAGACCAAGAAACAAAACCGAGAACTGGAGTTTCTTGCCACACGAGATGCTCTCACCGGATGTTTGAATCGACGCTCCTTCTTCAGTCGTTTCGACGACGAATGGAAATCAGCGATTCGTCATAAGACCCCACTTTCGGCGGTCATGGTCGATATCGACCACTTCAAATCGGTGAACGACAACCACGGCCACGCCACTGGCGACGAAGTTCTTCGTAAAGTTGCCGCCGTGCTGCAAGAAACCGCCCGAGAGACCGACATCGTCGCGCGGTACGGGGGAGAAGAGTTTTCGATTCTCATGCCACACACCGACACCGCAGCAGCGCAGCAGGGGGCCGAACGAATCCGAGTTGCGATCAGCGAACTCAAGATCGGCACACTCTCGGTCACCGCCAGCCTCGGTATTGCCTCCATCTCTGAAGGAATTTCCGACCCACAGACCCTGCTGGATCATGCGGACAAGTGCCTCTATGTCGCCAAACGAAACGGGCGAAATCAGGTCGTCCGATACGACCAGATTCCCAAAGGGACGACGATCGAAGCAAAAAGCAGCACGGGTCGCACCACTCAGCCGGTGAAAGAACTCGTCAAGCCGATCCCCTTCCAAGCGGTCACAGCGCTGATATCGGCCTTAGCCTACCGGGATCGAGCAACGGCGGCTCACTGCCGACGAGTCGCCGATCTCTGCTTCGCAACGGCCGAGGGTCTCTTGTCGCACAGCCAACGGTACGTGCTGGAAATTGCCGGGCTTCTCCATGACATCGGCAAGATCGGTGTCCCGGACTCAATCCTCTTGAAGCCCGGAAAGTTAAGCGATGAAGAGTGGGGCGTCATGCGTCGACAGGGCCACATCGGTGTCGAGATTATCCGTGCATCGTTCGGTTCACCGGAACTTACCGCAATCATTGAGCATCGACACGCTCACTTTGACCCACTTTCACCGACCTCTGGTCCCACGGGAAATCAGATTCCCTTGGGGGCTCGCATCCTCGCAATTTCTGACGCATTCGACTCGATGACCAGCCACAGCCCTCACCGACAATGCATGACTCAGGCCGAGGCGTTTCAGGAATTGCGTCGATGTGCCGGAACACAGTTTGACCCCGAGATCGTGGAACGGTTCATTAACATTGTGCGGATGCGAGAGGAATCTGTCCCACGTGTCTCTGCTTCCAAGGAACTTGCACTCAGCATCGGACTTGAAATCGAACATCTCGTCGAGAGCCTCGAAAAGCAGGACCTCTCGTCAATGTCGGCCCTTGCATCACGACTCGAAAAGACCGCGACCAAGGGGAACCTTCCTATCGTCGCTGAGACCGCCCGCGTCCTGGAGGCACACATTCTCTCCGATGCCGACCTCATCGAGATACTCGTCACCGCAAACGAACTTCTCGCGTTCTGCCGTTCAACACAAGATTCCTTCATGGAAGACGGAACGAGGGAACTGGAAACAACACAACGGTAACCAAGCCACGTAACAGTGCGGCCAGTTACTGATGTCTCGCCACTGTTCAGCCACGAAAACTGCTCACCCACTAAAACTGCTCACCCACTAAAACTGTTCAGCCATTAAAACTGTTGCAGGAAGCGGGTGTCGTTTTCGTAGAAGAGGCGAATGTTGCGGATGTTGTGGCGACGCATGCAGAAGCGTTCCACCCCGAGGCCAAAAGCAAAGCCGGTGACATCTTCCGGATCGTAGCCGACCGCCTTGAGGACGTTCGGGTCGACCATGCCAGCCCCACCGATCTCCATCCAGCCATCGCCCCAACGCATATCCACTTCGACGCTCGGCTCGGTGAACGGGAAGAACGAGGGACGAAAGCGGACCTCGACATCATCCCCCAGATACGACTGAGCGAACAGTCGCAAGACCGTTTTCAGGTCCGCCATGGTGACGTTTCGATCCACCCACAACCCTTCCATCTGATGGAA
>JAWKTT010000031.1:0-52057 GCA_041398965.1 Planctomycetaceae bacterium | reverse complement strand
TCGTCTCCGATGACGCGATGGTCTACGATGAGAAGGGGTTCGAAAAAAGAATTCGCCGCGATGAGCACGCACTCTCCCGGTTGCGGTCTGTTCGCGAGCTGTTTGCCAACACGCCCACCTTCGACGCCCCCGCTCTCGACCAAGTCTTGCATGGCTGGGTCGAGCAACAGGGGCTCGGCATGGGAGACATCATCCACGCCCTGCGAATGGCCACCACCGGCAAACCCGCTGGCCCCGGCATGTTTGACGCCTTGGAACTCCTCGGCCAACGCCAGACACTTGCCCGCCTCGACCGCACCATCAAACTCATCGAACAGGAGACAACATAGCAACACAGCCTTCCCACAACGCCCACAAGTGGCACAGAAACTATCATGTGCGCTCCCTGGCAGCATATTGTTGACTCATGATGCTAAGCTGCGCGGGCGATCACCAAACCTGGTTCCAACTTTCCCTCTCCGATTCCGTTCGATCACTCATCGAGGCCCGACATGTCAGAGCGATTGATTGATCCGGCGGTGCTGATGTCCATTCAGTCGCTCGAATTGCGGGCGAGGGGAGTGGTGGAGGGAATGCTGACGGGGTTGCATCGCAGTCCGTATCATGGGCATTCGGTCGAGTTCAGTGAATATCGACATTATGTGCGAGGCGACGATTTGCGGCACCTCGACTGGCGTCTCTATGCACGCTCGGATCGCTATTACGTCAAACAGTTTGAAGACGAGACCAACCTCAGGTGTCAGTTGCTTGTCGATACCAGTCGTTCCATGAATTTCGGATCGCTGGCGTATTCTAAGAGCGATTACGCCCGGACACTGGCGGCCACCTTGGGCTACTTTCTGACGCTGCAACGAGATGCTGTCGGATTGCTGCGGTTTGACGCTCAGATCGAAGCGACGTTGCCCCCACGTTATCGACCGGGACACTTGCGGCGTTTGCTGCTCATGCTCGAAGAGCCGTCTCAAGGGGTGTCGACCGACTTAACCCGACCGCTGGAACAGGCGGCTGAACGGATGTCGCGTCGGGGAATGCTCGTGCTGATCTCCGACCTGCTGGCCCCAGCGGATCGACTGGAGACTCAGTTGGGATATCTGCGAAGTCGAGGGCATGATGTCATCGTCTTTCAAATCCTCGACCCGACTGAACTCACCTTTCCCTTTGACGAAGCCAGTTTGTTCGAGGACATGGAAAGCGGTCGAGAACTGTATGTCGACCCTGCGACAGCCCGGGCCGAGTACACCCGCAAACTGCAGGAACATCTCGGCGCGATCGAGCAAAGCTGTGCGAATCTCGGCATCGACTATCGCCGCGTGTCAACCAGTGAACCGTTGGAGGGGGTGCTAGGAGACTTCGTCCGCTTCCGCGGCCTCACCGTCAGCCGCAGTCTAAGACAAAGGCAATAACGTCGTTAGCTGAGTTTGTGATTATTGTTGGTTTGCACATTCTAAGTGTTGACATCTTCTATTAAATGGAGGACAATTTTGACCGAGTGTTAAGGCGCATCGGTGATATCTGGTTGTTCTTTCGTCAGTAATGAGGATTAGCCATGTCCGCCTACCCCCCCCCCTCCGGACGACGGTATTAGATTCCTTCCAAAAGACTCAGGCTGAGAAACGAACATGCGATCTCAACATTTGGACAAGGCTAGGTCGTAGTGACTTTGCAATCGGCGTGACTGTTGTCGTGTTGGTGGCCGGTGTGGTGTTGCAGGCAGTGATGATTCGGGAGTCCTTGTCGACGGATAGTCGTTCAACTCCTAGAAATGCCGTGAATGCCGTTTCTGTTGGTTGTGAAGTGGGTGCACGTTCTCTAGATATTGGGCGCATCGCTCCAGGAGATGTCGTTTGCGTCGACGTCGCGATTGCCAATCCCTTTGGTGCTCACTTCGAGATTGAGTCGCTACATAGCTCATGTGGCTGCGTTGAAGCGGTGGCCGCTGAGAAGTCACTTGCGCCACACGGCTCTGGGATGATTCATCTTACGGTGCGTGCTCGCAGAACGCCTGGAATGTTCCATCGCGTCGTTTGGGTACATGGTCAGGTATGTGATCCGAGCGGTGAATGGCGACATCATCAGATCGCTGCACGAGTTCACGGGGAGGTGGTCTCGGACAGCTCTTCTATTCCAAATTCTAAAGGATCAGGGACATGAAGCGGATTCTATTGTCGGTCGCCGTTGCGTCGTTGTTGGCTTACTTTGCGAGAGACTTGCAAAGCGATTATCCTCACCCGGGAGAGACTCCGAACACTGGGACGAACCCATGTGACGGGTCTTTCGCGAATATTGGGAACTGCATTGAACAGGATGAACCCTGTGAAGGGCGAGGAGAAGATGCTGATTGTAACATTGATGCTATGGCAGAATCCTTTGCGTTGTACGGCAATATGGTCGTGACAGATTGTCAACCGGCGGCACCCGGCAACGAATTCCGAACGACGTCCTGTGGCGAATACAAGAGTTGGCATGTGGACTGTTATGAAGAGTGGACAGGGCGGATTCTTGGTGTGTTGGGATTATGCGGCGAGGCTGATGGTGTTGTAAGTTGTTTGCAGGAAGAGTTCTTCGGCTCTTCCTGCTTTGAGCCAGGCGCGGAGGCGAATCATGGTTTCGGCGTTTTCTCGCAGCCAGTACATCGAGTTGCTCTTCACGCGCAGGTTGATCACACGGCGAATCGCGCTCTCCACGGCGCCGCTGCCGATTGGCAGGTGATGGCTGCGTGAGGTCGAGTAATCCATCCGGCGATGCGTCAAACCGTGTGTCATGAAGTAGTTCAGCCAGGTTGTTTGTGACTTGGTGCGGCGACCTGATAGAAAGGCCTTCAACTCAATCACGACCGACCCGATCTCACCTCGCAGCAGTCGCTTCTTCTGAATCATCACCCAGTGCTTGCGTTTTGAACCGGTCAGGTTTTTGCTGTCTGCGATCTTGCCGAGGTATTCGACCGCGTGCCAGAAGTCGATCAGTTGCTGAACCTGTTCATCCTGCAATTGGAGGGTCTTGATCAGTTTCGGAATTCTCCGCCAGATCCACGTTGCTCCATCGGCCACGAACAGCACCCGCGATGCTTGTGCGATGTTGATGCTGCTCAGATACGCCTGCAGTATTTCAAACAGACGATCGCAAGAGGCCAGCGTGCCGTCGATGATGGGTGCGAAGTCAGCGGCCATGCGGCCTTCGTCATCGACCGGATAAATGATGAACAGCCGGGGCTCGCGCCAGTTGGCCGCAAACTTCCTGCGACCTTTCTTCGTCCGCCCTTTGCGAGGTTCTCGCAGGCGGACACGGCCCCCATCCAGACTGACCACGATGCGGCGGCCCTTCACATTTCCAGCCACGTGCATGCTCCCAGACGATGTCAGCTGCACGAGCTTTTGGCCGATGTGACCACAGACCTTTCGCAGCGTGTTCACGCTGACCGCGATGCCTGCCTCAGAGAGCATCTCTTGGGCTTCTTCGAATGATCCCAGCAGTGCCGAGGCTTTGGCCATGCGGCGGCGAACAGTGGGCGTCAGGCTGTTGGCAATCCCCAGCAGCATCAAAGCCGGGAACAGTCCTCGCTTCGGCTTACGAGACGCCTTGGCAGGATCTTTCTGCCGATGGTAATACGTCACGTGAACAGTCACGTCGACATTACCGGGCAAATGCACAACCTTGCGACGCACTCCGTGGGAATGGTACTTCTGAGGCAACTGGCGGATGAATTCTTTCTGCTGCTGCTGAAACTCCGGGTCGCTCGCGCTGTTCAGCAGGATCATCCCCTTGGCCAGCGAACTTCTCTTCACCGCCAACTCATCCAACCGCCGTTCCATCTCGGCCAACTCCGCCGCGGAGTGCACACGGTGATTTTTCTCCAGTTCGGCAATCTCCCGATCAACATCTCTGGCCGCATCCTGCAACCGTTGGTACTCTTCGCTCATCCCTGAGTCCTCCGTGAAAAGCAGTCTTTGCAAACCACTCTTTACCGAGCCTCAGGGACTTTCGCCTACACCAATTCCCCGGCTGATTTTTTCCAACAAATCCTGAATCCGCCCGAGTGGACATGTGTGTGGAATGAGCAGGAGCAGGAGTGTCAAAAGGGTATAAAGATAAGTACAGATACTCAGCGGGGACTCTTTGATTTGGCGTGTCCGCCTGTTCTACCATTTGATGCATGACTGTCCGTATTGGTGACAAGAGGCACTCGTCAGACAGTCCAAGTAGAACACAGTGGTAGTCCGCGATGCCTGGTTTTAATCTGCCAATTCCTGTGGGGAAGCATCGATGGCGACAATAACGGAGTCTCTTCCTCGCATCGAGAGATTGACATTGGGCAGCAGGATCAGCTCGATCAACTCTCGATTCGCTGGAACCGTGTTCTTGGCTTGGCTGGTGGGTTCCTGGTCTGTTTCGGGCCTTGGGGCAGCAACTTCATCAGAACAACCCAAGTCTGAAGGAGTGGTGTTACCGTTTCCGGTGCCAAAGCAGCGAAAGGAATTGAAAAGTGGTCGTGTCCTGTTGCGGATAGATACAGTCAATTTCCGTTACACGGAAACGGGAGAGGCCGAGAGTCGAGAGTCCTTCTGGGAAGTGTCTGTTGCGTTTCGAGATGACTCATTTCGTGTCGATACTGTGTTGCCTGATATGACAGTACGAATGAAGGACGGCAAGTCTTCGAACCGTGATGACGATGGGAACTACTGGGTGACTCGAGTATTTCGGACGCCGCAAGACAGCGGGTCCTTTATGCCCGGAACTCTCGATGGTGCCCCGACGGTAGCGAAACATTTTACCGGTGAGACGCCTGGCTCGATCAACTCCATGATTGTTGACGCAAGGCTTGTGGGATTGAGCGTCGGGAGCATTGCCACCATGCGGTCTAATACGCTGCAACATCCGATCGGTGGATCGCAGTTTGAGTTTCAGGAACCGGAAACGAATGTCGTGGGAGGAGAGTCCTGTTTACGAATTTATGGTTCACGAAATGAAGGGAGGGACGAGGTAACCTACTGGCTTAATCCTCGTCAAGGTGGCGAGATTGTTCGCGCACTTTTTCAAGTGCATCCGGGGGAGAAGTCAACTCGCAGTTATCTTGGCGAGTTCACAGTACAGCTTAAAGAGTGGTCGAATGGGTTTTGGTTCCCAGAGGTGCGGGTATTGAAGGAGTATTCCAACCATCGACTCACTTCAGTGGAGACGATAACAGTCGTGAAAGCTGAATTTAATGTCGAGATTCCCTCAGAAGAATTTACATTGGCAGGACTGGGAGTTCCAATCAATTGGGTTGTGCAGGTCGAAAGTCCGGAACCACCCCGTTTATTGCACGGGACTTGGGACGGTCGTGAGGTTGTTCCACATTTACAAAAGGAGGTAGCGAAGCAGGCGGCACACGAAGCAGGTGTCGCGACGCAGCCTGTTTCCTGGTATCGCATTGTGTTTCTATGGCTCAACCTCTTGGTGCTCTTGCTTGTGATCGCGTATTGGATACGATCTCACTTCAGGAAGGTGGGGTCCAGTTAACGGATTTGGGGTGTGGACTTCGCGTAACGGGCTGGTTTCGTGTAGGCCCCCCAAAGTTCGGCGCCTTCTCGCAGATTGCGACATTACCATTTCCACGATTGCCTCCCCCGTTGTCATCGATCAGCAGATGCAAGGAATGCACGATGAGTCCCCCTTGGTCATTGGGGGGCGGACGATGCCTTCGCGGTACTTTCTGGCTCCGTTGGCTGGTTACACCCGTCTGGCTTTTCGTCTGGCGTTGCGATCGCTTGGGGGACTCGGGTTGGCGACGACGGACCTCGTGCAGGCACAGATGCTGATCTCGCGGCGTCCGAAGTCGCTCGATCTCATCGAGACCGCTCCCGAGGACATCCCGCTGACGGTACAGATTTTCAGCGGCATTCGACGTGAACTCGTCGGTGCTGCCAAATGGCTCGAAGCACACGGCTATCAGGGGATCGACATCAACATGGGTTGCCCGATGGCGAAGGTGAATAGCTCGGGGGGCGGGGCAAGGTTGATGTGTGATCCCGACGGAGCGTGCGGTACTGTGCAGGCGGTCGTCGAAGCGGTTTCGATTCCGGTGACAGTCAAAATGCGACTCGGATGGGACGCTCAGAACATTACCGCCCCCGCTCTCGCTCGAGAGTTTGAGCAGCTTGGCGTCGCTGCCATCACGCTGCATGGTCGAACACGCCAACAAGGCTTTCAGGGAGCGGTGTCGATCGACGGCATCACCCGGACGGTCGAGGCGGTTGAACGGATTCCGATCATCGGCAATGGAGATGTTCGAAGTGTGGCTGATGCATTGGCGATGCGACGAAAGACCGGATGTGCTGCGGTCGCTATCGGACGGGGGGCCATGTTAGACCCGTGGATCTTTCAACAGTTGCACAGCATCGCCAAGGGAAAATCGCCTGTCCCCCCCACTCCTGACGAGCAAGTGGATTTCCTGGTCCGTCACTTTATGCTGATGACACGTCAGCATGACGAACATGCCTGTGTGCTGTTTCGGAAGTTTGCGGCATGGTACGGTGCGACGCTCGGAATCCCAGAAGATTTGGAAGACCTCCTCCGCCGCATCGAGTCGATTGAGCACTTCCACAAGATCGTTGCTCGCATCCGGGAACGACATGGCGAACGCCAGTCCCGCATCGCGACCGCTCTCATTCGCGTTCCCAACGGACCAGTTGAGCATTGGTGAACTGGTCGCTTCTAATGACCTGCACCGGACCGGGAGTTGGCGAAGAGGTGTCGCTCATACAACCCGCAAGACCGTCAATGTCGACCGAAGGTTGTCCGTTGTTAGGTCGGCATGATGCTCAAATACAACGCATCCCCGCAACGGGAAGCTAGGGTTCCTAGTCATTGAGCCCCCTTCATGCGGAGAGTATTCATGTCGTCAGTAACGCCGGAAACCGATCACATCTCGGAAGCTGCTGATCCGATAACACCGACTTTTGGTCCGATGGTCAACACGCCGTTCATTTCCGGTGCCCCCGTGAAAGGTCCAACGGTGAAAGTGCCAGCGGCGAAGGCTCCCGCGCCAAAGGCCCCAGTGGCGAATGGTCACACTTCTCAGGTACCATTGGCTCCCCGGTCCGAAGCTTCGACCCGTCGCACAACCGGAGCTGAGTTACAGCGATCACTGGGTGCGGTGGCGAAACGTCAACTCTGCACGAAGAACTCCCGCATCCTCATAATCGATGACGAAAGTCTGAACGTTCGCATCGTGCGAAAGTATCTGGCCGAAGCGGGTTACAACGACTTCGTCACGACGTCCGACTCGACAGAAGCCCTCGACCTCATCCGCGAAGAAAAACCCGACTGCGTACTGCTGGACATCTTGATGCCAGAGATCAGCGGTATCGACATCCTGCATGTCATGCACCTCGATCCAAAACTGCAATCGATTCCGGTCATTGTTCTGAGTGCGGCGACTGATGCCGACGTCAAGCACGTTTGTCTCGACCTCGGGGCGAACGACTTCCTCTCGAAACCGGTCGATCCGATCGAACTTGTGGCCCGAGTTCGTAATACGTTGCTCAACAAAATGTATAAGGACCAAATCACCAGCCATGCCGAAAAGCTGGAAGACGAGGTTCGCATGCGGACCAATGAACTTGCGGCATCTCGCAAAGAGATCGTGCATTGTCTAGCCCGGGCTGCCGAGTATCGCGACGACGACACGGGGCACCATGTGGTGCGTGTGGGGAAGTACGTTGCAGTCATCGCCGAAGAAATGGGACTCCCCCGTGCCCGAGTCGAGTTGCTCGAACTTGCGGCTCAGCTTCATGATGTCGGCAAGATCGGGATTCCCGACTCCATCCTGCATAAGCCAGGAAAGCTCGACCCTGAGCAGTACGACATCATGCGGAATCATTGCAAGATCGGCCAGGACATCATCCGCCCACTCGAACCACAGGAGGCAACAACACTGCGAACTCATAGCCGGTTGGGGGCGAGTCTGTTGCATGTGTCAAGCTCGCCCCTGCTGATGTTGGCGGCTCGCATCGCTCAGACGCATCATGAATGGTGGAACGGAAGCGGCTATCCACTCGGCCTCAAGGGGGCCGACATTCCAATTGAAGGCCGCATGACTGCCGTTGCAGACGTCTTTGACGCTCTGAGCACCCGTCGCCCCTACAAGGCCCCATTCCCAAGAGAGCAGTGCTTCGCCATTCTGGAAGAGGGTCGCGGCACTCATTTCGACCCCGAGGTTCTCGACGCCTTCTTCAGCCGAAGCGAAGACATTGTCGAAATCCAACTCCGGTATATGGACGCTTATTAGCAGCCTGTTGAAATCGTGGGGCAGGCTTTCCAGCCTGACATGGTGCCGTTTGATGTCTCGGAAAAGAGCGATCGAGATGCTCTTGTCAGATTGGAAAGCCGGCCCCACGTTTTTTTACACGCTGCTATGCCGGTAGCAGGGAGAGGTCTTTGAGGTGTTGGGCGATGGTCGATTGCAGGGTGGGGGGCATCTGGTAGAGAGGTGCGGCGAGGTGTGGCGGGCAGAGCCCGAGAAGGGAGGCGGCACACTTGATCCCGGTGAGATAGCTGGTCGGCGGGGCACCGACAGAGTACAGCTTGGAAGACAATCGCAGCACTCGCTGCTGCAGCTTGTGCATCATCAGCATGTCTCGCTGAACAGCCGCATGATAGAGGGAGACGTACAGTTCCGGGATGATGTTGGCACCTCCACAAACACCACCGTCACCACCCGCCAGCACCGATTCGGCGAGTTTTTCTTCCGGCCCCATCAGGACGGTAAAATCGGGGCGATGGCGCGTCGCTTCGACACACTGCTGAAAGTAGGGCAGCGATCCCGAGCTGTCTTTCAGCGAGACGATTTCGGGAACTTCGGAGAGCCGGGCGACGGTCGCGACGGAATACTCCGTCTTCGTATGACTTGGCATGTTGTACAGCACAACGGGCAATGGCGACTCTGTCGCATACCAGCGAGTGTACTGTTCGAGGTCCTCCTGATGCATCGGGAAGTAGTGCGGCGGAGCGAGCACGATGGCAGTCGCTCCGACATCAGCCGCATGACGGGCTAACTGCAAGGACTCCTCGGGAGAGGTGTCTGTTGCTCCGACAAGAACCGGAACGCGTCCATTCACCTGCTGGCACGCACGCTCGACGAGTTCACGTTGCAAGCGATGGCTGAGACTGGGGCCTTCGCCTGTTGTCCCCAGTAGGAACAGTCCATGGACACCTCCGGCAAGGACATGCTCGATGAGCCGGTTGAGACCGTCACAGTCAAGTTGTTCGTATCCGAGAAGCGGTGTGATCAGAGGGGGAATGACCCCACGCAAGACGAGCGAAGGGGGCTTGGTCACTTTTCAGACTCTTGCAGTTCTTGAATGGCTTTGGGGAGTGTTGGATCGACAATCCCGAGCACGCCGCGACCCTCTTCCAAGCGAAGTTCAACGTCCCCCTCAAGAAACTTGTCATCAATCTCCCAGAACTTGGCAATCTCATCCCTGGGGAGCACTTGCAATGGGCGAACAAGCCGAAAGCCGACGCCGCGAGCGGGATCGTCAGTAAACCACCACGGGCTACGAGGGCGGTTGGGATCGTTGTCCTTCCACTTGAGATCATCGCTGCCCAGTTTAGAAGCGGACCGACATTCGATGGGATCGTTTTCCCAAGAGCCTCCCCGTACGATGCGTGGCCACTCTTCATCGGGCCAGGCGAGAGCCGTGATGCCGGTGAGTCCCTCTTTTCCCTTCAGGCGGGTGTAACCGTCCTCTTTGTACATGTCGAGGACCCACTCGGCGACGTTGCCGTGCATGTCATGAATACCCCAGGCATTCGGCTTCAGTAGCCCGACTTTGTGGGCCCCGTTGTCGTCACTGTTCCCCTTGAACCAGGCGTACTCACCGATCTTTTCGGGATCGTCGCCAAACGACCAGGGGGTCTTTGTCCCGGCCCGGCAGGCGTATTCCCACTCGGCTTCGGTCGGCAGACGGAACTGCTGGCCGGTGATGCCCGAAAGCCATTTGCTGTACTGTTTGGCGGCATACTGCGTCATGGTAACGGCAGGCTGTTGAGGGTCTTCTCCGTATTCGTACGTGAAGCTTGGCTCGTACAGTTCGGTCGGTGCGGTAATGGCGTCGACTTTGTTTCCCTCGGTCACGGTACGGACCTGTGCGGACTCAAACTTCTTAAAGATGGTGTATAGCGACATGAACTGCTTGTACTCGGCCCAGCGGACTTCGTGCTTGGCGATCCAGAAGGGGGCGACGGCGATCTTCACTTGCGGCCCTTCGTCGGGGCGATGACCAGCCTCGTCCTCGGGACTGCCGATGAGGTACTCCCCCGCAGGAACCGGGATCATTTCGAACGTCACTTTGGAGGGGGCGAGGGTTACGGTGTAAGGGACCATGTAGCCCCCTTCAATCTCCACGAACCGCCCCGAAGTCGGCTTACATCATGACGATGCCGGGAGTTGCGGCAGCAACTTTGAGGGTGAGCTTGGCAGCGACCTCGGTGGGGAGCAACCTCTGTGGCGTTGGGCTGGCCGGAGGGTGGTGTCGATTCGGCCTGAATGTCGGAGACCATCATCACAGGAGGCAACCGCGATGGCGGCAAGGTAAAGAGCAACTGTTCCAGAGATTGCATGGGACAGGCATGAGATAATTTCTTCAATAAACGTAGTTCGAGTCTCGCAAATGTCGCAGAACTCATCGGCCCGAAGTGTCGTTCGACAACCAGGACGGAGATGAGAACAATGGCTGACGTTCCTGACTGTTCACGTGTGATGTCGTCAAGCCGAGAAAAGAAATTGAGAAATCGTGATGGATTCAGCTACTGAGAACGCCGGTTCGGAAGCTGCGAGCTCTCTGTGAAGAACAGAGGAATCGACAGAAGTCGTAAATCCGGGCTGTTAGAACGTGCTGAGTCATAGCGACAAATCGCCGGGAGTGTCACCGTGTCATGTCGTAGGCTGCCGGGGGAGGTTGCCGGGTCGTCAGGCCGTCTAACAGAACAAATCGTTACAGCCGTTTTTCGTGTCAAACCGTTGAGATTGAGGTATATGCGGGACATCCCTAGAATTCCGAACTTCCCAAGCGGGAATCTGGCGACATCTGCCGGAACAATGGTCGACGAAACTCTAGTCTGTGGTCAACAAGAGTTGACCAGGCAATGTTGTCAATTTCGTCGGAGGTATCAGACCTCAGTTCATCTCTCTGGAAAGAGTGAGGTGATGGGCTGTTCATACGAGCAGGCGTTTGCACTATAGTGAATGGGTGTGACGCTGACCAGTGAATGTCAAGAAGTTTCTGATCTCGGTTTCAAGAGGCGAGTTGCATGTTCCCGGAGATTTTCGAGCTTTCGTCGTCCGCGAGTCTCGGCCTTTGTGTTGAGTGCGTGGGGAGCATGTGCCCTGATGGGACGCGGGGCCTCGAACCCCGTGGTCGCTCAGTTTCCCGCACCAGGAGGTGCTGTGGGGGCACCGGTCGTTTCCGCACGTGGGGCGGGGGGCGGGAGCCTTTTGGCAAACGAACTCCTCAACCCGGCTGTGCAAGCCGAACTCAAACTGACGGAGGCACAACTGACCGCTCTGCGGGACATCCCTCAACCGGGGGCCGACCCCAAGGTGCAAGAGGCGATGCAGAAGGTCTTCCAGCAGGCAGGAGGGCAGTCGGTCGAGGAGCGACAAGAAGCGAAGAAGTTGATCGATGAAGTGATGCAACATGCCTTGTTGCGTCAGGAGTCGGCTCTCGCCAACGTCCTGGAGGAGTCCCAGTTCAATCGTCTCCGACAGATCGTACTTCGCGAGCACCCCGAAGCGGCGTTGCTGAGAGACGATGTGGCTGGCGACCTCAAGCTGACAGCCGAGCAACGTCAGCAAATCCAAGCCTTGCGGGACGAAATGGTTCGGGCTCAGTTCGAGAAGGGGTTCCGCATGACCCCCGCCGAACGAGCCGAATTGTCGAAGACGTTTGTCGACAACAGTCTCGCTCTGCTGACTCCCGAGCAGAACGACCTGTATGTCGCGGCTCAGGGGGCTCCTTTTGCCGTCGTCGATCGCCCCGCCTCTCCGGCCGTGCCTGTCGTTAGCGGCGAATCTGCCACTCCGGCCACAGGAACACCAGCCACAGGAACACCCGTCGCTGGAACACCGATGACGACAACTCCCATGGCGACATCTCCTGCAACCACAGTCCCAACAGGGACGCCGCCGATGCCGACCACACCTCCAGCAGTCGCCGGGACTCCAGCGACAACGGCACCGACAAAGCCGCTCGTGGCCAACGCGGCCCCGAATGTGGACGATCAGCCGGTCACATCGTTTGGCGATGTCGGGAGCACAAAGAAACTTCGTGACTTGGAAGTGGCCGACATCACCTTTAACTTTCGATATGCCCAGTGGAGCGAGGTCCTGGACCTCTTCGCCACACGAGCGGGATTGTCGCTCGACATGAATGTTGTTCCAGCAGGAACCTTCAGTTACTACGACGACGAAGTCTATACGCCGACGCAGGCACTCGACGTCCTTAACGGCTACCTGTTGCCCAAGGGGTACGCTTTGGTCCGTCGCAATCGATTTCTTGTCTGCGTTCCGATCGACGAAAAGGGGGGCATTCCTCCGAACCTCATTCCGAACGTCACCATCGAAGAATTGGCTCACCGAGGGGCGAACGAACTGGTGAACGTCCTCTTCCCGCTCAAAGGGGTCAAGGCAACTGACACGGCCAAGGAGATCGAAAAGATTCTCGGCCCGCAAGGAAAGGTTGTCGGCCTGGATGCGACAAACTCCCTGCTCGTCACCGACATTGGCGGCAACGTTCGACGAGTCCAAAGGATGCTCGACGCCATTGACATCCCCATCGAAGGGGTCGTCTTCAAGTCGTATCGGCTCGAACAGGTCGCTGCGGAAGAAGCAGAGAATTCCGTCAGGGCGATGCTCGGATTAAGCGTTGGCACGACAAACATCAGTGCCGGAGCGGGGGGAGACAACCGAGGCTTCGACCCGCGAGCCTACTACGAACAGATGCGGCGGATGCAGCAGCAACCAGGCGGTGCGGCGACGGCCCCAGAGCCGGCGGCTCAAGTCGCTGTCGACACTCGCACAAACTCGCTCCTGGTGACCGCTTCGCCGGCTCAGCAGAAAATCGTCGAAGATGCCATCAAGGTCCTTGATGTCGAACAGGTCGAATCGGTCTTTGCACGGAATCGGAAGCCCTACCTCTCCGTTTATTCTGTTACAAACGCCAACCCGCAAGAGGTCGTCAAAACGTTAGCCGTGCTCGTTCCTGGTGTTGTCGTCAATGAAGACAACAAGGGTGGAAAAATCCATATCGTCGCGACTGAGGAGCAGCATCGGGAGATTGAAGGTCTCGTGCGGCAACTCGATGGACTCGGGAGTGCCCAACAGATTTCGGTGATCCCACTCGTCAAGATGGACCCACTGTCGGCTGCTGCCATGTTGCGAGCGATGTTCTACAGCGATGGCGACCTCGCTCCCACAATTGAGGCCGATCTTTACGGTCGACAAATTCTTGTCCGTGGGGACTCGTCTCAGTTGCTCGCGATTCGCCAAATGCTCTCCGATCTTGGCGAAGACGGAACAGGAAAACGGCGTCCCGGCGATGGGGGACAAGTTCGCAAGTTCCCGCTCGCCTCACGCGACCCCGAAGAGATTCTGCCACTCCTCGAACGTTCGTGGAACAATGCGTCCGAAACCCCGATTCGGATCATTCGACCTGTCGAACGAGGACCAATTAAAGGGATCATCTCGCCGACTCGCGAAGGGAGGACACCTCCAGCCGAGACCTCGACGCCGCATCCATTAGAAGAGGCGATTCGACAACCGGTCCCTGCGACACCTTCGCAGGATCGCCCCGAAACAGACCCTTCCGTCCGCCTGCAATTCCCGTCACGAAACCGACAACAGCTCGTCGAGCAGGCCCCATTAGTCGCGAAATCGTTCGGCACAGGCACCTCGGCTCCACGGCAGGAGTTCCGTTCGTCCGCAAGTGGTAAGAAGTCCTTGATCGTTCGATATGCCTCGCAGCAAACGGAAGTCGCCCCGCAGTCTGCTGCTGTTGCACAGAACACACCCCCACAGCCCGAGAGCACCGCGACGGCTGTCGATACGGCCGTCGCCCCCCAGTCAGTCGGCGATACCCCCCCACCATCGACAACCGCCGAAACAGGGACGAGCGAGTCAAAGACTGGAAACGGCGTCAACTCCGGCGATGCGAACGCGACGGACCCGGATGTTGCCACCGCCGATCAAACCTTTGGCAACGTCGCCGTGACGGTGGTCGATGGTGAACTCATGTTGATGTCGACCGACGAAGAGGCCCTCGATCGGGTCGAGGATTTACTTTCCTCAATTCTGGAAGTGGTCCCTCCCCGTCAAGGTTGGACGATCTTCCCCCTGCAGATGTCCGACGCCACGTCGACCGCTGAGATGCTCAAGCAACTCTTCCCAGACAGCACCGTCGCTTCGGCTGATACCGGAGGGGGAGGACTGCTATCGTCCCTGACCGGGGGAATGGACACGATGGCCTCCAGCATCTTCGACATGACGGGACTCAACAGTACCGGGATGTCGACCTCCCTCACAATCATCCCATACATCCCGCAAAACGCCCTCTTCATCTCTGGCCCTCCTCACAAAATTCGGGACGTCAGCCGGATGCTGGAAGTGCTTGACACCGACGAATTGTCCGAGTCTCTCCGCGATCGCAAGCCACGGATGATCCCTGTCGAACATGCCGACGTCGAAGACGTTTATACGATGGTCAAGGAAATCTATCACGACTCGCTGGAGTCGGAACAGGACCGTGGAGCCCGTAGTGCTGCAAGCATGATGGCCGCTGTCATGGGAGGTGGCGGACGAGGTGGACGCGGGCAACAACAACCAGCCCAGTCGACCCCAGCGGCTCGCCTTGCCCTCAGCATCGATCGGCAGAACAACCAACTCATCGTCTCCGCCGGAGACTCGTTGTATCAAGAGGTGAAATCCCTTGTGGAGTCGATCGACAAGACCGCACTCGATGCACGCCGCAGTGTCCGCATCATCTCTCTGCAAAACACGAGTCCTTCAATGATTACCAACACCCTCGGCTCGCTGATGCCCAAGGTGAAGGTCAGCACGACCGGAAATCGAAATAGGTCGGGTTCTTCCGGTTCCGGCTCAACAGGGAGCGGCAGTTCGAGTGGAAGCACGCCTCCCTCAACATCTAGTCAGCCGAATCAGGACCAGATTCGACAGATGTTTGAACAGAGAATGCGCGAACGTATGCAAATGGATGCCGCAGGAGCGGCGCCGCCGAGTGGTGGACCGACCGGCGGCCCCGGAGGGGGTCGCACCGGAGGAGCACCGGGAGGCGGGACCGGACGGACCCGTGGTGGTCGCTAAACATCCGACCCCCGGGCAACTCATCGTGAATCACACTCCTGACGAGAATCTTACGGAAGACAGCTTGCGTCCATGAACATTTCTGGCCTTTTTGTTCGTCGCGGTTTGGTGACGAGCCAACAACTTGAGCTCGCCAAGACGCAGTCCAATGGACGTCGTGTCGATCAGGTGCTCGTGGACATGGGGCTCATCCCCGAGCATCAGGCACTGGCGGCTATTGCAGACGAACTTGGCATGGAGTTCCGCGAACTCAAAGAGTTTCAGGTCAACAAAGAGCTACTCAACCGCTTCCCCACGACCGCCATCTTTCGTCATGAACTGCTCCCCTTGGAAGGGGTCAACGGGCGTGTCACCGTCGCCACACACGACCCCTTTGACCTCGAAGCCATTGATGAGTTGGCCGCACTGGCGAACTGTCGCATCGACCCTGTGCTCGCCTGTCGATCCGAGATCCTGGAACTGATCAAGCAGAATCTCGGCGTCGGCGGCGACACCATCGGCGAACTCGTTTCGCAACGAAACGAAGAAGGGATCGAACTCCTCGACGGCATCCCCGAGGAGATGGGGGAACTCGCCCAAGACGCGCAAGCCCCATCGGTCATTCGTCTCGTCAACGAACTCCTCTTGGAAGCGGTCGAGCAAAAGGCGAGCGATGTCCATATCGAGCCCGAAGAGAAGGGGCTCGTCATTCGCTACCGCATCGACGGTTTGCTCCGCGTGCAGCCGGTCCCTCCCGAAATCAATCACTTTTCCTCCGCCATCGTCACGCGACTGAAGATCATGTCGCGACTTAATATCGCTGAAAAGCGACTCCCTCAAGACGGACGCATCAAGCTCCGCATTCAGGGCCGCGACATCGATGTCCGTATGTCCATTATCCCCATGCTGCATGGCGAAGGGATTGTGCTCCGTATTCTCGACAAAGGACGCGCGTCGTTCAGTCTGAAGGCGGTCGGCATGCCTTCACAAATCAGCGGCAAGTTTGAAGAACTCATCTCGCTGCCGCACGGCATCGTCCTGGTGACTGGTCCGACCGGTTCCGGAAAAACGACGACCCTCTACTCGGCCCTCAACGGCATCAAGTCCCCCACGACTAAGATCATCACCGTCGAAGACCCGGTCGAGTATCACATGGACGGCATCTGCCAGATTCAGGTTCATGCCCGTATCGGACTGACCTTCGCAGCTGGCCTCCGCAGCATCCTGCGACACGACCCTGACGTCGTCCTCATCGGAGAAATTCGAGACGGCGAAACCGCCAGCAGTGCCATTCAAGCCTCACTCACTGGGCACCTCGTCTTTAGCACGCTGCACACCAACGATGCTCCCAGTGCTTTCACCCGACTGGTCGACATGGGGGTCGAACCTTACCTCGTCGCCAGTACCGTCGAAGGAGTGCTCGCCCAACGCCTCACTCGTATTCTCTGCACGAAATGTCGCGAGGAGTACACCCCCGATCCCGACGAACTCCCCCCCGACTTGAAGACCCTCAATCCAAAGGCCCTTTGGAGAAGTGTCGGTTGCCGCAACTGTCGAGAGACCGGCTACACTGGTCGAACTGGCGTCTACGAGTTACTCGTCAATGATCCCCACATCCGACATCTTTGCGTCGAGCAAGCGAGTGCGGGGACGATTCGAGAGTACGCCCTCAAAGAACAGGGAATGCTCACTCTGCGACAATCGGGCTACCTGAAGGCCATTGAAGGGGTCACCTCTCTGGAAGATGTCCTCCGCATCACTCGCGGCGACGTCGCCTAACAACCCGTTCAAAAAACGGCCGTGGGTCAGGTTTTCTAACCTGACAAGAGCAGCTCGGATCTTGAACGGGAACAAGCCCTCTTCCCGAATCCATTTGGCATCCCTGGGGGGATATCGCTCTTCTCGTCCTTCAACACGCATTGGTCCCACCCCACGGCGACTCCTTCCCTCTGCTCTCCCGACTTCGCCCTGTTCGGTTGTCGATCTGCGGACGCTACTGTCCAATGCGGAAGGACAAGGACTGGGCGGCTCTTCTAGAGGGATGATTCTGATATCATGATTACACGAATTACGGGCACACTCGTAAAACTGAGGGATGTTGACGCGACGCTGGCCGTTGGGGCGTTTGAGTATCAAGTGTTGATTCCGGAAATCGTGCGGCGTCAGTTGCAGTCGCGGATCGATCAGGAGATCAGCCTGACGACCATTCAGTACATCGATGGCAACCCGCAAAAAGGGGGACGCATGGTCCCCCGATTGATCGGTTTCCTCAACGATGCCGAGCGAGACTTCTTCGATCTCATCTGTCAGGTCGATGGCGTCGGGGTGAAGAAGGCACTGGCGGCAATGGTCCGACCGGTGCAAGACTTCGCCATCGCCATCGAGGAACAGGATACGAAAACCCTCAGCACACTCCCCGGAATCGGACCAGCAGTGGCCGAGCGAATCATCGCCAAGCTCCGCCGCAAAATGGCGAAGTTCGCCCTCTTGATCTCGTCCGACTTGCCCGAAGACCAATCCGCACGAGACGTTCTCAATGAAGGTTACGAAGCCCTCGTCGCCCTCGGCCACTCACAGGTCGAAGCGAGAGAGAAAATCGAACAAGCGATGAAGTCCGGTAAGAAGTTCAAAGGAGTCGACGAACTGCTGCAAGAGTTGTATCGTCAGAAGAGGGAAGGGTGATGGGGAGTAGGGAAAGAGGATTCAGGGAGAGAGAAGTCTCTCACTGTAACACACACCCAAAGCCCTTCGACCGCGTCGAGGGGAACCCTTGCGAAACTTAAAAACTCACCACTTCCAAAAGTACAACATCGACACACCATCACCAGCACTTTTACACCAAGGAGTATTCACCATGAACGCAGACGATCGATTGGCCGCTTTGCCGGACGAGTTGCCCCCGGCTCCGAAGCCGGGGGGGGTGTATAAGCCGATCGTCCGTGTCGGGAACTTGCTCTATGTGTCGGGGCATGGGCCATTGCGGGCCGATAAGTCGCTCATCACCGGGAAGGTGGGGGCTGACTTAACGCTCGAAGAGGGATACGCGGCGGCCCGACAAGTCGGGCTGACGATGTTCGCGACGCTCAAGCGAGAACTCGGGACTCTCAACGGCATCAAGCGAGCCATCAAGACACTCGGGATGGTCAACGCCGCGACGACGTTTGAACAGCATCCGCAAGTCATCAACGGCTTCAGCGAACTCATGGGGGAAGTCTTCGGCGACGATGGCATCGGAGCACGGTCCGCGGTCGGCATGGGTTCGCTGCCGGGGAACATTGCCGTCGAAGTGGAGATCATTTTCGAGATGCACCCGGACGAATGACGGTCGATGCGGCCCGATACAGTAAATGTCTCGCAGTTCCGTGACGTCCCACAGATCAAGCGTGGGGCGAAACGGCGGCGTTCTGATGACACCGACGATTGATGACTCTTTCCACACTCACACCGGAGACTCAACCATGCGAAGTCGATCACTGCGAATGGCCTGTTTACTCGCGTCGTTGTTGTGGCTGCATCCCGATCTCGTCGCTCGGGGTGAGGGGCCGGTGCGGATGGGGGTGCTGACGAACGAGAACTGGGACCAACTCGCCCCGAAGGGGAAAGAGGTCGATGCCATCCTGGGCGACATCGTCATCCGCAATGATTATCTGATTGCCGTCATCGCCCAACCGACGGCAACCCGCCACGCCAACATGACCGTCCGCGACGTCGGCGGCTGCCTCATCGACCTCACGTCGACCGAGTACGAGAGTGACCAACTCAGTTGCTACTACCCGGGTCTACGAACTTATCCCTACCGCAGTTGGAAGGGGGTCACCCTTTCTATGGACGAACGCGAACTCGAGATCGAACTCGAACTCGACGGGACGGTCCATGAGGCGGACGTCATTGGGGTGTCCTTGGTGGCCGAAGGGAGTCCGACACGCGCGAGAGCGACCGTCACGTATTCCATGGGGCAATCGTCTCGGTCTTTAGCTGTGTTATCGCAATATCACAACGTGGGAAGGGACCCTATTACGGTGACGATGCAGGATGATGTTCGTGCGGATGGTGGCAAGGAGGAGATGAGGAAGTCGGAAAATGGTCAGCACAAGACCTTTTGGTTTCAAGACCACTTTTGGAAACAGGCATACGTGATTTGGGGGGAGATGGGTTCCAAACAATCAAAAAGCGGACCGGATTATTCGATTCAATCAACCAGTGACTCGCGTACTACGACACTAAAGTTTCCTGACGAAGACGGAAATTCAACCGTAAAACTAGCTTACGCTCAAGTAGCTGTCATCTCCCGCTATATTGCCCCCGGACGGACGTTGCTGCACGCTCGGGCGAATCTTGCGCAACTGACTAGCAGCAAAACCAAGTTCGTCGACACGACGGTCACCGTCGTCGACAGTGCGGGGCAGCCGGTTGCGGATGCGGTGGTGACGTTGGGGGATGCTCATCTACGGACCGATGTCAAGGGGCTCACGCAGTTCCCGATTGAGAGTGGCGAGTACAAAGTGGACGTCACTGTCCACGGGATCAAACTGCTGGACGCGGCAGTCCTCACGATCCCGGATGGTGAGAAGTCGCAGCAGACGTTGACGTTAAAAGGGTATCAACCGGGGACGGTGGTGGCGGCAGTCACGAACGGTGACGGGGAGCCGATTCCTTGTAAGGTCGAGTTCATCCCGGTCGGGTCGACGCCGCTCCCCAACTTCGGCCCGGAAACAGCTGAGTTTGCGGTGAAGAACCTGCGGTACACCGTCGATGGGACGTTCACACAGTCGCTGCATCCGGGCGAGTACGACTGCCTCGTGAGTCACGGCCCCGAGCACGAAATCGCGATGGTGCGGATCAACGTCGAGTCAGGAAAAACTGTCTCACTGACCGCCAATCTCACGCGGTCCGTCGACACCACCGGCTGGGTCTCGGCAGACTACCACAGCCATTCTTCACCATCGGGAGACAACACCGGCAGCCAGTTGGGGCGGGTCATCAACCTCGTGTGCGAACAGCTCGACTTCGCCCCCTGCACCGAGCACAACCGCATCAGCACGTATGCCGACCACATCGCCAAACTCAAGATCGAAGCATTCATGGCTTCGTGCAGTGGGATGGAATTGACTGGGTCGCCGTTGCCGCTCAATCATCAGAACACCTTCCCGCTCATCATGCACCCGCGAGAGCAGGATGGCGGCGGACCGGTCACCGATGGCGATCCCGAACAGCAGATCGCTCGTCTCGCTCTGTGGGACGACCGAAGCGAGAAGTTCCTGCAGCAGAATCACCCCGACCTTGGTTGGCTCTACTTCGACAAAAACGGCGATGGCATCCCGGACGAAGGCTTCTCTCGCAGCTTCGACTTTATGGACGCGATTGAAGTGCATCCGATCGATTCCGCGTGGCAGCTCACGACTGACAACATCTCGACCGGAAACCCCAGCGGCGACCGCATCCTCAACTGGCTGCAACTCCTCAACCTCGGACATCGGGCGGCTGGCGTCGTCAACACCGATGCCCACTACAACTTTCACGGTTCGGGAGGGCTGCGAAACTGGGTGAAGTCCCCCACCGATGACCCGCGAAAAATCCAAATCATCGACATGGTCCATGCGTCGGAAGAGGGACATCTTGTCATGTCCAACGGCCCCTTCCTTGAAGTCTCAACCACTTCGGGAGACAAAGCCTACGGACCCGGTGACGACCTCGCAGCAGCCGATGGAAAGGTATCGCTGAAGATTCGCGTGCAGTCTCCGAAACATATTGCCGTCGATGAAGTCTTCATTCTCGTCAACGGCAAACACGTCCCGAGCTTGCACTACACAAGAGCGACTCACCCCGAGAAGTTCGGCAACAGCACTGTCGACTTCGATCAGACCGTCCCCGTCACCCTGACGGGAGATAGCCACCTCGTCGTCGTGGCCGGTTCTCGAACAGCGACGTTGGGAGCAGCCTTTGGCCCCGCGTGGGGGAAGCAGCACCCGACCGCCATGACCAACCCCCTCTTCGTCGATGTCGATGGTAATGGCTTCAAGCCCAACAAAGACACTCTCGGCCTCCCGCTCCCCGTCAAGGGGGGCATTCCAAAGGGGAAGTGATGTCTCTTGATTGGCTTGATGACGAGTTGGCGAACGTTGCCGCGGCTGGGCTGTTGCGGCGGCGGCGGGTCGTGCGTCCGTTGCCTCACGGTCGGTGTGAAGTCGATGGCCGAACGCTGATAAACTTCGCGACGAATGACTATCTCGACCTTGCGAGTCATCCGCGAGTTGTCGAGATGGCTCAGCAGGCGTTGGCCGAGTTGGGAGCGGGGGGACGGGGGAGTGCGCTGATCGTTGGTCGCACGCCGTGGCATGACAGCCTCGAAAACCGTCTCGCCCGCTTTGAGGGGACCGCAGCAGCGATCCTGTTTCCGTCGGGATATGCCGCTAATGTCGGGACGATCACCGCCCTTGTCGGCCCCGACGATGCCGTCTTTTGCGACCGCTTGAATCACGCCAGTCTCATTGATGGCTGTCGCCTGTCGCGTGCAAAGTTTCATGTCTACCCGCACCGCGACGTCTCCGCCCTCGATAACATTCTGTCGAAACGATCTGCAACTGCATCAACTGCGACCGGGGCACGTCTTCCTCGACGGCTCA
The DNA here is from genome assembly GCA_041398965.1 of Planctomycetaceae bacterium. Lineage (GTDB taxonomy): Bacteria > Planctomycetota > Planctomycetia > Planctomycetales > Planctomycetaceae > JAWKTT01. The sequence continues at coordinate 30,100 of JAWKTT010000031.1, read as the reverse complement.
TCGTCACCGACAGTCTCTTCAGTATGGATGGCGATATCGCCCCGCTGAGGGAGTTGGTCGAAGTCGCCGACCGGCACGAGGCGATGTTGCTGATCGACGAAGCCCATGCGACGGGAGTCTTCGCCACCACGGTCAGGTCGCCGAAGTGGCCGACATCGAGGGGCACCCGCGAGTCATCCGCGTCGGAACGTTGAGCAAAGGATCGGGTCTCAAGGGCTTCGTCGCCGGTTCGCAGTCCCTCATCGACTGGCTGTTCAATCACGCCCGCCCACAGATGTTCTCAACCCCTCTCCCCCGCTGCGTGCGGAGTCGCCATTGCTGCACCTGATGTTATTGCTGAGGAACCGGAACGTCGCACCCATCTGCATCAACTGCCAGCACTTCGCACGGCCCTCAGAGAGCGGAAGATACCGTTTCTTCCCGATAGCAACGGTCCAATTCTCCCCATCATCATCGGTGGCTGCAAACCAGATGATGGAGTTGTCTAAGCATTTCGAACAACAAGGCTTCCTCGTCCCCGCGATCCGCCCCCCGACCGTCCCCCGGAACAGCAGCCGACTATGCATCTCCTCTCGACTGCCCCCTCTCAATCGCCGATATCACTTCGCTCGTCGAGAACATCGCCGTTTAGCTCCACACTCTGGGCGTGTGGGGCGACACAACCCCGCCGTCTGTGAGGAATTCCGGGAAGAGCCGTCTCGAGCTGCCGTTCGACGCGGTTGCCAGCGGTTCTAGACGCGGCGTCTGCGGAGGTCGCAGCGATCATCTCGCTGTAGTACCAATGCAAACGTTCCCGCGGGGCGTTGAATCGGGACCAGACATCCTCGCCGAGATCGAGATCAATTACGATCGACTCGATGTTGTGTAACTTGTCGGCCAGGGCGATTGCTCGGGCTTCTAACGGGGCATGGCCGATTTCGTCGAGATGTTCCCGCTTGCGATCTTCCCAGGATCGACTCGCACCGCAAACATCAATCTTCCGTTCCGAGAGAGCCGCCACCCACTCGCCAACCTCGGGGGGGAACTGATCCTGAAGTTCCTTGAGCGGGACCGAGGTGTCTTCGACAACATCGTGGAGGATGGCGGCGGCAATGATGCGGTCGTCATCGAAGCCATTCCGTTCGAGGATGATCGCCACTTGCACGGGATGCGTCAGGTAGGGAATGGCCGACCCCTTTCGCATCTGCCCCGCATGGGCGACAGCCGCGATTCTCAGAGCCTTTTCGATCATCAGCGAGAACATCGACGGGGCCCTGTTGAGGGGAATTCTGACTGAGTCGCGATGACGAACTTCGGTAGACAACTCATTCATTGGACATCCTTGTCCATGGAAAACATCGGCCTGCGACGGACAGGGAGTTCCGTCGAACGGGGAGGGATTCCGTTGGCAATTAGCCGCGGTGCTTCGCGAGGAGTTCGGCGATCTGCACGGCGTTGGTCGCGGCCCCTTTGCGAAGGTTGTCGCTGACGCACCAGAAGGCCAGACCATTCGGACTCGACAAGTCTTTCCGAATGCGGCCAATGAAGACTTCATCCGAACCATTCGACGTTTGTGGCAGCGGATACAGCCCTTCACTTAAGTTGTCGAGCACCGTGATGCCGGGGAACTCGGAGAAAAGCTTGGTCGCTTCTTCCACAGAGATTGGACGTTCCGTTTCGACTAGGACCGATTCGCTATGACAGTTTGAGACCGGGACACGAACCGCAGTCGGACAGACCTGAATGTTCGGGTCGCCGAGAATTTTGCGGGTTTCGTAGACCATCTTCATCTCTTCGCTGGTGTACCCCGACTCCTTCTCCCCGCCGATCTGCGGGATGCAGTTGAAGGCAATGGGATGCTTAAACGCCTTGTAAGAATAGTCGGTTCCGGCGAGAAAGGCTCGGGTTCCCTCGACCAAATCCGCCTGACCCTGTACCCCCGCCCCGCTCGTCGCCTGATACGTGCTGACGACAACCCGCTGGACCCGACCGGCGTCGTGCAGAGGCTTGAGAGCCATAACCAGTTGCGTCGTCGAGCAGTTCGGACTGGCGATGATTCCCTTCGCGTTGATGGCATCTTGAGGATTCACTTCGGGAATCACGAGGGCGACCCCCTCTTTCATTCTCCAATAGCCCGATTCATCGATCACCGTACAGCCCGCTTCGACAGCAGCCGGGAGAAACTCCGCTGCGGTCTCATCAGGGGTTGATGCGATCACGAGGTCGGTATTCGTAAACGCGGTCTTCGTCAGCTCTTCGACAACATAGTGCTCGCCACGAAACTCCAAGGTCGAACCGGCACTGCGTGCCGACGCGAGAAACCGGAATTTCCCCGCCTGAAAATTTCGCTGTTCGAGGAGGTCCCGCATAATTCGGCCTACCGCACCGGTGGCCCCGACAAGAGCAACTGTCTGAAACATGTGTCTTACTGCTGAAATGACGGCCAAAATGTGACGAGAGACGCAGCTCCGCCCGTACGGAACGTCTCGACTGCGCGAACTATAGCACTGCTGCGAACCTCAAGCCACGATTCCTTCTCGTATTACGAATTTGTGAAATCCCCCATCTCGACCGATCCGGCGCCGACTCCGGCCCGATCATTCGATATTCTGACACGTCTCGCAGCTTGTCCGTTCAACCTGTTAACGACCAATCGCTGCAAGCGGCCCCCTTCACCATTACCAAATCGCCTGCCACCGAGCTTGCTATGCCGACGTTGTTCACACGGATCATTCAGGGAGAGATTCCCGGTCGACTTGTTTATCAAGATCACCGCTGCGTCGCCTTCTTGACGATTGCCCCGATTCGACTCGGACACACCCTCGTCGTCCCAATCGAAGAGGTCGACCACTGGATCGATCTGCCCGACGACTTGACGGCTCACCTGTTCCAAGTTGCAACCAAGGTCGGCCAGGCAATTCAGACGGCGTTTCAACCGACAAAGGTCGGCATGATGATCGCGGGACTCGAAGTTCCCCATACGCATCTGCATCTGGTCCCGATTCAGGCGATTGGCGATCTCGACTTTTCGAAACAGGATCAACACCCCGACCCAGCCGCGATGGACGACGCCATGCTCCGCCTCCGAGCCGCCCTTGGCTGGCAGCCTCAAGCGTAACGCCGCGAGATCGTCCCGCATCGGACATCATCCGCTCGACCTGCTACACTTCGTCACGAATCCGACCGCTTCGCCGTCATTGTCCCTCTCTCCCCGGAAGATCGCGTGAGTCCAGAAACCATTCGCTTGATCCAACTGCTGGAATCGAACATCGCCAAGGTGCTGCTGGGGAAAGAGGCGGTGATTCGACTGGCCGTGACAGCACTCCTCTCTGAAGGGCATCTCCTGATTGAAGATGCCCCCGGCGTCGGCAAAACGTCGTTGGCAAAGGCCATCTCCCAGAGCCTGGACTGCAAGTTCACTCGACTGCAATGCACCCCCGACATGCTCCCCAGCGACATCCTCGGGACCAACGTCTTCCTCCCGAATCGGGGTGAGTTCGAGTTTCGACAAGGGCCAATCTTCACCAATGTGCTGCTGGCCGATGAGATCAACCGGACCACTCCCCGAACGCAGAGTGCCCTGTTAGAAGCGATGATGGAGCGGCAGATATCGGCCGACGGGAAGACGTATCAGCTCTCCCCCCCCTTCTTCGTGCTCGCCACACAAAACCCGTTTGAGTTTGAGGGGACCTATCCGCTCCCGGAGAATCAGTTGGACCGCTTCATGCTGCGGATCGAAGTGGGCTACCCTGATCGGGCGACTGAGCGAAACGTGCTGCATGCCCATCGTTCGGGCGAACCGGTTGATCAACTTGAGGCTGTGCTCACCACAGCCGAACTCGCCCATTTGCAACAGCAATCTCGCGAAGTCACCGTCGACAACGCCATCAGCGATTACATCATCGACATCGTCCACGCGACGCGGAGCCATCCTGACCTAACGCTGGGGGTGAGCACACGTGGAGCGCTAATCTATTATCGTGCCGCCCAGTCTTTCGCCCTGATGCACGGTCGTGGGCATGTGATTCCGGACGATGTCAAACAGCTTTCGGTCCCTGTTCTCGCCCACCGGGTCGTCTGTGGCGGCATGGTCCGGGAAGGCCAAAGGAGTCGCTCGCAAAGCGTCATCCGCCAAATCATCGAGTCGATCCCTGTCCGCACATAACCCCTCGCGCACGGCCGATTGTCTGGTGGCGTCGCGAGTGTAGGTCGTGGTGAATGTGACGTTGCGATCATCGATCACACAAAAAAACCGGCAGCGGCGTTCCTAGTGAGGTCGTCCGCTGCCAGTCGGGTAATGACACATCGTGCCGCATGATGACGTAGACGTACAACGACACACGGTGCCGCTGTCGTGGATGTCTCGATCGTGACGTTCCCTTACGCCTTGGCGATGGCCCCGATGTTGATGTAAGCGTGAACGTGAGGTGCTCCCCGGAAGTGCCAGACGAAGCCCGGACCTTCGACTCGCCAGATGTCCCACACCTTGTCGTTTCCGATGTCTTCCTGCTGATAGAACGCCATGTGCAGCGAGTCCATGCCGCCGTTCGCCTTAAGGATTTCAATTACCTCATCAACGTCAGCCTTGCGATACGGGTTGAGCAACACCCCGAGCGTTTCTTCGACGAGTTTCTTCTGGTCGCTCGCCAGCGAACCGACCGAAATTCCTGGGAACATCGCATCCTTCCCTCGCAATGCAACATCGCTCTCCTTCGGTGCCTTTGGCTGCAACGCCATCTTCGCCTGGTCGGCATCCAGCGACTTGAAAACTTCGTTCGCTTTCTGTGTCTGATAGAAGAACAGGTTGTCCTTCGGGTCGGACTCGCCATGCCCATAGACAATCGGGCCACCGAAAGCCGCGTTGTCGACGGTGTTGCCATCGGCTCGCAGTGTCAGGTGTCGACCGGTCAACTCCCACTCAAACTTGTCGGTGCCGGGGACCCCAAAGACTGCCACGCTATATGATTCGATCCCGCCATCATCGTATTCCATCTGCTTCTGCAAACGGTCAAAGCCATCTTCACTCGTCACGTTCTTAACGATCTCGGTGATGATGGCCTGCTGATCCTTCGTGTAGAAGTCTCCGCCAATCTTCTGTTTGGTGATGTGCCAGTTGGCGTTAATCCGTGTCCGCAACTGATGCTCGAACGGGAAGCAAATCTCTTTTCGCTGTGCTTCCGACAGCGATGTGTAGAACCGCCCCACTGCCGTCTCGGCCGGACTGTCGGCTGCCGGAGCCGCATACAGACCTGCTGCCCCCGAGAACATCGGCAACAACGAACCGACCGCTGCCGCACCTCCCACTGTCTTCAGGAAGCGACGACGATCAAACTCCAGAAACTCACATTCGCGGCGATCTTGAGACATGGTTCACTCCTGAGTTAGGGCGTTTCAATGGAAGACAAGAAGGATCAACTCGTCGCACTTCGGCTCGCGGCCCATACCTCAGGTACGGAATCCACCACCGCGAATCCACAAGGACGACACGACGACAGGTCACATCAAAGAGGGAGCATATCATCTCGGGCCCGAAAGTGCATCTAATCACGAAGTCCCGGAACTCTTCACAGCGTGAACCGGTTGGATTCGGGGCGTGTCCCCCGTACACTGCACCACACTTCGACAGAATCATCGAAATCTTCCCGATCGAGACCACGGAAACCCTGAATCGCCATGCCCCGCTACGACTCCCGACGCATTGAATCCAAATGGCAACTTTTCTGGGACGAACATGAGACATTCGTCACTTCGAACCAACCGCAACCCGATGCGTCTGGGAAGATGTATGTGCTTGATATGTTCCCCTATCCTTCGGGATCGGGGTTACATGTTGGTCACCCGGAAGGGTACACGGCGACCGATATCGTTGTGCGGTTCAGTCGGATGAAGGGGAAGCATGTCCTCCATCCGATGGGGTGGGACGCCTTCGGTCTCCCGGCTGAACAACACGCCATCAAAACCGGAACTCACCCCCGAGACACAACGCACAAGAACATCGAAACGTTCAAGCGTCAGCTCAAAATGCTCGGCTTCTCCTACGATTGGAGTCGCGAAATCTCGACGACCGACGAAGATTACTACCGCTGGACTCAGTGGATATTTCTTCAGCTCTTCGACACGTGGTACGACTCTGACTACGAGTGGACCGGACCGGATGGCGTAACCCGGAAAGGGAAAGGTCGACCGATCAGCGAATTGCCGATCCCCAGTGATGTCGTTGGTGACGAGGCGGTCCGACGCTATCAGGATGCCCATCGACTCGCCTATCAGAGCGATGCTCCCGTCAACTGGTGCCCGGCACTCGGGACCGTGTTGGCGAATGAAGAAGTGTTAGCCGACGGTACCAGCGAAGTCGGGGGTCACCCGGTCGAACGTCGTCCGCTCCGCCAGTGGATGCTCCGGATTACGTCGTATGCCGAACGTCTCATCGATGAACTTAGCCCCCTCGACTGGCCGGAGTCGGTGAAGTTGCTTCAAAGGAACTGATCGGCAAAAGCACCGAGCGGAGGTCGATTTTCAAGGGAGAGTTCGAGTCCGGTGTTGACAGCTTTGAGGCATGGAAGACGTCACGAAAGCGAGTGGATTTCCTGCAACACCTGAAGCAGATGTCCTTCGCGTCTACACCACGCGGCCGGATACGCTTTATGGGGCGACCTATATGGTCGTCGCCCCCGAGCATCCGATTGTCGATCAGATTACGACCGACGAGAACCGCGACGCCGTCATCGAATACCGGCGACAGGCGGGACTCAAGAGCGAACTCGATCGGACCGAACCCGCCAAAGAAAAGACCGGCGTTTTCACCGCTGCCTATGCCACAACTGATCAACGCAATAATCGATTCCAATCTGGGTCGCCGATTATGTCATGATTAGCTATGGAACCGCCGCCATCATGGCGGGGTCCTGGCTCATGATGAACGGGACCCGAATTGCTCAGCAATACAACATCGAAGTCATCGAAGTCGTCGACTCCGGGAGCGATGGCGTTAAACATCGGCTTCACCGGCGAAGGAACCGCGATCAACTCCGGCGACTACAACGGCCTTTCGACTGCGGAATTAAGCAGAAGATCGCAGTCGACCTCGCGGAGATGGGAGTCGGTCGACAGGCAGTGAACTACAAACTCCGCGACTGGCTCTCCTTTTCGCGGCAGCCATTGGGAAACTGCTCTCGCTTGGGCATGAACTCGATGCTGACGGAAACGAGACCGGTTTACTTCGAACCGTCCCCGAGAATCAACTTCCCGTCACTTTGCCTGACATGGAGGACTTCCAAGCCGAAGGGGACACCGATCCACCGTCGCCAATCATAGCCGGAAGACTGGCCTTCATGACGGCAGAAGATGGCACGCGGCTTAAGCGGGAGACGAACCTGATGCCGCAGTGGGCCGGGTCACGCTGGTATTATTTGCGATTCTGTGACAATAAACAGTTCTCACTTTATCGACCCCGAACTCAAAGTATTGGCTCCCGGTCGACCTTTACATTGGCGGCGTCGAACATGCTGTCTTGCATTTATTGTATGCCCGCTTCTGGCATAAGGTGCTCTTTGACTTAGGGCATCTCAGTACTCCCGAACCATTTCATAAACTCGTTAATCAAGGAATGATCCTCGGCGACTATGAATATTTCTGTAGTGTTGAAGACTTCCGGAAGCATGAACAGGAGTTATTGACGGCGGGTTTTCGAGGTCTATTTCATGACGTTGGTCCGAGAGGTGAGTCGGGAAGCTACAGCATTAAAGTTTGGAGCGATGACGGAACCCATAGTGGAAAGCTTATCGATCTTCCCGAAGAGGCAGTCATTAGGGAGAAGGGAAGCGTACTCTTGAGGTCACCGAGAATCGAGTTAACTACTAAAGCCGAGAAGATGTCGAAGTCGCGGGGGAATGTCGTGAATCCCGATGATGTTGTGGACAGCTACGGAGCAGATTCACTTCGATTGTATGAAATGTTTATGGGGCCGTTGGAGCAGACGAAACCGTGGCAGATGAGTGGCGTCGAGGGGGTGTATCGCTTCCTTGGTCGTGTGTGGCGGATGATTGCCGATGGGGAGTCGGATGCAATTCAATTAAATGCAGCAGTGCAGGATGTCGACTGCACGCCGGAACAAGAGCGCCTTCTGCATAAGACGATTAAGGCTGTGACGCAGGATGTCGAACGCTTGTCGTTTAATACGGCCATCAGCCGAATGATGGAGTTTACCAATGAATTCAGCGGAGCGATTCCTCGCCCGAAGTCGGCAATGGAGTCCCTTACGTTGTTACTCGCCCCCTTTGCCCCGCACCTTGCCGAAGAATGCTGGCAACTCCTCGGGCATGAAGAGTCGTTGACGTACACCCCCTGGCCGACGTTCGATGAGAGCAAACTGGTTGTGGATGCTGTGGAAGTCCCGATTCAGATCAATGGCAAGCTCCGCGCGAAGATTATGGTGCCGACGGGGGTCGACGCCTCGACCATGCAGCAACTCGCAGAGTCCGACGAAGCGGTGCAGTCACAACTTGCCGGCAAGACAGTTGTCAAGGTCGTCGCCGTCCCCGGCCGGATGGTGAACTTCGTTGTGAAGTGATGGCGAGTGAGGATTCCCGGCAAAGTCGATATTCCTAATTTGGGTGACTAGATCATGGAAAAGTTTCAGTCTGGGAGCTACGATCCTCCCTTGGCATCCCGTTGAAAAAAGGACCTTTGGTCAGCTTTTCCATGCTGGCACGAGCGGCCCGTACGCTTTTTCCCAGACATTAAGCGGCACAAGGTCTGGCCGGAAAGTCTGGCCGACGTTTTCAACAGGCTGTTAGGAATGTCCGTCAGTATTCGTAAGGGGTTTGCGAAATGTTGGGGTTGCTTATCAATGCGGCTGTGTTGGGGCTCATTATTGCAGTCATCGAACAGGATGAGTTTCCGGGTTGGTTCAATGCTGGTGTGTGCGGATTTCTCGCGTCGGCAGCCACGGTGGGGACTGCACTCGGTCTTACTAATGGTGTTGATCAGGTTGATCCCTCTGGCGCACTCATGATTCTTGGAGTGTCGACTGCTGTTGGTGCTGTCGTTGGAGCCATCGCAGTGTGGTTAGTGTGTGATGTTCAACCGAAAAATGCGATGATCATTGCAAGCATTTTTGTCGCTTACAAGGTTGCTCTGTCCATCGTCTGTCATTACGCGATGTAATTCCAATGGATAGCATTGAACAACGTCGGGATCAGCATGCAAAAGGAACTGAACTGATAAGTTGAAGACGGGCGTATTGAGTGGTACACCCTACGCGAAAATGACTTCGAGTGGCTTGCCACAAGCATGGATCTCCTTCTTGCGAGTCACGCGTTCCCTTGTGTCTGGTTGAATCCGTTCGCCCAGCACAACGGGACCTATTCAAAGTTTTGGGAACCGTTTAGCTCGGCAACCAACTGCGGGCACATGGACAGTTTGCTGCCGGCTTGTCGTCCAGACTCAGGCAGGTGGTGAGACACCGGGCTGGGTCGCCGCTGGCAAAAAGTGAGGCTTTGCGACGGCGTGGTTTATACGATTCAACCGTTCGCAGGGGGATCGTTTTCCGTGGGGGATGCCGGTGCGGGGTATTGGTATTGATCGAAAGCGAAGCGGAGCCGTTCGTAGATGGCGGCGGTTTCTTGGGGGTTTTCGTCGAAGCTGTTTTTCTTGTAGCTCAACAGTTTGGGAACCTGTGGTTCCAGCAGGGCCTTCAGGGGGGCGAAGTCGCCGAGGGAGAGACCTGCATACGCTTTTTCCAGTTCGCCGACCGGGTCCTGTTCGAGGTCTTCAAAGCGGACTTCGTGCAATTGGCCTTTCGGAATCTGCTGACTGTCTTCGTGATAGCGATTGAAGCAGCGTTCGTAAGTGTCGAGGACATCGTCAAGAACGGTATCGAGCTTGGGAATGCCGAGCGAATTGGTCTCGCAGATCGTTCGCCGCAAGTGAACTCCCGAGCGAATCACGTTGGCTGGGTTGCGATAGATGTAGAGAAAACGGGCATCGGGAAAAAGGTCGAGGAGATGCGGGATTTTCATCGTATGTGTCGGCGACTTCAGCACGAGTTGTCGGGCGTCGCGGACGGTCATCTTCTTGACGAACAGTTGCATCGCCTGCTTCCATTTCGCGAGTTCTGCGGGCGAAACACTGTTGAGATCCCAAGTCTTCTCGACCATTTCGGGATGGTCGGGAAACGCCATGATGAGGTACGGCGAGAGAAGTGTCATCAACATCAACGCAATTTCGTCCTCTTGTGTCGAGGACCATCTCAACGTGACGTTGTCCATCGGTCGCGATTCCGGGACCATCCAACTTGTCAGTTTGACCGCCAGGTTTTCAGTCGTCAGAAAGTGATGTGGAAACATGACCTGATACAAATTCGGGTAAGCGAATTGCGGGTCTTGTGCAATCAGGTCGTGCAGAAGCGTGGTGCCGCTTCGCCAATGGCCAATGATAAACAGTGGCCCCTTGGCTGGCTCGGCGTTGCGAATTTTTCGAGTGAAAAGCAGTTTCTCCACGAGCGCCATGCAACTGTTGTAAGCTGCCAGAAACGGCAGCGGGAGAATCCGCAAGGTGCGGCGCACGCTAATGGGTGGACCCATCGACAGGAGTCGCAGAAACATCCACAGCGTCATCCCGCCCCAAACCAGAATGAATCCCTGATTCGGTTTCGGCTTGCTGGCCTTTTTCGCTGCACCCATAAAACGTCATCTCTCCCGGTCGAATTAACGCATCAACCAACGGTTCCAGCCACATCTCAACCGGGGATTCTAATGAACCCTCAGGAACATTGCATCCCGAGGCGTCGTCCCGAAGATCGAGAATTGAGGCTCCCAGAGCAGCAGGGAGGCTACCAGTCCCCCGGTTCGCAGAGTTGGGGGAGCATGGCGACAAGAAACTGCGCGAGTCGGTCCGCTGCACGATTGGCATTTTGACGGAGCTTCCAAAGGTCTTTGTAACTGGAGGGTCGATTCCACAAGGCCCCCAAAACTGCCCCCGCTCGGACCGATCCGGTTCGTCCCAGGATGGAGAGAACCTCGGGGGGGAGATCGCGAGAACAGTCGTCGCTGATACTGCGGATTGCCAGAAACTTCCGCTTACGTTCGCTGCAAACGCTGGCGACGCCGTATGTCTCCATGTCGACAGCGAGAGCCTGACTTCGAGCGGCAAGGTCCTGTTTTTCAGCGACAGTCCGCACAATGTCGCGGGCTGTTGCAAGACGTCCGACGTGCAAACCTCGCTTCGCATTGCTGGCCATCTTGATGTCGATCTTGAGGGCTGATGCTTCAAGGTCCCCCTCTTCCACATCGACGACGGAAGTTGCCACGAGGAGATCGCCAATCGCCAGGTTGTCGGAAAGTCCCCCTGCAAAACCGATCGAGATGATCCACTTCGGGTCGTGACCATCGATGAGGGCTTGTGTTGCCTGTTCCGCCTTCGCGCGTCCCGGTCCCGACTCGACGGTCGCCACGCGGAGTGCCTTCAGGAAGCCACCTCGGAACGTAAATTTCCCCCCGCTGTATTGACGGATACGGTCACAGTGTTGGAGAAACGGCGCGAGTTCAATTTTTAGTGCTGCGACAATCCCGACATCGGCCCGAGCCTGCTCCGAGACCGGAGGGGGGGTGTTTTCCGGCTCAGACGTGACTTCAGGATCGGATTGGGACGCCGTCGATTCACTGGCAATTGAGGGGAGGTTCGGACGTGGTTCTTCGGGGGTGTCTGTCGTCATACTACGGAGGAACTTGAATGCACGACGGCCTTTGTGGACCGTCGAAAGTGGAGGATGTGATGGATGACCGACCTTGAAAATTGGAACGCACCGGGCCTAGGCGAATCAACAAACATGGATGCCCGCTTGACTGGGGACCTCGTGATACGGGGATGTTTTGCTGAGACTCAACGCTACGGGGGATCATAACCTCCGGGGTGCCCTGGGTGACAGCGGCAGACCCGTCGAATGCCGCGCCATGTTCCTCGAAACGGGCCATGTTTCTTGAGTGCTCCAATCATGTAGTGACTGCATGTCGGAGTAAAGCGGCATCCGACCCCCAGCCACCGCATCAGTGGGCTGCCGAAAAACTGGTACATCTTGACCATCGCCAGCAATGCAAGTTGCGGCAACCATCCCACCCATCTCAGCCATGAACCGCCATCGACCCAGTTGGCGACAGGCTCGGAATCTCGGCTTGATGGGGGCTCAGATGTCATCAGGAAGACCTCTGACCAGTGGACGACGTGCCGTCTCGCAGATCGTCCAGGAGCTTACGGGTTGCCGATAATTCGGCTGTCAATCCATCGATGAGGCTCGGCTTTTCACTGTCGGGGAGAACGCCCCACGTGTAGGTTTCAACCTCCAGATGCGGTGCATATTCGAGACCGGCGACCGTTTGAAGTGCAAGTTTTAAGTCGTCTCGTGTCGTCTTCAGTGGACCAATCGACTCGGCGTTGACCGGGACATGGAAGTGAACTCGCCACTCATCGGCAGCCGCAAAGCTCGCGGGAGGGGATTCGCAGAACGACTGTTCGAGATCGGACAGACTGAGGATCGTTCCGTCGGCACTGCGGGCGAATGTCTGATGCAGATAACGTGGCTCGGCAAAGTGAGCCAAAGCCTTGCGGCCTTCGACATTGTCGGCAGGCCACTCGAGTCGAATTGCACAAGTGAGATGAATCTTGTTGAGCCGAACCCCCGCACTGCGGATACTCTTGATTGATTCGGCGACATCTTCAAACTCGACCGACTGATGGCAGACGTCATAGCAGATGCCAAGATGTCGTCGAGCCGCCTCCGTCAGACCGGCACGCTGAGCTGCCCGCCAAACACTCTCGAAGAACGTTAGCGTTTCGGCAGTTGTTTCAAGAACACACAACGGTTCCGGCTCGATCGCCAACCGAACGACTCGCCCGGTTTCGTCGTGCAGGGCATCGAGTTGACCGGCCAGTTGCACCAGTTGCTCAGCACATCGCGGCATGAAGTTGCTGTCGTGCGGCAATCCTTTAAAGCCTAGTGGAACGGTCGACAAACTCCCTTCGGTCCCTTCCGGCATGATGGCAGCCAGAACTTGGGCACATCCCCACGTATAGTCGAGCCGATCGGCGGACGTCCAGTCGGGGAGATAGACTTGCTCCTTCACTCGATCGCCATGAAAGTTTCCGTAGGGAAAGGCATTGAGCGTGTAACAGACGACCCCGGCTTCTTCGAGCGATTGTTGCAGTTGATCAATCGTCGGCTGACTGGCGAGTTCGTTGATGGCCGGTTGGGCGAGCCAGAGTCCCGCCGCCAGTGGATGTCCAAATTGCCGTCCGACATGTGCCGTCACATTCCGAAGTCCGGCGGTCACCTCGGCCACCGAGGTTCCCGGGTGAACATTGGTGCAATAGCTTAGTGGCAACGTACTCAGCGACATGTCGAAACCTGTGACGTGGGAAATCCTAAGAATGCCCCAGTCTATCAGAGTCCCCCCCGGACAAAAGGGAACGGATGAAGGGTCGATACCGCCACCGAACACAGAGTTCTGTCGAGAGACCATTCACACAAACTGACAACACGAACGGATCGCCAACAAGAGACCCTGCAAGCGAATGATCTTCCCGACGTTGGCCAGCAGATTGTGATGGAAGTTGCTCCCTCTCTCCCAGTGCCGATATCCCAGTCATTGAGGACTTCATGGTGAACGAGAAAGTCTTTGGGAGCATGACGAACGCGGGGGAAAACGACGCCTCGGATCGGCTGTCCCCTCCGATGGGGGTGGGAGTGCAGCGAGAGGAAACCATCCGGCAGAAGTTGATCTTCGCTGTCGAACTCCCGTTTGGGCGTGCGGTGCGGTAACATCGGTTGGTGTCGATCTCGAGGTGATTCGCGAGTGACGACATTCTCGCTTGAGGCATTCGATTTCGGATGCCGTAACCTTACTGTCAACAGGATGGTCTCGATGACTGCATCGATCGTGGGAGTCCGATTCTGGAGAATTTGCTGCGGTTTGCTGTGGGGGGGACTATTGCTGCCTACCTTCGCCTGGGGGGACGGACCGACTTCGTCCGCTGACTCGCCCGACGCCACCACTCCACTGGTCGAACCATCAGACGTTGTCGACAAACCCTCCACCGACGAAACGGCCGCGACTCTTGTGCTGGCCGATCCGGCGACTGTGCGGAAGTTGGTCGAGACCGCTCAGAAGTCGGTGGTCGTCATTACGTTTTCTGGTCGTGATGGAAAGCGACAAGGATTGGGAAGCGGCTTTGTCTTACGGGACGACGGTTTGATTGCCACGAACCTGCACGTCATCGGAGAGGCTCGTCCCATTTCGGTCCGACTGTTTGATGGTCGGACGTTTGACGTCGTCTCAGTCTACGCGACCGACAAGTCACAGGACCTCGCGATTCTCAAAATCGACGCGACTGGGCTTCCCGCTTTGCCGTTGGGAAAGGTTGACGAACTCGGCAAAGCCGAACCGCTCGTCGCGATTGGGAACCCGCAGGGTCTCGAACACTCTGCCGTCACCGGGATGTCCTCAATCCGAAAGAACGTCAGCGGCATGGACATGATACAACTCGCCATGCCGATCGAAAGGGGGAACAGCGGCGGACCGGTGCTCAACCTGAAAGGTGAAGTCGTCGGACTGGTCACGCTTAAGTCGCTTGAAAAGGAGAACATCGGGTTCGCTGTTGTCGCCGAAAGATTGCAACCTCTTCTGGAGAAGCCGAATCCAGTCGCCATGCAGCAATGGCTGACGATCGGCGTGATCAACCCCCGTCTGTGGGATGCTCCACAAGGGACAGTTCGCTGGACTCAACGAGCCGGGCGAATTCACGCAACGGGAACCGAAGCGGCCCCCGGTGGACGATCATTCTGCCTCTCGAAGCGACCAACTCCTCAGGTCCCATTTGAAGTTGGAGTTGCTGTCTCGTTTGAAGAAGCCGATGGTGCCGCGGGGCTCGTGTTTCAGGCGGATGGCAAAGAGCGACACTACGGTTTCTACCCTTCCAGCGGACGCCTTCGTCTGAGTCGTTTCGACGGGCCAACCGTCTACTCCTGGAACGTCCTCGATGAAGTTCGCTCCACGGCGTTCCGTCCCGGCGAGGTGAACTATCTCAAGGTCCGCATCGAAGCCGACCGTTTTCTTTGTTACTGCAACGATCAACTAATCTTCACGTCGACCGACAACACCCTGACGAAAGGGAGTGTCGGACTCGTCAAGTTTCGGCAGACTGAAGCGGAGTTTCGACAATTCCAGGTGGGCGAGAGTGTCGGCCCACAACGTCCGGAGGGCGAGATCCTTGCCAGGATTAGGGCTCAGATCGACACCTTGCCGAGATCGGGAGCAACACCAGACAGTGTCGTTAACGATCTCGCCGAACTCGATTCCGCATCGACCCGCATCGCCCTTCAAGAACAGGTTCGCGAACTCGAACGACAGACACAGCAACTCCGCGAATTGACCAAGTCGGTGCATGCCCGGACGATCCATCGACGATTGGCCGATGTCATGAATCCTAAGGAAGGGGAGGTGAATCTGTTAGAGGCCGCATTACTTCTCTCGGCTCTCGACAACGAAGATCTGGACATCACGCTGTATCAGGAACAGATCGACGCGATGGCGAAAGAGGTGAGCGAGAAGTTCCCAGCGAAGTCTTCGGAGGCAGAGCGATTCCAGATGTTGCAAGAATACCTCTTTGAACAGCAGGGGTTTCATGGGAGCCGGACGAATTACTACGCGGCATCGAACAGCTATCTGAACGAGGTGATCGACGATCGCGAGGGTTTGCCGATCACGTTGTCGGTTTTGTACATGGAGATGGCCCGTCGCTGCGGCTTCAACGTCGTCGGGATCGGGCTTCCGAGCCATTTCATCGTGCAGTACCGTCCCGCCGAAGGAACACCGCAACTGATTGATCCATTCGAACGGGGAGCGACGCTGACAGAAGACGACGCAAAAGCTCTCGTGATACGCAACCGGGGACTCGACTGGGACGACTCCTTCCTCGCACCTCAGTCACCAGCCGCCATCATTGAACGGATGCTGCGAAATCTGCTCGGCGTCGCGAACTCCACCGGCGACACCGCAGCCGGACTGCGGTACGTGGAAGCGGTCCTCGTCGTCAATCCGAAGTCGGCGACCGACCGTCTGTACAAAGCAGTTCTCTGCTTGAACACTGGACGTTATGACGAAGGGATTGCTGAGGTCGACTGGGTCATCGAGCACGAACCGGAGGAGATTGTACTCGAACGGGTGCACGAATTGCGTGAGGCATTAGAATCGCAGAAACGCGATTCCCGCTCTGCTCAAGGACCATAAAAGATGTACGACAAACAAGCGTTAAAAGACCTCGTGGCCGAACGATCGATGAAGTTTGGCGACTTCACCCTTGCGTCGGGTCGCAAGGCGAAATACTACCTCGACGGCAAGCAGGTGACCCTGCAATCGACAAGCCTGCGACTGATCTCGCTGGGGTTTCTCGACCTTCTGAAAGACTTTGAATTTGATGCTGTCGGGGGAATGTCCATCGGGGCCGACCCGATCATCGCGGGGGTCCTCACTGTTGCCGGCGAACAGGGCCGCGACCTCAACGGCTTCCTCGTTCGCAAAGAGTCCAAGGGTCACGGGACCAACCGCTTCATCGAAGGTCCATTGCAACCGGGGATGAAGGTGGCTGTTCTGGAGGACGTCGTCACGACTGGCGGCAGTTCTCTGCTGGCTGTCGAGCGCATTCGCGAGTTCGGAGCGGTCCCGGTCGTCGTTGCTGCCATCATCGATCGCATGGAAGGGGGACGCGAGAACTTCGAGAAAGAAGGGCTTACCTTCCGCTCTTTGCTCACGATCCAAGACTTCGGACTAGAACCTCCCGCAGTCTGAGACAGCGAGAGTCTTCGACAGTCTGATTGGTCATCAAACCCCTCTGTCCCGGTGGTTACTCTGCCGGGACACACTGGAGTTCCCATGCGCCACCTTGTGTTGCTAATCTTGTCGTTGCTATTGATCGCTCCCTTGCCAGCGAGTGAGCCGGTCGAGGTCGAGATTCCGGCTGCCGCGTGGGACCGACGGGATCTCCCTCTGTTGGTCTCTGTCCCGCCATCGCTGGCAGAGGCCGAACATCTGCAACTGACCCGAAACGGCGAAACGGTTCCGGTGCAATGGCTGCATCGCGAGCATCGATTGGCCGCTTGCATCTGGCTGAAGGAAGTTCCTGTGGGAGAGTCATTTCGTGGGACACTCCGGGAGAGACCCGAGCCCTCCACAAACCTGCCCAGTGATGGACACACATCGAGCAATTCACCCCTACAGCAAACCACTGTCAACGTCGTGGTGACCGAGAACAGAGAAACCGGATCGATCGAAGTGACCGTGCGAGGCAAGCCGGTGCTGAGCTACGCAATCGAACTGCGTCAGCCGCCGCCGAAGATTGACGCAGTCTATGCTCACAGTGGGCACATCCATCCACTCCGATCTCCAGCGGGGCACATCCTTACTTCCGAATTCCCAGCCGACCATGCCCATCAGCATGGCTTGTTCGGTGCATGGGTTAACACCTCCTTCGAGGGGCGAAAGGTGGATTTCTGGAACGAAGGGGGCCGCACCGGGAAGGTGTCGCATCACCGCGTCATCGGCACAACCAGTGGAGATGTCTTTGGGGACTTCACCGTAGAACTTCGCCATCGCGACCTCTCCTCCCCCAACGGCCCGCGAGATGTGTTGACCGAGAGACTGACCGTCCGAGTTTGGAACACAACGGGTCCGCGTCTCGTCGATCTCATGAGCGTGCAATCGTGCGCGACCGAGTCTCCCCTGCAGATTCGCGAGTACCATTACGGCGGGCGGGCGATGCGCGGACTCGAAAACTGGCTTGGGAAAACCGGTGTCGACGTCACCACGAGCGAAGGAAAGAACCGAGTCGCAGCGAATCACTCTCGTCCAGCCTGGGTCGCTCTGAGCGGACCTGTGGACACAGAGTCCAACGCCACGAAGTCGGCGACGAATGAGGAATCAAGCCCGACAAGAGCTGAGTTCCGGGCGGGACTCGCGATGATGGGGCACCCTACCAACATTCGGTACCCCGAGCCGGTCCGCATCCATCCCGACAAACCCTATTTTGTCTTCACCCCCTGCGTCCTCGGCCCCTTCGAGATTTCCCCAAAGACCCCGTTCGTTTCCCGCTATCGTTGCGTCACCTTCGATGGTACCGCCGATCCCAAACTACTCGATCGGTACAGCCAGTCGTACGCCGAGTTTTCGAGTGACAAACTCCCCAACAATAGTCACAACAATGGCAGCACGGATCAGGCCGTCCGATGAAGTGCTGGAATGCGACACTTGTTCCACGGAGGACGCCGGTCCAGTCCCACAAGTTTTCATCGTACGACAGGCCCCCTTGGACGCTCTCAACAATCGTCCGATTTGCTCAAATGAGATACAACCAGTCGTAATTGCGACCAGTGCAAAGCACCTCCTCGCGAATGCCACCATTGCGATTCCGTGCTTTGATCGGCTTCCTCATCGATGTCCGCTGTTCAAGTTGTCGGAGGAATCTTGTGCCGTATTTCAATCGCGTCCGGGGTGTTGGACCTTTTCCCAGTACGTCTTAAAGTTGAAGTGAGGGCTGTTGTCGGTGTCGTGACACTGGCTGCACAGCTGTTGCTCAGCCTGAGCCTTGGTCTGCTTCATCAGCAGCCGTTCGGTCGCCAGTTCGCCGATGTCGACCTTCTCGCGACTCTTATTTCGAAGCTCAATGTCGACATGACGGCTCCCTGGTCCGTGACAGTTTTCGCACTGCTGACCCGCAAGATGTGGCGTCTCCATCTCGTCAATGAATCCCCCGGCGTAACGGGTTCCGTTCTGTGCGTCCCAGCCGACGACGTGGCATGAGAGACAGTCCGCATCCCACTTGCGATCAATCCAAGTCGCTTCGGTTCCCGGTCGTCCCTTCGACAAACTTGTGAAGGCTCGGGCATGTCCGGTTGTACTCCACTTGGCGAACGCCTTCGTGTGACACTTCCCACAAGTCTCGGCTCCGACATACTCTGCAGCGATCTCTTCGTTCTTGCCGAGTACCGAGTCTTTGCGAAGTGGAGGTGGGGGAGGATTGCGGTTGTCTGCCAGGTCGGGGCGTTCGACTTCGAGTCGATTGATGTAGGCAATCATCAGATCGCGAGTCGACTTGTCGTCGACGAAATCGGCTCCATCCAGCTTGACGAGTTCATACTTAAGATCGAATCCCCCTTCTGGTTTTGCCGAGGGATACAGCCCGACGACTCCGACGTTTTTTCCCTTCTGACCGGTCCGCACAATCATGGTGTTCCCGGTGAGAGTCGCTTCGAGTGCGGGATCTTCGGGACCACCTGCGGCAACCGCCAGATGGAACTGCGGAAACTGCTTGACAAGTTCCTGCGTCTTTTCGAGCGAACTGTGAGACAAAAGGACGTAGACGTCCGGGGTGAGTTTGTCGATCGCCGGGAGAAGCGCCGCGATCGCGGCAGCCGATTCGGTCACTTCAAACACTCCCTCCGAAGGGACCAGCCCGGGCGCGATTGCGGGGTCCATGACCGAAATGATCGCGGTCTTCAGGCCACCTGTTTCGTGAATCTGATACTTCGGCAACACGTCTTCGAGTTCGGGAACACCGGGATAAACGCTGACATTCGCCGATTGAAGTCGGAGGTGGAAATCCGGCTTCAACTTATCTCCCTCGCGAACTTCCATGAGTCCACCGTCCCTCAAGTAGGCCTCTTCCGGGCCGACATTGACGGAGACGAACCCCATCTGTTCGAGGGCATCCCGGGTGAAGTCGAACTTCATGTGAGTCTGTTTACGAGTGATTCGTTTGGAGTGCATCGTCCCTCCATTGTCCAGTCCGATCACAGGCCACTTCTTCTCTTCCTGTATCGTCTTGATGAGAGTGGCTCGACGCATCAGCCCGCCGACTTGTCCTTCGGTGCAGCCACACGGTTCGATGTAACCGTGCATTTCGCCGCTGAGGACGAACGCCAATGCGGGAGTCTCCCAGCCGGCGAGGGGGACCGGTCGTGGTCGCTTGACCACAGGGGGAGCATCTGGCTTCGTTGGTGGTTTGAAGTAGAAAAATGAACCGACGCCAACGCCGACGACGATCACCAGAACCGCCATCCAGGAGATGCCGAACCCTTTTCTTTCGGGCCACTGTGGAATGTCTGACGTCATGAGCTACGACTCCTTTCCTGAAACCAACACTCCGTCGATGCCGCAGTCAACATCTACCGACGGCCCATCTCTCCTGCGCCGCGAACTCTCCGGCATTCGCCCCCCGGCTGTCAAGTGCGGAACCAATCGTTCTCTCGGATCAATCGCCGTGACGGGCACTCTTTGCGATGTGACGACTTCACTTTGGGAGCAACTGCACGAGAGTTGACTTCGTGGCCCCCAGAAACTCAGGTCCCCGAGATGTACGAGACTCTCAGTTTCATTGTCGGGACTTGAGGGTGACTTGTCTTAATCACGATGTAGCCCCCCTTCTCGTACACCCGTCGTGCCGGGGGCAGGCCGGCGGGGATTTCGACATCGACATAGTGTTGAACCTGACCATCGTTGACATCTCCCTCCCGTTGATGAATCTTCACGATCATCTCGGCTGGGTCCTGTTCAGCAACTTCCAATGTCAATGGGCCATCTTTCTCGGCGGAAAAGATGCTGATGCGTACTTTCTTCCCCTTCTTTGCCGGGAAGTCGCCAAGGCGGATGGTCGAGCTTTTGTCGTGCCAGTCTTCTCCGACAAACAAAAACGGCCCCTGACGTCGACCACTGATTTCGAGCGACATCCTGTACCCCGGAACCTTCGGGGTCGAGAACCAAATTTTCTCCGAGAAGTCCCCCAACGGCATCTCTGGCTTGATGGTGACATTGACACGAATCCCCGACAATCCGTTGACTTCGGCGAGTTCTTCCTTCGACAGCGGTAAGGTCTCGACATCGATGAATGCCGCGGGTGTTCCGTCCAGGACCGGAGCGGCATCGTCGAAGATTTTGGACGCGACAGCCGCTGAGAACTTCGTCGGATCGTTGTCACTGATCGTCCCCAGCGACACGTAATCGGGAGTAAGAAAGAGTGATGGCAGCACACACTTCTGACGACCAGTACGATCCCGCCGTTCGACTTGTCATCTTCGGAAAACAAACTCGGATCGTCGGTCCAGATGGTCGCCTGCTGGCTGAACTCCTCGTTTGCCTCTTTCGTCCCCACTCGAGTTAGGTAACCGTCGACTCGCCCGGAGCCGAAACGAGTTCGTTGCCAGTTTGCTCATCGTACACTTACAGGTACTCGGCCCCTTGGCAAGTTGCAACGGACCATCTCCAATGTTTCTTAATGACGAAGTCGTGCGTTAGCAGCTGACGCCCATCTCTCGAAGTCGAACGAGATGTAAAATCTCCGCCTTTCCAAAAGGGCCATTTGCGGGCTTCTCGAACGGGTTGGCCATCGCTGTCAGGTCTTCACCTGCCAGCACCTCTTTGATCAATTCTTCTTTGTCAACAGGGGGAGCTGCAAGTTGAGTTGCAACGAACACCCCACCCCCAATCACGGCGCACAGCACCGCAAAAACATAAACGAATGATTTCCCATTCATGAACCAGACTCCACAGAAATGCCATTGGACGGAGGAAGATGCCGATCGGCTCACCCTTCCGCAGAAAGGAGGGTCGCGATACTGCAAAGAGGGCGACAAAACCCCATTCTATGGTCTCATCCCCCCCGGTCAATTGCGACCACGTTTTCCGTGTCAATGTCGGCATTCGTCATCATGCCAATCCCCCAAACGGAGGTGCCACCCGTTGCGAGTCTGCTCCTCCCCTCGGAAGCGTTCTTCGAGACATGGAGCACGATTGCCGGAGAAGCGAGGAGTTCGGGTCGTCCATCGCCATGAAGACTGCACACATGATGAATGTCGAGCGTTGAACAAGGGGGGGGCTTGAGGGCGAAACACGGTTTGCATACACAGGTAAGAACACTTTCGCCTCCCTGCTCCGTTTGGCCCCACGCTTCATGATTGGGGCGAATTGGTTTGTGTCGCATGGGGGAGTTGGTCACAATCCCTTGGAGTCCCCCTGAGCGTGTTGTCGTCTTGAAGGAGACAATGGGGGAAGAAGGCCGATTGTGGCGAGGTCTCTTTGGGGCCTGGTGTCGACTTTGAAATCGCTCGTTGTTCCCAAGAATTCGGATGATTTCCTTGACCTTACTTTCACGAAGAAGGTCTCTGTTGTTATTTGATTTGTCCCTGGAGGAGTTCCAATGAAAACTGTAATGACAGACGTTCGACAGGGAGAGTCGCAAAGGGAGTTGTGGATCGCGGGGGGATGTCATGGACCACATTGTGGGACCATGTCGGTCCGTTGCAGGTCACCTGTCGCTCCTCATATTGTTGATGTTGGTGTCGAGTTTTGCCACGCGGGTGACAGCCGCGAGTCAAATCGCGGCGAATGTGATCCTGATTGTCGCTAACGACTGGGGTATGCCGAATTGGGTTGTTATGGTCAAAAGAAGATTCGGACCCCCCGGATCGACCAGATGGCCAAGGAGGGGATGCGATTCACGGATCACTATTCCGGGAACGCCGTTTGTGCGACGTCGCGTTGTGTGCTGATGACTGGTAAGCACACGGGGACGTTGCGATTCGGGACAACCATGGGCTGGCGACGAAGCCAACCGAGAATCCCAAGATGCCGAAACTCTACGTTGGGCAGGCACCGATCCCCGACGAAGAGGTGACGTTGGCGGAACGCTTCAAGCAATTGGGGTATGCCACCGGGGCGTTCGGGAAGTGGGGCTTGGCTCAGAATCAAACTCAGGGAACGATGAAACAAGGTTTCGATCGCTTCTTTGGTTACACATGTCCGGGCACGCTCATAACTTCTATCCTTACTACGTCGTCATTAACAGCGACCAGTATCGTCTGCTGGAGGGGAACAATCGGGGCCTGACGGGCGAACAGTATGTCCCCGATCTCTGTGCGGACAGGAAAGCCCTCAAGTTCATTCGCGACAACTCGGAACAACCTTTCTTTTCTGTACTACCCGACGACCGTCCCCACTTGGCTCTGCAGGTGCCGGAGGACTCTCTAAAGGGATGCACGTCGGCCAATGGGATGACCCAGGCTACGAAAGGAGGAAAAGGATATCTACCGCATCCATCACCGCGTGACAGCTTACTTCGGCGATGGTCACCTCCGGATGGACCGAGATGTCGGGAAGATGATGGACCTCATTGAAGAACTGAAGTTGACTGGAGAAACCATCTTTGTGTTCACATCGGACAATGGCCTACGATCGTCTGGGGATCGGACTCGGCGTTCTTCAGTCTGCCGGTCCATTCAAAGGGTTGAAGGGGTCTCTCTATGAAGGGCATCCGCGTGCCGATGATCGTGCGATGGCCGGGACATGTGCCCGCCGGAACGATGTCGAATCGTCCCACGGGGTTCGATGACTGGACGCCGACTCTCCTGGAACTTGCAGGAGGAGCGGCTCCACCTGCTGGCGAGACGGATGGTGTTTCGTTTGCTCCGACCCTCCTGGGGCTGCCTGATCGTCAGCAGCCTCGAGAGTTCTTGTACTGGGAATTCCCGAGTTATGGCGGTCAACAGGCGGTGCGGCTGGGAGACTGGAAAGGGATTCGTCAGAACCTGTTGAAGAAGTGGAAACCGGGCGAAGCGGTCGACATGTCGATTGAACTCTACAACCTCAAAGATGACATCGGCGAACAGAGAAACGTTGCGAAGGCTCACCCCGAGATCGTGGCTCGAATTGCCAAAATCATGGCAGAGCAGCATGTCCCTTCGACTTTGTTCCCTTTCGCACCTCTGGACAGGCCGTGATGCAGGACAGGTTCATCGGTTGTCTGTGAATGTTTTCCCGCATTGCCGGCGTGGATCGGTCATGTGTCGTGACATCCTGGTGATGTCCCTTTAGAATGTGCTGAGCGAGGGCTGCGTCTTGTTGATTGATGATGGCGGCAAAAATTTGCCCGTTTTGGGTTCGTAAGAGAGGGAGGGGTAAGCGTGGCCGGACCCCTGGATCCTGATGACAATGAGTACAACGGCGCACGGTCCGGGTCAGACTCGGATCCGTCGTTGCCCCGTCACGACTCCATCGAGACGATTGAGTCGTCGATTGGCGGACAGATCAATCTCGGCGCGGTCGAGAAGGCCAAAAACGACCAACGGAACGCCGTTCAACCGAATAGTGATCAGCAACAATCGGGAAAGCTTGAGACTACCGTCATGAGCGTTCCCCAGGCATTCGGACGGTACGAAGTCCGCGGCATGCTGGGTGAAGGGGGATTCGGGACAGTCTATCTCGGATACGACACCCAGTTGGACCGCCAGGTCGCCATCAAGGCTCCTCGCCTCGACGTCAAATCGGCGGTAACGCAACAACAGTTTCTGGCGGAAGCCCGACAGCTTGCCAAGTTGAATCACACTGGGATCGTTTCTGTCTTTGACGTCGGCATCGAGGGGCGACAGTGTTACATCGTGTCGAGTTACCTGGACGGTGAGAGCCTTGCGGCGAAACTGAAGAACCAGCGGTATACATGGCAGGAGTCCGCCCAGATCACGGCAGCGATTGCGAACGCGTTGGCACACGCCCATTCTCAGCGGGTGGTGCATCGCGATCTCAAGCCTGCGAACATCATCATGACCGATCGGCTGACACCGGTCATCGTCGACTTCGGACTGGGGCTGAGCGATGCCCAGATGACGGGAGAACAACGGGGAGTCATTGCGGGGACGCCCTCTTATATGTCACCCGAGCAAACCCGAGGAGAAGGGCATCGCATCGATGGCCGAACCGACATTTATGCGTTGGGGGTCATTCTCTATCGCATGCTGACCGGTCGGCTTCCCTTTCAAGCCAAGACGAGTCGCGAACTCTTGCGGCAGATTCAGGAAGACGAACCGCAACCCCCAAGGCAACTTGTTGCGGACATTCCCAAAGAGTTGGAACGAGTTTGCCTGAAAGCACTCGACAAACACCTTCGCCATCGTTTTACGACCGCTGGAGATCTTGCCGAAGAACTGCTTGCACTGTTGGCCGACGACGCCCGCTCGGCCCCTTCGGCTCCAAGAATCAATCCGGCAAAGTTGGTCGAGGCGGATCCCGTCAACGAGCTGACCTATCGTCCACCGACGATTTCTGAGTTTTCATCGCCACTGCCCCCTGTCGAGCCGACGAAAGAAGGAGCCGTTGCCGAACGCGTTCAGGAAGTCGATTCGTCATCACCATCGTCGACCCATCGATCGCGTGAGGCATTGCGGCGACGGATCACACTGGTGATGTTTGGTTGTGATGTCTTCACCGGCAGCGAAGCAGTCGAATCGCTCGACATGGAGGAGCAACAGGAATTGCTGCGAGAGTTCCAAAAGGTCTGCCGCGACGTTGCAAAGGACTGCGGCGGAACCACTTATCAGGAAACCGTCGATGGAACGCTGGTCTGCTTTGGATACCCCACAGCAATGGAGGATGCTTCCCTGCGTGCTGTCCGGTGTGGTCGCCAATTGCTCGATCGGATGGAGGAATTCAACCGAAAACGACAGCGAACTCGATCGGTTCGAATCCGATCGTATGCTGTCGTCCACTGCGATCAGGCGATTGTGCAGGACAAGGGACCACAAGCGGGCGGCCTGTCGATCGTCGGCCAGGTGTTAAACGTCATCACACAATTGGACCGTGTGGCAAAGCTCGATGCCGTGTCGGTGACGAGTGACGTGAAGCGACTGTTGCCCACCCGTTTCGAATGGGAGTCGCTCGGCCCACAGCAACTCCGCGGTGACACGACGAAGGAACTGTTCCGGATGGTCTGCGAACGGACCTCGGAACAAGCAACCAGCGAAGAAACGGAGGGAATGACTCCGTTGGTGGGACGAGATCTGGAAGTCGGACTTCTGCGAGAGCGTTGGGAGCAGGCGACCGAAGGGATGGGGCAAGTCGTGCTGTTGATCGGCGAAGCCGGTCTGGGAAAATCCCGACTTGTCCAAACACTGCGACAACATGTTCACCCCGACATTGGAGAGTCGGCAGGGGATGATTCCTCCCGTGTCCTCAAAAAGGGTGAGCCCACGATCATCGAACTGCGATCATCTCCCCAGTTTCAGAGCAGCAGTTTGTATCCGGTGATCGAGTATTTTCATCGAAGGTGTCGCATCGATCGCATGGACCCGCCCGAGGTCAAACTGGACAAACTGGTGAACCAGTTGGCTCCTTTGAACCTTGACTCAGATAAGCAAGTCGCCCTGCTGGCGGCTCTGCTGTCAATACCACTGGGAAACCGCTATCCCGCGCTCGACCTCGATCCGCAGCGTCAGAAGGAACTGACATTCGAACTGCTCATCGAGTGGCTTCGAGAACTGGTGTACGAACATCCCGTCCTGTTGATTGTCGAAGACCTGCACTGGGTCGATCCGACGACGCTCGAGTTCCTCGAAGGGTTCGTCTCTCACGGGCTGAATGACTCGATCCTCACCTTGCTCACCTTTCGACCGGAATTCGTCACTCCCTGGAAGAGCATGGCGCATCAGACTCAGATCGCGCTCAACCGACTGACGCGGCGGCAGATTGGCGAGATGGTGCAGCGACGGGCTGGCGACCGGAGCATCCCGCAATCGGTCATCGATCAGATTGTGGAAAGGACAGACGGAGTCCCCCTGTTCGTTGAAGAATTCGCCCGCATGGCGATCGAGTCGCGAGACAACACTGAGGAACAGGCTCCTTCGGAATTCTCCAACTCGTGGTCATCGGCGTCGGGCTCGTCAGGTTCGATGGCCAGTGAGAGGTCTCGGGAAATCCCAGCAACGTTGCAAGACCTGTTGATGACACGTCTCGACCGCATTGACGCGAATATCGAAGTTGCCCAACTCGGGGCCACAATCGGTCGCGAGTTTTCGCAAGAATTGATCTTTGCCGTCTCCCCCTTTCAACCTTCCGAACTGCAGTTGCAACTGGACAAACTCGTCGCAGCGGAGGTTTTGGTCGCACGAGGTCGTGCGCCGCGCACGCAGTACCAGTTTAAGCACGCACTCATTCAGGATGCGGCCTACGGATCGCTCGTGAAGCAGCGGCGTCAGATGTTTCATCGACGCATCGCAGAGACCCTCGAATCGAAGTTCAGCGAACTCGCCACGACACAGCCGGAAATTATCGCACAGCACTTCACCGAAGCCGATGTGATCGAAAAGGCGATCGATTACTGGGACAAAGCAGGGGCGCGTTCACTGCAAAAGCGTGCTCATAAAGAAGCGATTCAACACTATCATCGAGGAATCGAGCTGCTTCAGTTACTCCCCGAATCTCCGGAACGATGGCGCCGAGAACTGAACATGTTTACGGCACTTGGTATCCCTTTGCAGGCGACGATCGGATACAGCGCGCCGGAAGTTGAATACGCCTACTCGAGGGCTCACGAACTCTGCGACAAGCTGGGGCAGACGACGGAACAGTTTCCCGTGTTGTACGGCATGTTCCGCTACTACCTGCTTCAAGCCAAGTACCCCAAAGCTCGCGAGCTTGGCAAGCAATTGTTAAACATCGCCGAGCAGACGCACACGCCCCACTATATCGTCGCCGCAAATCGAGCTCGTGGGGGGCCGCCGGTTTATGATGGTCATCCGGCGGAAGCCGTTCCTTATCTGGAAGCACTCATCTCCATTGAGCCGACGTCGGAGTTACGATCCGAACTCAATCGATACGATGTCGTTGACCCTTGGATCGCTTCGCGGAGTTACCTTTCGTGGGCAACATGGCTACTGGGCAAGC
The DNA here is from genome assembly GCA_041398965.1 of Planctomycetaceae bacterium. Classification (GTDB taxonomy): domain Bacteria; phylum Planctomycetota; class Planctomycetia; order Planctomycetales; family Planctomycetaceae; genus JAWKTT01. The sequence continues at coordinate 2,372 of JAWKTT010000031.1, read as the reverse complement.
CGGAACAGTCGTTGGCACATAGCGATGCCGCGGTTCGTATCGCGTTGAGCCTTGATCACACGTTTAGCGCGGCGTTGGCGATTAGTTTTTCGCAGTGGGTTCATCAGTTTCGGCGTGACGTCGAGAAGACACGAACGACTGCCGAAAATGCGTTAGCGATTGCACTTCAAAATGGATTTGCCTTCTGGTACGGCTGGTGCGGGGTCATGCATGGCTGGGCCATCGCACAGCAAGGCCGAGCCGAGGAAGCAATCGTCGAGATCCGAAAAGGGATTGTCGACTGGAGAGCTCAAGGATCAGAACTCGGGAGCCATTACTACTACATTTTACTGGCAGAGGCATGTGCGAAGGGGGGGAAGTACGACGACGCGGTCTTGGCACTTAAGGATGCCACCCAATTTGCCGCCGAGACCGGAGAAGCGTTCTTTGTATCGGAGATTCCTCGATTGCGAGGAAAGCTCATGCTCACCCGTGATGCCAATGCGGTTCAAGATGCGGAGTCTTGTTACCGAGAAGCCCTCGAACTTGCGCGCAGTCAAGAGGCCAAGTCTCTCGAACTAAGGGCCGCAAACAGTTGGGCCAGACTGTTGCAGAAGCAGGGACACGCGGTTGCCGCACGGGACCTTCTTGAACCAATCTACAAGGAATTTACTGAAGGATTCGACACGTCGGACCTGATTGCCGCGAAGAAATTGCTGGAGTCTCTCACATGACGACCCACCGTCAAACTTATGACTACATCGTTGTCGGCGCTGGTTCGGCTGGTTGCGTAGTGGCCTCGCGACTCACCGAAGACCCGGAGTGTCGAGTGCTGCTGCTCGAAGGGGGCGGGGGGGACGATCATCCCGACGTCAAAGACCCTCGTCGCTGGACGTCCCTCTTCTATGGTGAACTCGACTGGGGTTGGAAGACACAGCCACTCAGGAGTTGTTTCCAGAGAGTCGATCATCTGCCGCGTGGCAAGATGCTCGGAGGCTGCCACAGTCATAATGCGAGTGCCTGGGTTCGTGGTCATTCGTCGGATTTCGACAGTTGGGCCTACTCGGGTTGCCCCGGTTGGAGTTGGGCCGACGTCCTGCCGGTGTTCCGCAAGATCGAAGACTGGCAAGGTCGTCCCTCCGACTTGCGTGGTGTCGGGGGACCGATTTACGTTTCGCCCCCTGTCGATCCAAACCCACTCGCCACCGCCTTCATTGAAGGGGGACGCGAGGTCGGACTCCCCGTGCTCGACGACATCAACGGTCCCGAGATGCTCGGCGTTGGCTACTTCAACTTTACGGTGAAGGATGGAAAGCGATTTACTGTCGTCGATGGCTACCTCCGTCCGGCTCTCGCTCGTCCAAATCTTACAGTCATGACGCACGCGCAGACCGATCGACTGTTGATGGTCGGGACGAAGTGTGTTGGGGTCGAATACCGACACGAGGGCCAAGTCTGTCAGGCGAGTGTTGACCGGGAGGTGATCTTAAGTGCTGGGGTGATCGGTTCGCCGCGCATCCTGATGCTCTCAGGGATCGGACCCGAGCGAGACCTGAATCCATTGGGTATCTCGCCGGTTGTCGACTTGAAAGGGGTCGGGCGCAATTTGCAGGATCACCCCCTGCTCGCCGGACTGGTGTATGAATGCAACGGTCCGCTTCCGCCAGTCAAGAACAACGGAGCCGAGAGTACGTTGTGGTGGAAGTCTGACTCGCGACTGCTCGGTCCGGACATTCAGCCAGTATTTCTGGAGTTTCCATTGGCGTCGCCCGAGTTGGCGGGGCAATTGCCTCACGACCAGTGCTACACGATCAGCCCGAGTGTTGTTCGGCCGGCATCTCGCGGGACAGTAAAGCTGGCGAGTGCCAACCCAGACGACGCCCCGTTGATCGACGTGAATTTCCTCTCTCGCGATGCCGACGTCAACGCGATGCTCGCTGCAGTGGAGTTGTGCCGAGAGATTGGTGCCTCCGAATCCTTCAGAGAGTTTCGTGCTCGCGAGGTGATGCCCGGCCCACTCGGTCGCAGCGACATGATCAACTTCATACGCAACAGTGTCTCGACGTACTTCCACCCGACGAGCACCTGCCGCATGGGGCACAGTCCGATGGCGGTTGTCGATCACGAGTTGCGAGTGCATGGAGTCGACGGCCTACGAGTTGCTGATGCGTCGATCATGCCGAGTGTTACCTCCGGAAATACCAATGCTCCGAGTGTTCTGATTGGCGAACGGATGGCCGAGTTTTTGAAGCGGTCTCACTCCTGAATCAGGGGGCGTTCCCCGGTTTGCGGTCTACGGCGGCGTCCTTTCTCCTCTCATTTACTGGACATCCATTACGATCGAAATCTCGCGACAAGTGGCCGGACAACGATGTCCAGTCGACGGGAAATCT
>JAWKTT010000030.1:0-58931 GCA_041398965.1 Planctomycetaceae bacterium | reverse complement strand
TCCATCAGCGTCGATGCCAAGGCAAAGCAAGTCAGCCCCGCTCTCGACAACCGGAGAGCATGGTGGTAGCGCGACCAGACGGCCGTCTTCGAAGACACAGAGCGACTGGCCATCGTTGGTCATCACGACGAGATGCCATGTGTGTCGTGCGATCACTCAGTCAAGGCGGACAGTCTGCAAATCGCCGTCGCGATCTCTAGCGGTTGCCTTACTCTCGATGATTTCATGGAGTGCCAGAGCAACATTGTCGCGGTCCGCTCGTAAGTCATTCGCGACAAGACCATTGGGCGATGACGTGTTGTCCGAGTGGAAGTGTCAATTTGTCAGATCGATCGAAGATTTTCCTGGACCTGTTGAAAACTGTCCCGAAGTCTCAACGACTAGAAGGGGCTTCACCGAAAACGTCTCCGATGCCAAATGTGGCGGCAGGGCCGAAGGCCGCTTGGCGGGCTGCTTCGTATTCTTCGCGTGTTTTGAAAGTCATGACCTTTCCATTCACACTGATCGAGCCAGTGAAAGTCGACTCGCCTGAATTGCTGCCAGCCCTCTGCAAATTCTCCAGCATTTGACGTTGCATGCGCATCACATCCTGCATGCTGCCAAACTGCATTTCCTGACCGTTGAAGTTCATGGTCCCCTGCATGCTTTTCTGCATCGAATCCACAAAGTCTTTCCATTGCTTGAGTGCTATCTCCTGAGAACGAGACAGCTCCGTGACGGCTCGACGGCGAACATTCTCAAAAGCTTCTGGAGAAGAAAATTCTGCTGTTCGCCCATCCAGTGAAACAAACCCTTGAAACTGACCACGCGCTCCACGAAGTGAGGCCGAGATGGGTGTCGGCCCCGGAATACGGGGGCTTGCGTAGAAAGAAGCTCGATCGAATTTGCTGGGCATCAGTCGCCATTTCTGGAATTTGTTGCCATCGGGAATGATCGCCGAGACTTCAACTTCTCCTTTAAGAACCTGAACGTCTGACTCGCCGGCGTCATTCACTGCCACCTCAAATTCCGTGCCGAGATCGACGATTGTTGAGGTGGGTGTCGAGACCGTAAAACCCATGGCTTTCTGAGGCACGCTGGCAACGAGTCGACCACGTCGGAGTTCCAGTTGGCCCGTCGACAGGGGGCGAAACTCCACTGGACCGTCCACTGTCACAACAGCCCCCTGATCGAACGTCAGTTCGACCGATCCGGCATACAGTCCGACGATCTCGTCACCCAGTCGATCGCCGATCATGCTTGTTCGCTCCCAGACTGGGTCTTTGACTTTCGACAAAGTGACGAACTGTACCGGCGATCTCGAACCAGGAGGCGTCACGATGGATTCGTGCGGGACCTCGGGAGCTTTCTGCGAAGTGACTCGGCGCGTCGGCTCCTGCAAACTGTTCACATTCTGCGTCGGATGAATTGCATTACCCGGAGCATTGGCGATGGGGCGTGAGGGGACGGAATCCCCGACTGTCGATGAGTCCGTTTCCGGTTGACCCGATTGCTCATGTGTCGGTGTCTGCGCAACTTCACCTGCGGATTCGCTGACAGCCTGACGCAGTGGTGGACGCACCTGCGTCCAGGTAATCAAGCCGAGACATGCGAATACGGCTCCCGTCAGTGCAATCGCCTTCCAGGCAACGGGGTGGCGCCGCTTCCGATAGGCAGTCTCGCCTTGTCGAGAACGATTCACGATGAGCGATGGCAATGCCTCGTTGACAGGCGCTGACTCCGGACAATCATTGGCGGGATGTCGATTGAGGCTGGCTGAAACCACATCGTTTTCTACTCGGTTTTCTTCAATTCGTTGCCAGACATCCGACTCCATCGCACGACAGCGAGCGAGGACACTCTGAGCAAATTGATCTTCTGTTTGCTGCACTTCCATCACGGAACGCAACAGCGCATGCAGGGTGGCATCCGCTTCGATCTCTTCTCGCAACGAGGAATCGAGTCGCGTCAGTACGATGAGTTGTTGCAGATCGACTTCATCAAGCATTTCGCCTGCGATCAGACGACTCCAAAGCGTTAGAGCGACAGTCTGAGGGTCATTCATGAGTTTTCCCGTTCCTAAGGCTGAGCTTGCCCCGAATGCATTTTCCCAGTTGTTTTCTAATTCTCATCAACATCATTCGGATTGCTCCGGCATTCTTTCCGGTCTCTGCAGCAATCTCCTCGGCAGACTTTTCCTGAAAGTAAAACGACTCGACCAGGGACCGCGGTCGATCGCCGAGATGCTGCAAGCAGTCCTGGAGTGCATTGAGTTCAGCCCCCGCCGTTTCATGTTGGAACGGATCGGCATCGAACGTCGTGGCTCCAGCTTCAAGAATCTCTGCCGGAATAATGACACCTGTCAGGCGTCTGCGCCGCGTCTCATTTCGAAGATGCAGAAGAATCTGATTCCTCGCAATTCCCAGAATCCATGCGCGGAGGCTCCCCTCCTGTCGGAAGTTGGCCATGCACTGATACACCTGCACAAACACCTCCTGGGCCACCTCATCTGCCGCTGCGGAATTGCCGAAGTGACGTCGCATTAAGACACGAACATCGGCCTGATAGAGGCGCACGATGTCCTCAAAGGCTTCGCTGGGGCACTCGCGAACCTTTTCGGTGAGTTCCGCTTCAATCGCATTACCATCTGCGGTCAATTCGCAGCCATTCCTTCTTCCGCCTTGGGGAGTGATGGTCAAACATTCAATTCGTTACTTCTCAGAAGGGAGTGTCACTCCCTTTTTGTCCGATTCATGAATCTTTCTGTTTTTTCAAAAATTGCGTGACGCGTCCCCTCGGGAGGAAACAACACATCGAGTAAGCCATTTCTCATCCATAACATTCTCCCAGTGGCGAGTGAATGCCCGTGAACAACTCTGCAATCTCTCTCGACGCCGGAATGCAGTGTATTGCCTGTGGGCGACTAACGCGGGTGAACCGGGAGCAATTCGGTCGTCGCCTGAAATGCAAGTGCGGCAATATTGCAGTGGCTCAAGAGCACGATCTGATTCCGCTTGCCGCCAAGACCTCCCGCTTGGCCGTGTCGCAACCACCTCAAGCTGAAGTCGAAAGCGGACATTCGCGCCTTGCTGGCGACCAGATCGCCGTCATTGAATCACTTCGCGATTCGTTCCGCAACATTGCGGCGCACCTGTCGACGGTTATTGTCGGACAGCAGTCCGTCATTGAAGAAGTGCTGATCTCCATCTTCTGTCGCGGTCACGTGTTGCTCACGGGAGTTCCCGGTCTGGCCAAGACGTTGTTGATCGACAGCATCTCGAAAGTTCTTGATCTCGACTTCCGCCGGATTCAGTTTACGCCCGATTTAATGCCAGCGGACATTACGGGAACTGAGGTGCTTCAGGAAGATCGCACGACCGGCACACGTAACTTTCAGTTTGTGGAAGGTCCCATCTTCAGCAATATGGTGCTGGCCGATGAGATTAACCGGGCTCCCCCCAAAACCCAATCGGCGCTGCTGGAGGCGATGCAGGAGCGGCACGTTACCGTCGCAGGCCAGACGATGGAGCTTCCCTCCCCCTTCTTCGTCATGGCCACACAAAACCCGATCGAGCAGGAAGGAACCTACCCGTTGCCTGAGGCGCAACTGGACCGCTTTCTCTTCAATTGTGTCGTCAATTATCCCGAGGCAGCGGACGAGTTTCAAATCATCAAACAGGCCACTTCTGGACACAAGACGACGTTGCCCAAGCTCCTGAATGCCGAGCAAATCCAGAAGCTTCAGGAGGCCGTGAGAAATGTTCCGGCAGCCGATCATGTCATCACCTTTGCCCGAGATCTCGTCCAGGCGACGCGGCCAGGTGGAGGGAGTGCCCCCGGATTCATTAAAGAGATGGTGGGCTGGGGTGCCGGTCCTCGCGCGGGAATTTCACTGATCATCGCAGCCAAAGCCCGCGCCGTTCTGCGCGGTCGGCTGCATGCCACCACCTCAGATGTCGCTGCTGTCGCTCTCCCCGTGTTGCGTCATCGAGTCGTGACCACATTTCATGCGGACGCGGCCGGGATTCAGACTGACGATGTCATCCGCAAACTACTTGAAGTGATTCGCCCCCAAAAGCCCGGGGCTTGAGCAATCCTGTGAATTCGTGGTTTGTCTGCCTGCCGGGAGGTCTTTCCTGATGTTGACCCTTCAGATTCCTGAATACATGAAATTGCTGCCGACCGCGGCTCAGGCTCAACTTGCGCGGAGAACCTTCCCCGCGCGGGGCCGAGTCGAAGGATTCAAGTCAGGAAGTCATCGCAGTCCATATCTCGGATCGTCGACGGAGTTTGCTGAGCATCGTGAATATAGCCCAGGAGATGATCCGCGCAACTTGGACTGGCGGGTGTTCGCCAGGCAGGACAGGTACTGTGTGAAGCAATATGTCGAAGAGACAAATCTGCGGGCCACAATTCTGTTGGATTCTTCCGCGTCGATGCGATATCAGGGGGACGCTGCCAGCTCTCTTGGTGGAGTCCAACTTTCGAAGTTTGATTACGCGAAGTACATCGCGGCCATGCTGTCGTTCCTGTTTGTTCGGCAGGGCGACGCCGTTGGGTTGATTCAATTCGATACCGAAGTCCGATCTCAACTTCCGGCTCGGGGCAGTGCCGGCCATTTGCGAAGAGTGCTGCAGGCGTTGGATGCAGCAATTCCCGAGAATGCCTCCGATGCGCCTTCAGCCCTGCATGAGGCGGCCGAACGCATTCCATGTCGGGGGATTGTCATTCTGCTGAGTGACCTGTTATCGGACACACAAGATCTCATGCAGGCGCTGCATCACCTGCGATACCAGAAACACGAAGTCGTCGTCTTTCAGATTCTGACTGAAGAGGAACTGACATTCCCCTTCCGCGATGCCGTTCAGTTTCGCGATTTGGAAGGGACCGTGGATGACATCGACCTGGACCCGGCGTCGATGCGCGCCGAGTATCTGCGTCAGTTCACGAACTTCCTCAATGAACTTAAACAGATCTGCCGGAGCATTCCGGTCGACTATGTTCGGCTGAATACGAAGGACTCATACGTCAGTGCGTTGAGTAACTATCTCGGGCGGCGGAACGGAGGTCGAAGATGACACTCTTGAACGCTGCTGCACTGTTCGCCGCTGCTGCGGTCATCGTGCCGATTCTGATCCATTTGCAGAAACGGCGCAAATCCAAAGTGGTCGACTGGCCCGCCATGCAGTTCTTGCAGCGAACAGTGACCATCCGTCGTCGCGGACTGACGCTGGAAAACCTCCTGTTGTTGCTGTTGCGTTGCCTGCTGGTGTTGCTGTTTGTGTTCGCCATGGCACGGCCAGCCATTGAATCGGGTCGAGTGTTGCCTTGGCTTCTGTTTTCACTGTTGGCTGGATGCGGACTGCTTGTACTCACTGCCGCGGTCGTCAGCAACTGGACTCGACGCAACCGCTGGATCGGAGTCGTCTCTGCCGTACTGCTGCTGGTAACAGCAGGTGCCATGCTCTCCACAAGCCCCGAATCCCTCGTCGATTCTGACGTGGATCGTGATGTCGCCATTGTCGTCGATCGTTCGTTGACGATGACTCTGGGAGATGAGGAGAACACGCACTTTAACTCGGCGATTTCGCAGGCACGATCCCTGATCGAATCGCTGTCCGGGAACTCCACCGTCTCGATTGTACTGGCTGGCCCAATTCCAGAGACCGTCGATGGTTCACCCTTTCGCAATCTCCGGAAGGCGGAACAGGTTCTCGACACGCTGGCACCAGTCGCTGGCGGAGCGAACCTGGATTTGGCCATTCGACAGGCAACCTCGCTGGTGAAGCGGGCCCCGAACACTCAGAAACAGCTTCTGCTGTTGACCGACGATCAACTCTGCACTTGGGAGTCGGTGGATAAATTGCGACTGGCGAGTCATTCGTTCGCCACACATCCTGCGTCAGCGGAGCGTCGTAGGGAATCCGGAACGGCAAATGAATTTCAGCGTGCAGGAAAGGAGGAGAATGGAGCCGACTCATTACCCGAGATTGCCTGCGCGGCCATCATCACCCACCTGCCGCAAGAGAGGTCGAACATTTCCGTTGATCGACTCCTCATCGATGCATCGCTCGTGACCGCCAGCCGGCCGGTTCCAATTGAAGTTGAAGTCCGAAATGGCGGATCAACGACCGTTAGCGATCTGGTGGTGAAGCTATTGGTCGATGGCCGGGAAACGGCGACTGAGACGATCGTCCAAATCGAGCCGGGCGTGCATTCGACGGTTCGCTTCCTGCATGCGTTTTCGCGGTCAGGACAACACGTTGTTTCAGGAACAGTCGACATCACAGACCAGTTGTCAGCAGACAACCGGTTCGATTCTGTCGTCGAGGTCATTCCGCACGTGTCGGTTCTAGTCGTGAATGGGAGCACCGATGCTGACCCCGCGCAACAATCGGCGACGTTTGCACGACTCGCTCTTGATCCGGCCGGACTTCGCGAACCGCCCATGGCGGGCGATGTCGCCGAAGCGGACAAAGCAAGTTCCAGACGCGCGATCATCGCGACGGCAATAGACGCAGCCCGTCTGAACGAGATCGAATCTCTGGAAGAGTTTCAATTGGTCTTGTTGTGTGACGTACCGCGTCTGCCAAGCAAACTGGCGGATCGCGTGGCACGCTTTGTCGAGGGGGGCGGCGGGTTGTGGGTCATCTTGGGTGAACAGTCCGATGCGGCGTTCTACAACCACTGGCATGTTCCACTGACGGGCGATCCGATCATGCCGGCTCAACTGGGAGAATGGAACCGCTGGGTCGGTAAAGCCGACGCTGACGGCGACGTTTCTCAACTGGGCGTTGCACAGGACACGACGGGACGACCCTTTATCGCCGACCTGCTCGAACGCGGCGACCACGATGTCTCAGGAATTTCGGTCTTCCAGTTTTGGAGCACAACTCCATCGGCACAGGCAATTGTCGGAATGGTGCTGACCAACGGCGAAGCACTCTTTGCCGAACAGACCCTTGGTCGCGGTCGGGTGCTCATGCAGAACATCTCGCTTGCACGGCGCGACAGTAACCTTCCGACAAGTCTCGCCTTTCCGGTGCTGATGCATCTTTGGGCCTACCACCTCGCTACGTCGCAGGAGAAAGAGACCAACTTTGAGCCGACTGCCGATCTCGTCACCGAGTTGGCTGCTCAAACTGATCCTGCGGATAGAATGACGATGCTCCAGATGATTGAACCCGATGGAACAACGCGGAAAGTTCCTGTTTCGTGGAAGCAGGACTCTCCGTTCGCCCGCATCGGCCAAGTGATCGCTCCGGGCGTCTATGGCTTGCAGAACACTCAGTCAGCGGCGTTGGTGTCCCGTTTTGCAATCCAGCGAGACCGGGCAGAATCCGACCTCTCAGTGGCCTCTGCCGACCGACTTGAGGAGATCAGTCACGGACTCGGCATCGAATTCATTGATGATGTGAGCCAGTTGAACGCATCGGTGGCCACGGCGTCTGTGGGCACGGAGATTTGGGATACCTTGCTGTTCACTGTGTTATGGCTGCTGGCTGGAGAGTGTCTGCTGACGAAGTGGATTAGAAGTCGTCGGGCAGAACCACTGATTGAGTCTTCCGCATCGAACGATTCATTGGGGCGATTCGCTCTCGTTCCACCATCGGCCACTGCGATGGAAAGCTCAGATCATTGGCAGGATGCCCCCGTCGATAAATCTGCGGCCCTGTTCCAGGGGGCACCATGACAGACGAAGTCCAAGTGTTAAACACGACGCCGCTATTGTGGAGTGGCCTCGCTCTCGTCGGCTGGATCGGCCTGGCCGGATTGCAGCGATTCGTGCTGCCCGTCTCGATTCGCCGCCTCGCATACGCACCACGACTCGGCTTGGCGTTCGCCATCTATTTCTTCGCGATCGAGGTACTCAGTCGGATTCTGGAGACGGCGAGTCATTGGCCTCACTGGCTGATTGCCCTGTCAGCAGCGATCGCCTCGGAAGTGGTGTTGATCTGCTATGAGTTGGACGGAACGGGTGCGACATCGTCACGGCGAGTTAACGTTATCTCGGCACTGCTTCCCCTGCTGCGGGTGAGCTTGATCGCACTGCTGTCCGTGCTTCTGCTCGAGCCGGTCTTAACACACGAAGAGGAGCATGAAGAAGAACATGCAGTGGCATTGGTGGTAGATGTGTCCGACTCGATGCATCTCGCCACACGGTTGAACACCGATCCCGATCAATCCCGCGGTCAAGCAGCCCAACAGTTGCTCGTGGGGGATTCGACAACTGAAAATGGACTGCTCGAACGACTGTCGCGGGACTACGACGTCAGGCTGTATGAATTGGGCGCTTCGGCCCGGGAAGTCGATTCGGCGCAGTGGCTCAACACCAACGACGCTGGTCCGTTGATCGACTCGGGATCATCCCGCTGGACCGCAACGACCGACTTCGCAGATGGATTACGGCAGGTGTGCGGCGATATTCCCGCATCGAAGCTCTCCGGAATTGTGATGGTCAGTGATGGCAAGGACCATTCCAGCACAGACCTGCAACAACTGTGTCAATCTCTGGGCCAACGAAGTATTCCAGTGAACACGATTGTCGTTGGAAGTCAGGAGCAGCCGAGAGATGCGCAGATTGTCGGCGTTCAGGCACCGTCTCAAATCTATCATGGAGACAGTCTTTCATTAACGGCCTCCATCAAGGTGGACCAGTACCTGGGCGAGTCGACGGCGATTCGCTTGTTTGATGGCAACGAACTGATCGAGGAACAGTCGATCGCCATCACAGACGACCATCATCGCGAAACCGTAACGTTTCGCCATCAGCCTGAGGAGCCCCGAATTCACGAGTATCGTGTCGAACTCGCGGAGCTTCCGCATGAGGAGTCGACAGAGAACAACAGCTTCTTAAAGCCGGTTTGGGTCTCTCGGGACCGGATTCGTGTGCTGCTCATCGATGAGCGTCCCCGCTGGGAGTTTCGATATCTGCGCAACCTCTTCGCGGGGCGTGATCAGACCGTTTTTCTGCAGGCAGTGTTATTGCACCCCGATCGTCTTGCGGGAGTCCCTGCCCCTCCTATTATGCGCGCCTCGGCACAACGTGCCTTCGATGATTGCGAAGCCAACGCACTCCCGATCGACGAATCCGAATGGTCGAAATTCGACGTCATTATTCTGGGAGATGTCTCTCCCCAGCAACTTGGCAAGGACGGCATCCAAGCGTTGGAACGTTTTGTGAAGGATCGCGGTGGCGCGCTGGTCGTCATCGCGGGCCCCCATCAAATGCCCCATGCCTATCGAAAGACACCACTGGCTGATGTGCTTCCCGTGCTCCTGAATCGTCCTGCTGTCGAGACAGCACGCAGCCCGGACCAGAGTTTCCACTTCTCACTCACTCAGGAGGGCGTTTCCGATGACATTTTAGAACGGGCAACGGGAACCGCTGACACCTCGTTTCCGGAACTCACCTGGAGGCACCCTGACTGTGAAGCGAAAGCTGGAGCGAGTGTTCTCGCTTATGCATCGGCCAAACGGGAACATCCCAGTGACACGAAAGCCGATGTCGCCGCTCAACGGCGGCAGGCACTTATGCTGTGGCATCGCTTCGGAGCCGGCAAGGTGCTGCAACTGAATTTCGACGAAACATGGCGGTTACGGTACGGGATTGGTGATCGGCTGCATCATGAATTCTGGGGGCAGATCATTCGCTGGGCCGTCAGTGATCGGCTCTCTGCCGGGACTGATTTGGTGCGGATGGGAACGGATCGAACGCTGTATAAAAGCGGTGATGCCATTTTCATACAGGCTCGGCTGCTCAATGCAGATCGCAGTCCCGTGACCGATGCCCAAGTGCAAGCGAAAGTCTTGATGGACAACGAAGTCATTCAAATCGCGGAACTGCTTCCTGATCCGCAGAATTTCGGGATGCTGCGTGGTGAAATTCGTGATCTCCCCCAGGCAGGGAAGTACCGCATTGAACTGTCGGGCGATGTTGTCGATATGCTGTTAGCGCTTGAATCGACCGGAACGGAAACCGTGGGAATGGAAATTGGAGTCGAACCTCCCACAGAGAGTCTCGAACGCCTCGACCTGGTGGCCGATGACACGGTCCCCACCCAAATTGCAGATTGGACCAAAGGTGTTGTGGCAGACCTGGCCCATGCTGATTCGGCGCTCTTGAACCTTGGACCGAAGTCGACGTTCGTGCGGGAACGCTGGACTGTGCCGTTGTGGAATCTCTGGCCATCCATTGGCTTGTTTCTCGGCTGCCTCAGTCTGGAGTGGGTGCTTCGCAAAAAGACCGGGCGAATCTAAGTGATTCTCGATTGATCCTCTCATGGAATCAGGTGACTCAAATGACAGCAACAATCACTCCTTCCAAAAACACCAAAGCCGCCGCGCCTCCCAGAGTCGCCGCGATTGAACGGATTCACCTCGATCTCGATGAGATGGTGAGTCGCCTCCGCCGCGAAATCTGGATCGGGGGGATCCTGCTCTTGGGGACAACGGTGATGGCGTCGCTTCTGGCCATGCTGGTGATAGATGCCCTCTTCCAACCCGAGTCGGCCTGGATACGGTTCGCTCTCTGGCTCCCGCTCCTCGGGAGCACTGGGGCGGTCACTCGACGTTTTCTCGTGTTGCCACTCCAGCAAGAGTGCGACCGCCTGGCCATGGCGTGGACACTGGAACAACGGCGGCCCACGATTGAGGAACGCCTCACAACGTCGCTGCAGCTGACGGAAGCTCAGAATGTCCAAACGAACTCGCTCATTGAGGCTGTCGCACAACAGGCGCAGGGGAGCCTCGCTGGCTGCCAGGGTGAGGACCTGCGGGGACAAGAAGTTCTCAGTAGAACGATCGTCGCCGTCGCCTGCTTTGCCGCATTTGTCTTGTCCATGTGGGTCTGGGCCCCTTACCTGATTCCCTCCCTGTACAACGTGCTGAAGCCCTGGAGTGGGCGAATGCTGCCGCAATGGAATGCGATAATCGCCCCCGGCAATACGGTTGTTGGAGAAGGAAACGACGTACGAATTACGGCGACAGCCCGTCACGTTACAGAAGCTGTGCTGGAAGTCATCGAGCATGGGGTCATCGTCGCTTCGCATCAGATGGCGACCGAAGCAGAGAGCAGGACCGCCGAATTTACGTTGATGGGAGTACACCATGACCTTCAATACCGCGTGCGTTCTGGCGGTCTCTACTCCGACAATTACCAGATCGAGGTTCATCCCAAACCGGTCATGGAGAGCATTGAAGTCAGTCTGACGTTTCCGGAATATACGCAACTGCCGCCCCGGTTCATCAATGATTTGTCTGAGCCGATCGAAGCACTTCAGGGGACGCGAATCTGTTTCGACGTTGATACCGCGATACCTTGTGCCGAGTCGTCGCTGAGCCTCAACGGGACATCGATCCCTTGTGGCGAAGCTGCTTTTTTTGAAGAAACAATGCTGTGGCGGCAACGTTGGGAGCTTATGGCGACCGCGGGTGACTTGCAGCGCGGCACAATCACACTGATCAGCGAAACGGGAGTCGCGAGCGATCCAATTCCGTTTGTAGTGCGAGTTCTGCCCGATCTGCCGCCATCGATCATCATTGATCAGCCAGCGCTTTCCGAAATCATCACGACGTCAGATCGCAGTCTCCAAATCACCTGTCACGCCGTTGACGACTTCGGTTGCAGCGAATTGCACCTGATCACGAAAAAGAACGGCGAATCGCCCACGATCAAACGCATTCCGCACGACCCGGGAATAGAGTTCACGAGCGAACTGACCTTCGATTCGAGTGAACTGGACCTCACCACTGGAGACCAACTGACCGTTTGGCTGTCGATCACCGACAATCGCCCCGATGAATATGGCGGACCACAAACTACTGACTCTCGGAAGATTCATGTTCAAATTGCCGACGAGGCGGCGCCCATCAGTCAACAGGCAGTTCAGCACGAAGCTCGCTCCGTGCTGGCCGATCTGACAGAGGCGCTGGATAACCTCAAGACGGCCGAACAGATCACCAGTGAACTCCAGCAAGACCTTGGTGAAGTCGCCGACAAAATGGCCGAGTGGCCACAAGCCGCCGTCGATACAGCGGAGAAAGTGAAACGACTGAAGGATCAGGTCCTGGCAGCAGAGCAATCGCTGCGGCGATTGACAGAGCAGAACGAACTCGCTGAACAGCCTTTCTTTCAACCCGAGATCGAGCGAATTCAGGAGGTCACCGACAAAGAGGTCGCGGAAGCGAAGAAACAGGTTGGACTCGTGCCACTCTCTGATAATGTCCCTCAGAAGCAGGTAGCCCTCACGGCGACGAAAGAGTCACTCCGCGAGGCCATCGACAAACTCGAGAAAGTCCGTGCGGATATTGATGAACGTGGCCAGCAACTGGAACTAGCCGCACAATTGGATGAGCTAGCCCTTCAACAAGATCGGCTCGCGCGAGAACTGCAGGAGGGGCAGAACAATGCCCCTGAAGTTCAAGACAAACAGCAGCAGATCGCAAATGCGTTGCAGGAGCTTGTTGATCAGGATCTCGATGCCCAGAGTGAGCAGTTTGCCAAACGAGCCGAGCAGGCGGCTGAATTATCAGAGGTGGCGGCGGAGTTGCAACAGCAGCAGGAGGAATTGGCGCACCTCGACCAAGCCCGCAGCAATGAGGCGTTAAACGACCAGCTGTTGGAAATGGTTGCCCGGGAGCAGGAACAGATCACGCAGGAAGCTCGAAATCTGGAAGAGCAGGCCCGCGACAATCAGCCACCTGCCGCTGATGCCCCGACACAGGGTCAGGAAAAAACGAAGAAGGCGACTGAAGCCGAACAGACCGGAAAGTCCGAGCCACTTGCTGAGGCCCGAAAGCAGATGGAAGCCGTCCCTGAGAAACTCCGTCAGAAAGAGCTGGAGCAGGCAGAAGCGGAGGCACGGCAGGCAAGCGAACGTCTGCAGAAAGCTGCCGAGTCCAATCCAGGGAAAGCAGGTGCGGAGCCCAACGCTGCTGAGAAGGACAAAGCCGCCGCACGGGAAGATGATCTGCAGCGACTCGCAAAACAACAGGAGCGAGTCCGCGATGCCATCAAAGCGGTCCGCGAAGATCGTCCTGAAGTGGCGGTTGCCAAGCTGCAGGAACAAATCGCCGAGCGCACCGAACGACTCCGCGACAAGGCCGACGAACTGCTGCAACTGCCAACCGAGGACCCCGAGAATCAACAGGCCGTTCGGGATGCTCGCGAAAAACTGGACCAGGCTCAACAGGACACGAAGGCGGCAGAACAAGGAACAAAGGCACCTGTCAAGCCGTCAAAGCCAGAGCGTGACCCCATGAAAGCCGGTGACCCCATGCAGGCTGATGACCCCATACAGGCTGGTGATCCCATGAAGCCGGATGGCGCCAAGCCAGCCAATCAGCAGCAGGAGCAAGCAGCGAAGTCTCTGCAGGAGGCAACGCAGTCCTTAGACTCGGTCTGTAAGTCCTGCAAGAAATGTTCGAACTGCAACAAGCCAGGAGGATCAAGTAATACCCCCGGCAGTTCGTCCAAGAGCGGCAGCACGCCCTCCGAGTCGAAGGAGCCAATGGAGTCGAAGCCGAATCCAAATGGAGATTCGTCCAGAGAAGCAAAGCCGGGTGAGTCGGGGCCACCATCTCGCAAGGGGCCACAGCCCGAATCCCAGAAGCTTGCCGAGGCTGCCGACAAGGCCCATCAGACCGCTCGCACCCCGTCACCGGAAGGGACTCAGCAACTCGCTGAAGATCTTAACCAACTCGCTGACAAGGCAGCCCAGCAGGCAGACTACCCGAACCGGAAGTCCAATCCAAACAAAGATGCATCGAAGTCCCAAGCCAAATCGGACTCGTCGAACCAGTCCGGCAGCCAGCGCGCTGGCAACCCATCCTCGCAGCCCCAAGGGGTCAAGGGAAATGCGGGAGCGGGTCAAAGCGAAGTTGCGCCAACGCCACTGCGTGGTCGTTCCACGTCCAACTGGACACAGTCTCGCCGAAAGCTGAAAAGCAATATTCTCGACGATCAGGCCGACAAAATTCCCGAGGAGTTCCGTGGAGTTGTAAAAGACTACTTCGAAGAGTTGTCACGTCTGGAATCGCGTCAGGACAGAACGGAGGCACAGAAATGATGAGGAAACACGCTTACTGGGTGACTGTCATCGCTATGTCGCTCGCGTGTCACAGCGTCGGTGCCGACGACGCCGATGCGATCCGTATTCGCTACCAACCTCGACTGGATGCCGCCGTCGATCGCGGACTGGAATACCTGTCTGGAAAACAGATCAGCCGGGATGCCGCCGCAGCGATGGGACGCCCTGAGTTGGCTGGATCGTTTGAGGAACCGGCCAGCGTGGGGAATACGGGAGTTACCTCGCTCGCGGTCATGGCGTTTCTCGCGAAAGGGCATCTCCCCGGTCGCGGTCGATATGGAGAGTTGATCAACCGGGGAATTGACTATGTTCTCAGTCAGCAGCTTGAAAACGGTTTGCTGGTTTGCGATGACCCCAAAGGTCGGACGACCGGACTGATGTACGAACACAGCATTTCGACCCTCCTGCTGGGCGAAGTCTCCGGTATCGTCGATCCAGTTCGCCAGCAGAAAGTTGACGACGTTTTATCACGCGCGCTTCTCGTTCTGTTGCAAGCTCAGAAGGTTCCCAAGTCCGACGCTCATGCGGGAGGCTGGCGATATACGCCCGGCACCACAGATAGCGATCTATCTCTGACTGGTTGGTCGATCATGGCCCTCCGTGCCGCGAAACTCAACGGCGCAGCGATTCCGGACGAACATGTTGAGATGGCGGTCTCCTATATCCTCAATTGCCAGAGCCGCGAAGGGGGGTTTTCCTACCTTCCTGGCAGCAAATCGGGAAGTACCTCGATGACAGGAGTTGCCGTGTTGTGCCTTGAACTCTGTGGTGAACATGGCAACGAAGATTTACTGGCTGCGGGCGACTTCATACTGCGACAACCACCGCGAATGACCGGTCCAGATGGCAATCCTGTTCGGTTTCGCTACTACGCGTGGTACTACTGTGGACAGGCAATGTTCCAACTCGGCGGGAAATACTGGAGTGAATTTGCCCCCATCATGTACGACAGCCTGCTGGAGGACCAGAACCCAGATGGCAGCTGGAAATACCCAAACCAGACCCTCGCTTACAACACAACGTATCCCACGTCTCTGGCGATTCTCACCTTGACGGTCTCTGCCCGTCAGTTGCCGATCTATCAGCGTGAAGAATAGTTGGCACTTTCAATGGACAGACACGACTCTCTGCAATCTCGTACTTTTGGAAAGAGGAATTCAATGAAACTCACACAGGTCTCCCTTCTCTTGGTAACACTAATGACATTGTGCGGCATCAGCTTGAGTGCCGCTGACGAAAAGCCAGTCGAAGCGACGCAGCCCCAACAGATTGACGAGTGGGTTTCGCAGCTTGGTCATGAACGGCTCACTGAGCGAATCAAAGCCGAGAAGCAACTCATCAATGCGGGCAAAGAGGCCATTCCCGCACTTGCCAAGGCGGCCCTCGCGGGAAATCGCGATACGATTGAGAAGTCGATCGATGTACTTGGCAAGCTGGCACAATCCCAAGATGATGAAACCAAGGAAGCTGCTCGGATTACATTGAAAATGCTCAGCGAGAGTGATCAACCTTCGACCGCCGACAGGGCGAAGATCGCGCTCAACACCAAGGAGGCCGATGGGATCAAGCCGTTTGAAGGCTGGGACAAACCAGGCAACCAGTTTGCTGGTGGCGGTCAGAGAAACCGCAGCATTTCGGTCTCGAACATCAATGGTCTGCGTACAATCAACGTGAAAGAAGGGGCACTCGAAACAACGATCCAGGAACTGCAGGGAGGCAAGATTCTGGCTCAGATCACGGGTGGCGAGAAGCCTGTCGAACTCCTTGCGAATAATGCTCAGGACCTTAAGGAGAAACTCCCCGAGACAGCCGCGCTGTATGAGCAGTTCACATCGGGGCGTCAGGGGCCAGCAATGCTGTTTCCAGCCTTTGGGATTGGCGATGTCGTTGGCGGTCAACAGGCGTTTACTTCAAGTGTCAATATTCAAGGTGGCGGCACCGATGGTAATCTTGACACTCAGGAAATGCTGCGAAAACAACTCATCGAGCTCAAGAATCGAATGGGAGGGAATCCCGCCATGCAGCAATTGCTGGACCAGCAGATTCGCGCTCTCACGGGAGAATAGACCCCTTGAGATACGGCGGAGTTGCACACCACATCCAAAGAATGGCATGTTGCCGGTCAGCGCAACAGAGACATGCTGAAATAGGTCTCAATGTCTCTTCCGAAGTGAGTCCGGTCCACTCCACTTCAGTGGGAGCCATCGCATTCGTTGGACTTGATGACAACGTCAACAGCCGAGGTCTTGTGCCTCGGCTGTTGGCTTTTCGACGCTTCGCCCGGAAGATTCTTTTATCCTTTGACACTCGCCCTGAATCAGCTTGGGTGCCGTTAGTTGTTGGTCAAGGAGCAGTCCTCCCGATGATGCACGACTTCAGTCACATCATTTCTTGAAGGAGAATCACCAATGAGGGGCGTCGACTCCCCGTTCGCGGCATGCGCTCTTTTCGGCTGATGCGAGTGAATTCGTCGGAATTTCTGAAACCTCGGCAACTCGGCGGGGTTATAGTGGCGGGTGATTGAGATTGTGAGATCACCAGCTTGGCGGCAAAATTGCCGTTGTGGCTTCGATTGATGTGGCGGTTCTGCGAGGAGCAAGAGTGATGCAGCGGATTGCGGATGAACGGACAACTCGGCGGCGTTATCTGCTTGGCGGTTTGCTGGGGTTTCTTCTCCTGGTGGGAGTTGTGCTTTGGCGGACGGGGAATGCGGCGGAGAAGAACACGCTTGCGGAAACCTTTCGTAAGGTTGATGCGGACGCCGACGGAAAGGTGACTCGCGCCGAACTACAAGACGACGCACTTTTCGACAAACTCGATCTCAATACTGACCAAAGCATCACCTTGCACGAAGCACGACAAGCGGTCGCGACGGGAGTGCTTGATCTGTCCGATGCGAAGGCGACTCCATCAACTTCAGCACCATCAGCCAAAACAACCCCGACACCCGCCACGACGACAGCCGATTCGCCATTGATCCGAGATGTCCGTCAAGGCCCACGCCAACTTACTCCGGCTGAGCATGGTGTCGGTCGCTGTCTTCCCGACGTGACCTTCACCGATATCGCCGGGAAGACGCACAAACTTTCTGACCTGCTCGGGAAGTCGGGACTTGTCATCGCCATGACGAGCACCTCTTGTCCGCTCAGCCAAAAGTATCTCCCCACGTTAGTCAAGGTCTCGAAACAGCACGCAGCCCAAGGTGTTCCGGTGATGCTGATCAACTCGGTCGCAACGGACTCCATCGCCGACATGCAAAAGGCGGCGGGACATTTCGGAACCCCTGCCACCTACGTCTTCGATCCAGAGCACAAGTTGGCACAAGCCATCGGGGCAACGGCGACGACAGATGTGCTGCTGGTCGATCGCCGTCGCACGGTGACATATCACGGCGCGATCGACGATCAATACGGCTTCGGTTACTCGAAGAACGAACCCCGCAATCGTTACCTCGCCGATGCCATCGACGCTCTGTTGCATCAGCGCGAACCGGTTATCGCGGCGACCGATGCTCCAGGGTGTGCCATTGATCACCCTGCAACGGAGAAAACCGACAGCGAGATCACTTATCACAACCGCATCTCCCGATTGATGCAGACGCATTGTGTCGAATGTCATCGTCAGGGGGGAGTCGCGCCATTCGCTCTCGCGAGCTATGCCGAAGTTGTCGCTCATGCACCGATGGTCCGGGAAGTCTTGAGAGGGGGGACAATGCCCCCTTGGTTCAGTACCCCGTCGCCGCACGGTTCGCTCAGCCCGTGGGTCAATGACCGGAGCCTGGCTGAAGTGGACAAGGCCGACCTGCTCGCCTGGCTCGACAGCAATCACCCCATTGGCGACGAACGTGATGCTCCCGTCCCCCGGCAGTTCCCACAAGAGTGGAACATCGGCACGCCAGACGCCGTGTTTCAGTTCGAGAAGCCAATCAGCGTGATTGCCACCGGGACGATGCCCTACCAATACGTGACCGTCAAGACCGACCTTCCAGACGACAAGTGGATTCAGGCAATCGAGATTCAGCCTGAAAACCGTGCGGTCGTCCATCATGTTCTGGTGTTCGTCAAACGTGAACGCATGAAGGGAGAAGAGACCGACGCAAATGGATTAACTCGTGCTGAGCGGGACGAACGGGGGGGATTCTTCGCCGCCTATGTCCCCGGAAACAGTTTCGCCGTTTTCCCTGAGGGGTACGGGAAACATCTCCCCAAAAATGCCACACTCATTTTCCAGATGCACTACACCCCGAATGGCACCGCCACAACCGACAACACGCGCATCGCCTTTCGATTTGCTTCGCAGCCACCTCAACATGAAATCAAGGTCCACGGCCTCGCCAATCACCGCATCTCAATCCCCCCTCAAGCCGACAATCACCCCGAAAAGGCTGAACTTCGACTCCCCGGCGACGTCGACATTCTCGCTTATATGCCCCACATGCACTTACGGGGGAAGTCGGCCCGATACGAGTTGGTCCGGAAGGATGGGGCGGTTGAGACACTCCTTGATATCCCGCGTTACGACTTCAATTGGCAGTTGAAGTATCAGCTGCGCGAACCACTTCGCGTCAAGAAAGGGGAGACGATTCGATTCACCGGGCACTTCGACAACAGTGCCGACAACCCGGCAAATCCGGACCCTGACAGCACGATCAAGTGGGGGCCTCAAACAGACGATGAAATGCTGCTGGGATACCTCGAATATGTCGTCCCGACGAACATTTCCGGCGGCCTTGTTGACGATTCCAAACCGGAACAACCTGCACCTGGAATTACCGCATTGTTTAAGGCGATGGATCGCGACATGGATGGCCGCCTCTCTCGTGAGGAACTCCCCAGATCGCGCATATTCGACCGCCTCGACAAGAACAACGACGACTTCCTTTCGTTAGAAGAAGCCCAGTCTCTCAGCCGTTAGCAACCTCTTGAAGAAGGTGGGTCAGGTTTCCAGCCTGACACGGTGCCGTTTAATGCCTCGATAATAAAACGTACGAGATGCTCATGTTAGATTGGAAATCTGACCCACCGTCGTTTTTCAACGGACCGTTAGTATCTCAATCTCACCAAACCTGCGACTTTATAATTCCGCCGCTTCCGGACAAACATCGTCATGGAACGGGCGTGGCCTTACGGTGCCGGAAGTACCAGGCGGCAAGGGCGATGATGACAGCAAGGACGACCGCTGCTTGCAGGTAGTGTCGGAGATCGAGACTCTTGGCGGAAGCGGGGTCGAGTGCGACGCCGGTCCAAACTTCTGTATCTGTGCGAGAGAGTTCCGGCGGGTTGGCGTAGAGAGTGTTGAACTGTTTCTCGGGGTCGAGTTTGCTGTCGGGCGAGGTCCAGGCTTGCTCTTGTTGTTCGAGATCCGCGTACCACTGATTGGCTTCTTTGATCTCCTCTCGGAGTCGGGCTTCGACTTGCTCCAACTCGACCGATTCATGAGGTGCGATCACACTCTTTGCTCGTTCGCGATACTTAGTTTTCGCCTCGGGGTCTTGCACGATGTCGGCGGCACGCAGGTAAGTCCGGGCGGAAAGGTGACGTGCATCGACTTCGATCCGTCCGACCAGTAAGTCTCCCAATGCTTCCAACAGAATCGGCGAGTCATGCTTGCCGAACCGCATCATCCCGAGAACTCCTTGAATGGCCCGCTGGAGTTCCTCTTGTTGTCGTTGCTTCGTTTGGGAATAGTTCTCCCCCTGCTGCCCCGGTTCGACCGCGGGGAGTTGATGGTCCAGTACCCACTCGGCAAATCCTGAGTATTGGTAACTATTCTTCCATTCAGAAAGCGGAGTTGGAATTTCCCCCGACTCTCCGCGTCGGCTCTGGACATACTCGACAAGAAGCAATTGGTACTTCTCCCGTCCAAAGTGGGCGTCGGGGTTGATTTCGATCGCCTGCTGGATGAACTTTTTCCCCTCCTCGAAGTTTCCCGCATGAATGTAAAACGTCCCGAGATTGGCGACCGTCTCGTAACGTGTCGGGTCGATGGCGAGTCGTTCAGTCATCAGACGAATTGCATCCTCGTGTCGCCCCAGTTTGTCGAACGCGACAGCAAGGTCGTCGTAATCACCCTCAGTCGCGGTCCCAGCATCAATTCGCCGCTGACGGTCAGTCGCTCGCCATTGATAGAACGGCACACTGTGTCGCAGAAACTTTCCCGCAATCAATTCTCGCACCGTTGGAAACCGGCTCATTTCCTGCGCCAATGTGTCGGTGTCCCAAATGCAGGCCGACGCTCCACGAGTCGTCACCAATGTCACGAACATCACGAAGAGGAAGTGGATCGAAATATTTCGCATAGGAGTGGCCTCGAACCGGACTTAATCGATGATAGAACGACCTAGATACGAATTCGAGGAGCCAAACGCCAGAAAAGTTCCCGAAGATTGATACTTACGGACGTGTCGGTTGTCCATCTCCCGTAATCGGCTCCAGGCTGAGACGGTGAATTCGGTAGCGGCAGTCGTAGGCTCCTACGAAGAGGGACTTTGCGTCGGGGGTCTTCCAGTAGTCAGAAAGAGAGAGTTGTTCCGGCTTCCCTTTCCAGTCGAACAAGGTTTGACCGTCGGCCATCATCGCAACACCTTGCTTACGAACCGTGACGATGATCTGCGTCAATCGTCCCTGCTGGAAGACTCGGCGTTCTGATGTCGTCGCGTTACCGACGTTTTGTCCGTCGATATTCTCGAGCGCATTGAGCGTCTTCTCGCCGGCAGCGTAGTGGGAAAGAGCGGCACAGCGGGACTCGCCGACGGGGATGCCCAGAAGAAAGCCGTTCGGTGCATCAAGCGGCTCGACGATCGCGATCAATTTGTACTCTGCGGGGGGATGATACGGCAGTTCGATCCTCGCTCCGTATCTCTTGGGCGATTCCAACTTTCCGCCAGCCAACGTCCACTCGCCGTTGGACCACTCCTGTTTCGTATCGATGAGGGCGAGCAAATCAATCTGTTCCCGAGGAGCGATGGCAACAGGCTGTTCGGTTGTTACGGTGACTAAGTCGGGAGAAGGGACAGGGGGCTGCGGGAGTTCATTCTTGTTCGCACGGAC
The DNA here is from genome assembly GCA_041398965.1 of Planctomycetaceae bacterium. Taxonomy (GTDB): domain Bacteria; phylum Planctomycetota; class Planctomycetia; order Planctomycetales; family Planctomycetaceae; genus JAWKTT01. The sequence goes on along the minus strand of JAWKTT010000030.1, from coordinate 37,813 downwards.
CTGGAGATACCCCCAGATTTCCGCCGTCGAACCATCTTCCAACTCGGCATCGACCCGGTAGCTGACTGGCGTTGGACGGTCGAACCGCCCCAACGATACTTGTGGCAACGCACGACCATCGACCGTCCGGGGAGACAACGGCGAATGATCGACCCACGGCCCCCAGAGATCGGTCTGAACTCGGACTTGTAACCTCTTCACCTTCGCATCATTCGGCCAGTCGAGCTTGAGGAACACCTCTTCCCCCGGCTTTGGCACCTTTATAACTGGGAGTGCCCGGAAGGTGCTGAACAACTCCAACTGCGGCGTAAGCTTCGAGTCCCCCGGCTCCCATCCCATGCGGGCCTTCTGGTCTTTGTCGAGCCATGATTCACTGATCCATCCGTTGTACTGCCCCAAGCTCATCACCGATCCGTTGCCCGGCTGCGGATGCGGCAGGCCGACGGTGTGCCCGCAGCCTTCGTGATAAACGACGCAATCCGATCCACGATAGGGAACTCGCCAGCCGTCGGCACTCACCAACCCCCATCCGACACCCCGCTGAGCGAGATAAGTCGCTCGGGCCCCTCCCGATGTCGCCCCCGGAAAGTGTTCTTCTCTGGAGTAATTCCCCTCGAACACATAGCCCCCTGCCGGGTCATCCGTACTCGGATGCAGCCGATAGAAATCGTCAAGCGGTCGCCAATTCATGTCACTAAAGACTAGCAAGATCGGAAAGAACTCCTGCTTCTCCTGAGCGAACGGCAACCGTCGATCGACCTCTCTTAATGTCTGAAAAAAGGTGAAGTCTCCATCCCCATTGCGAAGCTGGGCCGTGTCCTTTTCCGATACGAACGGCTCGCCAATCGTCTTCACACTGAGCGTCGATTGCCCTTGAAACTCTCGTTGATGAAACTGTTCGAGACGTTTCGTGTAGTAGCCCACCCGTTCCCGCCAATCGGGTAAAGCCTTTCGATCACTCGGCAGAAAGTAGACAACCGTCACTTCGATCTTCGACGTATCATGCTTCCCATCCCAAGTCTTCGTCCCAGCCTCCACGACCGACGCAAGCAGACACCCCACGACGAGCAGCAAGGCCAAGAGTGACCTTGAAGGGTTGTAAGTCATCGATTGTCGTTCGAGTGTTCTCATTGAGTCTTTCCTGGTTAGGGTGGTTGTTTGTTACTTCGCTATGCAACACCAACGCGAACACTTGTCTTGATTGTTAGGTAATCAGAGAAGTTGTCTTGAAGCCTATTTGCTGAAACGGGGACATTGTTCTGTGTGTCGCTCCCGTTAGGATGCTCGCAGACGGAAATGTCTGTGCTACTCTACTGGATGTCAGTCTTCGCTGGTGTCGAGGTGATGTTTTTTCAGGCGGTCGCGGAGGGTTTGACGGTGCATGCCTAGGAGGCGGGCGGCTTCCTGGCGGTTGCCGTTTGAGTGTTGTAACGCTTCGCGGAGCAGGATCGGATCGCAGAGTTCCAGGAACTGGTCATACAGTCCTTCTGTTGTACCACGATCCATCATCTTGTGGAACCACTCGACGCACGCTGCCGAAAGGCTGCCCGGGGTGCCGACTTGATTGTCAAGCTGTGGTGCCGCGGGGGGAAGAGACTCTGGCTCCAATACGTTGGACCGAGAGAGGATGGCGGCATGTTCGATCGCATGTTTCAGTTCGCGGACGTTTCCATACCACGGTCGATGGCGGAGTTCAGCGAGCATCCTCTCGGAAAAACTGGCCGATGGGCCTTTCAGCGTCGAGAGGAAATGTTTCGCCAGCAGGATGACGTCATCATCGCGTTCGCGGAGTGGAGGGAGTTCGATGCGAAAGACGTTCAGACGATGATACAAGTCGGCCCGAAACTCCCCCGCGGCAACAAGAGCTTCGAGGTTCCGATTCGTCGCGGCAAGGAGACGGAAATTCGACGTCTGCAATTTTCCCGATCCGACAGGCAGCACCTGCCTTGTCTCCAACACTCGCAGTAGCTTCACCTGCATGGCGAGCGGGATGTCCCCCATTTCGTCAAGAAAGGCGGTTCCCTGATGGGCGAGCGTGAGGAGTCCCGGTCGCCCGGCATCGGCCCCCGTGAAAGCCCCCTTCGCGTGTCCGAAGAGTTCGCTTTCAATCAGATTGTCGGGGAGTGCGGGGAGACAGACCGGGATAAACGGGCCGTCGGCACGTGGTCCGTAACGATGTATCGCCATCGCGACAAGTTCTTTTCCTGTCCCACTTTCGCCACTGATGAGGACCGGAACATCGTGCTCGACGACGATTGCTATTCGTCGAAAGATCGCCTGCATCTTGGGCGATTGACCGAGCAGCAACCCGCTCAGCGGCGACTCACTACCCCCCGTCACATTGACGCTGCCAGTTGCCGAATTCCCGGAGTTTGAACTCGCAACGGGGTCGTCAGTTGCTGATGTTGTCGACTGTGATGCGGTGAGAATTTGCTTGACGATACAGACGGCATCTTCGAGGTCGAACGGCTTGGTAAGGTACTCGCACGCACCTTGGCTAATCGCTTGAACCGCCGTGTCGAGGTTGCCGAACGCGGTCATCACCAGTACGGGGAGTGTGGGGGCAAGCTTGCGAATGCGTGCAAGAGCCGAAAGACCGTCGAGGCCGGGGAGTCGGACGTCGAGTACGACCAGATCGGGGTTGAATTCGGGCATCAGTTCCAACGCCCCTTCGGCGGTCGGCATCGTCTTGACTTCGAGCCCTTCGTCTGTCAACGCCCGTTGAAAGGCCCAGCAGATTGCCGGTTCGTCATCAACGATCAGCACGCGACTCATGACGGTTCCTCTTCTGACACGGGCGATGACATCTCGACATTGACAACGTCGCTATGGGAGGCGATCCCTTTCGGAAGTGCTAACGTCAACCGAAAAATTGTTTGCATGTCGACGCGATGGGCGGAGAGACTCCCACCGCAATCTTGGGCACATTGCATGACCAACGACAACCCCAGCCCGACCCCTTCGGGCTTCGTCGAGTAGAACGGCGTGAAGAGTTGGTCGGTTGATTCCGAAGGAAAGCCGGGTCCGTTGTCGCGAACTTCAATGATGATACTCTCTTGGGACGGGACTGCGACAATCTCGACGCGACCGCCGGGGCCAGCCGCCTCGATCGCATTCATCGCGAGGTTGAGCACAGCCGCTCGGAGTGCGTCGGCATCCGGAAACTGAGCGGCCAACTCGGTTCCGGCACTCTGAAGTTCAATCCCCTGATGTCGACAAACCGGCTGCACCAGAGCGACGGTCTCGGCGAGAATCGTCCCGAGGTCCCCCGCCACTGCGGTCCGTGTTTCCCCCCGAGTGACCCGCAACAAGGACTTGATCTGTTCTTCTGTCAGTCGCAACTGTTGCAGGGCGATGTCGAGGGCCTCTTCATCATCATGATGTTTCGGGTCACCTAGTTTCGCGTCTCTATTGGTCGTGGTCTGACAGAGTGGGCAGTGTCGTTGATGCAGTTGGACGGAGAGCCGTGCTCCGGTGAGTGCATTTCTTAATTGATGGGCGAGTCCGCCGACGAGTTGCGTCAATAGCGCGGAGCGTTCGGTTTGGCGGACATTTCGAAACGATTCGTCCAAGATGACCGCCATCCGATTGATGGCTTGGGAGAGGTCTTGTAACTCATCATTGACATCTCCGATTGAGAGTGGAGCAAAGTCACCGGCGGCGATGCGAGAGACTTGGCGTTCGACATGTTGAATTCGCCCTCCGAGCCGACGAGCGATCCAGACCGATGCGGTCATCGTCAGCAGCAGGAGCAGGGAACCAATGATGAGTGGCGGGAGGATGGCTTCTCGCCGCGCAGTTTGCCAGCGGGCCTCCGAGTAGAGTAGGACGACACTCTGTTTAGGTCCCGATCGACGGGGCTGCACTCTCGCGGCAAAATACCGATCGCTGCCAATGGACAGTGTCTCCTGGGCCCCCGTGAGATTTGGGCCGAGTTGGTTTCCCTGCGACTTATTAACCACATCGGTGAGTGATGCCGTCATCCCCAGGGTCGAATGCGTCACACGACTGTTTGCGTCCATCACCACAAACTCTGCACCGGAAAGCTGTTTCAACTGATCGAGCACAGCCGGGGTCAGTGGGAAGCTTGCCGTCTCTAGCGTCGAATGCACCTTCGTTAACCGAGACGTAATGTCCGCCTCGACCTGACTCACTCCCAGCCAGGAGGAGTAGACCGTCAACCCCACGAGAGCCAGCACCTGCAATGTGGCAAACGGAAGGAGAATCTGATTACGAATCGGCCAACGCACGAAAAGCCTTTGGAATAGGGGTGGAACGGTGAATTCGGAGTGGAGATTTGGGATACTCTAGGAAGCAAAGATGAAGGATGAGGGACGTTTCTGGATTTAGGATACAGGGGAAAGGGGGCTGGAGACAGGGAGGTGGCCATGGTCTGATGCTGTCGATGCCCGTTGGTATCCTCCTTCACTCGCCTCCTCTGAACCTTTACTTCTGAATCTTGAAACCAGCGGGGTGCATTCCCCGGATTGTGATCCTCGCCAACGGGTGATCTTTGTTGTCAGCCTCTCCCTCTCCCCCGCTATCGACGTTCCTATTTCAAAGGACTTTCCAGCGGGGGAGACAGAATGGAAGGACCGGCGATCACTGGGTGCGTGGGTTAGAATTTGGGTGATTGCTGTTCCCGATTTCCAGAGCCATAACAGTGAGGCTGGTCCGATGATGACGTTACGATACGTGGGGCTTGATGTCCATAAAGATTCGATTTCGGTGGCGGTTGCCGATGTGGGGGATGCGGCGGCGCAGGTTCTTGAGCGGTTGCCGTTCGATGAAGCGCGGGTGTTGAAGTTGTTGCGAACTTTGGGGCCGCTTGGTTCGTTAAAGGTCTGTTACGAGGCGGGGCCGACGGGGTATGGGTTGCAAAGGTTCTTAGAGGAGAAGGGGGTGGACTGTGTGGTCATTTCGCCGTCGATGGTGCCGCAGCAGCTGAGTCGCGTGAAGACGGATCGACGCGATGCCAAGAGGCTGGCCCACTTCTTGCGATCGGGCGACTTGGTGACCATCTGGATTCCCGATGCCGCGACCGAAGCGATCCGCGACTTGGTGCGTGCGGGATGATGCTCGTCTTTGCGAACGGCGCATCCGGCAGCAGTTACTCGAGTTTCTGTTGCGTCAGGGACGACGCTTCACCGAAGGTGTTTCGCATTGGACCAAGACGCACTGGTCGTGGATTCGTCGGCAGACGTTTGACTTCGAAGCACAGAATCAACTGTTGGCCGACGCCATCGCCACGGCAGACCAAGCCCAGTCCCGCATCACCCGACTCAACGCCGACATCCATGACGCACTGGCCGACTGGCGACTCGGCCCGCTGGTGCAGAACTTGCAGGCGTTCTGCGGAATTCAGGAGTTGACGGCCGTCGGAATTGTCGCAGAGATTGGCGACTTTGAACGATTCCCGACAAGCGGCGAAGTTCATGTCGTTTGTCGGCTTGGTTCCCAGCGAAGCGTCGAGCGGTCCAACACGTCGTCAGGGTGGGATCACCAAGAGCGGCAACCGCCATGGTGCGACGTCTGCTGATCGAAGCAGCCTGGCACTATTATCATGCCCGACCAAACGCGAGCCTCGCACTGTTACAGCGGCGCGAAGGTCTGCCTCAGGAGGTCATCGACATCGCCGACAACGCGCTGCGACGACTGCGAAAACGCTCGCCGAAGTTGCAGCGAATCAAGAAGTCTGCCACGAAGATCGTCACCGCGCTGGCCCGCGAGTTGGCGGGGTTCCTGTGGTCCGCCGCGATCACCACGCAGCGTCTGCATCGCGAACAGACTTCCCCACCAGCGACCTCAAAACGGGCGAAGCATGATCGTGACAAACAGCAACACACGAAACGCGAACAGACACCACTCCCAACAGAATTGTGACGATGATGTTCTAACTAGGATAATGTTACATCGATACGACAGCATCATTTGCCAGAGATTATTCTTTGTAGGATGATGTTGTGAGATGTCTGCGAAGAGACAACGATGACAACAACCGACTGCCCCCCAAGGAGACGACAGCGACGCCGTGGCGGTGTGGAGACCGACGAACGGGAAGCACCCTCGATGCCCTCTTGAGCATTCCTTCACAGGAACACGCTCGTCCTGGAGACTGAGGTTCCTCCCAGACGAAACCTTGCCTTGCGGTAACCAACCCGCGTATCTCAGAGTGCCAGTCTCCCACCCCCACCGGCCCGCTGCCATCCCCAGGAGAAAATCATGACCTGACGCCCCCCTTTCAGTCAAACAGAAAAAGCCCCCCCCCACACTTGACCGGTCCTTCCATATCAGAGGGCCGGGGTGAGGGGGATTCGAAGTGGCATCGATTAAGCGAATTCGCCGAATTGAAGGTCACTGTTCACCCCCTCAACCCGACCTTCTCCCCCCGTGGGAACGCTGATTGAAGTCGGCACGTCGTCTCCGGGGGAGAAGGAGTTTCGCGTCGGCTGACGCCTCCGGTTCGGGGTGATGCAATGTGGGGAATGCACCCAAACCAGCTTTCCTCAAACATCATCACTTGCATTCTGTCGCTGTCGATGCCACGCTGGGACTTTGGCTGCCGATGTGTTGCGTCGGCTTGGGTCTGTCTCCCTGTCCCTGTTTGTGTTGTCATGCCTACTTTGGAAGCGTCGCTGTTGTTGACTGGCAAAGAATCGTTTGCGATCGTCGTGTCGCGGTTTAACGATCTGATTACGACCCGATTGCTCGAAGGGGCAATGTCGACGCTGAGACGACACGGTGCTCCCGACGATCAGATTTCCATCGTTTGGGTCCCCGGCTCGTTCGAGATTCCGCTTGCCGCGAAGCGATTGGCTCATGGAGGGCAACATCAAGCAGTCATCTGCCTCGGTGCCGTCATTCAGGGAGAGACCTCGCATCACGAATACATCAACGCCCCCATGGCCTCGGCTCTCATGCAGATCGGCTTGGACTCGGGAGTTCCGGTCCTGTTCGGAGTTCTGACCGTCCACTCGATGGATCAGGCGATCGACCGTGCGGGGGGGAAGGCGGGAAACAAGGGGAACGAAGCGGCCCTCGCTGCCATCGAAATGGTCAACCTGCTGCCGAAGCTCCCGTAAACAAGATCAAGTCGCCCGGCGGTCGCTCGTGCTGAAGTTGTTTCTGTGCGACACTGTTAACGGCGGCTGTGACTTTCGAAGCGACGTCTCGGTCGTCCGGGCCGTCGACCCGGGCCATCTACATGGATGCCAAGTGACGATGTCTCGCGTTGTCCATTTGATTTTCTTGAATTACTTCTCTGTTTGAATGTGATGAGTTATGTCCCGTCGTACGAAGGCCCGCGAAGTGGTGGCCCAGATGTTGTATCTGGTCGATCTCAATCCGGACATTGACCATCAAACTGTCAAGCAGATGATCATCGAGCAACTCAAAGAGCCAGAACTGGCGAGTTTCGCTTGGGACATCTTCCTCGGCACCCGCGAGCATCGGGACGACCTCGACGTCCGCATTCAAGATGTCGCCGCAAACTGGAAGCTGTTCCGCATGGCTCCGACTGATCGGAATGTCTTGCGAATGGGTGCGTACGAACTCCTTCAGACAGACACTCCCCATCGCATCGTCATTGACGAAGCCCTCGACGTCGCGAAGAAGTTTGGAAACGAAAACTCATCCGCCTTCTGTAATGGAATTCTTGACAAGTTAGTTCCCCCCGAGAAACGGGCCAACGACAAAAAACCGGAGTAGACGAGATGCCCGGACCATCAATCCTGTATTGCGGCGACACAACGCTCGACTCGGCTGCCGCTTACCTTGCCGGGCTGATCACTCGGGCCGGCTGGAACTGGAGCTATCTGCCGAGTCACCTCCCACTGACATCGTCGCATCTCATGGATGACCTCCAGTTGGTCATCTTCAGCGACTATCCGGCCCAGCAAGCAAGCATCGAGTTGCAGCAACAGATCGTCTCCCGGGTCGAACAAGGCTGCGGGCTGTTGATGCTGGGGGGCTGGGAATCCTACTTTGGCTGTGGCGGAAACTGGAACGACACCCCCATCGGAGAGGTTCTTCCGGTCGAGATCGCAGACTCCGATGATCGACAGAACGTAGACCAACCGGTCTTCATTCGCCCACATCAGCCACACCCTCTAACCGACCCGTTTCCATGGAACACCCGCCCCCCATTGATCGGAGGCTACAATCGCTTCACCCCCAAGCCCGACGGGGAATTACTGCTGGTTGCAGACCGTTATCAAGCAGTGCGTCAAGATGGCCCCGGTCGACAAACGATCGAACTTTCTCCCTTGTGGAGCGATCCATTGTTGGTTATCGGTCGACACGGCACCGGAATCACAGCCGCAATGGCAACTGATATTGCCCCCCACTGGGTCGGCCCACTGGTCGACTGGGGGGACAGTCGTGTGTCGGCTCAAGCCCCAGACGCTCCCGCCATCGAAGTTGGCAACCTGTATGCCGACTTCTTCACCGAGTTACTGCGATATGTTGGTCGCCTTCACTGAGTGTACGGCGTCACATCGTCGAGTCGGTCGATGGCTGCTGATGCCTCTTGTTCTTCGGACTTCACGAGAGCGACGTTGACCGTGCTGACCAGAAGCCATACTTTCACCCCACTTGAAACAACCGCTGACGTCGCCGGGGCAACAATGTCTCCAGGGGACGGAGGGCAATAGAACAGGAATTCGATTTCGTGACGGAAAGACTGATGGAACCACTGCGTATCGGGCTGATAGGACTGGGAACCGTGGGGAGCGGCGTCGTTCGGATTTTACTCGAACAACGAGAACTGCTAGCACGTCGAGCCGGTCGACCCATCGAGATTGTCAAAGTTGCCGTCCGTGACCTCAAGAAGGCTCGCGAGGTTTCGCTGCCAGCCGACCTGCTCACGGAAGACCCGCTGGAAGTCGCGAACGCTCCCAACGTCGATGTCGTCGTCGAACTGATGGGGGGACTGACGCCCGCGAAGCAATATGTCGAAGCGGCTCTGAATGCCGGGAAACATGTCGTCACTGCAAACAAGGCGCTTCTCTGTCAACATGGGGACGAGTTGTTCCGACTCGCCAAGACTTCGCAACTGTGCATCGCCTTCGAGGCTGCGGTCGCCGGGGGATGCCCGATCATCCATGTTCTCGGGCAGACGATGACGGCCAATCGGATCACCGCCATTGAAGCGATCGTCAACGGGACCAGCAACTTCATTCTCACCGAGATGTATCACAACCTGGAGCCGTACGACGATGCGGTCTTCAAGGCGCAACAACTCGGCTATGCTGAAGCGGACCCCGCCTTGGACGTTGATGGAACCGATGCCGCCCAGAAACTCGGCATCCTCACACTGCTCGCCCTAGGGACGAAGGTGACCCCCGATCAGTTTATTGTTGAGGGGATTGATACGATCGAACTCTCCGACCTGGGCTATGCCGACGAGTTGGGATACGCCGTGAAGCTTCTCGCCTCGGCGAAAGTCGTCGATGGAAAGCTGGAGTTGCACACTCAGCCGACTTTGATTCGACACGAACGTCCGATTGCCCAGGTTGATGGACCGTACAACATGATTGCCCTCACCGGCGATGCTGTGGGGCAGACATGGTTTTCCGGCATGGGAGCCGGTCAAATGGCGACAGCTTCCGCTGTTGTCTCCGACATCATCGACATCGCCGTCGGCCGGGCACAACTGACGTTCCCCCTGCTGACGACCGAGCCGACCAACCCACTGCCACTGCAACCTCTGGAAGAGATTTCTCGTCGTTACTACCTTCGGCTCAACGTCGAGGATCGTCCCAACGTGATGGCCGAAATCACCGGCATCCTCGGAAGAAACGGCGTGAGCATCGCCTCGGTGATTCAGCACGAAGCTCCCGAGCCAGACGATGTCCCCAACCCCGGCCCGAGCATCGTCCCGCTGGTCATCATGACCCACCGCACGACCGAAGGCCAAGTTCGAGCCGCCCGCCGCGAACTCGATTCCCTCCGTTGCCTCCGCGAACCCCGCATCACCATGCCAGTGGCCGATTGAATCATGGTCGTCACGATTGAGAGCGGACGTTTGCTTCGCGGGCCGTCAGGCGACTGACAGCAATACGAAAAGGTTTGGAAAGGGGGCGAATGTGGGTTACAAACAGGGTATGGCAGCATTGAGGAAGCTCGTTCGCAACGAGCCGCACTTGATTAAGTTTCTTGATCCTTGTACAGCCACGCTGCTGGCAACACATGTTCAGTCTGGAAATGTAAATCCAGCACTCGTAGAGTTTTCCCCCGAGGCGCAGGCGTATGCCGATAACAACGGACTCATGAGCATCTTGCGTGGTAGTTACAGCTTTCCGACAAACAGAGGTCTTCAAGGAGCGACATACACGCATTTGACACGGCTCGCAAATCATGCGGAAGTTGATTCGTGCAATGCGATAGTCAACGATTTGGTGTATGCGCAATTCGGTGATACCAGTAGCAAGATTGCTGGTAAACTCGCGAAAGTCATCGGTGAATTGCATGATAATGTTGCGTCTCACGCAAGAGGTGCTGGATTTTCCTGTGGTCAGGTGTATAGTTACTCGGGTCGTCGCCGGTTCGAGTTCTCGATTTCCGACTCCGGTTGCGGTATGCTGGCGAACGTTTTGAGAGTCGATGGTTCGATTCAATGTGACATTGATGCCATTCGTTGGTGCCTAAAGCGAGGGAATACGACGGCAAAGAATCGCAGTGGAGAATGGGCGCAACGAATTCCGGAGGATTGTGTTGTCAGCCCGTTTCCCAAAGAGACGGAAACCTTCACTGTAGAAGATCATCATGTCGGAGTCGGGTTGTGGGCACTCTCCGAACTCGTGCGGCTGTTTCGCGGACGAATGTGGATAGCATCGGGGCGTGGAGCTGTGATGTTCAACGAGGGATCGGAAGCAGTCGAATCGAATGATCCGATAATATCAGGTGTTTCCATTGAATTGACTGTGCCGATACCAGACACGGATGTCGATAGTTACCAAAGGAATCTGGAGGAATTAGCCGAGAGGTTGGGACTGTGAATATCTCGATAGTTGAACGAGTCGGAACAGATCCGTCGAATCGGCGTACCGCCGCCGCACTTCGCGCGGAGGTTCTTGCTTCGGTGAGCGGCTTCGCCCGAGTCACGATAGATTTTCACGGCGTTAGAACGGTAAGCGAGTCCTTCGCCGACGAGCTCTTTGCCGTCCTAGTCGAGGAGAATAGCCCTGAGTGGTTCCGGGAACATCTGCACGTTGTAAATGCATCCGCCACCATCCGCGAAACCATTCTTGAAACGATCGCCGATAGACTCTCCGGTGAATTTGCATAGTTTCAAAGTGACTGTTGAGCATCCCGGGTACCGGGGGACCAATCGACGTTGATGCTTTCCCAGTCATTGCGTGGCGCTCATGCATCTTTGGGATGGCGACGTCCTGCAGGTATGGCATTGGCGTCATCTCCATTGGGGACTCCTGTTGATGCTGGATTCCTCGGTTTATCTCGTGACTCGTCGCCGATCTTGCTAGAGTATCGGGATGATTTTGGGTTGCTGGAGACTTCGGTTTTGGAGAGCATCAGATGTTGCGGTCGACTTGCTGGCGGTTTGCGGACCTTCCGTTGCTCACAATCTGTTTGACCTCTATGTTCTTCATGGAGAGGATGCCGGTTGTCGTGAGGGCCGAGGGGCCGGAGCGGAAAGTAGCGGCTGAGGCGGGGAAGGTTGACTTCTCTTCGCAGGTCGAACCGTTGCTGGCGCAGAAGTGTGGGAAGTGCCATGGAGATCGAGAACCCGAAGGGGGCTTGCGACTGACGTCGCGGGAAGAGGCTCTTAAGCGGAACGACTCGGGCGAACCGGGGGTCGTTCCGGGAGATCGCCAACTCAGCGAACTCTATCGGAGGATTACGGCCAAGGCGGAAAGTAGCGAACGGATGCCCCCTGAGGGCGACTTGCTGACGAAGGCAGAGCAAGACCTCATCGGCCGGTGGATTGATGAAGGGGCGAAATGGCCGGCGGTTCAGCGAGAGCGTCATTGGGCCTATCTCTCTCCGGTCCGTCCGGAGGTTCCCAAAATCGACATGTTGCCGATTGGCGAGTTCCCACAACTTCGACAGGAATGGATGCAGTCCCCCATCGACTCGTTTGTGTTGAGCAAGATGTTCGAGCACGGGTTGAAGCCGTCTCCCGCCGCCGAACCGGCCCGTCTCTTACGTCGGGTTCATCTTGATCTCGTCGGGCTCCCACCGACGCTCGCCGAGATCGACGCCTTCACGGCGGACCCCTCGGACGAACATTACGTACAAATTGTCGACCAGTTGCTTGCCTCTCCCAGATACGGGGAGAAGTGGGCCCGCAGTTGGCTCGACCTCGCCCGCTATGCCGACTCGAACGGGTTTCAGGCGGACCAGTTCCGCGAGATGTGGGCCTATCGCGACTGGGTGATTCAGTCGATGAACGACGACAAACCGTTTACCGACTTCACCATCGAGCAACTTGCCGGAGACCTGCTCCCTCAGGCGACTCCCGAACAACGCATTGCGACGGGGTTCCATCGTTGCACCACTTGCAATGTCGAAGCAGGTGTCGATCCGGAAGAAAATCGGGTCAACCAAATCATCGACCGGGTCAATACCACGGGCACTGTCTGGTTAGGAACAACGCTCGAATGTGCCCAGTGTCACAATCACAAATACGACCCCTTCTCTCAGCAAGACTACTACCAGTTGTTCGCCTATTTCAACAACACTCCACTCGAAGTGACTGGAAATGGGGGAGTGCAGTTTGAAGTGGCTGGTCCCGAGATGTCGCTCCCATTGACAACGGCTCAAAAAGCGGAGTCGGAACGCCTGCAACAGTTAATCGCGAAGCTCGAGTCCCAACAGCAAGCGACGCGAGACCATCTTGCAATGCAACTTCCGAGCTTGATTGCCAACCTCAGAGACTCGCTGTCGCAGGCATCGACATGGCACGTCGTGCCGGTCAGCAGCTTTGTGTCGAGTGGGGGAGCGACCGGCACCACACTCGAAGACGGATCACTACTGGTCAGCGGCAAAAAGCCCGAAACCGATCTCTATACGTTGCACCTGAAAACCTCGCTCACCAAGGTCACCGGCATTCGCATCGAGTGCTTGACTCACGAATCGCTTCCGGGCAAGGGGCCGGGACGGGGCGATGAAAAACGCCCCAATTTTGTGCTGCACGAGTTTACCGTCGAAGCTCGCCCACTCGAAAACGGAACCGATGCGCCAGATTGTGACAACGACAACGTCAACCAGTCGGTTCCCTTTGCCTCGGTATCGCTTCACTCGCCACAGGCGGACTTTGAACAGCAAAACTACAAGGTCGAAGGACTCATTGATGGCAAGCCGGAAACGGCGTGGGCCATCAATCCACAGTTCTCCAAAGACCATTGGGCATCGTTTCTGACGAAGGTACCACTCGGGTTCGAAACCGGAACCGAACTGCGAATTTCTCTCCCGCAAAACTTTGGCGGAGCCCGAACGATCGGACGACTGCGCATCTCGCTGCTGACCGGTCCACCTCCCTCGAACGCGAAAGACAGGACTCCGGCGATTCCGGACAAGGTACGTGCCCTGGTTGAGCAGAAGGCTGCCAAATACAATCCCCAGCAACAACAAGTTCTCGTCGACTTCTTCGCAAGTCGGAACGCAGAGTTTACCAGTCAATCTCTGGAGATCTCTAAAGCCGAAAAGTTGCTGAAGGAGATCAAGGCTCCGACGACATTGGTCATGGTCGAAATGGAACAGCCTCGCATGACGTCGATCTTCAAGCGGGGAAACTTTCTGTCGCCGCTGGCAACTGTCGCCCCGTCGGTGCCGAAGGCGTTGCATCCCCTCGCGACAGCCGAGCTATCGCGAAACGACGCACCGGCCAATCGGCTGACACTCGCCCGGTGGCTGGTCGATCGAGAGAATCCGCTGGTCGCACGGGTTGCAGTCAATCGTTGGTGGGCCGAGTTCTTTGGGCAAGGACTCGTCAAGACCGCAGAAGACTTCGGTACACAGGGAGAACGTCCGACGCATCCGGAGTTGCTCGATTGGCTGGCAGTCGAGTTCATGGAACGAGGTTGGTCTCAGAAGGAGATGCATCGTTTGATCGTCAGCTCCGCGACCTATCGGCAGTCGTCGAATGTCACGCCGCAACATCTGGAACAAGATCCGAACAACGTCTGGCTGGCACGCGGCCCCCGAGTGCGAATGTCTGCGGAGTCGATTCGGGACAACGCCTTGGCGGTCAGTGGCTTGTTGACGCACAAACTTGGCGGCCCGCCGGTCTATCCACCGCAGCCCGACAACGTCTGGCGACACGTCGGACGTAATGCCCCCAAATACGTCGCAAACACCGATGAAGACCGCTACCGACGGGGCATTTACGTGGTCTATCGCCGCAGTGCCCCTTATCCCAGCTTCGTCAATTTCGACGCTCCGGACCGGGGGGCCTGTGTGGTGCAACGTTCTCGCAGCAACACGCCGCTTCAAGCGTTAACTCTTCTCAACGACCCCGCGTACATCGAGATGGCCCACGCACTTGCCGGTCGAATCCTGCGAGAGACCCCCATCGTCAAAGAAGAATTCAACCAGACCCGCGCACGCTTAAGGCACGGCTTCCGTCTCGTCCTTTCCCGCGAGCCTTCCGAGCGGGAGGCCGAGCGATTGCGATCATTCTACGATCGGTCGCTGTCACTCATGCAGCAAGACGACCGCAAACTGGAAGAGTTGATCCCAAAGAACAACCGGGTCGAAAACATCTCACTTGCGGAACAAGCCGCATGGTTTTCGATCGCCAATCTGCTCCTCAACCTCGACGAAACCATCACCCGCAACTAACTGATGAATCATTACGGTTCGTTCGACATTGGCAGCAACTGTTGAGTGGTGTAGCCGGGACCTAGGTTGGTGAGATCCCGACGGAAGAGGATTTGAGGTGGGGCCTCGGTGGCATCAATGACCGCTTCGATACGGGAGACTGGTCCCGGGCCGCTGAAGCAGCCGATGACTTGAGCTTTGAACACGGTTCCCGACGTTGTCGCGTAACGATCCAACAGCCGGACGGTCATCAGGTCGGCCAACTGTTCGGAAAGCAGCCAGCCGATGTTGGTTCGCTGTGCCATGACATTAATGTCTGCGGTCCCGTCAGCAGTGATGGGGCGGGCCGAGAGAATGGCACTGGCTAATTCCTCGGTCATCCAAGGGATGCTCATAAGTGTTTCATAGCGGGCCTCGTTAATGTTAATTCGACCGTCAATGGCTGTCGACGAGTTCGTCGTAAAGTTATCATAGAGGAATTGCAGGCTCTGAGAGTCGGCCGTGAACGGACTGACTAATGTTGTCGGCTGGCCATCGAGCACGACGTCGACCTCCGCGCCAATTAATTCAAATAGCGAATCAATTTCGACCGTTGCCCCCTTCGAAAGGTCCAGCCCCCCACGAGTGACCGATGACTGGCTGGGATCCTGCAGGACACTCTTAACTAAACCCTGGGCGAGATTGTTCAGTATCTCGTCAGTTGTGGTGTCGCCGGTCGTGTTGCCACTGTTGACGGAAGATTCTGGCAGGGGATCGACGTTGGTGGCACCGTTAGCACGATACGCCGTGATAAACAGAGCCGTCTCGGCGTCGAATGCCAGTTCGATACTATCATACAGTTCGGTCAACAGCCCTTGATTGACGTCGAGCTTCGTCTCCCCTGTGAGGCCTAGGTTAGATTCCCTGCTATGCACTGTTAAGAAGGCAGACCAACCGAGATCCAGGATGCCGTCAGCATTGTCGTAAGGGAGTGAAGTCTCGCCGTCGTCCTCGTTCGGATCGAGAATCCCATTTCGGTTGACATCTTCACCATATAGCAATTCCGGCGTGACTCCAACAACGAGTAATAATTGATCGATCGACTCCAAGGGACCATTGGCCGGTCCATAGAGCATCCCCAGCGTCAGATAGCTGTCATCTTCAGCACCGTAAGATCGTTGTTCGGTATCCTTGTCGACCCAGTCGAGAATCGCGTCGGCAACATCTTCCGTCATGTTCGGCAAGACCATTAGTCGCCATCGCATCGTTTCTTCATCAAGGTCTTCGTTGACGATGGTATTTATGTTTATCAAGCTCGATTGGTTGGTGAGGCCGTACCGGACTCCGCGATACATTGAGTCAGATTCGAGCGGAGCGATGACCGTAAACCTTCCGATTCCTTCCGCCTGTGAGGCATCGACAACCATGACTCCGGCAAACATGGATGGGTCGTGCCAGCTATTAAACGGCTCGTCATATTGATACGGTGTGAGCAGAGCCGCGACGTAATCGACCCCCGAATTTGCGAGTTCCCGAGCCTGGGCATCGTGTGCATAGTGCAAGCTGGCGTTCGCCTCGACGATCATCGTTTGTGTGAATGTGTAGGTTACCAGCGACAGGAGCACGATCACGACGAGCACGACCAGGAGAGCGGTCCCCTTTCGCGGACTGTTCAAATTCGCAGACTCGGAGAGTGGATACATTAGAGGGCCTCGGTGAACGGTTTAGCCAGGGGCAAGGCGACCACTTGGCGATACCACTCGACGATCGTCGTGAACGACGCCCGTTCACCGGGCGTCAATTTTTCTTCAGGCAAGTCGTCGGGGAGCGACACCGAGCGACGCATGCCGAGTTCGATCGAAACGGCGTTCGGCAATCGTCCCATTTCGGTGCTGTCCCAAGTCTCTTGCCAGTCGATCCCATCGAAATACTGAAATCGCAAGCCGATCACCTCGGGGGCGATGACTTGCGACGCGGCAGCGAGGGTGTCGACGTCAGACTCGGAGTCGGCATAATCGATCGCCATCCGGTCGCCGACTAACCGGGCGAGTCCCTGAATTCCCTGCGACGCGATGTTTGATGTCTGAAGTCGGGACGAGAGTTGTCCAACCGCCCCCGCAAGGCCAATCTCGTTGGGGTCGGCGAGAAAGTAAGAGACCGAAATCAGGTCACTCGTACGGGTTCGGACATCGTAGGCAAAGGGGACCGCAGTGTAGGCGGCCCCTCGCAGAGGTCGACTGACATGCAGCACCAGTTTCGTCTCATCCCCGGTGAGACCGATGCTCTGACTGGTATATGCCTCTTCTGGCGAAACGGTGATCGTTCCCCCGATCGTTCCTCCGGAGGCGGCTTCGTTGGCTGCAGCCTCGTCTTCGGCGAGTGCCTGCTCGGAGGCTGTCCCAGTCGCGGCGATCGAGCCGTCATCGGCCCCCTCTTCGACAGGTTCTTCAACCCGAAATACGACCGACTGCAGGTCGATCGACAGGTCTCGCAGAATGGCCCGCGCGACTCGCGAGCGGTCGATGTCCGATTCGTCACTTTGCGTTACGCTGAGGTACATCGAGATGGCACCATAGATGCCGCTCATCAATAAAACCGACAACGCCAACGCGATCAACAATTCGAGCAGCGTGAAACCTAGACCCTTCTTCACGCTGCTCCACGTCGGCGTTCGATCTTGAGCGATGTGAATATTCGTTCTACCTAATGAATTAACATGAGTCTTAGGTTCGCAGGGGGACATATCACAAACCTCCCTTCGTGGCACCGGCGAAAATGGCGGGGTCCCGCGCGAGACGGACGAGCGTCAACGGGCGACGGGGAAGATCGCCGTCAGGCTGATAGCTCACTGTGACCTCAAGTCGCAAGAGATCGGCATGAGGCCCTTCCAGAACGACCAAACTCCACTTCCAATCGGGATCGTCGAGAAAGGGGGTCAACTCCATATCCTGCATGAGATGCACTCCCCCCACCACTTCATTCATGACCGCCTCGGCTCTGAGAGCGGCCTGAGCATCGATGCGAGCGTCGACCGCAGCCCGACTCCCGATTCGCAAGAGTTCGCTGATCACTGCCAGCGACATCAACAAGATCGCCAGCGCAATCAACACTTCGAGCAATGTCATGCCGAGGCAATGGGAGGTGAACCGTTGCGATCGCAGCGAATTTCCAATCATTTGAGTGGCCCCACCGTTGTCGCACCGGTCAGGCCACGCAGGGACAATTCGATACTCCGATCCAGCTCGTTGAGGATCGTCAGGTGATTGTCGTCAGTCGTCCCGTCCGAGTAGAACAGAATCGGCTGTGACCATGCGGTCGATTGTAGTTGCGTAGCGTCCGGGAATAGAGACAGCCACTCTTGCGGGAGCGATTCTGTCGCCACTTGCTGCTCGGCATTCGTGACCACGTTCCGCGCCAGTGGCCAGTCGAAGTGGCACGACTCGGGGAGTTGGCCGGTCAGGGTGGGCAACACCGCTTCGACCACTGCCGATGAGATGCCCCGCTGAGCAGCCGAGTTGTCACCCGTCCCGACGCTGCCCGTCGCGGCACTTTCAGGGAGATCATAGGGAAGCACGATGTATCGACGCCCCCCCGGTTCGTAGCGGAACTGATAGGTTAAGCCGGTATCAATCGCTTTAACCCGGCTCCCTGCGAGGGCCATTCGGACGGCATGGGCTTGTTCGCGAATCTCTTGTTCGCGGATGTAACGGAGCATCGACGGCCACGTGAGACCAGCCAGCACAACGATGATTGCCAAGACGACAACCAGCTCCAGCAGGGTGAACGCGCGACGGTGACGAGTCGCAAAGACTTCTGCGACTCGCTGTCGATCGACGCACATCGGAGCCATCACGAGCCGCACGACCCCTCCCGTTACTGTCACATCCCCCACATCCCCTCGACCACGTCGAAGGGACCCTGTTCAACGCGACTAGATGTCCTGATTCAATGCGTCCCAGTTGTTAATGTCGTCGCCACCACCATTGTCGTTGACTTCGTTTGGTCCAGACGACCAGATGGCGGGGTCTCCAGAGGGTAGCTTAGAACTGGGGTATTCGTAGTACAATGGGTGTCCCCAGGCATCCTTGTGAGCGGCCGGAAGATACGGCTCGATGACGACGCCGTTCTTCTCTTCTTTGGACATCAGCACTGCCCAGACGTCTTGTCCCTTCGCATCAGGATAACGTCCAAAGTGGTCCTTGGCGTAGAGGTCGAGTGTTCCCTTGGCCTTGGTCAGTTCGATCTTCGTCGTGTCAATCAGCGCCTGACGCTGCGACCCGAGCAATCGGGGAACGACCATCGCCGAGATGACGCCGATGATGACCAATACGATCAACACTTCCAACAGCGTAAATCCACTGCGACGTCCCGACAACACCCGCACACGGCGGGACGGCGACGACAGACCACGACTCGACAGGCTCAGCATCAACAATCTCCTCATCAACAAATTCCGGGAGGGAGGTCCCTGTCACCAAGAACCCAACGGGGTAGGACGACTATGCAATCGAGACTCTAAGTCTCTTGAGGTCTTCAACTTATGCGCAGTCGACGACTGCTGCACTCGGCGAACACACCTCATCGGAAGCAACTCCCGACAGTGTCCCGCCTATCGTAAAGTACGGCAGCGCAGTTCAGCATTCTACAGCAAGTTAGACCCGAGGCGACCCCGAAAGGTTTCGCGTTTCTAGATTTCCAACCACGCCAGACATCCAGGTCCGGCATCTGTCGACATTCTCAACGGACAACGAGGACTTCTGGACCAGTCGAGTAACGGTACTCTCCCCGGCGACGCTGGCGGAACAGACACAAATCCGGGTATTGTGTCGTCTGCGGGCCGGGCCGAGAGTCGACCCGGCTGAAACGATTCGAGATCACACCCTATTCAAAGGCACAACTCATGCGATACCTGTTGACGCTGATGTCGTTGCTCCTCGTGGGGCACTTCGCCCATGCCGAAGAACTCCAGACGCAACTTGAAGTTTCCTACGGCCCCCATCCCCGCAACGTCCTCGACTTCTACCCCGCGAAGTCTGACAAACCGACGCCGGTCGTCCTCAACATTCACGGCGGAGGTTGGCGAGGCGGCGACAAGAAGATGAACCCCAAGGCGTTCCTGGACCGGGGTATCTCCGTCATCTCGATCAACTACCGCTATGTCCAGAATGGCGTCGAAGACAAGGTCGAACCCCCAGTGAAGGCCCCCCTTGGCGATGCCGCCCGGGCCTTACAGTTCATCCGTTCAAAGGCAAAGGAATGGAACCTCGACAAAACGAAAATCGGGGCAACTGGTGGCTCAGCCGGGGCCTGTACCTCCCTCTGGCTCGCCTTTCATGATGACATGGCAGACCCCCAAAGCGATGACCCCATCGCCCGCGAGTCAACCCGCCTCTTCTGTGCCGCGGTCAATGGAGCACAGGTCTCGCTCGATCCCAAAGAACTCCGCGAGTGGATGCCCAACTACAGCTACGGTGCCCACGCCTTCGGCCTGAAAGACCTCGACACGGTTATGGCCGAGCGGGAAAAAGTTCTCCCGTGGATTCATGAATACTCCCCCATCGAACACGTCAGTAAGGATGATCCCCCGATCGGACTGTTTTATGGCGGCGAAGTTCCCGTTGTCGGTGCATCGCCCAAAGACCCGACTCACTCCGGCATTATGGGGGTCAAACTCGCAGAACGGCTGGAAAAGGTCGGCGTCGAAGTGACCCTCGTGCATCCGGGCATCAAGGAGCCGAAGATCAAGAACACGACCGAGTACCTGATCGACAGCCTGCTGAAGAACTAACATCTGTCA
Organism: Planctomycetaceae bacterium; assembly: GCA_041398965.1. Lineage (GTDB taxonomy): Bacteria > Planctomycetota > Planctomycetia > Planctomycetales > Planctomycetaceae > JAWKTT01. The sequence continues at coordinate 17,256 of JAWKTT010000030.1, read as the reverse complement.
GGACGAGCGGGAGCCCCTCGTCTCCCGCTCGTCCCCCTTGGCATGACGCGACTGTTTGATCGCTCGGCCTACAATCGCTCGACGAAACGGATTAGATTACGCCGGTCTCAACTTTTTCAAGGGAGTGTCTGATGTCGAGTTCGCGGATGATCGTGTCGCACGTATTGAAGCAGGGAGAGCCAGGAGCCGAGGTAACTGTCGCGGGCTGGGTTCGCACACGCCGAGACTCGAAGCATGGGTTTTCCTTTGTCGAACTCAACGATGGTTCCTGCATGTCAAACTTGCAGATCGTCGTTGATGCAACGGTTCCGGGATATGCCGATGTCATCAAGCGGGTGACAACTGGGGCCAGCGTTCGCATTACCGGGTTGCTCAAAGAGTCTCCCGGAGCGAAACAGCGAGTCGAGTTGCAGGCATCGACGCTCGAACTTCTGGGAGTAGCGGACCCCGAGACCTATCCACTTCAAAAGAAAGGGCACTCGATGGAGTTCCTCCGCGAGATCGCCCATCTCCGCCCCCGCACGAACACCTTCGGAGCCGTTGCCCGAGTGCGAAACTGCATTACGTGGTCGATCCATCGATTCTTTCAAGAACGAGGATTCCTCAACGTTCATACCCCGATTATCACAACGAGCGACTGCGAAGGGGCGGGGGAAATGTTCACCGTTTCGACCCTGCTGCATGAAGCCGAGCCTGTCGACGGCAAACCGAAATCCCCCACCACACCGCTCGACTTCTCGAAAGACTTCTTCGGCAAACGAGCTTCGCTGACGGTTTCAGGACAGTTGGAAGCGGAGACGTATGCAACCGCCGTCGGCCCGGTCTATACCTTCGGTCCCACATTCCGAGCCGAGAACTCGAACACCCCCCGGCACCTCGCCGAGTTCTGGATGATTGAGCCCGAAGTCCCTTTCTTCGAACTAAACGACGACATGCAGTTGGCCGAGGATTTCGTGAAGACCATGATCCGCGACTGTCTCGAACAGTGCCCGGAAGATATGGACTTTTTTAATCAACGAATCGACACGACTCTGCGTGACACTCTCGACAACATCCTGAATCACGAATTCAAAAGAATCACCTATACCGAAGCCGTCGAGATATTACTTGGCGTCGATCGGAAATGGGAATATCAGGTTGAATGGGGGACAAACTTGCAGGCCGAGCACGAACGCTACCTTACTGAGGAACATTTCAAGCAACCGATTATCGTGTACGACTACCCCCGCACGCTCAAGCCATTTTATATGTATTGTAACGACGATGGGAAAACCGTCCGGGCGATGGACGTATTAGTCCCCCGGGTCGGCGAAATCATCGGAGGCTCACAGCGTGAACATCGTTTAGAGATGCTCGAAACCCGCTTCGCCGAGTGCGGTTTGCCACAGGAGGACTACTGGTGGTACCTCGACCTCCGCCGCTTCGGCACCGTCCCCCACGCCGGCTTCGGCCTAGGTTTAGAACGAGCCGTCCTCCTCATCACCGGCCTGCAGAACATCCGGGACACACTCCCCTACCCCCGCACCCCCCGCAATGCCGAGTTCTAAGATAGTCCCCCCGTACGATGGACATCCATGTTCGTCGCATTGCAGACATGTCGCCGATTCGAGTAGCCGTGTTCCATACGGCAATTCGGCACTGTCATTCACAGCACCCGGAAACTACGGTGCCAACGATTCGACAGCCATCCGCAGTCGTATTCACACATTAACCGACATCTGCACCCCTGCCCCAGAACATGAATCGCAGTGTCAGAAGCGTAGAACGAATACGTTTTTTGGAGAGTTTTGTCATTGCAAATCAGATGGCAATCTGAGATCGTTAGAAACTACGTGGGGCGATGATTGTTGATAGGGCCGTATCAGCTCATTTTGTCAACGGTACTTCTGCCGTGAATTACGAAGGGGTTGTTGATGTCAGAGCAGCAGATAAACGCTGGTGAGCCTGTTGACCGCAAGACGCCGGAGGAATGTGTACTTTCTCTGTCCGGTGGCGGGTTTCGGGCCACGATCTACCATCTCGGCGTTCTCGCGTACCTTGTTAGGTTCAATTACCTGAGACCCGTCGATTCGAAAGCTAACAATTTAAGTGAGGGTAAGCCTTCATTCATCGTAACTCAAGTATACGGCATCTCCGGCGGGGCCATTCTCGCCGCCCACATGGGGCGGCACTGGAATGACTACTGTAAATGGGATAGGCCGTCTTCTCAGGATAGCAAGGATTACTTCTTCGGCCGCGGTCGCCAGATTGTTCAGTTTTGCAGTACAGACATTCGCACTCGGATTGTATGGCGAATGATATTGAGGTGGTTCTGCCTCGGGTTGCCATTAGCTTTATTTTGTTCATGGACACATTCAGCCTGGCATGGAGCCAAGCAGATTTCCTTCTACTCTACAGATGTGTCGATATGGCTAGCAATTTGCGTGTCCATCGCCACACTTTGTGCTTTCGGGTTTCTGAATTCGTACTGGAGTACATTCAAGTCACTAGTCCGCCAGTACGATCGGAGTGAATTATTTAAGTCGACCGAAAAGAGAGGGCAATGGGGAATAAAACGGGCCGAGTCGTTCAGGTTAAAAGATTGCACCGGACACATCCATATTCTGACTACCAATTTGACAAAACTTGAGCTTTTGTCTTTCTATCATAACCCTTGTGGCGAGGAGTTTGGATACGGAACGTGGCGAGAGTCTGCAATTGGCATCGGCACCACAAATAAACAAGACCACAAAGACGACTACCCGCTTTCTGAGGTCGTAGCGATTTCTTCAGCGTTTCCCCCCTTGATAGCTTCGCCTCGCAGAAAAATTCCGAAGGGTGCAGATAAGAGTGAGTATTTTTGCGATGGAGGCGTAGCAGACAATCAGGGAGCCAAGTACTTCCGGATGCGGAATGCCTCAGGGGGCGATTCAAATCTATTGATTTCAGACGCAGGGCAAGCCGTCAAGCATGGCAAGCCGTTTTGGATGCCAAATATAATATGGAGAAACCTACAGACGATCGTCATGTTGATGATAAATGTCTCGGCAGAGTTTCTCCGTGGATTCGAGAAAAACACCTTTTCATTGCGGGACGGGAACATAAAAGGAATCAACACTGAAGATAATGAGCAAACCATGGCGGCCAATATACGAACAGACCTTAATCACCTTTCGAGAAACGAGCTTGACCTGTTGCTACGTCTTGGATGGGAGAATGCGCATGTCGTAGTCACGGAGCTGGAAACTCCCGTTGACGCGAGCAAAGACTCGTCAGTTAGTACGTCGGAGGGAGAAGTGAGAAAGGTAGATGCCACACCTACGCCTGAGTTTGATGAACTAACTTCAGCGTCGCAGTTGCCCAATCGGGATTGGCGGCTAGTCGGTGCCTTTGGGGCAATTATGCTGTTTCATGTCGTTGTTTTTCTTGGTCTTTTCTGGAATAGTTTGTTCGTGAATCGTCTGTCGATATCGGATTGGAAGAACGGACTTCCATCGATGGGAGATTTTGTTCCATTTGAGGACGGCTACTTGGCGACTGACAACACCCCGCCGAAGATGCGAGTACGGGCATACCACGTCGAGATTAGCGGTGCAGCATCGGGGCAGGTCATCCCTTTTCCAGAAGGAGTGACCATTTTTGCGGGTCCCCGGGCTTGGTTTCTGACCCCTAAGCCGAAGGGTAATCGCTCGGACGAGAACGTTAACGCACTTCAACTTAAGTGTACTGAAGCTGGGGTCGAGATTCCGCAGGGTGAACCTGATTCGGTCCTAATTCTAATGATCGCTCACCAATATCCAGACAACACGATAATGGGGAAGTAATATGAATAAATGGCAGTCTGCAGTCTGTTTGGTTTTCGTATCCACTCTTGGGTTCTTTGCATTGTCGTCGCCTCGTGCTGACGACAGTGTGCAACAAGAGAAACTGTCGGTCGTCATAACTGGTGATAAGAGGTATAGTCCAACCGTTAAAATTGACGTTAATCCTAACATCGAGCAGCTGGCGAAGTTCCCGAACATTGGAGGGAACTTTCAACTCGGTAATTCCGTTAACGTGACCCCTGAGCAGGTTGTTAGAGTTGTCGTGCGAGTTGGCCACACAGTTGTGTATGATGTGTTCTCAAAGGGGCCGGGGGTGTTGCAGTTGGAGATTAACGAGGCAGTAATTGCTCGCAGCCATTTCGCTGAGATTGCAGCCGCGAGGTTATCTGGCATAGAGATTCGTACTCAAAATGATGGTAACGCATTGCCGAAGTGGGGCAAGGACGGAACAGTTATCATTAAACACGTCATGCTTGAGAATGCCATCAAGTCAACGCAGCAGGAGGTTAAGGAAAAGGGCGGAACGTTTCCGGATATATCTGATGTGATTAAACAGTTTCTACATGGTGACGATAGCGAAAGGGAAAGGCTACATTAAGACAAAGATTAGCCAACATCAGAACTACGCGACCCAGGTGAAGTAGACATCAGGGTATCTCCAACCGGCCGAGGTGACGGCTCTTCTGCACGCCGCCAATTCTATGAATGACAAGGATTCTGGAATACGATTGGTGCGAAAAACGACGGTTCCATTGTCAGTGAATGTGATCGGATCGTCCGGCCTCGCATTGCGTGTGAGCAATACATCTCTCTTACAAGGCAGTCGCGGTTTGGCCGGGGCTGGGGGTGGTTTATGAAGTCTTTTCTTGTAGCTGATGCTCTTCGCTGGGTGTTTATGGTGGTAGTGGGTGGAATGCTGGGTGGGTCTTCGGTGTTTGGGGCGGAGGGGCGGGGGCCTAACATTGTGATCATCTTTGCAGATGATTTGGGGTATGGGGATTTGAGTTGTTATGGGCATCCGACGATTCGGACGCCGCATTTGGATCGGATGGCGGCGGAGGGGTTGCGGTTTACTCAGTTCTATTCGGCTGATTCCGTTTGTACGCCGAGTCGGTCGGCTCTGTTGACGGGGCGGCTACCGATCCGCACGGGGATGTATAGCGATCGTCGTCGCGTGCTGTTTCCTGACTCGGGAGGGGGGCTGCCAGCGGACGAAATCACGCTCGCGGAGTCACTGCGAGAGCGGGGCTATGCGACGGGATGTTTCGGCAAATGGCATCTCGGGCATTTGCCTCAGTTTCTGCCGACGAATCAGGGGTTCGACACCTACTTCGGCATTCCCTATTCGAACGATATGGATCGTTTGAACGATGTGGGACCGAAGGGGCGAGGAGCGTTTTGGGAGCCGAAGTCGGAGTATTGGAATGTCCCGATCATGCGGGACCTCGAGGTTGTCGAACGACCTGCCGATCAGACGACGATTACACGGCGATACACTGCGCAGGCGACCAAATTTATTCGGGAGCATAAGGAACAGCCGTTCTTTGTGTACTTGCCTCACAATCTGCCGCACGTTCCACTTTTTCGTCATCCGGAGTTTGCGGGTCGAAGTGCGCGGGGGTTGTATGGTGATGTCATCGAGGAGATTGACTGGTCGGTCGGGCAGATTCTCGACACGTTGAAGGCTGAGGGACTGGCCGAGAACACGCTCGTCTGGTTTACCAGTGATAATGGACCGTGGTTGATCTTTGATGAGCAGGGTGGGTCAGCCGGTTTATTGAAGGAGGGGAAGGGTTGCACCTGGGAAGGGGGGATGCGGGTTCCGGGGATCGCCTGGTGGCCGGGGACGATACCGGGGGGACGCATCACGTCGGAACTGGCGGGGACGCTCGACCTGTTTCCGACGTGTGTCGCTCTCTCCGGGGGGCAGGTACCGACCGATCGCCCTATGGATGGCATCGATCTTTCGCCATTACTGAAAGGGACCGGCCCATCGGCTCGCGATGTTGTCTATTACTATCGCGGAACGCATCTGATGGCTGTCCGCAGCGGACCTTGGAAGGCCCACTTCATCACGCAAGGGGGATATGGTCCCGACTCGGCAAAAGGGGTTCCGCACGATCCTCCACTATTGTTTCATCTCGATCATGATCCTTCCGAGCGGCACAACCTCGCCGCCAAGAATCCCGAAGTGATCGCCAGCATTCAGAGGATTGTGGCAGAACACAAGGCCGCCCTCAAAGTTGCTCCCTCTCAATTGGAGATTCCGCTCCCGAAGCCCGAGTGATTGTCATTGCGACAATAAAGAAGTCCGTCGCAGAGGGAAGCGGCGGGGGGCACACTTTGTCGCGAATCATGCTGTCGGATTGTGAAGCTGGCACTGGGGCGGTATAAGGTGGGACCTATCTGTTTCGTTCGATTTGAGGCTGTTCCATGACGTCGAGTCCCTCCGAAGATTCCCCACTGAAATCGACCGCGTTGTCTGCTTCAGATGCCCCCATTTCATCGACGGAAACCACGAGCGAATCCGGTCTCATGGACCCGCCCCGGAATTTCTTCGGGACGCTCCGTCAGTTGGGGCCGGGGTTGATTATCGCTGGAAGCATCGTCGGTTCGGGCGAACTCATTGCGACCACGAAGACCGGTGCTCAGGCGGGAATGGCGTTGCTCTGGCTGATTGTCATAGGCTGTGTCATCAAGGTCTTCGTGCAGATCGAGCTCGGTCGACACGCCATCACGCATGGTCAAACGACGTTGGCGGCTCTCAACCTGGTGCCGGGCCGAATCGGTCGGGCGAATTGGATTCTCTGGTTCTGGCTGGTGATGATGGCTGCATCGATCGCCCAATTGGGGGGGATCGTTGGCGGGGTCGGGCAGGCTCTCGCCCTTTCGTTCCCGCTTCAAGGAGACTACGCCCGGGCGATTCAAACCCCATCGGCCAGCCAGCTGAATCAGTACCTCGACTGGGACGAGACCTTTCTCACCGCGTACGACCTGCATCTGATGTATGATGTTACTGAGAACAACGAGCCCACATCTCAGTCAGCTGAGTTGAAGGAAGTCAGTGATTGGGTCGAAACGAGACAACGGGGGACGATCGCCCGCCTCGAAAAGTTGTCGCCGGCCGAACGTGCGGAACTTGGCGACATGTACCGCGTCGCGATGGTGGAGGATCAAGCGTCGAACCCGGCGGCAGTGGAAGCACACCGTGAGAAATTACGGCAGCGGCTGACGGAACTTAACGCAGACTCGCTGCAACAGGAAGCGAACCGCCGTGTCGCCAACAAAAGCTTTAAGGAATCCCCATCGATCGAAAGGCTCCGTCGAATCGACCGGGGGCACGCCGTCTTGGCCGAGATGCTGGTTGACGTCGATCGAATCGTTTCTCGTGAAGGTGGCGAGTCGACGAGTCTCCTGGTCGGGCAGCATCGGGTGCGATTGGCTGAAGGGATCGCGAAGGAGGCGAAGCAAAAGCTCTTGCTTGAAGAGGAACTGGCAGCGAAGCAGGCCAGCACGATTCCGGTCGTGAGAATCGATGCTCTGACGATGGAGATTCAGAAGGCGGAGAAACTCGTCGCGTTGCACAAGGAAAGCGTGAAGTCGCTGACGGAACCTTGGACATGGGATGACAAGTACTGGGCCGCATTCGCGACATTCATCACGATCGCTTTGCTGGTGAACGGTCGCTACGGCATCATTCAAAACCTATCGACGGTGCTTGTCGTCGGGTTCACGTTCGTCACCATTGGGAATGTGATCAGTCTGCAAACCACGCCGCAGTGGCATGTCAGCGCTGAGACGTTTCTGCGGGGCCTCTCCTTCCGACTCCCTGAGACCGGGAACGGTCTGATGATGGCCCTCGCGACCTTCGGCATCATCGGCGTAGGGGCGACGGAACTCATCACCTATCCGTATTGGTGTATCGAGAAGGGTTACGCTCGACACATCGGTACAAGAACCGAAGACGAAGCGTGGGCTGCCCGTGCCCGCGGCTGGATGCGGGTCATGCACTATGATGCCTTCCTGTCGATGGTCATTTACACCGTCGCGACCATCGCGTTCTTCATCATGGGAGCCGCTGTGTTGTATAGCGAAGGTCGCGACCCCGACGGGATGAGAATGGTCAGCACTCTGGCGACCGCCTATGTCCCCGTCTTCGGTGAATACGCGAAGTTCCTATTCCTGATTGGTGCAGTCGCCGTGCTGTATTCGACGTTCCTCGTGGCCAACGCCGGACACTCCCGCATGATTACCGATGGCATTAAGGTCTTCGGCCTCATGGACCCGCACAATGAGAAGGCTCATCAATGGTCGATCTCGATTCTGTGTGTGCTGCTGCCGCTCATCTGCCTGGCAATCTTCTGCACCGGCATCAACCCGGTGTCAGCCGTTGCCTTTGCGGGGCTGATGCAAGCAACCATGCTCCCCATGATCGGCTATGCCGCTCTCTACCTCCGCCGCACCGCCTCAGACCCCCGCATTTCCCCCCCTGTATGGTGGGACATCCTCCTATTCCTTTCTTTCATCGGCCTGCTAATCGTCGGCGCCTACGGCGTGTGGTCAAAAGTGATGGGATAAATCGGAGGGACCGCGAGCCTCGCATCGCCGACACCTTCATCGACGGCGTGCCGAACAAAATTCACCAAGCTCCCCACTCGTCATGGCCATAGCTCAAACGATATTTCACCTCGACAACTTCTCAAACGCTCAAATGTCAAGCAGGCAATGCTGGTAACAGGTCAAGTTCCTTGGCAATTGTCTGCATGGCATCGATGCAAAACTGGATGTGCTCATCCAGGTCGACCCCAAAATCCTCGGCCCCATTGATGATGTCCTCTCGATGGACAGCGGCTGCGAACGAAAGTTGTTTCATCTTCTTGCGAACGCTCTTCGGCCCCAGACCATTGAGCCGTTCGGGCCGAACCAGAGCACAAGCCGTGATAAAGCCGCACAACTCATCGCAAGCATACAAACACTTGTCGAGTGGCGAGAGTCGTGGAACATCATCTAAATAGTCGGCATGCGATTGAATCGCATAGATGATCTCTTCGGAATAGCCTCGTTCCCGCAAGATGGCCGAACCTTGAAGTGGATGGTCGGGAGGATTAGGCCAGCGTTCGTAGTCAAAGTCGTGCAACAGTCCGACGGTCCCCCATAATTCCTCGTCTGCCCCCAGTTTTCGGGCATAAGCACGCATCGCCACCTCAACGGCAAGCATGTGTCGAATGAGGCTCTCGTTCTGCGTGTATTCACGCAGTAGCAGCATTTGTTCTGTTCGATTCATCCCGTTTTCCCCAATTCCCGCCAACGACTCAGGGGTCTCCAGGGGAGATACGGCAACGCTCAGAAGAATTCGTCGTCTTGCATCAAGTCTGACTCTGTCAGTACCCGAAACTTGAGCGACTGCAACAATTGCGTCGCCTGATCGACGTTATCGACATGTAACGCGATCGCCCCCCGTCCACCGCGACGATACAGCAGCGGATAAGTATATGAGATATTGATCTCTGCCGACACAATCGCCCGAAAGATCTGCAAGAACGGCTGCGGATCGTCCGGCAACTCGACCCCGACGATATCGTTCTCGGTTACAGTGAAGTCAGAGAGGCTGAGCAGTTCGCGGACTCGATCGGTATTGTCGACAAGAATTCGGGCGACCGCGAAGTCGACAGTATCGACAACACTCAGGGCCATGACCCGCAGGTCTTCCCTTTCGATGTGTCTCAGCAAGTCGTTCAGCCGACCGACCCGATTCTCCATGAAGACACAGAACTGCCGCAAGCAAGGCCAGTCCCGCCCTCGCATCGTCTGCGGATCATTCGGCGAATCGTCATATCCTCCACCCATCATCCCGACTCCCTTCGGTTTACGAATGCAGCCCGTCGATGAGCCGCCCTGTCGCGCGAACTGTACAGAGCTTTCGTCGCCCGGTCAATTTCCGTCTGCCAGTCTCACCGCATGCCGTGGCGGAATGTCTGAGACGTAGGAAGTGCCGGGCGAAGACGCTCCGCCATCACTTCCTGCATCAAAAAAACTCGCGGTTCACCGAAAAACCTTTGCAAGTGCCAGTGCTTCGAGGCTGACACGACGGCATTGAAGTTTCCCTGCCCACCTGTCGACCCGAATTGCATCAGTTTGGAAAGGCCGGCCTCCATCCTTCAACAGAAGGCTAGCTCAGCGGAACAGGTTCCGGGATCAACAAGAAGGGAAAGACTCGCAGTGGGCGGCCCGCTTCTAAATCGGTTGGATACGCGAGTTGAGCCGCACGATCGGCAGCGAACTGCAACATGGTGAAGTCGAGACCACAATAACGGTCGACATCGGACTCAGCCGCAACGTCTGCGAATACTTCACCAGCCGAGGCGGCATGCCGACGGACTCCGTGGATGCTCTCTTCGCGAACCTTCATCCCCGCAGCGGCCATTTTGACGAGCCCTTTAAGGAATCGCCCAGGAATACACTCAGCCCCGGTCGCTTTGAACAGGCGATCCCACTCATCGTGGGCTTCCCAGTAAAAGCCAAGGTTGAAGAAGTCGAGCCCCATCAGATACGAACGATTCTCGGTCCATCGCTGATCGCAGAGCGGTCGCGGCTGCTGTGGCTTCCGATTGTGGCTATGGCCGCGAGGGTCGCGGTACGGATGGGGGGTTCCGGCTCCGGGAATGTGCGCGTATCGCGGGATATCTGCCGAAGGGAGCAGTCGAACAAACTTGACTGCCGCCTGCATTGCTTGCATCGTTTCCATAGTCGTGACTACTCCATACATCGACCCTCAAGACACCTAGGCAAAACACCGCAGGGCTTCCGGGTATTGGGAAAATGGGAATCGAACCCCCTAATGACAAGGAGTCCTGTGAGGTTTCGCGACTATCTCGCACCGCTGATTCAAAGCCTCGGGAAAAACCTTCAGCTTGAAGAGCGGGAGAGACAATCGTCGGAGGATGACTTTAGGCAGGACAATCAGCTTCTCAATGCCTCAGAAGCTGCAAAAATCAGCAATCCATGCCCGTGAATGGACACATCCTGAGCGCGACACCGGACGCAAACGTCCCGAGCCGTTCCATTACTCCACCATTAAAAGCAAATGAAGAGCGATTGCATAGATCGAAATCCGAAAATTTCCAAGGTTCCCAATGAATCATTCCGCTGGAGCGTCTCTCCGAACGCTTGCATCAATCTGACAAAATGCGTTGACATTGACGAGACCATATTCCAGCCGTGCCCCCTGCGTCAGAGCAAACCAGCAGTAGACGGTTTAGACGGGACAATGTGTTCGATGTTGCCACTCAATGGGAGGCCGACGAGGCTTCAACCGGGCGGGCCAGTCGAAGCAACACCATCGCTCCCAGCAGCAGAAACATCGCAGCCGCTCCCCAAGGGGACTGACGCCAGAGGCCGTACTCGAGACCCAACAGGCCAATCAAAACCAGTCCCCAGACACCAGCTATGGGCTTCCAGGCACTGAGTTGCTCGATCAGCAGGATGATGACAGCCAGCCCCAATAGCCATTCCACCAGCCCTCCCTGGTTGGCCCCCCCCGGACTTCCTGCTGCTCCACCTCGACGGTCCGACCATTCTGTTAATTGCCGATGCCGTGGAGAATTGAGCAACGCCTGCACCTTGTCGGCCTCACCCATCGAACCGAGTTGTGATTCGCGAGGATCGATGTTAATCGCGACCGGGACCCGAGTCGTCGATGTGGGTAATCCGAATTCCAAATGATACAGCCCCGCACGTGGCAACCCAGGGGAGTTCCAAAGGCAACCCGCCTCTGTCGGTTCCAAGATTGGCACAATGCGACTCCCATCCGTGGCCAAGAGCGATGTGACGCCATGACATGCCTCGAATGGAAGACGTCGGCTCAACGGAACGCCAACCCGCAGATCCTCGTCGACCAGCAATCCCGAAGCCGCGAACTGCGAAATCTCCCGAACCAGTGGAACGAAGCTCGGCCAAACAGCCCAGGTCCCCCATCGATCATCCGCCGCCGTCGTGATGACAACCACTCGTCCCGCCCCGTAGGGCTGTTCGATAAGGAGTGGGGCCCCGTTGGAGAGTCGGAGTACCACCTGAGCCAGAGAATCGGGTCGAGGTCTCGACTTGATATATTGAAAAACGTAGGTCGTCGATAATCCGCCGTCATCGTCCCCTTCAAACGGACGTAGCAGAGGGTGCTTTCTCCGCACCGGGTCGAACGCTAATAATTCATCGCTCGTCTCGTCGCTCGTCACCAGGCGATCGAGTTCGACTGGCAACAACGGTTGCTCCCCGGTCCCGAGCATTCGCTGATAGTCCGCCACATCGACCTCATCCCCCATCGAGACGATTAACCCGCCTCCCTGTGCGACAAACTGACGGAGACGCCTTAACTCCGCTTCGTCCAATCGGGGGACGTTGCACATCCAGATCACATCGCTTTCGAGTAGATTGGCATCCAACAGATCAGCATCGGTAATGGCCTTCACATCAAACTGCATGCGTCCCATGTTCGATGCAATGGCTCCTCCGCCGGGTCGTCGCAAAGCTCGTTGCAGGAAGTCTCCCCCCGTCAACATTGGTCTTTGCTGGTCACCGTCGAAATCTGCCCCATTGCTGCGCACATTGTCACCCACCGAAGCCGTTCCATCGACTAACAGCAAACGCAACTGATCTCGCACGGGACGCGTCAGGTAGCGGACATCGTCGAGCGGAAGTCGATCTTCGGTCGCAAGCTGAGCGGAGACCTCCATATCTGCCCCTCCGACAACAGCGGGAGACCACACCACTGTCAACGCACTATTGGCCGCCAACTCGATTGGCAGCACCTCTTGCAGTTCTCCATTCAGGAACCACTGTAATCGTGGTGAGACTGGCGAACGACCAAAGTTGCGAACGACCGCAGCAACATCAAGTAGCCCTCCGGTCACCGCAAACGGTTGCGTCGAACTGAGTGACACGATCCCAACATTGTCGCTCCCCTGAGCCCCCACATCGATCACCGTGAGTGCCGCCTGTCGGGAGATTTGTTCCAACAGTCCGAGAATCTCTTCAGCCTGACGACTCTCCCCAGGGGACCAGTTAGCCGCTTGAAAGTCGGAAACAAGTATCACCTCTCGGGACTCCGGAGCCTCGGCGAGCAACTCCAGGACTGGCGTCAATGATGGGACGACATCGCCAAATTCCTCCGTGAGTCTCCAGCGACCGAGTTCCTCTAACACTTCGTCCGCATGGTGGGCCGGTCGCCGCACGATGACGCGTGGAGAACTCCCGGAAATGCGAATCACTTGAAACGAATCACCGACTTCGGCCGACTTGACAATCTCTCGAACCTCCTGCATCGCTCGTTCATAACTTGTCCCGCCGACTCCTTTCGCCCCCATGCTGAGGGACAGATCAATCACCAGAATCCGATGCACCGGTTCTCTCGCCCCAAACCAAGTGCGGGCCGTCACCAGTGCCGGCTCGGTGGCAGCCAACACCATCAACAGAATCAGCAGACATCTCAGCATCAGAACAAGCCAAGATTCCAACCTCATTCGCCGCGATTGCGACGCCATCGCCCGTACAAGGAACCGCATCGCCGCCCAAGGGGCCCGCTGATAATTCCTGCGAAAGAAGAAGTGAATCAGCAGCGGGACACCACACAGCAGCAACCCACTCAGCAGCCAGGGGCTGCCGATCTGTAAGAACGCGAATGTGAGGGAATTGTCCATGTCGTCAAAGATCGTAACACCCTCCCTCCCCCGCCGTCGAACGACTCTCCAACAATCCCACGACCGACCGCAACGACCGGTTCTCGCCTTACGTTGCGGTTGACGACATGTTCGTCTCCCACTCCTTCTCTCACACTCAGTTGGAGAGGGCTGGCTGCAGTTGGAATGTTCTTTGCGGGGAAGGTGTCGCCTCGCGTCGGCTGTCGCCTCTACAACAAAGGTCGAAGGAGAGAAAAAGGTGCTTGTCGGACCAGAAACGATCAACGCTCGTTGCTGCCACCCGACATTCGCGTTGCTTTCGACGGGATGACGGAGTGGGGGGGCGTTCGATAGACTGTGCGAGTTCCATTCCTCAGGAGACACTGACATGCAAACTCTGACGCTCATCGCCCGCGAACTTTCGCTACAGGAACGGCCGGCACTCATCACAGGAACATCAACGGGCATCAAACTGGGAGGGAGTAACGATTGGTCGGTCAAGACGACTCGACTCGAAGGGGGACTCTCGACGGGTGTTGATGTCGTCATCGTGACCATCGGAACTTTTTCGGTGACCCTCCTGCCAACGCGGGGGATGGGGGTCTGGAACGCCTCCAGTAACGGAACGAACTGGGGGTGGAAATCACCGGTGTCGGGGCCGATTCATCCGGCGTTTGTCAACATGCAGTCCCGCAACGGTCTCGGTTGGCTCGATGGCTTCGACGAACTGGTCGCGAGATGCGGGCTCTCATTCAATGGGCCGCCGGGCAACGATGCAGGAGCCTGTAGCCCGATCGAGTCGGACGTGACGCTTCATGGACGGATCGCCAATCTCCCGGCACACGAGGTGCGAGTCACCATTGATGACCAAGGCCCCGGATCAATCTCTGTTACGGGAGTTGTCGATGAACGGACTCTGTTCGGTCCACAACTGCAACTGACGTCGACAGTGACTCTTGTGGCTGGTCAACACAAGTTCTCGATCGATGATTCGATCCAGAATCTGTCGTCCGCCGCGACCGAATTGGAGCTGCTTTATCACGCCAACTTCGGCCCGCCGTTTCTTGAAGGAGGGGGGAAGTTTCTCGTGGCATCGCAAGAAGTCGTTCCGCGAAATGAACGAGCGGCAGAAGGGATCGACACTTACGACACTTATCTCCCCCCCACTCCCGGTTATGCCGAACAGGTCTACTTCATCGACCCACTTGCCAATGAGCAAGGTGTCGTGACCACCCTTTTACACAACGCAACCGCAGACCGTGGGGTGACTGTCGAGTTCAAGAAGTCGTCCCTTCCGTGCCTTTCGGTTTGGAAGTGTACGCAGTCGATGGAAGAGGGATACGTTACCGGAATCGAGCCGGGGACGAACTACCCCAACTTCAAGAGCTACGAGCGGGAACAGGGACGAGTGATCCGACTGGCTGGCGGCGAGTCGTATCGTTGCGGCATCTCGATCGAGGCCCACTTGAGTGCATCAGCGGTTTCGCAAGTGGCCGAGAACATACGGAAATCGCAGTCTTCACCCGCTACGGTTCATCCGCAGCCACAGCCTCGTTACTCTGTGTGATGCCCACCTCGATTTCACTTCAGACATGACCGCTCGATGCGGTTCTTCGTGACGGAATTATGATGCATGACAATCTGACGCTCATCAGCGGACGCGGACACCGGAAGCTCTCGCAAGACATTGCAGCGTTTCTCAATCTGGAACTGGCAGACGTCGAGATCGCCAACTTTCCCGACGGCGAAGTCAGCGTCAAGCTGAATCAGAACATTCGTGGGTGCGACGTTTTTATCATTCAACCGACCGGCCCTCCCTGCAACGACAACCTGATGGAGTTGTTGATTCTCGTCGACACCTGCATGAGGGCGAGTGCCGCCCGGGTGACGGCGGTTCTGCCGTACTTTGGCTACGCTCGACAAGACCGCAAAGATACGGGTCGCGTCCCGATTACGTCTAAGCTCGTCGCAAACCTGATCACGAAAGCGGGAGTAGATCGTGTGCTGACAATGGATCTCCATGCCGCTCAGATTCAAGGATTTTTCGACCTGCCAGTCGACCACCTTTACTCCGCTCCGATCCTTGATCGATACTTTCAGAGTCTTGGTCTGCCGCCCGATGACATTGTCATCGTCTCGCCGGATGAAGGGAGCATCAAACGGGCGATGCAGCATCTCGACAATCTTGGTGGTTCGCTGGCGATCGTCGACAAACGTCGGGCGAGTGCGTTGCAAACACATCAAGCCAATCTCATTGGCGGCCCCCTGACGGGAAAGGTCGCCTTGCTGTTTGACGACTTGATCAGCACAGCCGGTTCGATCGTCGGGGCGGCGGAGACAGCCCTCAAGCATGGTGCTCGCGAAGTCTACGTGAGCGCGGCTCACGGAGTTTTCTGCGGCCCGGCGATGGAACGTCTAAAGTCTGCCCCGATCAAAGAGATCGTTATCACCGACTCCTTGCCACTCCGTCCCGATCAGATGCTCCCGAACCTCAAGCAAATCACCGTGGCCCCTCTTCTCGGAGACGCCATCCGCCGCATCCACCGCAACGAGTCGGTGAGTTTCCTGTTCGAGTAGTCCCCTGTAATGGGGACAAACACTCTCAAAGCCCCCCGACAGTGTCGGGGGGACAACCTGAGATCGTCAAAATTCCTGTGACACCCTGAATCCCGGAACACAATTGGTCTCCTCGACGCAGTCGAGAACCTTAGAGGAATTCTCATGGACAGCACTCCGACCTCTCACGATTCCGAATCGTCGACATCCTCTGCCTCGGAACGCCGAGTGTGCCATGCGTCGGGGGGCGGTCAACGCTGGATCGCCTTAGGGGCCGCACTGGCCGGTTTCGCAGTTATTCTTGGAGCCTTTGCGGCTCATGGACTCGATACCTTCTTCGCCGACAAGTACATCGGTGAAACACGGACAGTGACCGGGATCGAAGTCCCTGCCGCAACGAAATACTTGGCCGACTTCAAGACCGGTGCAACCTATCAGATGTTTCACTCGCTCGGGTTGATTGGTCTCGGTCTCGCGATGAATCGGCGACCGTCCCGAGTGTTGACGGTCGCCGCGTGGATGTTCGTTGCGGGCATCTTCCTCTTCTCGGGAAGTCTGTACGTTCTAACCCTCACGGGCACCCGCTGGCTCGGAGCCATCGCCCCCTTCGGCGGGACAGCAATGATCCTCGGCTGGTTCCTCTGGTCCTACGCCGCCTGGACCCACCCGACTCGCTCGACTCCTCAGTAGTCTACAAGTGCAATCGGGCCATGAGTGAACGGAGTCATCACGTTTGGCGTAAGGACTCTGGCGACGGGGTATAAGACTCAGGCTACGTCATCCACGTCGATTCACGTCCTGACTGCGTACAACTCAGGTGACAGACGGTCTCTGTGAGTTGTACGATGATGGTGCCGTACACGACGACGACCATTGGGAGTGACTACCTTGTTGATCTTTGATGCGCACCTTGACCTCGCTTGGAATGGGGTCGAGTGGAACCGAAACCTCGAATTGCCGATCGCGGAGATTCGGCAGTTTGAACAGCACTTCACCGACATCGTTCCAGGGGACTGCACGGTCACCTTCGAGGAGATGCACCGGGGGCAGATCAAGATGTGCATCGCGACGTTGCTCCCCCGTATGCATCGCAAAGATAAGCCGTTGACGTTCTATCAGTCTCGCGAAGCCGCTCACGGGGCTGCGCTGGGACAACTCGGTTACTACCGTGCTCTTTGTGCGAAAGGGGTGATGCGAGAGCTCTCGACCGGGGACGATGTCAGTGA
>JAWKTT010000029.1:0-59734 GCA_041398965.1 Planctomycetaceae bacterium | reverse complement strand
AGTTCCGGACGTGTCGACAGGTTGAGCTTCCACTCGTCATCCAGGCATTGCTTCCCCTGCTTCAAGACAGCATCGCCCGCACCGGCAAAAACGTGAGCGACCCCACCACGCGGACCAGGCAAGACTTGCAGGTGATACTGTGTCCCCAAGAGCCAACCGATCTCTTCGATGATCTCACGCAAGGGGCGGGGGTCGTGTGGTTCGAGTTCGACATGACCTCCTCCCCACATCCGTCGCATCGCCTCGGTGGTTGACAGCCCGGGATACAGGCAACTCAAGGTCCCCCGGTAACCCAATAGTGGATCAAAGCCAATGGCCCCGAGGCACATCACAAAGTCGGCATGGACGACCTCGGACGCCAGATAAATTCGCTCTCCAGAGGCTGTGGTTGCGAGATACGCACAAGCTTCCTCCGGCCCGGGATCGTGTTTCTTCCACTGAATTTTCTGGGCGACTTCACGAGGGAGTTGGCCGCGCGGGTCGCCGGGAGTCGCCCCCTTCAAACCGGCGGCATGCAGAATGAGTACATCCTCCGCTGCAATCCCGGACCGATCCAACTCGGCCCACACGGCAGCTATGAGTTGCGGCACTTGCGGAGTGCTGCGGTCGACACAGAGCACTACCTTGTCGCCCGTGACCAGCGCTTGCGACAACGGGGGAAGATCGATTGGCGACTGCAATGCCTCACGGGCGGCGGCAGCAACATCGGTGAGCGATTTCGGCGGAAGCAGACTCGCCATCACGCGATCGGTTTCCAGCTCAAAGACAAACGACTCTGTCCGACCGTACGGCAACTCGAACTGGGAAAAAGGCATCAGACAGAATCAACGGCGGGAGGAAGGGGGAAGGGATGAATTGACAAGGATCGACGATTGTTCAGGGAAATCAAGTCTTCGACACGATCAGTTTTCGACGAAACCGCTTGTCATCGACTCCACAACGGAAGATTCGTTCGATATCCGTGCTTCTGTCGAATATATTGCCCCCTTTGACGAATCGTCAAACGGACGCTGTCGCATCCCACCCTTCCGTTTTTTGGGCTTCATGATTTCTCCGATCTCTGACGACGACCGGCTGATGATTCGCCTGCAAGAAGGTGATCGGGCCGCGTTTGATGAGATTGTCGAAAAGTGGCAAGGGAAGTTGATCGGCTACTTCATTCGCATCTCCCGCGATCGACAGCTCTCGGAAGACCTTGCTCAAGAGACGCTGCTTAAGATTTACAGTCAGTCCTGGGACTATCTCCCTCTGGGGCGATTTCGGAGCTGGCTGTTTCGCATTGCTCACAATCTGTTCATTGACGACTACCGCAAACGCTCGCACGATGCCCTCATCCGAGCCGCCCGGGGTCGCACGGATGACGGCACTCAAGCCGTCGATCTCCTTCTGGCCGATGCCGTCGCACTCGATGAGAATCTCCATCGCAGCGAAGTCCTGTCGTGCATTCAAGAGGCGTTGGACGAGATCCCCGAAGTGCAGAGGAGTGTCTTTGTCTTGCACTACTTCGAAGAGATTCCTCTGGACGAAGTGTGCGAAATCATGGAGACCCCGTTGGCCACGACCAAGAGCCGCCTGCGTCTCGCCAAAGAAAAGCTCGCCGAAAAGCTGACCTTCCGCGGCCTGCACCTTCGCCCTGAGACGTAACAGTGTCGTAAGCCAATCCGAGGAGATGATTGTTCCCGGTGCGAACTCAGGCCTGCACAGCAACGCTGGCAGGAGTCGCACGCAGGAGTCGCTGGCAGATTTTGCCGGTAATGGATACCAGGACGAGTTTGCTTTGCAGCGAAATAGGCCGGAAAGGGCAACCTCTTGAAAAAAATACAGAAGCGAAAAGAATCGGCATGATTTGCTAAAGCAACATCTTGACGTTTTCTGCCGGTCGGAGATATCACTCCCCTCTCTCAAACAAACGTCTGAGACAGACACATCCGCGTCCCGTTTCAGACACATGTCTTCGATCGTTCCGATCAAAATCCCTACCTCACAATCACTCCCCACTCACACGTCCAGCAGGTGTTGACCCTCTCTCAAGGAGTCATCCCCTGTGGTTGCCGGTCGACGCATGGATGCGTTCAGGCAGGACGCTGTGGTCTCGTTGCTCTGTCTCCTCTCAATCACTTCTCAACTCTCTTCTCACCCAGGATGGGCGTCACATGACCTCGACACTCCATGGACGGTCGGCCACGATTCGGCCGGGCGGAAAACTCCTCGTATGGTCTGGCGATGAACGGTCCGGACTGCGACTCCAACAGGAGGCGGCCCGCGGCGGATTCACTGCTGAGTATGTTGCTAACCTCACGGATGCTCGGCAACGACTGACTCAAGGGTCGTTCGCTGTCTGTATTCTTGATGAGCCATCTTCGTTGCAAACGGTACGAGACCTCGCTTCTGCGATGCAGGCGGTGAGTCGCAACGTGCAGTTCATCGTGCTTCCACCACTCGGAGCACGATACGCCGACAGCGACGACATCCCCGAATGCTGCGACATCCTGCGACCACCTCTTTCTCTCGAACGTCTGGCAGGTGCCCTGTTCCGAGCAGCGGGACGGGCTGAGATTCTCGTCCCCGAACAAGCGGAAGAGCCGACGATTAAGCTGGCTCACAACCCCGCAGACCCTTTGACTGGGCACAGTCAGTCGGTTCGATCACTGCGTGATCAAGTACGCCAAGAGTCCGAACACCGCGACCCCGTGCTGATTCAGGGGCCTCCCGGGTCAGGAACAAATGTTGCCGCTCGTTCGCTGCACAACATTCAGTTCGGGACCGATCTCCCTTACATCGTACTACGTTGCGGAGTCCTGACTGGCAATGCCATCGAGCAAGAGTTGTTCGGCGATCCCATGTCGGGAGAGCCGGGACGATGGGACGCTGCTTGCGGCGGAACTCTCGTTCTGGACGATGTCGACGCGATTCCGCTGACAACGCAAGCCCGCATCCTCAAGCTCATCGTGGCTGCTGCCAGTCGGCAGGGTGACGCCAACTCAGAGGGCCGGTTCCGTACGGCTCGCGTCGTCGCAACAACGCATGTCGACCTCGAAGAGCAAGTGCGTGACGGTCGGTTCGACCCGGAACTTTACCGAGCGATCAAGGGATCGCGGATTGAAGTCCCGGCCCTCAGTGATCGTCGCGAAGACATTGTCCCTTTGGTCGAAGAACTGCTGGTTGAAATCGCTCATCGGGAAGGATTACCACTTTGCCGATTGGGTGAAGGGGCAGTCAAGTTGCTGCAAGAACAGCCCTGGCCTGAAAATGTCCGCCAGTTGGGGAACGTTCTCAGCCGATGTGTCTCGCTCAACACGAATTGCGACATCACCCCCGACCTGCTGAAACCGTGGCTCGACAACCCCGGTTCTGACTGGGTCAACCTCCCCGGCATGACGCTCCGCGAGATGGAACGGAAGCTGATCGAAGCAACCTTTAATCGCTACGGTGGCAATCGCGAGATGACCGCCAAGGCATTGCAAATTGGGTTGCGAACCTTGTCGGGTAAGCTCCGTGATTACGGCTATCCTCCACGTGGGGGCCCCGGTTCAAACCAAGTCATCCGACGTGTCGCCTAAGTTCAATCAGGCGACACGTACCGAGACATTCCGGCTGGATCAACTGGCCGGAATGTCGCTGCGTTCTTTGAGTTGGGCCAATACCTCTCTGGCAACCCTCTGTTGTGCAATTCGCTATGGAGCACTCGACACCTCAATCGCTGGCGACACTGTCGGGACTGCTGACTCAGTTACCGCGACAGGCGTTATTGGGAACCGGAGTCATGCTGTTGCTGGTCGGCGGACTGGTCGCATGGAATCGCTATGCCCCTCCTGCGGACGTTCCGCTTCCGAACTGGGAAAACGTCAGTCGACAGGAGTTCGACTCGCTGCAACAACAACTGAAGTCGCGACTACTCAGTCGTGCCCGACTAGTTGATGGTGTGGTCCTCGTCCCGGCAGACGACTTGCAGAACTACATTCAAGCGGTACCACCGCGACGACAATCCGCTGCATCCACTGAGCACTGGGCGGATGTCTGGCAGCAAGCGAACGATCGCTTGGGACGCTTCTCGGGTACGCGAGAACGCGACGCAGCCCGTGAGATTGCACGGGCCCAAGTGGTGAGTCGATTGCTGAGCGACCTCCCAGACATTGCCTCTGCCGATGTTGTCTGGGATGAAGACGTCAACACCGGTTGGCGAAGAGAGCACGAGACTCGGGCAACGGTCTACCTTCGGGCCATTGAAGGGAAAGTTATCACACCGCAGATGGCACATGCTGTCCGGTTGGCGGTCGCCGGAAGTAAGAGTCATCTCGCTCCCGAGGCGGTTGTCGTCTTCGATCAAGGGACAATGACCGCGTTCCCGGCCGATCATGCCGCGGCCACTCGCACCGCTGCTGCCGAACAGCACAGCCAGTCTTTGCAACGGAAACTCGCCGCCGCGCTCGACTACATTGACGGCGTTCGGGTGACCGTTCATGTCCCCGAACGCGTCGTCGCCTCCAACGAATCATCGGACTTGGCGAATGGTCAAGACTCGGTCGCAGGACCTGTTGCCGTCACGGTGTCGATTCCGGAAACGTATCTTCGTGCCATCGCCGGCCTGGATGCCGGGGGACAAGTTCGGCCATCAGACACACAGACGATCGAGAAGCGTCGCGACCTGTTTCGTCGTGTTGAGGCACAGGTTTCACAGAACGTCCACGAGAAGGTGGCCCGACTGGTCCCCGGTGGGATGACAGAAGCAGGATGGCAACACATCGCAGTCGACACTCTTCCTACTCCGATCGCAGCGACAGCAGTCAAGAAGCAGTTCGACGGCGTCTCAATGGCGACAGTGATGACGCCGGGGGTGATGCGATTGCTGGCAATCTTGTCCGGTCTCGCTGCCATCAGCCTGCTGTTTCCGCGACGCAAGGGAGTCGAGTCACAACCGATTGCGACCAACGGCGCCTCTCCCAATGACAACGCCTATCCTGATGAGAATGCCTCCTCTTCGCAGTTTGGGCAGTCGTCATACGAAGACAACACGGCCATCCACGAGGCGTATGAAGCCGAGTCGTTCGACGAGGAATCACACCACCAAACCGCTGTGAGTTCGTCTGATGAACTCTCTTATCCAGAGCCTTCGCATCAAACGGTAGCGCCGCCGCAGATGCCGCCATCACGTCGAGCGCAGCTTCCGATACGAACCTTTCAAGACGACAAGGAAGACGAGCCGGAATCGCCACAACCAGTCGCTCGTACGGAAGAGACGCCACGAAGGAGCTTTGTGCCTCCCGTCACGCATCAGCGACCGCGAGGTCTCTCGCCACTGGAGCGGGCATTGTCGCAACTCGACCCGATCGCGGGTGATAACGAATGTGCCCCGATCCATAGCCCAGGCGTCAACATGTCGTCATCACTTGTCAGTGACGAACATCGTCCTGCGACCGAGACGTCGACATCCGATGATCGTGACCCCACGACCGTGCGAACAGCTGAGGATGCGGTCCGCCGGAACGTTGCCACACACTATGAGACAACAGCCAACACAAGCCGAACACTGGCCCAGGAGTCGCGCCCTCCTGTCAGCATGGTGGCTGCGCCGGCATTAATTCCCGGAGGACAGCGTTGCGGAGGAGCGGCCTATGAACGAGCTCGCCAGGCGACTGCCCCGTCCGTTTCAAGCCAGTCGGTCGCCGCGTCAAGAAAGAACTCTTCAAAGACAACAACCGCACTCAGGTCGACTGAACGAAAGTCGGGAGGCCCGTTGCGTCAGCCCTCGCCCCCCCTATCGGCGGTCGAGCGTGCGATTGATCGCACCCCAAAACAGGAAGCCGATCCAGTGGAACGGGGGCCAGTCTCCGTCTACTCGGCTCCTTCGAGATTCCCACTCGCAAACATCGAGTCATTGTGTGATGCGCCTCTCGAACTGATTCAAAACGTCGCCCAGGAAGTCCCGGCGGAGGTTTGGTCCCGCGCATTGTTCGGTGCATCGTCACAATTAAAGGATTGCATCCTCCCCTCGCTGCCAGACATCAGCCGGGTCGAGGTGGAACAGTCCCTGAAAGCTGTCCGCCCGATCCGTTTGCGGGAAATCGACACCGCCCAACAACAAGTCTTACAAACCTGTCGCCAACTCGCCTCACATCTCACGGGAGAAGCCTAAGTCTTGAAGCTCGACATTTCTTGAGCGAAACCGGCGGGAACGGAGTGTTTTCTCAAACGCCTCTTGACCCTGTCGAATCCGCAGCGGTAGTGTCTAAACCTCAACTTGCACAGCCTCTCCAACTCACGTCATCACTCGTCATTGATCAATAATTTCGCGTCGTTTCAGTATCTCGCACGACGGACAAATCTCCCCACGAATCGTAAGACCACTTCTGACTCGTGGACTGAGGTCAAGGCCGACTTCAGTCCACGCAGACTGATCCTCCATTTGCACCGCGCCCCGAGTTCGGGGAGACGGAGTCTCCTGATGAAAAAAGTTCTTGTTGCACTGGGCTGCCTGCTCCCCCTGATCGCGGGCTGCAACACCTTCTGGTCGAAGGAAGGGTTTGAACTCCCTTTCGCCGAAAAGAAGGAAGACCGTGTTATCAAGAACGTGCAATCCGCCTTAAAGGGGGAAGAGGGGCACTCGCGACTTGTCGGTGACTACATCACTGTGCGCAGCGGGTTGCAGATGTATGTCGTGGAGGGGGTTGGTCTGGTCAAAGGGCTCAACGGGACAGGGGGGGATCCTGGTCCCCCTTATCGTGACGTCATCCTCGAAGACATGCGAAAACGTCGATTCCCACAACCCGAGCAGTTCCTCCGGCTTCCAAGCACGACCGTCGTCATCGTCCGTGCTTATGTTCCCCCGCTGGTCCGCAAGGGGGACTTGATCGATGTAGAAATTCGTGTTCCCGAAGGGAGCGATACGACGAGTCTGCAAGGGGGCTATCTGCTGGAATGTTCACTCTCCGAACAAGCGTATGCCCAGGGACGCGGTATGCTGGAAGGTCGTGCTGTCGCCAAGGCGGAAGGCCCGATCCTCAATCTTCAGCTCGACTCCTCCAGCGACAACGGCCAGTTTCTGCGGGGGATCATTCCGGGAGGAGCCGTCTACACCGGGGAACATCGTAAGCTGTCAGTTCAGTTGAAGGGGGACTACACCAACTACCGTATGTCGACCCGAATTGCTGACCGTATTGGGACGAGATTCTTTGATTACGATGACGATGGAATCCAACGCAAACTGGCCGAAGCCAAAACCCATTCGAAGATTGAACTCGATGTCCACAGTCGCTACCGCGACAACTACCCTCGTTATCTGCAAACGATTCGACACATCGAATTGAAAGACACGTCGGCAAGTCGACATCAGCGTTTGCAGGAATTGGCGCTCGAACTTCGGAATCCCGCACAGGCGGAACAGGCAGCACTGCGGATGGAAGCGATCGGTGTCGAAGCGATCCCATTCCTGAAGTCGGCTCTGACGTCGACAACGGGAGAACCTCCGTTACCGATCGAGTGTCGATTCCATGCCGCACAGTCGCTGGCCTATCTGGGCGACACGGCGGGTGTCAACACGCTGGTTGAAGCCGCCCGAACAGAGCCGGCGTTCCGCGTCTTCGCCCTGGCCGCTTTGTCGGCCACCATGAGTCCCGAAGCTGTTGTTGGTCTGCGTGAACTGTTCGACGAAGAGAGCATCGAAACTCGATACGGGGCCTTCCGCGCCATCACGACAATTATGCCCTACGAGACCTCCGTCGCCGGCGCCGAGATGAAGGGGGGCTACACCTTGCATCCCGTGCAGACCGAGGCCAGTCCGTTCGTCCACTTCACGAAACGTCGCAAGCGCGAGATCGTCATTTTCGGGCCTCAACAAGAGTTCCTGACTCCTGTCATCATCAAAGCCGGACAGGGAATCACCGTTCGATCGAATCCGGAAGGGACAGGAATGATCATCAGTCACATCGCCTCGGACGGGTCGCCGCAACGTCTCGAGACCTCGCTGCGAATCGGAGATGTCATTACCAAGGTTGATGCTCTCGGAGCACGCTACCCCGACGTCGTGCAGATGCTCGTGGAAGCCGAGAAACAAGGAAACCTTCCCGGCCCTCTCGGGATCGATGCCCTTCCTCAGCCTGGTCGCGTGATGCGCTCGGAACAGGAAGTGACAGACTCAAACGACTCCTCCGACAGCCCCAAACAAGCGGGCGAGTTCGACAGTACGCCGAACCTGTTCGACAACTCAGACCATAGCAAACGAGCGACTGAAACGCCCGAAACACCCGAAGACAATCTAACCTCCCCCGACGTCCCGACGGAATCCCTCGACGACCCTGTCGGGTTTACTGTGAACTAAGTCCATCGTCACCATTCAACGGACCTCCACTTCCGTCACCCCCGATCCTCTCGATGGACATGGATGTCCGTCGTACGAATTCTGACTCTCTCCTTCCCTTCCGATTTGGCCCCCGATGCTCCGCTCACTGGAAGTGTTCGGCTTCAAGAGCTTTGCGGACCGAACGCAGTTCGAGTTCTCAAAGGGGATTACGTGCGTTGTCGGACCGAACGGAAGCGGAAAGAGCAACGTCGTCGATGCCATCAAATGGCTCTTGGGTGACCAAAGCGCCAAGAGCCTGCGCGGGAAGGAGATGTCAGACGTCATCTTCAACGGATCGTCTGGACGCAAGCCCTGTCCTTACGCTGAAGCAACGCTGACGTTTGACAACAAGGACGGATTCTTCGATCTCGATGCTCCTGAGGTCCGTGTCGGTCGTCGCCTATACGCCAGTGGCGATTCCGAATACCTGCTCAACGATACTTCTGTCCGTCTGAAGGACGTCAAGGATGTCTTTCTCGGGACCGGAGCTGGGACCGCAGCCTACAGCATCATCGAACAGGGGCGTGTCGACCAGATCCTGCAGGCGAATCCGACGACGCGGCGCATGGTCTTCGAGGAAGCGGCCGGAGTCAGTCGCTACAAGGCTCGACGTATCGACGCCGAGAAAAAACTGGAAAAGGTTTCGCAGAACCTCCTGCGTCTGACTGACATCGTCGACGAGGTCGAGGCCCAACTCCTCTCGACACGTGGACAAGCTCAAAAAGCGGCCAAGTTCCGCGAGGTCTCGCAGGAGCTGCGTCACGTCTGGGTTGGCTTGGCAGCCGACGACTTTCGTCACGCCATGCGAGAACTCGCCGAAATCGAGGCCACCGAGCACGAGAGGGTGTCACAACTGACGGCGTTGGCGACCGAGATCGCTCATGTCGAAGAGCGGAAATCCGCAGTCGATGGAGACCTTTCTGAGGTTGATGAAAAGCTTCAGGAAGAAGAGCGCCATGTGGCTGGAGTGCGTGAGAAGATCGCGGCTCAGGAGTCGACCATTCGTCATCAACGGTCGCGACTGGTCGAGATCGAAGCAGACATCGACCGCGTCCGCAGACAACGGGTCACCTTGACGGCCCAGGCGTTCGCCGTTGCCGAAGAGTTGGCAGCGACCACTCAACGGATGCAGGAGTTTGAGTCGAATCTGGTGCAGATCAAGTCTCGTATGCAACAGAGTGAAGCGGGAGGACAGGTTTGTGCCGAGTTGCTCGCGCAATTACAGGGAGAGCTGAAGGAACATCGCCAGTCCCGTGACGATTTCCGACGACGACAGGCCGAGGATGAAAACCGCATCGCTGTGCTGAACTCGCAACTCGAATCGACTGCGTCATCTCTGGCCGACCTTCAGGCGAGACGAGTCGCACTCGACAAACGTCTGACTGAAGCGGGGAGGCTCTACGACCAACTTGAACTCGAAGTGCAACAGGCGGAAGCAGCAAGAGATGTTGCCCAGTCGTCGCTCGATGAGCGACGCTCTCGACTCGCGACACTCACCGAAGAACGAAATCAACTCGAACGCACGGTGGCCGAGGGTCGCGAACGTCGCAGTGCGTCGGTGGCGCGAATTCATGTTCTGGACGACTTGGAACAGCGGCAGGAAGGCTTGAGCGTCGGCATCCGAGAGATTCTCCGCCGGGCTCATGAGTCTCCGCATCCTCCGTGGAACGAGATTCTCGGGAGCGCGAGTGACCTGTTGATGGTTTCGCTCGAAGATGCACCGTTACTCGAGGTCGCACTTGGTGAACGGGCGAAACTCATCGTCGTGCGAAGGCTCCAACCTCTCATCGACTACGTCAACAGCGGCGTGGTGCCAATCTCGGGGCGCGTCGGTTTTCTCAGTGTCGAAGGGGGAACTTGGCAATCAACTGGGGAAATCGCTCAACACGGACAACCGATCGGCAGTGGCTTCGGTGCCCATGGGACGTCATCGCCGGTCGCAACTGGCCATCGTTCGGGGCCAAACTTGAACGGCCTCTCCGGGGTAATCGCCTGTGCCGACACGTTGGCTGAGTCAATCGCCGAGGCCGAAGGTCTGTCGACTCTGCTGCTGGGAGACACTTGGATCGTACGCAGCTTAAAGGTGGCAACGACTCTATCAAAACAGTTCCCAGGGTGTCGGTTTGTGACGCAACAGGGGGAACTGTTCGAGGCGAACGGAGCATTCTTCGCCGGAACGGTGCCCACCGAAACGGCGCTCGTCACCCGTCGTAGCGAGTTGCAGCAACTCAAGCACAGCATCATCCGACTTGACCGCGATATCGAGACGGCTGCGAATCGACTTGAGCAACGGGTCGAAGAGATACAGGTCGTCAATCGTGAACTGGTCGACGTCGAAACAGAAGTGCAACGAGTCGGGGAAGCGGTCGCTCGGCAACGGAGTCGGCTCGAAGGTCAAGAGACCGAACTGCGAGGACTTCACGAACAGGCGGACGAACTGAATTCCGAGATCGAGCGGAGAGAGTCGCAACGCCAAGAGTACGAGGCGACGCGAGCGAGCATTCAGCAACAGCAGGAAGAACGCCGCGTCCATCATGGGCAGGTCGATGGAATCATCGAAGGGATCGAGTCGCGCATCGGCGATGTTGGTCAGCAGATGAACACCCTGCAAGGTGAGATCAAACAGCAACAGCTGGAATTGGCGACCCATGAAGAACGGGTGGTTGGGCTTCGCAACTCATTACAGCGTTTGACGACCGATCAGCGGCAACGAGTGGCTCAGCGGGAAGAAGCCGACGGACGGTTGCGTGAGTTACTTGACTCACGAGAACGGGCCGTACTGGTCATTTTGCAGACACAGTCGGAACTCGCGAGTCGGACACTCAAATCCGAGTCGTTGGGACAAACCGTCCGGCTCCTGTCACAGGAGAAACGGGACCTTCGAGCACGCTGGTCGGGACTGACGAAGGAAGAAGAACAGCTGCACAAACGACGTCGTGCCGCCCAAGACGCCCAGCATCAGGCGGACTTGTCGCTTCGCGAAATGCGGCATCAGATAGCGGGACTGGAAGAGAAGATCAACGAAGAGTTTCAGGTCTCTCTGCGAGACGTTGTGCGAGATGGGGCGTCGGCTTTCTATGAGTATCTGCAAGAGAAGTATCCGGAATCGCTGTTTACTCCCGGCGAGAGGGACGACGTCGATACTGCTGAGGAAGCGACACTTCTTGATACCGACGCGATCGATGCATCGGCTTCCCATGATGATGCGGAATCGAACAGCGACGAACTGACCGACGAATCATTCATCGACGACGGCGAAGAGTACGAGTTGCCGGATACGGAAATGTCGGATGAGCAGTCACTTGATGGAGATGCGTTTGCCGAAGCAGAAGTGGCAGTGGAAGAAGAACAGCCGATGAGGTCCGCCGTTTCGGACGAAGCGGCGGCGCGCGATCGTGAATTGTTCCGTCGTCTCTATGAATGCGGCCCGGTGCAGTTCGCCGAGGTTCGACCGGAAATTGACGAGCAGGTCAACCGACTGCGGCGGAAGCTCAAGTTGATGGGGAACGTCAATACAGAGGCACTCGAAAGTCTCGACGATCTTGAATCGCGTCATAGCCATCTACACTCCCAGCTACTCGACTTAAATGAGGCCAAGTCGACCCTGGACGAGATTATTCGTCGCATCAACAGCGAGAGCGAACGACTATTCATTGAGACTTTCAACACCATCCGCACGCACTTTCAAGAGTTGTTCCGCAAACTGTTTGGCGGTGGGGAAGGGGACATCATCCTGGAAGACCAGAACGATGTTCTCGAGTGTGGCATCGAGATCGTCGCGCGGCCTCCGGGGAAAGAACTACGCAGTATTTCGCTCCTCTCGGGTGGCGAAAAAACCATGACAGCCGTCGGGCTCTTGTTTGCGATGTTTAAGAGCAAACCCAGCCCTTACTGCATTCTGGACGAGGTCGACGCCGCTCTCGATGAGGCGAATGTCGATCGATATGCCGCCGTGTTGAAGGAGTTCGCCGAGATGACACAGTTCGTCGTCATCACCCACCGCAAGCGAACCATGACCGTCGCCGACGTGCTTTACGGTGTGACGATGGAACAGGCCGGTATCTCGAAACGAATGGCCGTCCGATTCGATGACGTTTCGGATAACGGGGAAATCCGAAAGAAACCGGCGGCAGCGTAGTGAGCGACCGAACTCTTCCGTATCAGCTGTTCGATTGGCAGCGGCTCGCTATCGCTCGTTCGTAGAGGCCGGCATACAGCGAGGCACTTCGGTTCCACGAGATGTCAGGGATCATGCCGTTCTGGACGATCTTTTCCCATGTGGGACGGTCTCGCCAAGTGGCCAACGCCCGATGAAACGTCTCGATGAAGCTTTCGACGTTATAGTCGGAGAAGGCGAACCCATTGGCGGTGCCCGCCGCGAGAGTCTCGGGGTTTGTGTCCACGACCGAATCGGCCAGTCCACCGACACGATGCACCAATGGAGGGCTTCCGTAGAGCAAACTGTACATCTGATTGAGGCCGCATGGCTCGAATCGGCTCGGCATCAGGAATAGGTCGATCCCCGCCTCAATGCGATGTGCGAGGCGTTCGTCATAGCCGATGCGTACGGCGAATTGTTCGGGGAACGCTTCGCCCAGGTTCTTCAGCTTCCGTTCGACGACTGGGTCTCCGTTGCCGAGGAACACGAAAGAAGAACCGGTCGCGAGCAACGATTCCATCGCTGGGAGGATGAGGTCAAAACCCTTCTGATCGGTCATGCGAGAGACCATCCCGCAGAGCATCCCTTCGGTTCGGCGAGGGAGTTTCATTTCGTGCAGGAGTTCCGCCCGACAGATCGGCTTCCCGCGACCGACGCTGCGGGCTTCGTAGCGTTGCGGCAAGTGATGATCGGCATTGGGATTCCATTCCGACGTGTCGACACCGTTCAGGATACCGACAAGGTCTTCACCACGAGCCGACAGTGCCCCTTCCAGTCCGTATCCATATTCAGGCGTCGTAATCTCCCGGGCGTAGGTCGGACTGACCGTGGTCACCCGATGGGCGAAACTGATCCCGGTCTTCAGCAGATTGACCTTTCCATGAAACTCCATCTGCTGCCAGTTAAAGAACTGTGAGGGGAGGTTCGTCAGTCGCATTACCTCGGCGGGGAACATCCCTTGAAAGGCCATGTTGTGAATCGTAAAGACCGTCGCAGTCCGCTCAAAGCCGGGTTGATGACTGTATTCTTCGTGCAGGACAGCGGGGATGACGCCGGTCTGCCAGTCGTTCGCATGAATGATGTCGGGGTGCAGGTCAAGTTGCGCGATCGCTTCCAGGGCCGCTCGACTGAAGAAGAGGTACCGCTCGGCATTGTCGGGGTAGTCGTGCCCCCCTTCGCCATAGAGTCCCTGACGATCGAAGTAGCCCGGATGATCGATCAACAGGACACTGATACGGCTGTCCGGAAGATGCGTCTTGCGAATCCACGCTTGCACCTTCTGGTCGTTCAGCCAGACCGAAAGGGCGACCCCTGTCGACTCGCCAGTCAGCGAACTTGGGACGAACTGTCGATGATCGGGGAGGATAATGGTGACGTCGTGCCCGGCCCGATACAACGCACGGGCCAGTCCCGTCACGACGTCGGCAAGTCCACCTGTCTTGGCAAATGGAACCGCCTCAGAACTGACAAGTACTATCCTCACGTTCGCAGTCCCCTCGTTGGCCACCAGTCCTAAAGTCTCTCCCTGCACGCAGGTTATCCCGCCACTCCCACTTCGCCAAGTTCGCGGAGAAATGAGTACCAGTTTTCGGAACTATCGAGTCTTCCGCGTCTGAAGAATCGGAGGTCGATTGGCGCGGACACTCTGAACGACTCACGCGGAAATTCCTTGCGCTGGGGGCAATATCGGTTACCTTTCGTAGCCCCAGGTGTCGAAGCTGCGGGGCCAGCGGGCGAGAATCTGCTCGCGGATGGCGGGATCGATGGAAGCGTGTTGATTGCGTTGGTAGTCCGATACGGAGTCGACGTAACGTTGCATCTTGGGGCGGGCGAGTGAGAAATCCGGAAGTCCCAGAGCAGAATAAGCAGCTTCCATTCGCCCCATCGGATCGGCACTCAATTCATCGTAACCGATCTCAAAGAACTGCCCTTGAGGAATCGACTTTACCTGAGAGAAGTAGGCATCGTACAGATGGGCATAGGCCTCGATCACCATCTGCGGGATGCGGCTCATGTCGTACTTCTGCAACCCCCAGACGGGAATCACCTTATTCGCCATGTGACACATCGAACGGAAAACATCGTAAGGGTTTCTGTGAATGTGGAGGAACTTCGCATCGGGAAACCGTTCCAGGATGAGGTTGATCCGAGCGGTATGGTTCGGGGACTTCAAGATCAGCGGCTTACCCGTCTTCCAAGCCAACTTCTTTAAGAAGCCTTCGAGGGCATCTTGCCAGAGACGGCGATCTCGAGGAGTGCAGCTCTCGAACGACAACTGGGGATCGTACCGCGACGCATTCGCCGGAAAGACCCAGCTGAACATGTTCGACCGTAACGAGACGATCCCCAGGGCCATCTCGTCTTCAGCCGGTTCTTGCAACCCCATCACGACATTGTCCATGAACCGCTTTTTCGGCAGAAACATTCCCATGAGCGGACGCAGCACAGGTTCCGAAAGGACCCACGTATGTGGATACATCGTCTGATAGAGATTGGGGTAGGCGTACCGATCATCCGCACACATGAGGTTGTGCAGGTGGGTGGTGCCACTTCGCCAACATCCGAGGATGAACACCGGCTCCTTCACGGCAGTTTGTCGGGCGGGAATGGCGGTGATCAGGGACTCGCACAGTCCAACGACCGATGTGATCGCACTGCTCACCGTCAGCGAAGCAGCACGAGGGAAGTATTTTGGATGCACCCGAAAGCGGTTCTGAGCCAGCAGCGTAATCCAGTCGAACAACGAGATTCCGGCTAGGCATCCGGGGCCAAACGAGGTGATGAGGGCAGTCCTGAGATCGGGAAAAGTCATGGCAAATGGATCATGTAATTTGGGGGTATCAGCACAGACAAATCGACGCAGTGCAGGGAAGTCGTGCTGACTCAAAACGGCGTGGGGGGGCAAGGAGTGGCTTGCCAGGAAATCGACGACTCCCAGACAACGACGATCGAAGATGATAGCGTTTCTGATGCGAATCGGTCATTGTACGCGATACTTAGGGCTGCGTCAGGTATTCGGAGCGCGGAGACTATGATTCAGATTCGATCGTTTGACGGTGAGATCGAGGAACTGCAACAGTTCATCGTGTCAACCTGGAGCCACGACTATGCGGGGAAGATGGCGTTCCCTCTCTGGCCGACCGAGTACTTTAACTGGCAACTTGGCATCAACGCCGGGGTTTCGCGAGATCATCTGCTGGCCGCATACGATGACGGCAAACTCGTCGGCTGCGTGCTCGGAGTTCCATATAAGTTTCAAATCCCGTCGGGCATACTGACTGGGACACTCGGCAGTTGGCTGAGCATTGCCCCCGAATCGCGACGACTGGGTATCGCATCCCAGTTGAAGGCCGAGATCATCGCCCGTCACGCGGCTGAGGGGTCGGCATTCCAACTTGGCTACCGCTACTTTGGCTCGAAGCACTCGAAAGGAAGCCGCTTCTGGAAAGACGACCCTCTTTCACCATCTCAGTTTCTTGGCCGCGTTGGTTTTCTGGTGCGAGTCTTGGATGCACCGCGTGCCGCAGCGTGGAATGTCAACATGCTGGACCGAGTGATGATTCGCCTGTTTAGCACCTGGTATCCCGGCCCCAAGCAACGACAGTCGACGGTCACCGTGCGTCCCTATGTGCCGGACGATCTTCCGGAGTGTCTGACGCTGATCCATCAACAGACGGAGCCGATGTCACTTTCGCTCCGATGGGAAGCGGACACACTGGGGAGGCACCTGCAACCAGGTTCGACCGGGCGAAGTTTGGTGGCCGTCCGGGAAGGACGCGTGGTCGGGTTTGTGGCGTATCACGCGATCCCCTTTCAAGGGCTGACGACGGAGCCAGTCGGGGTGATCGATATTGTGCAGACAACTGGGATGAGCTTTGGCGAGCAACGATGTCTCGTCGATGCGATGCTCTACGACTTGAAAAATCTCGGCGCGGTACTGGCATTGAAACTCCGAATCGGCGATTATGGAGTGGCGTCGTTACTGTCGCTGGGGTTCGTTCCGCGCGCTGCGGACTCCCATCTCGTTGCCAACTGGGCAACGCCACGACTCCCGATACCCAGTTCGGGAAACAGACATATCCTTTGGAGATGAACTCTTAATAACCAGACTGCGGAGCCAAGTTGCGGAGGTCAGGGTTTCGTGCATGCACGAAGTTCGTCAGAGATACTGATAAACGTATGGAACGTCAGAGTGCGTCGCTCGCGCAAGAGCCCGCAGCTACAGCGAAACCGTACCGGGTGCCACCGTGGCAACTGGACCCGGGTGCGGCGTTGTTACATCGAGACCAACTCGCTGCCGAACAGCGAGAAGCGTTGACGAAGCTTGCGTTTCAACATGGTGAGGCGGCTGACTCTTACTTCGCCACTGAGGATGAGGGGCATTGCCTGATGACTCCAGACCTCTCTGCCGGGGTCGCTGTGTTCAAACATTCCCGCTTCTGGCATATTCCTGGTGGCATCCTGTCATCGCCTGAGGATCGGCCCGAAGTCATCTCCTGGCTCAAGTCGATCGCAGAAAAGCAACGTGTCACCGTCGCCGTCTATTCAGTCGGTAAAGAGGACGTCCCGTTGTTTGCCGAGCGTGGTTTTGAGATCAACAAGTGGGGAGAAGAACCTGTTCTTGACTTGGGCTCCATCGACTGGAAAGGGAGCGACTTCAGTTGGATGCGGCGGCAGACGAGCTTCTGTCAGCGACACGGGTTGATCGCTCGTGAAGTTTTTCCCGATCAAGAGGCCCCCGAACGACGGGCACAAATCGAGAGCGAACTCTGGGAAATCTTGCATGCCGACTTGAAAGGGCGGGCCTATCCGAAACCCCTGCGGATGCTCGAAGGGCAGTTTGCTCCCCATGCCTTGTTTCATCGTCGTCTGTTCGTCGCCGAGAACCCCGCCGAGAAGCGGATCGAGAGCTTCGTCGTCTGCAACCCCATGCGCGGGGGTCGCGAATGGGCCATCGAGACTTATCGACGACGACCCGACAGTGTTCGCGGTGCTGTTCCGTTCTTGATGCGTTCGATTGTCGACCTGTTTCAGTCCGAGGGGATCGAGCGTATTTCCTTGTGCATCGTCCCTGGGCGTGGATGCGAGACGGTCTCGAATGACCGGGAAAACTGGATGGTACGCCGATCGATGCAATTGTGGTATCACCGTCTTGGCCCACTCTTTAATGCCAAGGGACAAGACTACTTCAAGCAGAAGTTTCGGCCCCGCTTTCAAGAACGTTTCATCTGCGTCAGTCCGAAGTCGTCGCTCCGCTCTCTTTCCTCCTTCATGTGGACCACCGGCGGCCTGATGCCTCACCCCTGGAATCTCGTCAAAGCCTTTTGGCGCTCACTCCGCCGTGGGCACGACCAGCACTAGAAGCACGGCCTGCACCGGTCGCTCGCAGGAATATTTTCCTCTGAAGACCACATGGTAAGGCGCAACCGCGATGACCTCCCCTCACTCCCACTCCGTAGTCATCTCTTCCTCGCTGGGGGGGATTGTGCTGTGTGGCGGGGCGAGTCGGCGAATGGGGCAACCGAAACTCTCACTCCCCTTCGGATCGGAGTTTTCGCTGCAACGCGTCGTCCGACAACTGGGGGCGATTGTCTCGCGAGTGATCGTGGTCGCTGCTCCCGATCAGGATGTTCCTCTGCTCCCTTCCAACGTGACACTGCATCGGGACAACGTCGCCAACTGTGGACCAATGGCAGGGCTTGTCGTCGGATTGGAAACGCTCGCCGAGAGCCATGAGGCGGCATTCGTTACCTCTTGCGATGCCCCGTTTCTTGTCCCCGACTTCGTGCAGCAACTTTGGTTACAAATGCTCGGCTCGACACGCGATGACATCGACACTTCTCCAGGAATCCCAATCACCTACGACATCGCCGTGCCGCAAGAAGGGGACTTCTTCCATCCTCTCGCGGCGATTTACCGAACTCAACTTGCCTCAGTCGTCCGCGAACGACTCGCCACGAACTCGTACAGCCTGCAAGGTCTCATCAAGGAATCCTCGGTTTGCGCCGTGCCGATCGAGAAACTACGTCTCGTCGATCCAGACCTGTTGACATTACGGAACATCAACACCTACGAAGACTATCTCTCGGCCCTGCAGGTGGCTAAGGCACTCGACGAGGTTTGATGTTCCTCGAAATAAGCGAGCGGGCCGATGCGGGGACAACCCGTTTTGAGCAATACAACAGATGTAATCGGTACGATTCGACCGTGCAAATACGCTTTCCCGGTAGATTACTCGCATCGTTCCTGCTGACAGGATTCTAAGTTTAGGCTGAGGACTGATCAGGGGTGCCCAGTCCTTGATTTCCGACTTCCACACTGGGCAAGATCATGACGGGCCACCAAGAAAACTCCTCCGAAAATCGCGAGTCGCTCGCTCCGGCCTTCGACTACGAGGCCCTGCTTGAGCGACTCAATGGCCAACACCTCCTTGTGTCCGAACTGGTCTCGTTGGCCGCCGAAAACTTCCCGCCAGACTATCTGTCGTTAAAGCAAGCGATCGCGAATCGCGAACATTCCGCAGCGGCCAATCTCGCGCACCGCATGAAAGGACGATACCTCATGATCGGCGGAATGCCGACAGCCCACGTGCTTGAACAGTTAGAAGAGGCCCTTGTGCGCTCAGGCCAACAGATCTTAGACCGGCTGATGGAACGACTCGACGAAGAGCACCATCGTTTCCTGCAAGTGGCCCAAGTCCCTCGATCCGAATCGTCCTGAAAACATCGCGTCCTCAGAACGGATTGCTCAGTCATCGATCGAAGGTTCCGAAACCATTTTCAGATAGACAGCAAGGTCCATTTGCAACTGTTGCATCCGATGCCAGGCTTTCGCCGAAATCGTGACGTCGGCCAGCGGCTGGTCGAGGTTTGGCGTTCCCTGCACCGAGTACAGCGACCGCAACAGCTTCGAGTGTGCGAAGGCTATGACATCGGACAACTGCACACGTTGCAAAGGTCCCAAGTCGGCAGGCAACGCCGGCGGGCCATTCGGGAAGAGATCCGGACAATCGACAACCCCGTCGATCGTCAGTGGATCGTCATCGATCGAGATGGTCGACACTTCGTTGCCGCTCAATCGAAAATGTTCCGAGATCGCTTCAGGACTACCATAGACCAGCAGGCAGCGACCGATGAGAATCTGGTCTCCCAATTGCAGAATGTGGAGTCGCACCGGGTGTCCGTTGATCCGAGTCCCATTTGTGCTGTCTAAGTCTGTCAGGATGACCTGACCTGCGTGCTCCTGGATTTTGACGTGAAAACGACTGACTCGCTCATCGTTGAGACGGATGTCGTTTTCTTCCTCCCGGCCGATGGTGACGGGGGTTGGCAGATCGCGTCGAACCTCTCCGCGTTCGAGCCCATCCAGTAACTGAAACGTCACCAGTCCCATGAAGTAAAACCTTTTACGAAATCTGCGGTCGCCTGAGTGCTGGCCCCAGAATCAACGAGACGCAACATGAAGATGTGAACCCTGAGCCGCTTGTACTGAATGCGACGCAGTCACGTCAAGAAGCAGTCAGAGAGGAAGCGAGGAGATTGTCATGCTCAATGAGTCATTCGCATGGAAGGATGCTCCCCGAAACGCACCAGACCACGGTTTTTAACGGCGTGGTCCGGACGTTGTAAACGGCGGCGACTCGTAGCGAGGGTTCTTCTCGAGTATTCGTGGGTCTCCAGTTGCCGACAGTTCATTGAAGAGTTGCGTCTCGAGATCCCGACGCTGTGAAGCGTAGTCGGGATTTCTTGCCAGATTCACCAGATGATCGGGATCAACGCGAATGTCATACATTTCTTCCTCTGGACGATATCCGAAGGCGAATTCGAAGAATGGAAGCATTTCTGGTTCTTGCCGATGCGTCGCGATCCATGCTTTTGTCGGACTGGCATCCAGATCGGAGTACGCCTCGAAGGTTCGATCCCGCAGCTTTTCATAGGGAGGCATCTCTGCATCAGGCTTGCCGATGTGTGGCCCATCCCCCATCGGGGCACGTTCCGGATGAAAATTGCGGATGTAGAGGTAACTCGAATTTCGGATGGCTCGCTGAGGGTATGGGAGACTCCCCTCCCGGGCCGCTGCGACGTGACGCTCTCGACCAATCAACACGTGATCGCGTGTCGGGTCGACCTGTCCAGACTTTTCCGACCGCAGCACCGGGAGCAAGCTCTGAGCTGTCATGACATCGGGGCGCGAGACTCCTGCCGCTTCGAGAAATGTGGGGGCTAAGTCAGGGAGACAGACGAAGTCCTCGACGACTCGCCCGGACGGCACGGCCCCTCCCCAACGTACTGCCAAAGCAACCTGCGTCCCAAGGTCGTACAGATTGCACTTTCCCCGAGGCATCCCTGGAATGCCGTGATCTCCGCTGACGACAATCAGCGTGTTGTCGAGTTCGCCGATTCGTTCTAACTCGGACAACAACACTCCCAGCCCGGCATCAAACGCCTGCACCTCACCAAGGTAGTCGGCCACATCTTCGCGAACAATCGGAATATCTGGCAGAAACTTCGGCAATTTCCCTTGGAGACTGTCTGGGTCGATCCCCCATAACTTCTTCCCAGACCCCTGCGTCCAAGTTCGATGGCAATTCGTCGGGCCGAACCAGTAACAGAACGGTTCACCCTCTTTGCGGGCCCCTAAGAAGTCTTGAAAGTTTCCTCGAACCTGTTCGTAAAGAACCTGCTTCGCGGCCTCGATGTCGTCCCGAGCACTGACAAACTGCGAGAACGAGTTGAACTGACCGCCTCGTTTGCCATAGCTATTTTTACCGGCTCCATAAGGAGCATTTGTTGGAGTCCCCGGTCCCCACACCTTGTAGGTGTATCCGATATGATACCCCTGATCCTGCAACAACAGAGGATAGCTCGGAATCTTGTCGTCCCAGACCGCGCCCTGAAGTATCGCCCCTTGTCCCGTTCGCCAGAAATACTGACCGGACAACAACGAACTGCGACACGGAGTACACGACGGTGCATTAACATACGCATTCGTAAACAACACCCCTTCTCGAGCAACGCGATCAAAGTGCGGCGTCTTGACGACATCGCTGATTCCTCCCGGCCTTTGCTCTCCATAGATACTGGCATACCGCCCCCAGTCATCAGCAAAGGCGAAGAGAATGTTTGGTCGTTTCCCAGATGCTTCCGCCCCTTCGACCTGCTGCGGGGCGAACAACCCCAGCGGCAGCAGGAGGCACCAAGCGACAATCGTCAGTTCCGTCAACCGCCGTATCATCATCGAGTCTCCAAAGTGGTCGTTTTCGAGAGGCATGTCAGTTGTCGCCGTCCGTTTTCAGGAGAAGCACGAACCTCTCCCCATGGCACCTTGCTCGTTTTTGGGAGTATACCGTCTTTCGGCAACAGGCTGAAACGACCCCGACAATTCCATGACTGCAAGGAAGACTTCAAAAAGTCGCGACTGAACCGAAGTCAGGCACAGATCGTTGTTGCGATCGAAGGCAAGCCCCATCGCCAATCTAACCCGGAGAGTATTTCATTGCAGCCTGTTGAAAGACGTGGGTCAGGCCATTCAGCATGACATGGTGCCGTTTGATGTCCAGGCAAAAAGGCGTACACGTTGCTCGTGTCAGGTTGGGAAAGCTGATCCACAGTCGCTATTCAATGGGCTGTTCGACCTTCCTCCACGTTGACGCCGAATTTCCTGCATGCGGGCAGTGGTTGGACTCTGACACGGGAAAACTCGACGGGGCGGGGGAAATCGAGTCGAGATGGCTCGTCGGGAGACGGAACCAAACGACGACCTGTCCCAAGGAATTTGGGCATTCCACTGCTCCCGAGAAACGGGAAGGGGGAGGGTTGCTGGTTTACGGGGGGCGGGGGGTGGTTATGATGGGAGTCGAGCGGAGGGGGCGGGATCGGCCTTCTGATGCTGCGGACGACTTTTGCACTCTCCCTGAGGGAAGCGGCGACCATGCCTGCCACCAAGATCATTCGATTTGACGAACTCCGTGACGAATTTGAGTTTCTCGGCAACTGGCAGGATCAGTGTCGGTATCTCATTGAATTAGGGGAGGAACTCCCCCAGTTGACTGCCGACGAGCAGTCGGAGACGTTTCGTGTCTTGGGATGTCAATCTCGCGTGTGGGTGATCCCAACTCTGATGGAAGAGGGGGGACGGAAGGTCCTCGACATCCGGGCGAAGAGCGATGCAAGGATTGTCGATGGATTGGTTGTCGTCCTGTTGTCACTGACGCAAGGTCGAACGCCGCAGGAAGTGCTCGATATCGACTTTAATGCACGGTTCGCCGAATTGGGGTTGGAGTCTCAACTGGTTCCGCAGAGAAAGAACGGGCTGTACGCAATGGTCAGCCGTGTGCAACAGTTCGCTCGTGATCTTTCAGCGGAAGCTGGGAGTGCGGTGGTCAAGCCGAGCATTCGCACTCTTTCCGCAGAACCGGAGACACGGTTGCCCCTCTCGGAAGATGGGACGACTCGTCGACGGACTTTTGACGCGGAGTTGGTGCGACTCGAGTTTCCGGCCCTCAATCAGGCGTTGGAATGCGGATTCCCGGTGACCTATCTCGACACAGCGTCGTCGGCTCAGAAGCCGCAGCGGGTGATCGACAAGGAACGCGAGGTCTACGAGCAGTATTACGCGAACGCCTATCGTGGGGTGTACACTTACGGCGACCGGGTGAGTGCTGAACTCGAAAGTTCGCGGGAGAAAGTTGCCCGGTTCCTGGGGGCGACGTCGGAACGGGAGATTGTGTTTACCTCTGGGTCGACGATGGGGATCAATCTGGTGGCCCAGGCGTGGGGACGGAAGTTTCTATCGCCCGGAGACGAGATCGTGCTGAACGAACTCGAGCATCATGCGAATTTTGTCCCCTGGCAACGAGTGGCTGAGCAGACCGGTGCCGTCGTACGACTCTTGCCACTGACTGATGACGGCCAGATTGATCTGAGCCGTGCCGAGGACGTATTCAATCCACGCACTCGTTTGCTCGCGATCACTGGGATGTCAAACGTTCTGGGGACCGTCCCACCGATTCGCGAACTGACTCGTCGCGCACATGATTACGGGGCGAAGGTGTTGATCGACGGGGCACAAAGTGTGCCTCACATGCCGATTCATGTGGTCCAGGAAGAGGTTGACTTTCTGGTCTTTTCGGGACACAAAGCATACGGTCCGAGTGGCGTGGGGGTGCTGTATGGGCGGTACGATCTTCTGGCCGAAATGGACCCGTTTCTGTGTGGTGGTCACATGATTGCAGAGGTGACGTCGACCGGTTCCACATGGGCCGAACCGCCGGCGAAGTTTGAAGCAGGGACCCCGGCAATCGCTCAGGCCATCGCCCTCGGGGAGGCGATTGACTACCTGAATGAATTCACATTGTGCCCGGTTCATAAGCATGAACAGGCTTTGTTGAGACACGCGCATGCATCGTTGGAAGCGATCCCCGGACTGACGATCTACGGCCCGGCTCCCTCTGAGAAAGGGGCCATCGTCAGCTTTACAATCGAAGGAGCTTCGGCATACGACCTCGCACAGCAGCTCAATTTCCGAGGGGTGTTTGTGCGACATGGACATCACTGTACGATGCCGTTACATGCCCGCCTTAATGTCCCGGCGACTGTGCGAGCGAGTTTCGGTCTGTACAGTACGCTGGAAGATGTCGACCGTCTGACACAGGCGATCGAGTTTGCGATGCGGGAGTTGAAGATTGCAAGGTAAGTG
Organism: Planctomycetaceae bacterium; assembly: GCA_041398965.1. Taxonomy (GTDB): domain Bacteria; phylum Planctomycetota; class Planctomycetia; order Planctomycetales; family Planctomycetaceae; genus JAWKTT01. The sequence continues at coordinate 35,543 of JAWKTT010000029.1, read as the reverse complement.
ATCGTCCCGGCATCACGGACGCCGTCGAGTCGCTCTCGTCGATTTGATGGCGGGGCGTTGAAGTGTTAATCGGTTTTCTTATGGGATGTCGGTGTTTATGGCTGAACCGCTTGTGTTTGCAATGGGGAAATACTCCGCCGTCATCCCGACGGATCGGTTGTACTCGCACAATCATCTCTGGCTGCAACCGGCGGCGGGAGGGTTTCGTGTCGGCTTCACGTCGTATTCCGTGAGGCTGCTGCAAGATGTCTACTTTCTGGACTGGATCATCGACCCCGAAACGACAGTGCAAAAGAAGCAGGCGATCGGGGAAATCGAAAGCTCGAAGGCGGTTTCGGAACTCTTCGCCCCGGCTGATGGTAAGGTCCTGCATTTCAATCAGACGCTCCTGGATGACCCATCGGCCATCAACACCGACGGTTACGGAGAAGGTTGGCTGTTCGGTTTTGAGACTCTCGCCCGGCTCATGACTCCGGAGGAATACATCGCTCACTTGGAACAAGGTTGGGAGGAAACACAGCGAATGATCAAAGGTCAGTTGAATTGAGTCGCCAAACAGGGGACGATACTTTCTTAAATCAAGACGGAAGTGTTCGCACCTGTTGTGATGTACCGACCTGATGCAACCAGTGACGTGAATCGTTCCGCCCCGAAACTTTCCTGATAGCGATTGCCCCATGGCTAAGAAGATTACCGTCGTCATCTCGCAGGCACAGGGGAAGAACCCTGTCAAACGGCACTTGGAAGAGGAGTTGGCAACCCGGCTGATGATGGAGCCGGGGGTTGATGTCTCAGTTGTTCCGCACCTGTACGACATGACAGCTGACCATACTGGGATGCTGTTCCTGCGTTCGGTTCGTGGCCCATTGGTGGTGTTGAGCTGGCTCTATCCCCGCGGGGCACGCTGGACGCTGGATCGTCAAGGAGTCCGCGGGAAAGAGGGGATTTCGCTGTTGGTTGAAGAGCGGGACGATGAGGACGAAGCCCTCGCCGATGACGGGAGCGACGAACAGAAGTCGTCCGAGGCGATTGGGTCGATTGAGGTTCCCAATCGCCCAATTTACTGCATCGACCTCCGGGTCGAGACGAAGGCGGAACCCTATCTGCAAGAGATTCGCCGAATTCATCGAGACAACTCTGAGCAGTTGGTCGACTTGCTCGGTTGGATCGGAGGGACACCGCAGCAACCTCAGATGGAACGATACCTCAATCCCTTGCCGATCATCACCGACGCTCCGTCATCGAATGGGAACGGGTCGCACCTCAATGGCCATGCGGTGAACGGAACGTCCAACGGCCATCCGTTGAAGTCTGTTGCTGAGACGAATGGTCACCCCGTTGCTGACGGTCTCGCGGTAGGGGGAGCAGAAGGGGGGACGGAAGGAGGCGAAGAGGGAGAGTCGCGATTGTTGAACTTCGCGGACGATGAGGTGAAGCGCCGCTGGTATCCGGTGATCGATTACTCTCGCTGCACAAACTGCATGGAGTGCATCGACTTCTGTCTGTTTGGGGTGTACGGAACTGATCCACTCGACCGAATTCTGGTTGAGGCCCAGGATAACTGCAAAAAAGGGTGCCCCGCTTGTAGTCGAGTCTGCCCAGAGAACGCCATCATCTTCCCGCAGCACAAGAACTCCGCCATTGCAGGAGCCGAAGGAGAGGTTGCCGGGTTCAAGATCGACTTGACCAAACTCTTCGGCGGCGAAGGGAAAGACGCTTTCGATCTCGCGATTGCCGAGCGAGACAACGAATTGGTTCGAGACGGTCGCGACGCCGTCGGGGCAACGGTCGGCGTCCCGCGCCGTCAGTGCGAAAAGTCCGATCGTCCACGCGATGATCTCGATGCCTTGATGGACAATCTGGACGCGCTGGATGTTTGATGTGCAAGAATCGTCCGATGCAATTCGTACGACGGAATTCCATGTCCGTCGTGTACGAAGACTCCATTGTGACACAACATAAGGGGCGGGATGATGGTAACGGCAGCTGTCTCGGTCACCGATCTGACGAAGACTTACCGGTCCGGCCTGTTCCGCAAGACCGAGGTTGAAGCTCTGCGTGGCGTCACGCTCCAAGTGGCTCCGGGCGAAATCTTCGGGCTGATTGGACCGAACGGAGCGGGGAAGACAACGCTCATCAAAATCTTGCTTGGCCTCGTTCGGCGGACTTCCGGCGAGGCTCAATTGCTCGGTGTTCCAGCGGGTGATCGTCACGGGCGAGTCAAGGTGGGCTACCTTCCTGAGGGGCACCGCATCCCGCTTCATCTGACCGCGAACTCAGCACTCGAATACTATGGCGAACTGAGCAATTTGCCGCTGAGCGTCATTCGCGAACGTCGACCGGCACTCCTCAAACAACTCGGATTGACCGCAGCAGCCGATCGGAGCGTCAGTGGATACTCGAAAGGGATGCTCCAACGACTCGGTTTAGCACAGGCGCTGCTCCACGACCCCGATCTGCTGTTTCTTGATGAGCCGACCGACGGAGTGGACCCGCGTGGAAGAGCCGAGATTCGGAAACTGTTGACGGAACTCAAAGGGCAAGGAAAGTCGATCTTTATCAACAGTCATCAGTTGCAGGAATTGGAACTGGTGTGCGACCGTGTGGCGATGATGGAAAAGGGGAAACTGCTGTATGTCGGCGGCGTCGACACCGTCACCAATGGAGAGAATGGGACGGAGTTTGAGGTACAACTCAGCCTCTTGGGTGACCGCGACACCATCGTCCGCGCACTCGGCCCATCGGCTCAGTGCCAAGCCCCTCGCGCCGGAGTTGTCGAAGTCAAGCTGCTCGTTGAAGGCCAAACAAAGTTAGATCAACTGATCGATTCACTGAGAAGCCAGCAGGTCAGCATCATCGGTCTAACTCGACATCGCCGAACTCTGGAACAGGCGTATCTGGAGATGGTTGAAAAATAAAACAAAGCGAGCGCACTTGAGGACGGCATTCGGTGAAACGATGAAGCCATCTGGAGGACTCGCTCAGTTAAGGATGAGAGTTCCGCCGATTGCGTTTTCTGCGAGTCGACTGAAACCCATGCCACACTCACTCGCCAGGGATGTTGCTCAATGAGGTGCTTCAGGTTGCGCGGACTTCGATATCGACATCCGGCCAGCGCTGACGCATCTTCGTCACGACCTTCTCCCCCCGTGGGGGCATTGTCTGAAATAGGAGTGTCGACAGCGGGGGAGAAGGAGTCTCGAGTCGGCTGACGCCTCCGATTTGGGGAGTTGTCTTGTGGGGCATGCACACAGCACCTTGTGGAGGGGGGAGTTCGTATCGACAGCGAAGCCGGTTTTCTTCTAGGCTTCTCGGTGTTGATGGGGATTGACGAATCATCCCGTGACCGGAGCGTTGAGTCGAGGTGTGGAAGCGGGGACAGGTGCCCGATGGGCCCGCATTGATGTTTAGGAAAGTGTGTACGATGCAGATTGCAGATGCGGTGATTGTGGTGACGGGTGGAGCCAGTGGAATTGGTCAGGGGCTGTGTCGTCGATTTGCAGCGGACGGAGCTGCGGCGGTGATTGTGGCGGATCGGGATCAAGAGGGGGGGGAACGACTTGCGGCCGAAATCGGGGGGGTGTTTCTCCCCTGTGATGTTGCCGAAGAGTCGCAAGTGCAGCAGTTGGTCGAACAGACGATCGCTCAGTGGGGACGGATCGACCTGTTCTGCTCGAATGCCGGGGTGACGGTCAAAGGGGGAGAAGAGGCGACCGATGACCAATGGGGGCTCAACTGGCAGATCAACGTCATGTCGCATGTCTATGCGTCGCGTCATGTGCTGCCGGGGATGGTCGCGAGGAAACAGGGGGCGTTTCTCGTTACGTCGTCGGCTGCGGGCCTGTTGACGGAAATCGGATCGGCCCCTTACTCAGCGACAAAGCATGCGGCTGTCGGATTTGCCGAGTGGCTTAGTGTCCGCTATCGCCGTGAGGGGGTTCACATTTCGTGCCTTTGCCCGGCAGGTGTGGCGACAGAGTTCCTAGATCTCGAAGATCCGATTCATCGTTTTTTACACACAAGTTCGGTGACGCCGGACGAGTTAGCTGGACAGGTCGTGGAAGGTCTTGCGGCAGAGAAGTTCCTGATCGTCTCCCACAAGGAAGTGACCGACTTCTTTCAGTTCAAGACGCAAGACTATGACCGCTGGCTGCATAACTTTTCGCGGTTACGACAGAAGGCCGAACGGGACACCGCGCGCAGCCGTGAGGCGTCGTGAGCCGTCGAGGTGTCGTTCGCATTGGGGGGGGCTGGAGCGTCAGTCGCCGAGGATGGTTGAATCGTCGGTCTGGGGGATGCCATTGACCGGAGGGAGCGCGACGTCTGGGCCGATGATAAGGTTGCGGCCTCTCCTTTTGGCGAGGTAGAGCCTGCGGTCGGCATCTTCAAACAGTCCGTCCGGAGTTTGCGGAGACTCTCCATCGCAATGGGCGAGTCCAACGCTGATCGTCATCTTCACTGACTCTCCACGCGCACTGGCGAAGGGGCGTTCGGAGACACGATTCATCAGTTCTTCGGCAAACTTAATGGCACCCTCTTGGGTCGACTCGGCGAGCAGCACGGCGAATTCTTCGCCCCCGATGCGAGCGAAGATTTCGTCCTCACGAACCCGTCGACGAATTCGTTCGCACAATTCTCGGAGGCACTCGTCGCCGACAAGATGACCATATTGATCATTGACCTTTTTGAAGTGGTCGATGTCGAATAATACAAGAGCGAGGGAGCGGCAATGTCGATTTGAGCGGAGAACCTCGCGACGAAAAGCATCTTCGAAGTAGCGACGGTTGTACGCCATTGTCAGGCCGTCGCTGGTCATCATCTGATAGACGGCTTCGTGGTACTGAGCCTCGACATGGTTCGAAGAGAGGAACTTGAGGATGTGGTTCCCCAGTCGAAGGTGATCGCCGGGTTTGAGGCGTTGCCGTTCGATGCGAAGATCGTTGACAAAACAGCCATTCAGGCTCGTCATGTCTGTGAGGAAGAATCCATCATTATCTCGCTCAATGCTTGCATGATGCCGCGAGATGAAGTCATCAATCAACTCGATGTCGCAGAGAGGGTCGCGGCCGATCGACATCCGTCCTTCCCTCAGCGGGATGAGGCTCCCGGTGAGTCCGGGCGGGTAAATGCGGACCAGACAGGACTCGCGAGACTGGTCGTCTCCTGGACGAAGCGGTGCCTCGGGGACGCGAGTTTCCGGAAGTTGGAACTGGTGAAGAGTCTGCACGAGATGCTCTCACGAGAGAGTGAACGAGTGAGGCAGAGCATCCGGGGGGAACTTAAAACGGGGTGGACTGCCGATGAGAGAACAGTCAACGTTAGGTCGAGATCGGCTTCCAGGATGTGGTAAAAACGCAACGACCATAGAGGGGACTCGGAGTCCTGACGATTGTAACGTGTGCCAAGCCGAAACCAGCTGCCGCCGTCTGCACAACCGATCCGACCCCGACAACTTGTCCCACAGAATTTGACCGTGGACCTCTCTCGCCAGGCGACATGAACACCACCTTTGTTGACCTCACTGCACCCGCAACGACAGGCACTGTGTCTTTGTGTCACTCCCGAGTCGTCGGTCTACCGGGCGATCGCGACATCATTCAGGTCATCCTTGAAGGGAACGACTCATTTGCCGTCCTTTCGGATCAAAATGAGGAATGGCTCATCATTAATCGCAAACAGTGTTTTGGGAATTCAAGGGGACAAGTCAGTCGTCGCTTCGGCCTCCGGTAAACTGCATGACGTAGTAGAGAATGGTCATCAATGTTTGTAGTGTTGCGGCGACATAGGTCCACGCAGCAGCGTTAAGAACACTACGGACGGCGGCTGCACCCTCCGCGTCGACGATTCCCATGTTCGTCAGTAATGCTTTCGCTCGATTGCTGGCATCAAATTCGACCGGGAGATTCACCAACTGAAACACCAGAACAGCACCATAACACGCGATTCCTACCCAAATCAGAGAGGGATGGATGAACATCCCAGCAAACACCAGGACAACAAACGCGATCGGGCCGAATCTTGCCGCTGGGACGGCTGCGTTTCTCAAAATCAATGGCATGTAGGAGTGGGCATGTTGAAGAGCATGGCCCGCCTCATGAGCCGCAATTCCCACTGCTGCAGCAGAACGTGAGTTGTACACGTCTGGGCTGAGCCGCAGGACACGGTCTGAGGGGTCGTAGTGATCTGAGAGATATCCCTGGGTCAGTTCCACGCCGACATCATAGAGACCTTCTGAGTCGAGAATGTGTCGAGCAGCAGCGGCTCCAGACAAAGGAGCGGAGACTCTCATCCCCGCCGAGAAGGAACTCTTGACTTTCGACTGAGCCCACGCCATGAGGAGCATCGCGGGAGCCGCGTAGAGCAGGTAGATTGGATTGATGAACATCGCGGAAGTCCTGTTCCGTTTTGTGTGAGAATCGCAGCAGTCATTGAGTCGGGCTGTTGCAACCTTTACGAAGATTTTAGGCCGGTGGATCAATCAGGACGAGTCCAATGTCGTTCGGATTTTTGAATCGGTCGGCATCACGAAGGTCAATTGGATGAAATATGTTGGCTCGAATTGATGCGTTGGGGAGCAGAGGATGGGGAGCGCCTGAGGGGGGAGATGTGAGATGCGAGACCGCTTCTGGTTGATGGCATTCTCAAGGTTGGAGGGTCTGCGATGGTCCCCGAATTGAGAATGGCGAACTTTGCGGGGTCTCGTCCGAATTTCCCTCTCCGATCACTTGATTCTCTGGCCCTCCTTGGTACCGTTGGGGGGATTTGCGCCCCACCGGGGTCGGGGTCCGTCTGGACCTCGCCTTACGACTCCTCAGATACCGGATACAATCAGCCGTGCCACGTCGAGACGACCTCAAGAAGATTCTGATTATCGGCTCTGGACCCATCGTGATTGGGCAGGCGTGTGAGTTCGATTATTCTGGAACTCAGGCGTGTAAGGCGCTGCGGGCGGAGGGGTATGAGGTCGTCCTCGTCAACTCGAATCCGGCAACGATTATGACGGATCCGCAAACGGCGGACCGGACCTACATCGAGCCGATCAACTGGCAGCATGTCGCCAAAGTCATCGAGAAGGAACGCCCTTGTGCGCTGCTCCCAACGCTGGGGGGACAGACCGGTCTGAACACGGCAATGGACCTGTACCGCCGAGGGATTCTCGAACAGTACGGCGTAGAGATGATCGGTGCCCGGGCCGACGCCATTCAGAAGGCGGAGGGTCGCGAGACATTCAAAGAAGCGATGATGAAGATTGGCCTCGACGTCCCGCAGTCGTCGGTCGTTCACAACATGGAAGAGGCTCGCGAAGTCGCCACCCGAATCGGTTTGCCGATCATCATTCGCCCGAGTTTTACGCTCGGCGGTCAAGGAGGGGGCATCGCTTACAACAAGGAAGAGTTCGAAGAAAAGGTTCGCTACGGTTTGAAGCTGTCCCCCGTTTCGGAAGTGCTCCTCGAGGAATCGATCCTCGGCTGGAAGGAGTACGAGATGGAAGTGATGCGGGACAAGGCAGACAACGTCGTCATCATCTGCGCCATTGAAAACTTCGATCCGATGGGGGTTCATACGGGAGACTCGATCACCGTTGCTCCAGCTCAGACGTTGACTGACAAAGAGTATCAGATGATGCGAGATGCCACGATCGCCTGTATGCGGGAGATCGGCGTCGAGACCGGGGGGTCGAACGTGCAGTTCGCCATTAACCCGAAGACCGGTCGAATGACCATCATCGAGATGAATCCGCGGGTCAGTCGGTCATCGGCCCTCGCCTCGAAGGCGACAGGATTCCCGATAGCCAAGATCGCGGCAAAGCTGGCGGTCGGCTACACGCTCGACGAGATTCCGAACGACATCACCCGGGAAACTCTCGCCTGTTTTGAACCGACGATCGACTACGTCGTCACGAAGGTTCCCCGCTGGACATTCGAAAAATTCCCGGATGCCGACCCGACTCTCACCGTACAGATGAAGTCGGTCGGCGAAACGATGGCGATCGGACGGACGTTTAAGGAGTCGTTGCAGAAGGCACTGCGAGGTTTGGAAATCGGACACTTCGGTTTGGGCGGCGGAAAAAAAGACCTCTGGGGGACCGCAGCTCAGCCGAGCATCGAAGAGATTCGGAGCAAACTGGCGACCCCGAATGCCGAGCGAATCTTCCATATTCGTTACGCCCTGAAGAGTGGGATGACGGTCGAAGAAGTTCATGGGCTCACGAACATCGACCCTTGGTTCTTGCGGAATCTTCGCGATCTCATTGCGATCGAAGAGGAGTTGCAGGGGGTCACGCGATTGTCCGATGTCCCCGACGAACTGTTTCGTAAGGCGAAACGAGCCGGGTTCTCGGATCGTCAACTGGCAGGCTGGTGGCATTCGACGGAGATGGACGTCCGCCAGCATCGAAAGGGGCGCGGGATCGTGGCCACTTTCAAACAGGTCGACACCTGTGCCGCCGAGTTTGAAGCGTACACCCCTTACTACTACTCGACCTACGAAACCGAAGACGAGACCCCTGCTCGCAATCCCGAGAAGCCTCGTCGCATCATGATTCTTGGTGGGGGACCGAACCGTATCGGGCAGGGGATCGAGTTTGACTACTGCTGCTGTCATGCTGCCTTCGCAATGGAAGAGCTCGGCGTCGAGTCGATTATGGTCAACTCGAATCCCGAGACCGTCTCGACCGACTATGACACATCCGACCTTCTCTTCTTCGAGCCACTCACGACCGAAGATGTCCTCAATATCTGCGACCGAATGCAGCCTGACGGGGTCATCGTTCAGTTCGGCGGACAGACCCCTCTCAATCTCGCACGTGGCCTAGAGGCAGCGGGAGTCCCGATCATCGGAACCTCCCCCGATATGATCGACGCCGCAGAAGACCGCGAAAAGTTTCAGGCGATCTTGCACAAACTCGGCCTGCATCAGCCACCCAACGGATTGGCGACAAACATCGAAGGGGCCCGTCAACAAGCGGCACGCATCGGATACCCGGTGCTGGTCCGACCGAGTTACGTTCTCGGGGGACGCGCCATGGAGATCGTTTATGAAGAGGCGTCGCTCACTCGCTATATGAGCGAAGCGGTCGATGCCTCACCCGATCACCCCGTGCTCATCGACAAGTTTCTCCAAGACGCCATCGAGGTCGACGTCGACTGTATCTCCGATGGCGAGACCTCGCTCGTTGGCGGGGTCATGGAACATATCGAAGAGGCCGGAGTCCATAGTGGGGACTCCGCCTGTGCCCTGCCGCCGTACTCCTTGCCGCAGTCGGTGATTGATGAAATCAAACAGGCGACGTACAAATTGGCGGCCGCTCTCAATGTGAGGGGGCTGATGAACATTCAGTTCGCCGTGAAGCGAGAAGAGAGCTCCGAGTTGCGGCTGGATGACATCGCGCTCACCACCTCCGGCTCGGCAACCGACGTGGCAGGTCAGCCGACCTCAGAAACCGCCAACCTCTCCGCCAAACTCAGCCCGTGGAAGGTCTATATTCTCGAAGTGAATCCGCGTGCCTCTCGCACCGCTCCGTTTGTCTCCAAGGCCACCGGCCTTTCACTCGCCCGCATGGCTGCCAAGGTGATGGCCGGAGTCTCGCTGAAGGAACAAGGGATCACGAAGGAAGTTTGGCCCGATCACACGTCGGTCAAAGAGTCGGTGTTTCCGTTCCAGCGATTTGCGGGGGTCGACATCATTCTCGGCCCTGAGATGCGGTCGACTGGCGAGGTCATGGGAATCGATAAACATTTCGCCGCAGCATTCGCCAAGAGTCAGATGGCAGCTGGGATCGAACTCCCGACGACTGGCAAAGTCTTCATCAGCATGAACGGCCCGCACAAACAGGCGATGATCGAACCTGCCAAGTTGCTCAAGAAGATGGGGTTCACCATTCTCAGTACGTCGGGAACAGGTCGAGTTTTTGAGGAGGCAGGGATTGAGGTGGAATTTGTCCGCAAAGTCCAGGAGGGCCGACCGAACCTGCTGGACTATATGGCAAACGGCGACGTGCAGTTCATCTTCAACACCCCGAGTGGTCGCGGTTGTCGCACCGATGAAGGCCGTATCCGTGCCGCTGCTGTGAGCTATGGCGTCCCCTGCGTGACAACTTTACCCGGATGTTTTGCAATGGTTCGAGCCATTGAGTACCTGAAACAGCATCCGGAACCATCGGTGCGTTCCCTCCAGGAGTGGAACGCCGATCTGACCTGATGAAACAAACAGGTCCTATCCAAGCGATTGATTATTGACAGTCAGCTGCGGCACAACTTAGCGGCGGCTCGTCGGGGCAAGGCTGGCGGCAGTCGTCGTCAGTTGTTGAAACGTTTCGCAAAAGGCGGAGTACCGAAGCTTCTCTCGCAGCGGGGGAGTCAGGCCGCGACCGCCGATCGCAATGGCGGTGCCATGCTGCAACGCAAGGTCGACTGTCTCGTTCATCTCGTCGACAAATCGATCCTGGGTCCGAATTGTTGAGACGCTCAGCCAGACGAGCTTTGGACGTTCGCGTTCGATCGCACGTCGAATGGTTGTAAATGGGAGCATGTTCCCCAACGAACTAGCGTTCCAACCGGCGTCTCGCAGAACGAGTGATGCCATACAGGCTGCGAGTGTGTAGGGGTCTCCATCGAGCGTACACCCCAAGGCCACAGGAGCCTCTGGACCGGGAGAGGGAACAAGGTCTCGAATGTTGTGCAACAGCCTCAGGCACAGTTCGCATGCCCGACGTTCCATATAGACTTCGACTTCGCCGCAAGCCCAACGGTTCCCAATCTCACAGAAGGCGGGAGCGACCACCTCGTCGCAGATGACTGCAAGCGAATGTCTTGCGAGGTACAGGTCCAAAATGATCTGACGGCTCGCCTCTTCGTTCCCACTCACAAGGCTTTCAATGAGTGCAGTCCGCTCTTGAGTTATGGCGTTCGGAGTTCGTTGTGTGACTGTCGGCAGCCCGATCGTTTCGGGTCGAACCAACTGATGCCCATGATCGCGGGCAAACCTTAGCGCGACATCGACAGAAAGGCGACGATGCCCGCCGGCAGTTTTCACCGCATGAATGCTACCATTGTCGACCCAACGCTTGACCGTCGACTCGCTGACGTCGATCGCCCGCGCGAACTGTTTGGGGGAAATTAGTTTAGACACATTGATACCACACGAAATTGCACAGTCAGTCACGTTCGAGTTATTCCCTCAATGGCGAACGCCCAGTTGAACAGGGAACGAGCACTGATTTTCCTCTTCCAGGCAAATGCAAAAGCTCAACTCTCGGAAACCACGAATTTGAAACGTGTTGTTCGCCACCTTCTCTTTCCAGAAACTGTATTCTCATTTGAGAACCTGTCGAGTCCTTTTGAGAAAAGCCTTGAAAAGCTTCCGGAAGCTTCAGGCCATGGCCGTCTGTGGACGCCATTCGTCGGCGAGCTGCTTCAGTTTCTTCAACGCCCGCATCTGCACTTGTCGGACACGTTCTTTCGACAATCCGAGTAATCCAGCGACTTCACGAAGCGTCTTTTCCGAACGTCCATCGAGGCCAAACCGCAGCGAAAGAATCTTCCGTTCTCGCGAGTCGAGCCTGTCGGAGGCATGCTCCATCACATGATTCATCAACTGGGTTTCTTCGGGATCAGGGACGTTGGCCGGGGCAGACTCAACGACGTTGGAAAGGACTTCTGTCGGGGTCGTGACATATCGCTCGCGGCGTTTTTGCGATCGCTGCCAGCAACGGTAAAAGTGTCGGGTGAGCGAATGTGTCGCGTAGGTGCTGAATCGGAAGCCACGCGAGTAGTCAAACTTGTCGACGGCGCCGACCAGAATCAGCATCCCTTCACTGACAAACTCCTCAAACTCTTGACGTGTCGATGCCTGTTTACGGGCCTGAGAGACCACCAGCCGAGTGTTCGAGGCCAGGATTCGCTCGCGGGCCAGACAGGAGTCGGCCAAAAGTCGTTCGATCTCCTCGACAGACTTCCGCGATGGTCGCGCCCGCTTAAGACTACTTCTTAGAGAATTCGCCTTGTGACGCAGTCGATTGAAGTAACGAAACAGAGCCTGCTCTTCTTCGGGCGACAGGAGTGGCACTTCCAGAGAATGCTTCAGTGAACCGATCAGCGACTTCTCAGAGCCCGACGACTCTTTCCGGAAGAGGTCGAGTTCGCCGACCAATCGCTGGACGAGTTCAGCATCTTCGTCAGCCCGCTCATTGGCCTCGAAGTCTGAACTGTAGACAAACGAAATCTCGGTCAGCATGAGTCGAGTGGCCCGGTCACTCAGCGACTCAGCCTCGACTCGGGGGGAAATTTCTGGGGCGATGAGGTCGGAACGGCCAGGAGTCGTAGAGGTCAGGGGCCGATCGTCGGTCCCCCGATTGGCGCGGCGACAGATTTGTGTGACGGACATGGAGACACCTCAAAGAAGGTCAGCGGACTGCGGCGAGTTTACCAAAACGTTCAAAACAGTCAACCGGATTTGCCGAGAAAGATTCACAAACATTCAGGAAAAATCGCAAAGTGCCGAGTTTGCCAGAGTTTGGAACGTTCACATCGTTCATTCTCTATGGTCCTTCTACTCATCGCCCCGTTTGAATGCGAGGAGTCACAGGGGGGAGCCGGTGCAGTCTCCTTGGTCGCGAAACTGTCTCAGAATTGACCTGACGAGTTACACGACCGACAATGGTCGGCCTCGTGCGACGCTTGGCAGGTTCAGCAACCGGGTCTCGAATCTCCTGGTTGACGCTGGGGGAAAGTATGTTGCCGATTCCAGAACTATCCGCAGGGGCGGTCCGTCACTCACTTTTTGAAAGAGGACGCATAATGCTTCATCAACTCGTAACGAACCCGTCGCATCGCACGATTGACGATTGCGGTTCTCCGAAATCGAGCGATAACTCAATCTCGGGTCGTTCGAAGTATGCGAACCTCTTTCCTTGCCGACAGATCGTCCGCCGGGAAATGTTGGCTGCGGCAAGTTTACCCCTCATGCTCCTCTGCATGATTGCGCTAAGTTTGGGGGGCTCGAGCCGGGCCCTGGCACGCGACGTTCCTGCGGAAGATGTCGGTCTGTCTCGCCCCAACGTCATCGTCATTATCACAGATGACCAAGGCTATGGTGACATCGCAGCGCATGGCAACGAGATGATCAGGACGCCGAATCTCGACAAACTGCATGGAGAGTCTGTCCGACTGACCAACTTTCACGTCGACCCAACCTGTTCACCGACCCGTTCGGCTCTGATGACCGGTCGTTACTCGACTCGAACCGGTGTGTGGCACACCATTCAGGGACGCTCCCTGATGGCTCCCAATGAGGTCACGCTTGCTGAAGCATTCGCAGCGAACGGATATCGCACCGGGATGTTTGGCAAGTGGCATCTCGGAGACAATTTTCCGCTTCGACCGCAGGATCAAGGGTTTCAGACAGTCTTGGCCCACGGCGGCGGGGGCATCTCCCAAACACCCGACTGGTGGGGAAACGACTATTTTGACGACACCCTGCGGCACGAAGATGGCACCCCCGAGCAAATGACTGGCTACTGTACCGATGTCTTTTTTCGAGCCGCCACAAAGTTCATCACCACAATTGGCGAGAAACCGCAACCGTTCTTCTGCTACTTGGCGACCAACACCCCTCATGGCCCATATCTTGTTGATAACGCGTATCGACAGCCTTACCTGGACGCCGGAGTTCCCGAGCCGATGGCTTCGTTTTACGGCATGATCGCCAACATTGACGAAAACGTCGGAAAGCTGACAGCAGAACTCGCCCGGAATGGCTTGGCTGACAATACGATTCTGATCTTCATGACTGACAACGGGACAGCGGCTGGGTTTAACAGTTCCCCCAAACGACCACAGGGCTGGGCCGGTTTCAATGCCGGGATGAAAGGGACGAAAGGGTCTCCTTACGATGGCGGTCATCGGGTGCCTTGCTTCTTTCGGTGGCCAGCGGGTCGATTGTCCGGTGGCCGCGACGTTGCGACGTTGTCGGCACACATCGATCTCTATCCGACACTCGCCGAACTTTGTCTTCTCGAACTTCCGCAAGGCCCACCGAGGGACGGTGTCAGTCTTGTCGTGCCGCTGATGCAGGAAAACAACGACTGGAAACGCCCTTCACCAACACTATTTGTCCACTCGCAGCGTCTTGAGTTCGTTCAGAAATGGAGGCAATCGGCCGTCATGACCGAACAGTGGCGACTCGTTGATGGGAAGCAACTCTACGACATGAGAACCGATCCCGGCCAAGAGCACGACGTCGCGACTGAGCATGCCGATGTCGTAACACAACTGCGTCAGGAGTACGAAGAGTGGTGGAAGTCACTTTCGCCGGTGTTTGACCAGTACGTTCGCATTCACCTTGGGAATGCAGCTGAGAACCCATCGCGACTCACTTGCCACGACTGGCACACCGGTGACAAACCGGTCCCTTGGAATCAGAATGCGGTTAGTCACAACCCTCAGCAGAACGGTTTCTGGGCGGTCGAGATCGAACAGCCCGGCACCTACGAATTCTCGCTCCGAATGAGACCGGCTGGGGTCATACACGATCTCCCACCGGGGACCGCGAAGGTCAAAGTCGGTGACGTCGAGGCAAGCATTCCGATTGGACCGGGAGAAATCAAAGCCGTCTTGTCACTTCAGCTCGAGGCCGGTCCCGCCTTCCTGCAAACCTGGCTCGATTCTGAAACGGGCGAGTCCCGCGGCGCGTACTTTGTCGACGTACGACACACTGGCAAGTAGACATTCCCGAAATCGACGCTCAACCGGAGAGACATCATGCGAACTCAAACGACTCGCTGGCTGTTGTTAGCGGTGTGGTCCGTTTGTGCGATCGTCTGCGAGCCACGCTCGACTGTCGCAGAAACTCCCGAAGGGGAATCGTCGCGGGATGTCTTCAAGGATGATCTCGCTGGAAACGCGGACGTTGAGCGAATCATTCGCACATTCGGCGGTAAAGGGGCAATCGGCGATGACACCCTGCCAACGGCTCCGGCCGAAGCCCTTAAGTTGTTTCGCACTCCCGCTGATCTCAAGGTCGAACTGGTGACAGCCGAACCGGATGTTGCGCAGCCATTATTCATGCACTTTGATGAGCGGGGGCGATTGTGGGTCGTGCAGTATCTTCAGTACCCCTTTCCCGAGGGACTCAAGGTGATCCATTATGACCAATACCTCCGGGCGGTCTTTGATCGGGTGCCGCAGCCGCCACCGCACGGCGTTCGGGGAAAAGATAAAATCACGGTCTTCGAAGATACCGACGGGGACGGCACCTACGATTCACATCACGATGTTATCACGGGACTGAATATCGCGACGTCAGTCATTACTGGTTGCGGTCCCGGGCGCCTAAACGCTTCGCAGAAAGAGGGCATTACCGATGTAAACTCCAAAGAAGAGAATAAGGCACCCCTCGCCGCAACAAACGACCGGGTGAGCTATGGCATTTATGTCCTCAATCCTCCTTATCTCTTATTCTACCCAGACGAGAATCGGGACGATGTCCCCGATGCCGACCCGCAGGTGTTGTTATCGGGCTTCGGAATCGAGGACACGCACTCTGTCGCGAACTCGCTGATTTGGGGAATGGATGGGTGGATTTACGGTGCAAATGGTTCGACAACGACGGGAATCGTCTCGTCCGCCGTAACGCGAAATGTGCAATTTCAAGGTCAATGCATTTGGCGATTCGATCCCCGTTCGCATTTATTTGAGATTTACGCCGAAGGAGGAGGGAACACATTTTCGTCCGAAGTCGATGCGAAGGGTCGTGTCTTTTCCGGGACGAATCATGGAAATACTCGCGGCATGTATTATCCGCAAGGGTCCTATGGTGAAAAGAACTGGGGTAAGCATGGACCATTAACCAACCCCTTCGCCTTCGGGGCCTTCAAACATATGCCTCACACTGGAGACAAGGACCGTTTTGCGCAGACGTTTATTCTCTATGAAGGGAACGGGCTCCCGGCACGGTATCAGGGAACGATTATCGCCGCGAATGCTTTACATAATCGCGTCTGGTCTAGTGCCATTTCAAGGCTCGGCTCAACATATCAAACAATCGACTTACCCCCGGTTATGGAGACGACGGACCATTGGTTTCGACCGGTCGACGTCAAGGCGGGACCGGATGGTGCCGTCTACATCGCTGACTGGTATGATAGCCGACTGTCGCACGTAGACCCTCGCGATAACTGGCACAAAGAAAGTGGTCGAATTTACCGGCTGAGTGCTGTTGGTCCGGTTGAAGTGGAGCAGCCCAACACTCCTGCGAATGTCGATCTGATGTTACTTAGTGACGATGCGCTCATTGATCGATTTCAACACCCTAATAAATGGCAGCGACAAACAGCCGCACGAGTCTTGGGTGATCGATTGGAATCGAGTCGTCGGAACGAAGCTGATGTGGCAATGCGGGACAAAACATTGGCTCAGTTGCAGGAGTTGGCGGCATCGCGTCAATTCGGCGCCATCGAGGCGATCTGGACACTCTCTGGAGCCGGCGAGTTTGACGATGCGGTCGCGTTAACCGCGATTGGACATGATGATCCTGACATTCGGCGATGGGGAGTACGTCTGCTGGGGGATCAACGAAAAGTTGCCAAGGTACTGGAGGAGAGACTTGTCGAAATGGCCAAGTCGGAGCCCTATGTGCAAGTGCGATCTCAACTCGCCTCGACGGCTCGGCGACTACCTTCTGCCGTTGCCTTACCGATACTGATTGAACTCTCTCAGCGGACTGAAGACCGGGACGATCCGCATCTCCCGCTGCTCATCTGGTGGGGCATTGAAGGTCACAGTGGCAACTCCATCGCAATGAATCAACAGATTGCCGTTCCATGGAAACCCACTTCGAGTCAGTCTGGTGATGTGGCGATTCCTTCTCCACGGGAACAACTGCTGAAGCAATTCGAGGACGTCGCACTGTGGGATGTCCCGTTAATTCGAGATGTTGTTCTCGGCAGACTCATGCAGCGATTTGCATTGGAGGAAGTGGTCACTGAGGGTAAGTCGACTATTGCGGAACAACCAACGACCCCGACACCCAACAGTGATGGAGCAATGTCGGGATTGGCCGCATGTGCTCGATTGCTTGAACTGGCACCAAGCGATGAGCATCGCGGCATCCTGATCGCCGGTTTTCTGGAAGGCTATCAGGGTCGCGAGTTGCAGCGTTTGCCCCCTTCACTGCTTAGTGCAATTCAAGAGTATCAGTCGCGCATAGCCGGTTCGGATATTGCTCTCGGACTTAAGCTAGGCCAAGACGAAGCACTAACTGAAGCGATCAAGGTCATCACTCGTGAAGGGGGAGATGTTGGTCTGCGGATTGCTTATCTCGAGTTGTTAGCTCAGAGAGGGAATCAGGAATCGCGTCGACAGGAAGTGGTCTCCGCTTTGCTTGGACTGTTGGGGTCATCTTCCGACGCGATTAAGCGGTCCGCCATGATGGCAATGATGACCTACGATGACCCTCGTATCGGATCGACGATTTGTAGTCGTTATCATTCCTCGTTGCCCGACGAGCATGACCTGCGGTCGACAGCACAGCGTGTCCTCGCGAGCCGGGCGGTCTGGACGAAACAGTTCCTCAAAGAGATAGAAGAGTCTCGCATCAAACCGGTGACAGTTCCATTCGACATCGTTCAGCAGATGCGACTCCACGAAGATGCGGAGATTCAGGGTTTGCTCGACAAATACTGGGGAAAGACCCGAGCAACGCCGGACGAGAAGCGACAGCAGATCGCTCGGATTCGTGAACTGTTGAAGACTGCCGATGCGGGCAAACTCGACCCAATCGCAGGGCGGGAACTCTTTCGTAAGCAGTGTGGTGTTTGCCATACGCTGTTTGATGAAGGAGGGAAGACCGGACCGGCTCTCACAGGCTATGAACGGACGAATCTGGACTTCCTCCTCCTCGCCATCGTTGATCCGTCGGCCGCCATTCGTGAGGAGTTTACCCAATTTCAAGTGGTCACTAAGGATGGTCTAGTGTTAAATGGATTACTGGACAATCAGACCCCGGCAGTTATTACGCTACGCGGTGCTAACAATCAGACGACTCAGATTAAACGAGACGACATTGAGATTCTCAAAGCGGTCGACGTCTCGCTGATGCCGGATGGGCAAATGGAGAAGTTGACTGACGATGAAGTGCGAAACCTGTTTAGTTACCTGACTCGTCGGACGCCGTTGGTTGATGAGAAGTAATGATTAAGTCATCCATGGACTTTGCGATATTCCGTTGGAGTGACGCCGGTCGATACACGGAAGGCACGGGTGAAGGCACTGTGGTCGTAGAAGCCGCAAGCGAAAGAGATGTCGGCGATTGACTGGTCCGTCTCCCTGAGAAGCCGAGAAGCCGTGGCGATACGAGTTTTGGTGATGAACTGTCTAGGGGTCAGTCCGAACAGTCGTTTCATCAGTCGGGCGAGTCGTGGCTGCGATAGGCCGGAGCGGTCGGCGAGAGTTGCGGGAGTGGTGTCGCTGGCGAGGTCGAGTTCAAACTCTTTGAGGGCTTCGGCAAACGCGGGAGGGACCTCGTGGGGCTCGACGGTCTGTCGCAGGTCACGGGAGAATCCGATGATGCCGACGACATCTCCGTGATTACCAAATACGGGGAGTTTCGTTGTCAGACACCAGACTGGATCGTGTGGCGCGTGCCATTGCATCTCGAGTTGATCGACGATTGGTCGACCGCTTCGGAGGACCTTGGCGTCCTGCTCGGTCGGAAGACGCCCGAATTCACCGGGGCAAATGTCTCGTGGTCGTTTGCCAATCGCGTCCCCCTTGGAGGTGAGGCCGTGTCGTTTTGCCAGCGACTCGTTGACTGTGACGTAACGTCCCGCGTCATCTTTGACGAAGAAAGCGACGTCCGGTGCTTGATCAAACAGTTCGGCCAAGATGCCGACGTCGATTGCCGCCAGTCGCGATGCCGAGGTGTCCGGGGTCTGTGTTGTGCGCGGTTTCACGATTGGGTAGGTTTCTGAGCCAAGACGAAGCGAAAGTCTTTTAGTAAAATAGCAGGATGTTACAGAGACCGTTCACCTATTACACGAGATTCCTCTCCAATGAAGATAGCTCGCATCTTTGCACACCGTGTTGACCTTCCGCTGGTTGAGGGTTCTTACAAATGGTCTGGCGGTAAGTCGGTCACCGTGTTTGACAGCACGATCGTGGGGGTGGAGACCGACTGTGGGCTGTTCGGGTATGGCGAAGTCTGTCCGCTCGGCCCATTCTACCTTCCCGCATATGCGGAGGGAGTGCGGGCAGGTTTGAAGGAACTTGGGCCGCATCTGATCGGTATCGATCCGCGCGAACTGGGAGTGCTCAATCGACGTATGGATGCCGCTCTCAAGGGGCATCCGTATGTAAAGTCGGGGATCGATATTGCCTGCTGGGACATTTTAGGGAAGTCGACGGGACTGCCCGTTTGCCAGTTGATGGGGGGGCGTTTTGGCGAGAGCGTGAGGCTGTATCGGGCGATCTCACAGTTGCCCCCCGACGAGATGGCACGCAACGTCGCCGGCTATCGAGAGCAGGGTTATACGCGGTTTCAACTCAAGGTTGGTGGCGACCCCGATCAGGATATCGAACGGATTCGGGCCGCGCGGGCCATCCTGAATCCAAGCGATCGCCTCGTGGCAGATGCGAACACAGGCTGGACGCAGCATGAGGCGAAGCGAGTGGTTCGCGCGGTCCGAGACCTCGATGTCTATATTGAACAACCATGCGAGACCTACGAAGAGTGTCTGGCTGTGCGTCGCAGTACCGATCATCCTTTTGTGCTCGACGAGAACATCGACTCGCTGGAGATGCTGCTGCGGGCCAAGCGGGACTTGGCAATGGATGTCGTGAACCTGAAGATCAGCAAGCTCGGTGGGCTGACAAAAACCCGTCAAGCACGCGACTTGTGCGTGTCGATGGGAATCGCCATGACGCTCGAAGATAGTTGGGGGGGCGACATCACCACGGCCGCCATCGCGCACCTCGCCCAGAGTACGCCCGAGGAATACCGCTTCACTAGTACCGACTTTAACAGTTATGTTACGGTCAGCACGGCTGAAGGTTCGCCACAGCGAGTGAATGGGTTTATGTCGGCGAGTCGAGATGCGGGGCTGGGAATCTCCCCTCGCATGGAGGTGTTAGGCGCCCGAGTGGTAGAAGTTAGTTAGCATGACAATTTAACAGCTTGGTCACTGCGCCTGGCAGCCTCTGTTAATTGGAAACAAGCCAATGTCATCGCAAGTGCAGCGACAGGCGTGTCCTTATTGCACCACACTTTCGACTTTCTTCATTGATGTGCGAACTATGATTCCCAGACAGACTCTCGGCCGAATGATTCTGGCCTGTATCCTCTGCCTCATTCTGCCCCCCCGCTTCGGGGAGGCGCAGACTCCTTCAATTGATGACACTATGCTCACCATTGATCGTCTTTTTGTCGCCAAGGAATTCGACCATGAGAAACTCCCGGCCATCAGTTGGAGTCGGAAGTCGGGGGTCTACTGGACACTGGAGCCGGCCGATTCCAGAGTCGGTCAGGACCTGATTGTCCATCGTGCCGAGACAGCGGGTCGGACCGTCTTCCTCCCGGCGTCAGCGTTTATTCCTGAAGGGGAAAAAGAGCCATTAGATGTGGAGTCCTTTGCCTTTTCGGAGGACGAGGCGTCGTTACTTATTTACACGAATAGTCGTAAAGTGTGGCGTCGTAACACTCGTGGCGACTACTGGGTGATCGATGTTGCCAGCAAGAAATTGCGAAAGCTCGGCGGCGATGCGGAACCGGCGACGATGATGTTTGCTAAGTTCTCACCCGATGGGACACGAGTCGCCTTTGTGCGGCATAATAACATCTTTGTGCAGAAACTAGACGACCTTAGTATGACCCAGGTGACCCAGGATGGTTCCCCCACGCTCATCAACGGGACATCGGACTGGGTCAACGAAGAAGAACTCGGACTTCGCGATTGCTTTCGGTGGAGTCCCGATGGCAAGACCCTCCTGTTCTGGCAGTTCGATACGACCGGCGTCCGTGAGTTTCATCTCATTGATAATACCTCGGGGACCTATCCGCGCGTGGTCTCTTTTCCATATCCCAAGGTTGGAGAGAAGAATTCGTCCACGCGTCTCGGTGTTGTCAATGCTGGTGGGGGAGAGGTGCAATGGTTGAAGATTCCAGGAGACCCCCGCGAGCACTATCTCGCTCGGGCGGAGTGGACTCCGGACGGGACACAGTTGCTGGTACAGCAGTTCAATCGACTGCAATCCGAGAACCGCGTCATGCTTTGCGACCCGAAAACTGGTGAAGCGAGGCCACTATTTATTGAGTCTGACACAGCATGGATCGAGAACGAGAACCCCGTCCGCTGGACTTCGGATGGAAAAGGTCTCGTATGGTTAAGCGAGCGATCTGGCTGGCGACAGGCGTTGCTCGTCAATCTTGCAACGGGGGAGTTCACCCCGGTGACGCAGGGGGAGTACGACGTGGTTGATGTTGTGACTGTCGATTCCGAGGGAGGTTGGCTGTACGTTACAGCGTCGCCCGAGAATGCGACACAAAGGTACCTTTACCGCGTCTCGTTGAAGGGCGGGGCCTTGGAACAAATCTCGCCAACCGATCAGCCCGGCTGGCATCAATACGACATCTCGCCCGATGCAAAGTGGGCTATTCATAGTTACTCCTCGTTCTCCTCGCCGCCCGTCGTGGAACTCATCAGTCTGCCGAAACATGCGGTCGCACGGGTGTTGTCGACGAATGACGGGTTGCGTGAAAAGTTGGAGGGACTGAGTCGGCCAACGGTAGAGTTCTTGAAGATTGATCTTGGAGACGGGGTTCATGTTGATGGCTGGTGCATTAAGCCCCCACAGTTCGACCCTGAGAAGAGACACCCTCTGTTAATTCATGTCTATGGTGAACCACATGGTGCGACAGCGACCGACTCTTGGAAAGGACCGCGGGGGCTGTGGCACTGGATGATGGCGCAAAAAGGTTGTGTGGTTGTCAGCTTCGATAATCGAGGGACAAATGTTCCGAAGGGACGGGTGTGGCGAAAGTGCGTCCATCGGCAGATCGGCGAGTTGGCCACTCACGAACAGGCAGCCGCTATCAAGGCGTTTCTGTCTCAGTCCCCCTTCATTGATGCCAGTCGCGTGGGAGTGTGGGGCTGGAGTGGTGGAGGGAGTATGAGTCTTAATGCGATCTTCCGATATCCCGACCTTTATCACACCGCAATCGCAGTCGCCCCGAACGCGAATCAACTCCTTTATGACAGCATCTACCAGGAGCGGTACATGGGGCTTCCCGACGACAATGCCGACGGCTATCGTGGCGGTTCTCCCCTGACGTATGCCAAGCAACTTCGCGGCAATCTGCTTCTCGTCCATGGTACGGGAGACGACAACGGTCATTATCAAGGGACCGAAGTTCTGATGAATGAACTCATCGCACAGGGCAAGCACTTCACCGTCATGCCTTATCCCTACCGATCTCACAGCATCGACGAGGGTCCCAATACCGTTCCGCACTTCTGGGACACCCTAACTCGATACCTGGATGATCACTTGATTTCTCCTGCATCGACATCGCCAACTGATCCTCTGCGCCATTGATCGTATCCCGTTCGTTAGCGGTGGTGTCGGGCAAAGTCGGCGAGGCGCCCTCCGGGACGACCGTATCGGGGAGATCGGCGAGTGAGTTCGATGGAGTTGGGATTCCTCTCGGGATGCAGTCAATCGAGGGCGGTTGCCCCCATCGGGTGCTCCCTCATTGGATCGCGGATCGCGAAAAACTGGTGCAATCCACTTTTAGCCGTGAAGAGTGTAGAATGAGGTCGCGTCGCCTCTGGCGATGATCCGATGTGGCAAATGCGTGATTCGATGGCTGATGGCTGGCGATCGAGTAGTCATCCGAGTGTCGGCTTTGGGCAGAACGAGGAGGAGATGGGTATGTTTGGGATGCCGAGCCTTGAGGTCTTGGAAGCAAATCACGAGTTCCCTTGCTGCTTTACTTTCAAAGCGATTGGGGCCGCGGACGACAACTTTGTTGCGCGGGTTCTGTCGGCCGTTCGGCAAGAGTTACCTGAGGGGAGTGAGCCTTCCTTCTCGACCCGCGCGACTGCGGCGGGGCGGCATATCTGTGTGACGATCGAGCCGAGTGTCGACTCGGCAGCACATGTCATTGAGATTTATCAGTCGCTCAAGGTCCTTGACGGTCTGGTGATGTTGTTCTGAAAATGTCCGAATTTCGTTCTCTGCATTTCGCGGAAGATCGAGAGTTTCCTCACCTGTTGGAGTGCTTCATGACACGGTTGACTTGCGGCTTTCTGTTCCTGTCGATGCTGGCGTTCGCCCCGGCGATGACCCATGCTGCTGAAGGCAAAGGGGCGACATATGCCACGCCCGAAGAGGCGGCGAAGAATCATGACTTTGTCATTCAAGGAGAGTACACCGCAGAGGGGAAGGGCTTGCAAGTGCTGGCTTTGGGCGAAGGAAAGTTCCGTCTTATTGCCTTTAAAGGGGGACTTCCGGGTGCGGGTTGGGATGGGAAAGAAAAGTCTGCGGTCGAAGGAGATGCCGACAAGGTCTTAGAGGTCTTGTCGGAATCGAAGTTCGAAAGTGTCGAACGAAAGAGTGACACTCTCGGCGCAAAGGCGCCAGAAGGGGCGATCGTGCTGTTCGATGGGACCAAAGAGACCCTCGAAAAGCACTGGAAGCCCGGCACCAAGATGACCGAAGATGGTCTCTTGGAACAGGGGGCTCACGGAATCACCAATGCTGAAGACTTCCAGATTCATATCGAGTTTCGACTTCCGTTCATGCCCGATGCTCGGGGGCAAGGTCGGGGAAACAGCGGCTACTACGTTTGCGGTCGATACGAGATTCAGATGCTCGACTCGTTCGGCCTCGAAGGTCTCGACAACGAATGTGGGGGCATCTATCAGGCGTCGCGACCTGCCGTCAACATGTGTCTTCCTCCGTTGGCCTGGCAGACATACGACGTCGACTTTACTGCTCCCAAGTTTGATGCTGACGGAAAGAAAACCTCGAATGCCGTTGTCACCGTCAAGCACAATGGTGTCGTGATTCACGATCAACTGGAACTCAAGAAACCGACTCCCGGCGGAGTGAGCGGGGACGAGAAGAACGGCGCCGGTCCTGTCTTCTTGCAGAATCATGGCAATCCCGTCCGCTACCGCAACATCTGGATGCTGCCGAAGTCTGCGACGAAGCCTTGATGGCGACTCGCCCTCAAGGCATTGGGAGAATATAAAATTCTCAGCCTCATTCTGCATAAAATGAGAATGGGGCTGTCTCGCTTTTCGTGTGTCTGCCAGATAACGGAATGCGCTCTGGCAGGGACACAGCCCATCTCACTGATGCAATTTTGAACTGAGACTCACGGACCGGGACTCGAACAGGGAGCAGATACCCGGCTTACAGCTTGCGAAGAATGGCAGTAGTCTGTGACACTTTCTTTCAGGAGCAGATCATGGGGCTTACGGCATGATCCGCTTGCGTCTACTCCTTCACTTCCTGACTGCACAAGGCGACTGCCAAGTGTCCTGACACCGTCATTCTGTCGTTGTTCCCGATCGACTTTTCTGACTCGTCGGCTGCTGCCGTACAGGCGGCTTGAGTTGGTCGACGATCCGGCATGCATCTGGTCCACTCATTGGTGCCACTCGACATCGTTTCGCCCGGTATCGCTTTCGGCGATCTGAGTGACGAAAAACCGGGAGGTGGTCCGGACTTCGACGGAGTTTCTGAAGGCGGTGGATTCCCGGAGATGGAACTCAACGTCACCGTTGGACATCCTGGAGAGACAATCATCAAGTTTGCCGGAAGAGAAGGAGGCAGACCTCATTGCCATTTCTGTCGCATGGGTATCATGGATTGAAGCGACTTCGCTCGGTTCGACCGCGGAGTACGTCATTCGTCACTGCCACTGCCCCGGTGCTGGTCCTGTGTCACCAGGATGCTGACTGACGTGACGATGTTGGACTGACGTTTGAACATATCATCAGTCGTTACTGGCAGGGCTTTCCGGGGCGACACGGTGTCACGCTGAGAGAATTCATCTGGAGCTTTCGAGCTATGTTTGATGGTGAACAATTGCGTCTTCAGACGCGACGACACTCTTTCGAACTGCTGTTGATTGGGAAGGGTCGCCTTGTCGTCGCTGCTGGCGTCGGGATTGACGAGCGGAACGAAGCGGGACACAACATCATCAGCCGGATTCGGACGACTCGACCAATCGGCGACCGTTGGGGGAAGTTGAAGGCGTTTCATGTCCCGCCCCGTGCGAAAAACGTCATCTTCCTGTTTATGGCGGGGGCCGAGTCAACTGGAATTGTTCGACAATGCTTCAAACTCCAGGAGTTGAACGGTCAGGTCATCCCGACGTTCGTTGCGGGAAATCGCTTTGCGTTTATTGGTAAGGATGCCAACTTCTTTGGCCCTCAGCGGAAATTTTCCGGGCATGGGGAAGCGGGGATCGAACTTTCCGACCTTTGCCACACCTGGCTAAGGTGGTCGACGATGTGGCCGTCATTCGTTCGATGCAAACAAACGTCTTCAATCACGGTCCGGCGAAGCTGCTGTTCAGAACACCGGGTCGGCCCAGTTTGGGCGTCCGAGCATGGGCAGCTGGTCACCTATGGACTCGGGAGCGAGTCGTAGAATTTGCCCGGTTTCGTCGTATTGGCAGTCGCGGTCCGCGTGGTCCGCGTGGTGGGGCAACTACCTGGGAGCGGTTTTCTGCCGACGAGTTTCGGGTGAGTCCGCCCTGAACGGGAGCTGATCCGATCCTGAATTTGTCCAACCCGAGGGGATCAGCCACGAGACGCAGGGGGAGTTCGTCGATGCCGTTACGGGAATGAATTCGCTGCATCGCAATGCCGTCGGGGACCCCGAGATCGACACTCGAATTGCCGCGTATGAGATGGCGTATCGCATGCAGACGAGTGCTCCCGAGTTGATGGACCTCAGCGGCGAGACGCAGGGGACGCTCGACCTCTATGGATGCGAGCCAGCGAAGCCCTCCTTCGCCCGCAACTGCCTGTTAGCCCGGCGACTCGTTGAGCAAGGGACGCGGTTCGTTCAACTCTATCACACCGACTGGGACCATCACGGCAACAAAGGGACGGACCTGGGCGAGGCGCTGACTGCACGTTGTCGGGAAATCGACCAAGCCTCTGCAGCCCTCGTTCAGGACCTGAAGTCTCGCGGACTGCTGGACGACACGCTCGTCATCTGGGGCGGTGAATTCGGTCGGACCCCGCAGGGCGAAGTCCGCACAAACCTTGCTGGTCGCGACCATCACATCGACGCCTACAGCATGTGGCTCGCTGGAGGGGGAGTCCAAGGGGGCCAAACGATCGGCACCACGGACGAGATCGGCTACGACGTCGTGGAAGACCGTGTCCATGTCCACGACCTGCAAGCCACCATTCTCCATCTCCTCGGCATCGACCACTTGCACCTCACCTACCGCTTTCAGGGCCGCGATTTCCGCTTGACTGATGTGCATGGAGAAGTGGTCCAAAAACTCCTTTGTCCCACCCCGGTGTAAGCGGCGGCGAGGTTGAGTCAGAGAAGGTCACAGAACTCATCGACCGTCAGACCAGCTTGCCGAATGATCGATCGCAAAGTCCCCTTTGCGATCTCTTTGTGGTCCGGAACGGTCAGGCGTCGGAATGGCGAACTCTGTTGTCGAAGAATCATGTGACTGCCCCGTTGGCGGTCCAGGGCGTACCCAAAACTCCTCAGTGCCATGACCAACTGTTTCCCGGAAACAACAGGCAACGCGGTCACGGTCCGACCTCAACAACCTCTTCATTGATGCTCGGTGGCACAGGTTCGCCATGAGCTTCTAAACTCTCAAGGTAGCCCGCGATCGCTTCCTTGATGTTCTCGATGGCTGCGGACCGACTAGTCCCTTGAGAAATGCATCCAGGAAGTGACGGAACCTCCGCGACGAAGAGGCCATCTTCATCCTGTTCCACAAGCACGCGATATCGCATGACACTCCTCGCTGAGAAAATGGACGGTGAATGTTCAGGGGAGGATGCCCCCCCAACTCCGACAGGATAACAGACGCCATCTTGCTGTGCGAATCTTCTGGAACTCAGGAGGGTGTCATCGAGCCGAGTGCCGTTGATTTCATCGGCGGGGGGGGCGGGCGTGGATGTGGGTGTCGCCGTTGATGGTGGTTGTTTCGATGACTTCTAAAGATGGGGGGACCATCGCGTGGCCCATCCCGAGGAGGGGAGAGAGGGCAGCTTTTCCGCCGAGGACTTTGGGGGCGATGTCGATGTGGTATTCGTCGATGAGGTCTCGGTCGTGGAAGGAGCCGAGGATGTGGCCGCCCCCTTCGATCAAAAGGTTCGTCAAGCGACGGCGACCGAGTTCCTGCATGAGCAGGGCGATGTCAACGCGACCGGTCTCGCTGTCGGCGGGGAGCGTAAGGACCTCCCCACCAGCTGATTGAATCTGATTTTGAAACGTGGGGGTGGGGTCAACGCAGACCACGAGGAGTGGAACTTGTTTCGCCGTGCAGACCAGTTGAGCGTCCAACGGCAGACGCCCGTGAGTGTCGACGACAATTCGCAGTGGAGTGCGCGGGCCGGGAGGACGTGCGGTGAGGAGTGGGTTGTCGGCGAGCGCGGTTCCGATGCCGACGAGAATGGCATCCATTCGACCCCGGAGTTTGTGGGCTTGCAATCGTGACTCCTCGGAGGAAATCCACTGCGACGCCCCGGTTCTCGTCGCGATGCGACCATCGAGCGACATCGCCCACTTCGCGTGGACGTAAGGACGATTTTCCAACATCAAGGTGACGAACGGAGCGATTAACCGGGACGCACTCTCTGCACAGAGACCGACACTGACCTCGATTCCGGCTTCCCGCAACTTCGCGATTCCCCGTCCATCGACGTGCGGAGCGGGGTCGGTGACCGCAATCACCACGCGGCGAAAACCAGCGGCAATGACCGCATCAACGCAAGGGGGGGTCTTGCCATGATGAGCACACGGCTCCAGCGTACAGACGAGCGTTGCCCCCTGGCCCGTTGCCACCTTCGAGGTCTCAGTCGATCTTCTTCGCAGATCGGCGATCGCGTTTACTTCGGCATGAGGTCCGCCGAACTGCTGATGCCAACCTTCCCCTAGCAGACGCAACTCATCATCGACCACGACCGCCCCCACGCAAGGATTCGGCTCAACGTGTCCAACTCCCCGTTCGGCCAACGAGATTGCCCGCAGCATCGCCGCTTCAAGATTCTTGAATTGTTGCATCACTCATTTACTCCGGTCGCCATTCGTTGCGAGCGAGCATTTGCCGCACGACGTCGCGGCGGCTGCCGGTCTGTTCAAACAGAGCGAGTTGCTCAGCCGCTCCGGTATCGGTTGGCAGACGTTTGCAGTATTGTAACTCGGCGGCACAGCCGAGTCGTGTGGCTGTCGGCAAGAGTCGTTCGACCAGGCTGTCGATCGTTTCCTGCACGGTTCGCTGGCTGTAGTCATCGCTGTCGACCAGATGGGCACCTGCTCCGTATCTCGCGGCTCTCCACTTGTTTTGCGTCACCATCATCGGGTGATATTCGGATTGGTACGTCCCTTCATCGATCTGTTCTGAGATGACGACGACCAGTGTCTGTACGAGAGCGGTGATGGCAAGGACGTGGTCGAGATTCTTTGGCATATCGCAAACCCGAATTTCGACCGTACCAAAGTTGTGATGCGGGCGGATATCCCACCAGATTTCCCGAATGGTGTTGATGAACCCGGTGTCGATGAGGTGATTGATGAGCCAGGTGTACTCGCTCCAGTTTCGCATTTGATGGGGAAGGCCGGCCGTCGGGAGCATCTCCATGATCTTGCTTCGATTCGAGTGCAACCCGGTCGATCGCCCCTCCCAAAATGGTGAGTTGGCTGTCAATGCGAGCAACAGGGGGAGGTGACGAAGCATGCGATCACAGATCATCACGGCCTTGTCTCCCGAATCGACGCCGACATGCACGTGAAGTCCAAAGGTGACCAGTCGCCGGGCGATGTCCTGCATCAATTCGACGAGTTGATAATATCGATCGTTGACCGTGATCTGTTGGTCTCGCCACGAGGAGTACGGGTGCGTTCCCCCCCAGAACATCTTCACCCCGAGTTCCTCCGTGACTGGCCGCAACCCGGTGAGAACCCGTGTAAGATCTCGCCGTACATCGCCAACATCGCCGCAGATTCCGGTGTTGATCTCGAGGTAACTTTGCATCAACTCCGGCTTGACATGGGCATGCAAGTTGGCGGGGAGTCGCTCCAAAATTGGCTGGATGGCACTCGTCAATTCGCAACTCTCAGCATCCACCAGTTGCAACTCAATCTCGACCCCAAGCGACGGGGCTTCGTTACGAGCAAAAGCAATCGCAGGCATCGGGGTCTCTCCTCGATTGGGACCGGTCTGATGGAGACAGGGACAGACAGGAAACAGCATAGTCAACAGGAGCATAGCAGGCGATGCCGACTGCTCGATTTGGCATCATGTGTAATGGCGAAAAATTACGGATGTGGAGTTCGGTCATGGCCCCTGATTCGATACGGGGGAACGTCCACAGTGTGGTGAATGACCGGGAATGGTCTATGATTTCGCGGGAAGCAGATGGACACTGCTGTGTGACGCTGAGTTGTCGCGTCGAAAAGTTCCTTTGTGTTACTTGGCAGATTGCGGATTCGATGACACTCTTACCTGCTTCTTTTCTAATGCGATGTCGGTTTTCGGTGAGGCGCGATAATGCGTTGCCTCGGTCGGGGAAGACCTGGTTGAAGTTACAGGAGACCGACCGTATTCCATTCCCCTTCTTGGGAGATCAGCCACGTTTGGAGAGTGGTCAGGGGGCTGGAGTTGATTTGCGGCTCGCCTGGAATCCCAAGGGGATCGGGCTCGAGTTGACGGTGACTGGACGGAAGTTGCCAGTGTTGAGTCAGGTCGACTATCCCACGCGGGCGGACTCTTTGCAGATTTGGATCGATACTCGCAATACACAGAACGTGCATCGTGCGACGCGATTTTGTCACTCGTTCTGCCTGTTGCCACGCGGGGGCGGAGACAAAGGGGAAATGGCGATGGCGGTACAGGTTCCGGTGAGTCGGGCTCAGTCCGATGCTCCGATGGTCGACGAGGACCCAATTTTGATTCAGTCGACCGTTGATGCGAAAGGCTATCGACTGGAGGCTTGGATTCCGAAGGAGTCGCTCCATGGGTTTGACCCGGTTCAGCAGCCCTTGCTCGGCTTCTTCTGTTGTCTCAACGATGCCGAATTGGGTCGCATCCCACTGGCCCACGGGGCAGAGTTTCCCTTCGAGTCCGACCCCACGTTGTGGGAGTCGATTGAGTTAAAGGGATAGCTGTTGGGGCTAGACTATCTGTCGAATTCCAATGGCTCTCTTTGCAGATTTGAGGATTCGCCAGACTGTCCGACTTCAGTCGGATGCACTCTGCCGAGGGACCGGTGAGGATGGCAGGGTTTCGGTGCCGAAGTTGTCGATGATCCTGCCGTTCGGGCACAACTTGCTCGCGCCCCTTTGTGGTCTTGTCAATGTGGTCTTGTCAATCAGCGGTCTCGTCAATTCGTGTTGACAACGACTCCCGAAACTTCCCATTCATCATTGGCGGCGATGTCAGGGTGACACTGTCGCCGGTGTGGTCGTTGATGGTGGGGGTGTCGATGTCGACGTTTGGGGTGTTGGTGTTTTGGATGTTGCGGGGGGTGTCGGGTTGGGGGTTGTGGCACCGGGAAGTCTGAGTGTTAGGGGCTTCTCATTCGAGATGCGTTCGATTTCACCCCGGCACTCCATCTCGCCACGGACGGTGTCAACGGACCATTTGAGGTCAGTAATTTCCTCCTGGTCGACGCTGGCGAGTTTGCTCTTCACTTTGCCAGTGAGTTCAGCCGCTTTAACACCCCCAGGACTCTCTTGCATCACCTGCATGATCGCACGACTCACCGCTTCGTACTTCCATTCGTGAATCTTCTGCGGAGGTTCATTGGGCTTCAAAGGGTGACGACACTCGACTTTGGGGGTGGCAGGGACTGGCTTGGGGGCTGCTGGTGAACACCCGACAGTAGCACACACCAGGAATGCAATGAAACAGAGTTTGCTTAAGGTGAGCGTTCTATTGGCTTGAGACCACTTCTCCATCGTTTCGACTCCCGAGTCGTGAATGCAGACCTTTGTTGATGTAGAAACTCATCGTCCGGACCGTCCCATCACAATAGGACATGTTCCAACCCGACGGATGCGAACTCCCGAAGACTAGTCCTTCTTCGGGAGAGATGAAACTGTCCGACAAGGGCTCGAACCGTCCGGAGTGTGCAAACCCCGTGAAGCGAACGAGATCGCGGTCGTCGCCGCTGTAAGCACTTTCATTGTCGCCACGATCGATGCCGGTTTCGTACTGATCCTGACGGAGATGCTTCTCTCCGACGAGGTAACAGACTGAGGTGCCATCAAGGATGTCTCGATGGCGCACACGACTGCGTTGATGGACGAGTCCATTGGACTGAGTGAAGTCTTTCCAGTTGAAGGTGGCAGCCTCTTCAAGCGATGCGGGCCCGTTGTCGTAACTGATGAACAGGCTT
This sequence comes from Planctomycetaceae bacterium, assembly GCA_041398965.1. Taxonomy (GTDB): domain Bacteria; phylum Planctomycetota; class Planctomycetia; order Planctomycetales; family Planctomycetaceae; genus JAWKTT01. Next base: position 3,937 of record JAWKTT010000029.1, on the reverse strand, counting down.
CCCCCGTTGAGTGCGTAGTCGTTGCGAGCGACGCGAGTCACGGGGTCGCACAGCACAGGTTGGCGAAGATTCGCAAACGTTGTCGGCGAACGCCGAGTTGGGCAAATCAACAGGGGAATGGGGATCCCCAATCGGGCGGCATTCGAGGCAGAGACCTCTCCGACGTTCAGGTCTCGCACGTTGGCTTGCTCGATGAACGGCAACGTGTTGAAGATCCACCCACCCGGTTGTTCAATGCCATAACCGAGATCTGAGATGCCGACCCAGTTCTTCCCCCAGCCTCCAGTGGGATACCATCCATGTGTCGCTTCGTGATTGATGACCCCAACGGCACACTGCTGCAAATGACTTCGACACTGTGTCATTCGAGAAGCTTCGCGCGTTGACTGAACGGCGGGGAAAATGAGTGAGGCGAGTAGACCGATGATCGCCATCACCACAACAAGTTCCAACAGGGTAAACCCTCTGGGGCGATGACGGTTCAACAGGCGAGCACAGCAATATCGGCGATGAGAAATCATGGCTCTCCTCGCTCGGCGTCGACATGCAGCGGCGAGTCCTTCAACAATCCACTGGCACGATCCATGACAGGAATGGCTGGCTCGGACTCCTGATGGGCTTCCCTTACGAGCACCGGGGGATTTCGCGGCGGTCGACCACGATAGGATTCGATGTAGGTGGTCCCTGCACAAGAATTCTCTTCGCTTTCTGGATCGTGAATCGCTTGCTTCCAGTCGTGCTGTCGCTGACGGACCAGGAGTTCTTCCAGAAACTTTCGATGACCTGCCAACAGTTCACCGAGAAATCCGAGTCCGGCGAAACCTGCGCCGAACAGCATCAACACTCCGCCAAGGATGAGCGATTGAATGTGCCCCGCTCCTTGGCCCATTGACCACAGGATCAGGAAGCGAAGAATCGGAAGACCGCCAATGATCCAGCAGACGATGGTGCAAGTGCCGAATACTCGCATTGGCCAGTACAAGAGGCAGCTACGAAGCAAAGCATGCGACGACCGCCGGAGGAACTGCGGGATGCCTCGAAACAGTCGCGAGGGGCGAGTGGTCGGATTCGTTCGAATCGGGATTGAAGTAACGCGAAACCCATTGGCACTGGCCCTCGCGAGTGTTTCAATCGTATGACTGAACTTCCCGACGAGCACCAGGTCTCGGGCGACTTCGTTCGTCAGTCCGCGAAATCCACTCACGGCGTCGGGAACATCAAGCTTCAGGCAGAACGAGACGACCTTGCTTCCGAACCACTGTAAGCCCCTTTTGACCAAGGAGAACTCGCGGTTCAACCAGGGACGCCGATTCCCGATGACGAGGTCGGCCTCTTGACGCACGAGGACATCGACCAGTTTGCCGATGTCTTCGCCAGCGTACTGACCATCGGCATCGGTGTTAATGACGATGTCGGCCCCTTGCCGAACGCAGAACTGAATTCCTGTCAGAAATGCAGCCGCCAAGCCCCGATTGCGCTGATGCTGCATGACATGATGAGCCCCATGGTCAGCCGCAACGTCGCTGGTTCCATCGGTAGAGCCGTCGTCAATGACGAGGATTTCGACCCTGTCGACTCCGGGAAACTCTCGCGGAATAGCGGCCAGAGTGGCCGGAAGACATTGAGATTCGTTATAGCATGGAACTTGGACGATGACATACATCCACACACTCCCGCTCGCTTAGGGCCTGTCTGCAACGGTCACCAAAGTTAACCCCAACTCATGGCGCACGCGATTAACATCTTCACGATCAAGTGAGTATATCCAAATCGAATTCCCAATTCGATCGACCGGTTCAAAATATCGGAAGTAGCTGAAACAGTTCTGCGGTGCCCCGATCCTTCCGTGGCCATGAGTTTGTACCGAAAACGGATAGCCATGAATCAGATTCACGCTGAGAGCATACCAGCCGGGAACGGGACCTGTTTCGATCTCTTCATTGTACCGACTCAGCTTACAGTTGGGGCCAGGGTTCGGGGGCGAAAGGGGCAGCCCCGCTTGATAGCTGTCAATCGAGGGCCAGAGAGCGATCTTCATTTCCTTCGCTTCGGGATGGGCGTCATACCACTTCCTCAGCAGTAGCGTGTCTTGGCCCCAGTCAATGTTACTGTTTATGAGGTGGCGATGTCCCACCTTCGGCCCCCCGGCCAATTCGTTAAAATAACCCAGGAAGTGCGGCTCCTGCCATAGAACGGATACGGCCATCGCCACTCCCCCGACACACGGTATCCATCGAACCCACGCGCGATGTGACCACCACAATTGAACGCTCGTCGCCGCAATCAAAAAGAAAAACGGAAACGAAGGGAGCGCATAGCGAGAGTGTTTATTGATCCCCGTCTGACTGCTGACCAAGACAAATAACAGCGCCCCTGGAAGCAGCAGAAGTAAGGCACTCCGCCATTGCCCCTTCCACCATGTCGCCGCAAATCCCGCGAAGAACATCAACCACAGGCCAACCGGTTGCTTCACCAGCGCCGCGTAAAGGTAATAGTACCACCAGCCTCCTCGACGAATATCCCCTCGCAGATAGGACAGTTTGTTCGATTCAAATTCGAGCTTCTGGTAGTCGATTCCTTGAACGAACTGTTCCGGAAGGGGAACTGGGATTTTGGCCATCCAACTTTCTTCAAATCGATTTCCGATCGACTCCTCATTCTCTGGACCCCGCAGAGACTGGCTGATAAATCGATAGTCCCCCAAAGACTTTCCCGTCCCATCAAACCCATAGCCCATGTTCAAGACAACAATCGCTAAAACGTTTGCCAAGAGAAGCTGGAAGACGCGACGAGTCCAGGGAGCCTTTGCCGACAACCCGAGACTCTCGGCCACGATCCATAAGCCCGGCAGGAATCCTAGCCAGAGAATCCACGTTGTCTTACACAGGAGTGCCATTCCCATCAGGTATCCGCACAAGGCGGCATCCAGGTGGCGACCTGTCGAGAGCCAGCGAAGTGCAGCCGCCGTAACAACGATCCCCATCGCCGTTGCCGGAACGTCAGGAGTGATCAGCTGAGCATGAGCAAGAATGTCGGGAGAGAAGCACCAGATGACACCCGCTGCCAGTCCGACCCCCGGACCAAACAGCCTCGTTCCGACAGCTCGACAGCCGAGTGCTCCGATGATGCTGAAGAGAATCCCAGGCAGACGACCAAGAAAATAGAGGGTATAGGCCCGCTCCCCATTGGCTGTGATGAAGTCGGAACCGACTTGAAAATCACCACGCCCCTGCGGTCCACGTTCGATTGACTGCCAGTCCACTTCGGCCCCGACGAACAGCACAGGCAGCGCCGCCAACATCCGCGGGAGGGGGGGATTGACGCGATAAAGGATCATGTCCCCGAGTGTCCAATGACTGATTCCCGCCGGGAGATGCGCAATCTCATCGAATGTCGGCGAGTGAATGGCCGCTCCTCGAACAAGCAGCACGACATGCAGGACGACCACACTCCAGAAGGTCCACCCCCGAATCCTCCGGCCACGTTCGTCATCACTCACCACCTCCGCCGCAACCATGGCTCCCCCCCGATGTCGACCCTCCCTTCCACTACTCCTCGGCTGTCACGCGTTCAGGCCCGATGACTCCGTCAGCATAACCGGTGAAAACAAAGCGTGTCCATCCGATGAATCGAGTGGTGAAAACTTCATGCGTATGCACCACGTTCCCAGAAGTCTCAGTCGACCCTTCCGCCCTGCGCCTTCTGCGTGGGACAAAACCATTCTCGGGGGGACCTCAAGCACTCTTCCTTCGCGTCTGCAAACCGCAAACGTAAACCGCGACTCGCACGCGGAATCGTTACGTGCTGCAACGTGAGAGATCGGCTAGACGTCCCGGGTGCATTCCCCGGATTGTAATCCTCGCCAACGGGTGATCTTTGTTGTCAGCCTCTCCCTCTCCCCCGCTATCGAAGTTCCTGTATTGAAGGACTTTCCAGT